>JAEUKH010000044.1 GCA_016792845.1 Myxococcales bacterium | reverse complement strand
TCTAGAACACCCCTCGGGTTAGTTGTCGTTGACACGCGCTAGCCGCTTCCTCCAGCAGGTCTGCGCGAGCGTTTCGTAGCCGCAGCTCGATCGTCTGGAGGTTGTTGACGGCGGCGATGCGCTGCGCGTCGAAGTCGTTCTTGGCGACGCCGCGGTAGCGCGCGAATCGGCCCTGGCGGCTGCGCTGGTGAGCGAGCGCGTGCTCGACGGGGACTCGCTCACGCAGCCGCTGGCGCCCCTCCGCGGTCGTGGACTGCACGATCAAGTGCTGCAAGAGCGGCTCATTGGGACTGATCGTGAGCGTCCGGCCCTGTCGCGCATCGGGCTTCTGGCACTGCGCGCTGCGGGCAGGCGCGACACGTCGGGATCGCGAAGTGCACCCTGTCGCCCTGAATGACCGCGAGCTGACCGGCCGGACACCGCACCGTCTGTGCGGCCAGGTCGATCGTGAAGTCCCGCTTGGTGAAGAGGCCGCGATTGGAACTCACGAAGGGCCGGCAGATCACCGCGTCCGCCCGCGTGCGCGCGAGGTCGCCGACCCACGTGCTCGCGAGGAACGCGCGGTCGACGTAGAGCGCGCGTGCCTCCCCGCCCATCGTCGCCTGCGGGCGCAGCTTGTCGGCGCCCTGCGCCTCGGGCGCATTGGCCGGAAGGACGCACGCCGCGAGAGTCAGGTCGTTGTCGAGGTCGCGCGCGAGGTATTGCTTGTAGCCGTCGATGCGCTCGGTCTCGCTCTTGCGCCCGTGGCGCATCTCGGGATCGCTCAACAAGATCAGTCGATCGGGCGCCACACCCTCACAAATTCGGTGGCCCGCCGCGCCGTCGGGCTCGGTGTCCTGCGCGACGATCCGTTCGACCTGCGCGCGCGCCGCCTCGATCCGAAGCGTGCTCAAATCTCTTCCGACCTGCGCACCCATCCATGTCGTGAGGCGTTCGAGATGTTCCATCAACACGCCGAGGGCCGTGTGCGTCGCGTCCCCGGCCTCCCAGTTTAGATCCAGTCCGGCCTTGATGCTCGGCGCGACGAGGACCGGCAACCGTGCCTGGGCGGCGACCTCCTCGGGCGTCAGCAGAACGAACGCCGCGACGGCCTGCAGGAGGAGGCGCAGCGCGCGTCCCAGGAGGTTGATCGTGTCCTCAACCTTACCCGCGCCATCGAGCGGCACAGAGTCGATCGCGATGCGCAGTCCGGCGGCCTGCTTGAAGCCGAAGCTCTTGGTCTCGCGCGCGAGGTCGACCGTGCGGCGCAGCAGCTCGGGTGCCATCGCATGACGGACCAGGCGCGACCGGAAGTCGACGAGCGTAGCCTCGCCGAAGGGCGGCTCCTCGGTGTCGAAACAGTCAAGGACCATCTGCCACCGCGTGTCGTGCATGGCGCTGGAGACGGCGTCGAAGTCCGAACACCGTGTGTAGGCTTGGAGCAACACGACGGCAGCGAGGAAGGCCGGCGGGTGCGGGGGATTGCCGCGCGGGCTGTCGCTGTACATCGCCGCGAGGCGCGCCTGGAAGCCCGCGTCGAAGAGGCGATGGCGCACGCGGCGCAGGAACGGGAAGAAGCGGCGCTGCTTGGTCAGTCGTGCGCAGATGGTCTCTTCGCGAGCGGACAGCTCGACGGGCGGGTTCCAGGTCATGACCGGACGACACCGCAGGAGGCGCCGCGCGTCGAGAGCTCCAGCGTGTCAACGACAACTAACCCAAGGGGTGTTCTAGACCCCGAGCATCTGCCTGAGCCGCCGCGAGCTCTGCCGCGAGACCACCAGCTTGACGCCCGCGTGGGTGACCAGCACGGCGCGGCCCCCGGCCATGTCGTCGATGGCGGCGACGTGGTCGAGGTTGACCAGGAGGGCGCGATGGGCGCGAAAGAACTTCGCCGGGTCGAGGCGCCCTTCGAGGGCCGTGAGGGTGTAGTCGGTGGTGTAGTCGCCCCGCGAGGTGTGCACCGTCACGAGCTCGTGCTCGACGATGCAGTGCGAGATGTCGCTCACGGGCACGAGCAAGACGCGGCCGTTGACGGTGATCGGGAGCTTGTCTGACAAGACCCGCGGCATCGCCCGTTGGGCCTCTCGGAGGGGCGCGAGCACCTCGTCGCCGCGGGCCTTGAGGCCCAGCGATTCGGCGCGGCCCACCGCGCGCACGAGGCGCTCGGCGTCGAAGGGCTTGAGGAGGTAATCGATGGCGCCCGCGTCGAAGGCGTCGAGGGCGTAGCGGTCGTGGGCGGTGGTGAAGATCACGTACGGCGCCGGAGATCCGAGCCGCGCGGCCATCTCGATGCCGTCGAGGCCGGGCATCTGCACGTCGACGAAGGCCAGGTCGGGGGCGTGCTCGGCGATGAGCGCGAGGCCGGCCTCGCCGTCGCTGGCGGTGCCCACGAGCTCGACCCGGCCTGCCAGGTGGTCGGCGAGCATGCGGGCGAGTCGGTCGCGGGCCGAGGGCTCGTCTTCGATGATGACGGCGCGGGCGTTCATGGTGGCTCCTCAGGGGTGAAGGGCGTCGCCGGGGAGGGCGCCGCGGGCGGTGATGGTGGCGACGGTGCGGTCGGCGTGGGTGGCGAGGGTGAGGGCTCCGTCGAGGTTCCACGCGAGGGCGACGCGGCGGCGTACGAGGTCGACGCCCATGCCGCCTTCGCGTTCGCCGCGGAAGGGCCCCGGGCTCGTGACCGTGAGCACGAGGTCGGTGTCGTGCCCGCGGGCCTCGACGGTGATGGGCTCGCCGGTCTCGATGCGCCCGTGTCGCACCGCGTTTTCGAGCAGGGGTTGCAAGACCAGCGGCGGCACCTCGGCGTCGCGGCTCGCCTCGTCGATGCGCCACTCGACCCGCAGCGCGGGGTACCTCGCCTGGAGGAGCCCCACATAGTCTCTCGCGAGGCTCAGCTCGTCGTCGAGGGGGTGCAGCGGGCGCCTCCGGGTGTCGAGCACGGCGCGCAAGAGCGACGCGAGCCGCACGATGTTGCGCTCGGCCTCTGGGGCCGCCGAGCACTGGCTCGCGATGGCGTTGAGGGCGTTGAAGAGAAAGTGCGGGTCGAGGTCGGCGCGCAAGAGGTCACCCCGCGCGGCGGCGAGCTCGGCCGAGAGCGCGCGGTGCGAGCCCAAGGTGCGGTCGAGGCGCTGTTCGAGCTGAATGTCGCGCGCGAGCCCCCAGCCGCCGATCACGAACAAGAGGTACGAGACCCAGGCCTCGCGCATCCGGCCGTGGGCGTCTTCGAGGAGGTACGCGCTCGCCTCGGCGATGCTCAGATACAGCCCGAAGAGCCCCGCGAAGAGCAGCGTCGCGACCCCCGCGGCGATGAGCCACCGCATGAGCTTCTCGGCCCGACGGCCGTCTTCTTCGAGGGGCACCAGGGCGCGCCAGGGGAGGGGGCCGAGCAAGAGGGTGTAGAGGGCAGCCACGGGGCCCCACATGAAGCCCATGACGCGGCCCGTGATGAAGCGCTCGAGCGCCCCGAGGCCGAGACCCAGAAAGAGCGCCGCGGGGAGCCGCCACGAGCGCAGCGCCTCGCGCACGGTGTCACGCACGAGGGCGCCGAGGTCGTTGAGCCTGCGAGGCTCGTCAGGAGCTACCTTGGACGCCATCTCGACGAGAGGGCTAGTCGCGCCCGCCGCGGCCTTCAAGCCCGTGCCCCGGCGAGCGGTCACGGCGCGGCCATGGTCGGCTCGGGGCAGGGGTCGAGTCGTAAGATCCGGTCGGCCCGCAAGACCCGCAGCACGCGGTCTGCGTCGCCGAGGGCGACCACGCAGTGGGGGGGCGTCCATCGGAGGATGCGGGCCGCGAGGAGGGTGGGCTCCATGCCGCGCGCCCGCAGCACGAGCCCGAGGCGTTCGTTCGAGTGGACGGCGGCTTCGAGGCGCCTCGCGATGCTGTCGCGCACCATCACGGGGCCCTTCTGCCCGGCCCGCACTTGCCAGAGGTCGTAGGGGCTCGCGGGCACGAGGGCCTCGACGAGGTGACCGAAGAGGTCTTGCAGCCCTGCGACGTCTTCGGCCGCCCGGTGCCAGCGCCGCGGGGTAAAATTCAGCGTGTGGGCGAGGGCGCTCAGCGCGTACGAGGGCGCCAAGACGGCGCGCCGCGCGAGCATCACGGTGTCGAGCACGGGCCCGAACCGAAAGGGCGCACCCGCCGCGTCGAAGGCCGCTTCGAGGAAGGCCACGTCGAGGTTCGGGTCGTGCATCACCGCGATGGCGCCTTCGAGGAAGCACCGCACCGTCGAGGCGATGGCCGCGAAGCTCGGCGCCGCGGCGCACTCGTCGGGAGAGATCCCGTGAAGCGCCATGGCCTCTTCGCACGAGCGCTGCGGGCAATGAACGAGCGACGAGAAGCGACCCTCGATGACGCCCCCGCGCACCCGGCAGAGGGCCACCTCGACGAGGGCGTCGTGGCTCGCGTCGACGCCGGTCATCTCGCAGTCGAGAAAGACAAAGCACGCCGAGGTCATCGGCCCGTGCCAGTGAGGGTCGTCGAGGGGGGGCACCAAGGGGGGTGTGGTCGTGGTAGCTTCGGCCATCGACCGGTCGCTTTCTTTTGCGGAGTCTGCCACGATGCACCTGATGACTGAAACATCCCGCGCGATGGTGTTGGGTTGTCTCGCCCTCGCCGCCCTGGTCGTCGCGCCCGCGGCCCGAGGTGATGACCTGGTCTGCGCCGCGACGAGCTCGCGCACCCGGGTTCGCTTCGCGGGCAGCGGGCCCGTCGAGTTTGGCCCGGGCTTCTCGGGCACCCTCGGGTCGAGCCAGTTGGGGCTGTCGTACAATCTCTTGCTCCAGGGCACCTACGATTGGGTGATGCCGGGCGAGCTGACGGTGCGGTGGCCGCCGGCGATTCGGGTCGGGGCCGTGGGTGACCCGAACCAGGGGCGGCTCTCGGTGCAGTACGGGCTGCGGCTCCAGACCTCGGTCAACATCCTCGGCAACACCATCGCGCTGCCGCTCACCGACTGGGTCGGCATGGCCGATCGCTTCGAGCGCGGCCAGTCGATGTTCACCCCCTGGGCGTGGAACGGCGAGGGCACCGCGGTGCGCATCACCGCCTCAGAGCGCCTCTTGCGACAAGACTCGGTGCCCAACGTGCCTCTCGCGGGCACGCTCTATTACCGCATGTACGGGCGGTACAACCTCACGACGACGATCCGCACCCGCGAGATCGCCTTCCCCCAAGCGAGCAGCTCGATCACGGCGATGAACGCCGAGGCCGAGGTCGACCCGCGCACCAACGGCGACCTGAACCTCCTCGCTTCGTGGCGCGGGGCCTTACGCTATGTGGGCTCGTTCAACCTCAGGGTGCAGGTGCGCTGCCAGAACACGGTCACCGTGCCGGTCATCGGCATCGTGGTGTGCGACCCCAACACCTGGCGCGACGTCGAGGGCGAGGTGCCCTTCGCGCAGGCCACCGAGCAGCAGTTCTCGAACGACCAGAACACCCTGGTGATGCTGCCCGGCGTCGAGGCCATGCCGAGCTTCGAGGTCGACTTCGGCCAGGTCAGGCTCGGGCTCCAGGGCCGCCAGGTCATCACCCTGCGCAACCCCGGCCGGCTCACCGCGGGGGTCACCCCTGAGGCGCCGAGCGACACGCAGTTTCAAGCCGCCACCGACCCGCTCTGCATCACCGGCGGCGCGAGCCGCACCCTCTCGGTGCGCTTCACGCCCAACAGCGTCGGGCGCTTCGAGACCATGATGACCCTCAGGGCCACCACGCCGGGGGTCGCGGCCGTTCAGCTCCGGCTCGTGGGCGAAGGCGTCGACACCACCACGCCCCTGCGCGACGCCGGGGCCCGCGACGCGGGGGTGGCCACCGACGGGCCGCCCACGAGCGATCCGCCCCTCGACGGCGGCGTCCCGTGGGAGCCTCCGCCTGAGGGCGAAGACGCCGGGGTGCTCACCGAAGCGCCCGACTCGGGTTGCTCGTGTTCGACGCCGGGCACGGCCCCCGCCCGCTCGGGCGCCCTCGGCCTCGTGGCCCTCGCCTTCGCCCGCCTCGCCCGCCGCCGCCGCCCCCGCGCGCGCTGAACGCAGCCGCAGACCTCCGCTGACACGCTGGCGTGTGGGGCGGAGCTGCGCCCGGTGTGAGCTCACCGCTTGGGGCGCGCCCCGCCCTCGCGTTCCCTCTCCCTGTCAGGCTGAGGTTTACCCGCGGATTTTAACTGACACGCCGGCATGAGAGGGCATCGCGGACCTGGCGTGACCTCACCCCCGGGGGGATGCCCGGCCCTCGCGCCCCCTCTCCCTGTCAGGAGAGGGGCAAAACACGACAGGCGCAAATTGAATTTTCATTATTGTTGGAATGATCTACTGGGTTATCGGTCTTATGGCTTTGTTTTTGTCTTGAGTTTGTCTAAATTTGCCCCTCTCCTGACAGGGAGAGGGGGGCGCGAGGGCCGGGCATCCCCCCGGGGGTGAGGTCACGCCAAGCGCACGCGCCCCAAGCGGTGCGGGCGCCGCCCCGCCCCACACGCCAGCGTGTCAACGGAAGTCCGCTGGCAGCGCGCGGCCGAGACGAGCGGAGTCGCAGCCTACCGATCGGTAAGCGCTGTACCGAAGGCCATGGCGCCGCGGTGACGCGGTCAGAGTGCTTTGAAAAGAGCATGGTTCGAAAATCAACGCGGCGCGTCTTGAAGCGGTAACCTACCAGATGGTAGGGAGTGTGAGAGACCTATGACCGTGACTCGAAGCCGTGAGGGTGAGGCCCGCGAGGCGATGCTGGTGGCGGCGACGCGGCTCTTCGCCGAGCGCGGCTTCGAGGCGACCTCGTTTCAAGACGTGGCCACCGCGGTGGGGGTGTCGAAGCAGGCGGTGCTTCACTATTTCGCCAGCAAGGGGCGGCTCCGCGAGGCGGTGCTTGAGGCGCAGGTGGCCCACTGGCACGAGGCCCTGCCGCGGCTGCTCACGGCGGCGACGGCCAGCGAAGACCGCTTCGAGGCGGTGCTCGGCGAGCTCGTGCGCTTCTTCACGAGCGACCCGCACCGCGCGCGGGTGGTGCTGCGCGAGGCCCTCGACCGCCCCGCAGAGACCAAGGCGCTGCTCAAGGGGCCCGTGAAGCCGTGGCTCGCCGCGGTGGCGGGGTACATCACCCGCGGTCAGCGCCGGGGCGAGCACCACGCGACGCTCGACCCCGACGCCTACGTCGCCCTCATGCTCGAACTGGTGATCGTCGCGTGCGCGTCGGCGCCGCTCCTCGACGCGGCGGTGGGCGAGGGGGGGCGGGCGCGGGTCACCGGCGAGCTCCTGCGCATCGCGCGAACGGCCTTGTTTCTGCCAAAACGTGAAGGCGCCGCGGCGCCCGAGGCCGAGACCCGGTCGGCCAGAAAGAAGAAGATGCGATGAGCTCGAACTTCTATCTCGATCACGCCGATCTGCGGTTCCACGTCGAGCGCGGCGTCGACTGGGCGAGCCTCGTCGAGGTCACCGAGTACGGGGGGCGCGCGCCTGACGCCTACCGATCGGTCGACGAGGCCCTGCCGGTGTACCAGGCGCTGCTCGGCTCGATGGGGGCCCTCGTGGCGCGCTCCCTCGCGCCGCACGCCGCGAAGATCGAGCGCGAGGGCCCGCGGCTCGTGGGCGGCGAGGTGGTCGACGCGCCGGTGATGGCCAAGGCCTTTGATGACTTCCGCGAGGCGGGGCTGCACGGGCTCTGCCTGCCGCGCGAGCTCGGGGGCATGAACGCCCCGCTGCTGGTGTACTTCCTCGGCGGCGAGATGATCGCGCGGGCCGACGTCTCGGCGATGACGCACTTCTCGTTTCACGGCGGCATGGCCATGGCGATGCTCGCGTACTCGATCCACGAGGGGTCGACGCGCTTCGACGTGGGCGCCGGGCGCATCGCCTCGACCCGCTTCGCGGCCGAGATCGACGAGATCGCCCGCGGCGACGCCTGGGGCTGCATGGACATCACCGAGCCCAACGCCGGCAGCGACATGGCCGCCCTCGCCACCCGCGCCGCCCAAGGAGCCGACGGGGCCTGGCGGCTCAACGGGCAGAAGATCTTCATCACCTCGGGGCACGGCAAGTACCACTTCGTCATCGCCCGCACCGAGCCCGACCGGGGCGGCGATGACCCGATGGCGGGGCTCAAGGGGCTGTCGATGTTCCTCGTGCGGGCGTGGGAGGGTGAGGGGGCCTCGCGTCAGCGGCACGTCCGGGTGGCGCGGCTCGAAGAGAAGCTCGGTCACCACGGCTCGGTCACCGCGGCCCTCGAGTTCGACGACGCCCCGGCCGAGCTCATCGGTCAGCGCGGCGAGGGCTTCAAGTACATGCTCACGCTCATGAACAACGCCCGGGTGGGCGTCGGCTTCGAGAGCCTCGGCCTCGCCGAGTCTGCCTACCGAATGGCAAGCGCGTACGCCCAGACCCGCCGCGCGATGGGCAAGGCCATCGCCCGCCACGAGATGGTCGCCGAGATGCTCGACGAGGCCGCGGTCGACATCGCCGCGGTGAGGGCCCTCGCGGTGCGCTCGGCGTGGCACGAAGAGATGAGCCAGAAGCTCAACATCCTGTCGCGCTTCGACGCCGTCATGGGCGAGGCCGAGCGCGCCCGGGGGGCCGCGGCGTTGCCGAGGCACCGGCGCCTCGCGCGGCGGTACACGCCCCTCTTGAAGTACATCGCCGCCGAGAAGGCCGTCGAGATCGCGCGGCGCAACGTGCAGATCCACGGGGGCGTCGGGTACACCCGCGAGTACGGGGCCGAGAAGCTCCTGCGCGACGCGATGGTGCTGCCGATCTACGAGGGCACGAGCCAGATTCAGGCGCTCATGGCCATGAAAGACAGCCTCGCGGGGGTGATGAAGCGCCCCCAGGCCTTCGCCGCCGCGCTCGGGCAGTCGAAGTGGCGGGCCCTGTCGGCCCGAGACCCGCTCGAACGCGCCGCGGCCCACGTCGCGTGGCGGGCCCAGAGCGCGCAGTGGTACCTCGTGTCGCGCACCGCGGCGGGCAAGCTGAAGTCGCTGCAAGACCGCCCGCTTACCGAGTGGCAAGGCGCCCTCACCCGGGCGTGGAATCCGAAGCGAGATTTCGCCCTCGCGATGCTCCACGCCGAGCGGCTCACGCGGCTCCTCGCCGACGAGGCCATCACCGAGATCTTGCTCGACGAGGCGCGGCGGCACCCCGACCGGAGGGCGCTCCTTGAGGCGTACCTCGACCGCGCGACGCTGCGCTGCGACGCGCTCTACGAAGAGATCACCACCCGCGGGGGGCGCCTCTTGGGGGCCCTCGCCGCCGAGACCCTGGCCGCCGAGTGACGCCATGAAGATCGCCTGGCGACACCTCGCGTCGCAGACCCAGACCCTCGGCACCCTCGGGCGCGTGGCCCTCGGGGCGCTGCGGCCGCACGGGCCCGTGACCCGACCCGCGCTGCCCGGCCCCTGGCGACGCGCCACCCTCGCGCCGCGAGACCCCGCCCTCGTTCGCGCGTTCGTGACCTGGGCCGGAGGTGACCCCGGCGCCTACCGCGGGGTCGTGCCCGCCACCCTGGTGCCGCAGTGGGGCTTTCCGTTGGCGGCCGAGGCGATGCGAGGGCTCGGGTACCCGCTCCTGGGCGTCCTCAACGCCGGGTGCCGACTCGAACGCCGCGGCAGCCTCGACCTCAGACGTCCGCTCGAAGTCGCCGCGCGGCTCGTCTCGGTCGATGACAATGGCGCCCGCGCGGTGATCACCGTCGAAGTGCTCACCGGCACCGCCGATGCGCCAGACCAGGTGCGCGCGCTCTTTCGGGCGATGGTCCGTCTCGGCGGCGCGGGCCGGGCAGGGGGCCGTCGCCCGCCGGTGCTCGTCCCGCTGGGGGCGCGGGAGCTCAGCTACGGCCGCCTCGACGCCAACGCGGGCGCCGCCTTCGCGGTGCTGACGGGCGACCTGAACCCCATCCACTGGCTCAAGCCCTGGGCCCGCGCGAGCGGTTTCGGGTCGGTGATCTTGCACGGCTTCGGCACCCTGGCCCGTGCCCACGAGGCGCTCGTGCGGGGGGTGGCCGCGGGCGACCCCGAGGCGCTCTCGGGGCTCGATGTTCGCTTCGTCGCGCCGTTGGTGCTGCCCGCGTCGGTGGGCACCTACCAATCGGTAAGAGAAGTCTCGGTCGGCGTCGCGCCTGGCGGCCCGGCCTATCTGACGGGGCGCTTCGCCGTGCGCGGCGAGGCCCTCGACCCTGAGGTGTTCTGATGCGTGATCTGTTGCTTGAGATTGGCAGCCATCCGGTGGGGCGGAGGGTGCTCAAGGCCCTCCCCTTGCCCGTACCCGAGGCGCTTCGACGGGCGCGGGGCCCGATGGTCGAGCGGCCCCTGGCCGAGCGCTCGGTGTTGCTCATGGCCCTCGGCGAGACGACCCAATGCGCGGCCCTCGGCGAAGCGCTGGTCGCCGCGGGGGCGAGCGTCTTCGCGGGCGAGGGCGTTGACCCGGGCGCGCTCGCGGCGGCCGCCGAGGCCTGGGCCCGCCCCGTTCGGAGCGCCGCCGAGGCGCCGAGCCGCGTCGACGCCGTGGTGCTCGACGCCACGGGGGTCACCGAGGTCGCTGAGCTCGTGGCCGTGCGCGCGCGGCTCTCGGCCCGGGTGGCGGGGGGCATTCAGCGCTCGGGTCGGGTGCTCGTCGTCGGGCGCCCCGTCGCGGCCCAGCGCGACGCCACCGCGGCGGCGGTGCAGGCGGGCCTTGAGGGCTTCGTGCGGAGCCTCGCCAAAGAGCTCGGGCGCCACGGTACGACGGTGAACCTCGTGCGCGTCGCGCCGGGGGCCGAGGGGGCGCTGGCGGGGCCGCTGCGGTGGCTCCTCGGGCCGCGCTCGGCCTTTGTGACGGCGCAGCCCGTCGAGGTTCAGCCGGCGCCGCGGGCGGGGCGCTGGGTCCGCCCGTTCGCGGGGCGCGTGGTGGTGGTGACCGGCGCCGCCCGGGGCATCGGCGAGGCCACCGCGCGTCGCTTCGCGGAAGAGGGCGCGACGGTGGTGGGTGTCGATCGACCCGACGACGCCGCGGCGCTCGGGGCCCTCTGTCGCGCGCTGGGCGGGGTCGCGGTGGCGGTCGACCTTACGGCCCCAGGGGCCGCCGAGCGGGTCGCCGAGTCGGTCGCCGCGCTCGGGGGCGTCGACGTGGTGGTCCACAACGCGGGGGTCACCCGCGACCGCACCTTCGCGCGCCTCGACGCCGCCCGGTGGGACGCCGTCTTCGCCATCAACCTCAGCGCCGTGATCGCTCTCCAAGACGCCCTCACGCCGCTGCTCAGGCCCGGCGCCCGGGTGATCGCGCTCTCGTCGATCGCGGGCCTCGCGGGCAACGTCGGCCAGACGGCCTACGCGGCCTCGAAGGCGGCCGTGGTGGGGCTCGTGCGGGGCTGGTCAGCGGCCCTCGAAGCCCGCGGGGCGAGCGCCCACGCCGTGGCCCCGGGCTTCATCGAGACGCGGCTCACGGCGGCGATCCCCGTGGCCATCCGCGAGGTCGCCCGGAGGCTCTCGGCGCTGGGGCAGGGCGGCCTCCCGGTCGATGTCGCCGAGGCGATCGTCTTCTTGGCGACGCCCGACGCCGCGGGCCTCCGCGGGGGCGTGCTGCGGGTCTGCGGCGGGGCGCTGGTGGGCGCATGAAGCGACGCAGCAGGCAGCCGAGCAAGGCCCAACCCAAGGTTGCAGAATGGATCACACCCCCCGCTCAAACGGCGGGTGAGGTTGCAGAGACAGAAACCCTCGCCCCGGCCCCGAAGGAGCCCCAAGCGACCATGAGCCCGAAGACCCAAGACGACCCCGTGGTGGTCGTCGGAGGCTTGCGAACACCTTTCGTCAAAGCGTTTTCAGAGTTTACGACGCTCGACGCGATCGCCCTCGGCACCGCCGTGGTGCGCGCCTTGGTGAGCGCCCACAAGCTCGACCGGAGCCAGGTCGACGCCCTGGTCTGGGGCGGCGTGATCTTGCCGAGCGCCTCGCCCAACGTCGCCCGCGAGATCGTGCTCGACGCGGGGCTCGACCCGGCCTGCGAGGCGATGACGGTGACCCGGGCTTGCGCGTCGGGGCTCCAGGCCATCACCACGGCGGCGGCGATGATCGAGCGCGGCGACGCCGAGGTGGTGATCGCGGGAGGCGGCGACAGCACGAGCAACGCCGAGCTGAAGCTGCCGCAGAAGGTGGTTCACGCCTTGGCGCCGTTGGCGCTCGGCAAGCCGACCGCGGGCGCGGTGCTCGGTGTGATCGGTCAGCTCGCGCCCTTCACCGATTTGTTGCCGCAGAAGCCGCGCATCGCCGAGCGGAGCACGGGCGAGGTGATGGGCGAGGCCGCCGAGCGCATGGCCGCCCGCAACGAGATCACCCGCGAGGCCCAAGACGCCTTCGCCGCGCGCTCGCACCACCGCGCCGCCGAGGCCCTCGCCAACGGGACGCTCCAGCCTGAGGTCATCGCCGTTCAGGTCAAGGGCGACCGATGGGTTCACAACGACACCATCGTGCGCGGCGACACCAGCGTCGAGAAGCTCGCCCGGCTCCGCCCGGTGTTCGCCAAAGACGGCACCCTCACCGCGGGCAACGCCACGCCCCTCACCGACGGCGCGGCGGGGGTGCTCCTCATGCGCGCCTCGAAGGCCCAGCGCCTCGGGCTCAGGCCCCTCGCGGCGATCCGTTCGTGGGCCTACGTGGGCGTCGACCCTGCCGATCAGCTCCTCATGGGCCCGGCCCTCGCGGTGCCTCGGGCCCTCGACCGCGCGGGCATCACCCTCGCCGACATCGACCTCGTCGACCTCCACGAGGCCTTCGCGGCGCAGGTGCTCTCGGTGCTGAAGATGCTCGGCTCAGAGGCCTTCGCGCGGCTCCGTCTCGGGCGCGCCGCGGCGGTGGGCGAGGTCTCTGACGACAAGCTCAACGTCTACGGCGGCTCCCTCGCGCTCGGCCACCCCTTCGGCGCCACCGGCGCCCGCATGGTCACCACCATGGCCCGGGCCCTTGCTTCGGGCCCTCACCGCTACGCCGTGCTCGGCCTCTGCGCCGCCGGGGGCCTCGGCGCCGCCGCGGTGCTCGAGCGCTTCGACCCGCCCGTCGCACCCGCCTGATCTTTGCCTAGGCCGTGTCCGCAAATGTCATAACCAACATCGAATGCATGCGATGGTGAGCATTGCCGCGTAGTACTTCGCCCTCTTTTCGTAGCGGGTTGCGATACGCCGGTACTGCTTTAGTTTACCGAAGAGGCGCTCGATGACA
>JAEUKH010000009.1 GCA_016792845.1 Myxococcales bacterium | reverse complement strand
GCCGCCCTCGACTGCGCCTCGGTCAACCGGGTCAAAACGCGCGATGAGTCCAACAACCCACTCTCCGCCGCCGACCGGGTGCTCCTCCCGCCGCTCGAAGTGCTGGCAAGCGGGGGCAACTACCGCCTCCACAATCAGGTCACCGTGCAGCGCGGGGCGATGTCCGACGCCTGGGGCGGCCGCAACCCCAAGGTGGTCGTGCGCGGAACGGCCTTTCAAGGCGGCGGCAGCCCGTCGACCTTCACCTTCGACCGCGCCCTCCCGTCGCCCCCGGACATGCCAGCCGGGGTAGCGCCTCCTGAACCCGTCGACCTCCTCCGCATCGAAGGCGGCGTCGACCTCGACCTCCGTAATATCGAGTTCAAGTCTACGCAGCGCCCCAACGCCTGCGTGACCTCACCCCCTTAGGGGCGCACGGCCCCGCGGTTGGTGTGACCTCACCCCCTGCGGAGCGTACGGCCCACGCGCCCCCTCTCCCTGTCAGGAGAGGGGCAAATATAGACAAACTCAACCAACATGCAAAACAATAAGACTTTTAACTCGGAATATCATTGCTATAATAATGAAAAATCATATTAAACCTGTCGCGTTTTGCCCCTCTCCTGACAGGGAGAGGGGGTGTGAGGGCCGTGCGCCCCTCAGGGGGTGAGGTCACGCGCGGCGCTCACCCCCTTGGGTGGCAGGTCGCCCTCAGTGGGTGTGCTCGTGCGGCTCGTCGGCGTGGTCGGCGTGGTCGTGGGAGTGCGCCTCGGCGGCGCCCTCGGCGTGCTCGTGGGTGTGGGCGTGGCTGTGATCGTGCGGGTGGCTGTGCACGAGCTCGCCGTGCCGGTGCGCGTGGGTGTGGGCGTGCGTGTGGAGGTGATGATGGCTGTGCCCGTGGGCTGCGTCGTGCGGCATGGCTCACGGGTAGCGCGGCCCGCGAGGGGCCCGCAAGCGCGTGCCACAAGCATCTTGTTGCGGTGCCGAAGGTGCCAAGAAGCGCGCGCCGCGTGACACGTCGCGCAGTGCCGCGACCCGGCGCTCAGCGCACCAAGGGCACGAACAACTGCGCGTCACGGCGACGCACGAGGAGCGCCGCGCGGCCGTCTTGGGTGGCCTCAAGGAGGTCGCCCGGCGTGTCGACGGCGCGGCCGTCTGCCTGAAGGATCACGTCGCCGCGGCGAAGCCCCGATCGGTCGGCCATGCCGCCGCTCTCGATGGCCGAGACGATCAGCGCCGCGCGCGCGCCATAGGCCCGGGCGCGGTCGGCCGGGAGCTGCATCACTTCGAGCCCGAGCCCGCGGTTCTCGGGAGGCGCCGCGGGCGTATCGAGGGCCCTCACGCGTTGGGGGCGCTGCTCGTCGGGGCGCTGCCCCACGGTGAGCTGCACCGTGAGGGGCCGCCCGTTGCGGGTGAGGCCGAGCGCGAGCCGCGCGCCGGGGGCGGTGTTGGTGACCTCTCGCACGACCTCGTGCGACGAGCGGATCGCGCGACCGTCGACGGTGTTGAGGATGTCGCCGGTGATGAGCCCGGCCCGCGCGCCGGGGCTCCCGGGCATCACCTGCGAGACGATGGCGCCCGAGCCCTGCGGCACGTTGAGCGCCGTCGCGAGGTCGGGGCTGAGGTCTTGGACGACGGTGCCCATCCACCCGCGGGTGACCTCGCCGCGGGTCACGATCTGCTCAGCGACCATACGCGCCATGCGCGAAGGCACGGCGAACCCGATGCCCGAGCCGCGCCCGAGGATCATGGTGTTGATGCCCAACACCTCGCCGCGCAGGTTGACGAGCGCGCCGCCCGAGTTGCCCGGGTTGATGCTCGCGTCGGTCTGCAAATAGTCTTCGATCTGGTTCATCCCGAGGCCCGCGCGCCCGGTGGCCGAGAGCACCCCTTGGGTGACCGTGGCTTCGAGGCCGAAGGGCGCGCCGATGGCGAGCACCCACTCGCCCACGTTGGCGCGCTCGCTGTCGGCCCACCGCGCCGTCGAGAGGTTCTGGGCCTCGACCTTCACCACCGCGAGGTCGCTCGCGGGGTCGGTGCCGAGCACCCGGGCAGGGAGGCTCCGGCCGTCGCGAAAGTGCACGACGATGCGCCGCGCGTCGGCCACGACGTGGTTGTTCGTGATGATCACCCCGTCGCTGCGCACCACCACCCCGGAGCCCGTGCCGCGCTGAATCTGCGCGCCCCCGCCGCCCCCTCGGCCGCCCCCAAAGAACGGAAACGGAAAGCCCCCCTCGTCGGGCTGCTCCTGCGCCACCTCGACCCGCAGGCTCACCACCGCCGGCAGCACCGAGGCCGCCACCTGCGAGAAGCCCTCGCTGAAGCGCTGAAGCTCCGCCACCTGGGGCGTGGCGAGCGACGGCGCCACCGGCTGCGCGGGCGGCACCTGCGACCACACCGCGCCGCCCACCATCGTCAACACAAGGCCCAAGGCCGCCGCGCGACGACGCGACGAGGGCATCGGCACCACCGGCCGTGACGGTTGAATCATCTCTACGTCTCCATCGATGACCCGCAGCGAGGCGTCAGGGCGCGAGCGCCGCGTGACTGCCCCCCGCCTACGGTCGGTTTGAGGTCTTCGGTGCCTCGAAAGACCCGCGAGGCGAGGGGGCTATTCCGAGCCGAGGGCGCTGAGGGCTTCGACGATGCGTCTGGCGGCCTCTTCCGGGCGCTCGGCGTCTCGGATGGGCCTCCCGACCACCACCCGGTCGGCGCCCGCCCTGACGGCCTCCTCGGGGCTCGCGGTGCGGGCCTGGTCGTCACCCGCCACCGCCGCCCACGCGGGGCGAACGCCCGGGGTCACCACGGTCACGTCTCGCCCGAGGGCGGCCCGCACGGCGCGCACCTCCGCGGGCGCACAGATGACCCCCTCGGCGCCCGCCCTGACGGCCTCTTCGGCGCGGCGCAGCACCCTCGCGGTGAGGGCCTCGTGGCCCCCGAGGTCTCGCGCCTCGATCGACGTGAGCACGGTCACCCTCAAGATCGCCGCGCGGCCTTCGCAGGCCTCGACGGCCTCGCGCACGCAGTTGTGCACGGTGATGTAGCGCACGGGGTTCGGGCCCTTCACGATCTGTCGCACCGACCGCGCCACCGTGGCGGGCACATCGTGGAGCTTCGCGTCGACGAACACCGGGTGCCCCTCGGCCAGCCGCGCGACCCGGGCCATGCCCCCGGCCATCAGGGTTTCGAGGCCCATTTTGAAGAGCCCGACGTGCGGTCTCAGGCGCCGAACGAGGGCCCGGGCCCGGTCTTCGTCGTCGACGTCGAGGGCGAAGATCAAGCGGTCTTCGGCGCGGAGCGTGGCGTTCATGGCGGTCGACCTTCTCGCGCGCCGCATCGACCCCGCGCCACAAACGTGCAACCGCGGTGTCGGCGCGATCGGCGCGCGACGTCGCGGCGCGGGCGTGTAAGGTCTCGGCCCGATGCTGACCCTCGACACGGCCCAAGGGCGATGGCGGATCGCCGACGCCGAACGCAAGCTCGCCCTCCGCGGGGCGCTCCCCGGGGCCTTCGGCTTCGACCGCGCGGCGGCGGGTTTTGCCGAGGCGCGGCGGGCCGGGGCGCGCTTCGACGACCTCGTCGCGGCGGCCATGCCGACCAGCTGGATGGTGAACAACCGCGCCACCTCGCAGGTGTTCCAGCACTGGCTCTCGGCGCCTCTCGGCGAGGTGTGGGCGGGCCTCGCCGAGGTGCTCGCGCAAGACCGCGGGTGGGCCGGCCTCGACCCCGAGACCCGCGCGCTGGTGGCCCAGACCGTCGACCGCCTGGCGACCCAGGGGCACGGGCTCGCGGCGATCTCGAAGGTGCTCGCGAGCCTGGCGGGCGAGAGCGTCCCGCTCTGCGATGACGCGGCGGTGTGGTGGGCCTTGGGGGCCGTCGCGCGCCCTGAGTCGCCCGACACGCCGCAGGCCCCGACGAAGCTCTTCGGGCCGATGCTCGACTGGTTCGCGGCCGCCGCCGAGGCCGACGCCGAGGCCCTCGCAGCGCTCGCGTCGGCGGCCCGGGGGGTGCGCCTCTCGGGCCCCCAGGTGCTCGACCGGCTCATGTGGTTCGAGTCGTACGGGTGGCAGCTCATGACCCGCGGCGCGCGCTGGTGGTGGGTCGACGACGGCCGCGTTCAAGGGGTCGTCGAGAGCGTCGAGGGCCCCGCGGGGGCGCCCTGGCGCCGCGACAAGATCGTGCTCGCCGCGGTCGACGATGAGGCCTGGCGACGGGCCGCCCGAGACGCCCTCTACGGCGCCTGAGCGCGCCTACGGTCGTAGGGTGATTTCGTCGGCAGCCCCGCCGCGCTGCGCTACCTTCGGCCCCTCCCGATGGACGACAAGGCCAATTACATCACCCCCACAGGCCACCGAAAGATCCTCGACGAGATCGATCAGCTCGTCAGGGTCGAGCGCCCCAAGATCGTGCAAGAGGTCTCCGACGCCGCCGCCCAGGGCGATCGCTCTGAGAACGCCGAGTACATCTACGGCAAGAAGAAGCTCCGCGAGATCGACCGCCGCCTCCGCTTTCTGCAAGGTCGGCTCGCCCACATCGTCGTGGTTGACCCCAGCACTCCGCGCGGTCAGATCATCTTTTTCGGTGCCACGGTCGATGTTGAAGACGAAGACGGCGAGTGCCTCACCTGGCAGATCGTCGGGGTCGATGAGGTCGACCCGGCGCGGGGCAAAATCTCATGGCGCTCTCCGATCGGGCGGAGCCTCCTTCGGCGCAAGGTCGGTGATACGGTGAGCTTCCAGAAGCCCGAGGGGGCGCGGGTCGAGTACACGGTGCTCGACGTGCGGTACGAGTAGTCACCCCGCCGAAGCGTTCGCGACGCGGTGAGGGCCAACGCTCGGGGCCGCGGGTGGCCTGGGGCTTGCTCTCCGAGACGATCGACGCCGATGCTTCAGTTGCGCGCAAAGCATGTTCTTCCGCTGATGGTGCTCGCCGTGTCGGTGGGCGTCTCGGCCGAGCGGCGTGTGTTTCGGGGCGCGCTCTTTTCGCGGGGCGCGGCGCCCGTTCGCTTGGGTCGCGCGGTGCCCGGTGTGGCCTCGCACGCCGCGTCGGCGTGTGCGAGCTGCCACGCTGAAATCGCCGACGAGTGGCGGGCCTCTCAGCACCGCGGGGCCTGGCACGACAGGGTCTTTCAGGCCGCCTACCAGCGCGAGCCCATGGCCTTCTGTCGGCACTGCCACGCGCCCCTCGCTGAAGGGCCCGCGCCCAGCCGCGAAGAGGCCGACGAGGGCGTCTCCTGCGCGGTGTGCCATGTGCGATCGGGGGCCGTCTTGGGGGCGCGGGCGAGGGCCGACACGCCCCACCCGGTGCTCGCCGCGGGGCTCGGCGCGTCGACCTATTGCGCGGGCTGCCATCAGTTCAACTTCCCGGGAGACACCGGCGGCGCAGAGGCGCCCTACGCCACCGACGAGCCCATGCAAGACACCTTCGCCGAGTGGCAGATGAGCGCCTCGGGCCAACGCGGCGAGAGCTGCCAGTCGTGCCACATGCCCTGGGTCGAGGGCCCCAACGGGCGCCGCCATCGCTCGCACCGCTTCGTGGGCGGGGCCGACCCCGCGCTCGTGCGCCAGGCCGTGAGCGTACGCCTCGTGCCCGGCCGTACCGCCGACGCCGTCGAGGCCGCGGTGAGCCTCGTGCCGGGCCGTCTCGGACACGCCTTCCCCACGGGCGACCTCTTTCGCCGGGTCGAGCTGCGGGTTTGGGCCGACGACGACGAGGCCCACGCCCAAACCGTGGTGTATGCGCGGGCCTTCGCGCCGGTGCTCGAGCGCTCGCCGCGCGGGGCCATGCTCTTTGTGCGCCGTCAGTCGCGCGACACCCGCGTGATGCCCCCGGGCCTCGGCGCCCCCGAGGTCGAGACCCTGCGCTTCGGCCGCGACACCCGCACGCTAAACTTTCGTCTACAGTACCTCTTGATGCCCACGCCCATGGCGGCCTCTCACGGCATCGGGACGCCCGAAAATCAGCTCACCGTCGAAGAAGGGCGCGTCGCCCTCGAAGGAGCCCGGTAAATGAGATTCCTCGCTGGTTCAGCCCTTGTCGGGGCGCTCTCGCTCTGCGCCGGGGCCGCCCTCGGTCAGATCCGGCAAGACACCACCGCGCCGCCCGCACCGCCCGCCGAGTCGGCCCAGGCTCCCGTCGACATCGAAGCCGAAGCGCTCGTGGCGCCCGCGCGGCCCGAGGTGCCCGCCGCCCTCGAGGCCGAGGTCGCGAGGCTCCGCACCGTCGTGCGCGCGACCGCAGAGTGCTACACCGCCGACGGCCGCATGGAGCACGAGGCCGACCCCGCGTGCCCGCGGTGGTACGCCCAGCTCAGCCGCGGCGGCGCCGCCGGGGTCTTCGCCATCGCGACGCTCCTCGAAGGCGACGCGACCTCGCGCGACGAAGAGCCCGACACCCTCCGCACCTTCATCGCCGAAGAGCAGCGCGGCCCGAGGCTCATGCAGATCATGGCGGCCTCGCAGCGACCCGAGGCGGTGCCCCTGGTGCTTCGCTTCGTCGTCGGGGGCCTCGCCGACCCCGAGGCGCGGTATGTCACCGACTCCGAGGGCGCCGCGTGGCAGTCGCTCGAACAGCTCACCGGCAACAACCCCGCGCCGCGCGCCCCCTGGCAGACCCGCCCCGGCGCCACCCTGTCGAGCCAGGCCTACACCGCGCGCGCCTGGCTGCGATGGTACCGGCTCCACCAGCACGAGACCCGCGAGCAGTGGCTCCGTGCGGGTGAGCAGGCGGCCGCCGAGGGCCTCACCAGCGAAGACCCCGCCGTGCGCTATTGGGCCATCGAGCGCCTCGCGCGCGTGCCCGAAGCTCGCCCCGCCGTGCAGAGCGCCTTCGCTGCGCTCTACGCCAGCCCCGACCTGCCCGCCCGCGGTCGCGCCCACCTCACGCGGCTCGGGCGCCGGCTTCGGCTCCAGATCCCGAGGGTCGACCCGGCGTCGGTGGCCAGCGCGACGCCGACCGCGCAGTGAAGGGCCCGCCGAACCATGCTTCGTGATGCGACAGGTTTGATTGTTTTGTCAATTTTGTCTGGATGTGTGACCCGCCCCGCGGCGCCCGCGCGGCCCCTCACGCCGACAGCGGCCGATGTGCCGACGCCGCGGTCGCTCACCCGTTGGGTCGACGTGGCGCAGAACGCCGCGGGGCTCTACCTCGTCGGCGACGACGGCGGGCTCTACCACGCGGCGCTTCGACCCCGCGAGCGCATGGCCCCGGCGTGGTCGCCGCTCAGGCGCGTGGCCGAGGTGCGCGAGCCCGTCTTCGGCGTGGTCGCGCGGCAGGGCGTGGCGGTGCTCGAGGGCGAAGGGGCGCGGCGCATCGTGCGCATCGAGGGGGCTGACGCGGCGACCGTCGAGACCCTCGCGTCGGCGGGCCTCAGTCGGGTGTTTGACGCTTCGCCGACGATGGTGTGCGGCGAGGGACCGAGTACAGGCTTCGGGTGCTATCGCCGACAAGAAGACGGCGGCTGGGCCTTCGTGCGCGTCGAGGGGCTCAGCGGCGTGCGCGACGCGCGCATCGGGCCGACGGGGCTCGCGGTGATCGACGCCCAAGGCGGGCTGCGCGAGGTGGTGTTCGCGCGCGACGCGAGCCCGACCCTGCGCACCGTCGAGGCTGAGGCCCAAGCGTTGCGGTTTCTGGGCGCTCCGAGCCGGCGCTGCGTGGTCAACACCGCCCTCGCGGCGCGCTGCGGAGGGAGCTCGCGGTGGACGCCGCTCCCCGTCGCGACGCTGAGCGCGGCCGACGCGAGCGGCACCCGAGACGCGCTCCTCGACGAGGCGGGGCGCCTGGTGCTGCTCGGCGGGGCGGGCTCCGAGGTGCTCGGCTTGACCGAAGACAACCTCAACCTCGACGGCGTGATGCTCGAAGGCGTCTCGGGCCTCACCCGCGTCGCGAGCACGCCCACTGCGGCCTTCGCGCTCACCGCCGAAGGGAGGCTCCTCACCTGGGGCAGCGGCCCCCCGATGGACGCCGCGTTTCGCGGGCTCGTCGACGGTCGCGGACAGCTCTCGCCCGAGGCCCTGGCGCTCGACGGCAACGGCCTCACCCTCTCGGGGCTCGACCGCAGCGGCGGGCTCTACCTCGCGGGCACCCTCGGGGGCTTTCTCGAAGGGGTCGAGTCGAGCGAGGGGCTCGTCCGGGTCGACACGCCGGGGCCTGTGGCGGCGCGGCTCTTTCTCGGCGATCTGGCGGTGGTGGTCGGCGTCGACGGCGCGGTGTCGCAGGTGCGCACCCGCACGTTTCGGTACGGGGCCGACGGCGAGCCCACCCGCACGCCCGGCGAGCCCGACGGCCCCTCCGACGAGGGCGACAACGCCAGCGGCACCTGGAGCGAGCGCTACCTCGACCGCTGGGGCCTCGCGCCCGGGGCCGAGCCCGTGGGCGTACTGCGCGGCGAGCTGTGGTTCACCACCCCGACGGGCCTCGCATCGGCGCGGCCCACCGTGCGGCCGTTGCAGCTCACGCAGCGGGTCACCACCGACGGGCGGCCGACCGTGGCCGCAGGGCTCGAACAGCTCTGTTACTGGGTCGGCGACGCGCCGCCGCGATGCTTCGGCTCGAACGAGAACGAGCTCTTCGAGCGGAGCCTCAGGCCCCTCGTGCCCGCCCCAGGCGTGCCGATCGAGGGCCTCGGGGCCACCGCCGCGATGGTGCTGAGCGGGAGCCACGCGTGCGCGCTCGGCGCCGACCATCGGGTGCGCTGCTGGGGCGAAAACGGTGCGGGAGAGCTGGGGCTCGGCGACCGGCGCCCGCGACTCCGTCCGACGGCGGTGGCGCTGCCCCGTGCGGCGAACGCCCTGTGGGCGGCCCGAGCCGCCACCTGCGCGACCCTCGACGACGGCGCGGTGCACTGTTGGAGCGCGCTCCGCGGCCTCGCCGAAGACCTCCCGCCGTCGTCCTCGCGTCCGGTCGAGGTGCCCGCGCTTCACGGGCTCAGCCGAGTCGGCGTCTGGCCGGGCTCGTTGGTGCTCGGCGACGCGACGCGACGGGTGAGCCTCGGGCTCGGCGACACCAGCGCGCCGGGCGTGTTCGGCCACCCTGCGAGCTTGACCCTGCGAACCCTCGCGGCGCCCGGGGTGCGGGTCTCGCGTCGCTGACCCGAGCGCCCGATCGTTCGGTCACCCAACCATCTCAAATTCATCTTCAGTTCAAGCCATTTTGCGATGTGATTCGCGTCGGTCGTTCGGCTGCCACGAAATTACCGCGGCGCGGGGGCGGGGGGCGGCCCGGGGTGACCTCGGCGTCGGTCGGTCGGGGCTGAAGGGTGGCGGGCGCGACGGAGCGGCGCGGGCCCTGGGCCGGGGCGGCCTTCACCGGGCCTCGCAGGGGGGGCGGGGTCTCGCAGGCGCGGCCGACCCTGAGGGCTTCGCGGCGTGTGGGGAGCTTGCGCGGGTGCGGGGGCTGCGCTAGAGAGCGCGCCGTCGTCGGGGCTCTGGGTCTCTGAGGCTCTCGCCCCCTTCGACGTTCCGCCTCCCTCTTTCGCAGCTTCGACCCCTACTCACCGGCATTGCGCAGCTTGGGCCACGGTCTCAGTGGTCTACGGTGCCCGATACGGCACGTTGTGGGGTTTCGCCTTCGAAGCGCAACCGCCGAGTGTTTATGAGTTTCACAGAGAAGACCGCCCACGACCTCGAATGGCCGCAGCTTGTCGAACACCTCGCCGAGCGATGTGTGGCCACCCTCGCGCGGCAACGCGCCCGCGCGCTGCGCCCCGCCGACACCCTCGACGAGGCCCGCGCCCGCACCCGCCGCACCGCCGAAGTCCTCACCCTCTGGAACGCCGCCGAGGTGCTCCCCTACGACGGCGTCGCCGACGTCGACGACGTGCTCGCGCGGCTCGGCCGCGAGGGCGAGGTCACCGCGTACGAGCTCCACAACGTGCGCAAGATGCTCGTGGTCGCGAGCGGCCTGAGAAAGTTCGTCAACGCGCGTCGCGCCCAGTACCCGGCCCTCGCCGAGGCCCTTGAGAGCGACCCCGGGCTCGACAAGCTGCTCGGCGTGCTCGACCACGCCCTCGACCCCGACGGCTCCCTCGCCGACCGCGCGTCGAGCGACCTCGCCAACGCGAGGCGCCGGGTGCACGACGTGCGGGCCCGGGTGGTGCAGCGCCTCGAAGAGGCCCTCATGCGCTACGCCGCGGTCTTGCAAGATCGCTATTACACCCTCCGCGACGGCCGGTACGTGATCCCCGTGCGGAGCGACGCGCACGTCCCGGTGCCGGGCATCGTCCACGGGTCGAGCGCCTCGGGTCAGACGCTCTTCATCGAGCCCCGCGCCGTGGTGGTGCTCGGCAACCAGCTCAAGGTGGCCCTCGCCGAGGTCGAGCGCGAAGAGGCCCGGGTCTTGGCCGAGCTCGCCGCGCGCTGTCGTTCGTACGGCGAAGCGTTGCCCGGCGCCCACGAGGCATGCCTCAGCGCCGACCTCCTGGCCGCGATCGTTCGGTTGGCGAACGATCTCAGGGCGGTGGCCATCGAGCCCGACCCCGAACCCGTGCTCGTCCTCAAGCGCGCTCGGCACCCGCTGCTCACCCTCGGCGGCGCGCCGGTGGTGGCCAACGACCTCGCCCTCTCGGGCGGACAGGTGCTGGTCATCTCGGGGCCCAACGCGGGCGGCAAGACCGTGGCCCTCAAGACCATGGGCCTCTTCGCGATGATGGTGCGGGCGGGGCTCCCGGTGCCCCTCGACGAGGGCTCGCGGGTGGGCTGGTTCGACCCCGTGGCCTGCGACGTGGGCGACGACCAGTCGCTCGCGCGCAACCTCTCGACCTTCTCGGCCCACATCTCGACCCTCGCGTCGGTGCTGCGCGACGTGGGGCCGGGCTCGCTCGTGCTCCTCGACGAGCTCGCCACGGGCACCGACCCCGAAGAAGGCGCCGCCCTCGCGGCCTCGGTGCTCGAGAGCCTCGCGGGCCGCGGCGCCGCCGTGGCGGTCACCACACACTACGAGCTCCTCAAGACCCTCGGGCTCCGCGACCCGCGCTTCGTCAACGCGAGCGTGGGCTTCGACCTCGGGGCCATGCTGCCCACGTTCACCGTCACCATGGGCATCCCCGGGGCGTCGAGCGCCCTCGCGGTGGCGCGGCGCTTCGGCATCGCAGCCGCCATCGTCGACCGCGCCCAGGCGCTCCTGCCCGAGCACGCTGGCACCCGCGAAGACGTGCTCCGTCGGCTGCAAGACGAGGAGCGCGCCGCCCGCGTGGCCCGCGCCGCGGTCGAAGAAGAGGCCCGCGCGATCGCGCGCCTTCGCTCAGAGCTCGAGAGCGAGAAGCACGCGCTGCGCACCCGCGAGGCCGCGCGGCTCTCGAAAGAGGGCGGCGAGCTCCAGGCGCTGCTCCGAAAGGCCCGCGAAGAGCTCCGCGAGGTGCAGGGCCGGCTCCGCAAGAAGAAGCTCGACGAGGCCGAACTCCGCGAGGCCGAGAAGGTCATGCACGGGGTCGGCGACGCGGTGAGCTTCCAAGGGGCCATCGGCCGAGGGCTCGAAAAGGCGCGTCAGAACGCCAACCCCGAGCCCGACCGCCGCAGCGCCCGCGAAGAAGACCTCAAGCCCGGCACCAAGGCCTATGTGCCGCGGCTCAAGACCGCCGTCGATGTGCTCGAAGCGCCCGTGCGAGGCCAGGTGCGGGTCGCCGCCGGGGCGATGAAGCTCACCGTCGCGGTCGAAGAGGTGATGCTCGACAAGCCCGCGCCGCGCGGCGAGAGCGAGCGAGGCCCCACCGCGCCGCCGGTGCCCTACGACGCCGCGGGCGATGCGGTGCGACCGACGCGCACCCTCGACAACACCTGCGACGTGCGCGGCCTGCGCGTCGACGACGCCCTCGCCATGGTCGACGCCTTCCTCGATCGCGTGCTCGGGCAGGGGCAGACCGCGGGCTTCGTGCTCCATGGGCATGGTACCGGGGCGCTCAAATCGGCCGTGCGCGAACACCTCAAGCGTTCGTCGTATGTGACCCGCGCGCGGGCCGCCGACCCTGAAGACGGCGGCGACGCCTTCACCGTTCTTTGGATTCGGCATTGACCCTCGCGCGCGCTGTGCAAGGCTCGAACGCTCGCTGAAAACTGGGCATTTCGGTGAATTTCCGAGGTGCGCGGGGCGTGCGAAGTGTTCACAATCGCGGGCCGTGACGCAGCCGCTTCAGGTGCTCTACGGGGGCGCCCATCGCTTCAACGCCGAGGCGCCCCGTAAGCTCGCCCTCCTCGCCCTCGAAACCCTAGACCAGTACGCGCCCGACGCGGCGCGCTTTGCCGAGATGACGGGGGTCGACCCCGCGAGCGCCGACCTTGTGCGCGCGGCGGTGGCGCGTCGGCTCTCGCAGCCCGCGGGCTTCGACGACCTGCGCGTCGATTTTGAAGACGGCTACGGCCCGCGGAGCGACACCGAAGAAGACGCCCACGCCCTCGCGGTCGGTGTGAGCCTCGCGGCGGTGCCCGACCCCGCGCCGCGGCTCGGCGTTCGGGTCAAATCGATGGGCCCCGAGACCCGCAGCCGCGCCCTTCGCACCCTGCGCGCGGTGATCCGTGCGTGCGTCGAGGCCCGCGGGGGCTTGCCGCAGGGCTTCGTGGTGACCTTGCCCAAGATCAGCCGCGCCGACGAGGTGTCGGCCCTCTGCGCGGCCCTCCAGGCCGAAGAGCGCGGCCTCTCGCTGCCCGAGGGGCTCATCGGCGTCGAGCTCATGGTCGAGACCCCGTGGTCGCTCTCGAACGTTTCGTCCTTGGTCGAGACCGCGGGCGCGCGCCTCGAATCGCTGCACCTCGGGGCCTACGACCTCCTCTCGGCCTTGCAGATCCGGGCCGAGGTGCAGTCGCTCCAGCACCCCATCGTGGCCCTCGCGCGGCGGCAGCTCGCGCTCATGGGCGCGGCGGCGTCGATCAGGGTCAGCGACGGGGCCACGACGCTCCTGCCCGTGGGGCCGCACCGCGGGGCGCTCAGCGAGGCCCAACGGAGCGAGAACCGCGAGGCCGTGGCCGCCGGCTGGCGCCGCCACATCGCTGACATCTGGGCGGGCTTCGATGACGGCATCCGGCAGGGCTGGGATCTCCACCCGAACCAGCTCGTGTCGCGCTACGCCGGGGTCTTCTCGGTGCAGCTCGCGGGCCTCGACGGGGTGCTCGACCGCCTCGGGCGCTTTGTCCAGACCGCCGCCCAGGCCGTGCGGGCCGGGGCCGTCTTCGACGACGCCGCGACGGCCCAAGGGCTCGTGGCCCAGACCCTCGCCGCGCTCGACTCGGGCCTAATCGACGAAGACACCGTGGCCTCAAGGGTCGGCGTCTCGGTCGAGCTCTTGCGGGGCCGCTCGTTCGCCGCGATGGTCGGCGTGAGGCCCAGGGCGCCCAGCGTCAGGCCGTGATTTCGCGCCTCAATTGTTCAATGAATTCAAGAAGATAGGCCGTTCGGTGGGCGGCCTCCTGGCGGGCCGCGGCCGAGTGGAGGCTCGGCCCGAGGCGCAGGAGCTTTTTGTAGAAGTGGTCGAGGCCCCAGGCCTTGTCGTCGGGGTCGCGGGCCTCGCAGAAGGGGTCGTCGGGGTTGTAGAAGGGCCTGCCCATGGCTTGGGTGGTGGCGAAGCAGCGGGCGACGCCGATGGCGCCGATGGCGTCGAGCCGGTCGGCGTCTTGGAGGAGCTTGCCTTCGAGGGTCTTCGGGGTCTCGCCGAGCGAGAAGGGGTGGGTGCGAATGGCCTCGGCCACGGCGGCCGAGAAGGCGGCGTCGCAGCCCATGTCGGTGAGGAGGGCGAGGGCTTCGAGGCCGCAGCGCTCTCCCGAGCGGTGCGACTCGGGGTGGCCCTTGGGGTAGTTGAAGAGCTCGTGGCAGAGGGCGGCGGCCACGGTGAGCACGCGGTCTGCGCCTTCGCTGCGGGCGAGGCGGTCGGCGTTGGCGGCCACCCGGGCGACGTGCGACCAGTCGTGGGCGGCGTCGAGGCCTACCCGGGCGCGGGCGCGGGCCGCGAGGCGGTCGAGGAAGTCAGGGGCGAGCTGGGCTGAGGCGGTGACCATGGCGGAGACGATGAAGGCCGCCCGCGGCCCCGCGGGTCAAGCCCGTCGACGCGGAATGGTGACCCGGTCGAGGTCGCGCAGGGCCACCGTCTCGGCGAAGAGGGCGCGGGCCTCGGCGAGGTGCTGTTCGAGCGAGAGGTAGCGCTGTGAGAAGTGCGCCATCGCGAGGCGGTGGGCCCCGGCTTCGAGGGCCGTGCGCGCGGCGTCGGCGCTCGACGCGTGGTCGTGGGCGTCGGCGAGGTGCTGGTCTTCGGCGGTGTAGGTGGCCTCCATCAAGAGGAGGTCGGCGTCGCGGGCGAGGGCCACGGCGCCGGGGCAGGCGCGGGTGTCCATTACGAAGGCGAAGGCGCTGCCCGGGCGGGCCACGCTCACGTCGTCGAGGGTGACCACGGTGTCGCCCGCGGCGAGGCTCCCGGCGCGCTGGAGCTCGCCGATTCGCGGGCCCGCGATGCCGTGCGCGGCGAGGCGCTCGGGGAGCATCTTGCGCGTGGCCTTCTCTTCGACCCGGTACCCGAGGGTGGGCACCGAGTGGCGCAAGGGGTGCGCCCAGAAGCGCAGGGTTTCAGTCTCGTCGATGCACACGAGCGCGTCGCGCGCGTCGTCGAGGGCGCGGGGCCGAAGGTCGACCGCGGCGTGATAGATCGAGGCGTGACGGAGGCGCTGAAAGAACACCTCGCCCGAGGCGGGGTAGTACACCGTCACCGGGTGGGGCACGCGGTCGAGGCTCAGGCGCTGAACGATGCCCGCGAGGCCGAGGCAATGGTCGCCGTGAAAGTGCGTCACGAAGATGCGGGTGATGCTCGACGCGGCGAGTTCGCCGTAGGCCATCTGCCGCTGGGTGCCTTCGCCCGGGTCGAAGAGAAACCCCTCATCGTCCCACCGGAGGAAGTACCCGTTGTGGTTTCGGTGTCGGGTCGGCACCTGACTGGCGGTGCCGAGCGCAAGCAGCTCGCGGAGGCTCATGAGGTGTACCAGGGCCGGTGTGCAGAATCGAAGCAGTGCGGGGGCGTACAGGGGTTTAGGGCGTGTCACCCGGGCGGGAGCTCCGCTAGAATGACACACCGTGAGTGAGAAGCGATCGCCGGTTCCGCCTCCGGTGCCGTTGACGGCGCCGAAGGGGCCGCCCCCAGTGCCTCCGCACGCGTCGCGCAGCGTCTCGGGGCCGCTGCCCATCGCCCAGGGTGAGAGCCCGTCTGAGCGCTCGGGGGTCGCGCCGATGCCGCCTCCGCCCGAGGGCGCGTTGCCCTCGCGTCGACCGATGGTGGTGTCGCTCGGCGCGCCCGCGTCGGGTGAGCCGGTCGCGCGGTCGACGCCGAGCCCGCTGCCAACCGCCGGGGCGGGGCTTTTGACGCCGAGCGTGGCGCCGTCGAGCCTGTCGATTCCGCCGATTCCGTTGGTGAAGAAGGGTGAGCGAGAGTCGCTGACGGGGGCCGCCGGGGGCGCGGGCCTGGTCTGGTCGACCACCCAAGAACGGATGGACATCGCCACCGCCGCGCTCCGTCTCCGCGACGAGCAGGTGAGCGCGCGGGTGGTGTATTTCGAGCCCGAGTCGGCCACCAACGCCGAGCTCGACAAGATCACCGAGGGCGTGATCGCCGAGCTCAAGGCCATGCGCAACGTGCGCGAGGCCCAGCGCCCCGCCGCGCCGCAGAGCCACAGCGACCGCGAGATCGACCTCATCGCGGTGCTCCGCCAGCGCCTCGAACAGGTGCTCGACCCGCGCGGGGGCAGCTTCCTCAGGGCCAAGCTCGACGTGCTCTCGCGTCGGGTCACCACGCTCTTCTTTGAGCGCGCCCTCGGTCACGGCGCGAGCCCCGAGGCCCTCGCGGCGCGCCCCATCACCCTGCCCGAGCAGGGCCTCTACTACGCCGTCGTGCGCAGCCGTCAGACCCTCGAAGCCGACCTCAAATCGTTGCGCTACGAGTCACCCTCGGTGCTCGAACGGGCGCTCGAGAACCTCGCCAGCGTCGAGCGCGACCTCCAGCTCACGTATCTCTCGCGCAAGGCCCCCGAGCTCGAACAGCTCCTGCCCTTGGTGCTCTCGGTCTTCGGCGAATTCTTTCGCGAGACCTTTCGGCGCAACGTGGGCGATTTCTGCTGGCAGGTTGTGCGGGCCTCGAAGGTCGCGCGGCTGCCCATCGAGCCCGGCAAGGCGATCTACAAGATCAGCCCCGCGGGCTTCGCCAAGTTTCGCGAGACCTTCGAGCGGCTCTTCCTCGAACAGCTCTTGCTCGGGGTGAAAGAGCCCCTCATCGCGCAGATCGAGGCCCACCAGGGTCGCTTCGCGCCGGGCACCTTGGCCTTTGTGGCCGACCCGCAGGTGTTCTCGGCGGTCTGCGCCGTGATGTGCGACGCGTTCTACGACCACCTGCACAGCGAAGGCGTGCTCGAACTGCCCGTCGGCTGGCGCGTGCGCGAGCCCGGCTGAGCCTCGCCGCGGGGCGTTTCGGCCTGACGCTCCCTCACCGGGCAGACACCCCGAGTCGCGCGAGAGAGCGCAAATGGAGCGGAGGGCACGACCCCGCGCAGGAGAGAGGTAGTCAGTCAACGAGGACCCGGTCTGGCTCACTCGCGTTGACACGTTCCGCTGTTCGCGTCCTGGGGTATCGTTGACCACAACGACCCGATGGAGATTCTCGCGCGAAGCGGTGGGGTCCAGCTCACCGACCGAATCGAGTTAGCGGAGTACCGAGACGAGCGCGACGACCTCTCAAAGCCCTTGGAGTTCCGGGTGGCGGGCGGGCGGTACCAGCCCGGCGCCGATCAACTGGCGATTGCGCCGGGTGACCGCGTGACGCTGCGGCGGGACCACAGCAACGAGCACGACAAGGCAGCGAGCCTCGTGCTCGTGAGGAATGAGCACAAGTTGGGATTCGTCCCTCGGCAATACAGCCGCATGGTCGCGTCGCTCTTGGATGCCAACGTTCCCCTTGAGGCCGTACTGGTCCGCAAACTGATCCTGCCCGCAGAAACCGGCCGGTGGGTGGTGCGCCTCTGGCGCGCTCCCTCCTGATCGTACTTCGTTCACCCTCCTCGATAGCGCCGTAACACTCTATCGACCACGTTCTCCTGCTGCAAAATCGACAGCACGAAGCTCTGCAAGGGCCTCGTTCCCGAGGCGCCTGAACTCAGCGCGCCGCGACCCCGCCGAGCCGCCGCCACTCGACCATCAAGCAGCGGTCTGACACGGTGTCGATGCCGAGCGCGTGGAGCCGATCGCAGAACGCAACGTTGACGATCCCGCTCTGGAGCCAGACGGCCTTGGGCCGGGCCGCGGCGAGGTCGTCGAAGTGGGCGTCGAGGTCGCTGGGGCGCCGAAACACGTCGACGAGGTCGACCCGGGGCGTCACGGCGGCCACGGTGCGAAACACGGGGCGCCCGAGGATCTGCGTGCACTCGGGGTAGTACACCGGCACCGGCACGACCTCGGCGCCGAGCGCGGCGATGGCCGCGGCGACGTAGTACGCGGGCTGGTCGGCCTGGGCCTCGGTCTTGATGCCGAGCACGGCCACGCGGCGGGTGGCGGCGAGGAGCGCGGCGAGGTCTGCGTCGCGGGTGAGGGCGCGGCCGGGCGGAGGGGTCATCGCGCGAGCGTAGCGCCGAAGGGCGCAAAGGGTGTAGACCGTCGCGTGGGTATGAGTGACCGCGACGTGACCGTGGTGTTGAGCAACGCCCCCGCGTCGGTGGCCGAGACGCTGGCCCGCGCGCTCGTCGACGCGCGGCTCGTGGCGTGCGTCAACCTCTGGCCCGTGACGAGCGTGTACCGCTGGCAAGGGGCCGTCACCGTCGACCGCGAGGTGACGATGTTCTGCAAGACCACCCGCGCCGAGGCGCCTGCGGTCTGCGCGGCCATCGTAGCGGAGCATCCGTACGCGATGCCCGAGGTGCTCGCGCTCGGCACCCTCGAAGCGCTCTCACACCGACCCTACCTTCAGTGGGTGCGCGACGAGGTCGAGCCCACCCAACAACCGCACGAAAAGAAGGCACCATGAGACTGGTCAAGATTGCCCTCGGGAGCGTCAACCCGACGGTCGGTTCGGTGAAGTCGAACACCGAGCGTTGCCTGCGGATCGCTCACGAGATGGCCGCCCAACAGGTGACCGTCGGGGTCTTCCCCGAGCAGGTGATCGGCGGGTACCCGAGCGAAGATCTGGTGCAGTGGCGCGGCTTCGTCCAAGCTCAATGGAACGAGCTTCACCGCTTCGCCGAGTCGACCCAGGCCCTCGGCACGGTCTTCGCGCTCGGCGTCACCGTGGCCCACCGCGGGCACCTCTACAACGCCGCCGCGGTGGTGCATCGCGGGCGCGTGCGGGCCCTCGTGCCGAAAGAGAAGCTCCCGACCTACAACGTCTTTTACGAGCACCGCACCTTCTCGCGCGGCGGCGTCGGGCTCAAAGACGAAATCTTGGGCGTGCCCTTCGGCGACCTCATCTTCGACTTCGACTTCGGCACCCTCGCGGTCGAGGTGTGCGAAGACGTCTGGTCGCCCGACGGGCCCATGCGCCGCCGCTGTTACGCGGGCGCCGAGCTGGTGCTGAACCTCTCGGCGAGCCCCTACCGCATGGGCGTGATGGGCACCCGGCGCGAGATGCTCGCCACCCGGTCGAGCGACAACCAGTGCACCCTCGCGTACGTCAACATGGTGGGCGCCAACGACGGGCTCATCTTCGACGGCGGCGGCTTCGTGTTTCAGAACGGGCGACCGTTGCTCGAAGCGTCGCGCTGGGTCGAGGGCTTCAGCGCCACGGTGGTCGACCTCGACCGCACCTCGCGGCTCCGCACCGAGAACACCACCTGGCGCAACGACTGCCTCGACGCGCGCGAGCACGGCCCGGTGCCGCATCGGGTTGAAGACGGCGACCCTGGGGCCGACCGCTCGATGCTGCCGTATCCGACCCCCGCGCATCGGAGCTTCTTCCTCCCGGGGCCGCAGAGCGCCCGCACGGCCCGCGAAGAGTTCTGCGAAGACCTGCTCGACGCGCTGGGGCTCGGCATCAGCGATTATCTCGACAAGACCAAGGCCTTCAAGGGTCTCGGCATCGCGCTCTCGGGGGGTCGCGACTCGCTCTTGACGCTGCTCATCGGGTGGCGCGCCCTTCAGAAGCGCTTCGTCGACCTCAGCGAAGACGAGCGCAAGGCGAAGACCGCGGCGATGATGAGCGCGTTCTACATGCCCTCGCGCTATTCGAGCGATCACACCTCGCAGTGCGCCGAGACGATCTGCCAAGAGCTCGGGGTGCCCTTCAAGGTGGTGCCCATCGAAGACGCGTTCAACCGCGAGGCCGACATCGCGCGCACCATGGTCGGGGGCGATCTCACGGGGCTCACGCAGCAGAACATCCAGGCCCGGCTCCGCTCGCTCAGGATGTGGAACTGGTCGAACACCTCGGGCATGTTGTTCCTCCAGACGGGCAATATGAGCGAAAAAGCGATGGGGTACACCACCATCGGCGGCGACCTCGAGGGGGCCCTGGCCATCCTCGCGAACGTGCCCAAAACCGTGGTGATCTACCTCCTCGAGTACCTCCTGGAGAAGTACGGCTTCGAGGGCATCTGGAAGACCCTCTCGGCCCCCGCGGGCCCCGAGCTCGCGCCGAACCAGAAGGGCGAAGACGAGCTCATGCCCTTCAGGGTGCTCGACGCGTGCTTCCACCTTTATGCGGCCGAGAAGCTCTCGCCCGACGAGATCGTGTACGCGCTGAAGGGCATGTTCCCCGAGGATGATGCGTCGCTGATGCGCGGGTGGGTCGACAAGTTTGTGCGGCTCTTCACCCAATCGATCTACAAGTGGGTGCAAGCGCCGCTCTCGCTCCACGTGGGCAACCTCGACCTCGAACGCGAGCGGGCCCTCCAGCTCCCGGTGGTCGAAACCACCGAGTGGGCGCGCTGAACGCAGGATCGTACGTTCACCGATGGCGGCATAAACACCTCGCCCCTGCCGCTCGGTACTTTACAGTCTCGCAACGGGCGGGCGATCATCGCCCCTGGTGCGACCGATCGACGAAGACGATCTCGACGAGACCACCCTGGTGGGCATCCGGGTCTCGGCCCTGGCGGCGCCGATTCAGCGGCGCTTGCAGCCCTGCCTCGTGGTGCTCGAAGGCCCGAGCGTGGGCCTCCTGGTGCGCGTCCAGGGGCAGGTGACCCTCGGCCGCTCGGTCGAGTCGGGGCTGAGCCTCAACGACGGCGAGGTGAGCCGCAACCACGCGGTCGTGCACGCGGGCCCCGGCGGCGCCTTCGTCGAAGACCTCGCGTCGCGCAACGGCACCTTCGTCAACAACGAGCGCGTCTCGGGGGTGCGCGCGCTCCAAGACGGCGACAAGATCCAGCTCGGCTCGACGGTGATCGTGCGCTTCGCCTTCGTCGACGAGGTCGACACGACCTTTCAGATGAAGATGTACGAGTCGGCGCTGCGCGACGGCCTCACCGGGGCCTTCAACCGCGCCCACCTCAACGACCGCCTCGTCGGCGAAGTGGCCTACGCGCTGCGCCACCGGGTCGCGCTCTCGGTGCTCCTCTTCGACGTCGATCACTTCAAGGCCATCAACGACACCCTCGGTCACCCGATGGGCGACGTCGTCTTGCGCGGCATCGTCGAGCGGGTGCAGAAGGCCATCCGCGCGAGCGACGTCTTGGCCCGGTACGGCGGCGAGGAGTTTTGCGTCCTGGCCCGCGGCACGGCCCTCGAAGGGGCCATGGTGCTGGCCGAGCGCATCCGGCAGGCCATCGCGGGGGAGCCCTTTCGCGCCGACGGGCACGCCCTCGGGGTCACCGTGTCGGTGGGCCTCGCGGGCTTGCACGAGCTCGGGGTGAGCGAGCCCGAGGCGCTGCTCGCCAAGGCCGACGAGGCGCTCTACGCGTCGAAGCACGCGGGGCGAAACCGCGTGACGATCGCGCGCTGAGCGCTCTGTAATGTGTTGAATCTACAGGTGATTGGGGTGACCGAAGGTCAGCCCGTGACGTGGGCGTCGGCGAGCGAGAGCACCTCGTCGAAGGCGCCCACGATCTCGTCGATCTCGGCCTCGCTGATGACCAAGGGCGGCGCGATGACGAAGTGGCTCATCCACCCGATGGCGTAGATGCCGCGCTTCATGAGCTCGGCCACGAGGCCGTCGATCACCATCGGGCGCCGCGCGAACTTGTCTTGGAAGGTGCCAAAGGGCTCTTTCGTGGCGCGGTTCTTCACGATCTCGATGGCCCAGAAGAGCCCGAGGCCGCGCACGTCGCCGACCGAGGGGTGCTTCGCCGCGAGGGCCCGGAGCTTCGGGCCGACCACCGATTCGCCGAGGGCGGCCGAGCGCTCGATGAGCCCGAGGCGCTGGTACTCGCCGATGGCGGCGACGGCGGGGGCGAGGGTGAGGGGGTGGCTCTCGTAGGTGTGCCCGTGGGCGAACCAGCCGTCTTCGAAGTAGTCGGCGACCTTGCGCGAGGTGCCCACCACGCCGAGCGGGGCCATGGCGCTGGTGACGCCCTTGGCGGTCACGAGGATGTCAGGCGAGACGCCCCAATGGTCGATGGCGAACCACTTGCCGGTGCGGCCCCAACCGCTCATGACCTCGTCGGCGATGAGCAGCACGCCGTACGCGTCGCAGAGCGCGCGGAGCCGGGGGAAGTAGTCGGCCGGCGGCACGAGCACGCCGTTGGTGCCCACCACGGGCTCGACGATGATGGCCGCGACGTGGGCCTCGTTGCGGAGCATGTACTCGTAGTACTCGATCACCGCCGAGGCCGAGGCGAAGGGCTCGGGGCGGTAGGTGTTGCACTCGGGCGCGTGCAAGACGCCCTCGATGGCGCTCTGGATGGGCTCGGCGAACCAGCGGCGGTAGTCGCCGGTGAGCGCCGCGGCGGTGGCCGTCGAGCCGTGGTAGCTGTTGTACCGCGCGATGATCTTGTGACGGCCCGTGACGAGCCGGGCCATCTTGATCGCGCACTCGTTGGCCTCGGTGCCCGAGGTGGAGAAGAAGAACTTCTCGATGCCGCGGGGCACCACTTCGAGGAGCTTGGTGGCGAGCTCGGCCCGCACCGTGGTGGCGAAGCCCGGCGCGACGAAGGCGAGCTCGCGGGCCTGCTTGCAGATGGCGTCGATGACGGCCTGGTTGCCGTGACCGAGGTTCGAGCACATCAGCTGCGCGCTGGCGTCGATGAAGCGCTTGCCCGTGGCGTCGTAGAAGACCGAGCCCTCGGCCTTGACGATGTGCAGGGGCTTCCAGCCCTTCTGGGGGCGCCAGGTGCCGTAGGTGTGACGGGTGACGATGTCTTGAACGAGTTTGTCATCAATGGCCATGGTGAGGTCTCGGGGCGCGACCCTACCATAGACCCCACAGACACCGTGCGCGCTCGACCGCGGCCCCGCGGGGCGACCCGACGATTCTAGAACACCCCTCGGGTTAGTTGTCGTTGACACGCGCTAGCCGCTTCCTCCAGCAGGTCTGCGCGAGCGTTTCGTAGCCGCAGCTCGATCGTCTGGAGGTTGTTGACGGCGGCGATGCGCTGCGCGTCGAAGTCGTTCT
>JAEUKH010000041.1 GCA_016792845.1 Myxococcales bacterium | reverse complement strand
CGAACTAAAGTACTCAAGCCCCGAGGCGCTGCCGTTGATGCCCCGTTGAAAACCTCAATCGTTGCTTCGCGTGGCATCGGTGATCCCCTTCATGGATGCGTCAGTTCAACTGCGCGGCGCGAGGGTGCATCGGTTCGAATGGTGCCCCCGACCACGACCAGAACCGAACGCTACCCGATGGTCGTCAACGCTGGCAATAGGGGCAGGGTAGAATTGCGCTTCGCGCCCTACCGAGGCGCTCTGCAACGGGTGAGCGCCGCGGCCTCGCGCAACGAGGCGCTGAGGTCTGACTTGCAGATCGAGGTGACCATGCCGGTGACACCGTGTGCGGCCCGTGCCGGGCGCGGTGCGAGAGGCTCTCTCCGAGCGTGCGATGCGAAGCCCGAGCGCGCGTCGCATGGGGCCTGCGCTCACGGCGCTTCGGAGACGGCCTTCGAGGCCTGCGGCGTGCGCTCGGGCACCCGCTGCGGAGGGGGCGCGAGCGCGTGTCGCCGGTGTGCCTTCAGGCACCGTTGACGAGGCCCGCGAGCACGGTCTCGATCGGGGTGGCGCCGTGAACGCGGCGGTGCCCGCCCTCGAAGGTGACGTGGCCCGCGGTCATCCCTGCGGTCATCTCGGCGTAGAGCGCCGCGAGCCCGGGCGGAAAGCCAAAGCCCGTGAGCGTCGGCACCATCGCCTCGATCGGAAACTGCCGCGCCGTGATGGTCTTGCCCGTCAGCTTCGAGAGCGCCGCCGCGGCGTCGTCCATCGAGTACAGCCGCGGCGCGTCGAGCTCGATCACTTCGGTCTGCGCGGGCGGCTCACGCAAGGCCGCCGCCGCCACAAGACCGATGTCGCGGGTCGCGATCATCGGAAAGGCGAGGTCGGTGGGCACGAACCCAGGCAAGAGCCCATCGCCGAGCGACGAGAGCGAGCCGCCGAGGTTCTCCATGAAGTACGCCGCCCGCACAAAGGTGCTCACCGTGCCCGCGATGCCCCGGAGCCCGGCCTCGACGGGCTTGAGCGCCGCGATCGGCCCCGTGCCCGCGTCGTGCTGAGCGCCCACCGACGAGAGGAACACCACATGCGGCACGCCGCTCGCCCGCACCGCCGCCACGATGCTCTCGCCCGTGGCCCGCTGGTACGCGCGAAAATCGCTGGCGCCCGCGTTCGGCGGCACGAGCAGGTACGCGCCCTTCACGCCCCGCAAGGCCTCCGCGAGGGCGGCGCTGTCTCCGAGGTCGGCCACCGCCACGTCGGCGCCCCGGGCGGCCCAAGCGGCGCCCTTGGCCGCGTCGCGCACGATCACCCGAACCGAGGCGCCCCCTGCGAGGAGCGTCTCTGCCACCACACGACCCGTGTTGCCCGACACCCCTGCGACCGCAAAATCAACCATCGTAGACCCCACCGTGTTGCTGTGTTTCGACCCGACGACCCTCGCCGGTGGTCAGAAGGTGCGTCTCGGTGCGGTCGCTGTACAATGCATGTTCGACATGACCTCCATGCACAGCGTGCATCTCGACGGGCTCGACCTGAACCTCCTGCGCGTGCTCGACGCGATCCTGGTCGAGCGGCACCTCACCCGCGCGGCCCGGCGCATCGGGCTCTCGCAATCGGCCACCAGCCATAGCCTCGCGCGGCTCCGAGAGCGCCTCGGCGACCCGCTCGTGGTGCGGACGCCGGGAGGGCTCGTGCCCACCGCCCGCGGCGCCCAACTCGCCGAGCCCCTGCGTCACGCCCTCGCGACCCTCGAACGCGCGTGGGCCGGTGAGCCGCGCTTCGACCCGGCCACGGCGCAGCGGAGCTTCTCCATCGCCACCGCAGACTATGGGAGCTTCGTGCTGATTCCGCGGCTCTTGGAGCGAGTGGCCGTCGAGGCGCCGGGGGTGAACCTGTGGGTCCGCACGGTGGCCGAAGACCCTTGGTCTCAGCTCGCGACGGGCCAGGCCGACCTCCTCTGCGGGCCGCTCCCTGACGGGCCGGTGCCCGAGGCCGTGCACGCGCGGCTGCTCTACGAAGAGCGCTTCGTGGTGGTGCTCCGCAAGGGTCACCCGCGGGTGAGAAAGCGCCTCGACCTCGACACCTGGGCTTCGCTCACGCACGTCTTCGTGGCGCCCCGCGGCACCCCCGGCGGCGTCGTCGACACCGTGCTCGCGTCGCACCACCGCGCGCGCAGGGTGGGGCTCGCGGTGCCGCACTTCCTCGTGGCGCCGCACGTCGTCGCGGGCAGTGACATGGTGGCGACCCTCGGCGCGCGGGTGGCCGCGGCGTTTACGAAGCTCCTCCCGCTCAAGGTCTTCGAGCCGCCGGTGCCGGTGCCGGGCTTCAAGGTCTACCTCGCGTGGCACGCGCGCACCCACGATGACCCCGCGATGAAGTGGCTCCGGGCCCTTCTCTTGACGCTGTTTCGTGACAAATCGACCCGGGCCCGAGAGAGCCTCACGCGGTAGGCACCTCGGCGCGGTGCCGGGCGAACCACTGCCGCGCCGCCTCGGCCGCGGCGGCGAGGTCGGCGTCGACGTTGCGGTGGTTGATCTCGTAGCGAAACGGGTCGCCCATGCGCTGCGAGAAGGTGCGCACGGCGTTGAGCGCGGCGTCGCCGGTCTTTGACCACGCCGAGCCGTCGTGGTGCACCGACTCGGGGTCGCCCCGGAGGTTGCGAAACCCTCGAATGTCGTAGGTGTTTGATGACATGTCGCCGAGCTTCGCGACCGCCCGCGGGAGCGCCGGACGGTGGTCGAGCGCGGCGAGGGCGTTCATCGCCGCGGCCTGCGCGAAGGGGTGACCGTCGTCGACGAGGGCCATGAGCGCCGCGGTGATGGCGTCGCGCGACGCGGGCTGACGCGGCCCGAGGGCGCCCAGCAGCTCGGCGGCGCGGCCGCGAACGCCCGGGTCGGCGTGCCGGGTGAGGCTCAGGGTCTGGGTGACCAGGGCCTCGCCGTTCGGAGCGCTCTGCGCGAAGCCGCGGAGGCGAAAGAGCGCGATCGAGACCCGCCACGGCTCGGGGGCCGAGAGGTTGTCGACGAAGGCCGCCATGGCCGCGGGCGATTGACGCAGCGTCGAGAGCTGCCAGAGGCTCTGCATCGCGTCGAAGCGCCCCGCGGGGTTGGGGTGCTGCGTGGCGTGGGCGACGAGGGCGGCCACCACCGCGGCGTCGGGCGCCTCGTGCAAGAGCACCGTGCGCGCGGCCCGCATCGCGGCGAACTGGACCCGCGGGTCGGGGTGCCCCAGCCGCGCCGCCACGACCTGCACGTACTCGGGCACCATCAGGGCCTTCTGCGCCGCGAAGCGCGGGCTGTGCGTGAAGAGCTCGGGCATCGCGAGGAGGGCGGCGCTCAGCACATTGGGGTCGTCGCTCCGCGCGGCGAGGGCGAGGTAGGGGCGCGCGTTGAGCGAGAGCACGGTGCCGGGCCCTGGGCGTCCGTCTCGGGCGCTGGCGGTGAGCGGGGCGAGGGCGGCCTCTTCGGCGGGGCTCAGGCTCACCGTCACGGTCTGGGCGTTCGGCGCGTTCGGCGCGTTCGGCGCGTTCGGTGCGCTCGGTGCGGTCTGGGCGTTCGCTGCGGCGGGCGCTGCATCGCCTCGCGGTTTGCAGCCGACCCCCAGAAGGCACAGCAACATCGCCACGGTGTGTGTGGTGCGCGGTCTACTCTTCATCGCAACCTCAATCGGTGATCGAGCCTCGCGGTCTGCGCCCCGACGCGACCGCTTGGGGAGACCCTACGACACCCGCTCGGAGGGCCCTCGCACCAACTGAAACGCCTTGCCGATTGCGCAAATTGCGCAAACGCTAAGACGCCCGGCGTCGGGCCCTTCGGGGGCTCGTGGGCCGTCGCGCGCTGGCCACGAGGAGGGCGTCGGTGAGGCTCCGGAGCACGGGCCCTGCGCCCTCGGGGTCGTCGAGGTGGTACGCGACCTTGTCGAGGGTCCACGCGGCGCCGCCGGTGCGAACCCACGCGGTGTAGAGGGTGTCTTGCGGGGGCCGCGGCGAGAACACCATGCGCCCGCCCTCGCCGAGGGCGTCGAAGCTGTCGACCACCGCGAGCGAGACGCGCTGGTGGGCGAGGTCGGCCGCGAGCCGCAAGCGAAAGAGCCCGAGCTCTTCTTCGGCGTCGGTGAGGTCGCCGGGCTCATGGCAGTGCCACGCGATCTTGACCCGCGCGCCCGAAGGACCGAAGAGGCTCATGAGGTCGCGGTAGAGGGTCATCGCCACGGCCTCGGCGATCACCAGGGTCTGCGAGGGCAGCCCGGGCACCTTGTGGCGGAGCTCGCGCGGGCCGTCGAAGACCAGGGTCACGTCACGCCGCGCGTCGAGCAGCGGGCTCTCGTCGCGGGTGTAGTACAAGAGCTCGCCCTCGGCGAAGCGGATGTCAAAGAGGTCGATGCCGCGCGGGCCGTCGCTCCCTTCGCCGACGTAACTGACCTCGCTCCGCACGAGGTTTTCGAGGTTGCCGCGGGTGCTGATGGCGTCAAAGCCGCCGGCCGGGTACTGGTCGGCCTCTTCGGCCTCGATGGGCACCTCGCGCCGCGCGTGCCGAAGCTGGAGCCCCACGCTCGGGCTTACCGGGCCCACCGACTGACCCACATCGAGGATCTCGCGCAGGGCCATGCGGGTGCTCTCGCGGGGCAGGTCTGCGAGGTGTTCGACCTCCCAGAGCGCGTCGCGGGTGAGGAGGCGCTGGGTGCCGAGGCGCTCGATGGCCTCGTGCTGGCGCTCTCGGGCCCAGGCGAGCCACCCCCCGTCGACCCGGGCGTCGAGGGCCTCGACGGGCTGCAAGAGCCGCTCTAACCAAGGCTCGCGGAGCCCGCGGAGGTGCGCAGGGTTGCCCCGAACGCCGCGCGAGACCTCGGTCGCGAAGGCCCGCCGCAAGGCCAGGCCCACGGCGTGCGCGACGGCGTCTTGGCGCTGCGCCGCGGGGAGCCCCGCGATCACCACATGGGCCTCGGCCACCGTGGGGTCGAGGGCCCAGCGGCCCAAGACCTTGTCTTCGTACGCGAGCCGCAGCTGGCGCTCTTCGGGCGTGAAGCGCTCGAGGCCGCGGCTCGACCCGAAGCGAAAGTCTTTGCCCCGCAGCATCAAGAGGCCCAAATCGTGGACGAGATCGAGCGGGAGGTGGTCGTCGCCGGCGTCCCACAGGTGGCGCAACCACCCGAGGCTGAGCCCTACGGCCTCGGCCCAAGGCTCACCCGCGCCTGAGATGTAAACCCAGGCGCCGATGGCGTGGTCGAGCTCGTCGCGGGTGAGGTTGTGCACGGTGTCTCTCGCAGGCCCCGCAAGCGCCCTTACGACGTCAGCCCGAGGAGCTTGCGCACTTTGTCTTGCACCGCCCCGAGCTCGTGACGCCGGTTGCCCACATAGGCCAAGAGCGCGAGGTCGCTCTGCTGCACCGCGCCCCCGTGCAAGAGGAACGCGCGGGTGCGAAGCAGCTTGTAGAGCTTCACGAGCTTGCGGTCGCTCACCATCACCTTGTCTTCGGTCTCGAGGGCTCGCACGATTCTTCGGAATTCGGCGAATACCGCAGGCGGGAACCACTGCTCGCGGTCGCCGCTGAGGCTCCCCGAGGCCCCCAGCGAAAGATCGATGTAGCGCTTGAACTTTAGAAAATCTTCGAAGCTCGCGGTGCCCCGGGCCCAGGGCTTCTGCCCCGTCGCTTTGTACACTTCATTCATCACCCCCGCGTCGATGAGCTCTGCGAAATGGGTGTCTTTGACGGGCCGCGTCTCGATCTTCAAGATAAACCGATCGGCCAGGGCGTCGAGCTCGGTCTGCTCGGGGATGTCATTGGTGGCCGCGAACAAGAAGCGCAGGGCCACGGGCTCGGGGGCGCCGTCTTGGTAGTATTTGCGCTCGTTGACGATGGTCAAGAGGGTGTTCAAGATGGCAGAGTTTGACTTGAAGATCTCATCGAGGAAGGCCACCTTCGCGTTAGGCAGCTTGCCCGCGGTGCGGCGCACGAAGCGGCCTTGCTTCAAGAGATCAATGTCGATGGGCCCAAGAATCTCACTCGGCTCGGTGAACTTCGTGAGCATGTATTCATAGTAGTCGGTGTCGCCGAGGCCGAGGCTCTCGACGAACTTCACCACCAGGTCGCTCTTCGCGGTGCCCGGCGGGCCGACGAATAGAAGCGGCTCTTGCGCCGCTGCCGAGAGCGTGGCGAGCTCGAGCTCGTCGGCGCGCTTGACGAAATACTCTTCGAGGTCGCGGCGGTGTCGGTTGATGCGCGCGCGAATGTCGTCAATCTCTCGCTCAAGCTCTTTCAAGCTCCACATACGACTCTCCAGTCTGCAACGATGCGGCGACGAAGCACCTGCTCTTCTTCGTCGAGGTAGCCCTGAACTTTGTCGCTCTCGAAGGTGACCTCGTCGCCCACGGCGTCGACGAGCTGCTCGATGAGCTGGACCTTGAAGGTGGGGTAGAGCTTCATGGTGCTGGCCGTAAAGGTGTCGGTGAACACCTCGATGCCCTTCAAGAGCCGCGCGCTCTCGGCGGCGCGGTCTTGGGTCGGCCAGTACCGAAGCGCGTTGAGGATCGCCGCACCCGCGAAATACCGGTCGGCGTGCGGCATGGTCGCTTCGAGGGTCGCCCCGAGGGTCTCGCGCAAGAGCTCATCGGCCCGCGGGCGGTCGCCGAGGCGCAGAAAGCCCTCGCTCAAGATCGCGCGGAGCTGCGCCGAGCGGGGCCCGGGCCGCGACGCGATGGGCACCAGCGTCTCAAGAAAGCGCCGCGCCGAGCGGGTCGCGCCGAAGCGGCGCAAGGCCAGGATCGCAGGCTTCACCGCGTCGATGAGGTCGGCCATCTGCGGCACCGCGGGCGACTCGCACACCGTCACCACCTCGTCGAGGAGCCGGTCGAGGGCCTCGACGTCGCCCAAGACCCCCGCAGCGCCCATGCAGTGACCCGCGCTCCTGACGCGGTACCCGGGCTGGCCGATCTTGGTCGCGAGGCGCCCCGTGCAGACCGCCAGGAGCTGCGAGAGCGCGCCGTCGTTGCCGCTCGCCTTGGCGCTCCGCATGAGGCGCCGCACGACCTCTTCTTTCTCGTAATCGTAGACCCCGCGGTCATCGAGGATGCGCCCCAGGGTCTCGGGCGCCGCGCCCACATCGACCTCGGCGGCGGCGGCCATTTTATGGTACGCGGGCCGCAGCTCGGGGTCGGTCGAGCTCGGGCTCTCGGTGCGCAACCACGCAGACCGCTTGCGGAGGTGCTCGACCCGGTCGCGGGTGCGCGCGTCGGGGCAGGCCTTGAGCCGCTCGTCGACCTCGCGCTTCCACGCCGCGTCGTCGCCGCGGGTGGCGATGTGGGCCATGCGCGCGAGGTAGAGCCCGAAGAGCACGCGGTTCGGCGCCTCGTGCACCGAGAGCTCGCGCTCGACCGGTTCGACCAGCTCTTTGGCGCGCTGCGCGGCCGCGAGCCGGGTGTACCCCACCCCGAACGCGAGGCGAAGATAGTTCGAGAACGGGTCGAGCTCGCGCACGAGCCCCGCGTCGACGGCGTCGCGCCAGAGGCCGTCGAGCAAGACGCCCTGCTCAGAGCGGAGTCGAAGGGTGCTGTCTTGCCGCTCGGTGCCCGCGAGGGCCAGCGCGTAACGCACAAAGCGCGGCAGGTCGAAGGTGTCGCTGAGGCCGCGGTCGTTGATCGCGCCGAGGAGCTGCTCCTTCGCGCGGGTCATGCCGAGGCGGTCGCCGCTGCGCGTGTGGAGGGCCCGCAGCACCGACCACGCCAGGCGCCGCGACACCGGGTACTCGGGCGACAAGAACCGCCGCCCGCCCTCTTGGAGGAGCGCGTCGTCGCCCCCGCCCGCCGCCGCCATCTCGATGAGCCGAAGCCCGAGGTAGGCCGCTTCATTGGGCGTGATGCGCTGCGCGGTGACGAGCTCGTAAAGCTCCTCGGCGGAGCCGCGCTTGTCGGCGAGGCGCATCCGGAGCTGCGCCGCCCGACCCACCCGCTCGCCCGCCTCGGGCTCGAAGAACACCGCGTTCTCGAAGCACACCGCGGCCTCGTCGTGCTCGCTCACCTGCGCCTTGCGATCGCCGAGGGCGCTCCACACCGCGCCGTCGTCGACGCCGCCCGCCGCGACGGCGATTTCGAGCTGCCTGATCTCGGCCCGGAGCGCCGCGTGGGGGTCGACCCCGGGGGCCACCGCGGTGGCCTGCACCTCGTTGATTTCTTTCGCTTTTTTGGGTCTAGGCCGCGGCGGCTGGGGGGCCTCGTCTTGGGTCGCCCGGGCGGCGACCTCGACGTCGCGGGGGCGCCGCTCGATCGAGAGCTCGGGCCACGCGAAGGGGGCCTCTTCGAGCCAGCGGTCGAGCACCGTGCGCTGGTCGGTGGCCACAAAATCGACCCACTCTGAGAGCGGCGCGTCGTCGGTGCTGGCCACCTCGTAGCGGCGGAGCCGCCCTTGGCGCTCATCGAGGATGACGTAGCGGTTTCGCTCAAGGTTGAGCAGCGCCCGGAGCTCGTCGCGGCGCATCGCGGGCTGAAGCCTGCGCCCCTCGGGGAGGTAGAGGTTGTCGGTGCCGGGGCTGCGGCAGAAGCCTTTGACCCCGGCGAGGTCGCTCACCCGGGTGGCCATCCGCGGCACGTTGGGCCGCACGAGCTCGTGCAAGAGGTAGTAGGGGCCGTCGTTCTCGGCGCTCCCGAGGCGGCTCACGGTGAAGCGGCGGAGCTCGTCGGCGGTGAGCGACTCGACCAGCGCTTCGAGGGCCGCGAACTGCGCGGCGTTCAAGAGCCAGAGCTCGGGCTCGGTGAGGGGCCCGAGGCCCAACCGGAGGGCGATCTGGAAGCGCCGCTGCCCGGGCTCGGCGGTCATGAGCACGGGCTCTGCGGCGAGGGTGGGCACGAGGATGTCGTAGATCGATCGGGTCGCGAGGGCCGCGTCGAACACGCGCCAGCGCCCCGCGGCGTCGACGAGGGCGGTCTGGTGCCGGGCCCTCAGTTGGGTGTCGATGGGCCCGGCCAAGGGGTGCGCGTACGACCACGCGACCCACAGCGACTGGTCGTGGGCGCGGGCGAAGGCCGTGACGCCCTCGGCGGGCTCTTCGCGGGCCCGCAGCAAGAGGTACATCGGGGGCGCGGTGACCCGAATGAGGAGCGACGGGCGGCCGTCGTCGTCGAGCTCCGAGACGCTGGCGTCGTCGCGGCCGAGGGCCAAGAGCCGTTCGAGCGTCGCGTGGGCCCCGGGGGCGTCGAGGGCGACGAGGAACCACGCCTCCTCGACCACGGGGTCGCCGCCCACCGGCACCGGGCGCAAGAGGGTCGCGAGCGAGGCGGCGCCCAGGGTCTCGACCGCAGGCCAGACCGCGCGCTGACCGCGGTGCTCGTACGCGACGCCGTCGCCGTGTCGCTCGACCCGCACGACGGCCACGCCCTTGCGGCGGAGGCTCGTCACCGTCGGGCCCGCGAGGGCGGCGTTCAAGAGCAGCGCGGGGCCCGCGGGGTCAGCCCCGACCAGGGCCTCCCACGGCGTGTCGAGCACCCCCGGGAGCTCTCGCGCCAGGGTGTAAAACGTCGCAAGGTCGGAGGCGCCGCCGAGGCGCAGGATGGCGAAGGTCATGGGGGTGGCAACATCCGAAGGCTGACAGAAAACCGTGGCCCCCGGCGCCGGGGGAGTGAGGGGCGCGCCGAGGCCCCGACGCTCAGCGCCCCTGGGCGACGGGTGTGCGGCCCGGCCCCACGGGCTCGTCGCGGGTCTCAAGGGTGCGCCCGTCTTTGCCCACGCGCTCGACCCGGATGTGCGACACGTCGTCGCCGAGGGTCTGCCCGAGCAGGGCTTCGGCGAGGGCGCGGTGGTCTCGCTCGTGCTCGTGGGGCAGGGCGTCGCGCTCTGACTCGTACACGATCACCAGCTCGCGCTGCCCGGTCTTGGGGTTGTGCCGAAACCGAATGCTCACCTCTGCCATGTCACGCCCTCGGGTCAGGGTTTGGGCATCTCTGCCTGAAACCCCTTGAGATTCTCGGCATCGAGCACCTTCTTTTCAAGCAACAACTTCGCGAGGGCGTCGTGCAGGTGAAGATTGTCGCGCAGGAGCGCCTCGCAGCGGCTCTGCTCTTCGCGCAGGATCTGCTCGATCTCGCTGTCGACGAGGGCCTTCCGCGACTCGGCGAGGTTGCGGCCGTTGAGCTCGTCTTCGAGCACCACCCGCGCCCCGAGCCGCGAGGTCATGCCGTAGTTTTGCACCATGGCCCGGGCGATGGTGTTGCACTGTTGCAGGTCGGCGTAGGCCCCGACGCTCACCTCGCCGAGCACGATGCGCTCTGCGGTCTGGCCCCCGAGGCCCACGCAGATGTCGGCGCGCATCTCTTCGTCGGTGGTCACATAGGGCCGCGCCCGGGCCGCCCGCATGACGTACCCGAGGGCCCCTTCGCGGTCTTGGGCGATGCAGATCTTCTCGGGCGGCGTGGCCTTGGGCAAGAGCATCGCGATGAGGGCGTGGCCGGCCTCGTGGATGGCGATGACCCGCTCTTCTTCGGCCGAGAGGGTGATGGGTCGGCGGGTCTTGCGCGAGAGGGCCTTGTCGAGGTCGTCGAGGGTGAAGGCCGTGGCGCCCGAGCGGATGGCCTGACGCTTCAGCGCGCGGCACACCGACTGGAGGTGATCGCCCGAGAAGGGGATGTTCTTCTCAGGGTCGGCGAGGCCCTCGGTGCGCCGCACGAGGTGGCTGATCTGCGCCTTGTCGAGGTTGAGCCCGAAGCGCTTCGAATAGATCTCAAGGATCAACGCGCGGTCTTCGGCCGAAGGCGCGGGGATCTCGATCAAGAACTCGAAGCGCCCCGGGCGCATGAGGGCGCCGTCGAGCGACTCAAGGTAGTTGGTGGTGCCGACGATGAAGATCATCTCGTTTTTGCGAAAGCCGTCCATCTCGGTCAAGAGCTGGTTGACCATCGAGTGCTCGACCCCTGAGCCCGTGTAGGTGCCGCGCTGGTGCGCGAAGGCGTCGATCTCATCGAAGACGATCACCGAGGGGGCGGCCTGCCGCGCCTGGCGGAAGATGCGGCGCAGGTTCTCTTCGGAGTTGTGGACGAATACGTTGCCGTAGCCCGCGACGAAGCGCTCGGTGGCCTCGACGCTGAGGTCGTACACATGAGGGCGCGCGTATGGCTCGCGGCGCTTCTCCACGACCTTGTCCCAAAGGACGTCGTGCTGGAGATGTCGCGCTGGCGTCTGAAGATCACGACGGAGCCGCATCTTGCGGAGGTACGACCCGAGCGCCTCCTGACGACGAGGGTCGGAGAAGCCAATCTCGTCGTGGAAGGTTTGCAAAAACCGCGACCAGAGGAAGCGCACCCGGTGACTGACGGTCCCATTGTGCTCGACCTTGTGCCGAAGCCGAGCAGCGATGCCGAAGTATTGCAACAGCGTGGCAATGTCGCCAGCGAGCCGACGGCTTGAGGTGGACGCCTCCACGTACTTGCCGGAGAAGGTGCCATCGCCCGAGAAGTAGCCTCGCAGGAATGCCGCGATGAAAGGCCGCGGCGCCATGAAGACGAACGGCGGCACCCGCTTCGCCCCCGAGCCCTCAATGATCTTCAGTCCGTCCCGCATGAGGTGACGCAGCACCGTCGAGTTGACCACCAACTCAACGCCCCGCGTGCCCTTCTTCGGAGAGACCGTGACAGCCCCAAAGAGCCGCTTGCAAAGGGCGGCGTAGTGCTCTCCCTCATCGCGGTGCAGTGCGAGCCGAATACCAGTCTCGCTGAAGCTCCCCTCTGCTGCCCAGACACCGAAGAACTCTCCCAAGTCGGGGGTGAGTGGCAGGCGCGATGGGAGGTGTTTGGTGCGATGCCATGCGTAGAGCGTGAGGTCGTCGGTGCTCGGGCTGATCTCGGCTTCTCGCGTCAATGCTTCGTAGGTCGCCAGGGTGAGCGGCGGGCGATGTTTGGATCGAAGCCGCTCGACTGAATGACCCATGACGGCGGCGACGTGGGCACGTCCGACCCTCCGCTCTGCGCGCGTCAGATCGCGATCATCTCCTTGTACCTTTACCCAGTCGGAGCCCCGGAGAAGGTCGGTGAGGTCGAGCTCGACGAGCGTTTCGGGGGCCGTGAGACGGAGCGGTACGGCAACGCGCGTCTCACCCGCGATGACGTCATCGGCGATGACGTCGGCCAGCTTGCCTTCTTTCTCGACGAAGAGGCTATGACCGCCCGTCACCCTGACTTCACGACCGGTCTCGGTGACGAGTACATCGATGTAGTCGGGGCCGTCGTGTCGGAGAAAGCCGGTCACCGGTGCGAGGCGTGTCGTGCCGTCGTCGCGGACCGTCCACGCAAGGACGTGGTCTTTGCTGTGGTGCTCGACCAGCTCGCCGATTGGCATTCGTTGGGCGAGTCCATTCACCACGACGAGCACCTCCTCTTCGTAGGGGAGTGATTCGCCGACCCACTTCGATTTCAGCTCGGGGCCGCTCACCACGATGACGCTGGCGTTGAGCGCCGTGGCCACCGCCTTGGCGAAGTAGGTCTTGCCGGTGCCCGGGGGCCCGTAGAAGATCACCCCGCGGGGCAAGAGCGACTCGAGGGCGCTGATGTCGCTGCCTTCTTTGAGCGAGTCTTTGCGCGCGATGAGCTCGATGAGCTCTTCTTTGAGCCGCGCCTTGACCTCGGTGTACCCGCCGATGTCGGCGTCGAGGTCGACATTGGGCAGCTCGACATCGTCGGTGGCGGTCTGCTTGCGGATCTCTTGATAGACCTCTTGGGCGAGGGGCCGCCCGGCGGGCGCCTCGCGCCGCGCCGCGAGCTCTGAGAAGAGCCGACGACACCGCACAGGGTTTAGCCCAGAGACGTACTTGTAGAGCCCGTAGGGGTCGAGCTCGGTGGCGTGAAGGGCCCGGGCCTCGCGTTGGGTCACCAGGCGGCTGAGCGCCTCGCGGGGGATGCCCGTGATCTCGCGGCGGGCCCCGAAGACCCCGCGGATCACCTTCGGGATCTCGAAGCTCGGGTCTCGAAACCCCAATAAGACCGCCTCGGGGTTCTCATACAACAACGGAATGGCCTCGCGCGCCTCGATGGTCAAACCCGTATGGGTGGTGGTGAGCACGTCGAGGTGCAAGAGCACGATGAGGGTGCGATCGACCGAGGCGCGGATGGCCTCGGTGAGCTGCTCCATCATGCGGGCGAGGCCCTGCCGCGGGGGCGCGTTGGGGTCGGGGTTCGGGCGGCCGTCGATGACCACCAGGCGGGGCCCGTCTTTGCTGCGACGGAGCCGCTGGCGGACGGCGAGGTAGAGGTACAGCGCGAGCTCTTTGTCGCACTCGACGAGCACCGAGGTGCCGCGGCGCAGCCGCTCTTCGATAAAGGTGATGTCGCTCGCGCAGGCCGCCTCGACGGCGTCTTCGGGCCGAAGGTCAGTGGCGAGGGTCGCGATCGGAACGGTGCGTGTTTCGAAGGCCACGGCGAGGAGACGCTCCTTCCCAGAAGGGGCCTCGGGTTAGCACGCCGTCGGGCCCTTGGCCCCCGCAATTGTGCACCCGTCGAGGCGCCCCCCGTCAGGGCTCGCTGCGTCGCCGCGGCGCCCCCGCGGTGCTCGGCGAGAGGCCCACCACGCACTGCCCGTTCACCGGCGTCGCGGCCTCGTACTTCGAGGGGCACTTCGCCACGATCTCATCGGCCATGAAGCGCCCGTCGCCGCCGAGCACGCCGCGCACGGTCACTCCGGCGCAGTCGCGAAAGGTGTCTGGCACGATGCCTTGATACTCGACCGGCACCACCGCGGCGTTGCGGTACACCCGAAAGCGAAAGCGCCGCGTGCCCGGCTGGTGCTCGATCGAGCCCGGCGTCACCATGCCTTCAAGGCGGAGCGTGCGACCCACCCAACGCGGCTGCTCGGCGGGCGTCATCACCTCGTCGACGTAGCGCGAGTACACAAAGGCCGAGCCCCGCATCGTCGACGCTATGAGCGCGATCAAGACCAGCACCACACCGAGGGCCACGTACCGCAGCCAGGGCGTCGCGCGGGGCTTCTTCACCGAACCTTGGGTCGCTGCCATCGTGCCGCGGACCGTAGTCTCGCGACCCTGAGAAGTCCACCCGTGCGGCGATCTCTGGCACACTCCTTCGACCGCCCGTGAACGCAAGAACCCTCTCGTACCTCGCGCTCGGCGCGCTCGCTCCCGCGGCCTGCACGACCCCCGCGGCGCCCCGAGACGCCGCCCCCGTTGACGCCCCGGAGCCGACCGACCGCGGCGCCCTCGCGCCCTACGTCGACCCCTTCGCGTGCCCGAGCGCCCCCGCGCGGCGCCCCCTCGACGAGCCCCTCGACGCCGCCGAGGCGCGGGCCGGGGTGATCACCGACCCGGGCGAGCTCATCGGCGGCGAGGGCGCCTCGGGCCGCGTCGGGCACCTCAAGATCTACAACCAGCTCGTGCGGTTTGTGATCCAGTCGCGGGTCGCCGACACCGCCGCGTCGCGGGCCATCGGGTACAACCTCTACGGCGGCAACCTCATCGACGCCGACCGCGTGCGCCCCCGGGGCGAGCCCGGGCACGACCTCTTCCGCGAGACCTTCGGCGTCTTCGCGTACCGCATCGGCACCGCCGACTCCGTCGAGGTGGTCTGCGACGGCTCGAACGGCCGCCCCGCGGCGATCCGGGTGATGGGCCGCGACGCGGCCACGCGCATCCTCGGGAGCCTCGACAGCCTCGCCCGCAACCGCAACGCCCGGGTGATCACGCACTACATCCTTCGCCCCGGGAGCGCCGCGCTCGAGCTCCGCACCGAGGTCGCCTCGCAGTCGCTCGACCCCATCAACAGCGCCGCCACGGGCGACTTCCTCGGCTTCGGCTCGGCCCTGTCGCTCTTCACCGAGGCGACGGGCTTCGGCAACGTCTCGCGGGCCTCGATGCCCCTCCGCTGGCTCGCCGGAGCGGGCGACCCTGGCGAGGGCGACCGCCGCGTCTCGTACGCGATCGGCCCCGCCGAGGGCACGATGAGCGTGCCCGTGGTCGACGCCTCGGGCACCATCGGGCTCTACCGCACCGTCGACGTGGGGGCCGCGTCGAGCGCGGTCTTCTCTCGCTTTTTCTCGGTCGGCACGGGCGACATCGCCTCGGCCGTGGGGCCCCTCCTGGCGGCCCAGGGGCTTCGCCACGGCACCGTCCGCGGCACGAGCTCTCCCGGCGCGCTCGTGTACGCCTACACCGACCGTTACGCCGTCGGGGCGGCGGCGCGCATGATGGCCAGGGCGGGCGCCGACGGTCGCTTCGAGCTCCCGCTCTCGGCCGGCAACTACGCCCTCGTCGCGGTCGATCGGGGCCGGGCTCGGGGCGCTCCGGTGTCGGTCACGGTGCGCGACGGAGAGACCCAGGAGGCCAACCCCATGGCGGGCGCCACGGCGACCTTGGCGCTCGACCTCGCGGTCTTGGGCGAGGGCGACGCGCGGGTGCGAGCGCCCATGAAGGTGAGCCTCCGCGGGCTCGACGTCGAGGCGCCCGACGAGGGCCTCGGCGACCTTGAAGGCGAGAGCGAGTCGTACGGGCTTCACCGCGCGATCTTCTCGCTCGGGGGCACCGAGCGCGTCGCGGTCAAGCCGGGTCGCTACGAGGCGATCGTCTCTCGGGGAGATCGCTACGAGGTCGCGCGCCGCACGGTGACCCTGAGCCCGAACGAGGTCACGACCCTGGCGGCCGACCTCAGGCGCTCGGTCGACACCGGAGGTTGGGTCGCCGCAGATTTTCACCAGCACACCGTCGGCAGCATCGACTCGGGGCGCGGGCTCTGCGCGCGGGTGCTCGAGAACGTGGCCGAGGGCCTCGAATACGCGGCCACCACCGACCACGACAACGTCACGAGCTTCGCCCCGTGCATCACCTCGCTCGGGCTCGGAGCGTGGTTCAACGCCACCCAGGGCAACGAGGTCTCGGTGATCGGCCTCGGGCATTTCAACATGTACCCCTTGGCCATCGACCCGGCCGACCCGACGGCGCTGGTGGGCGCGCAGTTCTGGGCCGACCGCACCGCGCAGCAGCTCTTTGACCGCGTGAGGGCCCTGCCGAGCGACCCGGTTTTGCACATCTCGCACCCGCGCTCGTCGAGCTTCAAGGGCTACTTTACGACCCTGGCGCTCGACCCGGTGACCCTTGAGACGAGCCGGGGCCTCGCGACGGGCTTCGAGGCCATCGAGGTCAACGACATGGTGGGCGACCCGGCCGAGTACCTCGCGGCGAACGTCGAGGCCCTGAGGGCGCGGGGGCGTCGCGACGCGGCGAACGTGCCGGCGATGCACGACTGGTTCGCGCTCCTCCGCCGGGGCGACCACACCTGCGCCTTGGGCAACAGCGACACCCACGGCCGCAACGGCGCCTCGGGGTACCCGCACAACCTCGTGAGGGTGGGCCCGGGGCCCCTCGCGAACCTCTCTGAATCGCGGGTGCGCCAGGCGATCCGCGATCAGACCGTCACCGTGTCGAGCGGCATCAGCTTGCGCGTCCGGGTGAACGGCGAAGAGCGCATGGGGTGGCGCGAGGTGCTGCGCCCCGGGGCCGACGGGGCGCTCGACCTCGACGTCGAGGTGCAGGCCCCCGGGTGGGTGAGCGCGCGCTCGCTGGTGGTGTTCGAGAACGGCCGCCCGATGAGCCTCACCCTCGCCGCCGAGGGGCGCTACGAGGCCCGCGAGGCCACAGCGCCGGGTGACCCCTTCGTGCTGGCCCTCGGCGACAACGCGCCGGGCGCCTCGGGGGCGCGTCGCTTTCGCGCGGTGGTGCGTGTGCGTCCGCGCCGCGACAGCTTCTACGTGGTGCTCGCGCGCGGCGGCGAGCTGACGCCGGTGGGGGCGGGCAACGCCATCGCGTACACCAACCCGCTCTACGTCGACCTCGACGGCAACGGATACACGCCCTAAGGGCCCAAACACGAAGGCCCCTGACCCGGCGTAGCGACCGCGTCAGAGGCCCGTGCGAGGTGTCGGGGGCGGGTCAGACGCTCAGCGAATCAGTGGCCCGCGCACCCTCGATGAAGGGCGGCACAAAGCCCGGGTCGCTGTCGACCGCCTCGCGCACGCTGAGCACCCGGGCCGGGGCAGGGAGCGAGGTCGAGCGCGGCAGCTCCTTGGTCGCGGCCGAGCCCATGCGCTCGCGCATCACGGTGAGGCTCACATAGCCGAAGCCCATCACAAACAGCATCGCGAAGGGCGCGGCGATGTAGTGACGCGTGGCCACCGCGGCCACCACCGACGCGACGCTCTCAAGGGTCATCACGATCTCAAAGACCGGGACGATGGTCTTGGCCTTGTAACGGCCGCCCGCCTTGGCGCCCTTCTTCGGGGTGCGCACAAACTCGCCGGTCTCGGCTTGGAGGCCCTCCCACACGGCGCGGGTGAGCCACGGGGCCATGCCTGAGCCGATCGCGAGGAGCCACGGGAGCCGCCGCAGCGCGCCCCAGGCGCTACGACCCTGCGAGCGCTCGGCCACGATGTAGAAGGTCGCCAGCGAGCCCGTCGAGCCGATCATGAGCGGGATGTCGACCAGCACCAGGGCCATCGGGTCGCTCGCGGGCATCACCAGGAGCATCGGCAAGAGCAGCGCCGCGAGCATCACCATCAAGGGGTAGGCGAAGTGCGGGGTCATGTGAAAGACCGCTTCGAGGCGAACGCCGAAGGGCAGATCTTTGCGCGCCCACACGCGGCCGAGGAGCTTCCGCGCGGTCTGGACGGTGCCTTTGGCCCAGCGAAACTGCTGCGCCCTGAAGGCCTCCATCTCTTCGGGGAGCTCTGCCGGGGTGACATGGTCTTCGCGGTAGACGAAGCGCCACCCCGCGAGCTGCGCGCGGTACGAGAGGTCGAGGTCTTCGGTGAGGGTGTCGTGCTGCCAGCCGCCCGCGGCGTTGATGGCCTCGCGGCGCCAGATGCCGCCGGTGCCCGAGAAGTTGAAGAAGCGACCCGCCGCGAAGCGCGCGCGGTTCTCGACCATGTGGTGGCCGTCGAGCATCAGGGCCTGAACCCGCGTCAAGATCGAACTCTCGCGGTTCAAATGGCCCCACCGCGCCTGGACGCAGCCCACCGTCGGGTCGGCGAAGTGATGCACCACCGTCCGGAGGAAGCTCCGCTGCGGCACGAAGTCAGCGTCAAAGATGGCGATCAGCTGCCCCTTGGCGACCTTCAGACCGTTGTCGAGGGCGCCGGCCTTGTAGCCCACCCGGTCGACCCGGTGGATGTACACCGCGTCGATGCCGCGGCGCTTGAGCTCGTCGGTCTTGCGGCGCGCCAGCTCGCGGCTGTCGTCGGTGCTGTCGTCGAGCACCTGGATCTCAAAGCGATCGCGGGGGTAATCGATCTGCGCGACGGTGTCGAGGAGCCGCTCAAGCACGTCGGGCTCGTTGAAGAGCGGGAGCTGCACCGTGACGAAGGGCAGATCGGCGTCGGGTACGTTGCGCGGCGGCGCCGGCGGCAGGGCCTCGCGGTGCTGCCAGAGCTGCCACACCAGGTGGCTGCGGTGCAGGCCGTAAAACACCAGCACCAGCAACACCGTGAGATAGGGTACCGCGATCAAATACGTGGTCATGGGGCTCCTTGGCCGACACAAGCGTCAGCCACGCGTCGCCCCGAGGTGTAATCTCGTCGCCCCCGCGAAGTTGTCGTCAGATTGTATTTTGTTGTCACCGATCCTCGACAAGAATGCGCAGCGAACACCGTGATTTGCCGAAAAGATGACAGGCCCCGTCGACGCGCCCTAGGCTCCCGGTGGGGCGCCTCTTGTCTCTTCGCGGTGACGCTGGTGGCGTGTCGCGTCGAGCGGCTCCCGCGGTTTTCGCAGGTCGACCGCGAGCTCAGGGTGACGGCGCCGAGCAACGCGACGGTCGACCGGTGGTTCGCGACGCTGCACGCGTTGCAGAGCGAGCTGGGCATGGCCGAGACCCGGCGCAGCACCACCCAGGCGATCTTGCACGCGGCCTTCGAGCTCCCGCCGAATGCGACCATCGACCTCGCCAGCGCGGCGCTCCAGCGCGCGATGCGCAACGCCAGCGTCGAGCGGGTGCCCTTTCGGGTTCGCGCCAACGAGACCCAACGCGCCGCCCGCACCCGATGGGAGGAGTACCTCGTCACCGACGACGCCGCCCAGCGCCGCGCGGCCTTCGCGATCATGGAGTCGACCATGGAGGTCGAGTTCGTGCTCACCGCCGCCGAGCGCCAGTCGCTCACGGCGGCCTTGGGGCCCGTCGAGCGGCACCTGCGTCGCGTGGCGGCGCTGGGCGCGACGATGGTGCGCATGCGCGAGCTGGCCGCCGACCTCTTGACCACCTTGCCCGAGGTGTCGCGCGGCGCGACCCCCGCGATGGCGCCCGAGTTCCGAGACGCTCAGCGCTTTCTAGAGAGCGTGGCGCCGAAGGTCGAGCTTCAGATCCAAGAGAGCCGCCGCACCGAGCTGTGGCTCCGCGGCGTCTTCGTCCCAGGCGGCGAAGACATGAGCGACGCCGAGTTCATTGAAGAGCTTAACCGACTTCACGAGTGAAGCGAGGCCCGTTGGGTCGCGAAAACTCGTTTGATCTCAACGCTTTATCTCGCAGCGTCTCGCCGCTACGGCCTTCACTCGGTCGCGATGAAGACGGCGCTCGTGCGCCAGAGGCCGCTCGCGGCGACGCGGCTGATGCGATATCGAAACCTGTGAGGCCCTGGCGTGAGAAGGGCCGCGTCTTCAATGAGGTGCGGCGGCGTCACCGAGCCCGGGCACCAGTTCGCCCGCGGGGCCCGCACGCTCTGGACCGCGCCGCAGGGGTTCTCTTGACAGTACTGCGAGGGGCCGATGCCGGCGTCATTGGTGACCAGGGTGCAGAGCTCGCGGCAGTCGTTGCGCCAAGGATCCCAGGTGTCGACCTCGGCGTCATCGACGCTGAGGGTGTGGGTGCGCACGCAGAACTCTTCGGCCGGGCCGATGCAGGCCGGGCGCTCGACGGCGCCGCCGCCGTGGCCCGTGACCCGGTACTCGATGCGCGCGTGGGCGGTGCCCGGCGGGGTCGTGAAGGCGTACTCGCGGTCGGGCGTGTCAGGGGTGTGGCTTAGGTCGTAGAGCGGCGTCACCGCGAGCACCCGGCGCGGGGCGGGGCCGCGCTCGACGACGAAGCGCGCCGACACGTTCCACCCGCCGTTCGAGCCAGAGACGCGCCCGGCGCCGTCAGAGTACGTCGGGATGACGGTCATCAAAGTATGCTCACCCGGCAACCCATTGAAGATGTCGGTGACGTCGACCTCATGATGGAGCGGCCCCCCGAAGGGCGTAATGGCGCGCAAGAGCTCGACCCCGGGGCGGCCCTCGGCGCTCGCGGGGGCATCGAGGATGAACTCGAAATTGCGATCAAACGCGTCGCAGTCGGCGGGCCACACCTGCCCGGCGGGGGGGCGATTGGTGCGCCAATTCTCAAACGGGTAACAGGTCGTGGCGAGGTCGATGATCATGGTGACCCGGGCGAAGGGCCCGTTGCCGAGATTGAAGCTCGCCCGCGCGCGGTGAAAGTTGGGCTGGTCGTCGCGCGAGGCGATGCGCACCCGGTCAAAGACCTGAAACGCGCTCGGCCCCGCGTCGGCCGGGGGCACATCGACGCTCGCCTCCGCGGCCCCGGCGTCGACCGCCGAGCCCGCATCGCGTGGCGCCGCGGCCCCGTTCGAACACGCCAGCAAGGCCAACACACCGAGCCCGCCGATTCGCGCCATCATGGCCCAAAGCCTACACCATTCTCACTCGGGGATCGCCCGAAGATTCACCCGCACGAGCCGCCGCCGCCCGTCGCCGAGGGGCTCTGACTCCTGCGCAAAATAGCCGCTGCGCTCGACCCGCAGCCGGTGCGGGCCCGGGGTCAGCCCGAGCCAGCGCTCAGACCAGAGGAGACACGGACCGAGGTCTTCTTCGTCGTAGATCAAGTGGGCGTCGCGGGGCGCGCACTCAAAGCGCAGGGCCCCGGCCAGTCGCGGCGCCCGCGGATGGGTCGCGCACCCGAGCGCCAAGAGGGCGACGAGGGCGAGGCGCATCACTCCCACTCGATGGTGGCGGGCGGCTTCGAGGAGATGTCGTAAACGACGCGGTTGATGCCGCGCACTTCATTGATGATGCGCGACGAGATGGTGGCGAGGAGCTCGTGGGGCAGCCGCGACCAGTCTGCGGTCATGCCGTCAGAGCTGCTCACCGCGCGGATCGCGCACACCCGCTCGTAGGTGCGCTCGTCGCCCATCACGCCCACCGTGCGCACCGGCAAGAGCACCGCGAAGGCTTGCCACACCGACTCGTAGAGGCCCGCGGCCCTGACCTCCTGGTCGACGATGCTGTCGGCCGCGCGCAGCACGTCGAGGGCCTCATCGTCGAGCGCGCCGAGCACCCGGATCGCCAGGCCCGGCCCGGGGAAGGGCTGCCGCCAAAGCACCTGCCGCGGCACCCCGATGGCCTCACCCACCGAGCGAACTTCGTCTTTGAAGAGCTCGCGGAGCGGCTCGATCAGCGTGAGCTTCATGCGCTCAGGCAAGCCCCCCACGTTGTGGTGGCTCTTGATCACCGCGCTCGGACCTTTGAATGAAACGCTCTCGATCACATCGGGGTAGAGCGTGCCCTGCACGAGGTGTGTCACGCCCTCGACGCGCTGGGCCTCTTCTTCAAACACTTCAATAAACACGCGGCCGATGATCTTGCGCTTCTGCTCGGGGTCGCTCACCCCGCCGAGCGCCGTGAGGAAGCGGGCCCGCGCGTCGACCACCCGGAGGTCGAGCTTGAAATGGTTGCGAAACACGCGCTCGACCTGCTCGCGCTCGCCGCGGCGCAGGAGCCCGTTGTCGACGAAGATGCAGGTGAGCCGCTCGCCGAGGGCCCGGTGGGCGAGCACCGCCGCGACGGAGCTGTCGACCCCGCCCGAGAGCGCGCAGAGCACCCGGCCTTGGGGCACCGCCTCGCCGATCGCGGTCACCGCGTCGGTGACAAAGCTGCTCGGCGACCAGTCGCCCGCGAGGCCCGCCACGTCGAAGACGAAGGCCGCGAGGATCGCCTGCCCGCGCGCCGTGTGCGCCACCTCAGGGTGAAACTGAACGCCGTAAAACTGACGGCCCGTGTGGCCGATCGCCGCAAAGGGCGACGAGGCCGAGGTGCCGAGCACCTTGAAGCCCTCGGGCAGCGATTCGACGCGGTCGCCGTGGCTCATCCATACGTCGAGGACGTCGCCCGGGCCGAAGCGGTTGAAGATGCCCTCGCGGGCCTCGACGGTGACCTTCGCGGGCCCGTACTCGCGGTCGGTGGCGGGCTCGACCTTGCCGCCGAGGAGGTGGGCCATCAGCTGCTCGCCGTAACAAATGCCGAGTACGGGGAGGCCCAGGGCGAAGACCCCCGGGTCGACGCTCGGCGAGCCCGGGTCGAACACGCTCGCAGGCCCGCCCGAGAGCACCACGGCGCGCGGGGCGCGGGCCTTGATGGCCTCAAGCGAGGTCGTACACGGGAGGATCTCGCTGTACACCCCGAGCTCGCGAATGCGACGCGCGATCAGCATGGTGTACTGCGAACCAAAGTCGAGAATGAGGACGGCCGGGCGCAACATGATAACTCTCGCGTTGCTCTATCACGAAAGCCCAAACCCGCTCAGCGAACATCACCGAAGTTCACACCGCCGCGGCGCCGCCCATCGCGCCCGCGCCCTTGCCCACCAGGCTCACCGTGTCTTCGAGAAGGTGCTCTGCGACCCGGTGGGGCATCGGGCCCACGCCGTCGAGGTAGAGGGTGCCGACGGCCTCGCCTTGGACCCGCAGGGTGCAGCGCCAGACCCGCGCCGCGTCGGGCCGCGAGAAGGGCGTGAGCCGCAGCGAGAGGGCCTCGACCCGGGCCGTGTGCGGGCGAAAGAGCCGGGCCGCGAGCGCCCGCAGCGCGTGCTCGAGCGCGGGGTTGGGCGCGTCGTCACAGACCGAGATGTCAATTCGCATCGGGTACGCCTCGGGGGTGAAGGGTCACCGGCGGTGCATGGGGCCCCAAGGCGCAAAACGGGAGTGACGAAATTCGCGAGGCTGAGTTCGCAAATGCGGAGGCGTCGGCGGAGGGGGCGAGGTGCCCAATCCGACGAGGCTGCGCCGCGCCCCAAGGCCCGCGTGACCTATCACCCCCTGCGAGGGCGCTGGCGCGAGGGCCGGGCGCGAGCTCACCCCCTGTGGGTTCGCGGCTCTCGCGCCCCCTCTCCCTGTCAGGAGAGGGGCGAAACGCGACATGTTCAGAATGATTCTTCATTGTTGAGGCGACGATATACTTGAATAAAAGTTTTATTGCTTTGTTTCGTCTTGAGTTTGTCTATATTTGCCCCTACCCTGGCAGGGAGAGGGGGCGCGAGGGCCGTGTGCACCCCAGGGGGTGAGGTCACGCCAGCCGCGGGGCTGCGCGTCGCCCAGGGGGTGAGGTCACGCCAGCCGCGGGGCCGTGCGCCCTTCAGGGGGTGTCGGTCACGCCGGATCGCAACCCGCGACGAGAGGCGCGAGAAGCGCGACGCGGCGATGCTCGCCATCGCATGCATTCAATGTCGGTGATGACCTTTGCGGACGCAGCCTAATAGATCGAGAGCGCGAGGCCGAGCTCGGGCGACGACTGCACGCCGAGGTTGGTGCGCACCTGGGCGAGGCCCGCGCGGAGCTGGAGCGAGAGCCGCGTGGTGATCGGCAGCTCGCCGAGGAGGCCCGCCCTCAGGCTGAACCCGTCGAGCCCGCGCCCGGGGCTCGTGCCGCCGGCCTCGCCGAAGGTCACCGCGGCGCCGCCGTAGAGGCCGCCGTACATAAAAGGGAGGAAGCGGAGCTCGGGCCCGATCGAGGCCAGAATGCCCCGTGAGGCCGAGAAATCAAAGTTCAACCCCAAGCCCACAGACTGAACCGGGAAGTACCCGAGGAAGGTGTGCCCGCCGATGCCCGTCTCGGCGTCGCCCCCGCCCACCCGCGGGATCATGCCGAACCCAGGGCCCGCCGTGAGGTTGAAGCCCACCCGATTCAACGGCGCGCGCCCGAGTCGGTTGAAGCGCGGCGCTGCGCCCTCGTAGAGCGTCGCCCGATGGGCCATCGCGGCGAGGGCCGGCGTGAGCTGCGCGATGGGCACGGCCAAGAGGCCCTGGTCGGTCTCAAGGTAGACCGTCTCGTCAGGGTCGACCTCGACCCACCCGTCGTACCGCGCGCCCTCGCTGCCCGCGAGCACGAAGACCGCGACCCCCGCGACGAGCACCGCAGCGACCACAAGCACCGCCGCGCCGCGGCCCAGATCACCGCCCCCACCTCCGCCACCACCGCCCCCGCCGCCGATGCGACCGCCGCCCCCGCCGCCCCCGCCGAGACCTTGAAGGTTGCCCGCCGAAAGCCGCGAGCCCGAACCGTAACTGCGCCGAGACCCCGCCGTGACCAACGACTGAACCTGCACCGACGGAAGGAGCAAGAGCTCGGGCGGCGCCGCCGCCGACCCCCCCGGCGGGTGGTCTTGATCGAGAATCGTCTGGGTCACCCGAACGGGCGCAAAGCGCGCCTCAGGAGGCAAGCTCGCGAGCCGCTCAAGCTCAGACCGAGAGACCCGGTAGCTGTTGCTGAGGCAGCCCGTGCTGAGCATCGAAACGACGATCAGCGCAGCGGTCGACCGTGCCGCGAACGATGTTTTCATTCTCGACGACTATAGCCCCTCTCGCGCGCAAGGGCGAGGCGTCTCGGGCACGATTGTGTCTCGCGCGAACATCACGGTGCAGGGCCGCGGGCGTGTCGCGGGCTGCGGGCGCGGCGGGTGACCATTGCGAAGAAGTCGGGCTCGCGATACCCACCGCGCGCCGCCCACACCTTTGTGGGGTGAGGGCACCCACAGAATGGAGTCTCGTTCATGAAGTTCTTCATCGACACCGCCGACCTCGCTGAGATCCGTGAGGCCGTCGACATGGGCCTGATCGACGGCGTGACCACCAACCCTTCGCTGGTGGCCAAGACGGGTCGCAAGTACCGCGACGTGATCGAAGAGATCTGCGGGCTCGTCGACGGTCCGATCTCGGCCGAGGTGCTCTCGATCGACTACGAAGGCATGATGAAAGAGGCCCGGGTGTGGGCCAAGGTTCACGCCAACGTGGTGGTCAAGCTGCCGCTCACCCTCGACGGGCTCAAGGCGACCCGGGCGTGCACCCAAGCGGGCATCAAGACCAACGTGACCTTGTGCTTCTCGGCGAATCAGGCGCTCTTGGCGGCGAAGGCCGGCGCGACCTTCATCTCGCCCTTCGTGGGCCGCCTCGACGACATCTCTGACGATGGCATGCAGCTCATCGAAGACATCGTAAACATCTACAACAACTACCACTTCGACACCGAAGTGCTGGTGGCCAGCGTGCGGCACCCGATCCATGTGCACCAGGCCGCGCTGCTGGGCGCCGACGTGTGCACCATCCCCTTCAAGGTGATCGCGCAGCTCGCGAAGCACCCGCTCACCGACGCGGGCCTGGCGAAGTTTGTCGAAGACGCGAAGAAGATCCCGCAGTGAGGCGGTGACCGCGGCCCCGGGGTGATGAACCTCCGGGGCGCGCCGTGAGAACGTGGGCCCCGGCTCAGGTCTCGCCCTGGGCCTTGGTGAAGGCGTCGGCGCCCTCGAACTGGTTGAGCTTCTCGATGTGCATCCAGGTGGCGACGCCCTCGACCCGCGCGATCAGCGTGCGGAGCGTGGCGTCGTCGACCGCGCCCCCGTCGCGGGTGCGGAAGCGGCAGCGGTAATGGTCGACGCAGTCGGTGGGCGTGCCCGTCTCAGGCCACACCCGGGTGCCGCGGTTCGACATGATCTTCAGGTAGAGCGGCAGGTCGGCGCAGCGCGCTTCGAGGGCCTCGCCGAGCGCGCGGGTGGTGCCGGTCCATTCGACGAAGATGTCGGCCCCGACGACGGCCCGCGAGGCGGGTCGCTCGGCCTTCGGGCCCTTGGCAAAGCGGAGCGCGGGCACGGCCTTTCGGTCGCGCACCGAGCCCCCCGCGGGGCGCTGCCCGAGCCGCGCGATCACGGCCTCGGTGAAGGCCGCGGTGCCGACCGCGCCCCCGGCGTCGCGGGTCAGGAGGCCGTCTTCGAACGCGCGCATCACCGCGTTCTCAAGGGTGTTCGCCGCGTCGAGCTCGCCGATGTGACGCAAGAGCATCGCCGTCGAGAGCATCGCCGCCGTGGGGTTGGCGATGCCTTGCCCGGCGATGGTGGGGGCGGTGCCGTGCACGGCCTCGAAGATGGCGACGTCTTCGCCCACGTTCCACGAAGGGGCGAAGCCGAGGCCGCCGATGAGGCCCGAGGTGAGGTCAGAGAGGATGTCACCGTTCATGTTGGTGGTGACGATGACGTCGAAGATCTCGGGCGATTTCACCAAGAGATGCGCGCAGTTATCGACCAAGATGTGCTTCGCTTCGATCTCCGGGTACTCGACCGCGAGCTGCTCAAAGGTGCGCTTGAGCATGCCCTCGGTGAGCTTCATGATGTTGGCCTTGGTGGCGCAGTGCACGCGCTTTCGGCCCTCGGCCCGGGCGAACTCAAACGCGAGGCGCACGACCTTCTCGCAGCCCTTGGTCGAGATGAGCTTGAGGCACTGGGCCACCTCGGGCGTCTGCTGGTGCTCGATGCCAGCGTAGAGGTCTTCGACGTTCTCGCGCACCACCACGATGTCGAGGTTGCGGCCCGTGTACGGCGTCGCGACCCCGGGCACCTCGCGCACCGGGCGGATGTTGCCGTAGGTCTCGAAGTACTTCCGCAGGGTGACGTTGGCGCTCTTGCCGCCGTACCCGATGGGGGTCTCGAGCGGGCCCTTGAGCACCACCCGGGTGCGCGCGATCGAGGCGAGGGTCGCCTGGGTCACGCCCGAGGCCTCGCCGGCACGAAACACCGCGGCGCCGGCCTCGCCGGGCTCCCACTGAATCTGAACCCCGAGCGCTTTGACGACCTGCATCGAGGCCCCGATGACCTCGGGGCCGATGCCATCACCGGGGATGAATGTGACCACACGCTCTGTCATGGCGTCGTTTGTCTCCGTCTCAGGTGGCGCTGCCTCGGGTCGCGCGACGGCCTCGTCAAGCCCTCGGCAGCGCGCTGATTTCGCATCGTGCGATGCAACTCACTTCCGCGGTCAACGCGGTCGGCGCCTTTGCGCCTTGAGCGCGCCCTCAGGCACCGCTCACCGCGCTTCACGCACCGCGCGACACGCCTTTTACATCACTGTGAGAGAAAGTCCGACCCGATTGGCGCCGAGCTCGACGCTCGGGATGATGTTGAGCCCCCCCGACGGGGTCGTGGCAGAAATGTCGCGGCGCTGCGGCGGCGCCGTCATCACCGCGAGGCGCCACATGCTCAGGCCGCCGAGCAGCATGCCCCCGAGCGCGAAGGCCGAGGCCCGCGACCGCGCGTCGGCGTCGAGGGCGCCCTCGCGGGCGTAGTACGCCGCGGCGACCCCGAGGGCAGGGAGGGCCCCCAACACCCCCCCGAGCGCGACGTAGCGCATTTCGCGGAGGGTGGGCTGAAGCGCCGCGCGAAAGGCCAGCGCGCCCCCGAGGCCCACGGTGGCCCCGACGGCGACGAAGGTGCCGAGCTCGACCCCGCACTGGGTGATGCCGCAGAGCAGGGCCCCGGTGAGGATGCCGCTCACCGTGAGGGTCGAGGTGTAGAGCCCCGTGCCCGCGCGGTTGTTGGTGAGGGCCCCGATGAGGTAGCCCGTGCCGAAGCCGGCGAGGGTGCCGACGAAGCTGTGCCAGCCCGTGAGGGTGGCCTCCGAGGGGCTCGATTCGCCGCGGTACCGCATCAAAAGCGTGGTGCTGAGGAACGAGCCGTACACCCCGCCGGTGATCATCGCGAAGGTGCGGCCCCGAGGCAGCGGGTGGGCCCCTTCGAGGAAGAACACCGCCGTCGGCACCGCCAAGGCCATCGCCGCCGAGACGTACCGATGCGCCCCGTCGTGCTCGGGCGCGTCGAGCCCCGCGGCCCGAGAGAGCATCCCCCCGACGCGGTACCCGAAGCTCGTCGAGGTGACCAAGAGCCCCACCCGCTCGCCCGTGCCGCGCGGGCCGCCGAGACGGTCGCGGGCGTCGGCGTCGAGCGGCATTGTCTGGGCCGAGGCGCGACCCGAGAGGCTCACGAGCGCCGCGAAGAGGGGCAGGGCGAGGGCGAGCCTCAGGGGGCGACCCGACCCGCGAGGAGGAGCCCCGTCACCACCGCCGCGAGGGCGATGCGATAGTACCCAAAGACCGCCAGACCCCGCCGTTGAAGCCACCCCACCATCCATCGGACTGCGACGAATGCTGACACCGCCGCGAGCGCGAACCCCAACGAAATCGACGCCGCCCCGTACGTTTGGAACATCACCGCGCCGCTCTTCAAGAGCTTCACCGCGGTGGCCGCCGAGAGCGTCACGAGGCCCAAGAGAAAGCTGAACTCGACCGCCGCGCTCATCTCAAGGCCCACCGCGAGGCCCGCCAAAATGGTGGCGAGCGAGCGCGAGGTGCCGGGCCACATCGCGACACACTGGGCGAGCCCGATGAGCACCGCGTCGCGCACCGTGAGCGCCGAGAGCGAGCGCCCCGGTCGACCCGGCGCGAGCCGCTTGTGCAAGGCCACGATCAGCACGCCCCCGATGAACCACGCCGCTACAACGGGCCAGAGGCCGAAGAGGTAGCGCTCGATCTTCTTGTCGAAGAGGCCGCCGATCACCGCCGCGGGCACGAAGCCTGCGATGACGTTGAGGCTCAGGTTGCGGCCCAAGAGATCGCGCCCCAAAACCCCCAACACCATCGCGCGCAGGTGCCGCGCGTAGAGCCCCACCACCGCCGCGATGGCGCCCGCTTGGATGCAGATGATGTACGCGTTGGCGGCCTCGTCTTGGGTCTGCCCCAGGAGCCGCTGCGTGAGCAAAAGATGGCTCGTCGAGCTGACCGGCAAGAACTCGGTCAGGCCCTCGACCACCCCGAGGAGCGCACTCTGCCAATAGGGCATCACCACAATGCCTCAAGTCTTACCTTTCGGGCGCGCGCGGTGGCAATCGCTTCGTGGCCCGAGGCGCCGCAGTGCGGCCTGCCATTGCCCGGCAGAAGAGCGTACCGTCTGGGCCCTCTTGAGAGGCGCCGATGATCGATGAAGTCTGTCTGAGCCCTGCGGTCGACCTTGCCGCGAAGGTGCGCTCGGGGGCGGTGAGCGCCCGCGCGTTGGTCGAGGCCCACCTCGCGCAGATCGCGCGGGTCAACCCGACGGTCAACGCAGTGGTCGTGCCGCGCTTCGAGGCCGCGCTTCGCGAGGCCGACGCCGCCGACGCCGCGGTCGCGCGGGGTGATGCGCTGGGGCCGCTCCACGGGGTGCCCTGCACCATCAAAGAGTGCTTCGCGTTCGAGGCGATGCCGCAGACCGCCGGCCTCGTGGCGCGCCGCGGGTACAGGGCGACGGGCGACGCGACGGCGGTGGCGCGGCTCCGAAAGGCAGGGGCCATCGCGCTCGGGCTCACCAACACGAGCGAGCTCTGCATGTGGGTCGAGAGCGCCAACCATGTGTACGGGCGCACCACCGGGGCCTACGACCCCGCGCGCATCGCGGGCGGTTCGAGCGGGGGCGAGGGCGCCGCCGTGGGGGCCGCGATGAGCCCCTTCGGCCTCGGCAGCGACGTGGGCGGCTCGATCCGTCTGCCGGCCTTCTTCAACGGCGTGTTTGGGCACAAACCCTCGGGGTGCATGGTGCCCTCGACGGGGCAGTTTCCCGCTCCGGTGGGCGCGGCCTCGCGGATGCTCGCGACGGGCCCGCTCTGCCGCAGCGCGCGCGACCTCTACCCGCTGCTCTCGCTCCTGGCTGGCCCCGACGGGCACGACCCTGCGTGCCGCCCGATGCCCCTTCACGACCCAGGCACCGTCGACCTTCGGGCCCTCACGGTGCTCGACCTCGACCCCGAGACCTCGTTCGGGGTGCGCGTCGACACGGCCCTCCGCGACGCGCAACACCGCGCGGTGGCCTCGCTCGGTGCGCGCGGCGCGCGGGTGACGAGCCTCCGCCTCACGGCCCTCCGCGACGCCTTCGAGATCTGGAGCGCGTGCATGCACGACGGCAACGCCGAGGCCTTCGGCGCCTTGTTGGGGGCCGGCGAGACCGTCACGCCCGCCCGCGCCCTGGGGCGCTTGCCCGCGGCGCTCTTGGGGCGTCCGCCCTACACCTTGGCGGCCTTGGGGCTCTGCGTGGTCGAGGCCTTGCCGGGTCTCTTGCCGCGCCGCCAGGCCGCGATGCGGGCCGCCTTGCGGAGCCTCCGGGAGACCCTCGCGCGGCTCCTCGAAGGCCCGACGGTGCTGGTGATGCCGACCTTCCCCCAGATCGCGCCGCGGCATCACGCGCCGCTTCTGAGCATCCCCTCGATCGGCTTTACGGGCTTCGTCAACGCGCTCGAATTGCCTGCGACCTCGGTGCCCATGGGGCTCGACCCGCGCGGCCTCCCGACGGGTCTCCAGCTCGTCGCCGCCCAAGGCGCCGACCACCTCACCCTCGCGGTTGCGCTGGCCCTCGAAGAGGCCCACGGTGGCTGGGTCGCGCCCGCCCGCTGGTGTTGACCCCGGCGCCGCGTCCGAGCCCTCACCATGACAACATCGCTCATTCTGGCCAGCACCAGCCGCTACCGAAAGATGCTCCTTGAGCGCCTCGGGCGGCCCTTCGAGGCCGTCGCGCCGCCCTACGACGAAGAGGCCGGCAAGCGCGCCCACGCCGCGCTCGGGGCGGCGGCCCTCTCGCAGCGCCTCGGGCGCGAGAAGGCCCTCTCGGTGAGCCGTCTCTACCCCGACGCGTGGGTGATCGGCAGCGACCAGATCGCCACCCTCGACGGCGCGCGGCTCGACAAGCCCGGCACCGCCGACGCGGCCGTGGCGCAGCTCGTGCGGCTCTCGGGCAAGACCCACCAGCTCGTCACCTCGGTGACCGTGGTGAGGGCCGCGACGGGCTACCTCGGCGAGGCCACAGACGTTCACGCGCTCACCATGCGGGCCCTCGATGCGGCGACCCTGAGGCGCTACGTCGAGGCCGACGCGCCCCTCGATTGTGCGGGCAGCTACCGCGTCGAGGCCCGCGGCATCGCGCTCTTTGAGACGATCCGCGGCGATGATTTTACCGCGGTGATCGGGCTGCCGCTCACCAAGGTGGTGGCGCTCCTCGAAGCGGGCGGCTACCCGATGCTGTGATCACATCGCGGCGTCGAGGCTCGCCCCGGCGTCGGGGTTGACCGTCGTGCCGTCAGGGCGGACGCGCGTGCCCGCAGGCACGATGTCGCGGGTGTTGACGTACACGAGCCCGTCGCAGATGCGCACCCGGTACTGCTCGAGCGCCCGCGTCGCCACCGAGCCCTGGGCCGGGACGCCCTCAAGGCTAAACTCCGAGAAGTGGCAGTTGCACTGGATCACCGACACCCCGTTGCGGGTCACCGGCGGCGGTAAAAAACAGCCGGTGTGGGTGCACACGAAGGTCATCGCGTAGATGCCCGCGGCGTCGTGAATGAGGAAGGCGCGCAGCGTCGGGTTGCGGCGCGACACCTGACGGATGCAGCCCGCGGGCAGGTCGCTCAGTGCGATCGCCGCGACGAAATCTTCGGTGCCGCACATCGGCGGGTCAGTCGGCACCGTGACGCTCGCGTCGGCCGAGACCGGACAAGCCCCCGCGAGGGGCGGGTCGTCGCCGTCACAGCCCGCGGCGGCGGCGCCGGTGACCCCGGCGACCCCCGAGAGAACCAACAGATGTCGGCGAGACAAAGCCCGCGCTGCGAGAGAAGAAAGCTCGGCCGAATCGCTCATCGCTCTGTGTGGTAGGTGAGCGTCGGCCCTTCGTCAACGCGCACCCGCGCCCCGCCTGTCACGACTCAGCGTCGTCGCTCGCAGGGATGAGCGCCCCGCGCTTGCCCGAGCGGTTGTAGCGCCACGCATACGCCGCGCTCACCACCGCGCTCGCGAGGTGAACAATCGGCACCGCGTACATCAAGATCGCCGTGCCGAGCAGGGGCACAAAATTCAAGCCCACCAAGGCGACGAGGTAAAGCGCCGAGACGAGCCCCGCGGTCAGCATCGGCGCCGCGTAGAAGAACCCGAAGGGCCCGCCGAGGAGCCCCAAGAGCCCCGCGATGCGGAGGTCTTTCTGCGACCTCGGCGACACCTTCTTGCGCTTGCGCCCGGCGCCCCCGAGGCCGAGGTCGACCCCGAGGGTCTCTTTCACGACCTTCTCGGTGGCCTTGTCGACGATCTCTTTGCGCAGCCCGTCGGCCCGCGATTTCAGCTTCTCGAGCTCGTCGAGGGCCTCGCCCACGGCGGTGCGGGTGGTGTCGCGGGCGTCGCCGCGTCGCGCGCGCGATGCCCCCTCGGTGCCCGGCGCGGTGCCGCCGCGCTCAAGCTCGGCCAGCCACTCTTCGATCACCGCTCGGGGCAACTCTGTACGCACCATCAAGTTCGGCATCGAGAGCGCGACGCCCTCAGATTGCATCGCCTTGACGACCTTCTCGAACTCCTCGCGGCTCATCGCTTCACCTTCGCTCTCGCGCTCGCCCACCCGGCAGCGCCCTCAAGGCCCCGCCGCACCGCCGCGCCCAGACGGCGGCGGTCGGCGCCAACGCCTGACCGCCATTGTGCATCGTGATCTGTCGATGTCGAGAGCGCTTGCTACGAGGGCGAGCTTGCCGATACATCATCGCGTGGGCAATGTGATGGGCGACCATATCCTCGCGATCGACCAGGGTACGACGGGCACGACGGTGCTCGTCATCGACCTCCACGGGGCGGTTCACGCCAGGGCCTCGGTGCCGGTGCCGCAGCACTTTCCGGGGCCAGGCATGGTCGAGCATGACGCCGTCGAGATCGCCGCCGGGGTCGAGACCGCGGTGGCCGAGGCGCTGCGCCTCTGGGGCCAAGACCCCCACCGGCTCGGGGCCATCGGCATCACCAACCAACGCGAGACCACCGTGCTCTGGGAGCGGCGCTCGGGCCGACCCCTGCACCGCGCCATCGTCTGGCAAGACCGTCGCACCGCCGAGATGTGCGCGTCGCTTCGCGAAGAGGGCGTCGAGTCGCTGGTGTACGAGCGCGCGGGGCTCCTCCTCGACCCGTACTTCTCGGGCACCAAAATCGCGTGGCTTCTCGACCACATCGAGGGCGCTCGGGCTCGCGCCGCGGCGGGCGAGCTGGCCTTCGGCACCATCGACACCTGGCTGGTGTCGTACCTCACCGGCGGCGCCCATGTGACCGACGTCACCAACGCGTCGCGCACGCTCCTGCTCTCGCTCAAGACCCGCCAATGGGATGATGCGCTGCTCGGGGCCCTCGGGGTGCCGCGGCAGATCTTGCCCGAGGTCGTGCCGAGCGCAGGGGTGTTCGGGCGCACCAAGGGCTTCGCGGGGCTCCCTGACGGCATCCCCATCGCGGGCATCGCGGGCGATCAACAAGCCGCGCTCTTCGGGCAGGGGTGCTTCCAGAAGGGTGACGTGAAGTGCACCTACGGCACCGGGGCCTTCGTGCTGATGAACGTGGGGGCCGAGCCGGTGCCCTCGAAGCACCGACTGCTGAGCACCATCGGGTGGGAGATCCCAGGCGAAGTGGTTTACGCCCTCGAAGGCTCGGCCTTTGTGGCCGGGGCCGCGGTGCAGTGGCTCCGCGACGGGCTCGGCTTGATCGCGAGCTCGGCCGAGATCGAGGTGCTCGCGCGCACCGTGCCCGACGCGGGCGAGGTGGTGTTCGTGCCGGCGCTCACGGGCCTCGGGGCGCCCTACTGGGATCCCGCCGCGCGGGGGCTGCTCACGGGCCTCGGGCGCGACACCACCCGGGGCCACATCGCGCGGGCGTGCCTCGACGGCATCGCGCTCGAAATCGCCGACCTCGTCGATGCGATGGCCGCCGACGCGGGCGCGCCCATCGCGTCGATGCGGGCCGACGGCGGCGCCGCGGCGAACGACCTCTTGCTTCAGATCCAGGCCGACGTGGCGGGCACCCGGGTGGTGCGGCCGCGGGTCGTCGAGACCACCGCGATGGGCGCGGGGATGCTCGCCGCCATCGGCGCAGGGATGGTCACCTCGCGCGACGAGATCGCAGGGGCGCTGACCGTAGAACGTACCTTTTCGCCGTCGGCCGAGACCGCCGCGGCCGAGCAACTTCGCCACCGGTGGAAGGTCGCCGTGGCGCGGGCCCTCCAGCATTCAGGGAGCAGGGCATGAGCGACGCACCAAAGGCCGAGAGACGTCGGCTTGAAATTTCATGGGAGGCCCTCGAAGACGCGTTTGAGAACAACGCGCCCGAGGTGCATTCGTACCTCCACGTCGGCACGGGCGAGGTGCTGCGGGTGGTCGACGGCGTGGCCGACCCGGCGATGCACCAGCGCATCGCCGCAGACACCCAGTATCTGCGCGTCGACCCGGTGTCGTCGCGCGAGCAGTACCGCTGGATGGAGCGCTTCATCGCCACGGTGACCGAGCCCGACCTGCGCGGGCGGCTCGTGTCGGCCATCGACGGCAAGGGCGCGTTTCGGCGCTTCAAAGACGTGCTGATGAGCTTCCCCGCCGACCGCGAGCGGTGGTTTCAGTTTCGCACCGACCGGCTGAAGGCGTGCATGGAGTCGTGGCTCGAAGCCCACAACGTCGAGGCCGTGCCGCGGCCCGTGTGGGTGCCGCCGCCGCCCGATGCGCCCGAGGCCGCCGCCGAGGGCGAGAGCGCCGAAGACGAGGCCGTGGCGATGCTGCGCCGCGCCCGGGTCGGCATGGAGGGCATGCGTCGCCGCCTCCGCGACGCGGCCGACCTCGTGCCCACCCGCGAGATCGAGACGGCCATCGCCTTCCTCGAATTTTTGCGCGACCGAAAGAACTTCCGCAGCGACGACGCGCCGGTGGGCGGCAGCGACGGCCCGTCGAAGGGCTGAGCCCGTGCTCGCGACGCTGGCGGCGCTCACCCTCGGCGTCGCGCTCCAAGTCACCGGCGCCGAGGCGGTGCTGCGCAGCGGGCTCACCCCCGGCGAGCACCCCGTCGACGCCGTGATCGCCTCGCTCGAACCCGAGGGCGGCATCGCGCCCCGGTACGCCCTTCGCAGCGAGTATGTGCTCTTGCTCCGCGCAGACCTCCAGATGCGCGGCGCGCCCGAGGCCCTCACCACCGCGGTCGATCGCTCGGTCAGCACCGCCGTGTTGGAGTGGCTCCTCGGCGAGCTCGCGGTGGTGCGCGAGGCCGAGCGCGGCGGCGCGGGCGACCCCGACCCGTCGGCGCTCTCGCAGACCCGTCAGCGCGTCGTGGCGCAGCTCGGCGGCGACCCCGGGGTGGCCGCGCTCCTCAGCGCTACCGGGTTGACCGCGAGCGAGTTTGACACACTGCTCAGGCGCCGCACGGTGGCCCAGGCGTGGCTCCTCGAACGCCACCCGCGGCTCATCGAGCCCGACGACAGCGCCGTACGCGAGGCCTTCGAGTCAGGCCAGTTCGCCCAGGGGTACCGCGCCGAGGCGACCCTCGGCGAGGCCCGGCGTGTGATCCGCCAGCGGCTCATCGAGGCGCGCTACCCCGCGGCCCTGCGGCTCTACCTGCGCGGCCTCGGGAGCCGCGTCAGGGTGCGGGTCTTCGTCGACCCGTAGGCCGCGCGGGTCGGGCCTCGAACCCGTCGCGAGAATGGCCTTGCGTCGCGGCGCCTCTCGCGGCCACAAGCGAGCCCTGAGTTCAGCCATGAGCGCGCTACGCATCCGTCGGGCCACCGTTGCCGACCTCGAGACCCTCGCCGCCATCGAGGGGCAGTGCTTCGGCCGTCACGACCCGCACGACCAGCTCGCCGCCGAGCTCAGCCGAAGCTGGGCCGTGATCTTTGTCACCGAGTGGCACGAGGCGGCCGCGGTCGAGGTCACGGGCTTCATCAACGTGTGGCGCGTGGCCGATGAGGTCGAGGTGCTCTTCGTGGCCACCGCGCCGCGCTTCCAGCGCCGCGGTCACGCCCGCATCGCGATGCAAGAGACGCTGCGGTGGGCGGCGGGTGACGGCGCGCGCTCGGCGGTGCTCGAAGTGCGCCCGAGCAACGCCGCGGCCCGCGCGCTCTATGCGTCGCTCGGCTTCGTCGAGGTCGGCCGGCGCGATCGCTACTACGACGACGGCGAAGACGCGCTGCTCTTGCGCGCGACGCTCGATGCCCCCGCGCGAGAGCTCTAAGCCTTGACGTTCGGCGCCTTGGGCCGAGAGTTGTGCTGCGCTTTCGAGCAAGGCTATGGTGCGTGACGATGCCGCGGGCGAGAGAAAATCCAGCGCGGAGCGACGCCCGCGCAGAGGGGCAAGAGACCACGCCCTCGGCGTCGCGGGTGAGCCGAGTGAGCGAGGCCGTCGAGCGCGCAGAGCCGCCCGTCGAGGCGACCCTCGCGCCAGAGGTCTTCGAGACCCCCGCGGCCAACTTCGATGAGCCCTCGCCCGAGAGCGAGCCCGACGACGACGACGTGCTGCGCACGAGCCTGCCGCCGCCGCTGCCGATGCCGCTCCCGGCCGAGGGCTTCTGGCGCTCGTACAAAGAGAAGATCGCGCTCTACGCCGACCGCGTGAACCGCGCACAAGCGCCGATTCGCATTTTGAACGCGGTGAAGTGGGAGCCCGGCGCCTGGGAGCAATTCCGCAAGGCGCGGTACCGCGAGCTGCCGCGCGCCGACGCCGAGGGGTACGCGCGCATCGACCTCGGCTTCGACCCTACGGCGCGGGCGCGCGATTTTCAGCTCCTCGCCGACGACATCCGGCGCGACCTCGGCGCGGGCGACGCCCTCGCGCGCATCCTCCGCGCGACGTGCCTTGAGTACCGCGACGTGTGCAAGATGCTCCTCGCGCGGGGGCGGCCAGAGTTCTACGGCTACGCGCGTCGCCTCTACGGAAGCCCGAAAGACACCTTCCCCGACGGGCAGACGACGATCCGCGACATCGCCCACTCGCTCTACGCGCTCTTGACGAGCCTCGACGAGGCCGCCCTCGGCCCGGCCGAGGAGCGCAACCTCGACAGCGCCCAGGTGGTCGAGATGCTGCAAGGGCGGTTTCGAGAGTATTTCGGCGAAGACGCGGTGCACGTCTCGCTCGACGACGGCATCGTCTCAGACGCCGCGGCGGGCAGCGACTACGTGAAGATCCGCGGGGCGGCGCGCTTCAGCAAGGTCGACGTCGACATCCTCGAAGTGCACGAGGGGTGGGTCCACGTCGCGACGAGTTTGAACGGCGCCTCGCAGCACGTCGCGCGCTGGCTCGCCAAGGGCCCGCCGCGCACCACTGCGGTGCAAGAGGGCCTCGCGGCGCTGATGGAGGTGCTCACCTTCCGCAGCCACCCCCGCCGCGCGCGCCGCCTCAACGACCGGGTGATCGCCATCGACAAGGCCGAAGACGGGGCCGACTTCATCGACGTCTTCGAGTGGCACCGCACCGAGGGCTACGAAGAAGAAGAGTGCTTCAACGCGGCCAAGCGCGTCTTCCGCGGCGGCACCCTCAACGGCGGCGCGCCCTTCACCAAAGACCTCGCGTACACGAAGGGTCTGGTGACCAATTTTCACTTCATCCGTGCGGCGATCCGCGCGTGCCGCCCCGAGCTCGTGCGCATGCTCTTCGCGGGCAAGGTGGCCCACGAAGACGTGCCCGTGCTCCTCGCCCGGGTGAGCGACGGCGTGGTGCGCCCCCCGCGGTTTTTGCCGCCGATCTTCAAAGACCTCAACGGCATCGCCATCTGGATGGCCTACTCGACCTTCTTCTCGCAGATGGGCATCGCGGCCCTCGACGATTACTACCAGCAGCTCTTTCGAGGCACCTGAGCGTCGCGTAGGGTCGCGGCTTCGGGTGCCGACGTGTCGACGGTGAGGCGGCGCGGCGCACCCGAAGAGGAGGTGCCGCTTCGATGACAGAGACGCCCGAAAAGAAGCCCAAACGCCGCGCCCCGGCCGCGCCCAAGCCGCGCGCGCCGCGGAAGCCGAAGGCGACGCCGCCGGTGGCGATCGCGCGACCCTTCCGACCGATCACGAGCTTTCACTGGGGGTACCCGTTTTCGGTGAAGGGCGAGGGCCCCCGGGCTGAGCGTCTGCGGGCCTTCTTCGAGGGCTTTGTGAAGCTCTCGCCGCCCTTCGAGGGGCACGGGTTTCTGGTCATCGCGCGCGACGATCACGAGGCCGCGGCCGAGGCCTTCGAGCGTAACATCCCGGTGCTGTACTTCGACGACGTCGAGGCCGCGGCGCGCTTCGACGCGTCAGAAGACGCGCGCCGGGCGTGGCTCGACGAGGTGCTCGAACAGGCCGGAGGTGAGCGTCGCGGGGCGCTCGAAATGATGCTGAGCGCGTGGCCCGAAGCGCAGCACCCCGAGGCCGCCGAGGCGCACGCGAAGGCGCGCTTCGCAGCGTGGCCGAGCTGCTGGCACTACACCTCGCGACGGCTCGATCGCGCGTACGAGGCCGGCAACCGCGACGCCTACCGAGGCTGGGTCAGCACCTGCCAATGGAACAACCCCGACGAGCTCGAGAAGTTCGACCTCGCGGGCCGCGTCACCACCGCGAGCTTCGAGACCCCGGCCCAGGCCGTCGCGGCCGTCGCGTCGCTGCCGATGCTCCGCGAGCTCAGCATTCGCGGCATGCCCACGGTCGAACAGTGGGCCGCCCTCGCGCGTCTCGAACACGTCGAGCACCTCTCGGTGACCGACTTCACCCAGGGCAACCTTGAGGGCCTCTCGACCGCGGTCTGGTGGGGCGCGGGGCTCGGCGCGCGGCTCAAGAGCTTCACGACCTACGGCATCAAGATCTCGGCCGACGAGCTCGCGCCGCTCACCCGAGGCGCCGCGACGCTCGAGCACCTCAAGCTCGACAACGCACGGCTCGCGGGCGCCGCGGTCGGGGCGCGGCTCGCCGAGGTGCTGACCCACCACCCGGTGCGTTCGCTCGAAGCCGAGTACAATGAGCTCGGGCCCGAGGGCGCCGAGCGTTTGTTCAAAGGGCGGGCGTTTCCGACCCTTGAGGCGCTGTGCCTGTCGGCCAACGAGATCGGTGATGCGGGCGCATTGGCCCTCGCTGAGAACCCGAGGCTCCCGAAGCTCCGCTGGCTCACCATTCGCTCGAACGACGCCGCGGGGCGGCTCACCCGAGTCAGCGCCGAGGCCTTCGCGCGAGGCGCCTTGCCGTCGCTGCGAACGCTGATGCTGATGGGGCAGGGCCTCGGCTCGGCGGGCTGCGCGGCGCTCCTCGGGTCAGCGCATCTCTCGGCGCTCCGAACGTTGAACCTCAGCTACTGCGACGCCGACTGGGCCGAGGTGATCGCGCTGCTCGATGGGCGCGGCCTCGCGTCGCTCGAACGCCTCGACCTCGGCGCGTGGAGCCTCAAGACCAAGCCCTCGTGGGCTGACGCGCGCTTCCTCCGCGGGGTCAAGGCGCTGCGCGTCGACGGCATCGCGGGCAACCACCTCGCGGGCCTTCTCGCGAGCGGTCACCTCGACGCGTGCGAGAGCCTCGTGCTCGGCGGCGTGTATGCGTCGCACCCCAAGGCCATCGCGGCGCTCAAGTCTGCGGCGCCCTTGCCCGCGCTCAGGCACCTCTCGATCCGCGGGTGGAAGCTCAACGCCGAATCGGCCCGGGCCCTGGTCGAAGCGCCCTTCGTGGCCTCGCTCGAAGGCATCGACGCGATGTCGGGCGGCTACGTCAACCGAGCGGCCGCGACGGTCTTCCACGAGAAGGGCCTGCGCCTGCTGAACAGCGCGGTCTTTGCTGAGTATGTCGCCAACGATGTGCGAACGTATCCGCTGCGTCAGCAGTGGCTGAACCCCGACGAGTGACCCCTTGAGAGCCCTCGTCGAGGTGCGCGAGGGCGCTTCAGCGCGGGGCGATGTACGCCGGCGGGGGCATGGGCTGACCAGGCTGAACCACCACGGCCTGGGCGGGCTGAGCCCACCCGGGGCGCGGCTGCGCGACCACCACCGGCGGCGGCGGCTGGGCCACGATGACCTGCTGCTGCGGGGGCGGCTGCCAGCCCGGTTGGGGTTGACCCTGCCACTGACCCGGCATCGGTTGCGGCTGCACCACCTGGGGCTGACCCTGCCACTGGCCCGGCATGGGCTGCGGCTGACCCTGCCACTGGCCCGGCATGGGCTGGGGCTGCACCACCTGCGGCTGGCCTTGCCACTGGCCCGGCATGGGCTGGGGCTGCACCACCGGCTGGGGTTGCCCGCCGGCCTGCCACTGCCTGAAGCCGCCGCGACAGCGCCAGCCGCCCTCGCGCCACATCCACTGGCCCCCGCGGGCGACCCAACGGCCCTGCTCGAAGCGGCACTGCCGGTCGGGGTTCTGAACCCACTGCCCGGGCTGCCAGACGTAGCGGTTGCCCGCCCACGCCCAGTGACCCGGATACCAATCATGGCCCGGGCCCGGCGGCGGCGGACGCTGCTCGTTCTGCACCGGCGGCGGCGCCTGCCGGACCCACTGCGCGTGGGCTTCACCCGACGCGAGCGCCAACGCTGCCGATGACGCGACGATGGCCCACAACCCTGCACGTTGAATTTTCATCACTTCAGACTCCCTCGCAGTACCCACAGAGGCGCCAGGTGCACTCAAACGGTACCCTTTGCCGCGGTATTCTCTCGCCCCGAGACGAAAGCGTACGTCACCCCGCCGCACACTATCGCGCGACGACCAGAAAGATCCAGGCGGCGCCGGCCAGGGCCACACCCGCCGCGGCGCCGAGGAGACGGTACCTGGCCCGGCCGCCCTCGTGGCCCAAGGCGTGCCCGCCCAACGCGCCCGCCAGAAACAACAGCGGAACCAGCACCGACGAGGCCCGCGCCGCCGCCGCCGTCGGGTCGGTCACCCGCCCCGAGAGCAGCCCCCGTTCGAGGCCCCAGGTGACGAAGAAGCCGCCCACCATGCCGACGGTGCCGCCGGCGATCCACCCGAAGCGCGCCGCCCAGGTGCGTTGATGGGCCTCGGCTGCCTCGCGCCGGGCCTCGGCGCGGAGGGCGCGGGCAGAGGGCGCCGTTCGGGGCGGGGCATCGGGCGGTGTGGGCGCGTCGTTCATCGAAGAGGTCGTGTCGCTTGACCCACCGCGGACGCGATGGGGCGCCGACCTTGCCACAAAGTTCGCGCGGGCGCTCTCGCAACTTCGGTCGGGGATCGACGGCGGAGTCGAAGGGTGCTATGCGACCGCCGCGATTGCAGCGAACCCATGCGCGTTTCATCGCGCAAGCGTAGCGGAGAAAGCAGAATGTCGAACCGAGTGTTCCCGAGGGCCCAGTCTGGTGAGGTGATCACCCGCGGGGCCGATGGCCATTTGAACGTGCCCGATCAGCCCATCATCCCCTTCATCGAGGGCGACGGTACGGGGCCCGATATCTGGCGTGCAAGCGTCCGGGTGCTCGATGCGGCGGTGGCCAAGGCCTACGGCGGCAAGAAGAAGATCCACTGGCATGAGGTCTACGCCGGCGAGAAGAGCAAGAAGCTCTTTGACTCATGGCTCCCCGACGAGACCGTCGAAGACTTTAAAGAGTACCTCGTGGGCATCAAGGGGCCCCTCACGACCCCCGTGGGCAAGGGCATCCGTTCGCTGAACGTGGCGCTCCGTCAGCTCCTCGATCTCTACGTCTGCCTCCGGCCGGTGCGGTGGTTCAACGGCGTGCCCTCGCCGGTGAAGAACCCCGGCAAGGTCGACATGGTGATCTTCCGTGAGAACACCGAAGACATCTACGCGGGCATCGAGTACGAGGCCCAGACCGCCGACGCCCAGAAGGTCATCGCCTTCCTCCAGAACGAGATGAAGGTGAAGAAGATCCGCTTCCCCGAGAGCTCGGGCATCGGCATCAAGCCGGTGTCAAAAGAGGGCACCGAGCGGCTCGTGAAGGCCGCCATCGAGTACGCCCTGCGCGAGAAGCGTAAGAGCGTCACCCTGGTGCACAAGGGCAACATCATGAAGTTCACCGAGGGCGCCTTCCGCGATTGGGGCTACGCCCTCGCGGCGCGCGACTTCAGGGCCGAGGTGGTGACCCAACGCGAGAGCTGGATCCTCGGCAACAAAGAGGCCAACCCGAACCTCTCGGCGATCGAGAACGCCAAGCTCGTCGAGCCGGGCTTCGACATGGCCCCGCCAGACTTTCAGCGCGAGCTCGTCGAAGAGGTCGAAACCGCCCTCAAGCTCTGGGAGACCCACGGCGCCGGCAAGTGGAAGCACAAGCTGATGGTGAAAGACTCGATCGCCGACATCACCCTCCAGCAGGTGCTCACCCGCCCCGAAGACTTCGACGTCATCGCCACGCTCAACCTCAACGGCGACTACCTCTCTGACGCCCTCGCGGCGCAGGTCGGCGGCATCGGCATCGCGCCCGGCGGCAACATCAACTACGTCACCGGCCACGCGATCTTCGAGGCCACCCACGGCACCGCGCCGAAGTACGCCAACCTCGACCAGGTCAACCCCGGCTCGGTGGTGCTCTCTGGCGAAATGATGCTCCGCCACCTCGGCTGGCGCGAGGCCGCCGACCTCATCATCAAGGGGATGGACGGCGCCATCGGCGCCAAGACCGTCACCTACGATTTCGCCCGCATGATGGAGGGCGCCAAGAAGGTCAAGTGCTCTGAGTTCGCCGACGCGGTGATCAGCCACATGTGATCGCCGCGGGGCGCCGCCTCGCCGCGTGATGCGCCCCTCGGCAGGTGTCGCGGGTTGTTGGGCGAAGGCTCAGCAGCCCGCGCGCCATTTGGGCCGCACGAGAGGGCCCGCGAGACCGCGGCGGCGAGGGGCTGAAGAAGGCGAAGGCGCGGGGCGCGGTGGGGCTTTACGCGGGGGGGTGAAGGGTGCAAAGTCCGCGCGCCAAAACGGGTCGCGCGTGCCGAGAGGGTGCGCGGCCTGCACGCAGAAACCCTCACACTCACGCTGGTAGAGAAGAGACAATGGCCAAGCGCAACAAGATCGCCCTCATCGGGGCCGGCAACATCGGCGGCGAGCTCGCCAACCTCGCGGTATCGAAACAGCTCGGCGACGTGGTGCTCTTCGACATTCCCGCGAAGGCAGATTTCGCCAAGGGCAAGGCCCTCGATCTCTCGCAGAACAGCGCCGTGCTCGGGTACGACGCGACCATCAGCGGCACCAGCGACTGGGCCGACGTCGCGGGCAGCGACGTGCTCATCATCACCGCCGGCGTGCCCCGCAAGCCGGGCCAGAGCCGCGACGACCTCGTGGGCATCAACCTCCCGATCATCCAGAACGTCGCCGAGAACGCGAAGAAGTACTGCCCCGACGCGTTCACCATCGTCATCTCGAACCCCCTCGACGTGATGGTGTGGGCCTTCCGCGAGGTCACCGGCTTCGCGGCCAACAAGGTCGCCGGCATGGCGGGCGTGCTCGACTCGGCGCGGCTCCAGTACTTCCTCGCGGCCGAGGCGGGCGTGTCGGTCAAAGACGTGCGCGCGATGGTGCTCGGCGGCCACGGCGACGACATGGTGCCCGCCCGCGGCTACTGCACCATCAACGGCGTGCCGGTGAGCCAGGTGATCGCCAGCGACAAGCTCGACGCCATCGAGAAGCGCACCCGCGGCGGCGGCGGCGAGATCGTCAAGCTCATGGGCACCAGCGCCTACTACGCCCCCGCCAGCGCGGCGATCGCCATGGCCGAGGCGTACCTCCTCGACCAGAAGCGGCTCTTGCCCGCCGCGGCGCACCTCACCGGGCAGTACGGCTACAACGACCTCTACCTCGGTGTGCCCGTGGTGATCGGCGGCGGCGGCATCGAGAAGATCGTCGAGATCGGCCTCTCAGACGCCGAGAAAGACATGCTCGCCAAGAGCGCCGAGAGCGTCCGCGGCGTGGTTGACGTGGCCAAGAAGCTCTGGTCGAAGTGACATGAAGATTCACGAATATCAGGGCAAAGAGATCTTCAAGCGTTACGGCGTGCCGGTGCCCCGCGGCATCGCGGCCAGCACGCCCGAGGCGGCCTTCGCGGCGGCCGAGACGCTCATCACAGAGACCGGCTCGAAGGTCGTGGTGGTGAAGGCGCAGATTCACGCGGGCGGCCGCGGCAAGGGCAAGGTCCACAAGGGCGAGAACGTCGTCGCCCGCGGCGTCGAAGTGGTCAAGGGCGGCGCCGAGGCGGCGCGTGACGCGGCCTGGCGCATCCTGGGCGGCAAGCTCGTCACCATCCAGACCGGCGAAGACGGCCAGGTCGTGCGCACCGTCTACGTCGAGCAGGGCCTCGCCATCGCGCGAGAGCTCTACCTCAGCATGCTCGTCGACCGCGACTCGCGCCGGGTGGTCGTGATGGCCTCGGTCGAAGGCGGGATGGACATCGAACACGTCGCCGAGCACACGCCCGAGAAGATCCTCAAGGTGTGGGTCGACCCGGCCGTGGGGCTCATGCCGTATGAGGCCCGAAAGCTCGGCTTCGACCTCGGGTTCAGCAAAGATCAGGTGGGGCGCTTCACCAAGGTGCTCGCCGGGCTCTACGAGCTCTTCATCAAAGAAGATTGCTCGCTCCTTGAGATCAACCCGCTGATCACCACCGAGTCGGGCGATGTGATCGCCCTCGATTCGAAGATCAACTTCGACGACAACGCAGAGTTCCGCCACAAAGAGTGGGACGTGCTGCGCGACCGGGGCGAAGAAGACCCCACCGAGCTTGAGGCCAAAGACGCGGGGCTGTCGTACGTGTCGCTCGACGGCAACATCGGCTGCCTCGTCAACGGCGCCGGCCTCGCCATGGCCACGATGGACATCATCGCCCACTGCGGCGGCACCCCCGCCAACTTCCTCGACGTGGGCGGCGGCGCCACCGAAGAGGCCGTCACCAAGGCCTTCGAGATGATCTTGAGGAGCCCCAAGGTGAAGGGCATCTTCGTCAACATCTTCGGCGGCATCATGAAGTGTGACGTGATCGCCCAAGGGGTCATCAACGCGACGCGCAAGCTCGGGTTGACGGTGCCCTTGGTGGTGCGCCTCGAAGGCACCAACGTCGAAGAAGGCCGCAAGCTGCTCGCCGAGAGCGGGCTGGCCATCACCGCGGCGTCGAGCATGCTCGACGGTGCTCAGAAGATCTGCGCCCTCGTGGCGGCGAAGTGAGAGGGTGACGTCATGGCGATTCTTGTCAACAAAGACACCCGGCTCCTCGTTCAGGGCATCACGGGCAAGTTCGGTTCGTTCCACGCGAAGCAGATGCTCGCCTACGGCACCAAGGTCGTCGGCGGCGTGACCCCGGGCGCGGGCGGCACCACCTTCGAGAGCAGCGTGCCCGTGTTCAACACCGCGCGCGACGCGGTGAAGCAAACCGGCGCCAACGCCTCGGTGATCTTCGTGCCCCCGGCGGGCGCCGCCGACGCCATCCTCGAAGCGGCCGACGCGGGGGTCGAGCTCATCGTGGCCATCACCGAGGGCATCCCGGTGATCGACATGCTCAAGGTGCGCCGCGCGCTCGAGCACCGGCTCAACAAAGACCTGCGCCTCATCGGGCCCAACTGCCCGGGCGTCATCACACCCGGCGCGTGCAAGATCGGCATCATGCCGGGGCACATTCACAAGGTCGGCAACATCGGCGTGGTGTCGCGCTCGGGCACGCTCACCTACGAGGCCGTGGGGCAGCTCTCGGCCCTCGGCATCGGCCAGTCGACCTGCGTCGGCATCGGCGGCGACCCGGTCAACGGCACCGACTTCATTGACGTGCTGACCCTCTTCAACGACGACCCCGACACCCACGGGGTCATCATGATCGGCGAGATCGGCGGCGGTGCCGAAGAGCGCGCCGCCGAGTGGATCAAGGCCAACATGAAGAAGCCCGTCGCGGGCTTCATCGCAGGCACCACTGCGCCGCCGGGCAAGCGCATGGGCCACGCCGGCGCCGTCATTTCGGGCGGCAAAGGCAAGGCCAGCGACAAGATCGCCGCCATGGAGTCGGCGGGCATCCGCGTGGCGCCCACGCCCGCCCAGATGGCCGAGACCCTCGTCGCGATGATGAAGGGCTGAGCCGCGCCGCAGCGCCCCGCCGCGGGCGCCGCGCGACGACCCCTCGTTCACACGGGTGAGCGAGGGGTTTGTCGTTTGGGCCGCACGAGGCACTTTACACCGCGAGAGGGCTGTACTAGTGGGGCGCCCGACGCGACGCACCACGCAGGTCGTCACGAAAAGGAGCATCCCCATGGCCATCGAGACCACCTTCGCCATCATCAAGCCCGACGCCGTTGAGAAGAACCTGGCCGGCGCCATCCTCGCCCACATCGAGAAGGCGGGCTTCAAGGTGCGCGGCGCCAAGCGCATCCACCTCACCCGCGCCCAGGCCGAGGGCTTCTACGCCGAGCACAAAGAGCGCGGCTTCTTCGGCGAGCTCTGCGCGTTCATGTCGCGCGGCCCGGTGTTCGTGCTCGCCCTCGAAGCTGAAGGCGCGATCACCAAGTGGCGCGAGACCATGGGCGCCACCGACCCGGCGGCCGCCGCCGAGGGCACCATCCGTAAGCTCTTCGGCGCCTCAAAGGGCGAGAACGCCACCCACGGCAGCGACTCGCCCGGCGCCGCCGCCCGCGAGCTGGCCTATTTCTTCGCCTCGTACGAGCTCCTCTGATCGTCGCCCGTCGACCGATCGCGCTTTCTTGAACTCGCTTCGCCCCGCGGCGCTCCGGCGCCCTGCGGGGCGGTGTTTTTGGGCCTCCGTCTGCACCGCAGACCCGGCGCCGACGTGACCGCAGCCCCCTGCGGAGCCCCCCGGGCGCATCGGGCTGCGACCTGCGCCCGGGGCGACCCCGAGGGTGTCGAGCCTTTTCACCGCAGCGAGACGCAACTGGAGCGCACCTGGGGGTCAGGTGCACTGTAACGGGCCGCAAATGGGGCGCACTTGGGGGTCAGGTGCACGGTAATGGGCCGCAAATGGAGCGCACCCGGGGGTCAGGTGCACTGCAACGGAGCGCGGCCGAGGGGCTCAGCCCGGGAGTTGGGCCGAGACCCGGCCGATGGTCTCGCGCACGAGGCGGGCGCGGCCCTCGACGCTGAAATACAAGTGCAGCGCGTCGGCGACGACGACGGCGTCGATGCCGCCGAGGCGACCGTCGCGCCAGGGGGCGCCGTCGGCGACGAAGAGGGGCCACGGGCTGGGGGAGAACGACACGCCGTCGTCGCTGATGAGGAGCCGCACCGCCGAGGCCAGGGTCGCCTCGCGGGTGAGGGCGTGGGCGACGCTGAGCGCCACCCATCCGTCGAGGGCCTCGAAGACACGGGTCGGGCCGACGGCGAGGTTGGCCCAGGTGTCTTCGGCGGTGGGCTGCACCATGGGCTGCGGGTGGGCCACAAAGCTCAATCCCAGGTCGTCGCCCTCGGCCATGCCCACATACCGCGCAAGCCGCGCGCCGGTGCCCGGAGCCGCGACCGCCCCGGCGGTGTAGACGAGCCGGTAGCGCCCTCCGTGCGGCACAAGCTGGGGTGACCCCAAGCGACGCCCAAAGCCCGCCTCGCGGTGCCACGGGAGCCCCGGCACGAGCGCCTGCGAGGCCGGCGCCCAATCGAGGAGGTTGTCAGAACGGCGCAGCGCGAGGTCTGAGCGCGACTGGGCCCCGAGGTCGAGGGCGCCGAGGCGCGGGCGGGCGTACGCGAGCACGAAGCCCTCGCCCACGCGACGCACCGAGGCCTCTTCGACCCCGGCGGCGACGAGCTCGCGGCGCTGCCAGCGGAGCCCGTCTGGGGCGGTGTAGTGGTCGATGCCGAGCTGCGAGTGCGCCCAGAGATGCCACTGCCGGTCGGGGCTCTGGTCGGGCCCGAGCACCGCCGGGTGGCTGACCCGGGTCGCGGGCAGCGTGGGCTCGATCAGCGGAGCCGCCGCGGGAGGAGAGAAGCGCAGGTTTCGCCACTGGTCGAGAGACAAGCGTCGATCGGGGGTCGTCACAGCACCCTTGAAGATGCCCGATCGGGCCCTCGCGGTGCAGCAGTTTCTTTGACGATTCGCCCTTGCGACGGGCCCCGAGGTGGCGCTTCTCTCAGGGCCGTGCGTGCAGCGTGGAGCTCAGGGCAAATTGGCGTGGCCTCGCTCGCGGCGGTGCTGTCGCTCGGCCTCGCGGGATGCGGCGGCGATGCCGAGGCCGCGAGCGATGCCGCGATGACCGACCTCGGGCCGCGGGGCATGGACGTGCAAGCGGGCGAAGACCTGGGGCCTGAGGCGGGGGCTCCGGCAGACCTCGGGCGCGACGGCGCGGGGCCGCGCGGCGAGGCGGGCGCCCTCGAGGGCGGGGTCGACGCGGGGGTCGACGGGGCGAGCGCGGTGACGCCCGATGCGGGGCGCGACGGCGGGCTCGACGGGGCCGTCGACGCGTCTGGCGATCGCGGCGGCGACGCGGGCGAGGGGCTGGTCGAGGTGCGTCACGAGCGCGAGTTTCGCGCGGCATGGGTGGCCACGGTGTCAAACCTCGACTGGCCGAGCCGTCAGGGGCTGAGCGCGGCGCAGCAGCAGCGCGAGCTCGACGGGCTCCTCGACGTGGCCGCGGCGACGGGGCTCAACGCCGTGCTCTTGCAGGTTCGGCCCGAGGGCGACGCCCTCTACCGGTCGCAGCTCGAACCCTGGAGCCGCTTTCTCACGGGCCGTCAGGGCGGCGACCCCGGGTACGACCCGCTCGCGTACGCGGTCGAGGCGGCGCACCGCCGGGGGCTTGAGCTCCACGCCTGGCTCAACCCGTACCGGGCCCGCACCTCGGCGACCAACAGCAGCGTGGCGCCGCACATCAGCGTGACCAACCCCGCGGCGTGCATCAGTTACAACAACATCTTGGTGATGAACCCTGCGCTCGCGGTGGTTCAAGACCGGGCGGTGGCGGTGGTCGAAGACATCGCACGTCGGTACGCGGTCGATGGCATCCATTTCGACGACTACTTCTACCCCTACCCGGTGGCCGGGGTGCCCTTCGCCGATGACGGTGATTACCAGCGGTTTCGCGCGGGGGGCGGCACGCTCTCGCTGGCCGACTGGCGGCGCGACAACGTGAACCGGCTCATCGAGCGCGTGGGCCGCACGGTGGCCACGGTGCGCCCGACGGCGCGCTTTGGGGTGTCTCCGTTCGGGATCTGGCGCCCCGGCAACCCCGTGGGCATCTCGGGTCTCGACGCCTTCGCGAGCATCTACTGCGACGCGCCCCACTGGATGCGCCAAGGCTGGGTCGACTACCTCGCGCCGCAGCTCTATTGGCCGAGCACCCAGACGGCCCAGGCGTACGGGCCGCTTGTGCGGTGGTGGGCTGAGACGACCCGCGACGGCCGCTCGGTCTTCGGCGGCAACGCCCTCTCGCGCCTCGGGAGCTCGAGCGCGTGGACCGCCGAGGAGATCGGTCGGCAAATTACGCTGACCCGCGCCGAACGGGGCCGCGGGGCGAGGGGCAATGTGTTCTTCACCCTCGACGCGTTGCGAACGAACCGGCTCGGGGTTGCTGACTTGTTGCGGCGCGAGTTCTATCAGCGCCCGGCCCTTCCGCCGCCGGTGGCGTCGCGGCGCGGGGTGACGCTGGCGCCTCCGCGGGTGGCGGCGAGCGGTCGCGCGGTGACGCTCTCGCACCCGTCGATGGCGTCGGTGCGCGGGTGGGTGTTTTACGTTCCGTCGGGGGTGAACGGCTGGGTGGTCGAGCGAATTGTGGCGAGCGGCGCGACCGCGGTGACCCTCGGCCCGGGTCGTTGGGTCGTCACCGCCGCCGGCTGGGACGACGTCGAGAGCCAAGGGGTCGCCGTGACCCTCCCGTGACGCCCAAGTCGGTGTGGCGTCGTCGGGTAGGCATCAGGCTGCCCGTACCCGGTCACGATACGTGTCCCCATCGCGGTAGGCGTCGTCGGGCAGGCACAAGGCCTGCCCGTACCCGGTCACGATACGTGTCCCCATCGCGGTAGGGGCGACGGCGTCGTCGGGCAGGCACAAGGCCTGCCCGTACCCGGTCACGATACGTGTCCCCATCGCGGTAGGGGCGACCCTTGTGGTCGCCCGTCGTCGCCCGTCGCCCGTCGGCCGGTCGCCCGTCGCCCGTCGCCCGTCGCCCGTCGCCCGTCGGCCGTGTTGGTTGGCGCATTCACGGTTGTCGGTGCGGCGTCGTCGGGCAGGCACAAGGCCTGCCCGTACCCGTCACGATACGTGTCCCCATCGCGGTAGGGGCGACCCTTGTGGTCGCCCGTCGTCGCCCGTCGCCCGTCGCCCGTCGCGTGTTGGACGTGTTTGTTGGCGCATTCACGTTTGTGGGTGCGTCGTCGTCGGTGGTCCCCGACGGCGTCGGCGCGCCCGCCGCACGATGACGGCCGCGGCGCCTAGCATGTACCCGACCCACAACGCCGCCAGGGTGCCCCGCAGCGAGGGCGCGTCGGCCGCCACCACGCGCCAAGGCCCCACCCGCGTCAACGACCCCAGAGGCGCCTCCGGGTGGCGCGCTGGCGCGACCGCCACTGTGACCCTCTCGGCCGAGACGTCGAGCGCCGCAGCCGTCACCGCGCGCACCGCCTCGGTGTCGACCGCGACCCCCTCGCGGCCCGCGATCACCACCGAGACGCGGGGGCCCTCGGTCGGAGGCGCGAGGCTCAAATCAGGCCAGAGCGGCAGGCTTCGGGTCACTCGGGCCGAGGCGACCCCCGCGAGGCGCTCTAGGCTCCGAGACACCGCCTCGCAGCGGGCCGCGTCGGCGCGTGCGAGGCTCAGCGCGGTGGCCTCTCCGGGCAAGGGAGGGCCGAGCGAGACCGCACGCGCGGCCCGGTCTTCGTCGAGCGCCTGAACCAGCCCCGGAAGCGCCCGCGACACCGCGCCGGCGGGCACCGCGATGCGCCACCCCGCGCCCTCGACGCTTGGGAATTGTTGCGCCGCAACATGGTCGCGCCGCAGCGCCTCGACTCGCCGCGCGGCCTCTTGGGGCGTGAGGCCGTCGAGCACCGTGACCTCGGCCTCGCAGGCCGCGACGAGCGCCGCGAGGCTTAGAAGCCGAAGCTCCACGAGAGCCCCACCCGCGGCCCGCCGAAGGCCCGCCACGAGAGGCCGCGGATCACGCCGCCCACGCACGATTTGAGGCCCGCCGAGCCGTTGGCCACGGTGACGCCCATGGCGCGCCCGTTGCCGCCGATGGCGATGCGGAGCTGCACCTGTCGCGCGCTGCCGTCGCCGAGACAGCCCGCGAGGCGGCCGAGGCTCGCGTTGAGGGGGCGCATGATCTCGCTGTCGTTGAGGGTGCCGCCCCCAGGGCCCGCGCCGCCGAAGTTGTAGTCGACCGCTTGCGACATCGCGGCCTCGTAGCTCATACCCCCGGCGCCGCCGCCGCCGCCACCCCCGCTGCGTCGCGCCGACGGAGGCGGAGGCGGGAGCAACACGATGTTCGACGTCTGCACCCGCAGCTCGCCGCGCGAGATGAGCGAGTCGATCTCGGCGGCGGTGCGCTGGCGGCGGGCGCCCGGGCCGACGGTCATCCAGAAGACGGCGCCCAAGGCGAGGAAGGCGAACACGCCCGCGGCGGCGATGATGGCCTTCGATTTCTTCGCGGCGCCCTCTTCGGCCAGGGCCTCGACGGTGGCGGCCTTGCGCGCGGCGCTCTGGCGCTTCTCGCGGGCGGTCTCGACAAACTCGCGATACTGCGGCCACTCAAGGAGCTTCCGCGCGTCGCGGGTGTCCATGTTGGTGACGAGGTCGGTCTCGGCGACCTCGCCGCGGGTGATCGCCGCGATCAGGTCGCGGGCCGTGAGGGGGCCGTGGTCGAGGCCGTTGTGGGCGAACATCCAGCGGTCGGCGTCGTTGCGGGTGACGGCCTTGAGGAGCGTGCCGAGGTCGGCGTCGGTGGCCCGCGGCTCGGCCTCGACGGGGCTCACGCCGGGCGAGGCCAAGGGGTCGACGCTGAGGTCAAACTCGACCGGGATGTCGTCGCCCACGGGCACCGTCGAGAGCGCGCGGAAGGCGCCCGAGGGCGGCGGCGGGCCGTGCACGGCGCTCAGGTCGAACTCGACCGGGATCTCGTCTTCGTCGCGCGCGGGCGTCACCGCCGGGCCCAACATCGCCGAGAGCGCCTGCCGAAACGCGGCCAAGGTCGGGAAGCGGTCTCTCGGCGCCGGCGCGATGCAGTTCTCGAAGATCACGTCGAAGGCCGGCGAGAGGCCCTGCACGATGCTCGACGGCGGGATGTCAGGGTGCGGCCGCCGACCCGTGAGCATCTCGTGGAGGATCACCCCCAAGGTGTAGAGGTCGCTCTGCGCGCTCGGCATCGCGCCGTTGCGGACCTCCGGCGCGATGTAATGCAGCGGCACCGCGTTGGCCACCACCAGCGGCGTGAGAAGCCCGAGCCCCGCGAGGCGCACCCGGTCGCCTTCGATGCGGATGAGGTGCGGCGCCACGCAGCCGTGGGCCATGGTGCGGTGCACAATGCCCAAGAGGTACGCGATGCGATCAATGTACGGGTAGGCCTCTTCGAGCGTGTAGCCCGCCCCGGCCTTGCGCAGCGCGTCCATCCGGTCGCCGAGCGAGAGCTCGCCGAAGGGCTCCGTCGCGATGCAGAGCGTCGCACCCGCGGGCGAGGGGAGCACGAAGGTGCCGAAGGGCGACACCAGATCGCGGTGCGCGATGGTGGCCGCGGCCCGCACGGCCCGACGGGTCATCTCGACCTGCGCGTCGGTGAGCGCGCCGGGCGTCATGGCCCACACCGACACCGGCCGCTTCGTCTTCTGATCGTGCGCCTGATAAAGCCCGATCTCACCCAGACGCTTCGCGAAGCCGTCGATCGCGAAGCGACCGCCGATCGAGGCGCCGACGGCGAGGGGTGTAGGGCTCGATGCTCCCAGATCGGCCGTCGAAGGTGCCACCATGCGTGTTCTGCCGAAGGTACCCAATGCGGCCCGACCCCGGCAAGCCTTCGTCGCACCGCGACGCCGCCCGCGCCGGGTGCCGCGAGGCCGAAAGTGTCTCTTACGCGGCGCGGCGCTCTCTGCTACCAAGGCAGCCGCGACGCCAAGGCCATGACGAAGACGCTCCTCCTCGAAATCGGATGTGAAGAACTCCCCACCTCGTTTCTCGCCGATGCCCTCGGGCAGCTAGAGAAGCTCTTGCCCGAAGAGTTGGGGCGCGCGCGGCTCGGCCACGGCCATGTCCGCGTTCTGGGCACGCCGCGCCGCCTCGCGGTGCTCGTGGCCGGGGTGGCCGACGGGGTCGAGGCCCGCGAAGAAGAGATCCTCGGCCCGGCCGAGAGCGCGGCGAAGGGCAAAGACGGCGGGTGGTCGAAGGCCGCCGAGGGCTTCGCCCGCAAGAACGAGGTCTCGCTCGATGACCTCTCGATCGTCGAGACGCCCAAAGGGCGGTACCTCCAAGCGCGCAAGCGCTCGCCCGGGGCCGACGCGGCCGCGCTCTTGCCCGGGGTGCTGGCGGCGGCGTGTCGACGCATCGCCTTCGCCAAATCGATGCGTTGGGCCGACGGCGAGACCGCCTTCGGGCGGCCGATTCAGTGGCTCGTGGCGCTGCACGGCGAGACCGTGGTGCCCTTCGAGTTCGCCGAGCTCACGGCGGGTCGGGTGACCTACGGGCATCGCTTCCTCGCGCCAGAGCGCATCGAGATCGCGTCGGCCGACGTGTACGAGTCGCGGCTCTCGGTGGCGAAGGTCTTGGCCGACACCGACGCGCGTCGGGTGGCGCTGCTCGGGGGCCTTGAGGCCGCGGCGGCGCACGAGGGCGGCGACCTTCGGCGAGACGCCTTCCTTGAGGGCGAGGTGTTGGGCCTGGTCGAGTGGCCGCACGTCGTGGTGGGGCGCTTCGAAGACAGCTACCTCACGCTCCCAGACGCGCTGATCGAGAGCGTGATGCGCGGGCACCAGCGGTACTTCGCGGTCGAGAAGAAGCGCTTCGAAGACGCCCAGCGCGACCCCGCCGGCGGGCGGCTCCTGCCGCTGTTTCTCACGGTGGTGAACACCGCCCTCGACCCCGACACCATCCGCCGCGGCAACGAGCGCGTGATGCGCGCGCGGCTCAAAGACGCGGCCTTCTTCGTGGCCCAAGACCGCAAGACGCCCCTCGCCGACCGGGTGCCCTCGCTCGACGCGGTGACCTTCCACGCGCGGCTCGGCAGCTACGGCGACAAGACCCGTCGGCTCGCGCGGCTGGCCCCGTTCTTCGCTGCGAAGCTCGGCTGCGACGGCGCCGAGGCGGCCCGCGCCGCGACCCTCGCGAAGGCCGACCTCGTGTCCCTCGCGGTGGGCGAGTTCCCCGAGCTTCAGGGGCTCATGGGGGGCTTCTACGCGGGGCACGACGGCGAACCTGCGGCGGTCGCTGCGGCCATCGCAGAGCACTACCAGCCGCGCGGCTCGGGCGACGCCGTGGCCCCCTCGAAGCTCGGCGCCGCGGTGGCCCTGGCCGACCGCTTCGACACCCTCGTCGGGTGCTTGGGCGTGGGCCTGCGCCCCACCGGCGGCGAAGACCCCTTCGGCCTCCGTCGCATGGCCATCGCGATCTTGCGCACGGTGCTCGCTCACCGCACCCGGCTCGACCTCGCCGAGGCGACCCGCGCCGTGGTGGCGGTCTACCTCGAAGGCCCCGACACCGCGGCCAGGCGGGCCTTCGCAGAGAACCCCGAGGCTATCGTGGGCCCCGTGGTCGACTTCGTGTCCGAGCGCCTGAAGGGCATCCTCGAAGAGCGCTCGGGCCGCGACCCGGTGGCCGCGTGCATGGCCGCTGGCAAGAATGACCCCGTCGACGTCGACGAGCGCGTCGCCGCGGTCGATGCCTTCTGGAAGACCCCCGCCGCGGCCGACCTCGCCGTGGCCTTCAAGCGCGTGTTCAACATCTCGCGCGAGGCGCCCGCCGGGGCCCTCACGGCCGAAGACCGGGCGCGGCTCTCGCACCCCGCCGAGGTGGCGCTCCTTGAGGCCTTCGATGCCGCCGAGACCGAGCTCCAGGGGCGCCTCGCGGCCCGCGATTTCGTAGGCGCCATGGCCTGGATCGCCCGCGCCCTCCGCGCCCCCGTCGACCGCCTCTTCGTCGAGGTCTTCGTGATGGACAAAGACGAGACCCTCCGCGCCTCGCGGCTCCGGTTGCTCGGCCGCGTGGCCGACCGCGTGGGGCAGCTCGCGCGCTTTGACGCCCTCGAATAGCCTCCCGCCCCCGTCTTTGTTGCAGCGCAGCAGAGGGTTTGTTGCAGCGCAGCAGCGCCCTAGCGGCCCCGTCGCAGGTGCCTGAGCTCGGGGTCGTCGCGCACGCGGTCGAGGGCGTCGTCGAGGCCTCGGGCGCTGTCGTCGAGCACGGCGTCGATCACCATGCGGACGCGCGGTTCGGCGCTGCTTCGGGCGAGGGCGTCGAGCCGCGCGCGACCCTCGTCGTCGAGGCTCTGCTTCAGCGCCACGGCGGCGGCGGCCCGGGGTTCGGGCAGCGTGCGCGGGTCTTCGGCGATGCGCCAGAGCGTGTCGCGGCGGCCCGAGGGGTCGCGGTACCCGGCGTCGCGCTGGTCGCCGAGGGCTTCGAGGGCTTCGCGCCAGGCCCGAGATTGTCGGCCGTTGGCGAAGAGCGCGGGGTCGTCGTGGGCGGCGCCCTCGGGGGCGAGCGCGAGGCTCCGGGCGATGCGGTCGGCGAGGGCTTCGAGCCAGGCCGAGGCCGAGTCGGCGCGCGACCAGCCCTGGGCGAAGGTGCCCGTAAAGAAGCTGGTCTCGAAGGCCTCGACGCGCTTGTCGCGGAGCGCGACCCTGACGTAGGGCGGGCGGAGGTCGACCGAGACGATCTCGTCGCGGGCGATAAACCGTCGGTTGCCGAAGCGCTCTAGCAAGAGCCCGTCGCGGCCCACCGTGAGGCGCCACGGGAGCTGCGCGAGGAGCATCCACGCGAAGGGCACGAGGGCGAGCGCCCCGAGCACCGCCACTCGCAGCGCCGGCGCGATCGGGAAGGCCCGCAGCAGCGCCACCAGCCCCGCCGGCACCACGATGCTCGCGGGCGCCACGCTCGACACCGCGGGCTGCATCGGGAAGGCCATCGACGCCTGATCGACGTCGCGCCCCAAGGCCCGCACGAGCGCCTCGCCCTGCGCCCGGTCTCGCACCGCCACGGTGATCGCGAAGAGGCGCCGATGGTGCAGCACCACCTCGGTGTCGCCCCGCCGCGACACCACCATGGCCCGGGTGACGTCGGCGCCGTCGATGACTTTGTTGCGGCGCACAAAAATGCCCTCCCGCGAGGCGCTGAGCGGGGCCGCCTCGGCGGGCCACCCGCGCCGCCCGCGGAGCTGCCACGCCGCGAGCCCCGCGCTCAGCCCGAGCACCGCCACGAGCCACCACCCTTGCCCCGTCGCGAGCAAGGCCGTCGCGGCGAGCGAGAGGGCCGCGAAGGCGAGGCGCTGGCGGGCGCGGAGGCTCCGGGTGAGCACGAGCCGCGCGCCGTCGAGGGGCACCATCACCGGCGCGTTGTGGGGGCTCGCCATGCCCCGCGAGGCTCTCTCAAATGCCGTTGCCAAACCAGCACGAAGGCGCCACGGTCTCGCCCGCAATGGAGTGGATCTACCAGCCCTGGTCGTCGCTGAGCGTCGAGACCCTCTACGCCATCATGGCCCTGCGACAGCGGGTCTTCACCGTCGAGCAGCGCTGCCCCTACCTCGACGCCGACGGCGCCGACCCGAAGGCCGTCCACCTCTGGTGCCTCGGGCCCTCGGGCGCCCTCAGCGCCTACGCCCGCCTGTTCGGCCCCGGGGTGAAGTACCCCGAGTGCAGCATCGGCCGCGTGGTGACGGCCCCCGAGGTGCGCGGCACAGGCCTCGGGCGCGCCCTGGTGGCCGAGAGCCTCGCGCGGCTCGACGCCGCCTACGGTCCCCGCGCGGCGGTGCGCATCTCGGCCCAGGCCCACCTCGAAGCGTTCTACGGCGCCTTCGGCTTCGTGGGCGAGGGCGAGACCTACCTCGAAGATGACATCTTGCATCGCGAGATGGTGCGACGGTGAGGGCCGCGTTTCGCGGGCTCGGCGCCTCGCCGGGGCGTGTCGACGCGGTGGTCGCCATCGGGGCCGAGGCGGCCCTCTCGGCGGCCGCGGGGGGCGCGCGGGTGGCCCTCTTTCTGCACGACTCCGAGGTCGAAGACACCCCGGCGATTCGCGCCTCGGCGGCCCTGGTCACGGCCTCCGGGGGGCTCACCAGCGACGCCGCGATCGTGGCGCGGGCGCTGGGGGTCGCGTGCGTGACGGGCTGCACGGGGCTCAGGGTCGGGCTGCGCGAGGGGGCTGTCTTTGACGCCGAATCGGGCGCTCAGGTGGCCCGCGACGGCGATCCGGTGCAGGTCGACGGCCGCTCGGGCGAGGTGCTGTTCTCGCCCGCCGCCGCCCCAGGCTGAGCCGAGCCTCAGGGGCTCATGTTGCAGCGCAACATGGCTCAGCCCTCACCCAGCACCACGTCGTGCTTGGCGTTGCAGTACGCGCAGGTGAGGTACGTCTGACCACGCACGGGCGGCTCAAGGCGCGCGCCGCACTGGTTGCAGCTCTCTGGCCATCGCACCGGCACGCCGACGTTGCTGAGGGTCGGCATCGCGCCGCGGTAGCGCTGCCGTTCGAGGTCGCCCGAGCGAATCTGTTCGAGGAAGCTGTCGGCCTCTTTGGCCGAGACCTCTTCGACCTCGAAGGTGCAGCGCGCGAAGCCGCCGGTGGCCATGCGAAAGGTCAAGATCAACAGCTGATCTTTCATGATCAGACCGCGCTCCGAGTCGTCGCTGCCGGAGAGGTATCCGACCGGCGCGTCCATCAAGAGGGTGCGGCGCTTCTCGGTGCGCGAGGCGAAGAAGATCAGCGAGCGTTCGAGCACCACCTCGTCGATCGCCTCGAAGCGGATGCGGTGCGCCGTGAGCAAGAGGAGCCCCTCTTTTTTGCCCTGCGGCGAGTCTTCCCAGGTGGCTTTGATGACCGCGAGGGGGTTCTCTTCGGGCTGGAGCTTGAAGCTCCCCTGCTCGAAGGCGTCGAGGGTCTCGTGGATGCGCTTGAGCTGCCCGACCATGGCGTCGAACGCGCGGGCGAAGAGCCCCGTGCTCTCGCGCACCTTGGTCTCGGCCGCGTCGATGGCGTTGTCGAGCCCGCGCACATCGCTGGCCAGACTCTGGATCGCACGCTCATTGCGAAACACGTCGCCGCTGATGGCCCGCGCGCTGCGGTTGGCGCTGTCGACCCGCGCCCGGAGCGCGTTCGCCGCGCGATGGATCTCACCCCGCGCGAGCTCAAGGGCAGGCCCCGCGAGGCGCTGTACCTCGCCGCGCTGCCCCTCAAGATCGCCCCCCCAGACGTACCCGCGGGCCCGGGCCCGGGCGAGCTGCTCGCCGAGCGCGTTGAGGCCCGCGAGGCGCTCGTTGAGCTCACGGAGCGGCCCCTCGAAGCTCAAGCGCATCGGCGCGGCTTCGAGGGTGCTGCGCACAAAACTCAGCTCGGTCTCAAGCGCGATGCGGCGGTGCTGCTTCTCTTCGGGGCTCATCGTGGCGTCACTTCTCTCGTCAAAGACACAGCTGCGGGCGGCGGTGAAAATTACGTACAACGCTACTCGGGGTCTTCGATCTTCCACAAGCCGTCTTCGCGCACGAGGCGCGCCACCGAGGCCGCGCCGGGGCCGTAGCGCAGCGTCGCGCGGTCGCCCACCACCTCGATGGCCACGCCGCGCTCGAGGGCGTGTTCGAGCCGCGAGACGAGCCCCGCGACGTTGGCGGCCTCGGGGCCCTCCCAGCTCTCGCGCAGCACGTCTTCGGCCCGCCGTTGCCCCGCGTCGCCCTCGCGGGCGAGCTGCTCCATCTGGGCCACGGCCTGGCTGGGCGCGAGCTGAACGAGCACCTCGTAGCGCCGCCGTTCGAGCGCCCGCACAAACGACCTGAGCGCCTGGAGCGGCGTGTTCTGCGCGTAAAAATCGAGGCTCGCCGGGTCGAGGCGCCACTGCCCGCGCTCTTCGACGAGGGTCACCGCGTCGCCGTTGGCCAGCTCAAGCCGCGCGGTCGCCCGAGGGCTCGACGAGGCGCGATAGAGCGTGACGGTGTCGCGCACCGACTCGGGTTGGGCGCGGGCCAGGGCCTCGAAGCGGTCGTACGGCACGAGCGCCCGGGCCTCGCTCGACAAGAGCTGCCAGGCGTCGCTGTACTGCTGGGCTTCGAGGGCCGCGGCGTAGGCGCGCAGCGTGTCGGCGGGGGTCACCGGCGCGCGCGCGCAACCCAAGCAGCACCCCAACACAAAGCCCCAGACTCGACGCCGCGCCAACACCGGAGCGTGAAGGTGAGACACCCATCGACGCCCTGTCAACGCGGTCGCGCACAAAGCCCGGCGCGATGGCCCGTCGCGCCACGCGGGGCGCGCCTCGGGCGGTGCCTTGGGGCTCAGAGGCCGAGGCGGCGAAACTCGCTCGCTTCGGTAAAGTCAGGGTCGAGCTCGCCCTCGCGCGACACCGCGCGGGCCACCTCGCCGTAACACTCGACCAGCCAGAGGTACTGAATCCGCCGGGTGCCCGGCCCCGCGGGGAAGCGCTGCGTCAGTTCGACCCGCACCCGCAGCGCGTCGGTGAAGGTGATGGCCTCGGTCTGCACCGTGCCGCGGGCGTCGACGGCGATGGCGTAGGTGTCGCGCGAGGCCGCCGGGGTGCCCTCGACCTGAGCGTCTTGGGTGGTGGCCTCGGCCGTCCATTCGAGGCCCACGCGGAGCGGAAAGCGCAGAACTTCGAGCGGTGGGTTGTACGGGATGATGGTCTGCGACGACGCGCTCGGGCCCGCCGCGCCCAAGAGAAACACCGCCGCGTCGGTGGCCCGGTAGACCCCCAAGAGCGGCTGCCGCGGGTCGAGCCGCGCCGCGTACTCGGCGCCCGCAAAGCGCGGCGTAAACCACTGCCCCTCGGTGCGCTCGAGCCGCAGCGACACGAGCTCGCCCGCGGGGTCGCGAAAATCCCACACCCGGGTGCCGCCCTGCATCGCGCCGCGGGTCGACAGTCGCGCCACCGAGTTGGCAGGGTTGACCCGGTAGCGCACCTCGACGCCGGGCAAGAAGGTCACCTCGCCGCGGTCGATCACGCCGTCTCGGTTGCCGCGACACTGCGGCACCGCGCCGCCGTCAGGGAGCACCACGAAGCCCCCGCCGTCGGCGCCCGCGTCGGTGCGCGGCTCCGAAGGCTCGGCGGCGCAGGCCGCGAGGCATCCGACGAGCGCGACGGTCAGTGCAAGCTGAGGGCGATGTTGCATCGCAGCAATTCTCCTACAGACGGAAGGCCATGACGAGGTGGAGGGCGTGGGCGAGGCTCGGGTCGACGCCCCGGGCCACGTCACGGAAGCCCGAGAGCGGCACGAGCATGCCGTAATCGAGGCGGGTCACGAACCCGTGCTCTTGCTCGTAGATGAGCCCGACGTTGGTCTCGATGCCGAGCGGCGCCGCGCCCGAAGGGGTGCTGTTCGCGGCCATCGCGGCGGAGCCGATCACGGCGCCTTCGAGCGAAAACATCGACCCGAGCCGCACCCGCGCCATGGGCCTGAAGTACACCGCGTCGGTGACCGTGCCGATGAGGCGCCGAAAAAGAATCAGGTCGACCCTGTAGTTCGGGTTGAAGCGAAAATTGTCGACGTTGGTGTCGCGGGGCGTGCGGGTGAGGTCGAACTGCGGCCCGTCGACGTCGCCCGGCTGCGCAGCGCCGGTGGCCGTGGGCCGCGCCCCAAACCCGGGCCGGTCGTCGCCCGAGGCGAAGCCCGCTTCGAGCCGCGCGAAGAAGCGCTGACTCTGCCGCCAGTCGGCCCGAACGACGCCGCCGAGCTGCCGCCCCGTGAGCGCGATGTCGACCCGCGCCGCGGGGTCGAGCGAGGCGTTGCCGATGTTGAACTGCGCCCACGCGAGCTCGGCTTCGAGCGTGAAGTGCCCCACGTCGAGCCGCGCCCAGAGGTCGGCGGTGAAGGCCGTGAGGTCGCGGGTGAGGGCCGTGCGCGGCAAGGGCGAGGCCCCCGCGGCGATGTCGTAGTCTTGCCAGCGGTAGCTCGCCACGGCGCCGAAATTGAAGGTCGTGCGCATCGCCGTGAGGCGCCGCCGCCGGGTGATCGGGAGGTCGTAGCGCGACACCGCCAGGGCCACCGTGCGCACGTCGTCGTTGGGGTCGATGTCGAAGCCGGGCGCGAGCTCGGGCCGCAGCGCCTGCACCGAGGGGCCCGAGGCGCTGAGCTCGTACATGGCCGTCCACAAGAGGCCCGCGAGGGGTACGGTGAGCGTGAGGCGATCGCCCACGTCGCCGAAATCGTCGTCGAGGCCGTTGCCCGCGTTGACGTAGAAGCCCGTGCCCCAGTCGACGAGGGCGCCCATGCGACCCGCCGAGAGCACCCCGAAGGGCAAGAGCACCTGCCCGTAGAGCTGCCGCACGGCGATGGGGTCGGCGGGGCCGCGCTGGTTGATCGAGCCGCCCGCGAACTCGCCGTCAGGGGTCGAGCCCCAACGGAGGTTGTCGAGGGCGTGGAGCCGCCCGTGAAAGCTCACGCCGTAGCCGACGTCGACGTGGGTGTCGAGGCGCAGCCGCATGTCGAGGTTGGTCTGCGTGGCGCCGGGCGCGGTGTATGGCATGGGCCACAGCGCGACCCGCGACGGCCCCGGGCCCACGCCGAGCGACCAGTTGTTGGCGAGGTCGCCGCGGGTGCGGAGAAAGCCCTCGATGCGCACCCGCGAGTCGGGGGTGTTGGCCGTCGCCCGGAGCCCCTCGTCGATGGGGGTCACCCCCGGGGCGTCGCGCGCAGGCTCACGGACGAGCGCGCTGTCTTCGCTGCCGCGCGGGCCGGGGGTCTGGGCCAGGGCGGCCATGTTGCAGTGCACAATCGCGAGCGCGAGCGCCCAAACCGAAGGGCGGCTCACGGCGAGGGCTCCGGCCGGTCGAGGAACTCGGTCACCACGCGGCGGGTCTCGCCGGGGGCCTCGATCATGGGGAAGTGCCCCGTCTGCTCGATGGCGTGGTAGCGGGCGTGGGGCATCTCGCGGGCGAGGCGCTGCCCGAAGCGCGGCCGGGCCACGTTGTCGTTGGCGCCCCAAAGCAAGAGCGTGTCATGGGCGATGGTGCGGTACTGGCCCTCCATCTGGAGGAAGGCCTGACCCCGCGCGGCGGCCAGCGCGGCCCGCGAGGTGCCCGGGCGAATCAGCGACGCCTCGATGGCTTCGACCAGGGCCTGCGACACCACCGACGGGTCTTCAAAGGCCTGCGGGAAGCGATCGGCCGGGCGCTCGGTGTAAAAGCCCGAGAAGAGCATCTCGCCCACCCCGGGCGTGCGCGCCCACCGAAAAAACGGCGGGATCTGCTCGTCGTACACCCAGCCGCCGATGAGCACGATGCGCCGCACCCGCGCCCTGTGCCCGAGGGCGAGGGCCAGCGTCACCGAGCTGCCCCACGAGTGCGCCACCACGTCGGCCCGCGCGATCGAGAGCTGCTCGAGCACCGCGTCGAGGTCGTCGGCGAGGGCTTGGGGCGAGTAGTCGCCCTCGGTGCGCGTGCTCCACCCGAAGCCCGGGAGGTCGACGTTGACGGTGCGGCGCGCGGGCGAGAGCGCGGGTTCGAGCGGGCGCCAGACGTCGTGATTGCTCGCGAACCCGTGCACAAAGAGCACCGGCGTGGTCGTCGCGTCGCGGGGCCCGTGGTCTTCGACATAGACCGCCCGGTCGCGCCGCGTGTGGACGTACCGCGCGCCCTCGCCGAGCACCGCGCCGAGCCGCTCGCCGGGCTGCTGCCAGGTCGCGCACCCCAGCCCGAGGGCGCCGCACGAGAGCGCCAGGCCCAGGCCGCGCCAACCATGTTGCACTGCAACAATCATCTCTACCTTACCGTGCCCTAGAGCCCGAGGCGGCGATACTCAGAGGCGCGCCGAAACTCGACCGTTGACTCGTTGTCGGTCGAGATCACCCGCGCGACCACGCCCCAGCACTCTGACACAAACGTAAAGGTGCGGCGGGTCACCCGGAAGACCGTCAGCGGGATCGACTGGTCGAGGTCGGTGCGCAGCCGCAAGGCCTGGAAGCGCCCCGCCGGCGTGCGCACCTCGCCCGCCGCGTCGATGCGGTTGGTGAAGCGCGAGACGTTGTTGAGCGGGGTAAAATTGACGAAGCCCGAGCCGTTCACGGTCTGCTCCCAGGTGTCGCCCTCGCGCAGCGGGAAGCGCAGCACCGTCACCGGCGGCGAGAAGCGGAGGTTCGTGCGGTTGGCCTCGGTCGAGACCGTGCCGAGGAGCTGCAGCTCGGTGTCGCTCACGCGGTACACGCCCAGGAGGTTCGTGCTCCGATCGGCCACCGTCGCGAAGGTCGCGTCGGCGTAGCTCGACGACCACCACCGGCCGCTCGGGCTCATCACCTCGTCGAGGATGCGCCGGTCGCTCATCACCGGCGCCGAGAAGCTCCAGAGGCGCTGCATCGGTCGGTCGGGGTGCGGCGCCCCCACGAGGTCGACGGGCTCGACGGTGGTGCCCGTGTCGTTCACCGCGTAGAGCACCGAAGCGCCCACCAGAAAGGCCATCTCGTTGCGGTTGATGACCCCGTCGTTGTTGACCCGACAGAGCCCGCTGTCGCTCGGCGGCGCGCCCGCGTCGTCGTCGGCGCCGAGGTCAACGCTCGGGGCGTCGACGCCGACCTCGGCCGCGGCGCCCTGGTCTTGTTGCGCTGCAACATCGCGCCCGGCGTCGAAGCCCGCGTCGACGGCCCGAGGCTCGACCTCGGTGCCCGCACAGGCCGAGAGCGCGAGGCCGAGCGAGAAGACCCAGAGACAAAATAGAGGGCGTTGCATGACGGTGCGGCGCAACCTTACACCCGGTCGAGGCGGTCGCGCAGCCACGCCGCGGTGCTCGGGTAGAGGGCCGCGCTGGCGCGAGAGCCCACCACCGCGCCGACGTGGCCGCCGGGCACCGTGAGCACCGTGACGTCGCGGGTGCCGACGTGCTGGTGCAGCGCCGTGGCGGCCGCCAGCGGGCAGATGGTGTCGCGCTCGGAGCCGATGGTGAGCACCGGGCAGGTGATGGCGTCGAGGGCCACGCGGCGGCCGCCCACGTAGTGCCGACCGTGAACGAGCGCGTTCTGCTGGTAGAGCTCGGTGATGTACGTCTCGTACGCCGCCCCGGGGAAGGGGATGTTGTCGCCCGACCAGGTGTCGATGGCGTAGAAGCTGTCGCGGGCCCGCTTGTCGACGAGCCGGTCGGGGCTCGTGAACCACTTGGCGACGGTGAGCGTCGGCCGCATCGCGGTGAAGCCCGACTGCATCTGCGAGGGGCTCACGTTGCCCGCGGCCGCCACCGCCGCGGGGTCAAACCACCGCGCGTCGACCATGTCGCGCAAGAGCCCCGCGTAGCTGAAATCGATGGGCCCGGCGAGGTTGACCAGGGCGGCCACCTCGGTCGGATGCAACGCCGTGTAGATCGACGACAGCGTCGCGCCCATGCAGTACCCGAGGATGCCCACCCGGTCGACGCCCATGCTGCGCCGCACAAAGCGCACCACCCGCGCGAGCCGCGCGATGACCTCGGCCCAGGTGAGGTCGCGGTCTTCGTCGCGGGCCGTGCCCCAATCGAGGACAAACACCTCGTGCCCGGCGGCCACCAACGCTTCAACAAAGCTCGCGCCCTTGCGAAGATCGAGCACGTACCACTTGTTGATCATCGAGGGCACGAGCAGCACCGGGCGCCGCGGCGCCGCGGGGGCGCCCTCGGCCCGGCGAAAGCGATACACCCGCGCCGTGCCGTCGGCGAAGACCGTGTCGCGGGCGGTGGGCGCGAGGGTCGGCGGCGGCATCACCGGCCCGCCCAAAAGCAGCGACTGCGCCGCGTCGACAGAGGCCCCGACGAGGGCCGAAGACAGATCAAGAACGGCTTGCATCACGGGCGACCTCAGGGCGAAGACAGAGGGTGAGACGCGCGGCGGAGTCGCCGCCAGGGGCTACTTCTGCGCCCCGCCGGTCATCGTGCGCACGGTGTCGACCGCGAGGCGCTGCCACTCTTGCTGGAGCGTCGTCATGTAGGCCACCGAGTCGTGCATCAGCCGCGCCGACTCGTCGATCATCGTGCGGGTGTGCGCGGCGCCCTGGGCCGACACCGCCGCGAGCTGGTCGGCCACGGCCTGGGTGCGCGCGACGTGGTCGCCCATCGCCCGTCGCCACGCGTCGCCCATCGCCCCCATCACCGGCAGCTGCTGAAACCACGCGAAGGGCGCGGCCTGGGTCGTCGGGGTGCTCGTCGGGGTGCTCTCGGTGCTCATCAGCGTAACCTCATCGAAGGCAATCGGCGCCCCCACGGCGATGCCGACCCTCGGCTCGCCGGGGCCACGCCCGGTGCGATGTTGCGGTGCAGCAAGGCGCGCCCCGCGTAGCCCCGAAATAGGCCCCCAGAGGCCCCCTGTCAAGGCCGGTTATTGTGCACTGCACAAATCAGCCGGAGCGGCTGGGTGACTTCTTCGAAGCGGCTTTCTTCTTCGTTGATTTTGAGATCTGAGCGGGCCTCTTGGGGGCGGCCTTTGGGGGCGAAATTTGTGCAGCGCCGCGAAGGGCGGCCTTGAGCTCGTCGAGCTCGCGCTTGAGGGCGCCGAGGGCGGCGCTGTCGTTCGACGGGGGCGGGGCCGGGGGCGTCTCGCCGGGAGGGGGCGCGGGAGCGGCCGGGGGCTCTGCGACGGGGGCGTAGCCGTCGTGAGGGTGGGGGCTGATGGGCAGGGCGCCGTAGCCGGGGCCGGGGGGGCCGCTCCACGGGGTGGTGAGGCCGATGCCGAGGAGGCGCAAGATGGCGTTGCTGGCCGCCGGGACGGCCCCGAGCGGCGTGTACGGCACGAGGCTCTGAACGCCGGCCCGGGCCTGCTGGTAGAGCTCCATCGAGGCGGTCATCCACCGGCCGAAGAAGTCTGCGAGGGCGTCGTCGTTCATGCGCACGAGCTGCGTCAAGATGGGCACCGAGAGAAACTGCGACGCGCCCCGCCCCTCAAGGATGATCTGGGCGAGGGTCTGCTGGGTCAGGTCGTCGCCCGACTGCGCGTCGAGCACCCGCACCTCGGCCCCCCCGCGGATGCTCTGGGCGAGCTCGTCGAGGGTCACGTACCGACTGTCGGCGGTGTCGTACAGCCGACGGTTGCCGTACTTCTTGATGATGCGCTGCGAGGCCCCTCGGGTGCTCATGGTGCCCGTGACGGTACCACCGATGCGCGGGCCGTGTGCAGCCGCAGCATCGCGGCCTTGTTGCAGTGCACAATTGGGGGGCTTGACGAGGCCGCCGAGGAGGCATAGAAAGCCGCGGTGAAGGCGCATTTCGGCGGGTTTTGGGGCGATGTTGCAGCGCAACAAGCGCCCGCGCCGCCGGGGGCGATCGGGGGCGGTCGGGCCGCCGACGCTGTCGCGGGGCGCCTCGGCAACAGAGAGGGTCTTTCGATGAACGCCTGGGAGTTTTGGAAGAAGGGCTTCGACATCTGGGAGAACGCCACCGCGAAGTACCTTGAGACGGTGCTGCGGAGCCCCCTCGTGCTCGGCCCCGCGGGCGCCGCGATGAGCGCGGTGATGCGCTCGAAGGCCGCGGTCGACAAGGCCCAGGCTGAGATGCTCGCGGCGATGGGGGTGCCGACGCGCCGCGACCAGGAGCGCACGCTCCACGCGCTCAACCAGATCCAGAGTCGGCTGATCGATCTCGAAGAGCGCCTCGCCGACCTTCAGTCGTCGCTCGACGCGCGGCAGGGCGAGGCCGCGGCGCGCGGGGGCGACGGCCCGCGGGCGAACTGACGGCGGGGCGGCGGGGGGCTCTCGGGCGCGTGTCGGGCGTCGCCGCCGGGGCTTCGCCGGAGGGGGCTCGCGGGGCCAGGGTTCACGCCGCGGGCGGCTTCGATTATGGGTTGTTGGCGGGTGGGCGAGGCCCGCTCCGAAAGGCGCACTGAGAGCTCATGGACATCACTCCCTTTCTCGCGTTGAAGGCGGCTCCGCAGGCTGTGTTTGACCGGCTCCCGACGCATCGCGCGCGGGTGCGCTTCATGGTGCCGACGGCCGACGGCGACTGGCAGGCGGTGACCTGGGGCGCCTTCGCGGCGGCGATCCGCGAGGTGACGTGCTTCTTGGAGGGCCTGGGCTTCGCGCCCGGCGACCGCGGCGCGGTGTATGCGCCGAACCGGGTCGCCTGGGGCGTGGCGGCGCTGGCGGTGCAGGCGGCGGGGGGCGTGATGGTGCCGGTGTACCCCGCGAGCACCGCCGAACAGGCCGCGTACATCTTGGGTCACAGCGACGCGCGGGTGGTCTTCGTCGACACCCCTGCGGTGCTCTCGCGGCTGCTTGAGGCGTGGTCGTCGCTGCGCTCGCTTGAGCGGGTGGTGCTCCTCGACGAGGGCCTCGATGTGGCCGCTGTGCACGCGGGCTTGCGCGCCAAGGGGCGAGCGGTTCCGCCCTTTGCAGAGGTCGACGCGCGGGTGCTGACTTTGGGGCGCGCGCGGGCGCTCGGGCGTGCGAGCGACGCTGAGCATCCTGGGCGCTTCGAGGCCACGCTGCGCGACCTCGACCTCGACGCCCCGGGGCTGATGCTCTACACCTCGGGCACGACGGGCAACCCCAAGGGCGTGCCGCTCTCGCACCGCAACGTGGGCGTCAACGGCCGCGACTGGTTGCAGTTCAACGGGCCGCTCCTCGACGCGCAGCCGGTCGACGTGTTGTGGCTCCCGATGTCGCACATCTTCGGCTTCGGCGAGCTGTGTTTGGGTAACACCCTCGGCTTCACGAGCTACCTCTGCGACCCGGGCTCGGTGCTCGCGCGCCTGCCCGAGGTGCAGCCGAGCGTCTTCATGAGCGTGCCCGCTTACTGGGAGAAGATCGCCATGGCGGTGGCCGCCGAGCCCGACGCCCAGCGTCGCCGCGACAAGCTCGCGGCGGTGACCGGCGGGCGCCTGGTGTTCTGCCTCTCGGGCGGCGCGGGGCTCAAGCGCGAGGTGAAAGAGCTGCTCCACGCCTGCGGGCTCTTGATCATCGAGGGATACGGCCTCACCGAGTGCTCGCCGACCCTCACGCTGAACCGCGCCGAGGCCTTTCGCTTCGACACGGTGGGTCGGCCCTTGCCCAGCGTCGCGCTGCGGCTCGCCGACGACGGCGAGATTTTGGCGCGCGGCGAGAGCGTGTTTCGCGGCTACCACAAAGACCCCGACGCGACCCGCGAGGCCTTCACCGACGACGGGTGGTTCAAGACCGGCGACGTGGGGCGCTTCACCGAAGACGGGTTCTTGCAGATCGTCGATCGCAAGAAAGACATCCTCGTGACCGCGGGCGGCAAGAACGTGCCTCCCGCGAACATCGAGCTGAAGTTCAAAGACGACCCGCTCTTCGCCCACGTGGTGGTGTACGGCGACGCGCGGCGCTACCTCGTGGCCGGGGTGTGGCTCGACCCCGAGGCGGTGGCCGCGGCGAGGGTGCGGGGCGACGACGTCGCGGCGCTCGTCGCGGCGCGCGTCGCGGCGGTCAACGCGGAGCTCGCGAGCTACGAGACCATCAAGAAGTTCTGCGTGTTCGAGCGCCCGCTCAGCATCGAAGAGGGCTTCTTGACGTCGAGCCTCAAGGTGCGCCGCAAGAAGGTGTACGAGGCCTTCCGCGAGGGCTTCGAGGGCCTCTACGACGACGCGGTGAAGGGCTGATGGGCGCCGTCGACGACCCGGGCGCGCGCGAGACCCGGCGGTGGCGCAACCTCATCGGGCTCGTGTCGCGGCCGCGGCCCGTGGTCGGCGCGACCCCCGCCGACGCCGTTCACCATGAGAACAAGTGGCGGCTCTTGCGGTACCGCGCGCGGCCCGAGGGCCTCGCGTACGAGACGCCGGTGGTGCTCGTGCCCTCGCTCATCAACCGGCACTATGTGCTCGATTTGCAGCCCGGTCGGAGCTTCGTCGAGTTCCTCGTGGCCCGCGGTCACGACGTGTTCATCGTCGACTGGGGCACGCCCGGCGATGAAGACCGGTACCTCAGCTTTGACGCGATCTGCGAGGGGTACATCGGGCGCGCCCTCCGTGTTGCGGCGCAACATTCGCGGCGCAACAAGGCCCACCTCTTGGGGTACTGCCTCGGGGGCACCCTGGCGGCGATCTACACCGCGGCGCACCCCGAGCGGGTGGCCTCGCTCACGGGGCTCGCCGCGCCGGTGGCCTTCCACGACGGGGGCATGCTCACCCAGTGGACGAACACCCCCACGTTTGACCTCGACGCGTTGTGCAGCGCAACAGGGCTCGTACCCTGGCAGGTGATGCAGGGCGCCTTTCAGATGCTCAGGCCCACCTTGCCCCTCTCAAAAGCCGCGCACCTCCTCGACCGCGCGTGGGACGATGAGTTCCTCGACGGGTACCTCGCCCTCGAGACCTGGGGCAACGACAACGTCAGCTTCCCCGGCGAGGCGTACCGTCGGTACATCGACGCCCTCTACCGCGGCGACGACCTCGTGGCGGGGCGCTTCACCCTCGGCGGCCGCCGCTGCCGCCTCGAAGCCATCACCTGCCCGACCTTGGCCGTAAGCTTCGCCCACGACAACATCGTGTCGCAGACCAGCGTCGCCCAACTCATCGAGAAGATCGCGTCGCCCGACAAGACCCTCCTGACCCTGTCAGGCGGCCACGTCGGCGCGGTCGTCTCTCGAAAGGCCAGCGAGGGCCTCTGGCCTCGCCTCGCCGCCTGGTGGGCCGCCCACGACCACGACGCCCCCGCGCCCGCCGTCACGTCCCCCGCGCCCGCCGTCACGTCCCCCGCGCCCGCTGTCACGGCCCCTGCGCCCGCCACGCTCCCCAAGGCCGCGCGTCGACGCAAGCCCGCGCGCTGAGGCGTCGATGCCCCTCTCGGGTGGCCGCGCGCTGCACATCGCAGGGTACCTTTCAGCGCGGTCTGTCGGTCTTTCAGCGGTGCAAGACGCGCACAGGGGCCATCGCAGGCAAGTCCGCGAAATTCCGTCGACGGCGCGGTGGCACATGGGCTGCACTAAGGTCTGTCGCGCGGCGAAGCCTGCATCCTCCCCCCACGATGCAAAAGGCTTCGCCGCTTGTTTTTGGGCCTCCGGGCGTTCAACCTCGCCGCGTCTGTCGGGGCTGTGCGAGACTCTAAGGGCGCGTGTCGTCTGAGAATGTCATTGCCGCCGCGGCGAAGATCGTCGCCGACGTGGTGGTCTACCGTGTGAAGAAGCGCGAAGCGGCGAACCTGGCCACGAGCCTGACCCTCGCGCTGGCCCTCGGCGCGGGGCCCCGCGAGCTCGGCCTGCGCGGCCTCTTCGGCGCGGCGCTCAACGTCTTTGTGTACCTGGTCAACGACTGCTTCGACGTCGAGATCGACCTCGCCGCCGAAGGGCGCGACCTCGGGCGGACGCGCCACCTCGCCGCCCACCGTCGCCTCGCCTGGGGCATCGTCGCCGCCCTCGGGGTGGCGCTCGTCGCGGGCGGCTTCGTCGCGGGCGGCGGTCTCGGGCTCACGGCCCTGGTCAACATCGCGGTGATCTTCGCGTACTCGCGGGTGCTCAAACACCGGGCCCTCTATGACCTCGTGGCGATGGCCCTCTGGGGCGTCTCGATGGCGATGGTGGGCTTCGCGCCCGCGGTGGCCCGAGGGTGGAGGCTCGCGGGGCTCCTCGGGCTCCTCTCGGTGGTGACCGAGTGCGTTCAAGTGCTGCGAGACCAGCCGACCGATGAGGCCGCGGGGGTGAAGACTACGGCGGTGGTGCTCGGCGCCGCGGCGACGGCGCGGCTCGCGCGGGCGTTTTTGTGCGGTGCAGCACTCTACGCGGCGGTGATGATCCACCCGGTCGGGCTCGTGCTCGCCTTGGGCGTGGGGGTGCGCTTGACCCCGGCTGCGGCGCGCCGCTCGTGGGATCAGCTCAGGGTGCTCTTCGGCGCGACCTGGCTGGTCTTGATGGCGCTCGTTCGCTGGGGGTAGAAGCCTCGTCGTGGCGACCCCCGAGGCGCGAGGCGCGATGAAGCTCTGGCAGCCCGAGGCCCGCGTCGGGCGCGGTCTTGGCGCCCTGATCGCGGCGGTGTGGGCCGCCCTCTCGTGGCCCGCGGTGCGCGACGAGTGGGGGGCTCCGGGGCTGCGCTGGAGCCTCGCGGCTGCACTCGTGGTGGCGCTCGTGGCGGCCTCGGTCGAACCCCTGGGGCGCGCCGCGGCGTGGCTCGCGGGGGGTGGGCCTCGGTGGCCCGCGCGGCTCGTCGCCGGGGTCGCCGCGACGGCGCTGCCGGGGTGGCTGTTCTGGGGCCCGATGCGCGGGCAGGTGATGGCCCGCGACGCGTGTCACTACGTGCTCGAAGGGCGGGCGCTCGGCCACGGTCAGTTCGGCGTGCCCGAGACGGCGCCGGGGCTGGCGCAGTCGGTTCACTTTCTCTTCGAGGGCGCCGACGGGCGGCTGCACGGGGTCTTCGCCGCGGGGTATCCGCTCTTTCTGGCGCCCTTCGTGGCCCTCGGGCGCGCGTGGCTCGCGGGGCCCGTCACGGGGCTCGGGCTCGTCTTCGCGGTGTCTCGCTTCGCGCGCCGGGTGAGCCCCGACCCTGCGGTCGAGCGGCTCGCCCTGGCCTTCGCGGCGGCGAGCTTCGCCTGGGCCATCGAGACCGCCGACCTCTTGTCTCACGCCTTCGTGGGCGCGCTCGCGACGCTCTCGCTGGTGGCCGCGCTCGACCTCGCCGAGGGGCGCCGCGAGGGCCCCTGGGCCGGCCTCGGGTTGGGGCTCTCGGCCGGCTGGTGCTTCGCCGCGCGGATGCTCGACGGCATGCTCGTCGGCCTCGCGGTGATGCCCCTTCTTTTCGCTCCGATGTTGCGCCGCAGCGCTGTGCGAAAGACCTTGCTGATTGCGGCCGTCGCGGCGATGCCCCTGGTGGGTCTTGTTGCGCTGCAACAACGGGCTGCGACGGGGTCGTTTCGGGTGCCCACCTCGGTCGCCTACGCCCGCCGCGCGGATTGGCCCCCGACCTGTCTGCGGCTCGGGTTCGGCGTCGACGTGGGCTGCGCGGTCGAGCACGGGCCCGAGCGGGCGTCGTTCGGGGCTGACGGGTACACGCCCGATGACGCGCTCCGGGTGGTGGGCGCGCGCACCGGGCGCCTGGGGGTCGACCTCTTCGCGCTCTCGACGCTGGCGGCGCTGGCCCTCGCGGGGGTGATGGCGCGGCCGCGGCGCACGACGGCCCTCGGCGCGAGTTGGGCCCTGCTGCTCTCGCTCGGCTACGGCTTGTTCTACTACGGCAACGCGGTGGTCTACGGGGCGCGGCATTTGTTTCCCGCGGGGCCGGTGTTGGTGGTGCTCCTGGCCGACGGGGTGTGGGGGCTCGGCGGCTGGCTCGGACGCGGCCGTGACCCCGCGACGGAGCGGGCCCGACGCGGCGCCGCGGTGCTCGGCGTGGCGGTCTTGATGGCCCTGCCGACGGCAGCCCGGTGGCGCGAGGGGCTGGCGCTTACCCGGGCCATCCAAGCCCCGCGGAGCGACGTGCGCGCCATTGTTGCAGCGCAGCATCTTCGCGACGCGGTGGTGATCGTTCGAGACATCGCGTCGTTCACCGAGGCCCTCGACCCGTGGCGCGACGCGCCCGCCGGGCGGGTGTTGGTGCTCGACGACCGCGCCGGCAACCTCGACGCGCGCCGCTTCGCGCGGGGCGCCCGGGTCTGGCATGTGGGCGCCTTCGGCCAGGTGTCGCGCGCGGCGTCGGCGGCGCCGGGGCCTGGCTTCGACGTCGAGCTTGAGCGCGCCTGGCCTGCGTTTCAGCGGGTCGAGGGGCTCGGCGCCTCGATCGTGTTCACCCCCGGGTGCTGCCGCATCGCCTCGTCGGGTGAGCACGTGCTGTTTGTCTTCGAGGCGTCTCCCGGGGCGAGCCTGACGGTGCCCTTCGACATCGCCGACGGGGGCGTGTGGTCGCTGCGCGTCGAGGCCCTCAGAGCGCCCGATTACGGTCAATGGGAGGGCCGCGTCGACGGGCAGACCCTGGGCCGCTTCGACGGCTACGCGCCGCGGGTGACGGCCGCGGTGTGGGAGGCTCCGGGCCGCTTCTCCCTGGCCCGAGGACGCCACACCTTGCGGCTCGTGAGCGTGGGGCGCGCGGCGGCCTCGACGGGCTATCGCGGGGGCTTCGACGTGCTGCGCGGCGCCCCTGCGCCCTGAGCGCGCGGGGGGGCGGTCGGGCGGGCGAGGGGGCCCTTCCCTCGGGGCGTCGGGTGGGCGATCCTTCGGTCGTGTTGCGACGCGTGACGGCCCTGGCGGTGTGCTCGGTCGTGGCCTGCGCCCCGGGTGAGCGGGCGGGCTCCGAGGCGCCCGAGGCCGGGGTCGATGTTGCGGTGCAGCGAGAGCGGCCCGGGCTCGATGTTGCGACGCAGCAAGACGCCTCGCCCCTCGACGCGGTGAGCCCTCAAGACCGGGGCGCCGTCGATGTTGCGGTGCAGCGAGACCTCGCACCGAGCGACCTCGGCCCGGCCCAAGACCGCCCGAGCCTCGACGCGGGCTCCGTCGACGCGGGCTCCGTCGACGCGGGCTCTGTCGACGCGGGCTCTGTCGATGCGGGGGGCCGTGATGCCGTTACAGGGCCCGTGAGCCCGGCGTCGGGGGCCCGGTGGCACATCGACCTCGAAGCGCCGGTCGTCGAGACCGTCGACGCCGACTGGTTCGACATCGACCTCTTTGACAACACCGCGGCGGTGGTCGAGCGTCTGCATCGCCGCGGGCGACGGGTCGTGTGCTACTTCAGCGCCGGGAGCGACGAAGACTGGCGCCCCGACCACGGGCGCTTCGCGGCGTCGGCGGTGGGCCGGGCGCTCGACGGGTGGCCGGGCGAACGCTGGCTCGACGTGCGGGCCGCCTCGGTGCGCGCGGTGATGCTCGGGCGCCTCGATCGGGCGCGGGCGATGGGCTGTGACGGCGTCGACCCCGACAACGTCGACGGGTACACCCAGGCCTCGGGCTTCTCGCTCAGCGCCAGCGATCAGCTCGCGTACAACCGCTTCCTCGCGAGCGAGGCGCACCGGCGGGGGCTCGTGGTGGGCCTGAAGAACGACCTCGATCAGGTCGACGCCCTCGCGGCTGACTTCGATTTCGCCATCAACGAGTCGTGCTTCGCGTACCGCGAGTGCGGGCGGCTCGGCGCGTTTGTGCAGCGCAACAAATCCGTGCTCCAGATCGAGTACGGCGACGCCGCGCGGCTCGCGCTGACGGTGTGTCCGGGGGCGCGGTCGATGGGTTTTTTCAGCATCCTCCCGGGGGCCGATCGGCTCGACGGGCGGTACCGTCGGTGCAGCGACGGGCAGAGCGTTCCGTGAGCGCGCGCAGGTGTGCGCAGCGTCGCCGCAGGGCGAGCACCCAGAGGCCCAGGGCCGCGGTCGAGAGCGGCATCAACACGAGGAGCCCCAGCACATTGGTGTCGCGGTAGGTGAGCGAGAGCGCCCGCGCGGTGACCAACATGAAGTCGACGCAGAGGGCGTAGAGCGCGATGCCGAGCGACGCGACGCTCATGGGCGACGCAGCCGCGCTTCGAGGGCCCGCGCCTCTTCACCCAGGCTCAGGGCCTTTCGCCAGAGCGCGAGGGTGACAAGCGGCCACCCGACGCAAAACACGGCGAGGTTGGCGAGCCCGTAGCCGCGGCCCGGGTGGGCGCTCAGCCGACGACCGAGCGCGCCGAGGGTCGCGATGGTGAGGCCGAAGGCGCCGCGGTCACCGGTCAAGAACGAGGGCAGCCGCGGGCGATGGCGACAGCCGTGGTTGTGACAGTGCCAGGTGCAGACCGTCGGCTCGAAGCGCTCGTGGGGAATGCTGCGGTGCAACATGGGCCTCGGGCTCCCCGCGGCGACGGTGCCCCAAACCGCAAGCCAGGGTGCCCAGAGCGGGGCCCAACGCAGCAGCGCGCGGTGTCTCACCCCGCGAGAGGGTTGGTCACCCTCAGGGCGCCGTCAAGCGATCGCGCAGCGCCATCGCGGGCTTCTCGACCGCGACGTGGAGCACCCAGGCCAAGGCCGTCGAGAGCGCGAGGCCGAGCCCGAGGGCGAGGCACCAGGCGCCGCCGAAGTTGAGGCTGCCGCGCAGCATCGCCGCGCCGGCCCAGGGCACCGTGACCAGGGCGATGAGCGGCACGTGCACGAGGTAGATGCCGTATCCGAGGGTGGCCCAGCGGCGAAAGCCCGACCACCCGAGCGCCGCCACCCAGGCCGTGCGCGCGTGCAAGAGCACCAAGATGAGCGGCACGTAGCCGAGCGAGGTGAGGGCGCCCCAGCAGAAGAGGTTGAAGGCCGGGTGCTGCGCTTGGAGGGGGTAGTAAAACAGCAGGCCGAAGGCCGCGGCCGAGAGGGCCAGGAGCCCGCGACGCACCGCCGGGCGGGCGATGGCGGCGTCGAGGGCCGCGGCGTGGTGATGCTCGACCACGGCCAGCCAGACGCCCGCGATGAGGATGTCGTAGCGGAAGTGCGACTGGATGTAGAACGTGGCCACCATGGCGTCGCGGGTGCGGGGGCCGTGCAGCGCGAACACCGCGAGGCGGAGGGCAAAACCCGAAGCCCAGAGCAAGGTGAGGCTGCCGAGCTGGAGCGCCCGCGAGCGCACCCGCGCGAGGCCCGCGAGGAGGAGCGGGACGAGGAGGTAGAAGTGCTCTTCGACCGCGAGCGACCAGGCGTAAGGCATCACCGCGCGACCGGCCCAGGGGAGGTAGTTGGTGAGGTAGAGGTACTCGGCCCAAAGGCCCGCGCGCTGCTCGGCGCTCAGCGTGATGCCCAAGAGCGCAGGGAGCCCGAAGGCCAGAAGGCTAAGCACCACGTAGTAGGCCGGGAAGATGCGGAAGGCGCGGCGGAGGTAGAAGCGCCCGAAGCGGAGCGCCCCCTCGCGCTGCGCCCCGAGGATCATCGAGCCGATGAGGAAGCCGCTGAGGATGAAGAAGAGGTCCATCCCGAACCAGAGGCCGTGAGAGAGCCGCGTGGCGGGCGTGTCAGGCAGAATGCGCCACGCGCGGAACCAATCGGTCACATGGTGCTGCACCACGCTCACGATGGCCAAGGCGCGAACCCCGTGCAGGGCAGGGTATCGGTTCGGCAGGAGCGAGAGCGACCACCAAGGGGCGCGTTCGGCGTGGGGTGAGGGAGAGAAGGTCAAGACCGAAGACGAAGCGCGTCTTGCGCGAGATCAGGGGCCCGCGTCGAGGCCGCCGGCCGCGTCAAAATCGAGGCTCGCGTCTGCGCCGCCGCTGGCGTCAGCGCCCGCGCCGCCGCCGTCAGCGCCGCCGCCGCCGTCGTCGCCGCCGGGGTTGGTGCCGCCGTCGCCGGTCGAGGCCGAGCACATGCCCGACATGAAGAGACACAAGCCGCTCGTGCAGCAGTACTCGCTGCCGGGCGGGTCGCTCGGGTCGCGGCAAGGGTTGCAGTCGGCATTGCTGCGACACGACGACGGGCACACGCCGCCGCCGCCGCCCGTGTCGACGGGGGTCACGTTGCCGCGGTCGACCGGCGAACCGGTGTCGACCCGGTTGCCGGCGTCGAAGCCGCCGCCGCTGTCGAACTCGCCGTTGCCCATGTCACGGGGAATGTCGAAGCTCGGGCCCGGCCCAACGTCTTCGACCGCGGCGTCTTCACCGCCACCCGGGACGTCGTCTTCGGTCGGAAAGGACTGGGCACCATCGCCGCAACCCATGACCACCATGGCACCGACCACCAACCACCGTGACAACCCAAGAAAGCCCGCTCGTTGCATGTTGGCCTCGTCGTGGCGCGACCGCCACGTAGGGGCTACTTATGGCACAAAGTCACCACAGTGTGCGAGGCCTCGGTGGTATTTTTTTGCCTCGCGTGCGGCGCCCGCGCCTTGCCGTTTTGACAGTTGGGGTACAAGGCTCGGGCCACCCATGATCGACGAACCGCTGCGCGAAGCGCTGACCTTTGATGACGTTCTCCTCGTGCCCGCATACAGCGAGGTGCTGCCCGCGGCGGTCGACACTCGTACGTCGCTGGGGCGCGGCGTGGGGCTGACGATCCCGCTGATGTCGGCCGCGATGGACTCGGTGACCGAGGCGCGCACCGCGATCGCCATGGCGCGGCTCGGGGGCCTCGGGGTCGTTCACAAGAACCTCTCGCCCGAGGCGCAGGCGCACGAGGTCGAGAAGGTGAAGCACGCCGACACGGGCATCGTGCTCGACCCGGTGACGGTGTCGCCCGAGAGCTCTCTGCGCGAGGCCGTCGAGATCATGCGGGCTCGGGGGTTCTCGGGGCTCCCGGTGGTGCACGAGGGGCGGCCGGTGGGCATCGTGACGGCGCGCGACCTGCGCTTCGAGACCAACCTCGACCAGCCCGTGGTGCGCGCCATGACCCGCGAAGACAAGCTGGTGAGCGTGCCGCCGACGGTGAGCGCCGAAGAGGCGCGGCTGCTCTTGCACCGCCACCGCATCGAGAAGCTCCTCGTGGTCGACCCGGTGAAGAAGCAGCTCGTGGGGCTGATCTCGATGCGCGATCTCGGGCAGGCCGACAAGCACCCCGAGGCCCTCCGCGACGCGCGGGGGCGCTTGCGCGTGGCCGCCGCGGTGGGGCCGGGCCCTGACCGCGAGGCGCGGGTCGAGGCCCTGGTGGCCGCGGGGGTCGACGTGCTGGTGGTCGACACGGCGCACGGGCACTCGAAGGGCGTGCTCGACACGGTGCGCGACATCCGCCGGGGGCACCCCGAGCTCGTGCTGGTGGGCGGCAACATCGCCACCGCCGAGGCCGCCGAGGCGCTCATCGACGCGGGGGTCGATGCCATCAAGGTGGGCATCGGGCCGGGGTCGATCTGTACGACGCGGGTGGTGGCGGGGGTGGGGGTTCCGCAGGTGACGGCGATCGCAGACTGCGCGAAGGTGGCGCGACGGCGGGGTGTGGCATTGATCGCCGACGGCGGGGTGAAGTACTCGGGCGACGTGGCCAAGGCCATCGCCGCGGGCGCCGACGTGGTGATGATCGGCTCGCTCTTCGCGGGCACCGACGAGGCGCCCGGCGAGCGCGTGCTCGCGCAGGGGCGGCAGTACAAGACCTACCGCGGCATGGGCTCCCTCGGCGCGATGAAGCGCGGCTCAAAGGACCGCTACGGCCAGGCCGGCGCGGCCGACGAGAAGCTCGTGCCCGAGGGCATCGAGGGGCGGGTGCCGTACCGCGGGCCCCTCGCGCAGAATGTGTATCAGCTCGTGGGCGGGCTGCGCGCGGCGATGGGCTACCTCGGATGCCGCGACATCGGCGCGTTGCAGCGTGAGGCGCGCTTCGTGCGGTGCACGGCGATGGGGCACCGCGAGAGCCACGTCCACGATGTGATCATGAGCGAAGAGGCCCCAAACTACCGCAAGGCAGAATGACCCGCGGGGGGGCACCGCGGCACGATTTCGTGTAGGGTCGCGCCCTCGTTGCTTCATGAACCTTCGCAAGCTTGCGCAGAATATCTTCTCTCAGTGGGTGATGCTCGGCACCCAACTGATCATCTCGGTGGTGATGACCCCCTTCCTCGTTCGGCGCCTCGGCGACGAGGGGTACGGCATCATCGCGTTGATCTCGGGCCTCGTCGGGTACCACGGCATTCTGTATTTCGGTCTCGGCGCCGCGGTGGTGAAGTTTGTCGCCGAGCACCACGCCAAAGAAGACCGCGAAGCGCTCGATGAGACGGTCTCGACGATCTTCACCATCTACCTCGCCATCGGGGTGCTCTGGCTGATCTTGTCGCTGCTCCTCGCGCCGGTGCTGCCGGGGCTGTTTCACCTCCCCGCGGCCAAGGCCCTCGACGCGCAGCTCATGCTCTTGATGATGGGCGTGGCGCTGTTCATTCACTTCCCCGGCAGCGTGTACGGCGGGGTGGTGATGGGGCTCGAGCGCTTCGACGTCTTGAACCGCTACAATTTCGTGCTCCTGCTGTTGCGCACGAGCCTCACCGTGGCGGCGGTCTCGTGGCGCCCGAGCGTCTTGCTCGTGGGCGCGATCAACATGGTGACGCTCCTGGCCGAGCCCGTGGTCGCGTGGGTCTTCGCGCGCCGCCTCGTGCCTTGGCTCACGGTGTCGGTGAAGAGCTTCTCGCGGGCCCGGATGCGCGAGCTCTTCACCTTCAGCACCCAGTCGTTTCTCTTTACGCTCAGCGAGAAGCTCATCAACTACACCGATGAGTTCGTGATCTCGCAGGCGCGCGGCCCCGGGGCGGTGACCAACTATGTCATCCCCCTCAGGCTCGTCGATTACGCCCGCGACGCGCTCGACAAGGCCACCCTCGTGCTCATGCCGGGCGTCTCGGCGGCGGCCGCGCGGGGTGAGATCACCACGCTCCAGACCCTCTGGCGCTTCGGCAACAAGGCCGTGATGTGCCTCGTCGCGCCGGTGTCGCTCGTCTTCGTGTGTTGGGGCCACCACGTGCTGTCGCTGTGGCTCGACGCCGAGCACGCCGACAAAGGGTATCCGCCGCTCGTGTGGCTGGCTTTTGCGTTTATCGTTCAGGTCGCGGGGCGCGGGCTCGCGCGGCCGATCTTCGAGGGCTTGGGCTGGCTCTCGATCCCCGCGCGCATCACCGTCATCGAGGGCGTGTTGAACCTCGCCATGAGCGTGGTGCTGGTGCGCACCTGGGGCATCGCGGGGGTGGGCTTCGCGACCTTCGTACCCGCGGCCATCAGCGGCGTCTTGGTGATGCCGTGGTACGTGTGCCAGCGGCTCGGCGTGTCGTTCGTCGAGCACCTCGGGCGCACCTTCGTGCGCACCCTGCCGCCGCTCGTGCCTGCCTACGGGGTGCTTTGGGCGGCCGAACGGTGGGGGCTCCATCGCCACCTCGTGACCACCGCGCTGGTGTGCCTCGCCGTGCTGATCGTCTACGTCGTCTTCGCCTGGGGGCTCACCTTCAGCCGCGAAGAGCGGGGCATCATCCGCGCGCGCGTCGGCCGGGCGTAGGGCCCCGCGGGGCGGCCTCGGGCGGGCACCGACGGCGGGCGAAGGTGCGCGGGGCGAGGTCGATCAGGCAGCGCGCCGTGGCGAAGGTAGGGTCTCTCGGAAGTTGTTGAATTTGCTGTAGAAACAGCGCGCCGCGGCGGGCGAAGACGAGGCTCCCGTCGTCGAGCCAGTCGGCCCATTCGACGTCGCCGAGGGCGCGGTCGAGGCTGGGGTCTGCGAACACGAGGTGGTGGCTCCGGATCGCGAAGGGCGCGCCCGGGTGGAGACAGCCCCAGAAGATCTCTTCGAGCAGAAGCCCCGGCACGCGGGGGTTGTCGCGCACGAGGCGCTGCGGCGGTTTGGCGGGGTAGCTCGGGCGGACGGGGGCTTCGCGGGGGCGCCGCGGGTCGAGGGCCGCGACGCGCCACCCGAGGCCGCGCGCGGGGGCGGTCGGGCCGGGCCCCGAGGCGTCTCGGTAGGCGAGGCGCAGGCCCGCGGGGAGCGCGTGGTCGAGGGCGCTGTCGAGGGAGCCTCCGACGCGGTTGAGCGCGAGGGTGTGGGGGTCGACGAAGACGCCGCCGCCGCCCCAGGTGCCGAGCTCGGGCCAGAGGGCGTGGGCGGTGAGCCAAGGGGGCCGGCTGAGCGCGGTGTACGTGGGGATGGGGCCTTTGAATTTGGCCGCGAAATAGACCATCCATGCGCCGTCGGGGGAGAGGTCGCAGCGCTCGGGGTAGAGGCGGCCGGCGAACCAGTGGCCCTCGTCGAAGGTGTGGCGGGTGAGATCCCAGCGGAGCACGAGGGTGTGCTTCGAGGGGCCGCGCCGCAAGACCACCGCGACGGGGGCGTTGCGGGCCCGGAGCACCGCGAGGCGACACTGGGCGGGGGTCATCGGGCGGCGCCGCGGAGGAGCGCTTCGAGGCGCTCGGCCCGGGGTTGCCAGCCGTAGCGGGTCTCGACCACGGCCCGTGCGACGTCGGCGAGGCTTTGGGCGCGGGCGGGGTCGTCGAGGAGGCCGAGGGTCGCGTCGGCGAAGGCGCGCCCGTCGTCGTCGACCGCGGCCACCGTGAGGGCCTCGGCGGGGCCCGCGTCGATGCCCTCGGCCGCCGCCGGAGAGCACACCACGGGCACGCCCATGGCCATCGCTTCGAGCACCTTGTTCTGCACCCCGCGCGCGACCCTGAGGGGCACCACGCACACCCTGGCGCCCTTCACCCAAGGCCGCATGTCGTCGACGTAACCCGTGACGGTGACCCCCGCGACGGCCTTGAGGGCCTCGACCGCGGGGGCAGGCCGAGAGCCCGCGAGCACCACCCGCACATCGGGGTGAACCGCGCGCAACCTCGGCAAAACCCGCTCGACGAGGAAGACCGCGGCCTCGACGTTGGCCTCGTAGTCCATCGCGCCGAAGAAGACCACCGAGGGCGCCTCGGGCCACGGGCGACCCGCGGCGAAGTACTCGGTGTCGACCCCATTGGGCAGCGCCTCGGTGGTCACCCCCGGGGCGATCGCGTCGAGCAAGACCTTCTCGCGGTCGGCGGTCACCAGCGAGACCCGCGCGTGCCCGGCGACCTTGCGCTCGAAGCGGGCGAGGGTGGCGGCCTCGCGGGCGAAGACGAGCCGCTCGGGGCCCCGGGCCTTCTCGGCGTAGGCGGCCCATTTGGCGCTGTCGACGTCGACGAAATCCATCACCAGGGGCACCTCGGGGTGGGCCAGGGCGTAGGGCGCCATGCTGCTGCTCTCGGCGAAGAACACCGAGGGCTTGACCCCCGCGACGAGGTCGGCCACGGCCCGCGAGAGGGCGCCGTGTGCGAAGACCGGCACCGTGAGGGGGCGCGTGGTGAGCAGCCACGGCAGCGCGCGGAGCTTCTGCCAACGCAGGTCGAGGGGCACCAGGGTGACCGAGGCGAAGTGCCGCCGGAGGCGCGCGAGGTGTTGCAGGTCGCTGGCGGGCTCGGCGAAGGCGACGAGGTGCACCTCACAGCGCGCGGCCAGCCGGGTGAGCAGATGGTGGGTGCGGATCTTGTCGCCCTTGTCGGGCGGGAAGGGCGTCCGGTGTGTGATGGCCACGACCCTGAGGGGCGCGCTCATGCCTTCACCCAGCCCTTGCTCTCGGGGTCTCGGCGTCGCACGACGCGGGCCGGGTTTCCGGCCACGGTGACGTCGGCGGGCACGGGGTTGACGACCACGCTCCCGGCGGCCACCACCGAGCGCGGCCCCACGTCGGCGAGGATCACCGCGCCATTGCCGACCCACGCGTTGGTGCCGAGGGTGACCCGATCGAAGCGGCCGGGCTGATCTTGGATCGGCACCGCGGGGTCGTCGCTGCCGTGCTGGTGCTTGCCCGAGAGGATGTCGACGTTCGAGGCCACGGTGACGTGGTCTTCGAGGGTGACCCGCCCGAGCATGCACCGCGCGCCGACGTAGACTCCGCGACCGATCACGGCGTCGCGCTTCGTAAAGACCGTGCCCCACTCGATGAGCGCGCTCGGGTCAACGCGCTCGAAGACGGCGCGGTAGAAGGCCCTGCGGAGCTGATCGCCGAGGCGCCCCGGGAGCATGGCGAGCGCTTGAGAGTAAGCCTGAAAGGCCTTGTCGCGCTGGGCCTCGGGCAAGAGCCGAAGCTCAAGCCGACAGAGTGTCACGAGGGGCAACACGGCGCCGCGCGAGAGGGCCTCGGCGACGGCTTTGGCGAGGGCTACGGGGTGGGGCATTGGGGGCGTCACCGATCGCGCGCGATGGGCTGTTTGAGAAGGGTTTCGTAGAGGTCGAGGTAGCGCTCGGCGCGGCGCGCGGGGTCGTGCCGCGCGTGGGTCACGGCCTTCGCCTCGGCGACGCGGCGGGCGCGGGCTTCGGGGTCGCGCACCGTGGCCACGATGGCGGCGGCGAGGGCGCTCGGGTCTTCGCTCGGCACGATCAGCGCGTCGACGCCGTCGCGGGCCACCTCGGGCACGCCGCCGACCCGGGTCGACACCACGGGGACGCCCAAGGTCATCGCTTCGAGCAGCACGTTCGGCATCGCCTCAGAGCGCGAAGGGAGCACCAAGAGGTCGGCCGCCGCGTAGACCCGCCCGACCTCGCGCTGATGCCCGAGAAAGTGCACCGCGTCGGTGAGCCCGCGCGCCCGGGCGAGCGCTTCGAGGGCCTCGCGGTCGGGCCCGTCGCCGGCGAAGGCGAGGGTGACCGCCGCCCCCTGTTGGCGCGCCTCCGCGAGGGCGTCGAGCGCGACGTCTTGGCCCTTCTCGTGCGAGAGCCTGCCGATCACCACGCCGACGTAGGCCTCGGGCGAGAGACCCAGCGCGGCCCGCGCCGCCTCGCGATCGAGGCTCGATTGCAGGTCGCGCGCGTCGACGGCGTTGGCGATCACCACGATGTTGCCCGGGGTGACGCCCTCTCGGGCGACGATGTCGGCCGCGCTTTGGGCCACCGCCACGACGCGCCGGGCCTTGGGCAGAGACCAGGCGTCGAGCTGGTGGTAGCGCTTCACCTTGGGATTCTCGGCGGTCCACCCGTGGTGGTGGCCAACCCATGGAATTTGCAGCACTTTACTGGTCGCCAAGGCCAGCAAGTGCGGCTTGTAGCTATGGCTCTGGAGCACCCGCGCCTTGAGCTCCCGGGCGAGCCTCGCCGCGCGCACGAAGAGGGTCGGGTCGAAGGGCCCGAGCTCGTCGAGGGTGTGCACCGTGAGGGCGCCGCCTGAGAGCGTGTCGAGGGGCGGCACGGGGCCCGCGCCGCGGCCGCGCAAGATGGCGACGTGGAGGCGCACCGACGGCGGCAGCGCGCGGCCGAGATGGATGAGCCCCCGGGCGGGGCCGGTCACCACCGGGGCGTCGAGGAAGGAGAGCACCGAGAGAGGGCGAGGCTGCACGCGGGGTCCTGTGGGGCGCGGTTGGGGGGTGAGGGCTTGCGGGCGACGCGGGGGGATGGCGTGTTGCGCGCGCCGCCCGAGCGCAGGCCCTGCAGGGGTCAGCGGCCTGCGCCGCCGTTGGTGGAGCCGCCCTCGGGCGCGGGCGGCGGGGTGTTCGAGGTGCCGGGCGCGGGCGGCTGGGCGCCGGGGTTCTGGCTCGGGGGCGTGTCGGCGACGGGCATCCGGCCTTGGATGAGCACTGAGCGGATGAGCTCCAACATCCGGCGTTTGCCGCCCTCGTTGGGGTGCAGCCCGTCTTCCGAGAAGGTGTCGATGAGGTAGCCCTGCTCGTCGCTCAAGACCGAGGCGTAGTCGATCACCATGTCGTGGTGTTCGCGCGCGTAATTGCGCGCCCAGTCGTTGAACTCGCGGATCTTCGCCGTGGCGGTGCCGCCGGCCTCGTCGCGATCCCACGCGCGCGAGACTGGCACCGTGGTGGCCACGATGACCTTCATGCCGCGACGCCGTACGGCCTCGGCCATGAGGGTGAAATAGTACCGGGTCTCGTCGAGCGAGGGCGCGTCGGGCAAGAGGTTGATGGCGCACATTTTCAGCACCACGGCCTCGGGGTTGAGGTCGAGGGCGTCGGGCCCGAGCCGAAGGTACTGCTGCCACACCAGCTGACCGCCGGTGCCGCGGTTCAAAAACTCGCGCTGCGGAAAGGGCGTGCGCAGGTCGAGCGACTCGGTGATCGACGCGCCGAGGAAGACCACCCGCCCCTCGACGATGCCGTCGCCCCGTTGGATGCGCGCGTTGTCGGCGCGGTACCGCTCAAAGTTGGCCGGGTTCGCGTGGAGCCGCGACCACCGGTCGTGCCACCTGCGGGCCTCTTGACGGTAACGAAACGCTTTGTACCCCACGGCTCCGGTGAACCCGAGGAGGCCAAGCGCGGCGACGGCGAGTACGGCAGGCTTCATCGACCAACGACCTCGTAGTGCGAGAGTGACTCCGGGGGCCAGCACCCCCGTCGAGCGCCCGAGCATGGGTCACCCGGGGTCGCGCTCGCAACCCCCTACGCGATGCTCGACACGCGCGCCGCATCATGCCATATCGGGTGCCGGGCGCGACACGGTCGTTGACGCCGTCGGTGCGGTCACCGCGGTCGCTCAGCGGGGCTCGTCACAAGGCGCGAAGGATCGTTCGGTACCGATGGTAGCTCCGATGTTGGTTCTCGCGGTGACGCTGCCCATGCAGTTTGCGGCCGCAGCCGGGGCCGAGCTGACCGGGGGGTACGACTCCACGGTGCTCAATCAAACCACGCTGCGCTACGGCGACGGCTGGCTCGCGCGGGGCGCCCTCGACGCCCAACTCGGGTACCGCGGCGACACCGTGCGGCACCTCCTGCGGGTGCGCGCCGAAGGGTACTACCTCTCAAACGAGGGGCGCCTCTTCACCCAGGGCGACTACCTTCTCATCAATCGGTACATGTTTCAGTGGGAGCCGAGCGACGACTGGCAGATCGGCTTCGAGGGCACCTACTCGATCGGCCGTTCGGGTTTGCTTTTAGGCCGCACGAACAGCACCGACCTTCAGTTTGCGCCCGGCATCGCGGGCGAGTACATCGCCAACGCGCATGTTCGCCGCGGCTGGTCAGAGCGCAATCAGATTCAGATCGGCGGCGGGGTCCAGGGGCGACACGCGGTGTCGCTGCCGCCGGGCATCCCGCGTCAGAATATGCTTACGTTTACGGCCAACGGCGAGTACGCCCGCGACCTGAGCGAGAAGAACGTGGGCATCGTCGGGGCCCGCGGCGAGTACTTCCTCATTGACGGGTTTCTCGACTGGGTGCCCCGCGCGACGGGCTACCTCGGCTTCCGCCGCCGGTGGAATGAAGAGGTCACGACCACGCTCCTGGCCGGCGTCGACAACCTCCGCGACCAGTATGACAGCAGCAACTGGTTCACGGGCCCGTACCTGAACGGCGGCATCAACCTCCAGCTGACCGACCAGCACCTCGTGTTGGGGTTCAACGCCCGTTACGAGTACGCCATCGTGGCCGCCGCGCGCTGCGCCGTGCCCGTGGCGAACAACAACGTCTGCCCCCGCGAGGCCGTCGTCGCGGGGGGCACCGGGCGGGTGCTCGGCACAGACTTCAATGCCGTCTGGCGGCCCGGCGACAGCCACCAGTGGGCGCTCTTCGCCGAGGTCAACGCCGACTACGGCGTCACCCAGAACTACGCCATCGACCGCACCGGCACGCCCGACCTCACGCGCATCGTCGATGTGGGCAACATCAACCTCTCGGCCGGCGGCGGCGCGCGGTTCATTGCAAACCGCAACGTCTCGTTTTTTACGCGGTACAACTTTCTGTACAGCTACATCGACCTGCCGCAGCTGCCGGCGTTCTTGCCTGAGATCGTGCGACACGTCGTCACCGCGGGCATCATCGTCGCGTGGAACTCGGCGGGCGACGGCGCCGCGACGGAGTCGTTGATCCCGTACGAAGAGGCCGAGGCGACGCACCTGGCCCGCAACAACGAAGACAACCAGAGCAGCGGCGGCGGCGACGAAGACGGGGCCATGCCAGACCCCTTCGCGATGAGCACCGACGCGCCGAGCGGCGACGACAGCAACAGCAACAGCAACGACACCAACAACGCCGCGGGCGGCGCACCCGAGGTGCAGCCCTTGCCCGGCGGCAGCGCGACGCCTGACAGCCTCCCGGTGGGGCCGACCAGCACGCGACGGGCGACGCAGAACGCCACCCGGGTCTCCACTCAACCGCTCACCCAGACCGGCCGCTCACGTCGCGGCGCCGCTGGGGGCGCGACGGGTGGTGCGGGCGGCGGCGACAGTGACACGAGCGGAGCACCCCAAGGAGGGGATAGCCGATGACGATGGGACAACCCGCCGAGGAGCAGCCAGTTTCGCTGAAAGACCTCGTCGGCAACTACCTCGCCCTCGCCAAGCGGGGGTTACGCTACTGGAAGCGAGGGCTCCTCGTTTTCATGGTGCTTTTCACCGTCGGGATGGTGATGGTGATTCGAAAGCCACGCACCTTCCGATCTGAGGCGAAATTTCAGGTCCAAGAGATCGACGATCGCTCTGACATGGGCGAAGAAGAGCGCCAACGCTCGGTCGACGCCCGCATCTCACAGGTGTGGAACTCGCGTCGAAACATCCTTCAGCTCGTCGCCGATCACCATCTCTACCCGCATTTGCAGGGGCGCACGAGCGAGAGCAAGCTGGCCGAGCAGTTCACCTCGGCGGTCGACCGCAGGGTCGAGCGCGACGTCGTGTCGGTGGGCTTCGTGTACGGCGACCCCGACAAGGCCCACGAGGTCGTGACGGCGCTCATCGAGCTCTTTCGCAACGCGCGGCGCAACACCGCCACCGAGACCGCCCGGGCCGCCCTCTCAGAGGTCAACGCGCAGCTGCAACAGCTCGAACAAGAGCTCGCGCGGAAGCAGCAGTCGCTCGACGACTTCATCTTGGCCAACCAGTCGATGGTCGAAGAGGTGAGGCGGCGTCGGCAGGGGGCCGTGGCCGTCATCGGCGTGCAGCCCGCCGCGGCGCCGCAGCCCGCACAGAATGACCCGCGGGCGAGCGCCCGTACCCGAGGCCTCAGGGCGCGCCTCGCGCAGCTCAGGCAGAACCTCGAGTCGCTGCGCAACCCCGGGTCAGAGAGCCGCCCGAGCGCCGATGAGCCGCAAGAGCTCCGCGACGCCCGCGAGCGGGTGCGCGCCAAAGAGGCCGAAGTCGCCGGTCTCCGCGCGCAGAACCTCACGATGGAGCACCCCCGCATGACCTCGGCGCTCCGCGAGCTGATGGAGGCCCGCGGCACCGTCGAGCGGCTCTCGGCCCGTCATCGCGGCAGCGTCGAGAACGCGGCCAACATCTCAGAGAGCGAGCGCCAGCGTCGCATCGAAGATGTTCAGCGTGAGATCCGAGAGACCGAGACCAACCTCGCCGCGAGCGAGCGCGCCGACGTCTCTGCGGGGCCTGCGCAGGCCAACGCGCCGACCCCTGGCGTCGCGCCGACCCCTGGCGTCAACCCGGTGGTGCGCAACCCGCTCACCCGCAACAACATCGTCGAGGTCGAAGCCGAGTACGATCGCTACGTCACCGACCTCACCACCACCCGTACGAGCTACCAAGAGCTCCTGCGTCGCAAGTTCGACCGCCAGAGCGACCTGCGTCGGGCCGAGACCTCGGGCGGTGAGCGCATCCGTGTGATCGACCCGCCCTCGCACCCGGTCGAGCCCGAGCCTCCGGGGCGCACCAAGCTCACCTTCATCGCGGGCATGGTGTCGCTGCTCTTGGCCCTCGGCACGGCCCTCATCTCGGGCTTCATCGACACCCGGGTGTACGACCAGGGCGACCTCCAGCGGTGGGGCGAGATCGCCGAACTGCCCTTCATTCCTGATCTTTTCGTCGACCTGCCTGACGGCGGCGCGCGTCTCGCGGCGCAGGCCGCGGCGCAGGGCCCGCCCGTCGGCGGCCCGCCTGGCGGTTGAGTCACACTCGCTGTTGTGGCGATAGCCGAGAGTTGATACACACTCGCCTCGGCCATGCGCGCGCACTCCGCACTCCTCGTTTTTTCTCTCGCTCTCGCTTCAACCGCCTCGTCGGGCTGCCGCTCGGCGCTCACCGGCCCGTGGCCGCCCATCGAATCGGGCACCGCTGAGTATCGCCTCGGCGCGGGCGACGTGCTGCGCATCTCGGTGTATGGCAACAACGACCTCTCGTCGCGGGTCACGGTGCGGCCCGACGGTCGCGTGACCCTGCCGCTCATCAACGAGATCGTGGTGCAGGGCAAGACGGTGAACGATGTGACCCTCGAAGTCACCGAGGGCTACCGCCGGTACGTGCAAGACGCGCGGGTCTCGGTGATCATCGAAGAGGTTCACTCGTACCGCGTCTTCGTGGTCGGCAAGGTGGTGCGCCCGGGTGATTTCGAGTCGCGCACGCCGGTCACGGTGATGCAGGCCCTCTCGCTCGCGGGCGGCGCGGCGCGCGGCGCCGACGTCGACCACATCGTCGTGCTCCGCAATGGGCCTGGCGGCCGCCACGAGCGCTACGAGGTCTCGTACACCGAGATCGCCGAGGGGCGCCTCCAGCAGAACTTCACGCTCCGCTCGGGCGACACCTTGATCGTGCCCTGAGCGTTTGCGTCGCAGCGTCGAGAAGCGCGGGCCCCAGTTCGGGGCCCTCTTCGTTTGGGGCGTCGCCCGCGCGAGCTACTTGCGCTTGACCTTGCCGCCGATGAAGGTGACCCCGACGAGCTTGTCGCGCTGGAGGCGATCGCAGGCCGCGGTGAGGTCTTCGGTGGTGGTCATGCCCGAGCGGGCGATGAGGAGGTACTTGTCGATGAGGCCGTGCCAGGCCAGGGTCTCGGCGGTGCCGAAGACCGCCGCCGAGTCGATGATGATGTATCGAAACTCGCGGCGAATCTGGCCGATGAGCACCGCCGCGGCCTCGCTCGACAGCGCGGCGTGGGCGCTGGCCACCGGCGGGCCCGCGGGGATGAGATTCAAGCTCGCGGTGATACGGATGACGTCGATGGGCATCGACGGGTCGTTCTGACGGGCGGCCAGGACGCTGGTCAGGCCGAGGTCGCCGCGGATGCCGAACACCTTGTGGAGCGCGGGGTTTCGCAGCGAGCCGTCGATGAGCAACACCTGGATGCGCCCCCCTTCGGCCAGGGCCAGGGCGAGGTTGGCGGCGGTGATGGTCTTGCCTTCGCCCTCGCGGGCCGAGGTGACCATGATGATCTGGAGGTCGGGCTCTTGTTCGAGCCGGTAGCGCAAGGTGCGAAACTGCGAGGCCGCGAACCCGTCGGGGTGCGACATCATCACCAGGTCGGGCGAGAACGAGCCCAGGTGCTCGGCCGGGTTGACCCTGAGCATCGAGTAGCCCGCGGCCCCGGATTGGGCGCCGTAGCCGCCGCTGTGGTCGGTCGAGACCACCATGCCGTACTCTTGACCGCCGCCCTGGTCGACGACCTGGGCGCTGACGACGTACCCGTTGGGGTCGTAGCTGGCGTAAGGGTCGCCGCCGCCGTTGTACATCTGCGCTGCGGCCTGTTGGTAGCCGCGCATCTGGTCGGCCGAGAGGGTGACCGCCTCGCCGTCGTTGCCCTCCCAACCGCCCGGCGCTGTCGGGAAGCCCATGTTGTTGAGCAGGCCCGGGTCTTGGTAGGTGCGCTCAGACTCGAAGAGGCTCTGGGCCGAGGCCACCCGGGTCGCGGCGTCGCCGTCGATGAGGTCTTGCCCATGGGCCGAGGGGGCGCCCTGGTCGAAATAACCCGCGAGCTCGTCGGGGCGGCCGCCGCGTGGATCTTGCCCGTACGGGGAGACCCGCGAAGGAGAGGCCGAACCTGGCGGTTTACGGGAGGGGTAATCAGGCATAGGTGATCTGCGATCCGTCGCTGAGTCTGAGACCCTACGCGCTCTCAGCGCATGGCGTCAAACATCGACCGTGTAAGAGTTTCTCGGTGCCGCCGAATCTCGCGCCTAGCGCCCGCGGGCCCCGAGCATCACGAGCGGCGTCTTGAACATCACCTCAAGGTCAGTCTTGAGGAAGGTGCCAAAGTCTTCGAGCCGCATCGCGTAGGCGAGGTCGTAGAGGAGCTTGGTGCGCATGTCGTCGGCGATGCTGTCTTCGACCCCTTCGAGCTTGAAGGGGTTCACCAGGGTGTCGCGAAGATGTGCAATTTGTGAATCGTCGGGGATGCGCCCGAGGTAGTCGAGAGAGACCTGCGCGAGGCCCGTGATGCCGGGCCGGAGGTCGCGGGTGCGCTCTTCGAACATCGGGATCACCGCCGAGAGGGTCTGCACGAGCTCAGGGCGCTCGGGGCGCGGGCCCACGATCGACATGTCGCCGCGCAGCACATTCCAAAACTGGGGGAGCTCGTCGAGGCGGGTCTTTCGGAGCACCCGGCCGACGCGGGTGATGCGGTCGTCGTTTTTGCCCGCGAGCTGCGCCTTGCCCTTCTCGGCGTCGACGCGCATCGAGCGAAACTTCCACATCTTGAAGGTGGGCAGGGCGTCGATCTGGGTGCCGTGGTCGGTGCGCCCGACCCGCACCTGCGAGTAGAAAATGGGCCCGGGGTTGTCGAGGTACACCACCGCGGCCAGCAGCGGGAAGAAGGGCGCCGTCACGGCCAGACCGACGCTCGCCCCCACGACGTCGATCGCTCGCTTGACGACCTTGACCTTCCAATCCATCGCGTCCCTTGTGATCCGTTGTAACAACCGGTGTGCAGCGCCTGCAAGGGCGAAGACGCCGCACAGAGTGGTTGGAGCCGAGGCGGGTGAGTGTTAGGGTCGGGTCGCGCGGCGCGCTGGTGCGCGGCGCGGGTTGCGAAGGCCCCGAGACGTCGTAGGTCTTGAGTTGATGAAGTTCACCGCCAATGTACCAGGCGAGCTGCGCTACCGAGATCTGGTGGGCGCGTCGTTGCGGCAGGTGTGTCGTCAGGTCGAGTCTGAGCGTGCCGGGGTGAGCCTCGAATGGCGGCTGTTGTCGGCCTTCAATGAAGCCTTCAACAACGTCGTCGAGCACGCCTACGCCGAGCGGCCTGGCGAGGTCGAGGTGAGCCTCACGGTCGACCACGACCGGGTGGTGCTCCGGCTGGTCGATCAGGGGTCGGCGTTCAACTTCGAGGCCGCCGGCGCCAGCGACGCCCCGCCAGAGTTTGACGCGATGAGCGAAGGTGGCATGGGCCTCTTCATCATGCGCCAGGCGATGAGCGAGGTGGTGTATGAGCGGCTCCACAATCGCAACGTGTTGACCATGATGAAAAGGCTTTCAGAGTGCGTCCGGGCTTCGGTTTTACCGAGCGCCCCGGCTGCTGAGGGTTCACGATGTTGAAGCACGAGCTCACCGAAGAGGGCGCGGTGATCGTCCTCAAGGTGCAGGAAGATAACCTTGACGCGCTGACGGTGCCTGAGGCCCGGCCGCTGGTCGATCAGCTCGTCGAGCGGGGGGCCATCAAGGTGGTCTTCGACATGACCTCGGTGAAGACCATCGACAGCTCGGGGGTGGCGATCATCGTGTCGCTCTTCAAGCGCTTGCGCGCCGTCGGCGGCGCCGTGCGGGTCTCTGGGGTGAACGGCCAGCCGCGCGAGATTTTTCACTTCTTGCGGCTCGACAACGCGCTCCCGATTTTTGCAACGGTGACCGACGCGCTCAAGGGCTTCGGGGCATAGCGAGGCATTGGGTCTGCCGCGATGGCTCGTCTCGTTGCGATCAACGCCGACACCCCGGGCAAGGTGTACCCGCTGACCCAGGGCGAGTGCCTCCTCGGTCGTCGGCTCGACTGCCACATTTGCATCCCCGATCAGCGGGTCTCGCGGCGTCACACGCGCATCCGTCGCGAGGGCGACGGCTGGCAGGTCGAAGACCTCGGGTCGTGCAACGGCACCTTTGTGAACGGCCGCAAGGTGCTCGGGGCGGCGCGCCTGCGGCACGACGACGAGATCGAGGTCGGGGCCTCGAAGTTTCGCATCGACCTCGCCGATGAGCTCGAATCGGCCGCGCAGAACGCCGCGGTGCTGGTGGGCGAGGGGCTCGACCACACGGTGTCGATCGCGTCGGCCGAGCTCACGCAGTTGGGGGTCTTCCCGCGGCGCACGGGGGGCGCGCCGCTTGAGCGCGAGCTTGAGCAGGCGCAGCGTAAGCTTCAGGCGATGTACAGGGTGTCAGAGACCCTGGCGGGCACGTTGGAGCCGCAGGCGCTCCTCGACAAGCTGGTGGCCCAACTGCTCGAGGTCTTTCCGCAGGCGAGCGTGGTGGCTGCGGTGACCTTCGACCCGCGCACCCAGCTGCCGCGCACCCAGGCGGCGAAGAAGCGTCGGCCGCGCGATGAAGACACCCAGGCCGGGGTGGCCATCCCGAGGGCGGTGGTCGAGCGCGTGATCCGGCAAGGCAACGCGGTGCTCTTGCGGGCCCCGAGCGAGGGGCGCGAGTTCGGCGAGCTCTTCTCTGCGTCGAGCCAGGCGCCGCACGAGACCATGGTGATCAAGAACCCCCTCGCGGGCATCTCGGGGGCGAGCATCTTGCCCGTCGAGCCGCTCAGCGCGGCGGTCGGCTGGCGCATGGGCGCGCCGCTGATGTTTCGCGGCGAGAGCATGGGCATCCTGCACGTCGAGGCCGAGCCCGCGTTGGGGTTCTTCACCCAAGACGACCTCGACCTCCTCGGGGGCGTCTGCGCCCAGGCCAGCGTCGGGCTCCACCTCATCGGCTTGCATCAGAAGAACCTCGCCCGCGAGCGCCTCGACTACGACCTCAGGCTCGCGCGGCAGATTCAGCGCAACCTCCTGCCGCGCGACGTGCCCAAGCTCGCGGGCCTCGAATTCGCGGTGCACTACGAGCCCGCCTTCCACGTCGGCGGCGACTTCTACGACTTCCTCTACCATGACCCGCAGCGGCTCTCGGTGGTGGTCGGCGACGTGTCGGGCAAGGCCATCTCGGGGGCCCTCTTCATGGCCCGGGTCACCAACGAGATCCGCGCCGCGGCCCCGATGGAGCAGGTGGCCCGCAAGGTGCTGAGCCGTGTGAACCGCTCGCTCGCCGAGGTGGCCGAAGACGGCATGTTCGTGACGATGCTCTACGCCACCGTCGACGTGGCCGCGAGCACGCTCCGCTTCGCCAACGCGGGCCACACCATCGCGCTCTTGCGTCGCGCCGGTCAGGTGGCCCAACTCGAGTACGACGAGGCCCGCACGCTGCCCTTGGGCATCGACGACGAGCTCAGCGTGGCCGAGGCGGTAGTGAAGCTCGTGCCCGGCGATGTGCTCTTGCTCTACACCGACGGCCTGATCGAGGCGCGTTCGATGTCGGGCGAGTTCTACGGCCAAGAGCGCCTCGAGCGCGCCTTCGGTGCGGGGCTCGGCTCGGCGCGCGAGACCCTCGAAGCGGTGCTCGCCGACCTCGATCGCTTCGTCGAAGACGCGCCCCAGGCCGACGACCAGACCGTGGTCTGCTTTGTCTACAGCCCGTGACCGCGGGGCCTGTGTGCGCGTAGACGATTCGACTATGCTCGCGCGGCGATGATGCGAACGGTGTTGCGAGGGGTGAGGGTCATCGACCCTGCGCGCGGGCTCGACGCGCAGCGCGATGTGGTGATCGAGGGCGGCAGGGTCACCGCGGTGGGCGAGGGTGCGGCCGCGGGCATCGGCGCCGAGGCGCGCGACACCCGGGTGATCGACGGGGCGGGGCGCTGGCTCGCGCCGGGCTTCATCGACCTGCACACGCACCTTCGGGAGCCCGGCTACGAGTACAAAGAAGACATCGTGTCGGGCACCCGCGCCGCTGCCGCAGGGGGCTTCACGACGGTGTGCGCGATGCCCAATACGCGGCCCGTCAACGACAACCGCGCCATCACCGAGTCGATGGTCGCGAAGGCGCGGGCCCACGGCCTCGTGCGGGTCTACCCGATCGGCGCGATCACCCGCGGGCAAGAGGGGCGCGAGCTCACCGAAATGGCCGACCTGCGCGACGCGGGCTGCGTGGCGGTGAGCGACGACGGGCGCTGCGTCACCGACGCCGGGGTGATGCGGCGGGCCCTCGAATACGCCACCACCCACGGCCTCGTGGTGGTGCAGCACGCCGAAGACCACGCGCTCACCCGCGGCGCGCAGATGCACGAGGGCGCCGTGTCGACGCGGCTCGGCCTCAAGGGGTGGCCGCGCTTCGCCGAAGATCACATCGTCGCGCGCGATCTCATGCTGGCCGACGCGACCGGCGCGCGGTACCACCTCGCCCACGCGAGCACGGCCGGGGCGGCGGCGCTCGTGCGGGCCGCCAAAGAGCGGGGGCTCAACGTGAGCGCCGAGGTGACGCCGCATCATCTGACGCTCACCGACGCCGCGGTGCTCGGGTACAACACCGCCTGCAAGGTCAACCCGCCGTTGCGCGAGGCCCACGACGTCGAGGCGCTCATCGCGGCCCTCGCCGACGGCACCATCGACTCCGTGGCGACCGACCATGCGCCCCATGCAAGTGTCGAAAAAGAATGTGAATTTGCTGAGGCTGCGCACGGCATGGTGGGGCTCGAGACGGCGCTCGCGCTCTTGCTCGGGCTCGTGCACGGCGGGCGGCTGAAGGCGGCGCGATTGGTCGAGGCGCTGACCGTGGGGCCGGCGCGGGCCTTCGGGTTCGAGGTTCCGACGGTGCGCGAGGGGGCATGCGCAGATCTGGTGCTGATCGACCCTGCGCGGGTGTGGCAGGTCGCGCCCGAGCGCTTCGCCTCGAAGTCTCGCAACACGCCCTTCGCCGGGCGCGAGCTGGTAGGGGCCGTCGAGATGACCCTGGTGGGCGGCGCGATTGTGTACGAAAACCCTCGACCCGAAGGAGTGTGATGCATCCGGTTCAGCCAACGCACGGTGTGCGCTACGAGTTTGAGCTCGTGAGAGACGAGGGCGACGCGGCCGAGTACCGCGTCACGGTGCGCGTCGACGCGCGGGTCTCGACGGTGACCGCGAAGGTGCGCGCCGAGGGCGTGACCCACGACGCGGCCGAGGGCGACCCCCTCGACGCAGCCCACAGCGCGCAGCTCATCGCCCTCGGAAAGACCATCGCCCGTCGCGGCGTTGACGAGCCATGGCCGCGACGCATCAACCGCTGGCGCTCTCCCGGCGTGCGCTGACCGCGGCCCTCGCGGCGGCTTGCATCGCGGCCGCGCCGGCGGCGCACGCAGACCCCACGGTGGTGCTCTACACCATGGGGCCCGGCGACGACGTGTTCTCTCGCTTCGGCCACGCGGCGATCTGCGTGCGCGACGCGCTCACGCCCGAGGGGCGCTGCTTCAACTACGGCACCGCCGACTTCAGCACCCCCGCGCCGCTGACCTGGTCGATCTTGCGGGGCCGCGGGCGCTTCTGGGTCTCGGTGACCGCAGAGCCCCTGATGGTGCAGCGCTACGGCCCCGGCGAAGACCGCGACCTCGACGCGCAGACGCTACGCCTCGACCCCGCGGCCGCCCGGGCCCTCGTCGCGCGCCTCGACGCCGACGCGACCCCCGAGCGCCGCGAGTTCATCTACCACCATTATCGCGACAACTGCACCACGCGCATCCGCGACCACCTCGACGCGGTGACCCGCGGCGCGCTCTCGGGTGCGCGCGAACCCGGCCCCGCGCGCACCTGGCGCGACGAGACCCGCGAGGGCCTCGCGACGAGCCTGCCGCTCCTCGTGGCGAGCGATTTGCTCCTCGGGCGCCGCCTCGACCGGCCCATGACCCTGCGGGAGCATTTGTTCCTCCCGCGGGTGTTTCGCGCCGCGGTGGCGTCTTCGCTCGCGGCGCCTCCCGAGCGGGTGTGGCGCCGCCAACGCCCCACCGAGGCGGCCTCGCCCGCCCGCGCCCGTTTCGTCTGGCTCGCGCTGGCAGCCCTCGCAGGGGCCCTCTCAGCCCTCGCCCGAAGATCGCTCCGTCGATGGCCTTCGGCGGCGCTGTTGGGGCTCCTGGGCGCCTTCTCGACGCTGTTGTGGGCCTTCGCGGGGGTGTGCGCCTTGCCTGAGCTTCACCTCAACGAGGCGTTGCTTCTCTTGTGGCCGAGCGACCTCGCGGCGCCCTGGTTCGGGGCTCGCGGGCGGGCCCGTTACGGCACCCTTCGCCTGGCGGGGCTCGGGGCGGCGGCGGTGTTGATGGCGTGCGGCGTGCTGATTCAGCCGCTCTGGGGGCTGTGGGCGTGCGTGGCGGCGGTGTGGGTCGGGGCGCGGCTCACTGCACGGTGACGCGCAGGCGGCTCTCGTCGGCGCTGTATTGCCGTCGCTCGCGGTAGGCGCGCATCTCGTCGGGCGAGACGGCGCGGTTCATGATGAAGAAGTCGTCGATCTGCCCGGCGAAGCCGAGCTCTGCGTTGCCGTCGTTGAAGTCGGCGCCGATCACCACGGGGGCGGGCGGGTACATGATCGGCGCCTCGGGCGGGTTGATGCACGGCCCGTGGCCGTCGGGGCAGAGCGGCGCGCAGCCGTTGGGCCCGGCGCCGGGGATGTTCATCATCGTGCCGGGGCAGTCGATGCGCTCGCCGCGCTCGGTGTCGGGGTTGCAGCGGGCGAAGCTCAGCGGGTTGGGGCAGTAGAACCGCGTCTGCGGAAAGAGCTCGAGGTCGGCCGGATAGCTGAACACCCGCTCGTCGTAGTAGCTGCGGCGGGTGGTGGTGGGGCGGGTGGTGCTGTCGAAGGTGAAGGCCATGAAGTGCCAGCGGTCGACGTAGGCCGCGCGGGTCAGCACGTTGGTGGTGGTGATGTGCGCGTAGTTGATGACGTCGGTGCAGGGCTCGACGCAGGTGTTGCCTTGAAAGAGCGTGTTGTCGGGGCCGTCGCCGCGAAAGAAGATGGCCCAGGGGTTGAAGATCGAGTTGTCGATCATGCGCGGGTCGGTGGCGGGAAGGCGCCAGAACGCCGAGCGGGCGGCGAGGTCGGGCATGCCGAAGCACACCACCGTCGAGAACTCGGTGTTGACGTTGCTCGAAGCCGGCGTCGTCGGCCGCGCCCAGATGCCTACGGTGAGCTGCGTGCGCGCCATGCTGAAGGGCTCGGGGGTGAGCGAGCGCCAGTTGATCGGAGCCCAGTCGGTGAGCATGCCCTCGACCGTCGCGCGGCGCGCGGTGCCGAACGAGAGGCTGCTCTGGCTACGGCGAAAGCGCGCGTTGGCGTTGTTCGGCGCGAGGGGGTGATTGGGGGCCTCGGTCGACCAGAGGGCGGGCACCGTGGCGCCCGACGCAAACTCCTTCGGGCGGAGGCTCGGGCTGTAGTGCTCGTTGAACACGAAGGCGTCGAAGGGCGTGGTGCCGACGGTGGGGCAGGTGCGGTCGCCGGTCGCTTCGTCGAAGGTGTAGGCGCCGATGACGTTGCTCGCGCGGGTCGGTACGCGGTCGAAGGTGTCGTCGTAGCTCTGCGGGGCGGCCATCGCGGTCGAGCCGCCGTAGTGCAGGGTCAGCGTGGTGGTAGCGTTGGCCATCATGCGTGGCACCCGCACCCACACCTTGCCCATCGCGCAGTCGGTGACAAAGTGCGGCGCCCAGGCGTTGTCGCTGGTGCGAAACACCATGCGGTCGCAGCTCGACCCGACGGCGCTCAGCACCGTCGAGGGCAGGGTCACTTGCACCTGGTACTCTTCGAGGGCCGCGGTGTTACCCGTGATTTGAACGGTGGCGCGGCTCGGCAGGCCGCAGCTGGGGTTGCCCGCGCAAGGCTCGGCGCGGGCCGCTGCCGTGATGGGCCGACAGGCAGGCCGGGCGGGCCCCGCATCGACGGGGTTGCCCGTGTCGGTCACGTTGCCCGTGTCGGGGGTCGGGCCGGTGTCGGGGATGTCGGGCAGAATCACCGCCCCGTCGGGGCTAAAGCCGAGGTCGGGCGGGGGGCCGTTGTCTTGCGGCGTCACCGTCGCGTCTTCGCGCGGTTCGGGCCCCGCGTCTTCGCCGAGCGGCGCGAGTGAGCCGCGGGTCGGACACCCCGCGAGCGCCGAGGCCACGAGGCCCGGCAAGAACAAGCTTCGAAAGAGAGTGGGTGACACGCGCGGCATCATCACCCGAAAGCCTATCGGGCCGAGGTCACCGCGTCGAGGGCTGATCGTGCGGTTCAGCGCGCCCGCGGCGGCAGGCGCACCCCCGCCATGACGAGGCTCTCGTCGACGGCGTCGAAGAGCGCGGCTTGCGCCGAATCGATCGAGAAGATGTGGTTGGTGTCTTCGGCGACGCTCAGCTTGACGCCCCGCTTCGCCCACCCGGCCGCGTCGAAGTGCTCGCCGAAGAGCCCGAGGCCGAAGTAGCCCATGAAGGTCGGGTGATAGGCCGAGCTGTTGAGAAAGCGCACGGTCTGCCCGGCGGCGAGGGCCTCGGCGAAGATCGCCGCGACCTGCTGGTTCTTCACCTCGCCGCTCGCTTGCATCGCCGCGGCGACGCTCGGGTCGACGCCGACGTCTGCGCCGGTGATCGTCGCCGCCGAGGGAGCTCCGTCAACCCCGCCCGCCGTCGGGGGCGCCGGCGCCACCCGCGCGATCACCGCTTCGAGCGGCCCCTTGAGCGCCGCCGGGCTCTGCGCGAGGAGCCGCTCAGCGAAGGTGCGAGACTTGATGCGGGCCATCTCTTTGATGAGCTTGTAGTCGCTCTCGCCGCGAAAGAGGCGTCGCCACGCTTCGAGGTCGGCGAGCTTCTTCAGGTACAGCATCAGCACCGTGTCGGTCTCGCCGGGGCGCGCCCGCAGGAGCTCGTCGGCGTGGGTCTCAAGGTAGCGCTGCCGGGCCGACGACGAGATGGTGACCGGCAGGTCGATGAGGCAATGCCCCGCCACGACGCCCTTGAGCCGCGAGGCCGCGAAGAGGCCCGTGATGGCGCCGCCGCAGAGCCCGCCGAAGACCACCCGCTCGACCCCCGTCTGCTCTTGCAGGAGCCGCGCGCCGAGCACCGCCTCGTCGGCGTATCCGCCGCTCTGAATGAAGCCGTAGAAGTCCATCACGGCGTCGCCGTGACGGTGGTCGCCGCCGCTGTCGCCGATGCCCGAAAAGTCGAAGCGAAGAACGGGCACGCCGCGGGCTGCGAGGCTCCGCGCGATCTCGACGTTCATGCGCCAGGCGCCTTGGCGGATCTTCTGCCCGGCCGAGAGCCACACCACCCCGTGGGTGGCCGCCGGGGCCGACTCGTCGGGGGCGTGGAGCACCCCCGTGAGCGGCTCGCCGCGACCGTTCTCAAAGTGAACCGCGCGCTCTCGCATCATGAGGTGACCCCGAAGAAGGTGTCGAGCAAGCGCGCGAGGTTCTCGCTCTGAACGTTACGCAATTTGCCCTCGACATAGAGCGTCTGGGCCTCGACGGCGCGGGCCACGGTGACCCGCCCGCTCGGGTGGGCCTTGAGGGCCTCGAGCTCTTTGCTCCCGCGGGCCTGCTCGGTGCGCACGACGTCGACCACGAGGCTCTGACCGTCGAAGCCGTCGAGCGCCGCCGCGAGGTCGAGGGGCTGAATCCCGCGGTACTGCGCGGGGGTCAAGCGGTAGCCGAAGAGGTTCACCGCGCGGCCGCTCTGGAGGGTCTCGACCAGGGCCTCGCGGGTGACCCCGGCGCGCTTGTGGAGCACCATTTCAGCGGCCAGGTGTGCGCGGAGCACGTCCATCAGATAAGCCGAACCCTTCAGCACGGGCTGCACGAGGGCGAGCCGCGCGGCCCCGACCCGGGTCGCCGCGGCGGCCGCGAGGAGGGCCCCGAAGCGCAGCCCCAAGAGCGCGATCTCTCGCACGCCGGTGCGCTCGCGATGGAGGCTCACGGCGCGGGCGATGTCGTCGAGCCAGCCTTCGACGGTGGCCTCGTCCCACGCGCCGTGGGCGTCGCCGGTGCCGCGGAGGTCGAAGCGAAAGGTCGGCACACCGCGGCCCGCGAGGTGACGCCCGAGCGCGCGGTAGAGCTCGTGGGTGTCTTGCCGCTCTTCCATGAAGGGGGCCACGGTGACGACGCCCACGGGGGCGCCTTCGAACCCCTCGGGCGGGTCATCGGCGACCCCAAAGAGCGGGCCTGCGGGGCCCTCGAAGAAGTCTCCGAGGGCGAGCTTCGGAGGGCGCATGGCCACGTCGCTCAGCCGGTCTTGCGCGCGATGTAGGCCGCGATGCGCGCGATGGAGTCGAAGTTCTCGGGCACCATGTCAGCGTCGGCGACTTCGATGCTGTACTCGTCTTTGAGCCACTCGAACACTTCGAGCAGGCCCGTCGAGTCGACGATCCCGAGCTCCATCAGCGAGGCGTCGTCGGCCACCGAGCTCGGGTCTGCGACGGGGAAGTTTGAGAGGATGTATGCGCGAACGGCGTCTGTCTGGGTGCTCATCGTGGCGGCTCGTTGTGTAGATAGAAGTGTCGCTATTTCAAGGTCTTTTTGACGATCTTGCCCATCTCGGTCTTGGGCAGGGCGTCGACGAACGCGATGTGCTTGGGCACCATGTAGTTCTCGAGCATGGCCCCGGCCTTCAGCTGAACGTCTCGGGCGGTGTAGCGCCCCTTGGCCTCGTCGGTGAGCACCAAGAAGGCCTTCACCGCGGTGCCGAGGAGCTCGTCTTCGACGCCGATCACGGCGCACTCGCGCACGCCCTCGATGCGCTCGAGCGCGGCCTCGACCTCGCGCGGCGCCACCTTCTCGCCGCGGGTCTTGATCACCTCGTCGAGGCGCGCGATGAAATACAGGTACCCCTCGGCGTCGATGCGGCAGAGGTCGCCGGTGTAGAAGACCCGCTCGCCCGGCGTCGGCCCGGGCCTGAGAAACTTCGCGGTCAGCTCGGGTTTGCCCCAATAGCCCTGCATGATGTGGGCGCCCCGCACCACCAGCTCGCCCGCCTCGTCGGGCCCCGCGCGGCCGCCGTCGGGCCGCTCGACCCAGAACTCGGTGCCGGGGATGGGCACCCCCACCGAGTCGACCCGCGCGTCGAGCGCTGCGGGCGGAAGGTACGACACCCGCTTGCACTCGGTGAGCCCGTACATCGAAAACACCTTCGCCGCGGGAAACCACCGCCGCGCCGCCGCGACGTGCTTCGGCAGGAGCGACGCCGCCGTGCTCGTGACGTACCGCACCGACTCAAGCGGCGCCGCCGGCACCTCGCCGAGGGCCCCGAGCGTCGCGAACATCGTCGGCACCCCGGGGAAGCCCGTGACCCCCTCGGCCGCGCATCGCTGGAGGATCTGAACCGGGAACGCGAAGGAGCGCTCGAGCACCAGCCGCGCCCCCAACCGCACGCTCATCAAGAGCTGATAGAGACCGTAGTTGAAGCTCACCGGCACCACCCCGAGGATCACCTCGTCGGCGGTGTTTTCGAGCAAGGCGGTGACGCTCCACGAGGCGAAGTCGACGTTGCGGTGCGAGAGCATCGCGCCCTTCGGCTCACCGGTCGAGCCCGAGGTGTAGATGATCGCCGCGGTGTCGAGGTCGATGCCGTGCCGCGCGAGGGCGCGGGCTTCTTGCTCTGCGGCGGCCGCGTCGAGGCTCACGACCTCGGGCAGACCCGCCGAACGGCCCGCGTCGACGGCCCGTGCGACCGCCTCGGGGCGCGTGCCGAGCACCATCACCGAGCGGAGCGCGCTGCCACCCTTGGCGACGCACCGCGCGTACGCGTCGAGCCAGGTCGGTGCGACGTTGGCCTCGGCGATGAGCGCCCGCGCGCCCGCGTCGTCGAGCATGTAGGCGAGCTTGTCGGCCTTGACCTGCGGGTTGACGACCGAAAAGATCGCGTCACATTTGAGCGTCGCGAAGAGCGCCACCGCGGTGTCAAGCTGGTTGTCACCCTGGATGAGCACACGCTCGCCGCGGGTGACGCCGCGGGCCCGCAAGGCGCGGGCGAGCCGATTGGCGCGCGCGTCGAGGTCGGCGTAGCTGAGTCGCTCGGCGCCCGCCACCAGCGCGATCTTGTCGGGCGCTTTCGACGCCGAAGCTTCAAGAAACTCTGCGACGAGGCGCCGTGAGCCGAGGGTCATACACTGCCCCGATGGGTAACGACCGGACTACTTCGAAATCTCAGGCACCGCTTCGAGGAGCAGGCCCGTCAAATGCAGCGGCCGGGTCGCCCTGCGCTTGGCGTCGATGTCTTTGAACACCCGCTCGACGGTGTCGGCCGAGACCCCCATCACCGCGGCCACCTCGGCCGCCGCCACGCCGTGGTTGTGCGCGTAGAGGCAGAGATCCATCTCGGGGTACGGCAGCGCGTAGTAGAACTCGTCTTGCCCCTGCGGGAGCGAGAACGTGTCGGTGGTGGGCGCGCGGTTGCAGATCTCGTCGGGCACGCCGAGGGCGCGGGCGAGGGCGTACACCTGGGTCTTGTAGAGGTGCGCGATGGGCTTCACATCGGCGAGGCCGTCGCCGCCCTTGACGAAGAAGCCCTGGTCGTATTCGAGCCGGTTGGGCGTGCCCACGACGGCGTAGTTGAGCCGGTCGGCGTGGTAGTATTCGAGGGTGGTGCGGAGGCGCTGCTTGAAGTTCGTGGCGGCGACGAGCTTCAGGTACGCCTTGAGCGGCAGCGGGGCGCTCTCTTGGGTGCCGTCGGGCCGCTCGACGGTGACCCGCGAGATGCTCAGGCGCGACTCTTCGAGCAAGCTCGGGATGACAATCTTCGACTTCCACGTCGCCGAATCGTAAAGCGGGAAGACCTCGCGGATCGCCTCGTCTTGCCGCGCATAACACCCGAGGGCCGTGAGCGCCGGGGCGAGGTCTTCGACCGCCGTCTCGATGCCAAACTTCTCGGCCAGGAGCCGCCCGTAGGTGAGCGACTCGCTCGACGAGACGCGCTCGGGCAGAAAGAGCCCGAACACCTTCGAGGCCCCAAAGGCGCGAACCGCGAGCGCCGTGCAGAGGGCCGAATCGATGCCCCCCGAGATGCCCACCACCAGGCCGCGCCGGCGCAGGGTCTGTGACGCGGCGTTGCGCAGGCTTTGAGCGAGCGCGTCGGCCACGGCGATCGGGTCAGCGAGTGTCAGAACATCACGCGAGAAGGTGCCCACGCGCTTTTATCGCACGACCCCACCGCCCGAGGGAAAGTCTTTTGTCGCGATCTGCGCGTCGGATGAAGCGCCCCCCGGCGGTGCAAACTTCGCGCGACGCGCGGCAGATTGGTACGTCGAAGGGGCGCCGCTGCGGGCATCGCCTGCGACGCTTGCGCCACACTCAGCGCGCGACCACCGCGTCTCGCGGCAGCATCACGGTCTCTCGAAACGCAGGTGGTTGCCCCGGGGCGTAGGTGACGACCGCGCCTTCGGCGCTCTGCAAGAGCAACGCATCGCCGCCCGGGCCACCGAGGTCGCCGTGCCCGAGCGACGGAAAGCGCAATAGCCCCGCGAGCGGCGGGGCCACAAAGGGGCGGAAGACACCGTCGGGGGTCGACAGCTGAAACGTCACCCGCGTTTGGATCGGGCTGGTCGCGAGGGTCGCGAAGTCAACAAGCCCGTCGGCGTTGAAGTCGCCTACCGCAGCGTCGATCACGCTCGTATCGATGAGGCTGAGCTCAAAGGGGGGCTCGCGACGGCCCCGAAGATAGCTGCCACGCTCGGCCAGGAAGAGATCCGCGAATCCGTCGGCGTCGAAATCGTAGGTCGTGGTGCGCTCTAACTCCGCTTGCAGCGGCAGCATCAGCGCCTGCGTGCGCTCTGGGTCGGCACCACCGGGCAAGAAAAACAGCTGACGTTCGAGGGTAAACCAGAGGTCGCCGCGACCGTCGCCGTTGACGTCGCTCCGACCGCGAAGCCCCGTCACCGCCTCGGGCCATTCGAGGGTCGAACGTCGGCTGAGCTGCCCTTCGCGGTCGCCGAACACGATGACAATCGCGCGACGGCCGCGCACCGCGAAGTCAGCGTAGCCATCACCATCGAAGTCGCCCAATGCCTCGACTTCGCTCGCGAATCCCTCAACGCCCGCGTCTTGAAGTGTGAGCCGACGCACCGCCGCGCCGTTGAGGCCAGAGAGCGCAACCAGCACCTCGTGCCGCACGGGCGCGGTCGCCAAGACATCACCGAGCCCGTCGCCGTCGAGGTCGCCTGCCGGGGCGACCCGCGCGCCCAAGCGCGACCCGCTCTGACCGACGATCCGCGCTTGTTCAGCGGAGAGGGAGTTGCCGCCGAGGCGCGTCGCGATCGCATCCTCAGCGGGTGCACCAATGATGAGGTCTCCGTGACCATCGCCGTTCGCGTCGAACCGCAGCGCGAACATCGTGCCTGGCGAAGGGCCGCGTTGAGTCACGACCACGCGCCGCGGGTTTGACCATCGCATCGGGCTCGAGGTGCTGGCCGTCGAGACGCGCCAGAACACGACGCCACGGGGCAACGGCTGCGCGGGCGAGAAGACCCTGCGGTTGGCCACCGTCGCGCCCTCGATCACTGTCGTGCACGCCGGGTCTGCGCAGAGCTCGACGCTGACCGCTGCGTCGGTGGGGCCGAGCCACGAGAACTCGGGGCGCAGCCCGGCGACGACGGCATCGCATGCTGGGAGCCGCGGCGTCGCATCGTGTGACTCAACACACTGCCCAGCGCTTGCGACAAAGCCCGCGCGACACTGGTTCACACAGCGCCCTTGTCGACACACGCCATACGCGCTCACGCTGTCAGCGCAGCGCAGCGCTGCCCGCACGCCCCACCGTGCTGCACGCTCTGCGACAGGTCGACGCAAACGCCCATGCATCGCCGGGCGCCCTCGGCGCAGCCCGCGCTTGCGTCGTCGCCTGAGGGCGCATCACGGCGGGCGTCTTCCGTCGCGGTGCTGTCTCGCGCTGCGTCTTCAAACGGTGCTTTGTCGGCTGTGGCGCTGTCGACGGTGACATCGACCGCGACCTCAACCGCTGCGTCGCGAGGCGAGGTTCGAATCTCTGGCAAACAGGCAGAGGCGGCGAGGCCAGCCAGCAGCTGCGGTCGCTTCATCGAACGAAACGATACATCGTCTCGCGCCTCGCTGAGGCGTTCATTCTCACACAGCGCCCTCGGCCCTCGCGGCGACACCCCCGTCGGCCGAACGCGTCGCCCCGAGGGCATGACGCCCACGCGGTGCAACGGGGCATCGGTGACACCCGTCGCGTTCGACAGGGGCCCTGACGCCACAACCGACCGCGCAGCGCGCGCAAGTCTCCGCGCGTCACGCGCCATGCGCGGCGCTCACTGGCTGTCGGCGGGGGGGAGCCGCGCCGCGGGTGTCCACGGCGCTGCGGGGCGGGCGATCGGCGGGTCAGTTGTCGACGTAGCCGACCATGCAGTTACGCTGGCTCGACCGCGCGTACGCGCCGATGTTGTCGTACGAGAAGTTGGCGCCGCCTGAGGTGATCCACTCGTAGGTGTTGCACATGTGCACGCTGTGCACCCAGTAGTCGGCCCCGGTGCGCCCGAGCGTGTACGGCGTGATGATCGACGCGCCGGCCTGCGCCGCGAGGAGCTGGCACTCGTCGAAGTACCGCACGCCGTAGTCTTGGTAGCGCCACACCTGACCGTCGTAGGTGATCGACGCGTTGAGGTTCACGTCGCGGGTGTTGGTGCGCGCGTCGCGGGCGATGATGCACGCCTGCCCCGAGTCGATGTTGGCCGACTGATAGCTCGACCACACCCCCGTCATCGCGTTCGACCCGTTGCGGTGGCCGTACCACCCCGTGCTCGGGCTCGTGTACGCGTTCGGGGCCACCATCGCGCCGTACCGCGAGGCCGTGCGCATGCACTCGCGCCAGCTCATGGTGCCCATGTTGTCCCAGCGGTACGCGTGGGCGTTGTCGTACGAGCACCCGCTTGCGGTGTTCGAGTAGGTGCGCGTCAGCGAGTTGTGGATCGTCGTCCGGCACGTGCCGCTGATGCAGAACTGACCGCTGCTGCACGCGATGTTGCACCCGCCGCAGTGCGCCGGGTTCGACTGCGTGTCGACGCACGAGTTGCTACAGAAGGTCAGGCCCCCCGAGCACACCGTGGTGCAGCTCCCGTTGCTGCACACCTGGCCCGTCGAGCACACGTTGCCGCAGGTGCCGCAGTTGTTGACGTCGGTACGAACGTCGCGGCAAACCCCCGAGCAGGCCAGCTGACCGCTCGCGCACACCACCGTGCACGCGCCGCTCTGGCACGAGGTGAGCCCCGTGCACGCCACGCCGCAGGTGCCGCAGTTGGTGTTGTCGTTGGCCAGGTCGCGACACACCCCCGAGCAGTTCGTGAGCCCCGACTGGCAGCTCAACGTACACGCCCCGTTCACGCACGCCTGCCCCTGCGGACACACCGTGCCGCACGCGCCGCAGTTGGCGTTGTCGGTCTGCAACGTGCGACAGGTGCCCGAGCAGTTGGTCTGGCTCGACGAGCACTGCACCGTGCAGCTCCCGTTCTGGCACGCCGTGCCCGCGGCGCACGAGCGCCCGCACATGCCGCAGTTGGCGTTGTCGCTCTGAAGGTTGCGGCACACCCCCGAGCACTCGGTCTGACCCGAGGTGCAGGTGGTGCGGCACATCGCGCCCGAGCAGAGCTGCCCCGAGGGGCACTGGGTGCCGCACCCGCCGCAGTTGGCGCTGTCGGTCTGGAGGTCGCGGCACACCCCCGAGCAGTTGCTCTGGCCGCCGCCGCAGCTGGTCACGCACGCGCGGTTCGAGCACACCTGGCCCGCCGCGCAGGTGTTGCCGCAGGAGCCGCAGTTGGCGAGGTCGCTCGCGAGGTCGCGGCAGGTGTCGTTGCAGTTGGTGAGGCCCGCGCCGCAGCTCACGGTGCACGCTCCGCGAGAGCACACCTGGCCGCTGGGGCAAGCCGTTCCGCAGGCGCCGCAGTTGGCGAGGTCGGTCTGGAGGTCGCGGCACGCGCCCGAGCAGTTGGTGGTGCCCGAGGCGCAGCTCACGCGGCACTGCGAGCCCGAACACACCTGGCCGCTCGGACACACCCGCCCGCAGGCGCCGCAGTGGTTGTTGTCGGTGGTGGTGTCGCGGCACACGCCCGAGCAGTCGGTGGTGCCCGCGCCGCACGAGACCCGGCACTGCGAGCCCGAACAGATCTGCCCCGCCGCGCAGGCGGTGCCGCAGGCGCCGCAGTGGTTCGTGTCGGTGGTGAGGTCGCGGCACACGCCCGAGCAGTTGGTGGTGCCCGCCGCGCAGCTCACGCGGCACATTCCGCCCATGCACACCTGCCCGCTTGGGCAAGCCGTGCCGCAGCCGCCGCAGTTGGCGTTGTCGGTCTGAAGGTCGCGGCACGCGCCCGAGCAGTTGGTGGTGCCCGCCGCGCAGCTCAGACGGCACATCGACCCCGAGCAGAGCTGGCCGCTCGGACACGCGACGCCGCACATCCCGCAGTTGGCGTTGTCGGTGGCGAGGTCGCGGCAGGCTCCCGAGCAGTTGCTCGTTCCCGCGGCGCAGCTCACCCGGCACATGCCGCCCGAGCACACCTGGCCGCTCGCACACGCGTTGCCGCACGCGCCGCAGTTGGCGTTGTCAGTCTGGGTGTCGCGGCACGCGCCGTTGCAGTTGGTGGTGCCCGCGCCGCAGTTCACCCGGCACATCGCGCCCGAACAGAGCTCGCCGCTCGGACACGCCGCGCCGCAGCCGCCGCAGTTGGCGTTGTCGGTGGCGAGGTCGCGGCACGTCCCGTCGCAGTTGCTCGTACCCGCGGCGCAGCTCACGCGGCACATACCGCCCGAGCACACCTGACCGCCCGGACACGCGCTCCCGCAGCGCCCGCAGTTGGCGTTGTCGCTCGCGAGGTCGCGGCACGCGCCCTCACAGTTGGTGGTGCCCGCGGCGCAGCTCACCCGGCACATCCCGCCCGAGCACACCTGGCCGCTGGGGCACGCCATGCCGCACGCGCCGCAGTTGTTGTTGTCGGTGGCGGTGTCGCGACAGACGCCCTCGCAGTTGGTGGTGCCCGCGCCGCACGAGACGCGGCACATGCCCGCCGAGCAGAGCTGGCCTTCGGGGCAGCGCATCCCGCAGGCGCCGCAGTTGGCGTTGTCGGTCTGGGTGTCGCGGCACGCGCCGCCGCAATTGGTCGTGCCTTCGACGCACGACACCCGGCACATGCCGCCCGAGCACACCTGGCCGCTCGGACACGCCATGCCGCAGGCGCCGCAGTTGGCGTTGTCGGTGTCGGTGTTGGCGCAGAGCCCGCCGCACTGGGTCGTGCCCGCGCCGCAGCTCACCCGGCACATGCCCGCCGAACAGAGCTGGCCGCTCGGACACGCGTTCGCACAGCGCCCGCAGTTGGCGTTGTCGCTGTTGATGTCGACGCAGCGGCCGTCGCACACCGACTGCCCCATCGGACACGCCGTCGCGCACTGCCCGTTGTCGCACTGCTGACCCGTGGGGCACGCGTTGCCGCAGGCGCCGCAGTTGAGCCGATCGGTGCGGGTGTTGGCGCAGAAGCGCATCGCCCCCGCGTCGGCGCCCGCGTCGCCCGCGCCGCCGCAGGTGGCCAGCCCCGCGCCGCACTCCAGGGCGCAGCGGCCCATCGCGCAGACGAGGCCCGTCTCGCATCGGGTGCCGCAGGCGCCGCAGTTGCCGCGGTCGACGGTCAGGTCGACGCAGCGCCCGTCACAGAGCCCGAGCCCCGTCGGACACTGCGTCACGCAGCGCCCCATCGCGCACACTTCGGTGCGCGCGCAGCGGGTGTTGCAGCCGCCGCAGTTGTCGTTGTCGCTCGCGAAATCGACGCAGGTGTTGCCGCAGCGTGACTGCGGCTGGGTACAGCTCACATCGAGCCCCACGTCGATCCGGCCGGCGTCGGCGTTGCCGCCGATCACGGAGCTCCCAGATGTGCAGCCCACCATCGCGAGGCCGATGACTGCCATCGCAGCCCATCGGGTCACTCGGTTCATCATGTCTCGACCCTCCTTCAAGTGCCGTTGAGGAGGCCCGTTTTTGCGCAGTGATTCAAGTCGTTCGGGGCGCCTTTGGGGTGACAAAGTTCGTCACTCCCTGCGCCAACTCGGGCGTCTCGTGCTGTGAAGGCCTCCTGCGGGGGGCTCGCCGCGTCGCCGGGCCCGGGCCGTGCGGGGCCGACGGGCTTGCCCAAGGTCTGCGAGGGCTGTGCGAGGCCCTGTGCGGGGTTGCCCAAGGTCTGCGAGGGCCGCCCGAGCCCCTCGGGAGGGGTTGCCCAAGGTCTGCGAGGGTTGTGAGACGCCCTGCGGGGGGTTGCCCAAGGTCTGCGAGGGCTGTGCGAGCCCCTCGGGAGGGGTTGCCCAAGGTCTGCGGGGGCCGTAGGCGCCCCAGGAGGGGCTTGGTCAAGGTCAGGGCAGGGGAGAGCCCAAGCGGAGGTCGATCGGCCCGCGGGCGGGCGCTGGGGGTCAGCCGCGGGGCTTCTCTCCGCCCGAGGGCACCACCGGGTTGGCCTGACGCGCGGGGTCGGTCTCGCGTCGCGCGGCGCCGCCGCGGCCTTGGCCGCTCCAGAGCGACGGGGCGAAGCGCTCCCACCCGCCGGGGCTGTACCAATAGGTGGCGGCGGCGGCGCGGCGCACCTCTTCGTAGGCCGTAAAAAGCAGGCTGAAGGCGCGTCGGCGCAGCTCCGAGGCCGAGAGCGGGTGGCGCCGCGGGTCGCTGAGGACGACGCGTCGCAGCGCGAGCCGCGCCAAGATGGTGGCGCCGAGCGATTTGGCGCGTTCGAGCTCGGCCTCTGAGATGTCGGTGCGGTTGGCGAGATCGCTCCAGCGAGACTGAAAGAGCTGAGCGAGCCCGGCGAGGTCGTTGGCGAGGTCTTCGTGCCCGGTGCCCGCGGCGTAGCCCTCGACCACGGTGGTCGGGAGCCGCCCCCGTGCGGCCAAGGCCGTGGCGGCGGTGAGCAGGTCGCTCTTGAGCTTCAGCGCCTCGGGGAGCACCTCGGCCAGAAAGTGCGCCGGGTCGTTCTCGTTGCGCTCTTCGATGACGGCCTGCCAGGCCGCGAGGGCGAGCACATCGAGCTCAGCGAGCGACTCGCGCTTGAAGTCTTTCAGCACGGCGCTCATCGCGTCGAGCTCGGGCGCGAGGGCGCGGTGCGTCGCGAGGGCCACCATCACCGCCTTGGTCACCTCGACCGAGGGGATCACGACTTCGCTCGCCTTGAGGGTCTGGAGCCGCGGCAGGAGCCGGGCGTACGCGGCCTGCGCCGCGTTGGGGTCGATGTGCAGGTCGCTCATGTCACGGTGAGGGCTCATGGAGACACGGTAACGAAGCTCCGTGGCACCCCGCAAGGCGCATCGCCGCGCTGGGCTCAGACGGCGCCCGGGAGGCCCGCGACGAGCCCCGAGAGGCCCAACCGCCGCGTCGCCGTCGCCGTCGTGGCCGCGGCGAAGTGAGCCTCGGAGACCCCGAGGTGCGACGCGAGGAAGCGCGCCGTGTGCGCCACGTACGCGGGCTCGTTGCGCTTTCCGCGGAAGGGGATGGGGGCCAGGTACGGGCTGTCGGTCTCGACGAGCATCCGGTCGAGGGGCACCACCCGCGCCGCCTCGCGGATGGCCGTCGCGGTCTTGAAGGTGACGATGCCCGAGAACGAGATGTCGAAGTCGAGGTCGAGGGCGGCCCGGGCGAAGGCCGTGTCTTCTGAGAAGCAATGGATGATGCCGCCCACATCGCGGGCGCCCTCGTCGCGCAGAACGGCCAAGGTCTCGGCCGCGGCGCTGCGGGTGTGAATCACCACGGGCTTTTTGAGCCGCCTGGCCATGGCGAGGTACCGCCGGAAGACCTCAGCCTGCACCGCGCGGGGGCTGTGATCGTAGTGAAAATCGAGGCCGATCTCGCCGATGGCCACCACCCGCGGGTCGGCCCCGAGGGCCTCAAGCTTCGCCTCCGCCGCCTCGGTACTCAGCGCCGCGTCGTGCGGGTGGACGCCCACCGTCGCCACGACGTCTTCGTGGGCGTGGGCGAGGTCGACCGCGGCCGCGGCCTCGTCGGGCGAGCGCCCTGCGCCGATGGTGACGAAGCACACGACCCCGGCCTCGCGCCCGCGGGCGATGATGGCCTCTCGCTCGGGCGCGAAGTCAGCGAAATCGAGGTGGCAGTGGCTGTCGATGAGGGGCACGGTCATGGTGAGGGTCTCTCTGCGAGGCGCGCGATGACGGCCCGCGCGCGCTCGCGGGTCTCGCTGTGAAACCAGCGCCGCGCGATGGGGCCGAGCACCGCCCGGACGCGCGCGTGGTGTGCGACGTCGAGGTCGCCGAAGGTGTCGATGACGTCGAGGGCCAGGTCGGCCGACACCGACACGCCCGCGAGGCGCCCGGCGGCGAGGGCGAAGAGCGCGTCGAGGGGCGCCGCATCGCCGAGCCGCACCCGCGAGACCCAGGCGCCCACCCGGAGCTCGTCGTTCGGGTGCGCGTCGAGGGCCGTGAGGGCCGTGAGGGCCTCGGCGGCGTGGGCGGCGGTGAAGTGTCGCCGGGTGGCGTCGCGGGTGAGGAGCGCCCCCACGAGCAGGGCCGCTTCGGCCGCGATGTAGCGGTCTTCGTCGCCGAGGGCTTCGCGCGCGAGGGCGAGGCCGCGTGGCGGGTCGACGTGGGCCATGGCCACCAGGGCTTGAAAGCGCACCTCGGCGAAGCCCGCGCCGAGGGCCCGTTCGAGGTGTTCGCGCGCGCGGTCGCCGCCGAGGTCGCCGAGGGCCATGACGGCGTGTTGTCGCACCTCGCCGTGGTCGTCATCGACCCGCGCGGCGATGGCGTCGACGTGGTGGTGGGCGTCGAGGGCGCCGAGGGCCACCAGGGCGGCCACGCGCACCGCCGTGTCGGCGTCGTCGAGCAGGGGCGCGAGGGCGTCGGCGGCCTCTCGGGGGTGCTCGCGGCCCGACGAGAGCATGTCGCGGGCGGCGGCGGCGCGCACGGCGGCCTTCTCGCTCGCGAGGTCGCGCAGGGCGGCGGCGTAGCTACGGGTGCGCAGCGAGGGGTGAAACATGGCGTAACCGATTGCCCAGAGGGCCCTTACTTGACCCGGGTGCCGGGCGCGAAGGCGCGGTCGAAGGTCGCCACCCCGAGCGACTCCTTGGGGCCGCAGGCGAGGAGCATCCCGTGCGAGACGAGGCCCTTGCCGAAGTCGCGCGGCGCGAGGTTGGCCACCACCACGACCTGCTTACCCACGAGGGCTTCGGGCTTGTACGCGAGGGCGATGCCCGAGACGATGGTGCGGGGCCCGGCGGCCTCGCCGAGGTCGACCGACAGCTTGAGGAGCATGTCTTTCTTCGGCACCTTCTCGGCGCTGAGCACGGTGCCGAGGCGCAGGTCGACCTTGGCGAAATCGTCGAAGGCGATCTCTGCGACGGGGGCGTCGACCTTGGGGGCCTCGGGCGCGGCGGGCGTCGCGACGGCGGGCGCGTCGGCCTTGAGGGCCGCGAGGAGCTCGGCCTCGGTCTTGGCGTCGTACTTCAAGAACACGGGCTCGCCGGGCGCGATGACGGTGTCGGCGGGCACGAAGGTGAGCGCCGCGGGCCAGGCGTCGTGCCCTTCGCGCGCTTCGAGCTGCAGCCCGAGCTGCCCGAGCATCGCCGCGGCCTTCACCGGGATGACCGGCGCGAGCATCGTGGCCACGGTGCGCACCACCGCGAGGACGTGCGCGATCACCGTGCCGAGCCGCGCCCGATCGGCCTCGCTCTTGGCGAGCTTCCACGGGGCTTGGGTGTCGAAGTACTGGTTGCCGAGCCGCGCGAGTTCGAGGCAGAGCTCGATGGCGCGGTGGTGGGCGAAGGTCTCCCAGAGCGCGCCGCTGTCGACCGCGACCTTGGCGCCGTGGGCGACGAGCTCGGCCTCGCGCTCGCCGCAGAGGGCGGCGTCGACGCTCGGCACCCGACCGTCGAAGACCCGCGTCACAAAGGGCAGGGTGCGGTTGAGGAGGTTGCCCACGGTCTCGGCGAGCTCTGCGCGGGCCCGGGCGATGACGTTGGGCACCTGAAACTCGCTGTCGTTGCCGAAGACCACGTCGCGCAAGAGGTAGTACCGCAGCACATCGGCCCCGAGGGCGCCGACGAGCTTCGCGGGGTTGGTGGTGTAGCTCACCGCCGCGGGGCCGCCCTGGCCGGGCGTCTTCGAGGTCTTGCGCCCTGCCGACAAGAGGTACCCGTGCGAGAACACGGTCTCGGGCAGCGGGAGCCCCGCGCTCATCAAGAACGCGGGCCAGTACACCGTGTGAAAGCGCACGATGTCTTTGGCGACGAGCTGCACCGTCGGCGGCCAGAAGGCTTCGAGCGCGGGGTCAGCTTCGAGGGCCGTTCGGTAGTTGAAGAGGGCGTCGAACCACACGTACACGACGTGCCGCGGGTCGCCCGGCACCTTGATGCCCCACTCGAAGCTCGTGCGCGAGATCGACAGGTCTTCGAGGCCCTGCTCGACAAAGGCGATCATCTCGTTGCGGCGCGTCTCGGGCTGAATGAACGACGTCTCGCGGAAGAGCTTCAAGAGCGCGTCTTGGTACTTCGAGAGCCTGAAGAAGTAGGTCTCTTCTTCGAGGGTCTCGACGGGCCGCTCGTGCACCGGGCAGAGGCCGCCGTCGAGCAGCTCTTTCTCGGTCTTGTAGCCCTCGCACGCGACGCAGTAGAGGCCCTTGTAGCGCCCGAGGTAGATGTCACCCCGGGCCGCGCAGGTCTGCCACCATTTCTGAACGCCCGCGATGTGACGGGCCTCGGTGGTGCGAATGAAGTCGTCAGGGGCGACCCCGAGGAGCGGCCAGAGCGCGCGGAAGCGGTCGGCGTTCTCGGTGGCGAAATCGAGGGGCTTCATGCCGCGGGCGGCGGCCTCGCGCTCGATCTTGAGCCCGTGCTCGTCGGTGCCCGTGAGGAAGCGCGCGCGGCGCCCGCGGAGGCTGTGAAAGCGCCGCAGCGCATCGGCCACCACGGTGGTGTAGGCGTGCCCGATGTGCGGCGCGCCGTTGACGTAGTAGATCGGGGTCGTAACGTAGAAGGTGTCGCGCATCGCCGTAGGCCGCGGGTTGTGCCCGAGACTCGGCCCTCAGGCAACCCAGACTCGCGCTCAGGGCGCGTCGTCGTGGGCGTCGTCGGGCGGCGCGGGGCCCTGCGCGGGGAGCGCCACGGCCGAGAGGGCGTCGACCGAGAAGGTCTCCATCGGTCGGTCTGGGAAGAAGACCCGGACGGTGCGCGCGAGCACGTCGACGTCGCGCACCCGACCCTCGCCCTTCGGCGTCATCACGCGCTTGTTGGGCTTGGGGAAGAGGTTGCGCTGCGCGCGGTAGAACGCGTCTTCGTACACGAGGCAGCACATGAGCCGCCCGCACACGCCCGAGACCCGCTGCGGGTTCAGCGCGAGGCCCTGGTCTTTGGCGTGTCGGATCGACACCGGCGCGAAATCGCTCAAGAACGTGTTGCAGCAGAGCTGGAGCCCGCAGGGGCCGACCCCGCCGAGGCTCCGCGCCGCATCGCGGACGCCGACGTTGCGAATGTCGACCCGCCCCGAGAAGCTCTGCCCGAGGGCCCGCCCGAGCTCGCGCAGCTCGATGCGCTCTTCGCTCGCGAGGAAGAGCGTCATGCGGTTACCCGTGAGGGGCAGCTCGACCCGCACGACCTTCGCGGCGAGCCCGAGCGCGCGCACGATCTCGATCACCTTGCGGGTCGCCTCGGCCTCGCGGAGCCGAAGGCGCGTCTCGGCCTGGAGGTCGCCCTCGCCCGCCCGTCGCGTGATGCGAGGCGGCGGCCGACCCTGGACCCACTGCCGCCGCGCCGGGGCCGTCACGGTGCAGAGCGCAGGCCCGCGCTCGGTGTCGAGCAGCACCGTGTCGCCGCGCTGGAGCGTGAGGTTGCCCGCGTCGACCGCGAGGGGCCGCGTGCCTTCGGGGAGCCGCACCAACGCCACGCTCGCGAGCATGCCCTCGTCGGGCCAGGCGTACTCAGGGAAGTCGACCTCACCGTCGCCCTCGTGCGAGGGCGCCTGCACGGCGATGGGCAGCCTGACGCGCGGCGCCTCGGGAGGCGTCTCAGCGGCCTCGGTCGCGCGCGAGGCTTCGCCCTCGGGGGGCATCGGCGGGGGCAGCATCGTGCTCCGCACCGCGGGGGCGGCGTGCGCCTCGGGCGTCGGGGCGGGTCGTTGCGCCGGGCCCTCGTGCCGCGGGCGTTGACCGTGCCGCGGGTCGTGCCGGGCCTCGTGCCGCCCGGGAGGTCGCCCTTGCCCTTGGGCGTGCCCCTGCGCGTGCGGTGTCGGCGCGCCGGGGCGTTGGCTCCGTCGGGGCCCTCGCGGCCCTTGAGCGCCCTGCGGGTTCGAGTGGCCTTGCGGGCGCGCGCCCGCCTGCGGGCTCCGCGGATGACCGCCCTGCGGACCTCGCGGGGGTGGCCCTGGCGTCGCCGCGCGGTCGCTCCGATCGGGCCGCGGTCGCGCCTCAGGAGCGCCACCGAACGCGGGCAGCTTCGGGGGCGCGGGGATGCTCGGCCCCTTGCCGCTTCGGGGGCCGGGCGCGCGCGAGGGGCGCGGCGGCTTTGACCCCTTGGGTGCCTTCGAGGGCTGCGGCGCTTTCGAGGGCTGCGGCGCTTTCGAGGGCTGCGGCGCCTTCGAGGGGCGTGCTTTGTCAGCGGGCTCGGTCACGATCTGATCTCCCGCAGGTGAACCAGCATCGACTGGATCACATGCTGCGGACTGAGGTTGTTGCCGGTGTCGAGGGCCTCGATGGTCTCGCGCACCGCGGTGGCCCGGGCCGCGTTGACGAGCGCGCGGGCGGGGTGGTCGGCGTGCGCGACGGCCTCGTTTCGATAGTGCCGCCCCAGGAGAAGCAGGGCGGCTTCGAGGTCGCGTCGGTCGATCTCTTTGTCTTTGAGCTGACGGTGGATGGCGTCGGCTGCGGCGACGAAGCCGCCGAGGTTGGCGGTGTCGACGCTCGCTTGTTCGAGCGCCGAGCGGAGCAGCTTGACGAGCGACTGGCGGTGCTCAAGCTGGGCCTGATCGGCGAACTCGAGGGCGCGCCCGACGCTGCCATCGGCGAGCCCCGCGATGGGCTCGATGGCCTCCGGCGCGAGGCCCAAGCCCGCGAGCACCGCGCGCACGTCGGGCTCGTCGAGGAGCCCAAAGCGCAGGGTTTGACACCGCGATCGGATGGTCGGCAGGAGCATCGAGGGGCGGCTCGTCAGGAGCACGAAATGCGTCGCATCGGGCGGCTCTTCGAGGGTCTTGAGGAACGCGTTGGCGGCCCCCGAGTGGAAGCGCTCGGTCTCGCGCACGATCACCCAGCGCTCGCCGCCCTCGTGGGGTCGGAAGGGCATCCGCTCGATGAGCTCGCGCACCTGCTCGACGCTGATCACGCCGCTGAGCTCGGACTCCGGCGCGCCCTCGCACCACTGCCGCATCGTCTCGGCGTAGCGCGGGTGCTCGGGCCGCGGCGGCTCCTTCAGCCCGCGCTGAAGCAGCAAGAGGTCAGGGTGCTGGTAGTGCGCGACCTTGCGGCAGGCCCCGCACTGACCGCAGGCGTCGCCGTCGAAGGTGCGCTGAACGCAGAGGCTCCGCTGCGCCAAGGCCCGGGCCGCGCGGTCTTTGCCCACCCCCGGCGGCCCGACGAAGAGGTACGCGCTCGCGAGCCGCCCGTGACGCTCGGCCCGCCTCAGCAGGTCGAGGATCTCAGAATGGCCGCGGACGGAGGCAAACCCTGCAAGCGGAGCAGACGACATGGCGCACACCCAGAGCCTCGGAGCGAGGCCCTCAATCACTCTCGTACGGTATCACCACGGTGCGGTCGAGCCCGTCGATGGCGTCTTCGATCGCCGCCCGCGCCTCGCTCGCCGTGGCGAGCACCGACACGATCAGGTTCTTCGAAGAGAGGCGCTTGCGCAGGGCCGCGTTCACCTCGTCGCGGGTGACGGCCATGATGCGCTCGGCGGCGCGCGCCTGGAAGTTGCTCGGCAGCCCGAGCAGGTGCTGGTCGATACGCGTCCACAAGCGCTTGGTGGCGGTGTCGAGGTCGAAGGCGCGGCTCCGCACGAGGTAGCTCTTGGCGAAGCTCAGCTCGCGCTCGGTGACGCCGTCGTCGAGCAGCTTGTCGAGGAGCTTCAGCTCAAGGGCGATGCACGCCGGCGCGTCGCTCATGGCGGGGTGGGTCCACATGCTCCAGGCTTCGCGCACGCGGTCTCGCCCGAGGCGGCTCGCTGCGCCGTAGCTCCAGCCGCGCTTCGAGCGCACCTCGCGCATGAGCCGCGACGTGAAGGTGCCGCCGAAGATGGTGTTGCCCACGAGGAGCGCGAAATGGTCGCGGTCGCGGGGCATCGTGCCGAGCCCGCCGATGTAGATCTGCGTCTGCGTGCGCGCGGGCTTGTCGACGATCACTAGCGTGCGCCCGCGCGGCGTCGCGGGTTCGGGCAGGGTGCGCGGCGTTACGTCGACCCGCGCGAGGCGCCCCACAACTTGGTCGCGAAACCCGTTGAGCTCGGCCTCGGTGATGTCACCCGCTGCCGCGAAGAGGCGCAGCGAGCCCGTGGCCGCGCCGCGCCAGGCCGCCACGACGTCGTCGCGATTCACCGCGTCGAGGCTCTTGGGCGTGCCCGCGTCGGGGCGACCGAAGGGGTGACCCTTGAAGAGCGTGCGGCGAAACCAGCGCGCCGCGAGGATGCGGTCGTCGTCGCGGGCCTCGATCAAATCAGCCCGCACCTCACGCATCACTTGCTCGACCTCCCGCGCGGGGAAGGTGGGCGTCTCAAGGATCTCTGCCAAAAGATCAAGGAGTTGCAGTAAGTTACGGCGAATCACCGCCGCATGGAGGGTCGTGCTGGTGGTGTCACCCGTGAAGGTCAGCTCGGCCCCGAGCCGGTCGAGGGCTGCGTCGATCTCGGGCCCTGAGAGCCGCCGCGTGCCGCGTCGGATCGAGCGGAGCGCCACGTTGAGAGCGCCCTCGCGCCCGTCTGGGTCGTACATCGTGCCGCGGTCGGCGACGAAGTACACGTCGACGAGCGGCAGGGTGTCGCTCGCTTCGAGGAAGGTGAGCGCGTCTTGCATCACGCGGCCTCGGCCCCTTCGAGGCCGCGGTCGGCCTTCACCAGCACCACGGTGCGCGCGCCGCGAACGAGGTAGCGCCGGGCCACGCGGTCGAGGTCGGCCACGGTCACCGCGCGCAGCCGTTCGAGCCGCGTGAAGGCCCCGGCCGGGTCATCGAGCACGGCGTCAAAGAAGCCGATTTGTTCGGCGCGACCGCCGACGGTGTCGAGCCCCCGCAAGAGCAAGAGCTCTTGCTTGGCGAGCGAGCGCTCACGCTCGTCGGCGTTGATGGGCGTCGCGGCGAGGGTGTCGACGAGCTGGTCGATGGCCCCGAGGAGCGCCTCGGCGGTCTGCCCGGGCGTGGCCGTCGCCGAGATCTCCCACAGGCCCGGATCGCGAAACGTGCTGGCCCAGCCCGAGACATCAGACGCCACCTCGCGCTCGGTCACCAGGGCGTGAAAGAAGCGCGACGCGCGGCTCCCGAGGAGGGCTTCAGACAAGAGCGTCAGCGCGGCGTGGTCGGGGTGATCGAGGCCCGGGGCCTTGTATCCGAGCGCGACCTTGTCGGTGGGGGTCGGCTTCTCAAGACGCAGCACCCGCTCGCCGTCTTGATCGGGCTCGGTCTGCGGGTCGAGGCTCGGCAGGCGGGCCGCCGAGAGGCCGCCGTAGGCGCGCTGGATGGCCCTGAGAACCTTCGCCGGGTCGACGTCGCCCACGATGACCAGCGTGGCGTTGTTGGGCGCGTACCAGGTCTTGTAGAAGGCCCGGCAGTCGGCCGGGGTGAAGTTCAGAATGTCAGCCATCCACCCGATGGTGGGGTGATGGTAGGGGTGAACCTTGAAGGCCTCGGCCCAAAGCACCTCGGCGACGGCGCCCGAGACGTCGTCTTCGACGCGGTACCGCCGCTCATTGGCGACGACCTCTTTCTCGCTACCGACGGGGCCCTTTCGCAACACGAGGTTGGCCATGCGCTCGGCTTCGAGCTTGATCACCAGCGGCAGCTGATCGGCCGGGACGTTCTCATAATAGAAGGTCCAGTCGTTCCACGTGGCGGCGTTGGTCTCGGCGCCGGCGCGCTCTAGGAGCTTGTCGAAGCGGCCCGCCCCGAGGTTCTTTGTCTCATTGAACATGAGGTGCTCAAAGAGATGCGCGAGGCCCGTCTTGCCCTCTCGTTCGTGCCTCGAACCGACGCGAAACCAAGTGTTGTACGACACGATGGGCGCCCGGTGGTCTTCGAGCATGAGCACCTTGAGCCCATTGCCGAGGCGGTACTGCTGAATCTGTTGAGCCCCGAACGCGAGGGCGCCGAGGTACGCAATCTTCGACCGCTTCGTGGCCTTCGCGTTGAGGAGACGCAGAAAACCCGGGGCCGTGGAGGGGGCATTGGTCATGTGCGAAAAGGGTACGACGCCGACGGCGCCGACGGGGCTCAGAACTGACCCGAGAGTGACAAACCGCCGAGACCCACGCCGACGTTGAGCCGGGCCATGGGCGACGCCGGGGCCGCGCTCTGCTCGCGGGGGTGCAGAAAGAAGTACGTCGCGCCCGCGGCCGCGCCCGCGCCGAGCACGAGGCCCGCGATGCCCAGCACGCGGTAGAGCTCGCCCTGGTCTTTCAAGTCTTCGCGCACCGCCCGCGCGCCCGCGCTGTCGTTGAGCCGCGCGTCGTTGTAGGTCGAGGCGTTGTCGAGGGCGACCGCAAAGAAGGCCGACCCCGCGCCCACAAAGGCCAGCGATGCGCCCGCGAGCGCCCACGCCATGGGCGAGGTGTGGGTGGTGACCCGCTCCGCCGGGGGCGGCGGCGGACATGTCGGCGCCTCAGCGCATCGCGGGCACACCGGACAACTCGGCGCGGCCTGTCGCTCGACGGCCTGGAGGTTGGTCTGACCCATCTGCTGAGCCAGCGCCCGGGCGCGGCTCACGAGCTCTTCGTCAGGGGCCGGGGTCGTCATGCCCAGGAGCTCTCGCAACTGCTCGATGGCGCCCGCCTGGTCGCCCGCGCGCATGCGGGCCTCGGCGGCGTTGTAGAGCGTCGCAGGGTGCGGCCGCGCTCTGAACGAGCGCTCGAACGCAACCGTCGCCTCGGGGAAGCGCTGCCGCTGAAACGACTGCACGCCCGCACGGTATTGGTTGCGCGCCTCTTCGACGCGGGCCGGATCTTCGGCCGCGGGTTGAGTTTGCTGAGCCCAGGCGAACGATGACCCGAGGGCCAACGCCGCCGACAATGAACACGAGGCTACCAGTGAACGCACCCGAGGATGTTCGGTCCGGTCTTGCCGCATCGTCAAGAACGGAATGCCATCGCCAGGTCAGACGCAGCGCGTGCTGTCAGAAAGGAGCGTCGGCGATAATGCCAGGGTTGCGACCCCGACCCGGCCGCGTACGACCCGTGCTCGGGCGCGTGTTGGCGGCCGGCGCCGCGACCTGAACGGGCCGCGGCGCAGGGGTCGGTGCCGCTGCCGCCGCGGGTCGCGCCGTAGCAGGCCGCGCTGCGCTGGGCTCGCGGCTGTGGTGGCCGCCGTGGTGGTGCTCGTTCGAAGCCGTCGCCGCCGGGGCAGGGGCCGCAGGAGCAGGGGTCGGCGCGGGGGCCGCCGCGGGCGCGGGCTCAGGCGCGGGCGTCGGGGCCGCTGCGGGCGCGGCCTGAGCCACGGGTGCGGCCTGAGGCGTCGGCGCCGCCGCGGGCTCGGCCGTGGGGGTGGGCGTGGGCGTGGGCGTGGGCGCCGCGAGCGGTTGCGCCACGGGTGCCGCGTTCGCTGCCTCGGGTTGCGCAGCGGGCGCCGCCTCGGGCTGCGCCGCAGCTGCGGGCGCCGCCTCGGGTTGCGCGTTGCCTTGCCCCGAGACCGCCGTGGTCGCCGCGGGTTGCGGGTTCGTCGGGCTGTTGTTGCCGCCGAAGGCGATCACCGCCGCCACCGCCACCAAGACCAGCGCCACCGCCGAAGCCCCGCCCAAGATGAGGGCCATCGGCGAGCGCTTCTTCGGCGCCGCGACAGGCGCAGGCTGCGCGATCGGCGGCGCAAAATGATTCGGAGCCGGGGGAGCCTGGGGCATCGGCGCCGAACCCGGCATCACGCCCATGGGCCCGCTCGGAGGGCCGTTCGGTTGTGTCGGCGGCAGCATGGCGTTGAGCTTGGCCGGGTCGCCGAAGACATCCATCGCCATGGTCTTGTTGACGCCGTCAGCGTCTTCGTCGCCCCCGGGCATCTGGCCCACCGGGGCCGAGGGCATCGGGCCTGCCACCGGCGCGAGCCCCATCATCGTCGCGGCGCGCGGCGGCACCGGCCCAGCCCCGGCAGGGCGCGGCGGCATCGTGGGCGCGCGCGGGCCACCCGAAGGCGTCGGATCGAGCGACGCGTTGATGCGCTGCCCGGCCGCGGGCAGAACACCCCCGCCCACCGTGGCCATGGGCGAAGAGCTCTCGTGGGTCGGCGGCGCACGCACCACCGTCTTGCCTTCTTCTTCGTCGTCGTCGAAGGCCGGCAACATCACCGGCCCAGCCCCCGGAGGCCCGGCAGGCGCCATCGCCGCGGGCGACACGATCACCCCCGAGGCAGGCGTGGTCGAGCGCGGGTCAGAGGGGCGTGCGCCTTCGCCAAAGCCCGCCATCGAGGGCGGCGCGGTCATCACCGTCGACGAGCCGAACTCAGGCTCTTCAATCTCGGGCTCACCGGCGCCCATCGCGCGCACGAACGCGTCGCGCATCTCGAGCGCCGTCTGAAAGCGCCGCGTCGCGTCTTTGTGCAGCGACTTCTCAATAAACGCCTCAAGCGCCGGCGGGAACTCGACCCCCGCGGCCTGCGACAGCGTGAGCGGCGCCTTCTCAAGCACCGCTTGCAAGAGCTGCACGGTGTCTTCGGCGTCGATGGGCCGCTTCGCCGTGAGCATCAAGAAGATCGACACGCCCGCCGAGTAGAGGTCGATGCGGGGGTCGTTGCCCTTCACGGTGCCGCGGATCTGCTCGGGCGCCATGTACGCGAGGGTGCCGAGGGTCTGCCCCGCCCGGGTGAGCTCTTGGGCCCCGACCTCGGCGAGCTTCGAGATGCCGAAGTCGAGCACCTTGAGCTTCTCGCCGCCGCCGGTGGTCTTCTCGATGAAGAGGTTGGCGGGCTTGAGGTCGCGGTGCACCACGCCGCTCTCGTGCGCCGCGGCGAGGCCCTCACAGAGGTGCCGCGCGAGGTGCAACACCCGGGTGAGGGGCATCCGGCCGTTGCGGAGGGCCTGCTGCACCGTCTGACCTTCGAGAAACTCCATCACGAGCACGAGGGTGCCCGAGGCGTCGGTGCCGAGGTCGTAGATGGCCACCACATGGTCGCTGCGGATGCGCCCGGCCGCCCGCGCCTCACGGCGGAAGCGCTCGACGTAGCTCGGGTCGCTTGAGATCTCAGGGTCGAGGATCTTCAACGCGACCAGGCGCTCGGTCTCTTGGTTGCGGGCGAGGTACACCGTGGCCATGCCGCCACGACCGATCACCTTTTGGATCGTGTATCGCCCGAGCACCACCGAGCCCGGCGCGAGCGAGCGCACATTCACCGGCCCTGACGAGAGCGTAGGTGCCGGAGCCACCGGAGCCTGACCGCCGAGCCCGCCGCTGTGCCCGACCGGCGCTTGGGTGGGTGCTCGAAGAACCGTCTGACGAGGCTTGTAGGGATTCGCCGCCACGAAGCGAGACTCTACCACCGCCTCGGTGCCAAGGCCCACAGTCGAATGCGCATTTCGCCCGCGTCGCTCAACTTCCAATCTCTGTGCGGGGTCGCGTGTCTGAGGGCGATCGCGGGGCGCTCAGGTTTTGTCAACCACCCGCACGCGCCGCACGACGCGGGCCGCGCGGACGTCATTGAGGGGTCGCACGAAGGCTTCGATCTCGACGACGTGACCCACCACCTCGGCGGGGCCCATGATGCGCTCCAAGATGATGAGCAGCGCGTTCGAGGTCGCCCACGCGCCGGGTGCGCCTGAGAGGCCCCGGCCGTTGCGGAGCGTGATGCGCTCGTCGGGGTTGTTGAGCACCCTGCCGCTCGTCAGGTCGGTCACCCGAAAGGTCACCTGAACCGCGTCGGGCAGGCGCATCGACCGGAGTCGGCCGAAGAGATGGTACCCGCCTTGGGGCCCATGGATGAGCTCCGACGGAGTCACCGCGGTGGGCGAGAGGGGCTCCCAGTCGAGCTGCCCTGCGCCGAGTTCGAGGGTCGGGTCGTCGAGGGCGTTGCCGTCGGCGTCATCGAGGCGAAGCGCATCGAGCCCGGCGTCTTGGGGCGTGGCAGGCTCGCCACAACCCATCACGAGGGCCAACAAGAGCGCCCACCCCCGCACCCCGCCTCGAACCCAACCTCCGACCCAGCTTGGGGGAACACTCTCGCCGCGCGGCCCGTTCAGCACCCGCGCGGTGTAGCACGGGCTGGGCCTCTCCGGGGCCGTCGCCGGGGTGCTGTTGACCGAGCGGGTTTCTGCGTGTTAGCAGCGCCCACCGCGCGGGGCCCGTCACCATCCTCCTGGTGTCGGGGCACCGACCGACACGTCGCCCGTCGCCTGATGGCACCCTCTGCGGGCGCCCTCACAGCGGCGTCGCCACAAAGGATTCGCACCCACCATGACTCCATCTCTTCTGTCGCAGTTTGAACCCTTCACCACGCAGTTGATGGGCATCGTGTTGGCCCTTCAGCCAGCGGCTTCGCCGGGCGGCGGGGGTGGCGGCGGCCACGGCGGCGGGGGGGGCGGGCAGGGCAACATGCTCCAGATGTTGGTGCTGCCGCTGATGTTCGTGTTCGTGTATTTTGTGATGCTTCGGCCGATGAAGAAGCAGCAGCAAGAGCAAGAGCAGATGCAGAAGGGGCTCCGGCCTGGCGACAAGGTGGTCACCACCTCGGGGATCATTGGGACTGTGATCGGCCTCGCCGATCGCGAGGTCACCCTTGAGATCTCTGAGAAGGTGAAGGTGAAGTTCTTGAAAGACTCGATCAGCCGTAAGTACGACCCGAACGCGAAGTCGGCCGACGCGCGCTCTGATGCCAAGTAAGAAGTTAGGACGCGATCCATCATGAATCGAGGTTGGTTCTGGCGCCTGGGCACGGTGTTGGCCGTCGTCATGGCGGCTTTTGTGGTGCTCTGGCCGAGTCTCCCCCGGGTGGCGACGCCTTGGGCTGAGTCGCACATCCCGTTTCGCCTCCACGAGGGGCTCGACATCCGCGGCGGAGCGCGGCTCTCGTACGATGTCCAGATCGGGCAGGCCATCGCCGAGCGGCGCAACCGCGCGATGGACAGCGTGCGTGAGCAGCTCGCCCGCGATTTCGGAATTCACCACGGCGAGTCGCGGCTCTCGCCCGACGAGATCACGCGGCTCGCTGAGCGGGTGACCTTGTCGGCGTCGCCGACGCCGCGCGAGTTCGCGGTGCGCTTCCGTAACGCGGGCGACAGCGCCCGGGTGAGCGACGGGGTGCTCTCGCGGGTGGGTCTTCGCAAGGTGAGCGATTCGAACGGCGTGGTGACCTTGTCGCTCCGCAACGAAGAGGTTCAGCAGCTCGAAGACACGGCGGTCCGCCAGGCGATGGAGACCATCACCAACCGCATCGACGAGCTCGCGGTGAAAGAGACCTCGATCACGGCCCGCGGCGAGACCATCGTGGTCGAGGTGCCCGGCCAAGACGAGGCGTACTTCAACCAGATCCAAGAGATCATTCGTCGTACGGCGCGTCTCGACTTCAAGATCCTCGACGACGAGAGCACCCTGCTCGAAGAGATCATCGAGGGTCGCGCCCCGCGCGGCGCAGCGGCCCCGAGCGGCGAGAACGCTACGCCGACGCCGCACCCGCTCCCCGCGGGCATCACGCTCGAGCGCGAGCAGGTCTCGGTGGGCCCCGGCCGTCAGGCGCCCGCGCAGTACCTCAGGGCCTCGGGCGAGAACGCCCGGCAGCATCTTCAAGAGTACCTCACCAGCGTGGCGGCGTCGGTGCCCGAAGGGCGCCAGGTGCTGATCGGCAAGGTCGACAACGCCAACGTGCAGCCTGGGCAGACCGCGCCCGAGGTGTGGCGCACGTACACCGTGTTCGCCCTCGCGCAGGTCGACGGCTCGATGATCAGCGACGCGCAGGTTCAGATCGACCCGCAAGACAACCGCCCGAACGTGAGCATCACGTTCACGCGGCAGGGCGCCGAGGTCTTCGCGCGGGTGACCGAAGAGAACGTCAAGCGTCGCTTCGCCATCGTGCTCGACGACCGGGTCAACAGCGCTCCTGTGATTCAGCAGCGCATCGCGGGCGGTCAGGCGCGCATCACCCTCGGCGGGGGCGACGACTACCGCTCGACGCTGCGTGAGGCGAACGAGCTCATGGTGGTGCTCCGCGCGGGCGCGCTGCCGGCGCCCCTGTCAGAGGGCACCCGGAGCTACATCGGCCCCACCCTCGGCGCTGACACGATCCACAAGGCGCGCAACGCCATGATCGCGGGCATCGCGCTGGTGCTGGTGTTCATGACGGTTTACTACGGCTGGGCGGGCTTCATCGCCAACGCCGCGGTGCTCGTGAACCTCTTCCTCCAGCTTGCCGCGCTCGCGCTCTTCGGCGCCACGATCACCCTGCCGGGCCTCGCGGGGCTCGCGCTCACGGTGGGCATGAGCGTCGACAACAACGTGCTCATCAACGAGCGCATCAAAGAAGAGCAGCGCGGCGGCAAGAGCCTCAGGGCGTCGGTCGACGCCGGGTACAACCACGCGTTCTCGGCGATCTTCGACGGCCACATCACCACGCTGATCTCGGGCGTGGTGCTGCTTCAGTACGGCACCGGCCCTGTGAAGGGCTTCGCGGTGACGCTCCTCATCGGGGTGATCGCCAACTTGTTCACCGGGGTCTTCGCGACCCGCGTGGTGTTCGACTGGCTCGTGCGCGGTCTCCGCGTGAAGAAGCTCTTGCAGTAGCCCTTTTCGGAGCGCGTACCTCAATGCAGTTCTTTCAACCTGGTCGTGTGTATGACTTCATGGCGATCCGTAAGTATTGGATCGCCCTGTCGATTGCGCTCACGGTAATTTCGACGATCCTGGTCTTCAAGCCGGGCCCCAAGTACGGCATCGACTTCCTCGGGGGCACCGAGCTGACGGTGCAGTTTGACGGCAGCGTCGACCCGACGGCGATCCGTACATCGCTCGAGCGCATGGGCAACGAGCGGCCCGAGGTGGTGCCGACCACGCGCCCGAACGAGTTCATCATCCGCGTCGAGCGCACCAGCGCCCTCTCGAACGATCGCCGCGACAGCATTCGGCGCCAGCTCGAGCAGTCGCTCTCGGGGCACGCCGACACCGACGGCGCGCTCGGCGATTTTCGTCTCTCGCCCGGCGGCGACCACCTGATCGTGCAGCTCAACGGCGGCCGCGCCGACGCGCGTCGGGTGGCGACGCTCTTGCGCGACGCGGGCGCCAACGTGCGCGGCGAGACCGCCCAGCAGATGGGCTCGGCCGACGAGCACCGCTGGCAGGTGCCGCTCGTGGGCGTGGGCGATCAGATCTTTCGCGCGCTCACGGCCTCGGCCAGTGACGGCGGCGTCGGCGTGTCGGGTCGGCTCAACGCCAGCGTCTGGGTGTCGCCCAAGGCGGGGCAAGAGCTCCGCAACGCGGCGGTGAAGGCGGTGCTCTACAGCATCGTGTTCATCATGGTCTATGTGGCCTTCCGCTTCGACCTGCGCTTCGCGCCGGGCGGCATCTTGGCCCTCCTCCACGACTCGGTGGTGGTGCTCGGCTTCTTCGTGATCACCCGCAAAGAGGTCACCATCTCGACGGTGGCGGCCATCTTGACCGTGGTGGGCTACTCGATGAACGACACGATCATCGTGTACGACCGCATTCGCGAGAACCTCGCGAAGAAGCGCAACACCCGCATGCTCGACGTGATCAACCTCTCGGTGAGCGAGATGCTCTCGCGCACGCTGCTCACGTCGCTGACGGTGACGCTCTCGATCTCGACCTTCGCGATCCTCGGCACCGGCGTGATCGCCGATTTCGCCTGGGCCATCGTCGTGGGTGTGGCCGCGGGCACCTACTCGTCGATCTACGTCGCCGCGCCCCTCACCGAATGGATCGACTCTCGCTTCTTCCACACTGAGCAGCCCGCCGCGGCCGCCTCAGCCGGAAACGAGACGACCGCCGGGGCATGAAGTAAGATTTCAGGCCGAGGGTGACTCCTCGTCCCTGATGACTCCTCCGACCGCACGCCCAATCGCAGAGACCCCCGCTTTCTCGCCGCTGCACCTCGCACGGGCGGTGCCCACGCACCCCCTCGTGGCGCGGGTGCTCGTGGCCCGGGGCTTCTCGAACCCCTCAGAAGTACAACACTTTCTCTCGCCAAAGCTCGCCGACCTGACGCGCCCTGACGGCATGGCCGACCGCGAGCTCGCGGCCGACCGCCTGGTGCGGGCCCTGCGCCGTGGCGAGCGCATCGTCGTGTTCGGCGACTACGACGTCGACGGGCTCACCTCGGCCTCGCTCTTGACCCGCGCGCTCTGGGCCCTCGGCGGCGACGTGACGCCGATGGTGGCCTCGCGCTTTGACGGCGGATACGGCCTCTCTGACCCGGCCCTCGACCGCGTCTTGGCGGCGCGCCCGGGGGTGCTCGTGACCCTCGACTGCGGCACGAGCGACCACCCGCGGCTCGAACGCGCACGCGCCGCGGGGGTCGACACGATCGTCATCGACCATCACAAGGTGCCCGAGACCCCGCTGCCCGCGATGGCGTTTTTGAACCCGCACCGGCCGGGGTGCGGCTTCGCGTTCAAGCACCTCGCGAGCGTGGGGCTCGCGTTCTCGATGGCCGCGGCGGTGCGGACGCGGCTCGGGGTGGCGCTCGATCTCAAGCCCTTCCTCGATGTGGTGGCGCTCGGCACGGTGGCCGACGTGGCGCCGCTTCGGGGCGACAACCGCATCCTCGTCCACGCGGGGCTCGCGCGGATGGCCGACAACCTCGCGAGCCCGGGGGTCCGCGCGGTGCTCCGCGAGGCTCGGCTTCGGCACCGCATGACGGCCCGCGACATCGGCTTTTCGGTGGCGCCGATGCTCAACGCGCCGGGGCGTCTCGGGGCCGCCACGCCGACCCTCGACCTGCTCCTCGCGCGCGACGACGAGGCGGCCTCAGGCTTCGCCGCAGCGCTCTCCGCGGCGAACGTGAAGCGTCGAGAGATTTCTGCGGCGCTGGTCACCCGCGCGGCAGCCCAGGTCGAGGCGGTGTACGGCCGCGACCTCCCGGCGGGGGTGGTCTTGGGCGACGAGGGGTGGCACCACGGCATGGGCGGCATCGTGGCCGCGCGGCTCGTCGAGCGCCTCGGCGTCGCGGTGGCCGTGGTGGCCTTCGAAGGGTCGCGCGGGGTGGGCTCGGTGCGGGCGCCCAAGGGCGTGAAGCTCTACGACGCCGTGGCGCGCTGCGCTGACGTGCTAGAGGGCTTCGGGGGCCACGACGGCGCGGCGGGGCTGCGGGTCGATCGGAGCCGCCTCGACGCCCTCAGGGCGGCCTTCGCGAGCGCGATGGGGCAGGCCGAGCGGGTGGAGGTCCAGGGCGCCCGCGCAGAGACCGCGCTGACCGAAGATGACCTCGCCGGGGGCCTCTCTGCGGAGCTCGGGCGTCTCGACCCCACGGGCGAAGGCAACCCCGACCCGATGGTGCTCTTGACCGATGCGCGGGTGGCCGATCTCAGGCCCGTGGGCGAGGGGCATCTGCGCATGTCGTTCGGTCTCGGTCGACGGTTTGTGTCGGCCTTTGTGCGCGACGGCGTGGCGCTTCAGCGGAGCGATCGGCTCCCGTCGCAGGGCAGCGTCGTGCGGGTCGAGGGGCGTCTCAGGCCCGACGCCTGGGGCGGCGCCGAGGCCGTGCAGCTCGACGACCTGCGCTTTCTCTAGCGTTCAGCGCCCGGGGCTCTGCTGCATGGCGCGGAGCCACGCGGTCATGGCGCTGGCGCTGTCGCCGGCTTCGGCGAGGCGGCGGGCGCGGGCGCGGGTCTCGTCGACCCGCTCGCGGGCGATGGCCTGGGCCGAGGGGGGCGTCACCCGCGGGAGCGCGGGCTCGAAGGCGCTCTTGACGTAGCGGGTCACGGCGGCATTTTCGGGCCGCACCGCGAGGGCCGAGGGCACCAGAAACAAGAGCGTGAAGGCCAGCGTCGCGAGGCTTTGGGCCAGCACCGCGAGGGGCCGCCGCGCGTCGCCGCGCAAGAGCACCGCGGCGATCACCGCGAAGGCGAGGAAGAAGCCCCACATCGCGCGGAGGCCTTCGAGGTGAAAGAGAAAATGCCCTGCGTTATGGGGTACATAGCCGCTCCGAAGCAGCGGCAGCACCATCTCGAAGAAGGGCGCCGTGTACTCAACCGGGATGTGCGGAAACCACGCCGACGCGAGGCCCGTGAGCAGCATCGACGAGAGGGCGCCCCCGGCGGCCAGGGCTGTCACCGCGGGGCGCGCCCAGGCCTTGTCGCGGGGCTCGGCGCGCCACACGCCGTCGAGGGCCGCGAGCGCCGTCAGGCCGAGCACGGGCACCAGGGTGACGAGGTAGCGCGGGCCGACCTGCCAGCCGCCGCGCCAGTTGTTCATCATGCCGATGAGGCGGGTGATGCCCATGGTCGAGAGCAACATCACGGCGCCGAGCGCGCGGTTCGGTCGCAGCGGCACCCGCGCGCGGAGGATCGCCGCACCCAGCAGCGCCGCGAGGAAGGCCACCACCCAGGGCCCGAGGGCCGCGTGCAGGCCGTCATGGTTTACGCTGTGGGCTCGGCCGACGAGAAGCATCTTGGCCAGCGTGCCGACCGCGATGGCCCCCAAGAGCGCGCTCGCGAGGTCGCGCCGCAAGCGCTGCTGGGGGCTGAGCGCCCCGTCGAGCCATACGGGCTTGAGATAGGCTCCGAAGCCCCACACACACGCGACAAAGATCGCCGTCGAGGGCACAAGACCGAAGGCGGGGTCGAACCAGAGGCGGAGGCCGGCCTCCCAAGAGAACTGCGTCGCGCCGAAGAAGCCCTGGCTCGTCTCTTCACGAAACTGCGGGTTTTCAAGGTAGCTGTAGCCGGGCTTGAAGGGGCTCCCGAAGCAGCGATGGTGGTAGAAGAGCGTCAGGCCCGTGGGGATGGCGCCGCCGACCCCCGCGGACGCGAGCCGCGCCACGCTCTGCCACGAGAGCGTCGCGGCGTAGAGGCCCAGGGCGCCCGCGGCGCACGCGAGGGCGGCTTTGGGGTGGTGCTTCACCGCGAGGGTCGCGGCGAGCGGCAAGAGCGCCCCGGCGAGCCACAAGAGACCCTTGCGCTGCTCGACGCCGAGGGCGGCGATCCAGAGGGCGAGAGACAGGGTGGCGGTGGCCGCGGGATACTCGAACATCGTGCAGGCCGCGCCGAAGAGCCCTGCGAGGAAGAACAATCCCGCGCGGGTGCGACGCGTCGCGCCGCGGTTCAACGCCTCGCGGTCGCCCTCGCTCACCGCGCAGAGCGCCATCATCGCCGCGCCGAGGCAGAACGCGTTGTGGGCGTGGCCCGCGAAAACCTCGCTGTAGGCGAAGAGCGACGAGCCCGCCATGGTGGCGAAGAACACCGACTCGCGCAGCGCGCGCGACCGCGTCTGGCGACCCAGAAAGCGATGCCAGAACCACGCGAAGACAAGCCCCGGGAGCACGTTCGTACACAGCCGCAGGAAGTACACGAGCCGCGTGCGGTCGAGCAGCGGCCGCGCGGCGGCGGGGTTGGCCCGTGCCGGGGGCGCGGCCTCGGGCGGCGGCGGCAGCGCGTGACGCCCGGTGATCTTCGTGAGGGCCCAGTAGAAGGGCACCCCGAGGTAGCTCGTGCCGGGCGCCTTTGAGCTGAAGAGTCGGCCGTTTACGATCGATTTGTCGTTCGTGTAGCCCCAGGTGCTCTCGACCCGGTTGATCGCGAAGGTGTGGTCGTCGACCAGGGCCACGGTCATGTACAGCCGCACGTTCTCGTTCGGGTTGTTGACCGCCGGATGATACGGAAACACCCAGAGATACAGCACCGCGAGGAGGGCCACGGCGAAGGCGCTCTGCCCTCGCGTGGGCGACCCCGGGGGGGCTTCGACGGTGTCTTGCGGCGCGCTCACGGGCGCACGGTGTACCGACGTTTTGCGGCCCGTCAACGGCGACTTCGCGGATGCCCCCTGCGCGAGGCCGTAGCGCCTGCGGGTCAGCCCTCGGTGTCGGCGATGCGGCGGGTGATTCGGCCGAGACGGCCTGCGCGGTAATCTGAAAACGCTTGGGCGATCTCGTCGGAGGTGTTCATCACAAAGGGCCCGTACCGCGCCACCGGCTCGCGCAAGGGCCTGGCCCCGAGCAGCAAGAGCTCGAGGGCTTGGGCGCCTTGCTGCTCGGCCAGGAGGTGACCCGTCTGGGCGGCCGCGAAGCTCACCATGTCGCCCTCGCGGGCCTCGCGGCGCTCGGCGCCGAACACGCCGCGCCCCTCGATGACGTAGAAGAAGGCCGTGGCGTGGTCGTCGGGCAAGGCCTCTGCGAAGCGCGCGCCGCGCGCGAGGGTCACGTGGGCGAGGCTCACCGGGGTGCGCGTCCGAACGGCGCCCTCGACCCCGTAGAGCCGCCCCGCGATCACACGGACCCGCGCGCCGTCAGGGCGCTCTGCGAGGGGCACCGCAGCGGCTCGGAGGTCTTGGTAGCCCGGCGCGACCCACTTCTGCGACGCCGGGAGGTTCACCCAGATTTGAAAGCCGTGCACCCGGCCGCCGCGCTCGCGCAGCCTCCGGCCAGGCATTTCTGAGTGAGCGATGCCCTGACCGGCGGTCATCCATTGGAGGTCGCCGGGGTGAAGCCGGCCCACGTTGCCGCGGCTGTCTTCGTGCTCGATCTCGCCGTCGAGGAGGTACGAAATGGTTTCAAATCCGCGGTGGGGGTGGTCGGGCGCGCCCATCGCCTGGCCGGGCCCGTACACCACCGGCCCGAGGTGATCGAGGAGCAGAAACGGGTCGGCCATCGCCCGCCGCATCGTCGGAAAGGGCCGCCTCACGACAAAGCCCGCCCCCTCGGTGACCCGCTCGCTCGGCACCACCTCGGCCAAGGGCCTCGGTACGATCACCCGCGCCGCGTCGCCCTGCGCACCCTGGCTCATCACCGAACCTCGCTCTCTCAGGCAGCCCGCGAGCGCCGTCGGGAGGGCCGCCGAGCCCATCGCCAGGAGCGCCCGTCGATCCAATCGCTTCACGCTCCGCACCCTAACCTTCGCCCTCGGGCCTGTCAGGGCGTGGCGGTGCAGCGTCAGGTTGCGCGCGAGGAACACGCCTCTGACGAGCATCGAAGGGCCCGACGTGATGCCGAGAGAAGACGCAGACGTGGTGGTGATCGGGGCCGGCTTCGGGGGTCTCGGCGCGGCGATTCGCCTGGCCGAGTTGGGGGCCCGGGTGACCCTCGTCGAGGCGCTGAAATACCCCGGCGGGTGCGCCTCGACCTTCACCCGCGGCGGGTGGCGCTTCGAGAGCGGCGCGACCCTCTCGTCGGGGTTCGCGCCGGGGCAGCTCTTCGCCAAGTGGGTCGACACGTACGGGCTCGACGTCACGACCGCCGCGCTCGACCCTGTGGTCACCCTGTGCGCGCCAGGGTGGCGCCTCGCGGTGGGCGCCGAGCGAGCGGCTCTCGTCACACAGCTGAAGGCCTTCGCGGGTGCGCCGGGCGAGCGGATTGACGCCTTCTTCGCGCGACAAAAGGCCGTCGCCGACGCGCTGTGGCCGATCTTCGCGGGGCCGTCGATGCTGCCGCCCTTCGACCGCGCCGGGGTTCTCGCGCATTTGCGCAATTTGCCCGCGTACCTGCGCCTCGCGCCGACCCTCGGGCGCTCGCTCGCGGCGGTGCTCGACGACCACGGCCTCGCGCACTTCGAGCCCCTCACGGTGTACCTCAACGCGGTGACCCAGATCACCGTGCAAGGCGCCGTCGACGAGGTCGAGGCGCCCATCGCCCTGGCCGCGATCGACTACTATTACCGCGGAACGCGACACGTCGAGGGCGGCCTCGGGGCGCTCGCCGAGGCGCTCTTGGGGCTCGCCCGACGGCTCGGCGTCACGCTCCGGATGGCCGACCGGGTGAGCGCCCTCACGCGGGTCGACGCGGGATGGCAGGTCGAGGCGCGCCGCGGCCCGATCAGGGCGCAGCAGGTCGTGTGCAACCTCCTCCCGCGGGCGGTGGCGACCCTCCGCGGCGCCCAGGGCGGCGGCCCCCGCCTCGCGTCGCTGAGCGCGGCGGTCGAAGAGGGTTGGGGCGCGGTGATGCTCTACCTCGGCCTCGCGCCCGATGCGCCGCTTCGCCCCGAGGCCCAGCACTTCGCCCTCGTCACCGACACGGCAGCGGCCTTCGTCGAAGGCAATCACGTCTTTGTCAGCGTGTCGGGGCGCGATGAGGCCCGCGGGCCCGGCGGCGCCCGCACCGTGACGGCCTCGACGCACCTGCGGCTCAAGCCCTTTCGAGCGCTCTCGCCCGAGGCCCAGGGGCGCACCGTGGCGCGCATCCAGGCCGCCATGCGCGGGAGCCTCGCGCGGCACCTGCCCGACCTCGACGGGGCCGTGGTGCACAGCCTTCCGGGCTCGCCGCGCACCTTCGAGCGCTTCACGGGGCGGCCCGGAGGCTACGTCGGCGGAATACCCCGCCGGGCGGGCCTTGCGAGTTACCGCGGCCTCGGGCCCTGTGAAAGCGAACCTGGCCTGTGGCTGGTCGGAGATTCGGTCTTTCCGGGTCAGAGCACGCTTGCCACGGCGCTCGGCGGTGTGAAGGTTGCCGAGGCTGCGATGGCCCGGGCGTGACGCGCGGGGGTCGATGGCGTTGCGTGAAGGTGTGGCCCCCGAAGGGTGTGGCCGCCCGGGCTCGGCCCGCGTGCTACGGTGCGCGAGGTCGGCCCTGAACGGAGGTCAGCATCACGATGGAGCGATTTGATTTCTCAGCCTTTGTCGACGACAAGAAGACCGGGCGTGACCTCGTGCCGGGTGACGGGTACGCCTTCGAGGGTGACCTCAAAGTGCTCCGCGCCATGCGCAGCGCCCGCTCGGTCGAGCTGGCCGTCTCGCAGCTGGTGAAGCTCAGCAAGAATGTGTACACGGGCGACCTCCTCGGCACCGCGGTGCGGGTCGGGCCGAGCCAGTTTCCGCGGGTGCATCGCATCGCCGAGCAGTGCGCCCGGCGCCTCGGCATCAAGACCCCGCAGATCTACGTGGTGCCCAATCACCACATCAACGCGATGACCGCGGGCACCGAAGACGACAGCTTCATCGTCATTCATTCGGCCACCCTCGAACACATGACCGACGACGAGCTGCGCTTCATCATTGGCCACGAGTGCGGTCACATTCAAAACAAGCACGTCGTCTATCTCACGACCTTGCGCATCTTGCAGACCATGGCCCAACTCGCCGCCGGTGCGATGCTCGCGCCGCTGCTCATGCCCGTCACGCTGGCCCTCAACGGCTGGTCGAGGGCGGCAGAGATCACCTGTGATCGCGCGGGGTTGCTCTGTGTTCGCGACCTCCGTACGGCGGAAGACTCGTTCTTGAAGCTCGCCGTCGGTTCGCGCAAATTGTTTCAAGAGTTGAACCGCGAGGTGTACCTCGCGCAGCTCGGCGAGTCGCAACAGAGCGTGGGCCGAATGGGCGAGCTCAAGCACAGCCACCCGTACCTCACCAAGCGCATCGAGGCGCTGCGGATCTTCTCTCGCAGCGCGTTCTTTCGTGAAGCCGTGGGGCTCACCGAGGGCCTCAGCCGCGACGAGCTTGAGCGGCAGACCACCGAGCTCGTGAAAGTCATTTGAGCCGCACGCCGGCTCGACACCCCCGTCACTCTGCACTCGCTTGAGCGCTCAGCGCGAAGGAGCGGCGCCGCATGGCACCTCGCAATCTCTCTGAAATTAAAGACGATCTTCTCGGCTCACTCCGTACCCTCGCGGGCCTCGCGCAGAAGGCCGGTGCGGCCTCGCTGTCGACACGCCTGGAGAGCGATCGCATCCCGAGGCTCGAAGAAGAGCGCGCCGTGCTGGTGGTGCTCGGCGAGTTCAATCACGGCAAGACGACGTTTGTGAACGCGCTCCTCGGCGGCACGGTGCTACCGACGGGCATCACGCCCACGACGGCGGTGATTCACGAGGTGAAGCACGGCGAGCACCCCCGCGCCGCGGTGATCCGCCGCGACCCCGATCAGGCCGACGCCGCGCGCGACCGTCAGCAGGCGGGCGTTCGCGACGAGATCGCGTTCGCCAGGCTCAATGAGTATGTGGCAGGCACCGAGGTCGACCCGAGCCAGATCCTCAGGCTTGAGCTCGAGTACCCGGCTGAGATCTTGCGCGAGCGGGTGACCCTCGTCGACACCCCCGGCGTCAATGATTTGAACCTCCAGCGCGCTGAGATCACCTACGGGTACGTGCCGCGGGCCGACGCGGTGGTCTTTCTCCTCGACGCGGGGCAGGCGCTGAAAGAGAGCGAGCGGCGGTTTCTGCGCGAGCGGCTCCTCGGGGCCGGGCGCGACCGCATCGTGTTCGCCATCAACAAGGCCGATCTCTTGAATGATTCTCAGAAGGCTGAGGTGATCACCTTTGTTGAGAAGCACCTCGAATCGCTGGTGCCTGGGGCGCCGGTGATGTTCCTCTCGGCGACCCGGGCGCTCGGGGGCGACGCCGAGGGGTCTGGGCTGAACGCGCTGCTCGGCAAGCTCTCTTCTCTCCTCGGCAGCGACCGCCTCCGCATGCTGACCGATTACGCCGCCGACGAGGGCCTGCGGGTGAGCGAGCTCCTCGGTCGCGGCGTGGCCGTGCGCCGTCGCGCGCTCACCATGACCAGCGACGAGCTCCGCGCCCGCATCGCGGCCATCGAGGCCGACGTCGAGCGCTCGCGGCACGCGGTGGCCGCCCGAAAGGCGCGCATCGACGAAGAGATCGGGGCCGTGAAGGCCATCGCCCAGCGCGACCTTGAGACCTTCACCGAAGAGTTCGCGACGGCGATCCGCACCGAGGTCGAGAAGTCTTCGGCAGAAGACATTCGAAAGTACCTGCCCGGGTTCATCGAAGAGACCTGGCGCAAGTGGCTTGAGACCGAGGCCCGCACCCTCGGCGACCGGCTCGAAAAGCTCGCCGAAGAGATCGTCGCCATCGTCAATGAAGACGCCCGCGAGGCCAACCAGAGCCTTCAGGGCTTTCTCGGCCCCGACGCCACCACCCTCGACGTCAAGGTCGACACCCTCGCGTACGACCTCTCGGTCTTCGCCCTCGGCGCCTTCGGCATGGGCGTCATGCTCACCATGAACGTCCTCGTGGGGGGCCTCATGACCCTCGCCGCGCCGGCGCTCGCGATCTTCTTCAAAGACCGCGCTGACGCCGAGGTGAAGCGAAAGGCCCTCGACGCCGCCCCCGCCGCGGTGCGCGCGTGCATGGCCCGCATCGGGCCCGAGCTGCAAGCCACCATCGAGCGCTTCGGCCTCAAGCTCAGCGATTTCGTCCAAAACTCGAACGACGAGCTGCGACGCTCGGTGCTCGAAGTGCTCTACCACACGCAAAAAGCCCTCGAAGAGGCCCGCGAGGGCGAGGCCCCCTCGGTGGCCGACATCGACGCCCTCAGCGCCGAGCTCAAGACCCTCCGCGAGCGCATCGAGAAGCTCCGCGCGCAGGTGTGGGAGCAGCAGTTCGAAGGCATCGCGGGCATCCCCATGGCCGTCGCCTGAGCGCCCCGTAGGCTCCCCCTCCGCTCCCGCGACGCGCATCCGCCCGAAGACCCCTTCGCGCCCTGAATCAACGCAGAGAGAAGCCTTGTGATGGGGTGCTACGTGTGTTACGCACCGCTGGCGCCCTGAGGTGAGACGTTGGTTTCGCACCTGCCGAGGTGGCGCTGAATTGCAGCGAGATCGATGGGTTTTTTTGCATTCGAGCGCCGCTGGCTTGCGGTGATTCTGCCTGCCTACGCGGGCGCCTCAGAGGGCCTGGTGGTGGCCGAGGGCGAGGTCGACTGGTTGGGGGCGGCCGACGCGATGTTGGCGCGCTCGCATCCGCAGGCCCGGCTGGGGATGCACCTGGCGACCTGGGTGGTGTGGTTCGCGCCGGGCTTTCTTGGGGGCGGGGCCTCGACGCTCGGGGCGATGGCGCCCGAGGCCCGGGGTGAGTTTCTCTCGAAGATGTTGGGCGATGCGCGGCTCGGGGTGCGCGGCATGGCGCTGATGCTGAAGCTCACGGCGTGCATGGCGATGTTCAAGAGCGCGGCGGTGCGGGGGCGATCGGGGTACGACCTCAGCGAGACGCGGTTCTCGAAGCGGGCGCTGCCCGTGGTGTCGACGGGGGCGCCATGAGGGGCCTCGACGATGTGGCCGATTTTGTGATCGTCGGCACCGGGGCCGGGGGCGCGACGGCGGCGCGGGTGCTGGCGGCGGCCGGGCACGACGTGCTGCTGCTCGAAGAAGGCCCGCGGCTGCGCACCGCCGAGCGACCGAGAGAGCTCCTCGGGGCCATGGGGCAGGCCTTTCGTGACGCGGGGAGCCACACGACCCGGTCGCTCGGGCCCTTTCCGATCTTGCAGGGGCGCTGCGTGGGCGGGGCGACGGCCATCAACTCGGGCATCGTGTGGCGCATGCCGCCGTGGGTGCGGGCCGACTGGGTCGCGCAGCACGGCCTCGGCGCGCTGGTCGGCGGTGAGGCCCTCGACCGGGCGTACGAGCAGATCGAGCGCGAGATCGAGGTCGAAGCCACTGACCCTTCGATCTGGGGCGGCAACAGCACGCTCATGCACGAAGCGGCGATGGCCATGGGGCTCCCTGGCAAGGCGATGCGCCGCAATGCGGGGCGATGCCAGGCGAGCGCGCAGTGCCTCCAGGGCTGCCCGGGCGAGCGCCGCCAGAGCATGGACGTGTCGTACATTCCGCGGGCTCTCGGTGACGGTGCGCGGCTTCATACCGGCGCGCGGGTCGACCGGGTGATGCTTGAGTTCGGCCGGGCCATCGGGGTCGAGGGCGCCCTCATCGACCCGATGACGCATCGGGTGCTCGGGCCCCTGCGGGTGATGGCCCGGCGGGCGGTGATCGTGGCCGCGAGCACCATCCAGACGCCGGTGATTCTTCGGCGGAGCGGGCTCCGGGGCCTGGTGGGGCGGCGGCTCCAGATGCACCCCGGGGCGGCGGTGGTGGGGCGCTTCGACGAGCCCGTGGCGATGGGGTGGGGGGCGACCCAGGGGTATGAGGTTCCGTTGCCTGATCGGCGGCTGAAGCTTGAGTCGTTGACCTTGCCGCCTGAGATGTTGGCGGCGCGGCTGCCCGGCGCGGGGGCTTCGTGGCAGACGCGGCTCACCGAGTTGCAACACTACGCCCAGTGGGCGACCATCGTCAGGATGGAGGCCCACGGCCGCGTGCGCCCGACCTTCATGGGCGGCGGGAGCGACGCCGCCGTCACCTTCGAGCCCACCCGCCGCGACATGCTTCGGATGCGAGACGGCCTCGCGACCCTCGCCCGGATGCTCTTCACCGCAGGGGCCCGCGAGGTCTTTCCGGGGATCGGCGGCCTGACCCCGGTGATGCGCTCCATCGACGAGGTCTCTTTGATCGAAGAGACCGAGCTGAACCCAGGGCGGCTCTTGATGACGGCCTCGCACCTCTTCGGTACGGCGGCGGCGGGCGAGGGGGGCGCGCCCTCGGTGGTCGACGCGTCGCTCAAGGTTCGCGACCTGAGCGGCCTCTATGTGATGGATTCGAGCGTCTTTCCGACCAACCTCGGGGTGAACCCGCAGCACACGATCATGGCCTTGGTCTGGGTGGCGGCCTCGCGACTGGCCGAGGGGCGTGGGTGAGGCTCCCGTGGTGGGCCGTGGTGTTGATGATGGCGGGGGCGAGCCCCGCGTCGTTGGCCGTCGAGACGGGGCTGCGGCGGCTGCTCTTTCCGCCTGATTTCGAGCTCTTACGGGCCTATCTCAGACCCGCCCTGGGCGCTCCGGCCTGGGGCCTCTGCGTCGCGACCCTTCTCTTGGGGCTGCCCGCGTGGTGGGTGCAAACGAGGCTCTACGCCCGGCTCGTGGCGGCACGCGGCGCGGCCTACGCCGACCGGGCGCGGGTGTTGTCGCTCTACGCGGCCTCGACCTTGCCGCAGCTCGCGGCCCTCGTCGCGGCGCTCGCTTTCACCTTCGGGGCGCCCTTGACGCCGGTGGCCGTGTCGGTGACCGCGGCGGCGCTGTGGGTGTCGCTGCTCGGAGCGCGCGCGCCGAGCCCCGCAGCGGGGCCCCGAGATTGACAAGACGCAAGCGCTGCATCGGCCGCGCAGCTTCTTCGTGGTGTGTAATCAAAGGCTTTGATTTACGGCCGATGATTGAATGGCACGGGTGATGCTCAAGGGGGCGTCATGTCGAAGGCTATCCCCACGGTTCAGAAGTTCATGTCGGTCGCGCCGCACACCATCGGGGTCGAGCAGACCCTCGCCACGGCGCAGCGCTTGATGCGAGAGCACACCATCCGTCACCTGCCGGTGTTGCAGGGCAATCGGCTCGTGGGGCTCATTACAGAGCGCGACATTCAGCTCGTCGAGACCTTGAAGGACGTCGACCCGACGGCGGTCACGGTCGAAGACGCGATGGTCACCAACGTGTATTCGGTGAGCCCCGAGGCCCAACTCGACGAGGTGGTGGGCGAGCTGGCCCTCCACAAGTACGGCTCGGCGGTGGTGATGCAGAACGACAAGGTGGTGGGCATTTTCACCACCGTCGACGCCTGCAAGGCGCTCGCGAACCTGCTCCAGACCCGGCTCAGCCACTGAGTCGCGGCGCCGCGAGGCGATACCGCGCCAAGGGCGTGCCGTCAGGGGCGGGGCCCCGGGTCTCGATCACAAATCCCTCAGATTCGTAGAGCCCTCGTGCGGGTGAATTGGCCTCGCCGGTGCTCACCCGCAGCCCCTCGGCGCCGTGTCGCGCCACGACGTGTCGAAGAAGGGCCCGCGCGACGCCGCGTCGGAGGTGCCTCGGGTCGATCGCGAGCCGCGAGATCAACCACCCCTCGGGCGTCGCCTCGACGACGATGAGGCCGAGCAAACCCTGGGGGGTGCGCGGTTCTGCCCACGCGCCGTCGAAGCGCTCGGTGCGGTTCGCCGCGAGGTCGGCGACGCGCTCATGGAGAGCCGCCATGCCCGTCGACCCGATCAGGGCCGCTTCGCGGGCGTAGGCGGCGCGTTGGAGCCGCCACGCGGCGACGCACTCCGCGGGGTCGTCGAGCGAGAGGGGCGCGATGCGCATCGCAGGACGGAGCCGCAGCGCGTCAGCGAACGGCGCGGGTCGAGCGGAGGTAGACCATCAGGGTGTCGAGGTCGCCGTCTGAGAGGCGGCTCGCCGGGATGGCCCGCATCCGCGCGTTGCCGCTGCGGACGAGGGTGCGCATCCGGCTCTCGGCCCAACCGAGGTTCGGGTGCGGGCCCTCGCCGTCGCCGTCTTCGTGGCAGCGGCCGCAGACCCGGGTGAAGATCGCGCGCCCTTGGGCCACGTTGCCTGCGCCAGCGGCGGTCGGGGTGCTCGGGCGTGCGGGGGTGCTCGGGCGCGCCGTGGCCGTACCGTTGGCCGTCGCAGGGGGTTCAACGGCCGGCGTAGTCGGGGCTTGGTTCGGCGTTGCTTCGGGTGTTGCCGGAGCTGTCGTCTGAGTAGCCGGAGTTTCAGCGGTGGGTGTCGCGGGCGCTGGGGTCGGCGTCTCGGCCGTCGTGACGCTGGCGGGCGCCTCGGCGCCGCTCGGAGCGCTTGCGGTCGCGGCGGGGGTGGTCTCTTGCCGTGCGGGGGGCGGGGTGCTGCTTGAGCAGGCTGCGGTGAGGCCGAGGAGCGCCACCACGAGCGCGCTTGAGGGTCGGATCATGGGCCGCGAGGCTAGCGGAGCCTACGCGCGCTCACCAGCGCATTCGGCCCAACCCGACGTTGCGCGCCGTGCAACCCGCGGGGCCGCGCGAGGGCCCTTGAGGCGCCACGACGCCCGCGCGAAGACTCAGGCCGGAGCGCCCTGTCGAGGCAGCGCCTTGGGGTCGAGCCCGGCTTCTTTGAGGGCTTCGAGGATGGCGCCCCGCTGCGCGTCGAGGGCGTCGCGCTGCCCGTCGGTGCCGAGGGCGTCGGCGAGCTCGGTGGCGAGCGCGTGGGCGTCGTCGACGAGCTTGCGGAGCTTCTTCATCTTGGCGGCCACGGCGCTGTCGTTGGTGACGGCGCCGACGGCGTTGCTCGCGTTGGTCAGGTCGGTGGCGATGGTGAACAGGGCGTCGCGCGCCCGGTCGATGCCGCCGAAGGCGTGGCTGCGCTGTTCGAGCGCGTGGAGATCACGCATCGCCTTCTCTCGGATGGCCTCACGAATAAAGTCTGACATACCGCCCTTGCTCATGGTGAAGTGCCTCGTCGTCTCCGGAAACTGCGCCAGCTTAAGCCGAGCGCCACCTTAGGTCGCCACGCGCATCTCGCGCAAGGGTCGCCCGCCGTCAACGCTGACATTCTCTGTCACAGATGAAATTGCCGCGAAGGTGTGGGAGTCTCAGGATGATCGTCGCCGCGGGCGCTTCGTTGGGGCATTGGGCCCTGCGGGCCGCGGCGCACGAGACGCCCAACACACCATGACTCGCAAGCGCTCGCTCTCGGGCATCAAGCCCACTGGCACCCCGCATCTTGGCAACTACTTCGGGATGATCGAGCCCGCGGTGGCGCTGCAAGAGACGCACGATCCGTTCTATTTTGTGGCTGATTATCACGCGTTGACGACGGGCCGCGACCCCGCGCGGCTGCGGCAGGCGTCGCACGAGGTGGCCGCGACGCTGCTGGCGGCGGGCCTCGACCCGGCGCGGGCGACGCTGTTTCGGCAGAGCGACGTGCCCGAAGTTCAAGAGCTGGCGTGGCACCTCGCGTGCGTGACCGGTGTGGGGCTCCTTCTGCGTGCGCACGCTTACAAAGACGCCGAGGCCAAAGGGGCGGCGAACGAGCTGTCGATGGGCACGTTCAACTACCCCGTGCTCATGGCCGCCGACATTCTGCTTTATGACAGCGACGTCGTGCCGGTGGGCAAAGACCAGCTTCAGCACATCGAGATGGCCCAAGACATGGCGGGTCACTTGAACGCGCTCTACGGCAACTGCCTCCGTCGGCCCGAGGCCTTTGTGCGCCCCGAGGTGGCCACCATCGTCGGGACGGATGGTCGTAAGATGTCGAAATCGTACAACAATACCATCGAGATCTACCTCCCGCCGAAGAAGCTCCGGCAGGCCGTGATGGGCATCAAGACGGACTCGAAGGGGGTCGACGAGCCCAAAGACCCTGAGGGCGACAACGTGTTTACGCTCTACAAAGTGGTGGCTCCGGCCGACAAGGTGGCCGAGATGGCGGCGCGGTACCGCGAGGGTCAGGGCTACGGCTACGGTCACGCCAAGCAGGCGCTCTATGAGGCGCTTGAGGCCTTGGTGGGGCCGCAGCGCGAGCGGTACGCGGCGCTCTTGGCGCGGCCGTCGGAGCTCGAAGACGTGCTCCAGGCGGGGGCGGTTCGGGCGCGGGCGGTGGCGCGGGCGGTGCTTGATCGGGTGCGCGATCGGGTGGGGCTCCCGCCGTTGCCGCGATGATCGGGGCTGAGGGCGCTTCCCTCGGCGCGGGGTGCGGGTGCAGACTCGGGGCACGATGAAGCGTTGGGGCTGTGCAGGGTGGGTCTCGATGGTGGGTGCGCTGGTGCTTCCGGCCGGTGCGCTGGCGCAGCCGCGGCCGAACGGGGGCTTGAGCGACCTGACCTTGCCGCCTCCGCCGTCTGCGGCCCCTTCGGCGCCCGCGGTCGCGTCGCCGGGCGTGGCGGTGTCGGCGTCATCGCGGGCCCCCGGCGCGCCCGGGGGGGTCACCGTCGACGCTGAATCCTTGCTCGCCGCCGAGCTCGTCGTGGCGGCCCCCGAGGCCGAACGGAGCGCCCTCGACGACGCCCTCCGCGCCCTCCTCGCGCAGCGCCCGTCAGACTGCATGGCCGCGCTGACGGTCTTGGCCCAGGAGCGCAACCTCGACCTTCGGGGGTACACCACCGCCGCGGTGATGTTTCGTCTCGCCGCCGCGGCCGCGACGCAGCGGGTGTTGCCGTCGCGGGAGGGCGCGCCCCCGGTGGCGGCGCCTGGGAGCCTGCCTCCGCCTCCGAGCGACGTCGAGACCCTGCGGCGGTTGACCGTCGCGTTGACCACGCTGGTGGCCCAACGGCAGTGGGTCGAGGCCCGCGCCCTCTACACCGCCGCGACGCTCAACCGCGACGCCGTGGTGGCCCCGTACATGCCCCTGGCGGTCTTCGGCGTGTACCTCAGGTCGTTGGCGGGGGCCGAGGCGGCCCGGCCCGCGTTGGCGCCCGCCCAGGCGTACCCGATGCAGACGTTGAGCAGCGTGGCGGGGCCCTTGCCGATGGGGCCGGTGCCGCAGTATCCGGCCGATCGCGCGCCGGGCACCATCGACAGCAGCGAGGCCGTGACGCTCTACGTCGCCGGCGGCACGGCGGGCACGGTGCTCGGTCTCTGGGCGGGCAGCTCGCTGGCCGGAGAGCGCACGAATTTCGCGCAGTTGACGCTCCCGCTGGTGGGGCTGGCGGGGGGGCTCACGGGGGCGGTGCTGCTCGATCGGCGGCACAGCATCCGGCGCGGTCGCCCGACGGCGGCCAACACGGGGCTTCAGCTCGGCCTCGTGGCGGGGCTCACCCTCGCGGTCGGCAACGACTGGGAGTTCGCAGAGCCGGGCGACAACTCGGCGGGGCACGCGCTCCTGGTGGCCTCGGGGCTCGGGCTCGGCATCGGGTACGGCCTCGGGGTGGCGACCGACGCGCGCCCGGGCTCGGGGGCGATGGTGCTCACCGGGGGGATCTACGGTTGGTTTGTGGGCACGATGATGTCGATCGCCGCCGACACGGGCACGGCCGATGGGGCTCGCAACGCGGTGATCGGTGAGGCCCTCGGGGCCCTCGGGGCGATGGGCCTCGCGCGGGTGCTGGAGCCGACCGTGGGGCAGACCCGCTGGGCTGACCTCGGGATGCTCCTCGGGGCGATGCTCGGCAGCAGTTTGGGCACGGCCAGCGACTCAGACCGGTCGGCGAGCGGCGCCGCGGTGGGGGCAATCCTCGGGGCCGCGGCGGGCGGGGCGGCGGGGCTCTACTTGGGGGCTCCGACGGCGGCCGAGCGGTTGATGTATCAGCAGCGTTCGGCGCAAGTGACGCGGGTCGCGCCGCGCTTGGGGGTGGCGCCGGTGCGCGGCCTCGGCGGCATGGTGACGCTCTCGCTCTGAGCGCCTCAGTCTTCGGTGGCGTGCGGCGCGGGCGCGGGGCTTCGCAGCGGCGCGAGGTGCGTCGGCGGCGACAGCCGCGCCCAACGCTCTAGGAGCTCCAGGTCGGTGCAGCTCTGACAGGCGCGCTCGGTGTCGCGCTGCCCGCAGGTGGCCCGGAGCGCCGTGATGAGGCTCGCGTCGTCGACGCCCCAGGCCCGCGCGCAGGCGACGTTGAGGGCGGTGGCGGCGTCGTCGAGCTGAGAGGGGCTGCCGCCGCGCACCACCAGCGCGGTCGGCGCTCGGGGGCACTGCCGGGCGAGGTAGGCGCGGGCGACGGCGTCGTCGGGGTTGAAGCTCCCGTCGGCGAGGCTGTGCGCGACGAAGGTCGGCCCCGCGACGTGCACCTCGAAGCCCGCCCCGCAGCTCTCGCTCATTTCGCTGAACGGGGTCGAGAACTTCAGGTCGGGGCGCCCGTCGCGGTCGACGTCTTCGACCCCCGTCACGACGAAGCTCGCGGCCCGCTCGTAGAGAAAGATGCCGCCTTCGGTGAAGGTCCACACGCGGCCTTGGGCGTAGCTTGCGCCTTCGCTGTCGTTGCGCTCGGCGTGGAGCACCACCTCGGGGTCGCCGTCGCCGTCGAAGTCGAAGACCACGGGCTCGGCCACCCTGACGCTGCCTTCGCCCGGGCGCTCCCAGAGGTTGAAGGGCGTCGCGCTGACGTCGTGGCCCTCGACGTTTGGGGCCGCGGGTACGAGCGTGTGGCGCGTGTTGGGCGTGAGCCGCACGAGGGCGAAGCGAAGATCGAGGAGCTCGCTCCCCGCCGTGCGCGCCACCCGCTCTGGGGCGAGGGCCCAAGCGACCCCGCGCCCTGCCCGGCACCACCCGATGTGCGACGCCGCCAGCACCCGATCGAGCCCGGCGCTCGGACCCATGGCGCGGGCCGCGCGCAGCACCTTCGCGCCCTCAGCCGACAGGGCCTCGCAGGGCTGCCACGGCCGCGCTTGGGGTCGCGCCCCCGCGTCTCGGCTGTCACGACCTGGCTCACTGTGCCGACACGCGGTCACCGAGAGGCACACGGCCAAGGCCACCTTTGCACGCTGCGGAGTCTTCAAGACAACGCTCCGTTGCCCCAAAGCGTGCCCAGGGTCAAGAGCTCTGACCGGAGCGAGTGACATTGTTTGTCACTGTGTCACCGCGATGTGTCGGGCTGGCACGCCGCGTGGTAGTGCAGCGTCTTGACTGAAAACAGCCCCGGGCGTTGTGCCAGAGTGAGTCGGCGCGTGTGTTCGGGGGCGGTGAAGGAGGCTTCACGATGTTGAGCGTGCGACGATGGGCGCTGGGTGCGGCGCTGTGTGTTTCTGCCCTGGTGATGGGCTGTGGTGCGGTGGTTCAGCCGGGCGACCCGTCGGGTGACGGCGGGTTGGTGCTCGACGCGCAGGCCGATCGTGTTGACCCGAGTGTCGACGCGGGGCGCGTGTGCCGCAGCGGCGCCGACTGCCCCGGCGGCATGGCGTGTCTCGGCGGCGAAGGCTGCGGCACCCCGTGGACGTGTCAGCCTGCCCTCGGGCGCCCTTGCACGGCCGATCTGTCGCCCTTCTGCGGCTGCGACGGCCAGACCTTCTTCGGCAGCTCGACCTGCCCCGATCGGCCCTTCGCGCGGCGCGGGGCGTGCGAGGCGAGCGACGGCGGTTCGCCCGATCTGTCGTGCCGTCTGCCGGGCGGCGGTGTGTGTCAGAACGGCCAGGTTTGCCCCGCGGGCGACGGCTGCAACACCTGCCGTTGCGTGAACGGTCAGGCCCAGTGCACGTTGATCGGGTGTGTCGACGGGGGCGCGCCGGTGCAGCGGTGTCGGCGTCACGCTGACTGCCCGAGCGGGTTTTGCGAGATCTCGGCGCCGGGGTGCGACACCGTGGGCCGGTGCGTCGACACGCGGCCGGCGTGCACCCGCGACGCGGTCGACTACTGCACTTGTTCGGGGTCGACGGTGAGCGCCTCGTCGAGCTGCCCGCCTGAGCTGTACGCGTACCGCGGTCGCTGCGGCGTGCCGATGGTCGACGCGGGGGTCGATGGCGGCATCGCGGGCTGCCGCCTTCCGACGGGGGCCTTCTGTGCGAGCGGGCAGGTTTGTTACCTCGACCCGTGCAACCGCTGTCGGTGCAACCGCGATGGCACCGCGACCTGCGAGACCTCGCCGAACTGCCCCTCGGTCGATGCGGGCCCGGCGGGGTGTGCGCTTCCGCAGGGGGGCGTGTGCCCCTTCGGCGCGACCTGCGCGGTCGACCGTTGCACGAGCTGCGTGTGCGGCCGCGACGGGTCGCTGGCGTGCTCGGGGGTGCCCGGGTGCGGCGCCGTCGATGCGGGCGTCGATGCGGGGCCTCGCGCGTGTCGGCTGCCGAACGGCGGCGTGTGTCCGGCCTTCGGGCGTTGTCAGGTCGACAGGTGCACGGTGTGCTACTGCGACGGCAACGGCAGCCTCAGCTGCGGCGTCGATGCGAACTGCACGCCCCAAGACGCAGGAGTTGACGGCGGGTTTCGTACGCCGTGTGTGGCCAACCGCGACTGCCCCGCGGGGTCGATTTGTGACGGGCCGGCGGGCTGCGGCGTTCAGTGGACCTGCCAGGCGAGCCGCGGGTGCACGGCCGATCTGGTGAGCTACTGCGGCTGCGACGGGCGGGTGTTCCAGTCGTCGAGCTCGTGCCCTGGGCGTCCGTATCAGAACCGGGGTACGTGCGGGATCGTGCCGCCGCCGGTGGACGCTGGGGTGAACCCGGGCGTGTGCACGGCGCAGCGGGCCTCGGGCGAGGGGGCCTGCGACCTCTTCCTCGGGTACGCGTGGAACGGCGCGCGTTGTCAGGGCGTCTCGGGTTGCCGTTGTGTGGGCGCCGATTGCGCGAACCTCTCGCGTGATCTCGGCGAGTGCCAGCGCCGCTACGCGATGTGCCCCGTGCCGCTCTGAACCGTGACGGCGTGACGCCCTCGGTGCCAAGTTGATCGGCGCCGAGGGCGTCGTCGTTTGGGAGCGTGCGCGGGGCCTCTCAGCGGGCCTTGACCCGCGCGAGGAAGGCAGGATTCCACGCGGCGAGGGCGGTCTCGGTGCGAAATTCCAGGTGGGCCATCAGGGCCTCTGCCATCGGCTGGGCGTCGAAGTCTCCGCGCGCGATCGCAGCGCAGAGCGCCGGGTCTGAGCCTGGTTCACCCAAGAGCGCGTCGCGGGCCTCGGCGATGGCCTCACGGGCCGCGAGGCCGCCCGAGAGCTCGCGCGAGACCACCCCGAGGACGTGCGCCGCGACGAGGGTCTTGAAGCGCAGCGCGGGGTCTCCCAGGGCCGGCAAGACGTTCTTCACGAGATGCTCTCGCGCGGCGTCGAGGAGCTCGGTCGCGCTCGGTCGGAGCGATGGCAGGCTCAGGTCACGGGGGTCGCTCATGGGCTCGGCTCGGTGCGTAGAAGGTTGAGAATTTCCCAATCGATTTCAGCGCTCTTTCGGCCGAGCGAGGCGTACTCGACCGAGCGGTCGATGCCCGACAGGTGCCGCTCGGCTTGGGCGTGGCACATCACCGACCAGCGGAGGTTGCCGAGCATGGCCCACCAGCGCACCCGGGCGCGGTCGACCGCCTCGCCGCCCGCTTCGGCGTAGCCCGCGATGAAATCGTCGAGGCTGCCGACGCCGCCGACCTCCAGCGCGTCGCGCTCGAAGCGCCAGTCGCGGACGGTGATCCACGCGAGGTCTTCGTGGGGGTCGCCGAGGTGGGCGAACTCCCAATCGAGCACGGCGCTCAGGCCTTGCGGGGTGACGAGGAGGTTGCCGATGCGAAAATCGCCGTGAACCAGGCAGCGTCGACCCGTCTCGGGCGGTCGGTGCGCGTCGAGCCACCGGAAGGCCAGGGCCCACACGGGGTTGTGCCGCGCGATGCGCTGGCTCACCGCGCGCAAGCCCTCGGTGGCGGCCTCGGTGGGCGCGAGGGGCTCGCTGCGGAGGTGGGCCTCGACCGCGGCGGCGGGCACCGAATGGATCGCCGCGAGCTCACGCCCGAGGCTCCGGGCGAGGCCCTCGCGGGCGTGGGCGAGCTCGGGCAGCGAGACGACCCGGCGGCCGACCGACTCGCCGGGGCGGCGCTCCATCACGAACCACCCGCGGGGCGCGTCGTGGGGCGCGACGAAGCGCACCCGCGGGGCCGAGACGCCGTGCAGTCGCGCGGCCTCGATGACCGCGGCCTCGTCGCGTCGCGAGAGGGCCTGCTCGCTCATGTTCGAGCCCATGTCGCGGCGCAGCACCCACGATTCGGCTTGCTGATCAACGACGACGTCGAGGGCCCAGGTCTCCATCGAGGCGCCGCCCGCGAGGGGCGTCATGCGCAGGAGCTCGACCGAGGCCCGACACTCGGCTTGAAACACAGGCATCAGCTCTGCGCGGAGCGCCTCGGCGTGCGGAGATAATTGCGGCGTGGTCATTCGGTCACCCGCGACGAGGGTAGCGAATCAGGGCGGGCCTTGCACCGCCTGGCGCGGTATGATTTGCCGAGCAGCATGAACGAAGACCCCAGGCTTGCGGCACCGGGCGAGGGCGGCCGCGCGAACGAGTGGTGGTTGCTCTCGGAGGCGACGCTCCGTGTGGCCGCGCGGATGCTCCCGTTGCGCGCCGCGACGGCCTTCGGGGCCGCGGCGGTGGTGCTCGCGCAGAGCCCGCTCGACGTGCCGCGGTACATGTTTCTCGCGCCGCTGGTGGCCTTCTGCGGTTGGGCCCTCGACGTTCAGCTCGGGCGCGAGCTCGAAGCCTTGGAGCTTCGCCTCGCGGGGCTCGGGTCACGTTCGGTTGGGGCGTCGGGCCAGGCCGAAGGGGGCGCCGCGTCGGGGGTGCTCGAGCACTGGTTTGAGACCCGTCGCGCGCTCTTTTACGGCACGGTGATGACCCTCGGGGCGGCCATCGCGGTCGACGCGCAGCGCTTCACGCCGGGCGAGGCCATCGCGGAGATACTTTGGTATGCGACGGTCGCGGTGGGGGCGCTCCTCGTGCTCTCGCTCATCGCGTGGAACTGGTGGACCGACCGCTTCGGCGAGGGGGCCCTTCGTACTCCGCAAGTGGTTGCCGCGCCTGCGTTTTCGGCCGCGCCTCTGGCCTCCGTGGCGGCGCCCGTTCGCATGGTCGACGTCTCTCAGGGGCCCGTCGCAGCGCCCGCGGCGGTGGTGCTCGACCGGCTCGCGTTGACGGGCGCGGGGGCCGCGCAAGAGACCTCGCCGGGGCCGTTTCCGCCGGGGCACGGGCGGGTCGGCGGGGGCGAGTCGTTGCCGAGCGAGGTGCGCGTCTCTTCGGTGCCCGCGGTGGTGCTCGCGTCTGACGATGCGCCGCGCCCCAGCGTGTCGACGGCGGCCTTCGGCACGGTGTCGCTCGAAGCCGTCGAGTCGCACGGCGAGGCGGGGCAGGGCGATGCCGCCCGCTGAGCTGAGCAAGCGTCTCTCGTGGCTCTTGCGGCACGGGGCGCGGGCCTCGGGGCTCGCGATGAGCGCCGAGGGGTGGGCCTCGGTCGACGCGGTGTGCGCCGCGCTCGGGTGCGGCCGCGCTGACCTCGACGCGGCGGTCGCAGAGAACACGAAGGCGCGCTTCGCCCTCGACGGCGCGCGCATCCGCGCGGTGCAAGGGCACTCGCTCGAAGGCACTCCGGTCACCCTCGACGCGCTCGAAGCGAGTTGGGAGCCGTACGAAGCCGAGGCGTGGGTGTGGCACGGCACCGCGCTCGGTGCCCTCGATGGCATCCACCGCGAGGGCATCACGGCCCAGGCGCGGAGCCACGTCCACCTGGCCATCTCGCCCGACAGCACCGTCGGAAAGCGCAGCGGTGTCGATGTGTTACTGGGAGTTTGCCCAAAGACCCTCGGCCAGCACGGCCTCGGGCTCTTCAAGAGCGACAACGGGGTCGTGCTGGCGCGGCGGGTGCCACGCGACGCGGTGGTCGCGGTGAAGACGCTGACAAAGGCCGCCCGGGCAGTCGAGGCAGCGCTCTGCGCGCGCTGGGAGCGCAGAGGCTGACCGCGGGGGTCGTGCGACGCCGACGCCATGGGAGAAGCCATGAAGCGTCGGCGCCGCACGCGCGAGTGTGGCTTCTCGAACGATGGGGGAGGCGCTCCCTCGCGCCTGCCGCATGACCGCCAGACCGTACTCCCCCCGCGGGCTTTGAGACGGCCTCTTCCGATCACGCGAACCCCATCGCGGAACCACGTGCGCTCCTCAGCGCGAGGGCCGTGAGACCCTCACTCGGAGCGCGGCGAACCTTTCACCCCTTCGGCACGTCGGCACGAACCGCGGGGCGTCTCACGGGCGTCCACACCGCGACGGCGTGTGCACCCGCTTAGCGTTCGCGGACCCGGCGTTCTCACTGGTCTCCGCCCTAAAATCCGGGGGAAGGTCCCAGCGCGGGCGCATCAATGAGAACGCCGGGCCGCGCGCGTTTCGCTCTGACAGAGCCGCCGTTTCGACGAGCCCTCTCCGCGCACGGGGGAGGTAAGTGACCCGTGCCCGCAGAGGGCGCCGACGTTCGGCTCCCAGCGGAGCGACTCGCGACAAAACTGACCCTACCCTCAGGGCCGCGGCGCCCGCGAATTTGTCGCACGCAATTCTCAGCTTCGGGGCCGAACTCCCGCGGTCTCAAGGAGCGACGCGAAGTGCGTCTCGACCGGTCGCAGCGTCACCTCGTCGAGGAAGGCGCGGAAGGCGAAATCAGGGAGGAGGCTGTTCCAGCGGCGAATCCAGCGAGGCAAGAACCGCGGCCGGGTGAGGATGCCGAGCTGCTGGAGCAGCACCAGGGGCTCAAGATCGTCGAGGGTGATGCGGCCCGCGACCAAGAGCTCTAGCTCATCGCGGAGCCCCCCGCGCACCGTCACCGCGAGGAAGGCGTGCACGTCGACCAGGCCCGCGAGATACGTCGCGTCTTTGGTGAAGGGCGCCCCGCCCTCGACGCGCCCGCCCCTGCAAATGCGCTGGGCATCAAAGTACGCCTCTCGCGGCTCGGCCCCCATGCCCAGGAGGTACCGGTAAAGGTCGATGAAGCTCGCGCCGTCTTCGGCCATGGCCACGAGCCGCACGCGCTCGGCGAGGCGCCGCATGCGCGCGGTGGTCAGGCAGTGGTGATGGAGCTCTGCGAAGACCGCGAGGCCCTCTTGGGTGCGCGTCGCGCGAGGCCCGCCCGAGCGGAGAAAGCGGCACGCCGACTGGGCCGCGCCGTTCTGCGCGCTGAGGCAGTGGGTCTCGACCTCGTGGTGCCAGAGCCCCTCGGCTTCGTCGACCGAGAAGCGCGCGTCGGGCCGCACCCGCACGCGGTTCGCGCCGGCGATCACCTTCGCGGTGATGCCCGGGTCGAGGCCGATCTGAAGGCTCATCGCGGGGAGCTCCTCGCGTGCGCGGGAGGTCAGGTACTGAACGAGCTCGTCGGCCGAGAGGGGCACGGCGTCGTCGTCGCGGGCCGCGTCGCCGGGGTGATCGTCGAGGCGCTCGATGAGGTGCTCGGCGAGGTCGAGGTTGCGCTCGCTGTCACCCCGAAAGCGGGTGCGGGCCGAGCCGTAGAGCGCGCGAGAGACGCGGTAGAACTCGGTGGTGCCGAGGGCCAGCATCAGGCGGTTTGCGTCGCGGAGGCTCGCCACCACGCCGCGGAGCCAGTACCCGATCACGTCGCCCTCGGGCAGCGTCGCTTCGAGGGCGTCGAGGCTCGCGATGCGCGCGTTGAGGGCGTCGCGGTCGACCTCGTAGCGCGGCGCGGGGAGCCGCTCGGCGTGGGCGGCGAAGAACGCGTGCTCGACCTCGCGCGGCCAGGCCAGGGTCTCGAGCACCCGGGTCTTTCGCTCGGCATCGAGGGTGCGATCGACGCGCGCCAAGAGGGCCCTGAGGGCGACCGCGTCGCGAGAAGAAGGCTCACGCATGGCCCGAGTCTGCCGCGAATCGTCGCGCCGCGCCCAGCGCTTCGTCGACACTCAGGCCGCGGGAGCCGCGCGGGCGCGTCGGGTTCTGGCGAAAGCGGCGCGAGGCCCTGCACACTCGGCCCTCGCGACGATGCCCACGCAACCTCGACTCTTCGCCTCGGAAGACCCCCTCGCCGCGCGCCACGCCCGTCAGCGTCGTCTCGCCGCGCAGCTCGACCCCTTGCTCCACTTCGGCACGTCGTCGTGGAGCTTCCCGGGGTGGGCGGGCATCGTGTACCGCGGCGCGCCGAGTGAGTCGGTGCTGGCCCGCACGGGGCTCAGCGAGTACGCCGAATCGCCGCTCTTTCGTACCGTGGGCATCGACCGCGGGTACTACGCGCCCATCCCTGCGCGCGACCTTCAGCGCTACGACGCGCAGCTCCCGCCGGGGTTTCGCGCGTGCATCAAGGCCCCCGCGACGGTCACCTCGGCGGTGCTGCCGGGTGACCCTCGGGCGACCCCTCAGGCGAACCCCGACTACCTCTCGGCGACGCGGTACCTCCGCGACATGGGCGACGCCCTGGCGGCCCATTTCGCGCATCGCACCGCGATGGTGATCTTCGAGTTTCCGCCGATGGTGCCGAGCTTTCGTCTCTCGGTCGAAGACTTCGCCGCGCGGCTCGACGACTTCCTCGGCGCCTTGCCGCGCAGCCTCGGGTACGCCGTCGAGCTCCGCGAGAGCGCTCACTTTCGGCGCGTCTACGCCGACGTCCTCGCCAAGCACGGGGTCTCTCACGTCTACAACTATTGGAGCGCGATGCCCTCACCGGGGCGTCAAGCGCGACACCTCCCGGTGGCCTCTCAGCCCCGCGCGGTGCTGCGGCTGCTCTTGGCGCCGGGCACAAAATACGCAGAGCGCAAGGCCGCTTTCGCGCCCTTCTCGGCGCTGAAGGCCGTCGACCCGAGCATGCGCGGCGAGGTGGTGGCGATGGTGCGAGAGGCCCTCGCCGCCCGGCGCGAGACCTTCGTCTTGGTCAACAACAAGGCCGAGGGGTCGAGCCCGCTCACCATCGAGGCGCTGGCCGAAGCCTTGAGCGGGTAGTCACATCTTCGCGCCGCACTCTTTGCATTCGCTCATGTCGACGGGCGTGAGCTTGCGACAAAACTGACAGCGCACCACCAGCACCTGGCGCTCGATCACCTTCTCGACCACGCGCTCGCCGGGGGCATGCGACGCTGCCGCACCAGGCCACGCGGGCTGCGCCGCGGGCGCCACATACGCCGGCGCCGCGACCGCCGGCGCCCCGCCCCCGAGGGGCCGCAGCTGGTGGAGCCGGAGCCACGCCGTGTCGCCGTCGTCGAACTGAATGAAATAGCTCTGCCCGTCGGGGCTCAGCTCGGCCACGGTGCCGTCGTACCAGGCGCCCGGCGACCACTCGCCCGAGACCCGAGACCCCGGGCTCGGGGCGCTGCCTGATGGTGCGATCGGCGCGCTGCGCGGCGCCCCCAAGGCGCGGATCTTGTCGGGCCCGAGCCACTTCACGTCGCCGTCGTCGAACTGCACAAAGCACATGCTTTGGTTGATGTTTTGACGAGCGATGGCGCCGTTGTACCAGCCGCCGTTTGACCACTCGCCCGACACCCGGGTGCCGACCGAGAGCTGCGCCGCCGCGCCGGGCGCGTGGCTCGGGGCGTTGAAGCGCGGCCGAATCTTCTGCGGCGGGAGCCACTTCGAGTCGCCGTCGTCGAACTGGACGAAGAACATCGTGCCGTTGCTGTTGGCGTCGGCGATGTAGCCCTCGTACCAGCTGTCTTCGGTCCAATCGCCGAGCACCGCGGCGCCGGCGGCCCAACTCGTCGCGTGGGCGGGCTGACCGTAGCCCTTCTGCGGCTGCGCCCCGCCCTCGACGCGCACGCGGTCGAAGGTCAGCCACGCGGTGTCGCCGTCGTCGAACTCGACAAAGAATTGTTGCGCGTGACCGTATCCCTGCACCTGACCGATGCGACCGGGGTACCAACTCCCGTTGTGCCACTGACCGAGAACACGCGTCCCAACCGCCAACATGGTCGAACCTCTCAGGGCGCTCTACTGCGCGACGCTGAGTGTGCGTGGGCCTTCACACTGCGTCAACGCGCCCTTGACAGCGGGCCTTCGGGTTGGCGACGAGAGTGGGTCGGCGGGTGCTGAGCGGGCAGGTGGTTTTGCGCGTCGCGCGGGCGGAGGCAAGAGGGTGAAGGTCGTCAAAGACACGCCGTTCGAGTTGGGGGTCTCGCCCCTTGCGTTGCGGGCGCCGCAGTGGGCGCTCTGCGTGGTGGTGAAGGCGACCTTCGGCCTTGCCCACGCCGAGCCCATGCGCGTGGCCGAAGCCCAGCGCCCGCTCGAAGGCGACCTCTATGCCGACGACGACGTGACCCGCGAGCTGCTCTACGGGCTCGATCAGGGCTACCCCAAGCCCCGCGGCGAGTGCCTCGTGCGCGGGCTCTGCCACCGACCGCGCTCGGGCCCCGAAGGCTTCTCGGGGGTGGCCTTTCGGGCGGGCTCGGTTCAGAAATCTGCGGCGGTGTTCGGGGCGCGGCGGTGGGCCCGTCGCCTCGGCGTGTGGGTGCCTTCAGAGCCCGAGGCCTTTAGCGAGATGCCCCTGACGTGGGATCGCGCCTGGGGCGGGCCCGATGTGCGCGACAACCCTGTCGGCGTGGGCTCCGTCCCCGCGGGCGTCGACCCGGCGCGGGTGCCGCTGCCGACCATCGAGCGGCCCGAGCAGCTCTTGCAATCGCCCGATCAGCGGGTCACGCCGTGGGGCCTCGGGCCCGTCTCGCCGCGCTGGTTTCAGCGCCAGCGTCGGCTCGCGTCGTCACCGTCACAGGGGGGCGCGGCGGGGCGGCAGTTTCTGCCGAGCGGCTTCGATTACGACTACTTTCATTCGGCGCCGAGCGATCAATGGGCGCCCGGGTTCTGGCGCGGCGATGAAGAGATCGCGCTCCGGCACCTGCGCCCAGAGCAGGCGTTGATTCAGACGCGCTTGCCCGGCGTCGCGCCGCGGGTGGTGGCCACCCTGTCGGGGCGAGAGCATCTCGTGGCGATGCACTGCGACACCCTCTTCATCGACGCCGAGGCGGGCGAGGTGGTGGCGCTCTGGCGCGGGCTCGTGCCGGTGCGCGACGCCAAGGCGAGTGACGTCTCGGCGCTCTTTGTGTGCCACGAGGGCCTCTCTGAGGGCCGCACCCTCGACGCGCTGACCGTACGCCGCGCCGCGGTGCTCGCAGAGGCCGAAGGAGAGGCCGTCGAGGCGCCCCCGGGGGGCTTCGTGCGGCCGCCCTTGCCGACGGTTCCCGGCGTGGCTGTGGCGGGCTTCGCCGCGGCGCTCGCGGGCGGTGCGGTGTTGGCCTCGCGCGACCTCTCGGCGCTCTCGTCACCCGGGGCCGACCTCTCGGGGCGCGACCTCTCGGGCGCGGTGCTCAACGGGGCCGACCTCTCGGGGGCCAACCTCTCGGGCGCGTCGCTCAAGAACGCGGTGCTCTGCAACGCCAAGCTCGGGGGCGCCAACCTGAGCGGCGTCGACCTGCGCGGGGCCGACCTCACGGGGGCCGATCTGGAGGGCGCGACCCTCGTCGATGTGCAGGCCGAAGGGGTCGTGGCCGAGGGCCTCGTGGCGGCCAACACCCTCATGACACGCTGCAATTTTTCGGGCTCCGATCTCCAGCACGCTGACCTCACCCGCGCGGTGCTGCAAGAGGTCGTGCTCGACCGGGTCGAGTGCTCGCAGGTGACCTTTGTCGAGGCGCGCTTCGAGGGCTGCTCGCTGCGCGACACCACCGTCGATGGGGCCGACCTCACCCGCGCGGTGTTCGTCGCGTCGCGGCTCGACAAGCTGAGGGCCTCGGGGGCGCCGGTGACCTTGACCGGTGCGAACCTCCGCGGCGCGCCGCTGCGGGGCGCTCGCTTGATGGGCGCGCGCCTCGACGACGCCGAGCTCAGCGACGCGGTGCTCGTCGACAGCGACCTCGACCGCGCGGTGCTCGACGGCGCACGCCTGGTCGGGGCAAACCTGCAAGGCGTGACGCTCCGAGAGGCCTCCCTCGCGCGCACCACGCTCACCAGCGCGAACCTCATGAACGCTGTGTTCGACGGCGCCGAGCTGCGACAGACCGACCTCCGCGGGGCCAACCTCTTCGGCGCCTCGGCCGACGGCGTGCGGGTCGGTGAGGCCCTGCTCCAAGGGGCCCGGGTCGAGCGCTCGGGCTTCGCGGGAGGCGCCTCGTGAGCGACCTACTCACCGACCGGGCGGCGGTGCTCGCCCATCTCCGGGCGCACGGCTCCCTCGCAGGCGTGACGGTGCAGAACGTCGACCTGAGCGACGCCGAGCTCGAGGGCATCGATTTCACCGGGGCGCGTCTCTACGGCGTTCGCCTCTGCCGCGCGCGGCTCGCTCGGTCGGTGTGGGTGCGGGTGGCGACCCGGCCCGAGGCGCCGCCGACGATCGACGCAGCGGCGCCGTCTGAGCCCGCAGCGGCGCCCGAGACGCTGAGCCCCGTGACGCCCCTCGTGCTGCCCTCGCTGGCCCCGTTTGGGGCGAGCCCGGCGCCGTCGGCGCCACCTCAGGATGAACCGCCGCGGCTGGCCGACCCGAAGCCGCTCGCGAGCGCCGCCGCCCGTCGCGCCGCGGCCTTCGAGGCCGACGACGAAGACGAGCTCGACGTTCAGTCGACGACGGTGTTCGAGCCCGGGGTGACGTCGTTGCCGACGGCGGGTACGGGCACCATGAGCCTCGATGAAGACCTCTTGGCCGACATCGTGGCGGGCATGGGGGCGGGCTCCCTCGCGAAGGCGAAGCCCGAGGAGCTCTCGAGCGAGATGCTCGAAGAGGTCGAAGAGCTCGACGACGACGAGGCACCCGAGGTGGGCGGGCGCACGGTGGGGCTCGACAGCGCGCTCTTCGCGTCGCTCTATGCGGCGCCGGGGGCCGACGAGGCGCTCGATTCGAACACGACGGTGAACCTCGACTGGCTCCTCCCCGAGGGGCTCGCGCCCGCCGAGCCGCAGCGCATCAGCGTGGTGTTCGATGAGGCGCCGGTTCACGAGACCCAGAGCTTCGTCAACCTCTCGCTCGACACCCTGGCCGCCGAAGACGCCCCCGCGCCCGGCGAGCGGACGCGGTACTTCGCCCCCACCGCGGCTTCGCTCCGCCCGATGAACCGCCGCGGCTCTGAGATGACCCAGGAGCTCTCGTCGGTGCCGCTGCCGCCGTCTGCGACGGGGCACATCCCGCCCCTGGGGAGCCTTCTGGGGCAGCTGCCGCCCGCGCTCTCGGGCCCGTCGGCGGCCTTGCCGTCGTTGCAGATGCAAGACTGGCGACGCTTCGACGCGCCCTCGCCGTCGCCCGCCCCGACCGAGCTCGCGCCGCCGGTGCTGGCCGCGCCCGAGCCCCTGGCCGCGCCCGAGGCGCTTGAGTTCGAGGCCCTCGACCTCACCGGCGCTGATCTCACGGGTGCGCTCCTCCACGAGGCCCAACTCTCGGGCGCTCGGCTCTCGGGGGTGACCCTCACCGGCGCCGATTTGTCGCGCGGCGTCTTCTCGGGCGCCGATTTTCGTGCGGCCGACCTCTCGGGCTCGGTGGCCGTGGGGGCCGACCTCTCGCGGGCCAACCTCAGCCACGCCAAGGCCCGCGGGGCCGACCTCTCGGGGGTGCTGGCCTTCAAGCTCGTGGCCGAGGCCCTCGACGCCGCCGAGGCCGTGCTCACCGAGGCCGTGCTCACCGAGGCCGTGCTCGAGAACGCCAGGCTCGGGCTCGTCCACGCGGCGGGGGCGCGGCTCGACGGCGCGAGCCTCGAAGGGGCCGAGCTCACCGGCGCAGACTTCGCGGGCGCGTCGCTGCGCGAGGTCTCGCTCGGCGCCTCGGGGCTCGAGCGCGTGAGCTTCGTCGGGGCCACCATGAGCGGGCTCGACCTCTCGCGGAGTCGCTTGATTCACTGCGATTTTAGCGGAGCTGAGATGCGCGACGCGCGGCTCGACGAGGTCGACGCGCCGCGGTGCCTCTTTGTGGGCGCGCAGCTCGGCGGGGCGGTGCTGAAGAAGGCCAACCTGCGGCAGTGCACCTTCACCGGGGCCGACCTGCGCGGGGTGACCCTCGACGAGGCCGACCTGCGCGCGGCGGTGGGCCCCGAGGTCGACCTCAGCGACGCGAAGCTCGACCGCGTGCGGCTCGAAGGGGCCTATCTGCCCCGGGCCAAGCTCAGCAACGCGTCGCTCGTCGGGGCGCGGTGCATGGCCGCGGTGCTCGAGTACGCCACCCTCGACGGGGCCAACTTCACCCACGCCGACCTGTTCTCTGCGCGGCTTCATCGCGCGACCGACCGCAACACGCGTTGGGGCGAGGCCAACCTCGCGGGGGTCGAGCGCTTCGACGCCGCGCGCGCCGCGGCCGAAGGCTTCGCGACCCGAGACGATCGAAAGGCTGAGTGAGGCATGTACGCATCGAGCAAGGCCGCGGGCACCTGTTTCGCTTTCCCCGATGTGTGCTTGACGCCCATCGTGGTGCCGGTGCCCATCCCGTATCCGAACACCGCAGAGTGCGCGACGGCGGTGATGTTCTCGGTCGTGGTGAAGATTCAGAACATGCCCGCGCTGCACAAAGCTTCGTTCATGCCCTTGTCGACCGGCGACGAAGCGGGCACCGCGGGCGGGGGCGTCGCCTCGGGTACGATCAAGGGCCCGGTGCGCTATGTCGTGGGCAAGCCGAAGGTGCTCATCGAAGGCAACCCTGTGGTTACCCTCACCGACGTCACCACCCACAACAACAACAACGCCGTGGGCGCGCAGATCGCGCCGAGCCAGACCCTCGTCGACATCGGGTAGCGTGTGCGGGGCGCGAAACGGCGTGGCAAACATTCCGCTCGTAGGAATGCGATGAGAAGAAAGGTAGAGTCTCAGGTCTAACGATGGCGAGCGCTCTTCGGCTCAAGCCCGGCACCCTGGTCGGGCGTGACTACAAAATCGTTCGGATGTTGGCCAAGGGCGGCATGGGCGCCGTCTACATCGCAGAGCAAGAGAGCACCGGTGTCGAGCGCGCGCTCAAGGTGATGCACCCGCAGCTTCTTGACGACATGAAGAGCCGCGAGCGCTTCACCCAAGAGGCCAAGATCGCGGCGCGCATCGAGAGCGACCATGTGGTGAAGGTGCTCGGCGCGGGCATCGACGACGCCCTCGAGACCCCGTGGATCGCGATGGAGTACATCAAGGGCGAAGACCTTGAGACCTACGCGAAGAACCGCGGTCCGCTGCCGGCCGAAGAGGTCTACGAGATCTTCCGGCAGCTCTGCCACGGCATCGGCGCGGCGCATCGAATGGGCGTCGTGCACCGCGACCTGAAGCTTCAGAACGTGCTGATCGCGCCGGCCCAACGGAGCGACGCGCCCTTCTCGGTGAAGGTACTCGACTTCGGCATCTCGAAGATCTCTGAAGAGTCGCAGCAGACAGACACCACGGCCGCGGTCGGGTCGCCCATGTGGATGGCCCCCGAGCAAGCCCAGAAGGGCAAGCTCGCGCCCGCCACCGATGTGTGGCCGCTCGGGCTCATCGCCTTCCGCCTCCTCACCGGCAAAGCTTACTGGAAGAGCGGGAACGTGCCGAACCCCCCCATCCGCGAGGTGCTCGTCGAGCTGCTCTTGCAGCCCCTTGAGACGGCCAGCGTGCGGGCGCGCTCGCTCGGCGGCGTGGTGCCCTCTCCGGCCTTCGATGGGTGGTTCGCCAAGGCCGTGGTGCGCGACACCGCGGCGCGCTTCGCCGACGCCAATGAGGCTCTCTCGGCGCTCGGGCCCGTGTTGATGCCGGGCGTGCCGAACCCGCTTCGGGGCGCCTCGATGCTGACCCTCTCGTCGGCGGGCTCACCCGTCGAGAGCCGTCGTATGCCCGAGCCCGAGGTGCTCGACCTCGACACGACGGCGCGGGCCGGCCCGCCGCCGGGCGTGCGCCACGAGAACGGCATCTTGCTCACCCGTCAGCACGACGAAGAGTATGACGGCGAAGACGACGTCGCGACGGTGATGCGCCCGGCCCCCGTCATCGACATGAAGTCGGTGCCGAGCGTGCGCGCCCCGAGTGCGCCGGGCGGCCTCGCGGCGTCGCTGCGTGCGCCGGGTGCGATGGGCGCCCCTCCGAGCGCGGGGGGCGCGGGCGGGTCGATGGCGCCGTCAAAGGCGCAGCCCTTTGTGTCTTCGTCGTCGATCCCCGTGGCGCGGCCCACCGCGGCGACGCCCGCGATCGTGCCCGAAGAGAGTCACGATGACGAGATCGGCTTCGCCCGCACGGTGTTCTCGCCGCGCCCGGGCGGCTCGCCCACGACGCCGCCGCCGAGCCCGTCGCACCAAGGCGCGGCCGACGACCTGAGCCCTGCGACACGCGACGCACCGTCGTCTGCGAGCGCGACAGCGCTGGCCGAGCCGAGCGCCTCGGGCCCCGTCTCGGCGGTGCGCGAGCCGACGGCTCAGCTCGCCGCGGTCAAAGCTGACGCGGCGCCGCGCGACCCGAAGCTCGTGATCGCCATCGCGGTGGTGCTCTTGATCGCGCTCGCGGCCGCGGCGTTCATCCTCAAGCGCGCGGGCTAAGACCGGCGCGGGGCGCGCGAACACCCCGCACCGTGCCGGACGCTTACTGGGCGCGAACGCCGCCGAACATCGGCGGGTCGACGATGAAGATCTCGACGCGTCGGTTCGAGGCGCGGGCCTGATCGTTGTCGCTCGGGTCGATCGGTCGGGTCGAGCCGTACGCCTGGAAGGTGATGCGCCCGCGGTCGATGCCGCGCCCCACGAGGGCCGCGCCGACGCTCCGGACGCGCCGCTCGCTCAGGCCGAGGTTCACCGCGGGGTCGCCCGTATTGTCGGTGTGCCCGTCGAGCCGAATGCGGCGAACCCAAGCGTATTGCGGGCTCTGGAGGAGCTGCGCCAGCTGCTCGATGACGCCCCGCGAGGCGTCGAGCATGCGGTCGTCGCCGGGGCCGAAGTTGATGGCGAAGCCCGAACGGATGCGAATCTGGTTGCCCTCGACCTCGATGGCCGCGGTCGACTCGGCGCAGCCGTCGTCGTCTGAGATGCCGTTGCGGGTCTCGGCCTCGTCGGGGCAGCGGTCTTCGCGGTCGGGCACGCCGTCGCCGTCTCGGTCGCGGGTCGCGTCGGCGTAGGCCGCGCGGTCGTTGGCGCTCGCCTGACGGGCCTGCGCGAGGCGGGTGACCTGCTCGCCGCACGCCCCGGGGTTCTGTTGGAGCATCCGGAGGGCCTCGTCGGCCCGCTGGTCTTGCGCCGTCACCGTGGCGGCGCGGGTGAGCCGACCGAGCCGCGCGAGGGTGTCAAAGGTGAAGTACGCCCGCATGAGGTGGGTGTGGCGCTGGAGCCAGTTCTGCCCTCGCTGATCGAGGGTCGTGAGGTAGTCGGGGCTCGCGCTCTGGAGCTGTTGCAGGTAGCGCTGCGCGGGCCCGGGGCGGCGCTGCCAGAGCGCGAGCTGGGTGAGGTAGAATCTGGCGTTGGGGCCGTGCTCGTTCGAGGCGTTCTGCGCGATGACGCCCGAGAGCTCTCGCTCGGCGTTGGCGTCGGCGCCGGTCCACGCGGCGGCGACCCCGAGCCAGACCTGACCGCGCGGCGCGTCGACCTCGCGGAGCTGGTAGAAGGTCTGCGTCGCGCCCTCAAAGTTGCACGAGAAGAGCTGCGCGAGCCCGCGCGATTCGAGCGCGCTGATGGCCCAGTTCGAGCTCGCGGGCACCTCAGCGCCGAGCTGCGCGGCGCGGGTGTAATCGCCGAGCTCGAAGGCGATGCGGGCGAGCCCCGCGCGCGCCTCGGCCCCCAACGGATCGGTCGGCGGCACCGCCTCGACGACCCCTTCGAGGCTCTGCCGCGCGGCCTCCCACTCTTGCCGCTCGAGCGCCTGCCGCGCGGTGACGATCTGCTCTTGGTAGAAAGCGGCGTTCTGCGCTGCGATGGCGGCGTTGTTCTGCGACGGGGTGGCGCTCTGCTGCGTCACGCACGACCACAGCGCGCACGACGACCCGAGGGTGAGCGCCGTCGCCAGCGCAGCGCGGGCGAAGCTGGGACGTTGCGAAGCACCCGCGGTCATGGCGTACCCGCCTGCTGCACGTTCTGGGTCTCGTTCTGCGCGGCGCCCTGTTGCCGCAGCGACTCCTGGTCGCGGGCCATCTGGCGCGCGTTTTCGAGCTGCGCGTTCCACTCTGATTCGTCGGGGCGCAGGGCGATGGCGCGGGTGAGGTCGGCCACCGCGAGCGAATACCGCCCGAGGTACGAGCGGGTGATGCCGCGGTTGTAGAAGGCCTCGCCGACGCGCTCGGCCAGGTTCGGCGGCACCGTCGACCCGGGGGCCGCGTACTCGCCGATCACTTGCGTGAAGAGCGGCTCGGCGGCGGCGAGGTTGCCGGCCTGCACGAGGTTGTAGCCCTCGCGGCAGCGGTTCTCGCCGTCGCAGTCTTCGAAGACCACGGTCACGTTCTCTTGCCAGGGCAGAATGACGTGCGCGAAATGCTCGACGAGGTCGGTGCGCACGTTGTGCAAGAGCGCGCCGCCGTCGATGAAGGCCGGGTCGCGGTTCTCGTAGGCCGAACGGATGCCCACCGTGGTGACCGTGCGGCTGTCTTGGTAGGTCTGGTTGAAGAGCACCTCGCCCGACTGGCCGTGGGTGATCTGAAACTGAATCTGCGCCGACGCGACTCCGATGCGGCGGAGGTCGCGACAGGCGTAGTTTTCAGCGCGAAACTGGCCGTTGCCTACGGGCACCGAGCGGGTGCAGGTGCGGTCGACGACCTCTTGGCGCTCGCCGTAGTCGTTGCCGAGGATCGCGCCGGTGATCACCACGCCGCCGCCCGCGGCGAGGAGCCGGATCTGCGCGTTCAAGCTGTGGCTGATGCGGTTCTGGAGGTCGGCGGTGATCTCGGCCGCGGCCTGCATGTCTTGGGGCGCGCCGCGCGGCACCGCGATGGGGCCCATCGACATCGTGTTGCCCACCGCCGAGGCGTTCAACATCGCAGGGCGCGTCACCGTGAACGTCGCCGTACGCGGACACCCCATCGCCCCGGTCATCACCGCCGCGAGGAACATCCCGCGGGTCACACTCTTCCACATCGCAAGTGCCATGACAGTCCTCGATCTTCTAGAGCCCCACGCGCAGACGGCGAGCTCGCCCCCACCGCGCCCGGCGCCGGACTCTACCTTGATTTGCCCCCGAGACGACGCACCACACGCCGAACACCTCAGAGGGCACTTTTCACGGCGCGGGAGCATATACGGTGCCTGCGGTCAGGTGTTCATATCTTCGTGAAATTCAGGGCGCTTGCGTGAACCCCAGGCCACAACCCGGGGCGCCCCGCCGTTCACGGGCTCAGCCCTCGTCGCGCCCCTCGTCGACATCGTCGCCCTCGTCGGTCGCGGGCCCGGGCGCGGCCGCCTTCGGGGCGGTCTTTCGCGCGTCGCGGGCGCGCTGCACCATGGTGCGCATGAGCTTCCGAAGAGTGTCGCGGGTGCCCTCGGGTTCGCCGTTGGCGACCAAGACCTCGGCCACGGCTTCGAGGGTCGAGACGGCCTCGCGGCGCGGCTCTTTGCGGAGCTTGCCGTAGATCCCGGGCTCGCGCGGGTGCAGCACGGCGCGGCCGAGCTTGAGCATCCACGCGTTGCGCCACCAGAGGGTCTTGGCCTGGCTCCAGGTGCCGTCGAGCACCACCACGCCGTCGACCCTGGCGCCCGGCGCGAGGGGCTGCCCGGCGCGGTCGAGGAGCACCACCGGCGAGGCGAGCTCTTCGGGGGTGAGCGCGCGCTTGAGCGAGCCCGGGTAGAGCACCACCCAGTGCGCGGGGTCGACGTCGTCTTCGCCGAGGCAGGCCGCGAACGAGGGCCACGAGAGGCCCACCCGCACGGTGACGGCCTTCGGGAGCGTGGCCGCCAGGAGGGGCGCCGTGCCCAGGGTGACGTCTTGCTCCTGCGGGTGTTGGAGGATCAAAACGCGGGTGCGGGCGCTGAGCGGAGTGACACGCTCGCGAACCCAATCGAGCGCGCTGGTGATCACATCGGGCGGAGAAATGGGGGCCATGGCCCGGGCGGTCTACTCCCGGCGACGCCGCCCACGCAAGGGAGCACCGCGTGAAATGCCGCGCGGCTTTGTCATGCCCTCAGAGAGTGCTACGACTCGCGCCCCGAATGAGTCACCGTTCAGAGATGGTTGATCGAAGGCCGCAGGTTGTGTCGGCGGTGTTGGTCGGGGTTCAGCTCCCTGAGGTGACCGAGGCCGAGTTTTTGTCGAGCCTCGCCGAGCTTCAGCGCCTGGTCGAGACCCTCGGGCATCGCACCGTGGGCAGGGTCACGCAGCGCCGTAACAAGCTCGCCCCGGGCGTGGTGCTGGGCGACGGCAAGCTGCGCCTCCTCGCGCGGTGGACGGGCGGCACCGGCGTGGTGCCCTCTGGCGCGACGGTGAAGAAGCGCAAAATCGACCGTGACGATGCGGCCGAGGGCGACCCTGCCGCGCCCGACCCGCAGGCGCTCGAAGCGGCCCAGGCCGACGCCCTCGCGGCCCCGCTCGACGGCCCCGACAGCGCCGACGGCGTCGACGAAGACGATGGCGCCGAGGGCGAAGAAGAAGTGGGCGAGAAGGCCACCCTCGTCGTGGTCGACCACGAGATGACGCCCACCCAGCTCCGCAACCTCCAGCGCGCCACCGAGGCCGAGGTGATCGACCGGACGGGCGTGATTCTAGAGATCTTTCACCGCCACGCCCGCAGCCGCGAGGCCCGGCTCCAGGTCGAGATCGCGCGGCTCGGCTACCTCGCGCCGCAGCTCCGCGAGACCGGCGGGGGCGACCGTCAGCGCGGCGGCATCGGCGGCAAAGGGGCGGGCGAGTCGTCGATCGAGCTCGACCGCCGCAAGATCCGCGACCGCATCGCCGAGCTGAAGCGCGAGCTCGACGCGATCGCGCACGAACAAGACGTGCGCCGGGCGCGCCGTCAGGAGTCGCTCAGGGTCGCGCTGGTGGGCTACACCAACGCGGGCAAGAGCTCGCTCATGCGGGCCCTCACGGGGAGCGAGGTCTACGTCGCCGACAAGCTCTTCGCGACCCTCGACACCACCGTGCGGCCGCTCTTCCCCGAGAGCAACCCGCGCATCTTGGTGAGCGACACGGTGGGCTTTATCAAGAAGCTCCCGCACGACCTCGTGGCGTCGTTTCGCTCGACCCTCGACGAGGCCCGCGAGGCGTCGCTGCTCTTGCACGTCGTCGACGCGAGCGACCCGGCGTGGCGCGCCCAATACGAGGTCACCCGGCAGGTGCTCGGCGAGATCGACGCGGGCGACATCGCGCGGCGCCTCGTGCTCAACAAGTGCGATCGGCTGAGCCCCGAAGAGCGCGAGATGCTCAGCGTCGAAGAGCCCGACGCGTGGCAGGTGAGCGCCGTCGACAAAGAGAGCGTGGCGCGGCTGCGAGACACCATCGTCGCGGCCTTCGAGGCCACCATGCCCGAGCTGAGCTACCGCATCACCCACGCCCAGGCGCGCTTCATCGGCGAGCTCCACAGCGCCGGCAGGGTCGTCTCAGAGACCTGGGACGATGAGGGCGCCAGCTTCGTCATCCGCGCCCCCGCCGCGGCGCACGCGCGTCTCGGCGCCCTGCTCGCGTCGTAGCGCCGACACGCCGCACCGATCACACCGCGCGCCGGTCGCCCGGGCGCGATGTGTACACTGTCAACATGGTCAGCGGCGCGGGCTAGAGACGCGACCAAGTCGTCGGACCGAGCACCGCGAAGGGGCGCAAGTGATGCAAGGCGACGGGGCGAAGACGGGCTGTTGGCCCGTCGAGACCCGGCAACGCAGCAGCGCGCCGCGGACCTAAAGTGGGGCGACGGG
>JAEUKH010000040.1 GCA_016792845.1 Myxococcales bacterium | reverse complement strand
CCCGTCGCCCCACTTTAGGTCCGCGGCGCGCTGCTGCGTTGCCGGGTCTCGACGGGCCAACAGCCCGTCTTCGCCCCGTCGCCTTGCATCACTTGCGCCCCTTCGCGGTGCTCGGTCCGACGACTTGGTCGCGTCTCTAGCTCCGCCCCGCGGCGAGTGCGGCGTCGACGGCCTCGGGCGAGAAGCCCACCAGCATGCGACCCCGCACATCGAGGATGGGGATCGACCCCGTCGGGATGCCCGCACGCCGCGCCTTCTCTTGCATCTCTTGGTTGGCCGCGGGGTCTTGCTCGATGTCTTTCTCGACGAACGCGACGTGCCGCGCGCGAAGGTACTCGGCCGCCTGGTGACACGCGTGGCACCACGAGGCGCCGTAGACGATCACGCCGCTGCGGGCCGACGGCGCCGCGGCCACGGTGGCGGGTGACGGGGGCGCCCCGCCGGGCTGCGGGGTCGAGCCCAAGGGGCCCCGCAGGCCGTTCTGTGCCAGGAGACGCTCGGCCAGCACCTCGGCCCTGAGGGCGATCACGTTGAAGCTCCCGCGGGGCCCTGGGGCCCTGAGATCGGCCACATAGACCCAGCCCGCGCGGCGGAGCTCGGGGCGCGAAGGGTCGACCCTCACCGTCTCGCGGCGTGAGCCCGGAACGTCGTCGACGCGGTTGGCCGTGTGCGGCCCGCCGTGATCGTCGAACCAAGTCAACAACACCTCTGTGCTCTCAGGCCGAAGCTCGAACGGGACCTCCGGCGCACGCTCTTCGGCCCCCAACTCGGGCCCCGTCGAGCCCGGCGCGGGCCGCGGCTTGCAGCCCCCGGCCACGAGGCCAAGCACCAGCGCGACGGCGAGCCCGCGACCCCGGAGGCGCCTCTGTTGCAGTGTCGTCGACTGGCTGTGCATCTCGTCTTCCTCGTCGGCCTCTCGGCGCTCTTGTCGCAGCCTTCGCAAGCCGCCGCAAGCGATTGAGGCCATACCGAGCCGGGAGAACCGCTGGGCGCGGTCAGAGATTCCGCCCGAGGGGGGTGCGACGCGACGCAACGGCGGGTTGCGTGACCCGCGCCGCTATGCTTGGGCGAGCGACTCCGAGAGGGTCATCCACTCTTCGGTGTACCGATCGAGCTCGGCCCCGAGGGCCTGCTCCTGCTCGGCCATCTCGGCGATCTTCTCCCACTCGCGCGAGTCTGCCGCGAGGAGCTTCGCCTTGAGGCCCTCGCGCCTGGCCTCGCCCTCGGCCATGAGCCGTTCGAGCTCGGCGATGCGCCGCTGCTTCTTCTCTTCTTCGCGCTGCCTTCGCTTGCGCTCTTCGTGCGATTCGCGCGGCTTTGTCGGCTCGACCGCGGCCTCGGCGCGGGCCCGAGACGCCGCCACCGGAGGCGGAGCGTCGCCGCCCCGAGGCCCCCGCTCGCCCCGGCGACGACCCGCGTAATCGCCGTATCCGCCCGGGTAAAACGTCGCGCGCTGGTCTTCGAGGTGGAGCACCCGGGTCGAGATCCGTTCGAGAAAGTACCGGTCGTGCGAGACCACCACCACGGTGCCGTCAAAGTGCCGCAGCGCCTCTTCGAGGATCTCACAGGCCGGAATATCAAGGTGATTGGTCGGCTCATCGAGGAGCAGGAAGTTGCGCGAGACGAGCAGCAGCTTGGCCAGGGCGAGGCGGGTGCGTTCGCCGCCCGAGAGCGACCCGACGGCCCGAAACGCGTCGTCGCCGTAGAAGCGAAAGCGCGCGAGGTACTGCCGCGCCGCATCGACCACCATGTCGGGCCTCACCCCGCGGATCTCGTCGACGAGCGAGCCCGCCGCGTTCAACGACTCAAGGTGCTGGTCGAAGTACCCGACGTCGAGGTTGGTGCCGCGCCGCACCTCGCCCGCGTCGTCGTGCCCGGGGCCCTGCGGCGACGCGAGCCCCGCGATCTGCTTCAACAGCGTGCTCTTGCCCGTGCCGTTGGGCCCCACGATGGCGAGCCGATCGAGGCGCCGCAAGAGCAGGTCGACCCCCGCGTAGAGCCGCCGCCCGCCCCGGGTCGCGCCGAGCCCTTCGGCTTCGATCACGATGTCGCCCGAACGCCGCGCCGCCGCGAAGCGAAGCCCGAGCTTGCGCGCGTCGCTCCAAATGTCTTCAGGGTTCTCAAGCCGAACGAGCCGCTCAAGGAGCTTGCGTCGCCCCTGGGCCATGCGCGTCTTCTGACCCGCGATGTTGCGCCGGATGAAATCTTCGGTCTTCGCGATCTCGGCGCGCTGGAGCTCGAATTCACGCCGCTCGCGGGCGATGTCTTCTTCGCGGGCGACCAGATACTGCGTGTAGGCCACGGGGTACTGTCGAAACTTCATCAGCCCGAGCTCGGCGGTGCGCGGGCAGGTCGCGTCGAGAAACGCGCGGTCGTGCGAGACCACCATCACCGCGCCGCCAAAGGCCCGAAGAAAGCCTTCGAGCCACTCGGTCGACTCGAGGTCGAGGTGGTTGGTCGGCTCGTCGAGGAGCAAGAGGTCAGGCTTGCGCACGAGCACGATGGCCAGCGCGAGGCGGCCGCGCTCACCCCCCGAGAGCGAGCGAACGGGGCGCTCGAGGTCGGCCTCGCGAAAGCCCACCCGCATCGCGATGGCCAGCACCTCGCGCTCGATGGCGTCGGCGCCGACGTGCTGAAAGTGCTCCTGCGCGTGGGCGAGCCGGTCGAGGTCTTCGGGGCTCCCCGAGGCCGCCGCGTGCTCGGCCTGCGAGAGGGCCTCGCGGGCCCGTTGGGCGGCCTCGAAGGGCTCAAGAAGGGCCTCGCGCACGGTGCCCCGGGGGTTCGGGTCGGTGCCCTGATGGAGGTAGCCGACCTTCACGCTGCGCGGCAAAAGGATGCGCCCCTCGTCGGGCTGGAGCTCGCCCACGATCAGCTTCAAGAGCGAGCTCTTGCCCTGCCCGTTGGGCGCCACCAGCGCGAGCCGCTCGCCCGCCGCGAGGGAGAACGACACGTCTTCAAAGAGCGTGTCGACGCCGTACCCGAAACTCACATGATCGACCTGAAGGAGCGTCATCGTCGCGGGCTGGGGTCTTGCGCGATGCAGCCCACCGCTGTCAACCGCGGCGCGACCGCGCCCCGCACGCCGACGCCGGGGCTACGGGCGGGCGCCGCTGCGTTGGGCCGGGGCGACGCCCACCCGCTGGGCGGCTTGCTCGTAGAGGCCGATGCAGCGGGCGTGAGACTCTCGGGCCTCGGTGAGCAGGGCCTGGCTGCGCGTCAGCATCGCCTGCATGCGCCGCTGGTCTTCGTCGCTGGGCGTGCCGCCGTCTGGGGGGAGCATCGCGCGGAGCGCGTCGGTGAGCCGCTGCGCGTCGTGGGTGCCGCGGTAGAGGGTCACGCACGAGTCGCGCAGGTCGGCGGCCCCCGGGGTCTGCGGGTGCAGCGCTTCGAGCCGCGCGATGGCGGCCTCCTCGTCGCGGTCGCCGCGGGCGCGGATGACCTCTGAGACCGCGGCCACCGTCGCGCCGAGCTCGCGCGCCGAGGCGAGCTCGAGCGGGTCGCGGTCGCGCTCGACGGGGGCGTTGTGGCGTGCGTTGACCACGATGGCCACGACGCCCACCACCACGAAGAAAGCCGCCGCGATACCCCACGACGGGGGGCGCTCGGCGCGGCGCGTCTCGCGTGCCGTTGGGGGCTTGTCGCGCATGGCCGTGCTCAGACCGGCGTGACCGTGTGACGCTTGTCGGGCCTCGCCTCGCGCTTCGTCGAGAGCCGCGTGAGCCAGGTCGTGATCTCCTGGCGCAGGGCCGCGAAGGGCACGATCGCGTCGACCACGAGCTCGGAGCCGAGCTTGTAGAGGTCGACGTCGGCCCGATACTCGGCGCGAAGGCGCTCGACGAAGGCCGCCCGCTCGGCCTCGGGGGTCTCTTGAATCTTGTTGAAGTACACCGCGTTGACCGCGGCGTTGGGGCCCATCACGGCGATGCTCGCGGTGGGCAGGGCGAGGCAGACGTCGGGCTCGAAGGCGGGGCCGCACATGGCGTAGAGCCCGGCGCCGTAAGCCTTTCTGACGATCACCGAGATCTTCGGCACGGTGGCGTCGCTCACCGCCATGATCATCTTCGCGCCCGAGCGGATGATGCCCTGCCGCTCGACCTGCGTGCCGATCATGAAGCCCGGCACGTCGGCGAGGTACAAGAGCGGGATGTTGAACGCGTCGCAGAGCTGGATGAAGCGCGCGGCCTTGTCGGCGCTGTCGACGAAGAGCACGCCGCCCTTGAAGAAGGGCTGGTTGGCGACGATCCCGACGGCGCGGCCGTTGATGCGCGCGAAGGCCGTGATGAGCTCGCGGGCGAAGAGCGCCTTGACCTCGAGCAGGCTGTCTTTGTCGACGAGCTCGCGCAAGAGGTGGTTCATGTTGAAGGGCTTGTTCTCGTCGGCGGGCACGATCTGCGCGAAGGTCTTGCCCGAGGCGTCGGGGGCCGCCGGGGCCGCGTGGGCGGGCTTCTCTTCGTAGCTCTGCGGCATGTACCCGAGGTAGCGCTTGCACCAGGCGATGGCGTCGTCTTCGGTCTTGGCGAGCACGTCGCCGCAGCCCGAGACCGAGCAGTGCATCTTCGCGCCGCCCATCTCTTCGAGGGTCACCTTCTCGCCGATCACCATTTCGGCCATGCGGGGCGAACCGAGGTACATCGACGCGTTGCCGTCGACCATCACCACGACGTCGCAGAACGCGGGGATGTACGCCCCGCCCGCGGCGCTCGGCCCGAAGAGCAAGCACACCTGCGGCACCTGCCCCGACATCTTCACCTGGTTGTAGAAAATGCGACCCGCCCCGCGGCGCCCGGGAAACATCTCGATCTGGTCGGTGATGCGCGCCCCCGCCGAATCGACGAGGTAGAGCATCGGGCACCGCAGCGACTGCGCGAGCTCTTGGACGCGCAAGATCTTCTCGACCGTGCGCGCCCCCCAGGAGCCCGCCTTCACCGTCGAGTCGTTGGCCATCAAGGCCACCGTGCGCCCCGCCACCGTGGCCGTGCCCGTGATCACCCCGTCGGCCGGGAGCTCGGCGTCGACGACGTTGGCGAGCGGGGCGTCTTCGACGAAGCTGCCCGCGTCGACGAGCCGCGCGACGCGCTCTCGCGCGAAGAGCTTGCCGTCTTTCTCGTTCTTGGCGTGATACTTCGGAGCCCCACCGCGCGCGACCCTGGCGAGCGTTTCGGTGAGGCGGGCGTCGGGTGTTTCAGCGGCGTCAGACATGGCTGGCGATTGCCTACCCGTTCCGCACGGGGAGCACAAGCGCCGGGCCCCTTCGGGCGCGGTGAATGAGATCGAAGCGAGGCGATGCGCCGCCGCGGCGAAGATGCGCCGGGGCGGGCACCCGAGGAGACGCTTCGCTCAGACCGAGCGGAGCACGTCGTAGAGGTCGACGTCGAGGTAGGGGAGCTTCACCGTGGCGTGCTCGACCAGCACACCGTGCTCGTCGAGGAGCCGACCGAGCGAGGCGGCATCGACCAGGGTGATCGGGGCCACGCCCGAGGCCGCGGCCTCGTCGCGCGCGCCCGAGAGCACGTTGCCGGTGGTGATGATCCACCCGGCTTGGGCCGGCCCGTAGTGATGCAGCGAGCCGCGCAGCTCGATCACGCGCTCGCGACCCACTTCGCCGCCCCGCTTGAGCACGATCGCGACGCTGACCTCTTCGGGGCCGCGACGCGCAACGCCCGTGAGGTGGATCTCGCCCTGCGGCAAGCCCGGACGCCGCGCGACCTTGAGGTTCGAGATGCCCGCGCGCTCCAGGAGCAGGGCCACGACCTCGACCGTCGAGGTCTGTGAGAGCTCGTTCAGGCGGCGAACGACGTAGCGACGGCACTGCTCGCGGAGCCGCTCGATGGCCACCAAGGCGTCGGCCTCGGCGCGCAGGAGCTCCTGCGGGAGCGTCCAATCGACGAGGCCCACGCGACCCCCGGCGAGGCGCAAGCGCGGGCGCTCGCCGCGGGCCTCGCGGCGCGCCACGTCGGCACGGATCGCAGCGGCCACCGAGGCGGTGAGTACGGCCGAGTCGCCGTTCAGTTTGCCCTGACGCACGGCTTCTTCGACGAGGGTACGCACCGCCACCGGCGCGCGCTCATCACGTCGGCCGAGGAGCGCCACCACGATGTCTGCGGTGTCGCGCCCGAGCTCTTCGCTGCCTTCGTTTCGGTCGTCACGGCGCTCGCTGCGATCGTCGCGACGCTCACCGCGCGCCTCGCGCTCGCCCCGGTCGTCGCGGCGCTCGCGGCGCTCACCCCGGCCCTCGCGCTCGCCGCGCCCCTCGCGCTCTTCACGCCGCGGCGCCTCCTCGGTGCGGGCCTCGGCCCCGTCGCCCTCGGGCGCGGTGACCACCTCGAAGCCCTCGATGCGCACGACCTCGCGGCTCTCGCCGTTGCGACCGCGGCGGCGACGGCGACGGCGGTTGCGCCGCGGGTCGTTCTTGTCGTCACCCCCGAGGAGCGGCTCCTCGTCGTCATCCTCCTCGGGAAACATCTCTTGTGCGGCCGCGAGCCGCTGCTCACGCTCGCGCTCATCTTCGCTGAGCGGAACGCGCTCCTCGTCACGGTCTTCGGGCGCGACGGTCACCCTCGGGCGCTTCGTGGGCGCCTCGATGACGGTCACCGACACCGCCTCGACCCCCGCAGGCGACTCATCGGTCTCGGCGAGCGCACCGGCCTCGATGGCCTCTTCGGCCGCCCGCGCGGCCTCGGCGGCGACTTCGGCGGGGCTCACCACCGCCTCGTTCACCGCGACCTCTTCGGCGCGCTCGACCACGGCGACCGGCGCCGCGACGTTCACTTCAGCGGCCTCAAGCACGGGCTCCATCGACGCCTTCGCGAGGGCCTCGACGGTCGCCGCGGGCAACTCTGCGGTCTCGACCTCTGCGGACTTCGGAGCCTCCGCCGCACGCGGCGCCTCGCGCCGCCCGTCGCGCTCCGAGAAGCGCTCTCGCCGATCGCCCTGACGCCCCTCGCGCGGCCCACGCCCCTCGCCGCGGTTCTCGCCGCGACCTTCAGCGCGGTTCTCGCCGCGACCTTCAGCACGGTTCTCGCCGCGATTCTCCCCGCGGTTCTCGCCGCGACCTTCAGCACGGTTCTCGCCACGGTTCTCCCCGCGGTTCTCGCCGCGACCTTCGCCGCGGTTCTCGCCGCGACCTTCGCCGCGGTTCTCGCCGCGACCTTCACCGCGGTTCTCGCCGCGACCTTCACCGCGGTTCTCGCCGCGGCCTTCGCCGCGATTGCGATCACGGTTGCGCGGACGATCTTCTTGCGAGCGGCCGCCCGAAGGAGCCTGCCGTGACTCTTGAGTCGCGCGCGGCGTCGGGGTCGGAGCCTGGGTCTCTGCGGTCGGAGCGGCCTCGCCCTCGGCGGCCCCTTCGGCCCCCTCGGTCGCGCTCTCTTCCTCGCTCGCCTCGCCCGCATCGGCGGGCGTCGCGCCCCACTCGCGGAGCCCGAAGACACCGGCCTTGACGCGCACGATGTTCTGCTCGCCGCGGTCTTTCTTCGTGAGCGTCGCGAGCCGGGTGCTCATGGTCACCTCGGGGGTCTTGCCGACGTGCGACAAGAGGCTCTGCTCGATCGCGAGCTGCGTAATCTTCTTCACCGCAAGGGGCTTACCCACCTTGCGCAACACGGCCTCAGCGGCCTCAGTGAACGTCATGACAACCCTCTTCGGAGATCAATCGTCACGACGCCCGACAGCCTGAAGGGGGCCACACCGCGAACCATCTCGCGGGGCCTTCGCCTGGCTGCCGCCACAGCAGACGCAACGATTGCCACTCGCCGCACGGCGACGGCGCCCGACCATTTCGGGGCCCCACGCGCAGCCGGGGCAGACCATACACCGCCCGGCCAGCCAAGTATAGCGATGCCTTCACCGCCGCACCGCCCCCGAAGGGCTCGACCGTGTGCATCGCGCGTCGTACCGCGAAGCGCGCATCGCAGAGCCGCTCACCGCGGTCGGCCGCATTGCACCTTCGGGCGTCGAATGACCCGCGACAATCGTCGCCGATCGTGCCAAGCAACACCTCGGAACTCTCGATGTCTGACTCCGCCGCACCGTCCAAGCCCCGCCGCTCTTCGGCCGATTTGCTCCTCAACGTGGGTCTCGCCGCCGCGGTCGTTCTGGCCTTCGTTGCCTGGCGCCGCGCGCGCGACCCCCACCGGCTCTGGGCCAAACGCCTCGAACAAGAGCACGTCACGCAGATCGAGCAGCCCATCACTCGCTGCTTCGGCGGCGCGCGCAGCGACGACCTGCGCCGCCTCACCCGCGCCGTTCAGGGCGGTCAGATGCCCGACCCCTTCAACCGCTGTCACAGCGGTCCGATGGCCGACCTCTTGGTGGCGCCCGCGGGCTTTATGCAAACGATTCAGAACCCGCCGGTCGAGGTGTACCGCCTCCGCGACCGGCACCGCGCGTCGCTCAACCGCCTCTCGGCATCGCTGCGCAGCCTTGAGCTTGAGGTGAGCCGCGCGCACGGCAACCCTGACACCGCCGAGAAGCGCGAGGCCCTCGTGCGTCGCCTCGAAGACGTCGTGCCCGAGCTCGAACAAGAGCGGCAGGCCTTCGAAGACATGGTCGCGGGCGCGCGGGCGGCGGCCTCTCCGTTCTGAGCGCGGGGCGCGCACCGTCTCGACCGCAGGGTGCTGACGCCGCGCCGAAGGTGCGCTAGCGTCGCCGCTCACCCTTCGGGAGCCTCGGCCATGCAACGACAGTACTGGGTACGCGCACAGATGCAGACGGCGGGGCCGCTCTCTTGGGAGGAGCTCCAGCGTTGGGCCGTCTCGGGCACCCTGCCCCCCTCGGCCGAAGTGAGCGCAGACGGCTGGTCGGGGAGCGTCGCCGCGGCCCAAGTGCCGGGCCTGCACCTGCCGTCTTCGGCGCCTCCTGCCGAGGCGAGCCTCCTCATGCCGACCAACGTTGACGGCGTCGCCCTCGTGGCAGGCTACCTCGGCCTCACCGCGGTGACCGTCGTCGGCGCGCCCTTCGCGCTCGCGGCGGGGCTTTGGGCGCTGGTGAGGCTCAGGCAGAACCCCACCCGCAACGGCAAGGGCCGCGCGGTCTTCGGCGTGGTGATGGGTGTGGTCTTCTCGACGCTCGGTCTCGTCGCGTTGGTGGTCTAAAGACGCGCTCAGACCCAGCGATCGTTCGGCGCGGTGTACTCGCCGCCCGCCTCGCCCGTGTTGACCACACCGCGCGGCTCGATCAGCAAGATGCAACACTCTTCGTCGGCCACGGGGCGGTGCATCGCGCCCTTGGGCACCACGAAGAGCTCGCCCGCGTTGAGGCACACCGTGCGGTCTTCGAGCTCGATCCGCAGCGCCCCGTCGACCACGTAGAACATCTCATCGGTGTCGGCGTGCTGGTGCCACACGAAGGCGCCCTTCACCCGCGCGAGCTTGAGCTGATAGTCGTTCAGCGCGGCGATGACCCGCGGCGCCCAGTGATCCGAGAAGAGACCGAGCTTCTCGCGGAGGTTGATGACGTCGCTGTGCATTCGGAGCCTTTCAGAGCCGTTCGAGGGAGGGTCGCGTGCGACGCGCCACTCGCAGCGACGTCGGGATGGCTCAACCGCGAAGGGGGCCGAGGCCATCCGAGCGAGAGAGAGAAAATCGCGGGTCGGGGCTCAGCGCGGCGCCGCGAGATCGCGTGTGCGCGCAAGGTATTCGCGCTGCGCCTGGCCCACGACGAACATCCACGCGATCTGCGTCGGCACGCTCAGCAAGAGCCCGTAGAGCCCGAAAACGCTCGTGACCCCCATCAAGACCGGGAGCGTCTTGCCCACCCGCCGCGCGCTCCCCGTCTGGACGAGCACGGCGTTGTACGCCTCGGCGAGGGCCATCGGCTCGATGAAACCCCAAACGATGTTGTAGAGCGGCACGAAGTGGTACCCCACCGCCTGGGCCGGCGTGACCGGTCGCCCCGAGGCCGCGCGGCGGCACACCGACGCGAGAGTCGCCCACGCGCGATGGCGCCACACCGCCAAGATCACCCAGTACGCGACGCCCAGGAGCGAGAGCCCCCCGAGCGCGACCGCGACCTCGGGCGACATCTCGTGCTCGGCCCTGGGGGTGCGCGCGAGACCCGCCACCACCACAGGGGCGAGGCACAACGCCACCAGCGCCATCGCCGACGAAGCCCAAGGCGCCCACGGCGCACCCGAACCCTCAGGCCGCAACAGCGGGTCGATCGGGGGAAGCTCTGTGCTGCGGTAGTTGGCCGAGGCCGTCTCAGGCGTCATCGCGTCGACGCTACTACACCGCCCCGCGACCGGCACCCGCCCCGATGCTCTCGCGGGGCCCCAAAAGCGAACGCCCTGAAACCTTGCGGCCTCAGGGCGCTCTCGTTGCGGGGTGGACGGGACTCGAACCCGCGGCCTCCGGCGTGACAGGCCGGCGTTATAACCGACTTAACTACCACCCCTCTCACACACCACATCGCTGCGGTGCATCAGGGAGCGCGGTTTGTACGCCCCTGCACCCCCGCGGTCAAGAACAATCGACATCGGCCGCACGCGCGCGGCGCGCCATCCCCCTCGCCCGCCCCGATGCCCTCGCGAGGGCCCCAAAAGCGAACACCCTGAAACCTTGCGGCCTCAGGGTGCTCTCGTTGCGGGGTGGACGGGACTCGAACCCGCGGCCTCCGGCGTGACAGGCCGGCGTTATAACCGACTTAACTACCACCCCATGACGCATGTGCCGTTGCCGGCGTCGCGTCGGGATGGGCGTCTTCTAAGTGAACCGACCCGGCGAGTCAAAGAAAAACGCGCGGGGCGCTCACTTTCCGACAAAGGTGCGAAGCTCGCGCGGATTGCGCACAAAGCTCGCCATCGCGGTCTTCTGGTCTTCGGTCGCAAAGCAGAGCGCGAAGGCTTGAATTTCAAGCTCCTTCGCGGTGCCCAGGGGCACGTTCTCGACCCCGTGGAGCACCCGCTTCGCGTGGGCCACCGCCACCGGGGCGTTCTTCGCGATCTGCTCGGCCAGCGCCTTCACCCGCTCGCCGAGCTCGGCGTGCGGCACCACCCGGTCGACCAGGCCCATGGCCAGGGCCTCGGCGGCGTCGATCACGTGCCCCGCGAAGATCAGCTCGCGGGCCTTGCCCACCCCCACCCGGCGCGCGAGGCGCACCGTGCCGCCAAAGCCCGGGATCACCCCGAGCCCCACCTCCGGCTGACCGAATTTCGCCCGCTCGCTGGCCACGATGAGGTCGCAACAGAGCGCGATCTCGGTGCCTCCGCCGAGGGCGAAGCCCTGCACCTCGGCCACGATCGGATACGGCGCCGCGGCCATGAGTTCGCCGAGGCGGTGCCCGCGCCGCGCGAAGTGCTCAGCCTCGGCAGGGCTCATCGCCGCCATGGCCGCGATGTCGGCGCCGGCCACGAAGGCCTTGTCGCCCGCCCCCGCGAGCACCACCACCCGCGCGGTGCCCTTCGCAGTGAGGGCCGTGAAGGCCGCGGTGAGCTCGTCGATCACCGTGGCGTTGAGCGCGTTGAGCTTGTCGGCGCGGTTGATCGTGACCCGCGCCACGGGGCCCGCGTCGTCGATGAGGAGTGTCTCGTAGGTCATGCGCTGTGCCTCGTTCATTTCGCGTAGGAGTAGAACCCGCGGCCCGATTTGCGGCCGAGCCACCCGGCGGCGACGTAGTTCCGCAGCATGACCGGGGGGCGATATTTGTCGTCGCCGGTCTCGCGGTGGAGCACGTCGGCGATGGCGAGCACCGTGTCGAGGCCGATAAAATCGCTGAGTTCGAGCGGGCCCATCGGGTGGTTGAGCCCGAGCTTCGCGGCGGTGTCGATGTCTTCGGCCGACCCGAGGCCCTCGGCCAGGGTGAAAATCGCCTCGTTCAAGAGCGGAATGAGAATGCGATTGACCAAGAAGCCCGGCGAATCTTTCGCGCGCACCGCCGTCTTGTTCATCGCCGCGGCGAGCCCGAGGGCGGCCTCGTGGGTGGCGTCACTCGTCTGAATCGCGCGGATCACCTCGACCAGCTTCATCAGCGGCACGGGGTTGAAGAAATGCAATCCCACCACCTGCTCGGGCCGCCGCGTGGCCGCCGCGATGCGCGTGATCGAGATCGAACTCGTGTTGCTCGCGAGGATCGCCTCGGGCTTCACCTTCGCGCAGAGCTCCGCGAAGAGCTTGAGCTTCACCTCGACGTTCTCGGTCACCGCCTCGATCACCATGTCGCACGCGACGAGCCCGTCGATGCCCGCCACCGCGGTGATGCGCCCCAAGGTGGCCTCCGCCGACGCGGCGTCGAGCTTGCCGCGCTCGACCAGCTTCTTCAGCCCCGACCCGATCTTCGCGCGGCTCGCTTCGGCCTGCGCCTCGGTCGCGTCGGCGAGCCGAACCGTCAGCCCCGAGGCCGCGGCAACCTGTGCAATCCCAGCGCCCATCTGACCGGCACCGAGCACGCCCAACACTGCAATCTCTCGCATGGCGCGGGAGAGTGAGCCCCCGCCCCGCGCCCCGTCAATGGGCCTTCACCCTCGCACCGCGCCCGCCGCACCGAGGGCCCGTCGCGGCTGTGACGGCGGGACACACAACCGCCGAGCACACCCCGCAGCGCAGCGCCGCCCCGAGGGCCCGTGCAGCCCTCCGCCGAGGGTGTCGTCGCGCGCGCCACGGCCGTGTTGATTGTGATGAACGCGAGAGGCTTCTACGTTACCGTCGGCACGTCTCTTGTAGAGCCCCGCGGGGTCAAAGGAGCTTTCACACGATGGACATCAAACTTCGCAGGCTGATGCCGGGCTTTGTCGGCGCGGCGCTGTTGCTGTTGGGCTGCCCCAACCCGAACCTCTACACGACACCGCGCACGATCCAGCCGGGGCGATTTCAGCAAGGCGTCGCCTTCGAGACCTTCTCGTACCAGCAGCGCGACGGCGACCGCGCGACGCTCCCGGCCTTGCCCACGATGATGGCCCGGTACGGCATCTCAGACCAGATCGACATCGGCGGCCGCATCACCGCCCTCACCGGCTTCGGCCTCGACCTGAAGTGGAACTTCCTCCGGTCTCAGACCCTCGACCTCGCCGCTGACCCGGGCTTTCAGGTCTACCCCATCGGCTTCTCGTCGGGCGACAGCGGCGGCGCCGTGGCCGTGGGCTACGTCAACTTCCCCCTGGTCGCGGGCCTGAACCTCGGGCAGCACGTCACCCTCCTCGCCTCGGCGGGCTTCACCTGGGGCTTCGGCAGCGTCACCGACGGCGACCGGGTGGGCTCCTTCGCGAGCGGCGCCATCGGCCGCTTCGGCGTAGGCGGCAACTTCCGCCTCAGCCAGAGCTTCGCGCTCCACCCTGAGGTCACGGTGCTCACCCCCGCCGACGGCTCGGTGATCACCTCCTTCGGCATCGGCCTCTTGCTCGGCGGCATGCCCCAGCACTGATCGCTGCGCTGCAACATTTTCGCTTGTGCAGCGCAACATCGCCCCGCCGCCGAGGCGGCCCGCCGCGACCTCAGAATCGTCAGAATCGTTTGAAGAGAAGCCGTTTTGGTGGCGACACCCCGCCATGTTGCTGCGCCACGGTCTCAGGGTGATGGTCGTCTCGGGTGTGCTCTTGGGCTGCGGCTCCGAGGTCGTCGGCACCGGCGGCGATGCGGGGGCGGGCCCCCTCGCCGACGCGGGCCAGGCGGGCGAGGGCCTGCCCTGCGAGGTCGCGACGCTCCTTCAGCGCGCGTGCGTGAGCTGTCATGGCAACCCGCTCGGGCAGCGGGTGCCCGCGCCGCTGATGAACCGCGCGCACCTCCTCGCGGCCTCGGTCACGCACCCCGCCACGACGATGGGCGCCGAGAGCGTGCTCCGCATGCGATCGACCGCCGCGCCGATGCCGCCGGGCACCGAGCGGGTGAGCGAGGCCGAGCTCGTCGCCTTCGAGGCCTGGGTGAATCGCGGCATGCCCGAGGGTCGCTGCGCCGTCGACGCGGGCGCCCCCGACCCCCTCAACGCCGACCCCCGATGCACCAGCGACACGACGTGGACGCGCGGCAACGCCGAGTCTCCGTTCATGAACCCCGGCCAGGCGTGCATCACCTGCCACCGCAGCATGCGCGGCCCGAGCTACGCCTTCGCGGGTACGGTCTTCGCCTCGGGGCACGAGCCCGACAACTGCAACGGCGCGGCCTCGACCGGCGCCGACCCGGTCGCCGTGCGCATCACCGACGCCAACGGCCGCGTCTTCACCCTCACCCCAAACGCAGCCGGCAATTTCTACACCCGCACGAGCTTCACCCCGCCCTACCGCGCCGAGGTCACCTGGCAGGGGCGCACCCGGGTGATGCAGGGCCCGCAGACGAACGGCGACTGCAACAGCTGCCACACCCAAACGGGCGCCCAAGACGCGCCGGGCCGGATCACCCTGCCGTGAGGCCTTGTTGCGGCGCAACATAGACTCTGCTGCGCCGCAACATTCAGCCCTTCACGCACACCACCTGCTTCAGGGTGTGCACCACCTCGACGAGCGCGCGCTGCGCGTTCATCACCGCGTCGATGTCTTTGTAGGCCATGGGGATCTCATCGATCACCTCGGCGTCTTTGCGACACTCGACCCCCTCGGTGGCCCGCACCTGGTCTTCGACGGTGAAGCGCCGACGGGCCTCGGTGCGCGACATCACCCGCCCCGCGCCGTGGCTGCACGAGCAGAAGCTGTCGGGGTCGCCCTTGCCGCGCACGATGAACGACCGGGCCCCCATCGAGCCGGGGATGATGCCGAGGTCGCCCCGTCGCGCGCGCACCGCGCCCTTGCGGGTCACGAAGACGTCGGCGCCGAAGTGATGCTCGATGTCGACGTAGTTGTGGTGGCAGTTGACGGCCTCGTCGGTGAGCGTAAAGGGCTTGATGTCAGGCAGGGCCTGCACCGCCTCGACCGCCGCGGCCATCATCAAGCGGCGGTTCTCTGCGGCGAAGGCCTGGGCCCACGACACCGCTTCGATGTACTGCGCGAAGTGCGTCGAGCCTTCGGGCAGGTAGGCCAGATCGCGGTCGGGCAGGTGCACGAACCAGCGCTCCATTTCGCGCTGGGCCTGCGCGATGAAGATCGAGCCGATGCGGTTGCCGACGCCGCGCGAACCCGAGTGGAGCATGAACCACACGCGGTCGCTCTCGTCGAGGCACAGCTCGATGAAGTGGTTGCCCGTGCCGAGGGTGCCGAGGTGCTCGACGGTGTTGGCGCGCGCCACCGCGGGTACGGCCTCGGTCACCCGCGCAAAGCCCGGGGCGAGCCCCGTCCACGCGTCGACGACCCGCGGCGGAGGCGTACCCCACGCGCCGCGATCGCCCGCCCGCCCGTCATGGCTGCGACCGTGCGGAACGGCCCGCTCGATCGCGCTCCGCACGCCCCCGAGGTGGTCGGGCAGATCGTTCGCGGTGAGGCTCGTGCGCGCCGCGATCATGCCGCAGCCGATGTCGACGCCCACCGCCGCGGGGATGATCGCCCCACGGGTCGCGATCACCGACCCCACCGTTGACCCCTTGCCCGCGTGGACGTCAGGCATCACCGCGATCCCTCGGTGAATGAAGGGCATCCGCGCGAGGTTCTCGAGCTGCTTTTTGGCCTCGTCTTCGAGCGCGACGCCCTCGATCCAGGCCCTGATGGGCTTGCCCTCGGGCACGTTGAAGGTCGTAAACGCCTGCGGCTGATTCGTCGCCATGGTCTGTCTCGCTCCTGCGATGGGTTCGCGAGGGGGTGACATTCCACGCGCTGTGCCAACGGGCCCGGGGGCTGATTTTAGCCGAGTTTGGCGCCATCGAAGGCGCGGTCTGCGATCCTAGAGGATCGTATACGATCTCACAGGATCGCATACGTTGAGGGTCTGCCGAGGGCAGCGGGGGCCCAAATGCCACGCGGGCTCCAGAGTTGTTGGCTCTGAAACCCGCGCGAGGGCCGCACATGGGGGGGCCCAGGGTCAGCGCTCGAGCACCACCGCCACCGCTTCGCCGCCGCCGATGCAGAGCGTGGCGAGGCCGCGCTTGACGTTGCGGGCGCTCATGGCGTGCACGAGGGTCGTGAGGATGCGCGCCCCTGAGGCGCCGATGGGGTGCCCGAGGGCCACCGCGCCGCCGTGGACGTTGACCTTCTGGAGGTCGATCTTCGAGGTCTGCGCCACCGCGAGGGCGACCACCGAGAAGGCCTCGTTGATCTCGAAGAGGTCGATGTCGTCGACGGTGAGGTTGAGCTTGGCGAGCACGTTCGCGATGGCCTTCGACGGCGCCGTGGTGAACCACTCGGGCGCCTGCGCGGCGCTCGCGTACCCGGCCACTCGGGCCAGGGGTGTGAGCCCGAGCCGCGTCACGGCCTCGCCCGAGGCGAGCACCAGGGCCGAGGCGCCGTCATTGATCTTGCTCGCGTTGGCGGCGGTGATGGTGCCGTTCTTGTCGAAGGCGGGGCGCAGCGCGGTCATCTTGTCGGGGTCGCCGCGCGAGGGCTCTTCGTCTTCGGTGACGAGCACCGAGCCCTTCTTGCCTGCGATCTCGACGGGCACGAGCTCGGCCGCGAAGAGGTGCTCTTGCTGGGCCGTGCGGGCGCGGCGATAGCTCTCGCGCGCGAAGGCGTCTTGGGCCTCGCGGCTGAAGCTCATCTCTTTCGCGCAGAGCTCGCCGGCCACGCCCATGTGGAAGTCTTTGTACGGATCCCACAGCCCGTCGTGGATCATGCCGTCGACCACGTTGGCGTTGCCCATGCGCATGCCCTTTCGGGCCGTGGGGAGGTAGTACGGCACGTTCGACATGCTCTCCATGCCGCCGGCCACGACCACCTCGGCGTCGCCGAGGGCGATGCTCTTGGCGCCGAGCATCACGGCCATGAGGCCCGAGCCGCAGACCTTGCCCACGGTGGTGCACGGCACATCGACCGGCAGCCCCGCGTAGAGCGCGGCCTGACGCGCGGGCGCCTGACCCTCGCCCGCGGTGAGCACGTTGCCCATGTACACCTCGCCCACCTGGTCGGCGGCGACGTTGGCGCGCGCGAGGGCGGTCTTCACCACCAGGGCGCCGAGACGCGTGGCCGGCACCTCGGACAGCGCGCCTTGAAACGCGCCGATGGGGGTACGCACTGCGCTACAGATGAACACCTCGGTCTTGTTCGACATCGCCTTCGCTCCTGACAGTTTTGTGCACCGCAACATCACGGCGCCACCGCCGCGACGGGCGGGATTGTCAGTCTGAAGTCGCCGAAGTCAAGCGGCGCCGTTGTGCGGCGCAGCGAAGGCCCGTCGACGCGGTCACTTCGCGTCGGCGACGCGGGCGCGCTTCCGCGCGATGGCCTTCTCGGCGAGGGCCTCCGAGGGGCTCCGGGGCCGGCGCTGCGCGAAGCGCGACGCGTCGACGCCCGACGATCGGATGAAGCTCTGCACCGAGGGGTCGGCGTGGTCGAGCACCTCGGCCGGCGTGCCCTGGGCCACCACCCGGCCCTTGATGAGCATCGCGATCTGGTCGGCGATGTCGAAGGCGCTCACCATGTCGTGGGTGATGACGGCGCTGGTCACGCCGAACTTCTCGCGCATCTCTTCGATGAGGTCGTCGACGGTGCGGCTCGTCACCGGGTCGAGGCCCGAGGTGGGCTCGTCGTAGATGAGGAGCTCGGGCTCCATCACGAGCGCCCGAGCGATGCCCACGCGCTTCGCCATACCGCCTGAGATCTGCGCGGGGGTGAGGTTCGCGGCGTGGTCGACGCTCAGCTCTTTGAGCTTCTGCATCGCCTTCTCGCGAATGTCGCGCTCAGACAGCTTAGTCTGCTCGCGCAGCGGGAAGGCCACGTTGTCGAAGCACGTCATGCTGTCAAAGAGCGCGTACTTCTGAAACACCATGCCGAAGCGCCGCCGCTCGCGCGCGAGGGCGACCTCTGAGAGCGACGAGATGTCGGTGCCGTCGATGATGATGTTGCCGCTGGTGGGGCGCTCAAGCGCGATGAGGTGCCGCACGAGGGTGCTCTTGCCCGCCCCCGAGCCGCCGATGATGACCAGGGTCTCGGCGCGGTTGATGGTGAGGTCGACCCCGTGCAACACCGTACGATTGCCGTAGATCTTGACGAGCTTCTCGACCCTGACGTGCGGCTCTGCCTCGCTCATGTGCGCTCAGCCGACCGGCGTCAGGAGTGAGGTCAGGATGTAATCGAGCACGAACACGCCCACGACGCTCCACACGACGGCGCGGGTGGTGGCCTGGCCCACGCCCACGGCGCCGCCGCTCGCATAGAACCCATGTCGGCACGCGATGAGCGTGACCGCGACGCCGAAGACCACAGACTTCACGAGGCCCTGCATCAAATCGGCCGGCTGAATCAGCGTGCGGATGCGGTCTGCGAAGATGCCCGGGTCGAGCGAGAGCACCTTGATGCCGATGATCCACGCGCCGCCGAGCCCAACCAAGAAGAACACCAGGGTGAGCACCGGCACCATCACCAGGCCCGCCAGGAGCCGCGGCACCACGAGGTACTGAACCGGGTTCACGGCCATCGTTTCGAGGGCGTCGATCTGCTCAGAGGCCCGCATGTTGCCGAGCTCTGCGGCCATGCCCGAGCCCGCCCGGGCGGCCACCATGATGGCCGTCAAGACCGGCGCCATCTCGCGCGCGAGTGAGAGCGCGACCACGCCGCCGACCATGTTCTCAGCGCCGAAGCGCCGAAATCCGTAGACCGTCTGGACCGCGAAGACCATGCCCGTAAAGAGGCCCACAAGGCCCACCAGGAAGAGCGACTGGACGCCCACGAACTCGAACTGCACCACCACGAGCTGGAGCCGGTACGGCGGCCGCAGGGCCCAGACCACCGCCCGCAGCGCGAGGTCGCCCACGGTGCCCACCTCTTCGACCGCCTCGCGCACCGGCGCGGTGAGCGCGACGAGGCTCGCCACGAGGCCTTGGGGCGGGTTCTCGGGCGCGTCAGCCATGGCCGCGGTGCACCCTCGGCACGCGACGCGAGAGCGCCGTGAGCACCTCGTATGCGATGGTGCCGACCCGCTCGGCGATCTCTTCAGAGCGGATCACCCCGAAGCCCGCGGGGCCGCTCTGGTTGCCGAGGAGCACCACCTCGTCGCCCACCGAGACGCCGTGAACGCGGGCGAGCTCGGTGACGTCGACGGTGGCGAGGTCCATCGAGACGTTGCCCACCACCCGCGCGCGGGCGCCGCGCACGAGCACCTCGGCCTCGCTCGACAAGCGGCGGAAGAACCCGTCAGCGTAGCCGATCGGAATCGTCGCGATCACCGAGCGCCGCCCCGCGCGCCAGCGCCCGCCGTAGCCCACCGGCTCGCCCGAGGCCACCTCGCGCAACGCGAGCACCTCGGTGCGGAGCCGCATCACCGGCAGGAGCCCCGGCGCCGTGTTCGGAAAGGGCGTCGCACCGTAGAGCGCGATGCCCATGCGCACCATGTCGAAGCGCGCGTGCTCGAGCCGCAGGGCCGCCGCGCTGTTGGCCGCGTGCACCATCTTCGGCGAGAGGCCGTGCGCCGCCAGCATGGCCCTGGCCCGCGCGAACTGCGCGAGCTGAACGTCGCAGTACGCCGGGTCGTCGTCGTCGGCGTTGGCGAAATGGGTCATGACGCCCTCCACCGAGACGCCGCGAAGCGCTTGTAATCTCTTGAGAACTTCGGGCAGCGCGTCGAGGGTCACGCCCATCCGGTGGAGCCCCGTGTCGACCTTCAGGTGCACCCCCACCGGGCCGCGCTGCGCCACCGCGGCGAGGGCCTCGACGAGCGAGGGGTCGTGAATAACCGGGGTGAGCCCGCGGGCCACGGCCTCGCCGAGCGCGTCGCGCGACATCGACGACAGCACCAGCACCGGCTCGCGCACCCCGGCCTCGCGCAGGGCGATGCCCTCTTCGACCAGGGCCACGCAGAACCCGTCGACCTCGCCGCCGGTGAGGGCGCGGGCCACCTCGACGGCCCCGTGCCCGTAGGCGTCGGCCTTCACCACGGCGAACATCTGCGGCGGCCGCGGCCCCTCAGCCATCATCGCGCGGAGGCTCTGCGCGTTGCGCCGCAGGGCCCCGAGGTCGATCTCGGCCACCGTCGGGCGGAGCGGAGTCAACCGACCTCGTGCACCTGGTAGCTCACCACGCCGCCGTTGGCTTCGAGCCGGCGGTGGATCCATTGGGCGTCGCGGGCCGCGACGGCGATGAGCCGCAAGACGCGCCCGTCGACAGGCTCTTTGAGCCCCGAGAAGCCCACCGCTTCGGCCTCGGCGAGGGTCATCAGTTGGGCCCCGGTCTCGCGAGCGACTTCTTCGGTCAAGAGCGAGCTCGGGCTGTGCCCTGGCGCGAGATACACTTCAAAGACGTGCAGCATGGCGGCGCTGACCTTCGCCCTCTGCCGTTGCAATTTCAAGGGCCTCGCACCCCCGCGACGAAATTGTGATAGCACCCCCGGGCATGTCACAGCCCCCGATTGCCGTGCTCAATGAGCACCCCGAGTGGCAGAAGCGGCTCTACGCCGAGCTCACGCGCCGCGGCCTCGCGTACGTCGAACTGCCGCTGCACGACCTTCATTTCAACCCCGCCGCGCTCGCGAGCCCGTACAAGCTCGTGGTCAACCGCGCCTCGCCCTCTGCGTGGAAGCGCGATCACGCCTCGGCCATCTTCTTCGCGCAATCGGCCCTCGCGTACTACGCCGAAGCGGGCGCGCGGGTGATCAACGGGAGCAGCGCCTACCGTCTTGAGACCTCGAAGGCCCTCCAGGCGATGTTGCTTGAGCGGCTCGCCATTCGCACGCCGCGCACGCGGGTGGCCAACGGGGCGGCGAGCGTCCGCGCGGCGGCGGCGGAGCTTGCGTATCCGATCGTGGTGAAGCCCAACATCGGCGGCTCGGGCGCGGGCATCGTGCGCTTCGACGACCGCGACGCGCTCGAAGCCTGGTTGGGCGCGACGCCGAGCTTCGGCATCGACGGTACGGTGCTCGTTCAAGAGTTTCACCCGGCCCGCGACGGGCACATCGTGCGGGTCGAGATGCTCGGGCAGCGGCACCTTTATTCGGTCAAGATCTGGCCCGACACGACCGATTTCAACCTCTGCCCGGCTGACATTTGCCAGGTTCCGGCCAAGGGTGAGGCTGCGGCAGAGGCTTCGGGTGATGGGTCGTTCGAGCTCTGCGTGGTGAGCGCGCCTGCGAAGAAGCTTCGCATCGAGCGCCACGAAGAGTCGCCCGAGGTGATCGCCATCGCGCAGAAGATCGCCCAGGCCGGCAAGCTCGACGTGTGCGGCATCGAGTACCTCGTGTCGACCCGCGACGGGCAAAGGTACTATTATGACATCAACGCGCTCTCGAACTTCGTGCGCGACGCCGAAGAGATCGTCGGCTTCGACCCGACCCGGGTCTTCGTCGACAGCCTCGAAGCAGAGCTGAAATTGTTGGGCTGAGAGGCCCGCGGCGCCAGCGTCGGCCCCCTCGATACCCGCGAAGGGCGAAGGGGCCGACCGCGCACGCACCTCAGAAGGTCTGGAAGGCGCTGGTAAACGAGTACCGCAGGCCGATGGTGGTGTCGTGGCCCACACCCCAATCGCGGTTCTCGTCGCGGCGCGCGAAAATGTCATACCCGAGCGTCAGCGCCAGCGGGCGGAACAAGGGCAACGACAAGCGCCCCGAGCCACGGAAGGTCTGGCCGTTCAGGTTGCCCGGATCTGCGAGGGTGTAGTCAATCGAGAACCCGCCTTCGAGGGCGCGGGTGCCGATGGTGAAGAGCGTGCCCGTGCGCGCTTGCAGGGTCGTGACGATGGCGAACTGCGGCTTGTTCGCGGCGACGTCTTGCGGGCCGAGCACCTCGGCCCAGTTGAGACCGCCCGTGATGTTCAACGTCATGCGCTCAAGGAGCTCGAAGCGGAAGCCCACCGTCGGACGCACGAGGACGTGGTGAAAATCAGGCTGACGCGGCGTCGGCGGGCCGTTCAGCTCGGTTTCGACGTACCCCAAGAACGTCGGCAGCGGCATGTACCACTCGCGATGGTTGCGGAACCATCGCAGCGTCGCCGCGGTGTTGTAGGTCACGAGGTCGAGGTTCTCGATGAAGCCCGTCGACGGCGGGTTGGGCACGTCGACGGAAGGCGACGCGATCTGCGAAGCGCGGCCGTAACGGAGCCTCACTTCGTTGTCCCAGGTGTAGACCGGGTGGTCGGCGTCGAAGCGCACCGCGCCGTCGAAGCGCAGGTTGATGCTCTGGGCGCGCGAGAGCTGCGGGTCGTCGAAGCGGAGGGCCCCGGCGCTCAGCGGGTTGCCGTTGATGGTGGTGCTCGAAAACGCGAGGTCGGCGTTGGCACGAAACACCCAGCGCGTGTGCTCGGCGGGGTTGTTCGGCGCCGTGAGGATGTTGCCGCTCCGCGGCTGGTCGAGCCACGCGGTGAAGACCTCTTGGGGCGTGCTGGTGCCGAAGCGCGCGCCCGACACCTGCGCGCCGATGCCGCCGTCGCCGCCCTCGGCGATAAAGCCCGTGGTCACCACGGTGTACTGCTGCGCGTCGTCGATGGGACGGCCGTTGACCTTGACGCCCCCCTCGGTGGTGACGCCGCGGAGGTAGAAGCCCGAGGCCCGGCTCGCCGTCGCGAAGGCCTTGAGCACCGCGCCGGTGACCGTGATACGGCGCACTTCGTCGGCGAAGGGCAGCGCCGCGGCCACCGTCAGCGGGGTGATGCCGCCGCTGATCGGAAAGAGCCCGCTCGGGTTGCGCACCGCCGAACGGTTGATGATCGCCACCTCGGCCTCGGCCCGATCGCGCAGCACATCGAGGTACAAGCCCGCGAACTGGTCGCGGTCGATGCCGCTCTCAAGCCTGCCCCCCGCGAGCGGGCGCCCGTAGGTGTCGCAGAGCCACTGACGGGCCCCCGTGACAAACTGCGTGACCGCCTCGGGCGCATCGCCGCTCCGTGCAGGGCGCGCAACCCGCGCGGCCCCGGGCTCGAGCACCACCGCCCCGCCCCAACGCGTCGAGACGACCTGAACGCCCGAGCGTGAAGCCTCCATCGAGGTGATGCCCGACGGCAGGTCTTGGACCACCAGCACATCAGGCCCCTCACCGGGCTCGAAGGCCCCGCCGAGCGAGAGCGCCTCGTCGAGCTCATGGTGATAGGTCGGGTCGAGGGTCACCACCACCCGGGTCGCGCCCGCCGCCCGCGCACGCCGCACTTCACGCGGGAGCGCATCGGCGAGCGGGTCGAGGGTCAAGCCCGCGCGACGGTCGGGCGCGATGCCCGAGAGCGTCTCAGGCGACACCAGGGCCACCACCGCGACGCGGCCGCTCGGGTGATCGAGGATCACCGGCGCATCGCCCGCGTCACGCACGACGCTGCAGAGCGACGCCCCCGCGCCTTCGCAGTGGAGGTTCGACAAGACGTGCGGCACGCCGCGATCGTTGAGGGCGCGCGAACCGGCCACAAAGGCCGCGCGGTCTGACGAGAGGTCGCGATGACCCACCGCCAAGGCGCGGAGCCCCGCGGCGTGCACCGCGGCGGCGAGGCCCGCGGCGTCGTGCTCGACCACAAAGCGGCTCACCGCAGCGGCGCCCAAGAGGTCGCCCGCGTCGATGCCGAGGGTGTTGGGCTCCGCGGCGAGCTGCGAGGCCACCGTCGTGAGCACCGGCGCGGTCGCGTCGCCACCGCCGCAGGTGAGCGGCGTGAACTGACCATTGACCCCAGCGGTGACCGCCACACGCAGCGGCGGAGGCGGCGGAGGAGGCGGCGGCGGGGGCGGCGGCGGGGGCGGCGGCGGCGTCTCGACCACCTGCGCGGCCGGAGTCACCTGCGCCGCAGGCCCCGTGCCCGGACGCGCCGGCTGCGTGGCCCCTGGACGAGCCGGCGTCGGACGTACCGGTGGGCGCGGTTGCGCTGCCGCTTGTGTCGCCGACATCAACCCTGCGACCACACCGCAGAGCGCCCAACGTGCTGATCGTTGCATGAAAGAAACCTCCGAGAACACACGAGAGACAGCCCACCGCCCGCGTGGCGTCGGCGGGCGCCCCCAAACGAGCCCCGCATAACACGCATTCATTGCGACTGTGAAACAGTTCTCTACTGCACAACGATTGCACACCGCATGCGCGTCATGCTGTTTGAGCGCCGCGGGGCCGCGCGGCATCCGGGGGGCTTCGAAGCTGAAATTCAGAGACGCGACGGGGTGATGGCGCCGCGCTTCAGGTGCCGGTGTAGACAGGCTTTCGCCCTTCAGAGAAGGCCGCGAGGGCCTCACGGCGGTCGTTCGAGCCGAGGGTCTTCTCATAACATCGCGCTTCGAGGAGAAAGCCCGCTTCGAGGTCGAGGTCGGCCCCGAGGTCGATGGCCTCCATGGCGGCGGCGAGGGCGATGGGCGCGCCGTTCACGAGCGAGGCGGTGAGCTGCTTGGCGGCCTCGACCGGCGACTCGCCCTCTGCCGCGAGGGCCGTCACGAGGCCGAGCCCGAGGCCCTCTCGGGCGGGCATCTTCTTCGCGAGGAGGATCAGCTCCTTCGCGCGCCCCGGGCCGATGAGCCGCGAGAGCCGCTGCGTGCCCCCGGCCCCGGGGATGATGGCCAGCGAGGTCTCGGGGAGGCCGATCACCGCGTTCGGCGCGGCCACCCTGAGGTCGCACGCGAGGGCAAGCTCGAAGCCGCCCCCGAGGGCCACGCCCTGAATGGCCGCCACGACGGGCTTGGGGCAGTGGTCGATGGCGCCGAACGCGTCGCGGTACACGCCCAAGAGGGCCCGCACGTCGTCTTCGGTCATCGACTGGCGCTCCTTGAGGTCGGCGCCCGCGCAGAACGCCTTCTCGCCTGAGCCAGTAACAATGATGACCCGGGCCCGGGGCTCTACGGCGAGGGCGCGGAAGAGCGCGCCGAGCTCTCGCAAGAGCACCCGCGAGAGGGCGTTCATGCGCTCGGGGCGGTTGAGGGTGACCAGGGCGTAGCCCGCATCAAACTGAACCGAGAGGGCAGAGAGGGTCTCGTACGCGAAGGGGTCGCTCATGCACGAGCCTCTACCAACACCCCTGCCCCCTCGGCAATGCCCGACACCGAGCCCGCTCCCCCGGAGCGACGCCGAGGCGCTCAATCGAGCCAGATCTTCTGCTCAAGCTTCTGGGGGATGTACTGCTGCGTGATGTACCGAATGCCCTTCGACGAGAGGGCTTCGATCTCGTACTTGTTCTTCGTCTTGAGCATCTGCTTGATCTCGGCTTGCCAGCGCTTGTCTTGAAACCAATCGTATTTCAAGAGCTGCTCGGCCCGGCGCTCGTCTTCGTCTTCGACCTTGATGGCCACGCTCCCGGGGAAGTCGAAGCGCTCTGGGTCGAAGCTTGAGACGCCGAGAAACCTCGCCTGCGGCACGGCCATCCGCATCGACTCGTAGGCGAGGTTGATGCTCCCTTGCTTGATCACCGAGTAGATGTAGAAGCCCCAGGGGTCATTGTCGGTGATCACATACACCGGCAGGTTGAGCTCTTCGTGCATGCGCCGCAGGAGCCGACGCGTGCCCCGCGCAGCCATGCCCCCGCCGTGAATGAGGATGCACTGGTGGGCCGCCCAGAATTTGTCTTCATTGAGGCGCGACCACACCGCGCCCTTCTCGACGAAGAGCACGAACTTCGCCTCGTGCTTGGTGAAAGAGATGCGATTCTCTTCGACGATCGAGGGCACGCTCCACCCGCCCGAGCCCATGCGGCGCAGGTCGATGGTGTCGCCGGTGTCGACGATGGTCATCGGCCCGACCATGGCGCCGCGGTTCTCAGCGCGGAGGTGCAGCTCTTCGCGGAGCGCGTCGATGGTGACCTCGAGGTCTTCGATGACGGGGTCGCTCTCGGCCTGGTCGTCGAAGGTGTTCTCGCGGCTCCCGGCGATGGTGTGCTTGGCATCGTAATAGATGTCACGAATGCTGGTGGTCGCCCCGGCCTCGATGAGCTTCTTGCACTTCTCAGCGATCAAGAAGGTCTGCATGAAGAGCTTGGCCTGCTTGAAGTGAAAGAAGGCCCGCTGCTGCTTGTTGTCGCCGAGCCTGATGACCCGCTCGCGCTCGTCGAAGCTCACATTCGACAAGGCCCGCACGGGGATCGAGAGGTGCGGGTTCTTCCCCGCGCGAACCTCAGCGAGCGCTTGGAAGGCAAGCGCCCTGATCTTCTCAAGTGTCTTGGTGTCACGCTCGTCCATCGATCAAACTCCCTCTTCGGGTTGGAGCTTCGCTTTACGCCCCCCCGCCGCGGCCTTCATGGTGCGCGCCGCGCCGCGGGCCTCGATCGCCGCCGCGGTGCGCCCTCGCCCGCCCGTCACATCTTCGAACGCGGGGCCGCCGAACGACTGCTGCGCGTCTTCGCCCTCTTCAAAGCTCACCGGGCGTCGCTGCGCCCTGTGCGCGGCCATCGACACCACCTCGGCCTCGCCCTCGGCCTCACCCTCGGCCTCGGCCTCCCCCGCGGGCGCGTCGGCCCCCTCAACGCCCTCGGTCGCCGCGTCTTGGGCCGCCCCCTCGGGTGCGCCTCCGCCCTCGTCGGCGGTCACGCTCTCAGGCAGCGACGCGCCCGCCGCGGCGCCAGGGCCCCCGTCGCCGCTCGGCTTCGGCGAGGGCAGCTTCACATGCTTCGGGAGCGCGGCGTAGAAGTCATCTTTCACCTTCTCTTCAGAGACGCCGGTGATGGCGTGAATCGACGCCGACAACTCTTGAATGTACTTTTCAAAGAGGGTCTTCCGCTCGAGCTCCCACTTCTCGGCCTCTTGGGCCTTGACCCAGACCCCGAGCTTGCGGCCGCACTCCATGAGAGCCATGCGAATTTCGCGCACGATGTCGTCGTAGTGCGCGACGGCCTCTTTGGCCTCGCTCGTGAAGGGCACCCACACGCTGGCGAGGTGCACGAAGATCGCGAGGGGCCCAACAGGCAGCTCGCCGCGGCGCTGCTGGAGTCCGTACGCCTTCCAATCGACCTTCGTGACCGCTTCGGTGATGGCGCAGGCGCGGGGCTGGTAGAGCAGCGGCACCCGGTTGGCGAAGCGCAAGAGCTCGGCGGCCTCGTCGCGGGGCAGCGAGCCCCCAAACGCGATGCCCGCCTCGACCACGAAGGGGTTACCCCGGTACACCGCCGGAGGCCGAGTGTGCGAAATGATCAGGTCGGCCTTGAAGCGCCGCTCGAGCCCCTTGCGAATGAGCTCTTCGCCCACCGGCACGACGCAGGTCGCCGGCGGCGGCAGGATCTTCACCTGGCTCGCCCTGAGCGCCTCGTACACCGACTCAACCTGCAACGGTGTCGCGAGCCGCGCCTTGTGCGAGGGCTCGAGCCCGGCCTTGCGGATCACAGTCTCAACGAGCCCCGGCGTAAACCCCGTGCCCTCGTCGAGGAGCTCGTCTTTCAGGTTGCCGTCGGCCTTGCCGAGCCGCGCCGTGAAGCGCTTGATCGGCGGCAGCGTCGCGTGCGAGCTCAGCATCACCCCGTGGATGGCCTCGACGCGGTCGCCCGTGAGCCGCGCGGCGAGCGCCGTCGGGTCGACGTCGGCGCGTCGACAGATCTCGTCGGCGACGGGGCCCGTGACCCTCGAAAACTCCTCCATCAGCGTGTCTCGCACGCTACGAGGCCCGGCCTCTTGGAGGATCTTCAGCAGCATCCCAAGCTCGACCCCGTGGGGGTGGGGCTTGATCTCTTGGGCCTCGGGCGGCAAGACCTCGGCGACCCGCGGGTAATGAACAGGGTTGCCCCGCGGGGGCTTGTAGCTCAGTTCAAGGTGCGGGTTCGCGACGACGGTCTGTTCGAGGTACGCGTCGACGCTCGTGCGACCCGCGCGGTAAAGGCCCGTGAGCTCGATCTCGACGGCGGTGCCGTGGTCTTTCTCCCACGGGACGGTCACGTCGCGGTCTTTGTTGAGCACCTCGGGGTTGTTGGTGCGCGAGTCGATGCGCACTTCGAGTCGCCAGGCCGGGCGGCCCTTGCCGATCTTTGACACGATCACCACAGGCTTGCCCGTCGTCAGCTGGCCGTACATGCCCGCCGCCGAGATGCCGATGCCCTGCTGGCCGCGCGACTGCCGGAGCCGGTGAAACTTCGAGCCATAAAGCAACTTCGCGAAGATCTTCGGAATTTGCTCTTTCACAATGCCCGGGCCGTTGTCTTCGACCCGCACGCGATACCGACCGTCGGAGACCTCTTCGATCGCGACCTCGATGCTCGGCAAGATGCCGGCCTCTTCGCAGGCGTCGAGGGCGTTGTCGACGGCCTCTTTGATGGTCGTCAAGAGCGCCTTGGCGGGGTTGTCGAAGCCGAGAAGATGGCGATTCTTCGTGAAGAACTCGCTCACCGAGATCTCGCGCTGCTTCTGCGCCATCGCTTCGGCCGTGGCCCGACGACCCGTCTTCTCTTTCTCTGAGACCCCAGCCTCGTCGTTGTTGCCGTCTGTCGTCATCGTTCGATCCTCGTGGGGCGACCGTGCGCCTTCACTGAACACCCGTCAAGCACCGAGGCGCTCAACGTGTGACATAACCTGTCAATCTATGGCGTCGCTGGCGCGGCCTCGGGGGCGAGATGCACCAGGGTGATGCCGAGGCGCTCGCTGAACTCGAAGATGCGCGGGTCGCGATAGAACTCGCGAAACACGATCTTCGTGATGCCCGCGTTGGCGATCATCTTGAAGCAGCTCCAGCAGGGCGAGGCCGTGACGTAGATGTTCGCGCCCTCGATGCGCACGCCGTTGCGGGCGGCCTGGATCACCGCGTTGGCCTCGGCGTGGATGGTGCGCACGCAGTGGTTGTTCTCCATCATGTGGCCGACCTCGCCGCAGTGGTCGAGGCCCGAGATCGAGCCGTTGTAGCCCGTCGCGAGGATGGTTCGACCGCGCTCGATGACGGCGCCGACGTGCTTGCGATCGCAGGTCGCGCGGGTCGCGACGGTCTCGGCGATCTTCATGAAGTACTCGTCCCAAGAGACACGATCACGCGCTTCGGTCATGGTGTTGGCGAGGTGCCACGACCGACGCAATCATCGCAAATTTGAGACGATTTCGAGACCGACTCGGCCTCCCTGGCGGCCCGCCGCGGCTCAGCCGACGGTGGTGCTGACCACCACCAAGGGGCGGCGCTGACCGTGCGCGAAGAAGCGACGGGCGGCGCGACGGGCGGCATCTCGCACCCCATCGAGCGCGCTCGCGCCGACGCCGCGGCCCTGCACCTCGCGCACGGCGCCTTCGACGGCCCGAACGGCCTCGGCGATGTCGGTCTCGGGGTCGACGGTGACGCCGCGGGTCGCGAGGCCCACGGCGCCCTTCAAGCGCCCCTCGCGGTCGAGCCCGACGCTCACCAAGATCACGCCGACCTCGCTCATCACCGCGCGCTCGCGCAAGATCTCAGCGGGCACCTCTTCGCCGTCGTCGATGTGCACGCGCCCGACGGTGACGTTCGAGCCGGGCATGACGCCCTCGGTGTCGACCACCGCGGTCTGGCCGTTCTCGATCACCAAGACGTCGCTGACGCCGAGCTGCTTGGCGAGCCGCGCGTGCTGGTTCAAGTGATGAAAGGTGCCGTGCACGGGGATGAAGCTGCGCGGCTTGGTCCACGCGATCATGCGGCTCTGCTCTTCGCGACCGGCGTGCCCCGAGACGTGAATGCCAGGGTCGGAGCCGCTGTAGTGAACGTCCATGCCGCGGCGCTCGAAGGCGCAATAGAGATCCCACACCGAGAGCTCGTTGCCGGGGATGGTGCGCGACGAGAACACCACGGCGTCGCCGGCTTCGAGGTTCAGCTTCGGGTGCTCGCCGCGCGAGAGCCGCCCGAGGGCGCTCATGGGCTCGGCCTGGGTGCCCGACGCGATCACGAGGAGTTGCCCCCGCGGCACCTCTCTCGCGCGCTCCGGCGGCACGAGCAGGTCGGGGCGCGCGCCGAGGCGGTTCAAATGCTCAGCGATGCGCGCGTGAGTCTGGACGCTGCGCCCGAGGTAGCACACCCGACGCCCCGTCGCGGCGGCGATCTCGACGAGGGTGCTGAGCCGAAACGCGTTCGAGGGGAAGATGCCCACCACCACGCGCTGCTTCTTCTTCGCGATGAGCTTCCGAAGGTTGTCGGCCACCTCGCGCTCGCCCCCCGCGCGGCCCGGCACGTCGATGTTGGTGCTGTCGCTCAAGAGCAGCGAGACCCCCGCGTCGCCGAGCTCTTGGAAGCGCTCGATGTCGTACCCCTCGCCGTCGAGCGGGTCGTCTTCGAGCTTGAAATCGCCCGTGTGGATCACCATGCCGCCGGGGGTCGCGATGGCCAGCGCCGTCGCATCGGGGATCGAGTGCGTCACCCGCAAGGGCTCGACGGTGTAGTGCCCGAGGTCGAACTTCTTCCGCGGCGTCGTCGCGACGAGGTCGATGGGCGGCAGCGACGAGAACTCGCGCATGCGCTCTTTGATCAGAGCGAGCGCGTAAGGCGGCGCGTAGACCGGCGCGGGCACGCGTTCGAGGAGGTACGGGAGCGCGCCGATGTGGTCTTCGTGGCCGTGTGTGATCACGATGCCGAGGAGGGCGTCGGCGCGGTCTTCGAGGTAGTCAAAGACCGGGTGAATGATGTCGACGCCGCGGTCTTCGCGGGGGAAGGTGATGCCACAATCGACCACGATGACCCCGTCGGGCGATTCGATGGCCATGCAGTTCATCCCGACCTCGCCGAGACCACCGAGGGGGACGATGCGAACGTAAGACACGCGAAGACCTCTGCCGTTGTGCGCTGCTTCGAGACCTCGCCGTCAGGGCTCCAACACAGAGCCCCGGCACCATCTCGGAAGGCGGCGCAAGCTACTTCTCAGCCCGCGACCCGGTCAAGGACACGCGTTGACGCCCTGAATGGCCCCGTGATACCCGACCCCGGCCTTTGAGCGCGACCGGTGCGCGAGGGGGCATCTCGGAGGTCCATGTCTCGCTTGTTTCGGTCGACTTTGGCGGTCTCGTTGCTGGCATTTCCGACGGGTGTGTGGGCCCAGAATCAGCCGACGCCCCCTTCTGAATCCACACCGACGCCGCGGCCCAGCACAGAGGCCCCTGCCGAGGCGCCCCGGGCGAACGCGCCCGCCCCCGAGGCCCCGCGCCCGAGCAGCACCGAGGCCGCCGCGGCCCCTGCGGCCCGCACCGACGGGCAGAGCGCAGACCCTTCGTTGACGGGCACGAGCCTCGCTCGGCCCACGCCGCCGCCGAGCGACCTCTTGGATCGCATCGGTCAATCGGTGGTGCTGCACGGCAACTTTCGGGTGCGCCCCGAGTTGATGAATGACTTCTCGCTCGGATGGGACAACCCCGCCCTCGGGGTCGGCCTCCGCTACGGCAACCTCCCGTGGACGCGGCCCATCCGCACTGAAGACCTCTTGGGTCTCTGCAACGCGCAGTCGCTCGGCGGCGGCGACCGCCCTGCGATCGACTGTAGCAGCGCGACGCAGAGCATGGCCAACCTCAGGTTGCGTCTCAACCCTGAGATTCACATCACCGACGGCATCTCGCTCCACACGCAGATCGACATCCTCGACAACCTCGTAATGGGCTCGACGCCCCAGGGTTATTTCTCTGGCAACGCGGTGGGCTCGCCGTGGGCGCCGCTGACGGCGTTTTCGCAGACCCAGGTGACGCCGACGCCGAGCAACTCGCTCGTGCCTTCGATCAGCGTCTCGCGGGCCTGGGCCGAGGTCACCAACCCGACGCTCGGCCAGATTCGCTTCGGCCGCATGCCCTCGCAGTGGGGTTTGGGCATCCTCGCGAACGCCGGCAACGGCATCGACTCAGACTTTCAGAGCCACGTCGATCGGCTCATGTACGCCGCGCGGATTCGCTCGCTGCGGCTCTTCATCGCGGGCTTCTACGACTTCGCCTCGTCGGGCGCGACCACGCAGAACCTCCGCTACGAGGCGGGCCAGGGCCAGCCCATCGACGTCACCGACCGCGACGACGTGAACCAGTACGGCATCGCCGTGGGCCGTCGGTACGACGCGGGCGAGGCGAGGCAGCGCATCGCGCGGGGCGAGACCATCGTCAACGCCGGGTTTTACGGCCTCTACCGCACCCAAGAGCTCTCGGGTGAGTTCGGCTGCACGGGCGGCAGCACCACCACCACGGGCGACTCGGGTGACCCCGCGGCCAACGACGGGCGCGACCAGCGCACCTGCGGCAACGCGACGCGCGATTACGCGAACGCGTTTGTGCGACGCGACGCGTGGGCGGTGGTGGCCGACGGGTGGTTCCAGGTGTTGAACCGTAACTTCAGGCTTGAGCTTGAGGTGGCGGGTATTTTTGGTTCGATGAACACTCAGCCCGGGGCCAGCGGCGCGCCGCGCTACCTCGACATCCGCCAGTTCGGCGGCGCGGCCGAGTTCGAGTATCGGCTGTTGAACAACCGCCTTCAGCTGGAGTTTCGTACGGGCTTCGCGTCGGGCGACAGCGACCTCGAGGGTCTCAACTTTCACTCGACGGCCCTCGCCCCGCAGCGCGGCGCCGCGACCTCGAACACGCTCTTCCGCTTCCACCCTGATTACCGCGTCGACATGATCCTCTGGCGCCAAGTGATGCGGCAGGTCTCGGGCGCGTACTACTTCCGCCCCGGGGTGATGTACGCCTTCGTGAACTCGCCGCGCGGCGACCGCTTCTACGGCCGCGCCTCGGCGATCTACTCGCGCGCCAGTTCGTTCGTCCAGACCCGCGGCAACGACCCCGACCTCGGCATCGAGCTGAACGCCGAGGTCACCTACGTGTCGAACCACCGCAGCACGACCCTGGGCGAGCCCCCTGCCCCGGGCTTCTTCGCGTCGTTGCAGTACGGCGTGCTCTTCCCGATGGCGGGCCTCGGGCCGCGCACCGACGAGCGGGCCGCCGGGGCCGAGCTCGCGGCCTTCGATTTCAAGACCGCCCAGACGCTCCGCGCGGTGCTCGGCGTTCAGTTCTGACCCTCGCAGCGAGGCCCGCATGAGTGAGCACATTCACGTTTCGACCGAAGGCGCGATCACGACGGTTCGCTTCGCGCGCCCTGAGAAGAAGAACGCCATCACCGTCGCGATGTACGAGGGCGTCACCGCGGCGCTGCGGGCGGCCCATGACGATCCGGCGGTGCGCGCGGTGGTGATCACAGGCGCCGAGGGCGTCTTCACCGCCGGAAACGACCTCAAAGACTTCATGGCGAACCCGCCCACCGGCGAGTCGAGCGCGGTCTTCCAGCTCCTCCTCGCGCTGGTGAACTTCCCGAAGGCGCTCATCGCGGCGGTCGACGGGCCCGCGGTCGGCATCGGCACGACGCTGCTGCTCCACTGCGACTTCGTGGTGGCGACGGCGCGGGCGAAGTTCAAGATGCCCTTTGTGACCCTGGGCCTCGTGCCCGAGGGCGCGTCGAGCCTGCTCTTGCCGCAGCGTGTGGGGCTCCAGCGCGCGAGCGAGTGGCTCCTGCTCGCCGAGGGCTTCGACGGCGACGCCGCGCACCGCGCCGGGCTCGTCAACGTGGTGGTGGCGCCCGAGCTCTTGCTCGCCTCGGCCTACGCCTACGCCGAGAAGGCCGCCGCCATGCCCCCCGAGGCCTTCACCCTCGCCAAGGGCCTGCTCCGCGCGCCGTTGCGTGAGGCCACCCTCGACGCCCTCGCCCGCGAGGGTGCGTGCTTCGTCGAGCGGCTCCAGTCGCCCGAGACCCACGCCGCGATCCTCTCGTTTTTCACCCGCCGCTGAGCGGCCCCTCGCCTCGCGGGCGACGCGCCGCGGCCGGTGTACGGGTCGGCGGCAACCATGTCGCACGCCCGCTGTCAAGCCCATCATGACGGCTAGAGTTTGTTTCTGTAGGTCATGGTGGTAGAAATTGTGAAGCTTTGATCGATTTTGTGATTTGGCGGCGGGGTGAAGCGGGCTAGCGTGCCTCGCATGGCGGTTTTTCTGATCGCGGGGCAACTGGCGGGGCTCGAATGGCGGTTGATCGCAGCGACCGGCGTCGAGGCCATGAACGAGCTTTCGAGCTTCGACTTCTTGGTGGCGACGGGTGACGCGGCGGCGCTGTCATCGGGTCACCGGCTGGCGCAGAGGCTCGTCGGCACCGACTGCGGGTTTCACCTCGGGGCGGGCGCCTTCGAAGAGGGGGTGACGCCGCACGGCCGCACGGGCTTTGTCGCGGCGGCGCGCTACGAGGGGTCGATCAACCATGACGGCGAGGTGCTTCAGTCATTCCTTCTGCGGGTGGTGCCGCGGGCGTGGCTGCTGACGCAGCGGCGAAATTCTCGCATTTTTCAGAATGTGTACCCCCACGATGTGGTGATCGCGATGTTGCGCGAGCACCAGATCGCGTACCGCTTCAATCTTGCGCGTTCGTACAACCGCCGAACCTACGTTTTGCAGTACGACGAGACCGACTGGGAGTTCGTGACGCGGATCCTCGCCGAAGAGGGCATCGCGTTTCGTTTCGAGCAGGCCGGCGAAGACCACGTCGCGGCGACGGTGCCGGGCCCGAGCGTGGGCGACATCGTCAGCGGCGTGGCGATGGGCATCGCCGAGCATCTCACAAGCACCGAGCCTGACGACCCAGACTTGCCGAGGCCCTTCGTGCCGCGGTCGGGTCGCTCGTCGGTGCGCATGGGGCACAGCGTGCTCTTCTTCACCGACGACGTCGCCCCTGGGCCCATGACCGCGACGCTGCGCGAGTACGAGCAGGGCGCGGCGCTCTTGCCGACCGAGCCGGTGTTTACGGCCTTCTCTGAGGTGACCCGAGTGCGCTCGAACGCATCGGAGGTGACCGACTACGACTTTCGTCGACCGATGACGCACCTCTACGCGCGGCGCTCGGTCGAGACCCAAGCGCACCCGGTGCTGCTTGAGCAGTATGACCATCACGGGCAGCATGAGATCCCCGAGGTCGACGAGACCCGCGCGACGGCGCTGCTTGAGCAAGCGCGGCGTGAGAGCGCGGCGTATCACCTCACGGCCTACCACGACAGGCTGATGATCGGGCACGAGCTCTGCGCCGCAGGGCCTTCGGTCTCGACGCCGACGGGCGATCAGCAGAAGCGGCTTGTGCCCTTCGAGCTCATTCACTGTTATCTCGACCACGGGTACATCGCCGGTGAGGGCGCAACGGCGCTGCGGCGCAAGGTCGAACGCCTTCAAAAGAAGGCGCTTCATTCACGCGAAGCAGCGAGCGCGGCCGAGGTCGGCGACGCCTGGTTCGAGCTGCCCTCGTTTGACCAGCGTCTTGTCTATTGTGTCTTTGTGAAGTCGGTGGCCTTGGGGGTGCTCTACCGACCTGAGCGGCCGCGCCGCACGCCGCGCACGGTGACCGAGAGCGCCGTGGTGGTGGGGCCTCGCGCCGAAGAGATTCACACCGACCGGTTCGGTCGCATCAAGATTCAGTTTCACTGGGATCGTGAGCACAACTTCGACGACGGGTCGTCGTGTTGGGTGCGTACGGCGCAGCCCTGGGCGGGCACGGGGTGGGGCTTTCAGTTCATTCCGCGGGTGGGCATGGAGGTGCTGGTGACCTTCCTCGCGGGCGACCCTGACCGGCCGGTGGTGTTGGGCGCGATGTACAACGGCACGCACCCTGTACCCGAGACGCTGCCCATCAAGAAGACACGCAGCGTGATTCGCACCCAGAGCACGCCGGGCGGCGGCGGCTTCAATGAGCTCGCGTTTGAAGATCAGAAAGAGAGCGAGCGCATCTACTTTCACGCCCAGCGAGACTTTGACGTCGACGTGCAGCGTGACCACCGAACGAGCGTTCGGCAAGATCGCATCGAGACCGTCGCGCGCGATGTCTCGATCGGTGTCACCGGGCGTCAATCTGAGCAGATCGGGCGTCAACATCTCTTACAGGTTGGGGGCCCGTCGGTCAGTCATCTCGGGGGCGGTCAGACCCGTGTCGTGCATCTGGTCGACCAAGGGGTCGTTCACGGCGAGTCGCTGCACACCACATCGGGGAATGAGATTTCAGCGATCGGCGCAGACCAGGTGACCAACGTGCACGGGGCCCGCACCGTGCTTGTGAAGGGCCCTGACGTGAAGCTGATCGGCGGTATGGGTCAAGACCGCTCGACCTCTACGACCTTTGTGAACGGCGCCTTGACGCTCTCTGCGACAGAGCGGGTTGTCATCAAAGCAGAGCCCGTTCAAGGTGACGCGAATGGCTCGCTCAGACTCGAAGTGGGCGACACGTTCATCGAGCTCACCCGCGATCGGTTGGTGCTCTCAGCCAACCACATCACAATCGTTTCGACAGAAGACATCACGGCCCAGGCTGGGCTGACCAGGCCGCCGCCGCGCGCGGTGGGGAGTCAGGTTCGGCCTGTCGACGACGCGGCGACGCTCACCGCCCCAGCCGGCGCGCAATTGGGCACCTTGGTGCTCAAGGGTTCGGGGGCGAAATTGCAAGGGCCCGAGGTGAAAGTCGAGGGTGACAATGTGACCCTCAAAGCAACGGCCACGGCGCTCGTTCGAGGCCGCCAGGTTCGCTTCCGAGGGCAGCGCGTGTCGACCGAGCCCGTCGAAGCGCCGGGCCAGGATGGCACCCAGACAGCGCAACCCACGCCGCCCGATCGCACACGGACGCAGGTGCGCCTTGAGGCCCCGACGATGAAGCCGCTCGAAGGGGTCGCGTTGGTCGGTTGCCGGTACCGCGGCGTGATCTCCCATGCTGCGCCGAGCGCAGAAGCAGGAGCGACCGCGCTGGCCCCGCCCGACGAGATCGTCGAGGGCACGACCACGGCGGCGGGTGAGGCCGTCTTCGATCATCTGGCGTCGGCGAAGCGCATCGCGTTGACGGTTTGGGCCAATGAGGTCGAAGCGTTCCAGAAGTACTTCCCTCTGCTCGGTGGGCCCTTGGTCTGGCAGATCGAGCTGATCGCGCAGATGCCGAACGAAGAAGAGGCCGCTGGCCAGCGCCTTCGGTTGATGAATCTCGGGTACAGGGTCGGCACGAAGCTCCTCAGCCCCACCCAGCTCGATCAGCTCTCGAGCGCGTCGCTTCAGCTCTTCAAAGTGCATCATCAGGTGCTGCTCCCCGCGCAGCCGGGGCGTCAGATCGCGCAGCAACATCCCGAGCTCGACGCCCTGGGGCAGCCGAAGAGCTACCCCCTCGACGAGGTCTTCATCGCGAGGCCTCGAACCGCAGGCTGACAGGCGCCCATCAGCGACTACCATCGAGGGAATGACACATGCCGAATATGCGTGGCCCGCTCAAAGCCGTTGCCGTCAAGGGCACAACCGTCAAGATTCGCACGCCGCGAAAGCTGATGCCGATCGTCTTCGTCCCGGGGATCCTCGGCACAAGGCTCACCGACCCCGAGACCGGCGACCTGGTATGGAATCCGACGGGGAGCCCACTCGGCAACAGCCCGGGCAGCTTCGCCGTCGACGTCACCCGGCTCGGTCAAATCAGCCAGGTGCTCGAACCCGACGAGTCGCACTGGTTTCGCTCGCGGGCGAAGCACCAGCAGATCGCCCACATTCGACACTATTACAACATCATTGAAGACTTTTACGGCAACACGGTCAGATCGCTGGCAAACATCAAGACCGCGCCCTTCGTCGAGCGCGGCGTTCAGCCCGTGGTGTACGTCTGCGGCTACGACTGGCGACAAGACAACGCGCAGAGCGCGCTGAGGTTAGGGCGCATCGTCGACGAGGCCCTCGCAGAGACGGGCGCCGACCAGGTGGTGCTCGTGTGCCACAGCATGGGCGGCATGGTGGCGCGCTATTTCTGCAAGGTGCTCGGCGGCGAGTCGCGGGTGCATCAGATCGTGTTGATCGGCAGCCCGACCATGGGTTCGCCCTTCGCGTACCACCAGCTGAAGCTGGGCGTGAAGTCGTTCTATGTTGCGAACATCGTGCAACATATTCTCGGCATCACCCAGCGTCGTACTGAGAACCTCGGTGAGAACGACTCCGTCGACTGGATCTCAGACGGCGGAGAGTTCATCGCGGCGATGACGCGGTTGATCGGGGCCGGGCTCGAAGACTCTGAGTTCGGCGGCATGGGCGCGCTCAAGTCGATCTTCGGCGACGTCTACCTCGCGCTCTCGATCGGCGCGGGCAAGATGCTCTCGCGGCGCGAGTCGCTTGAGTTCATCCGCACGGTGCCTTCGGTGTACCAGCTCTTACCGAACTCGATCTTCTGTGACTATTACCCCAATTGGCTCACCTTCAGCCCCTTGAGCACGGGCATCGACCCCGTCGGCGATCTGGTCACCATCGACGGGCCTTCGGTCGCGATGGTGGCACCCGGCATCGCGTCGACGCTCGAATCGGTCACGAGCAGCCTCGCGAGCGCGCTCGACCCGAGGCCCGCCCCGAATGCAGAAGCGGTCGCTGCCGAGCACGAGTCGAAGCGCAGCCTCAAGCGCAAGGTGTCGCTGGCCACGGTGGTCGCCCACGCCGCCGGTGACTCTCCAGACCTCGGGGCGCTCGTGCTCGATGCGAAGGCCGTCTACGCCCGGCTCAGCCAGGCCTTCGTCGATTGTCGAAATCATGAGGCGCTCTATCGAGACATCTATGTCGGCATCCTCGACGGGCCCCAACTTCGACCGATGACCGCCGCCAACCTTGAACGCGCGATGGTCTTTCAGCGATTGTTGATTGAAAACTATGCGGTCGAACCGCCGAAGACCCTCCTCAACGTCGGTGGGGCGATGCTCAGCTGGATCGGTCGACAGTTTGGCTCCGGGGTCTCGGCGGCCGGACGATTCTTGGGGGTCGGCGATGTGGCCGGGCCGGTGGGTCAGTTCTTCGAGTCGGCGGGCTCAGCCCTCGCGTCCCTCCCGAGAGGTGCGGCCGCGGCGATGCAGCGGGGTATCCGCAGACTTCAAGCGGGTCGGCCGACCGACGCCGAGGAGCTTCACGAGAACCTCGACACACCGCAGGAGCGCGCGGCGATGCGCGCCATTCACGCGGCGCGGCTCGCCGAGGCCGAGCGCAACCGCCCCACGGCCTACATGCACCCCAACACGGTGAATCTCTACGTCTCAAACTTTCGCCAGGAGTTTGGCGCTGTGGTCATCCCCATTGATGCGATTTCGCGCGACGATTCGAACCTTGTAAAGTTTCAGATTCTGCCGACCGGGCTCATTTCGTTGCTCGCGCCTCGCCCCAGACCCGCGGGGTGGATCCATCAGATCGGCCGCGGCGACGGCACCGTGCCCAACTTCTCTGCGAACCCGCCTGCTGAGGCCTTGAGCCACAACTTTCGCGGGGTCTACCGCTTCGTGCGCTACGCGCATGGCAGCCAGGCAAACGCGCGGCCCTTGCGCGACCGCTTCGTGCGGTTGATCGGTGAGAACCTCGCGGCCTGGTACGAAGGCCGCCCGGGCACCGAGACCGAGTACACTCAGAGTCAGCCCTCTGATTTCGTAGGCGAGCGGGTCAGCCAGCAGCGCGCCCGTGAGCTTCAAGCCGAGTGGGCGAACAACCCATGATCTGGCAACTCACCCTGTACTTCTCGGGCGGGCCCGAGGGCGTCGACGCGGTCGCCGAGAAGATCGAATACTTCACCCGTCGCCTGGGCTCGCTCGACCCGCGCCTCGCGGCCTGGGCCTTCGTCGACCCTGACGACAACGCGCACCCCGTCGAGGGCGTCGCAGCGTGGCGGGCGGCCCTCGCGCAATGTCACGCACCGTTTCAGTCTGGCGCGCGCAGCGTCGACGCCTGGCAGCCGCGGGCGGTGGTCTTGGGCCGCGGCGCGAACCTCGTCGAGATCGAGGCGACCCTCGGCATTCGGTTGCCAGACTTCGAGGGCCTCGTCTGGGTGCCCAACCGCGTCGTCGTGCGGGTGCTTCGGCCCTGGGGCGACGACGAGACGATCCGCGCCACCCTCGATCTGGCGCTGCGGGTCGGCATTCGTGCGTTCGAGCCGGTGTGGGCCCACGCGGGCTCAGACGACAGCCCCCACGCCGCCATGCCCATCTTCGACGACGGCTCGCCCATCGTCGGCTGGTGGACGTACCTGTCGAGGCAGTTTCCCGCGGTGGCACCGTTGGCCGCGCCGGCACAGGCCTTCGCGGTGGGCGAGCATGGCACGCTCATCGTGGCGCACCCCGCGCTCTATGCGCCCGGCGACGCCGAACACGAGGCCGCCATCGAGGCCGTCGGCGACGCGCTCGATGCCCAGGGGTTGCTCAAGCCCGCGGGCTCGTTCCGCCGTGAGGCCGCGACGTGAACGGCTTCTTTCTCACCACCCGGAGCGTGATCTTGTGCCCGCACGGCGGGCAGGTTCAGCTTCAGAGCTCGGCCCGGCTCGAAGCCGACGGGGCGCCGGTGCTGCTCCAGCCCGACCCGCAGTCGATCGTCGGCTGCGCGTTTCAGCTCCCCGGCCCCAAACCCTCGCCCTGCGTTCGCCTCGTGTGGACGACCGCCAGCCTGCGCTCGACCGTCGACGACAAGCCCGTCGTGACGCACGCCTCCATGGGCCTCTGTCAGTCGGCCGAGGGGCTACCCCAAGGGCCTCCGAACATCACCCTTTATCAGCGCGTGATGTCTGACGAATGACCGCCTCGGTGGCCCTCTCGAAGGCTCCGAGGGCCTCGCGCACCGCGCGGCCGAGCTCGCCCCAACGCGCCTCGGGGGCCTCACCTCCGAGACGCGCGAGTTCGAGCACCACGCCCTCGATCTGGGCGCGGTAGGCGCCCGCTTGCGACGCGTCGGGTTGGTGCTCAAGCCACGCCTCGGCCTGGGCGCGCCAGGTCTCAAGCCGCTCGATCTTCTCGGCCCGGTTCTTCTGCTCTGATTGCCAGCGTTCGAGGGCCTCGCGGAGCTCGCCGCGGGCCTCGACGAGCGCCGCGTCGGCCGAGAGCCACGCCTCGACGAGGGCCTCGGGCGCCATCGGCGTGTGCTGCGAGGGGGCCACCACGGTCGCGTCGAGGTCGAGGGCCTCGGTGACCGCGGGCACCCGAACCGGCGTCACCGGCGGCACCGTGGCCGCGAGGGCGGGCGCACGAAACTGAGCCTGGAGCGTGAAGATCCGGGTCGCCGTCGCCATCGCACCCTGGGGGCGCTGGGCGGGGTCTTTGGCCAAGAGCGCCAACACAAATTGTTCAATCAATTCAGGCACTTTGACGCCTCTCGAACGGAGCGTCGGGGTGGGCGCGAGGGCCTGCTGGATCATCACCCGCTGGTCGTCTCCTTCGTAGAGCGGGCCGCCGCCGAGGGCCTCGAAGAGGAGCACCCCGAGGGCGTAGAGGTCGGCCTGGCCGGTGGTGGGCGCCTTTCGCACCTGTTCGGGCGCCATGTACCGCGGCGTGCCGAGCACCGCCCCGGCTTGGGTGAGCGGGGTCTCGTCGACCAGGAGCGCGAGGCCGAAATCGAGCACCCGCACGTCGATCGCCCGGGGCCCGCGCACCAAGAACACGTTGCCGGGTTTGATGTCGCGGTGCACCACACCGTGGGGGTGCACCACGGCCAAGGCCTCGCAGACCTGACGGGCGACCTCGAGGGCGTCGGTGAGGCTCAGCGGGCCGCGTTCGAGGCGGGCAGCGAGGCTCTGGCCTTCGAGGCGCTCCATCACGAGCCAGGTGCCCTCGGGGCCGTGCCCGGCGTCGAAGACCCGCGCGATGTGAGGGTGCTGCAAGCCCATGCCCGTGCGGATCTCTCGCAAGAATCGCTCGCGCACGGTGCGGTCGTCGGCCCACCGCGTGTCGAGCATCTTGAGCGCCACGCCGCGCCCGCTGCGCAGGTCGTCGGCGCCGTACACCACCCCCATGCCGCCGATGCCGAGGAGCGTCGTGAGCCGGTAGCGCCCGCCGATGGCCTGGTCGGCCGCGGGCCCCGTAGGTTGCACATAGGTGCCGTCGACGGGGCACCGAAGTTCGGCCGGGCTCAGGCGCCGATCACAGCGCGGGCAACGTCTCTCCACCGCGCCGAGTCTGCCTTCTTCTCTGCGTCGTCGTCGAGGCTCAACGCGCGTCGCGCTTGCGCTCGATCCATGCGGCGACCTCGCGGGCGTGGGCGACGCCGTGGGCGACCATGCCGGGCGGCACCTCGCCGCGCTCGACGTTGGCCCTCGGCACGATGGCGCGCTTGAACCCCTGCTTCACCGCCTCTTCGAGTCTCGGGGTGCACCGCGGCACCGCGCGCACCTCGCCCGCGAGGCCGATTTCGCCGAAGACCACGAGATCCATCGGGAGCGAGAGCTCGACCACGCTCGACGCGATGGCGCACGCGACGCCGAGATCGGCCGCGGGCTCATCGACGCTGGCCCCCCCGGCGAGGCTCACGAACACGTCGCGGTCGCGGATCGAGAGATTCGCCCGCTGCGAGAGCACCGCCGTGAGGATCGACAGGCGCGTCGCGTCGACCCCGGTGGCGACCCGCCGCGGCGAGGGCATCGCGCTCGGCGTGACCAGCGCCTGAACTTCGAGCAGGAGCGGCCGAGGCCCGTCGGCGCTCGCGAGCACCACCGAGCCCGGCACGTCTTTGGGCCGCTCGGCCAGGAAGAGCTTCGACGGGTCTTCGACCTCTTGGAGCCCGTCTCGGGTCATCTCCATCACGGCCAGCTCGCCCGCGGCGCCGAAGCGGTTCTTGATGCTCCGCAAGAGTCTCGGGCCGCCGCTCCGGGTGCCGTCGAAGGCGACCACCACGTCGACGAGGTGTTCGAGCACCTTGGGGCCCGCGAGGGAGCCGTCTTTGGTGACGTGGCCCACCAGCACCATCGTGCGGGCCTCTTGTTTGGCCAGGGTGACGAGCCGCGATGTGACCTCGCGGAGCTGCGAGACCGAACCCGCCGCGCTCTCGAGCTCGCTGGCCCGGAGCGTCTGAACCGAGTCGATGGCCACTACCGAAGGGTTAATCTCGGCGATGGCCCGCTCGACGTCGTCGAGATCACCCGAGGCCAGGAGCCGAAGCTGGTCGCCCTCGCGCACCCCGAGGCGCCGGGCGCGCCCCGCGACCTGGGCCGCGCTCTCTTCGCCCGAGACGTACAGCACCCCGCCGCGCATCCGCGGGCTCGCTTCGGGCTGGGTCACCAGCTGCGCCACCATCTGCAAGAGGAGGGTGCTCTTACCGACCCCGGGTTCGCCCCCAAGGAGCACCACCGAGCCCTCGACCAGACCGCCCCCCAACACCCTGTCGACCTCGCGCATCCCGCACGGAACCCGCGGCGCCTCTTGCGCGACGGCCTCTTCGAGCCGCACGACCTTCGAGCCCGTCGCCGACACCGACATCGCCCCCCGCGCCCGGGCGCGGCTGCCCTTGGGCACGCGCTCTTCGACCAGGGTATTCCACCCGCCGCAACCGGGGCAGCGGCCCACCCACTTGGCCGACGTGGCGCCGCACGCCTGACACACGAACTCGCTCTCTTTGGCCACGCCGCACCCTATGCAGTCTCGGCCCCCCTCGCAATCACCCCATTGACATTCTATGTCACTCTCAGAAATCGCCCGGAGCTCTGGCAATTGCTGAACGCATGTCGGGTCACGGGGCGGGGCGAATCTTGCTATTTCTTTGACATGGCCGAGAAGCTCCTCGCTGCACTTCGGGAGAGTCCGTTGTTTCTCACCACCCGCGCGGCGCTGATGCTCTCGGTGCGGGCGCGCAAGGCGCTTCGGGCGCGGGGCATCGTCGACGTGAGCCCGGCCCAGCTCTCGGTGCTCGCGGCGCTCGAAGACCAAGACGGCGTCACCGTGAGCGCCCTCGCGCGGACCCTGGAGCTTGAGAAGTCGACGCTCTCGCCCTTGCTCGACAAGCTCGAAGCGCACGACCTCCTGGCCCGAGCGCGAGACCCCAAAGACGGGCGGCTCCAGCGGCTCTACCTCACCCGCGCGGGCCGCCGTCGTCGGCGCGAGGTCGAGGCGGTGATGGAGCAGGTGACCCGCGAGGTGCTCGCGTCGCTCCCGAAGAAGGTGGTGAAGCACCATGTCGCCTTCTGCGAGGCGGTGTTGAGCGCGCGGGGTGACGCCCGCGAAGACGCCGCGTGAGCCTCGTGCGGGCGCTTCTTCGTGGGCCCGCGGTGCGCGTGGTTTAGTCTCGCGCCGTGGTCGGCTTTTTCTCACTGATTCTGCAACAGCTCGTGCTGCTGATCGCGCCCACCCTCGGGCTCGCGGTGCTCTTGCACGGGCTCGAGCGTTGGCGCTCACGGCTCGCGACGGTGCGCTGGGGGTGGCGCTCGGTGCTCGTCACCGCTTGGGTCGGCGCGCCGCTGCACGAGCTCGCCCACGCGGCGCTTCATCGCCTCTCGGGGCACACCATCGAGACGCTGAAGCTCTTCGACCCTGACCCCGAGACCGGGTGCCTCGGGTATGTCGCGTACCGCTTCGACCCGCGCGCGCCGCGGCAGCGCATCGGTCGCTTCTTCGCGGGCGTCGCGCCGCTCTTCGCGGGCGTCGGGGCGGTGTGGCTCCTCGCGGCGGTGCTGGTCGAAGACAGCGGGCGGTGGTTTCCGACGGGGGCCTCTGCGCGGGCGATGGCGCGGGCCGACGACCCCTTCGAAGCAACACTGGCGCTCGGTCGCATCGCGCGGCTCACGGTGGGCGCCCTCACCGACCCCGAGCACCTTCGGAGCCTACGCTTCTGGGTGTTTCTGTACCTCTCGACCGCGGTGGTGGCGCACATGGGCCCTTCGCGCTCCGACCTCCGCGGCGGCCGCGACGGCGCCCTCGCGTGCCTGGCCCTGGTCTTCGCGGCGAACCTCGCGGCTGCGCTCTTCGGCCTCTCTCCGGGCGCCCATCTCCGCGCGATGGTGACGGCCTACGCGCCCCTGGTCGGGGTGCTCGCCTTCGCGGTGGTGCTGTCGCTGGTGCTCGTCGCGCTGACGGCCCTCGGCTCGCTCGTCACCGCGGCGGTTCGAGCGCGTCGGGTGCCTGACCCCTCGCTCCCTGATGTGGCCGACGCGCTGAAGGCCCTCGGGGTCTCGTGCGCGGCGCTGGTGCTCTTGCTCGCGCTCGTGCCGGGTCGCGCGGCCCCTCGCCGCGGCCGTCGCGCGGCGCTCGCCCGGCCCGCGACGGTGACGCTCTACGCGAAGGTGACCGATGCCGCACTGGCTCTTTGAGGCCCTCTGCGTCGCGGTGGTGCTGATCACCTTGGCCGCGATGGCGCGTCACCGCGGGTGGCCCGCCCTCGCGCGAGAGTACCTCGCCCTCGCCCTCGCGGGCTTTGTGGGCGAGGAGACCTGCATCGTCTTTTATGACTTCTACCGCTACGCGCCGATCTGGCACGGGCGGGCGCACCGCGTGCCGCTGCTCGTGCCGCTCATCTGGCCGCTGGTGGTGCTCTCGTCTCGGGCCGTGGTGCGCGCCCTCTGGCCCGACGCGGGGCCTCGCACGGCGCTCTTCTCGGCCCTCGCAGTGACCCTCGACGCGTCGCTCATGGAGGTCATCGCGGTGCGCGCGGGCTTGTGGTCTTGGGCCGAGCCCGGTCACCTCGGGGTGCCGCTGGTGGGCATCGCGGGCTGGGGCTTCTTCGCCTACGGCGCGGGGCTCGTGCTCGACCGCGGCGCGCGCCCGGGGTACCTCGTGGCGGTCGCGTCGGCGGTGGCCCACGCGGGCATTTTCGCGTCGTGGTGGGCGCTCTTTCGCTGGGTGTTGCGGGGCCCGCTGGAGCCCCTCTCGTGGGGCCTCCTGGCGGCCGCGAGCCTCGGGGCGACGGTCGCGGCGGCGCGGGCGCGGGCGCGCGGTCACACGCTCGGGCCCGAGGTGGCGGTGCCGAGGGTGATCGCGGCGAGCGTGTTCTTCGTGCTCCTCGCGGTCACGGCGCCGGGCGAGCCGCGGTATTGGCTTCACACGGGGCTGGTGGCCGTTCCGTATCTTGTGGCGACGCGGTGGGCGCGGTCAGCGCAGGAAGATGTTCTCGGGCAGACCCGCGCGTGACCAGGCCGCGGTGCCCGCGAGGTAGAAGAGCAAGAGGGCCGTGCCGAGGTGCGTGAGCGCGATGCAGTCGCGGGGCGTGAGACCGCGCGCGAGGTGCCTGCGGTAGAAGACGAACTGGATCACCGGCGCCGCGAGCATGAGCCCCTCGCGGAGCCCCAACGCGCCCGTCGCGAGGCCCGCTGCGAGGCTGAGCGACGCGAGCACGAGGAGCGCGTCGATGATCTGCCGCGCGCGCAGCGGCCCGTGCACGACGGGGTAGGTGGGCACGCCCTCGGCGCGATCGCCCTCGAGGTCTCGGAGGTCGTAGAGGATCTCGTAGGTGATCTCGAAGGGCAGAAAGAAGAGCACCAGCGACGCGATGGCGGCCCACGAGAGCGAGGGCCGCGCGAGGGCCAGCGGGTACATAAAGCCCGTGAGGAAGAAGATCACCGCGGAGCCGAAATTCTTGAAGAAATACAGCTCTTTGAAGCGGGACAGGCCCCGCGGCGTGGGCACGATCTTGTAGTTGTATCCGAGGCCGATGAGCTGCACCGCGAGGCGGTACGGGGTGAGCGCGGGCGCGAGCCAGTGGGTCACCGCGAAGCTCGTCGCCATGAGGCCGAAGCTCGCCGCGGTGAGGAGCCGCGCCCGGGCCGCCACGCGCTCGGTGCCCGCGATCTGGTTTCGGCGGTCTTCGGCGATGTCGGTCACCCGGTTCAAGAGGTTGATGAGGAACCAATCGAGACCCGTCACCAGCGCCAGGGCCCACGCGTAGCGCCCCGTCATCAGCCACCCGAAGACCACCGTGGCGGCCATGGCGATGAGCACGATGTGATAGCGAATGATCGCGAGGCCGTCTCGCAGCGCGCTCGGTTGCGTCATTGGCGTGACCGCGAATGTACCCCGCGCGGCGGCGCGTGCGGCGCTTGAACGACGCCCCGGCGCCGTGCTGTGCTCGGGCGATGAGAGCACCCGCCGCTCCGAGCGAACGCGCCACCGTGGTGCTCGGCTTCGTGGGCACGAGCCTCGACCGCGCCGCGCGCTACCATCGCCCGGCCCGCTGGCGGCCCACCCTCGCCCTGGTCACGCACCCGCGCCTCAGGGTGTCGAAGTATGTGCTGTTCACAACAGTGCAACACATTGTTTTTGCAGAAGAAATCGCGAACGAGCTGCGCGCGCTCAGGCCCGAGATGGAGGTGCTCGTCACCCCCCTCACGCTCAGCGACCCGTGGGATTTTGCGACGGTGTACGGTGCGCTTCACAGCTGGTGCCGCACGGTGCGCTTCGCCCCTGAGCGAGAAGACTATCTCGTTCACATCACCACGGGCACCCACGTCTGCCAGATCTGTTTGTATCTGTTGACCGAGTCGCGGCACATCCCCGGGCGTCTCTTGCAGACGGCGCCTCGGGTCGATGCGGGCCTCGACGCCCCCGCACCGGGCGTCGGGAGCGTGCAGATCATCGACCTCGACCTGTCGAAGTACGACGGGCTCGCGGCGCGCTTTCTGAGCGAGCGGCGCGAGGGGCGGGCGCTGCTCTGTGACGGCATCGCGACGCGCAACGAGGCCTTCAACGCGATGATCGACGCGCTCACGGTGGTGGCCGCGAACAGCGCGGCGCCGATCCTTCTGACGGGGCCTACGGGAGCGGGCAAGAGCCAGCTCGCGGCGCGGCTCCACGCGCTCCGTCTTCAACGTCACCGGGTGAGCGGGCGCTTCGTCGACGTCAACTGCGCGACGCTGCGCGGCGACCAGGCGATGAGCGCGCTCTTCGGGCACGTCAAGGGGGCCTTTACGGGGGCGAACGCGGCGCGCGAGGGGCTCTTGCGCGGCGCCGACGGGGGCACGCTCTTCCTCGACGAGGTGGGCGAGCTCGGGCTCGACGAGCAGGCGATGCTCCTCCGCGCGCTCGAAGAGAAGGCCTTCTACCCTGTGGGCTCCGACGCGACGGTGCGTTCGAGCTTCTCGCTCATCGCGGGCACCAACCGCGACCTTCGGCAGCGGGTGCGGGCGGGGCTCTTTCGCGAAGACCTCCTCGCGCGGCTCGACGTGTGGGCCTTCAGGTTGCCTTCGTTGGCCGAGCGTCCTGAGGATTTTGAGCCCAACCTCGACTACGAGCTCGCGCGGGTGAGCGACGAGCTCGGGCGCGCCGTGAGCATGAACCGAGAGGCCCGCGAGGCCTTCGTCGCCTTCGGTCGCGCGGCGCCCTGGCCTGGCAATTTTCGCGAGCTCTCTGCCGCGGTGCTCCGCATGGCCACGCTCGCCGAGGGGCGCCGCATCGACGCCGCGCGGGTCGCCTCGGAGGTGGCCGGTCTCTCGGCGCGGTGGCACGCTGCGGCCCCTGGCGCGAGCCCCTCGTGTGGGTGGGTCGAGCGGCTCCTCGGGCCTGCGGGCGCCGCATCGCTCGACCGCTTCGACCGCGTGCAGCTCGAAGACGTCGTCGCGGTGTGTCGCCAGGCGGGCTCGCTCTCAGAGGCCGGGCGACAGCTCTTCGCGGCGTCTCGCGCAGCCAAGGCGACCCCCAACGACGCGGCCCGGCTGCGAAAGTATCTCGCGCGCTTCGGGCTGAGCTACGGCGCGCTGATGGCCCTCGACGCGTGCTAGCGTCGCCCCCCATGCGAACGCGCCGGGCAGAGCGTCACCCTGAGTTTCGTGCCGTGATCGTGTCGCGTCGGCCGATGCTGTACCGCGGCGGCGCGCGAGAAGCGTACGACCAGCCGGCGCACGTCCGGGCCGGCTCGGGGGTCGTGTACTTCGGCCCCGGGCTCGCGGTGGTGCAAGACGACACCAACATCGTGGGGCTCGTCGACCCGGCCTCGGGCCTCGCCGAGGCGCTCCTTTTGCCGAGCGAGGGGGGCGTTCGGCAGTTCGGCACCGCGCGCGGCAACAAACAGAAGAAGCTCGATTTTGAGTCTGCCCTCACCCTCTCCTCGGGCGAGCTCGTGGCCTTCGGGTCAGGCTCGACGGCGGCGCGCTTTCGGGTGCTCCGTGCACGCCCGGGGGGCTCGCTGCGCGTCTTCGAGGCGCCGACGCTCTACCGCGCGATGCTCGAAGACCCTTCGTTCTCAGGCAGCGAGCTGAACCTCGAAGGGGCCGCCCGGGTGGGCGATCGGGTGTACCTCTTTCAGCGCGGCAACGGCGCACCGCGGGGCGATCTGACGGCCGTCAACGCAACGGCGTGGGTGAGCGCGGCGGCCCTCGAAGCGGCCCTCGATGCCGACGAGGCCGGGCGCGACGCGGCGCCGATCGCGCTCTGCGACGTGACCACCTGGGAGCTCGGCGACGTGGCCGGGGTGCCCCTCACCTTCACCGACGCGACGGCCCACCCTGACGGGGTCTCGCTCGTGTGGTTAGGGGCCGCGGAGGCCTCGCCCGACACCTACAACGACGGCGCGTGCGTGGGCGCGGCGGTGGGCTTCCTCGACGCCGAGCGCGCTTTCTTTGCGCCTCTCGAAGACGCCGAGGGGCGGCCCGTGGCGCTCAAGTGTGAGGGCCTCGTGGTCGACCGCGACGACCCCTCTCGGGTGTGGGTGGTGGTCGACCGCGATGACCCGAGCGTGCCCTCAGAGCTTCTCGCCGTTCAGCTCGATTGGCCGAAGGTGACGTAGGCCGCCCCGTCGAGGCGCTCGGCGAGCTGACGGAGCCGCTGGGCGCTCACCGCGAGGTCGACCAAGCGGGGCGCGTCGGGCTCGGCGAGGTGCTCGCCGTCGCGGCGTCCGGCGGGGCGCGATCGTTCGGGGTAGCAGACATCGATGAGGCTCTCGATCAAGGCGTCAAGGGCGCGCTCGGGGCCAGAGAGCCGGGGCAAGAGCTTGCCCAGGACGGCGTGGTCGAGGGCCCAGTTGGGCGCGACCTCGAGGCCCTCGTCTTCGGCGGTGCGCACGAAGTCGACGAGCTCGGTGGCGACGCGGTATCCGAAGGGCCGACCGTGGCGCTGAAAAGCCTCAAAGAAGCGGTCGATGCGGGCGCCGACGCCGTGGCGGCCGAGGGTGAGCGCGAGGTCGCGGGCGCTCGCGCCGGTGCGCCCCTCAGAGCGCAACGCCGCGCGCTCGGTTTCGTCGGCGGGTGCGGTGAGCGCCCCCTCGGTGAGCCAGGCCCCGAGGAGCTGACTCGGCAACGCAGGCGGAAGCTCCCAGCAGAAGGCCCGGTCGAGCACCTTCGTCGAGAGCGCGAAGGTGGTCTCGTCGAGGTTCAGCGTGCCGAAGAGATAGAGGTTCGACCCGACGCTGACCTCGGGCGGGATGAGCCGCTCACCGTCGACGCTGCGCACCCCGCCGGGGCGCCCGTGGAGCGGCACCGGGCTGCGGCTCTCGATGGCCGAGAGCACCTCGGCGAGGTAGTGCTCGACCCGGGCGAGGTTCATCTCGTCGAAGATGAGAAAATGCGGCTCGTCGGGCGTCGCGGCGGCCCGCAGCATCACCCGCAGCGCGGGCGTGTCTTCGTAGGCCCCGGCCCCGTGCAAGACGTTGAGGTATCCGAGCACGCCGCGCGGGTCGATCCAGTCGGGGCGCACCGGCACGAGGGCCACCCGGGCCGGGTCGGGGTCGAGCCCCGCGGTCATGAAGCGCGCGACGAGCTGCGCGAGCCGGGTCTTGCCCGTGCCCGAGGTGCCCATGAGCACCGCGAAGGGGCGCACCTTCAAGCCCACCAGGAGCGCGCGCAGCGTGTCGAGCGAGAAGGCCATGTGGGCGCTCCGCGCGTAGGCGCCGAGGCGACGCGCCACTTGCTCAAGCGAGGCCGCGCGGTGGGCCGAGAGCGAGAGCTCCCACGGGCGCGCCGACCGCGACGCGAGACGCAAGGTCGGGTGCGCGGCGAAGACCGTCGCGTCGCGCAGGGCCCGCTCGACCGCGAGGGCCAGGAGCGGCACGATGCTGGGCTCGCCGAGGCAGGTCTCGAGCGCGCCCGGGCGCCCATCGGGCGTCATGTCGATAAGGCCCAGGGTGCGGAGCCGGGCGTGCCCCGAGGCCGCCGACGCGGCCATCGCGACGGGCACCCGGGCGGCCACCGCGGCGGGCTGAGAGACCGCGCCAGGGGCCCAGGGCGCGCCCATGAGGAGCCCCGCGAGGGCCCACCCGATCTCGCCCGCGGGGTCGAGCGCGAGGGCCTCTAGGAGCGCTTCGAGGGGCGGCGGCGCGCTGAGGTCGACCGACAGGCCGCCGAGCACACGGATCGACGCCTCGTCGGCCGCATCAAAGGCCTCGGAGACGCCGCGTTGGGCCAGCCAGCGCCCGAGGCGACCGCACAGCGCAGGCACCCGCGGCGGCGGCGGTGGAAGCTCCGGGAGCGCCCACCCCGCGTCGAGGAGCAGCCGTTGACGGGCCACGTTCGACACCGCCAGCGCCCGCCACCGGTCGGGCAGGAACCACCCCGTCACCGGGTCGTACGCATACGAACGACCGGTGACAAAATGGCCTCGCGGTGCGGTGCCTTCGCCGAGGGCCCGCTCGTCAAATCGCAGGTCGCGCACGGCCTCGACGCCGAGATCGTTCGGCGGGCGAACCATCGTCGGCGCGTCGAGCGCTTCGGCGAGGCCCAGCGCCAGCCCGAAGCCGTAGAGCCGGGCGAGCTTCTCGGCCGCGCGGCGCACGCGCCAAGGGTCGCCCTCGGGGTCGAGCGAGAGGGCGTAACAGACCACCCCCGCGGGGGCCTCGACCCACTCCGATTCGCTCAGCGGCGTGAGCTCCCGCGCGCTCCGAAACAGCGAGGCCCCGTCGGCGCGGAGGCCCGCGAGGCGGTCAAGGAGGGCGTCTCCGAGGGCGCGGCGACGGCTCGCCTCCCAGGCGAAGCTGCGGGCGGGAGACGCGCTGGTCGACGGGCCCCTGCCCCATCGCACCGTGAGCCGCGCGGCGTCGAGGCTCAGGCCGAGCCGCGGGGCCTCAGGGTCGTGCCGCGGGCCCACGCTCCAGCCGACCGAGAGCACCCGAACGTTCGGACGCGAGGCGACCCCGGGGCAGGCCGCGAGCTCGGGCAGGAGCGCCTCAAGGGCGTCGCGCAGCCCCCGAAGGGCGTCGAGGAGCTGGCGCCCGAGCGAGACGGCCTCAGGCGCGCGCGGGTCGAGCGCCTGTCGCGCGCCGAGCCATTGCCGCACCGTCTCGGGGTCGAACATCGCCGGGTCGGTCTACCACGGCGGCCGAACGGCGCGTCAATCGTCTGTGATCGCGTCGAAGAGCTTGCCGAGAAGGGCGGCCCCGGTGGGGTTGGTGGCGATGGTGACCGCGGCCCCGAGGCCCTTGCCGGCGAGCTGCATGTATTGCCGCCGCTTCTCGGCGTCGACCTTCGCGGCGAGACGCGCCTCGGCGCCGTCGAAAGGCTCGCGGCACCGCGTGCAGACCGGCAGATCGATGGGCGAGACCTGCTGACAGAACACGCACGCCCGGGTGATCTCAAGGTTGCACTGACCGCAGAGAGTCTGAGCCTTCTTGTTCACCGCGTTGCAGCGCGGGCAGCACACCCCCGCGGCGACGTTCGGATACGCCGCTTTGCAGTAGAGACAGGCCGCCAACCCGGGCGCCGGAGGCGCGCCGCAGTGATCGCAGCGCACGAGGCCATCGCGACTTGTGTAGAAGCCCATAACAGCGCCGTAGCGTAGAGCCCCCGGCCGCGGGTCGCCAGTCGCTTCGGTACCATTGCGGCGCGATGCGCCCGACAGACTCGCGGGTGGGTGCGCGCGGCCCGTCGTCGGCGGGTGAGAGAGACACCGGGCGTGCGGTCGCGCGGGGCTGCGGGGGTGACGACGTGGGGCCGCGGCCCGAGGCGGGTGCTTCGTGGCCCACAGGGGCCTTGGCTTCGTGTACCGTCGCGGCCGACGAGATGGGCGCCCGGTCGGGTGACGGGGTGTCGTCGCGGTGGTCACGCGAAGGAGAGTGTGCGTCGATGAGTGGTATCGCTCCTGGTTCTCGGGTGATGGCTTCGTGGCTCGGTGGCAGCTTTGCGCCGGGCACGGCGGTCGAGGTGAACCCCGTCTCGGGTCTCGCGAAGGTGCGCTTTGACGACGGGCGCGAGGCCTGGGTCAGCCCCTCGAACGTGCGCCTCGCACCGGCCGCGCCGCAGGGTGCTCCGGCAGCGGGGGCCGCGCCGGGGGGCTTCAATGCGGTCCGTCCGGCGGGGGCGCCGGGGGGTTTCGGCGCGATGCCTTCGGCCAACACGGCGCCGTCGGGCTTCGGCCCCATGGGCGCCGCGCCCTCAAACGCCTTCGCCCCGCAAGCGGGCGGCATGGTCGGCGGGAGCCCCTTCCAGGGCCTGAACCCCTTCGGCGGCGGCGGCAATGCTGCACCGCAACAAGGCGGCTCCGCGATGCCCGTGGCCGCGGCGGCGGCGGCGGGCGGCGTGATGGCCTCGATGGGCGCGGCGATCGCGAAGTTCAACCCCTTCGGCGGCGGCGCCGCGCAGACCCCTGCTGCACCGCAACAAGGCGGCAGCTTTCAGCCCTTCAATCCCGCGGCGGCGCCCGCACCCGCGGCCCCTGCTGCACCGCAACAAGGCGGCGGCTTTCAGCCCTTCAACCCCGCGGCGGCGCCTCCCCAGGCGCCGGCTCCCCAGGGCGGCGGGTTTCAGCCCTTCAACCCCGCCGCGGCGCCTCCCCAAGCGCCCGCTCCCCAAGGGGGCTTTCAGGCCTTCGGTGGGGGCGCTCCGGCCGCGCCTGCACAGCCCGCCCCGGGCTTCAACCCCTTCGAACCGCAGGGTCAGGCCCAGCCTGCGCAGCCTGCCCAACCGGCCCCGGGCTTCAACCCCTTCGAACCCCAGGGTCAGGCGGCGCCTCAGGGCGGATTCCAGCCCATGAGCGCGCCCGCAGCGCCCGCGCAGCCTCCGGCCATCGCAAACTTTGGAGCGCCTCAGGGCGGCTTTCAGCCCTTCAACGCGGGCTCGGCCCCGGCGGCGCCGGCGCAGGGCTTCAACCCCTTCGAACCGCAAGGTCAAGCACAGCCCGCGCAGCCCCCCCAACCTGCCCCCGGCTTCAACCCCTTCGAGCCGCAGGGTCAGGCGCAACCCGCGCAGCCCGCCCCGGGCTTCAACCCCTTCGCGCCGCAGAGCCCCGCGGCGGCCCCTGCCCCAGCACCTGGCTTCAACCCCTTCGCCCCGCAGGGTGGCACCGCGCCCGGTACGGGCCCCGCGCCTGCGCCCGCCCCAGGCGGCGTCGCGCCGACCGTTGAGTTCAACCCCTTCGCGCCACCGCAAGGCGGCCAAGGGCAGGGTCAGTAAGCGCCCCTCGGCCCTCGGCGACCGCCGAGGGCGCCACGCCGCGTCTCAGCGCGGCATCGCCATCACATAGACCACGAAGACCGAGTTCGGCGGCGCGTTGCGGCGGTCGCCTTGGGCTACGCCGACCCCCAACATGCGCATGTCTCGGTCGAAGAGCGGCTCAAGACGGTCGGCCCCGTCGAGCCTCGGCCCGAAGGCCGCGGTCACGCCGATGCGTCGAAAGAGCAACGACTCGCGCGAGAGCCGCTGCGACACCGCGCCGAGCACGTCTTCTTGCGAACGGCCGGGGTTGGCGAAGAAGGCCGTCGCGGCCTCTTGGGCTGCGGCGCTGAGCGTCGCGTTGGCGGCGAAGGCGGGCTGCCCACGGGCGACGCGATTGCGGTTGATGCCCTCGACGAGGGTGCGGGCCGCCGCGGCGGCGTCGATGGCCGCGGCGACCTCGATGAAATCTTGCGACACGATCAAGCCGCCCGAAGGCCCCGACTCGCGCACGACGCCGATGCCGACGTGGGTCACCGTGGGGTTGAGGATGTTGGCGCGATGCCCTGGGCTCGCCATCAAGCCGTCGTGGAGTTCGCGCGCGCTGTAGCCGCGGCCCACGTTTTCGAGCGAGAGCCCGCTCTGAAGGCCCGCCCGACGGAGGCGCTCGCCGGGGGTGGTGCCGTCGGCGCTGTTGTGCGCGACGAAGTGCCCGCTGGCCATCTCGGCAGCGTGCGCCCGTGAGACCGCCACGAGCGCCGCGAGGGGCTCCAAGGGGCGGAGGTGCGCCGCGCGACGGGCGGCGTTGAGGCTCTCGAGCAAGGCCGCCTCGACGACCTCGGGCGCCTCGGCCGCGCCTCCCGATTGTTCGTCAGGCGTCGCGGGCGGCTCGACCTCGACGTACACCGGGAAGTTGGCCACCACGGTGCTCCCCGAGGGCCCCTCGGCGGTGAGCTCGACCTGCCAGACGCCCCGGGCGTTCAACGGGAGCTGACCGAAGAAGTCTGGCCCCTCGCCGAGCGGCGTCTCTTCGGCGTGGCCGTCGGGCCGGGTGACCGCGAGGGCCGGCGTCCGGAGGCCCGCGAGGAGCGAGCCCCTCAGCGCGAGCCGCGCGCCCACCGCGGCCCGAGAGGGCATCGACTCAAGGCGCACCCTGCGCTGCGAGAGCACCACCACCACGGCCTCGTGGGCGCCATCGCGCGACGACGCGACGCCGAGGTGGGTCAAGCCGTCGCTCCGCACGAGGGCCGACACCTCTCGGCCGAGATCGGGGGTGACGGCGCCCGCCTGCCCGAAGAACGCGAGCACCGTCGGGATGGGGTCGCTCACCCCGCGCTGCCACGCCAAGGCCTGAACCACCCGCGCCGATGGCGTTCGCCCGTTGCCGTCGCGCACCATGCGGGCCGCGACGGCCTCTGCGACCGCGCCCAGGGCCTCGTCGGGGCTCACCCCGAGCCCCGCACCGCGCACCGCCTCGACGATGGCGCTGTACCGCGGCGCCGACGCGGCCGTCGGCTCGTAACCCGACGACTGATGGTACGCCACCGACGGGCCCGCCGAGGCCCCGCCGCGCTGCGCCGCGCCCTGACACCCCAGCGCGACGAGCGCCCACCCGAACCGCGACAGCAGCGCTCTCATCGCCCCGCACTCTGACCGCGGCGCGGGCCCCGCGTCAACGCGTCTCTTCGCGCAGCGCCGCGCCGTCGAGCTGGTAGCGCCGGGCGCAGGCGCCGCACACGAGCTCGGCCCCGAGGCGCACGCCGCAGCGGCACATCCAGCCGATGCGACGCGCCGGCACCCCCGCCATCAGGGCGAAGGCCGGAACGCTCTTGGTCACCACCGCCCCCGCTGCGATAAAAGCCGCCTCGCCGATGTCGTGCCCGCAGACGATGGTCGCGTTCGCGCCGATGCTCGCCCCTCGGCCCACCCGGGTCGCGCGGTACTCGTCTTTGCGCGGGAAGGCCGCCCGCGGATTCACCACGTTGGTAAACACCGCGCTCGGCCCGACGAAGACGTCGTCGTCGAGGGTGACGCCGTCGTAGAGCGAGACGTTGTTCTGCACGCGGCAGTTGTCGCCGATGACGACGTTGCCGACGTAGCAATTCTGCCCGAACGAGCATCGCTCGCCGACGCGCGCGCCAGGCATCACATGCGAAAAGTGCCAGACCTTGGTGCCCGCGCCGATGACGGCGCCCGCGTCGACCACCGCGCTGGGGTGAACATAATGGCTCATCGTGACTCTCTCTCTTGGGGCGTAAAACGTTCGACCGGCGGGCGGCGGCTCAGCCGAGCACGATGGGGGCGCCGCCGCGCTTCAGCGAGGCCTCGGCCGCCGCGAGGGCCTCAACCACGCGCACCCCTTCGGCGCCGCCCGAGCGCGGCGTCGCGCGGCTCTGACAGCAGTCGATGAAGTGCTTGACCTCGCGCCGGAGGGGCTCTTCGAGGGCCACCCGCGGCACGAAGGTGTCGCCGTCGCGCAGGGTCAAGAAGGCGTCGTACGAGTGGTACTCTTGCGGGCGGTCGAAGCCCTTGTCGTGGATGTAGATCTTCTCGCTCGGGTGCGTGTCGTCGAAGACGAGCATCTTCTTCGAGCCCACCACGGTGAGCTTGCGGTGCTTGTGCGGGTCGAGCCACGAGAGGTGCACGTTGGCCATCACCCCGCCGCGGAAGCCCGCGTTGACGAAGACCACGTCTTCGGTGCCCGGCCGGAGGTACGCGTGGCCGCGCGCGGCGATGCTGGTCATGGGCTCGTCGACGAGCGCGAAGATCATCGAGAGGTCGTGCGGCCCGAGCGACCACAGCGCGTTCTCGTCGGTGCGCAGCTTGCCGAGGTTGACGCGCTCGGCGTAGATGTAGAGCACCTCGCCGAGCTCGCCGCCCCGCACGTACTCGACCACCTTCTCGAAGGCCGGGTGAAAAAGCATGAGGTGCCCCACCATGAGCACCCTGCCCTTGCGCGCGGCGAGCTCGGTGACCCGCACCGCGTCGGCGACGCTCTGGGCCAGGGGCTTCTCGACGAAGACGTCTTTGCCAGCTTCGAGCGCCTCGGCGGCGAGCCGCGCGTGCGACGAGCCCGGGGTCGCGAGCACCACGGCGTCGATGTTCGGGTCGCCCACGATCGAGGCCCAGTCACCCGTGACCCGCGCGCTCGGGTGCTCGCGGCGCATCTTCTCTTGCACCGCGGCGTCGAAATCGCACACCGCCACGAGCGAGGCGCCTTCGGCCGCAGCGAAATTGCGCACGAGGTTCTTACCCCAGTACCCCGCGCCCACGCAGGCCACGCGCACGGCGCCCATCACGCCGCCTCGATTTCGCGCAAGGCCCCGCGCATCGCGTCGACCACCTGGGCGATGTCACCCTCGCGGAGCTCAGAGTGGACCGGGATCGACAAGACCTCTCGGCACGCCTGTTCGGCGGCCGGAAACTGCCCCGCGACGTAGCCCAACCCGGCGAAGACGCGCTGGTAGGGCATGGGCACGGGGTAGTAGACCTCGCTCCCGACGTTGCGCTTCTTGAGGGCCGCCTGGAGCGCGTCGCGGCGCGGGTGGCGCACGGTGAACTGCGCGTAGACGTGCCGCCCTTCGGGGTCGTCGCTGGGCACCACCAAGGCCGACGAGACCCCGGTGAGCTCGACCCGCAGGGTCTCGGCGTGGCGACGACGGGCCGCGATGCGCTGCTCGTAGTGCGGCAGCTTCGCGCGCAACACCGCGGCCTGCACCGGGTCGAGGCGGTAGTTGCCGCCGGGCAGGTCGTGGATGTTCTTGGCCGTCGCGCCGGTGACCCGCACTTGCTTCATCTTCACGGCGAGGGCCGGGTCGTTGGTGACGCAGGCGCCGCCGTCACCGGCGCACCCGAGCGGCTTCGCGGGGAAGAACGAGAAGCACCCCACGGCGCCGAGGGTGCCCGTCTTCTTGCTGAGACGCTCGGCCCCCGAAGCCTGGGCGACGTCTTCGACGAGGGCGATGCGGTGCCGCTCGCAGAGCGCGCCGAGGGCCTCGGTGTCGGCCACGCGACCGAAGAGATGCACCGCGAGGACGGCCCGGGTGCGCGGCGTGATGGCCGCCTCGACGCGGCGCGGGTCGAGGTTGAAGGTCGCGAGGTCGATGTCGACGAAAACGGGCGTCGCGCCGGTGCGGGCGATGGTGCTCGCGGTGGCAAAGTAGCTGAAAGCCGTGGTGATCACCTCGTCGCCGGGGCCGACCCCGAGCGCCTGCAGGGCGACCACGATGGCGTCAGAGCCGTTCGAAACGCCCACGGCGGCGGTGGCGTCGCAGTAGGCGGCGAAGGCCCGCTCGAAGGCGTCGACCTCGGGGCCGAGGATGTACCCGCCGCTGCGAAGCACACGGAGCACTTCGGGCTCGATGAATTCTTGGTAGAGGCTGTGCTCTCGGGCAGGGTCGGCGAGGTTGATCATCTCGCGCCGCACCTACCACAACCGCCCCCCACCCGGGAACGCCCTGCGCGCCCCTTCAGCGTGCCGGCGGCGCGCCCACGGCGCCGTCGACCGCGGCGTCGCGGAGACCGCCGTCGTCGAGGTTCATCAGCGTGGGGATGACCTCGCGGCGCATGCGGTCGGCGACCTGGTTCGACGCGTTCCCGAGGTCGTGCCCGAGCTCGCGGGCCTCGGGGGTGCCGAGGATGCGACGGGTGTGATCCCACAGGGTGCGGGGCCCGCCGACCGGCACGAAGAAGAACACCCAGAGCCCCACCAGGGTCGAGAGCGTCGAAAGAGCCCACCGCACAGGACGAAGCATGATCGCCCGAGAGAGTGCGAAGCCCCGCCGCCCTTTGTCTAGTTTTTGGCGACCCATCGCCCCGTCGCGGCAAAGGCGCTCGTGGGTCGGCGCGTCGTCCGCTGCGGGCTCCCGTCGGGCGTCGTGGCTGCGGTCGACGCCGCGGCGCCGAAGCCGCTCGGCGCGCGCGATCTCCGACGCGTTCGAAGGCCTCGGCGTGGCAAAGCTTGACACCATCGTCGCCCCGCCCGTACCCGTACCGACCCTATGGCCGACCCCAAGCGAAACCAGCCTCCGTCGAAGTCTGACCCGCGCAACGACCGCCCGAGGGGGCGCCAGAACGACGGCGGCCGCCCCAACCCGCGAGGCGATCAGCCGCGCACCGGCAACGGGGCCTCGACCCAGGGCCGACCCCCGCGCGGCGGCGTCCGGCGGAGCGGCCCGCCGAGCCCCTCAGGGTCGCACGCGCAGGCCCCACGCGCCGGGTGGGAAGACCCGAACGGGTATCGCAGCCCGGGCTTCCAAGACGCCCCGCAAGGGCCCGCGGCGATCGACTACGCCGGGCTCCCGCGCGACGACGACGCCGCCGAGGCCGAGACCGCCGAGGGCGCCGCCCCGAAGCAGCCCGCGAACCCCAACGGCGCCGCGAACCAGGCTCCCCGAGGCATGGGCCGTCGCGGCAGCGATCGCGTCGGCGACGACGTCAACGCCTACCGCGGGCCGGGCTTTCGTGATGCGAATCAGCGGAGTTGGGCGCGTCCGCCGACGGCCGCCGAGCGCAACGCGGCGATCGTGGCGGCCGGGGTCACCCCGGCGGTGAGCGACGAGGCCGAGCCCGACGACGACTCGCAAGCGGCGATGCTGGCCCGGGCTGAGGCCCGACGCCCGCGACGGCGCTAGCCCCCGCTCCCCCGAGGCGGTCGACCGGCGTCTCGCCGAACCGATCGATCGCCTGCGACTCAGCGACCCGCCACCGCACGCTTTACAACGCAACAGCGCTTCAGCAACCGAAGAATCAAAGAGCGCCGCGCCGCGAGGCTCACCCAGGCTGGCCCGCGGGTGTGCCCCCAGAGGGCGTGTCGTGCTCGGCGCGGTAGGGCTCGACCTCGACGGTGCTCGAGCGCGCCCCGAGGTCGTCGGCGATGGAGGCGCGCTTGAGCCCCGGGTTGGTGATCTTCACGTTGATCGCGATCTCGCGCGAGTCGAGGCCCGGAGAGGCCGTACGGAGCTTCGCGTACACCGCGTCGGCCCGCGCCCGCAGCGCCTCGGCCTCGGCGAAGATGGTGTCGCTCACGGCGCCGTCAGGGCTCGACGAGAGAAAGTCGGCGAAGGTGCGCGCCGTGCGGGCGAGCTCGATCTCGGCGCCGAGCACCTCGAAGAGCGCCAAGGCCCCGCGAAAGAGCTTCTCAGCGCGGCGGCCCTCGTCGCTGTCGGGGCCGAACACCGCGAGCACCTCGGCGAGGCTGCGTTGGGCGATGCCGAGGTGCACCCGCGAGCGGATCTGCTCGAAGCCCTCTAGCGCGAGCTCAAGCATCTTCAGCGCCGCGGCGATGTCACCCCGGAGGTAGTGCGCCTTGCCCAAGGCGCGACGCGACTCGGCCAAGAGGAGGCGATCGCCGAGCTCCTGACAGAGCGGCTCGACCTCGAGGAGGATGCGCAACGACTCGTCGGCGTCGCGGAGTCGGTAGTGCGCCTCGCCCATGTTGAGCTGGAGCACGGCCTGGCGCCGACGGTCGCCGATCTCGCGGGCGAGCTCGAGGGCCTGACGCCAGAGCGCGAGGGCCTCTTTGTCGTCGCCGCGGTCGGAGTGCAAAGTGCCGAGGTTGTTGAGGGTGATCACCAGGCCCGGTCGGTCGCCCACCTTGCGGCGCAAATCGCGCGCGCGGACGAGGCAATCGTAGGCCTCGCGGTACCTGCCCGAGTCTTGGTAGACGAGGCCGATGTTGTTCAGCGACAGCGCGATCGAGCGCTCGTCGCCCTGCTGCTCGCGACGCTCGAGCGCGTCTTGCAAGAAGCGGAGGGCGGGCTCGTAGTTGCCGCGGATCCAGTGCACCTTGCCGATGTCGTCGTAGCTCGACGCGATGCCGCGCTCGTCGCCCACGGCCTGAAAGAGCGCGAGGGCCGTGCCGAGGTGGCGCATCGCCTCGTCGAGGTGACCCGACTCGCGGTAGAGCCGCCCGAGGCGGTTGTGGGCCGCCCCGCCGCGACCCTTCTGGTCGAGCCGCCACGCGAACGAGAGCATCGCCCGAAAGTGCTCGAGGGCCTCGTCGCTGCGCCCGAGGAGCGCGAGCACGTCGCCGAGGTGGTGCGTGGCGTCGAGGCGCAGCGCGACGTCGTGCTCGCCCAAGAGCTCGAGGCCCCGGAGGTAGTGCTCGACGGCCTTCTCGTTGGCGTAACGGGCCCGCGCGATGTCGGCCCCGGAGAGGTAGGCGCGGGCGGCCCTCAGCGGCCGGTTCGCGCGCTCGTAGTGGTGGGCCAAGAGGTCGAGCTGGGCCTCGTCGCGCTCGCCAGAGAGCTTGCATTCGAGCCACTCTGCGAGGAGGAGATGAAAGTCGACGCGGTCTTCGACGGCCACCAGCGCGGCGAGCTTCTCGCGCTCGAGGTTGTGCTTGAAGATGTACTCTTCGTCGCCGGGCATCGAGCTGTCGTCGATCTTCAGCACGTAGTCGCGCTCTTGCAGCGCCGAGAGGAGGTCGCGGTAGTGCGGCGCGAGGTCTTCGCCGCCGCCCCAAAGCGCCGGGGCCTCGCGGCGCGCCCGGCCGAGCACCACCAGGCCCCCGAGCCAGAAGACCGGGCCCTGGAGCGCGGCCCGTTCGAGCACCTCGCGCTCGGCCGGTGAGAGCGCCGCGATGCGCGCGTTCACCGCGTCTTCGACGCTCATCGGGAGGCGCACATGGGCGAGGCGGTCGAGGTCGATCTCGACGTTGCCCTCGCCGTCGACCACGATCACGCCCTGGTGGAGGTACGCCCGCACGATCTCTTCGGTGAGGAGCGGGTTGCCGCCGCCCAGACGCACCGCCGTCGAGACGAGCTCTTCGGGCACGTCTTCGATGTTCGACAGGAGCATCCGCGCGAGCACCATCGCCTCGCTGTCTGAGAGCGGCGCGAGCTCGATGCGCTGGTGCCGATGGCGCGGCGTCTCGGCGAAATCGCGCAGCGTCGCGAAGAGCTCGGGCCGCGTCGTATTCAACACCACGATGGGCGCGTTGCGGAACGACTCCATCAGCTCGCGCAGCATGGCCAGGCCGTCGCGGCTCGCGAGGTGCAAATCTTCAAGGATCAACATCAACGGCGCCCGCTGCGCGTCGACCTCGAAGAGCCGACGCAGCACCGCCCGCGACACCTGCTGCGTGGTGCGCGGGTCGCTGTCGACGGCCTCGGCGAGCACCGTGTCGCCGAAGCGGAGGCCCAAGAACCCGCCCAAAAAGTGCAAGATTTCGTCGACCCGGCGGTCGCCGAAGAGATCCATCACCTGCGAGGCCACCTCGTTCGCCTGGGTGTGCGCGTCGGTGCCCTCGACGAGGCCGAAGCGCGACCGCAAGACCTTCGCGATGGCGGCCTGGATGCCCTGATCGGCGCGGGCCGCGCCGCGGTAGACTCGAAGCTCCGGGCTGCGCTCTCGCAGGTCGGCGATGACCTCGTTGACGAGCCGCGAGCGCCCGACGCCGGGGTTGCCCACCAGGGTCACCACCTCGCAGCGGTTCTCACTCAAGCTGCGATGCACCGCGGCCAGAATCACATCGCGCTCTGCCACGCGGCCGATAAACGGCGCGCGGCCCAGCGAGAGCCCCTCGAAGGAATCACGGCGCACAATCGGAGAGTCGACACTCATGGCAGCGTTGCCTCGAATCTATGCCATCGACGCGCCGTGGCGAAACCTCGAAATGCCATTGCGGTTGCGACGGGTTGCGCGCAGCACCGCACAGGTCTGGGGTCGAAATCGTGGCCGAGGCGCGGGGCGCGTGCAGAAGGTTTCACGCCGCACCGCGAAAGGCTGTACGCTGCCCGTGTGACGGTGCGCGCTGTAGGGAGCCGGATCGGGCGATACACCCTTGGGGATCGTCTCGCCGTCGGCGGGATGAGTGAAGTCTACCTCGCGACCTCTGACGCAGGCGCGTCGGTGGTGGTAAAGCTCCTCGGCGAGCGCCAGGCCCGCGACCCTGCGATGCGCGAGCACCTGCGCGCGGAGGCCGAGCTCGGGCGCGCGCCGATGCACCCGAACATCGTGAGAGTGCTTGATTTTCACGGTGACGATGCCGACCCCTTCGTGGTGCTCGAGCACGTCGACGGGGTCGACCTCTGGCGGCTCCAGCGCGCGCTTCACCAGACCCAGCGTCGGATGGAGGCGCCGCTCGCGTGTCATGTGGTGCGCGAGCTCCTCGCGGGGATCCAGTTCGTACACACGCTGCCATCTGAGCACGGGTCGGGGCTCGTTCACCGCGACGTGTCGCCGTCGAATGTGTTCTTGTCGCGCGAGGGCGAGGTAAAGCTCGGCGACTTCGGCATCGCGGTCTCGCCGCGTCAGTCGATGCCTCCGCCTGGTGCGTCGGGCGCCCCTGCGGCGCCGGGTCTCTCGGGGCGCAGCGGTCACCCGACCCCTGCGACGGGCTCGGTGTCGGTGCGGGTCAACCGCGGCAAGGTGGGCTACATGGCCCCCGAGCACCTGCTCGGCATGAGCAGCGACCATCGCACCGACCTCTTCTCAGCGGGCGTGGTGCTCGCCGAGGTGCTGATGGGGCGGCCGCTCTTTGCGACGCTCCAGGCGACCGAGCTCGGGGCGTTGTTGCAGCTCCGCGAGCGCACCGTCGAGGGCCTCACCGAGGTCTTGGGCGATCACCCGGGCTCGCTCGTGAGCGTGGTGCTGCGCGCCCTGGCCCGCTCGGCGGCCGAGCGGTTTCAGTCTGCCGATGAGTTTCGCGCGGCCCTCGCGCCGCACGCGAGCAGCCCGACCGAGGCGCGTCCGCTGCTGTCTGCGTTGGTGAATTGGGCGCGCGGCGCGGTGCGTCCGTCGTCGTCTGGGCTCGAAGCGGTCGACCCCCGCGCGTCGGCGCCGCCGAAGGTGACCCTCGAACCCGCGGGCGACAAGACGCGCCCCGTGCCCGACGCCTTCTTCGAGGTGCTCGACAGCGCCGGGGCGGTGCGGGGTCGCTACACCTGGGCCCGCCTGGTCGAGCTCGCCCTGGCCGATCAGCTCGGGCACAACGACCCCCTGCGGGCGCCCGACGGGCGCGTGATCACCGCGGCCGACCTGCCCGAGCTCGTGCCCGTGTTGCCGCAGCGCACGGCGCCCACGAGCGAGGTCGCCGGGGGCGTCGCCGACTGGGCCGACTCGCTGTCGACGAGCAGCTTCTTGCACGCCCTGGCGCGGCTGGTCTTCGCCGACGAGAGCGGGATGCTCGTGGCCGAGGCAGCGCCGGCCCGCAAAGAGGTCTACCTCGCGCGCGGGCGGCCGACGCACCTCGGGTCGAACCTCGCGGGCGACGGGCTCGGGCGCTTCCTCGTCGAGCAGGGGCATCTGAACTCGGGCGAGCTCGACATGGCCCTCGCGATGGCGCCGCGCTCAGGGGGCGACCTCGCCCGCGCGATCGTCGACCTCGGCCTGATGGAGCAGAGCGCCATCGACCGCGTGGCCGAGCGCTTCGCGCGCGAACGGATGCTCGATCTGTTTCGCTGGCACCGCGGCACGCTGCGCTTCTTCCGCGGGGTCGAGGCGCCGAGCACGGCGATGCCGGTCAACCTCGACGCCTTCGAGATCTTGCGCTCGGGGGCGCTCTTGCTCGAAGATCCGCAGCGTCATTTTGAGAGCCTCCTCGATCGTCGGGTGGGCATCGCGACGACGGTGCGCGGGCTCCATCGCTTGGGTCTCGGACCGGTGGGTCACGACCTCTTGGCGCACGCCGACGGCATGCACACGGTGACGCGGCTCGCGGCGCGGGTCACCCACGAGCGGCGGGTGCCTCAGACCGAGGTGCTCCGAGAGCTGTATTTTCTCCTCGAAGTCGGGGCGCTTGAGCTCAGGGTCTGAAGGGCTACCGTTGCGTCGACACCGACCCGTGCGCTATGCGACCGGGCGGCTCCGACGTGAATGACTCGTACTCACCCCGCACCGTCGTCACGGTGGCCCTGGTCTCTCTGATCGCGGGCTTCGTGCTGGTGTTCGGCTCGGGCACCTTGGCGCTCCGGGGCAGCCAGCGCGGCGCACCGAGCGAGGTCGAGACCGAGCCCCTGCCGCAGCCGCGACCGGTGAGCCCGTCGGTGAGCGCGGGCGACGCGGCGGCCCCCGAGACGCCGACACCCGGCCCGACACCCGGGGCTCCCCCGACGCCCGAGGGCGGCGCTGACGCATCGGCTCCGGCGCAGGGCTCAGGGCGCGTCGCCGCCGTCGGCGCCTCAGGCATCTCGCGCTGTTGGAATGCGGGCAGCCCAGCGGCCCTCGCGGCCGCCAACTGCGACCGCCTCGCGGGGCTCGACCAGCACTTTCAATCGCGGGCCGCCGAGCTCGGGGCGTGCACCCGGGGCCGCGGGCGGCTCTCGCTCATCGTCGACCTGCGCTTCTCGACGGCCATCGTTCGCAGTTGGGGCGGGCCCACGAGCACCGTGCCCAACGCCGGCGACGTGGTGGCGTGTGTTCGACGGGTGACGCAGCCCATCCCGCTCGCGACGATGGCCCACGCCCACGATCGCTACATCGCGGTGGTGCCCATCGAGTGGTGACGCTCAGCCGTTTCGCCGCGCGAAGGCCGTCACGAACTGCGCGAGGGCCTCGACGTCGCCGAGGGTGACGGCGTTGTAGAGGCTCGCGCGGATGCCTCCGGTCGAGCGGTGCCCCTTGAGGCCGAACATGCCCTCTCGCTCGGCCTCTTTGACGAAGCGCGCGTCGAGCTCGGGGCTGCCGAGGCGCCACACCACGTTCATCGCCGAGCGGTGGGGGCGCTCGACCGGGAGGGTGTAAAAGCCCGCCTCGGCGTCGAGGGCGCTGTAGAGCCGCGCGGCCTTGGCGCGGTTGCGACGCTCGGCCTCGGCGAGCCCGCCGTCGCGCAGGAGGTTTCGAAGGATGCAGCGGGTGAGATAGACCGCGAAGGTGTTGGGGGTGTTGTAGAGCGAGCCGTTGGCGTCGTGGGTGGCGAAGCGAAAGATGGTGGCGATGTCGCGGCGCGCCTCGGCGAGCCAGTCGCGGCGAACGAGCACCACCACGAGGCCGCTCGGGCCGATGTTCTTCTGGGCGCCGGCGTAGACCATCGAGAGGCCCGAGAGGTCGGTCGGTCGCCACAAGATGTCGCTCGACATGTCGCAGACCACCGGCGCCCCGCCCCCGGTCGGGAAGGCGTCGTACTGCGTGCCTTCGAGGGTGTTGTTGCTGGTGAAGTGCAGGTACGCCGCGCCCGCCTCGACCCGGTGCTCGGCCGCCGCTGGGATGCGACGATACTGCTTCGCCATGGGCGTCACGTCGACGGCGTCGCCGAGGCGCTGAGCCTCTTCGAGGGCCTTCTCGCCCCAGCCCCCGGTGACGGCGTAGAGGGCGCGCTGACCGGGCTTGAGGAAGTTCATCGGGAGCGTCGCGAAGACCTGGCTCGCGCCGCCTTGGAGCAAGAGCACCGACCAAGCCTCGTCGAGCCCCAAGAGCGCCCTCAGATGGCCCTGCGCCTCTTGATGGACGCGCTCATACGCGGCGCCGCGGTGGGAGTGTTCGAGCACCCCGATGCCCGTGTGATCGAGGTCGAGGAGCGCCTCGCGGGTCTCTTCGAGGGCTTCGAGGGGCAGGCCCGCGGGGCCGGCGTTGAAGTTCATCGCGCGGTGGGTCATGGCGCCGCCGACGCTGCCACGACTCAGCCATCGACGGGAGGCCCTTCGCACAGGTAGACACTCGCTCCGATGTCGAACCCGAAGCAGCCACTCTCGATCGGCCTGCCCGCGGGGATGCGCGACCTCTTGCCGCCCAGGGCCTCGCACCGCCGGGCCCTGGCGCGGGTGGCCCTCGACACCTGGGGGCGCTACGGCTACGCGCTCGTGGGGCTCCCGGCCTACGAGCACGAAGACACCATCGTGCGGGGCCTCGGGGGCATGGCGCGGCGCGAGCTTGTGCGCTTCCTCGACCCTGACTCGGGCGAGGTGATGGTGCTCCGACCCGACATGACGCCGCAGATCGCGCGGGTCGCCGCGACACGGTTCGCCGCGCACCCGGGCCCGCTGCGCCTCGCGTACGAGGGCAGCGTCGTGCGTCGCCCTTCAGGCCGCGCCCGGCGCCAACGTCAGCTCGCCCAGGCCGGCATCGAGTGCATCGGCTGGGATCACCCCGACGCCGACGTCGAGGTCATCGACGCCACCCTCGCGACCCTCAGGGCCCTCGGGCTCCGCGACCTCGTGGTCGAGCTCTCGCACGCCGCCGCGCTCGACGACGTGATCGACCGGGTCGCCCATGGCTTGCGAGCCGACGTCATCGAGGCCGTGGCGGCGCGTGACGGGGCCGCCTACCGCGCGCTCCTCGGCGCTCAGAGTCCCCTCGCCCACGCCCTCGACCGCAGGCTCTCGCAGCGCGGCCCGTGGCGGTCGCTCGCGGGCCCCGAGGGCAGCGTCGAGGCCGCCCTCACCGCCGTGGCCGCGGGGCTCGACGGGGCCGCCGAGGTGCTCGTCGACCTCGGCGAGCTCAGGGGCCGCGGGTACTACACCGGCGTGTTCTTTCAAGTGCTCTCGGCCGACGTGGCGACCCCGCTGGCGGCGGGCGGGCGCTACGACGGGCTCCTCGGGCGCTACGGCGCGCCCCGCGCTGCCACCGGCGCGGCGATCGACCTCGAAGCCGTCGAGGCCGCGCGCGCCGCCCAAGGTCTCGGGCCCCTCGAACCCCCGCGCCGAAGCGTCTTGGTGATCGGCCCCCGCTCCGCGCGAAGGCCCATGGCCGCCGCGCTGCGCGCCGAAGGCGCTGCGGTCACCGAGGTCGACGACGACCCCGCCCGGGCCGACGCCCTCGCCGCCTCGGGCCCCTTCGACGCGGTGCACCGAGTCAGCGAAAAGTGAAGCTATTTCAATAAGTTACTCAACGTCGCAGGGCGCGCCCCGGAGGGCCCATGCCCGCAGCCGCTCGACGGTCTCGGCGGGCCACCGTGTGCCGAGCGATTCGAGGCCCGTGCCGCCGTCATAGGGCGCCGACCAAGACGCGATGCGCTGGTGTGCGCGCGCCGAGTCGCCGCCGCATTGGCGCAGCACGACCGAGGCGATCACGCGTCGCGCGAAGGGCACGCGGCGGAGGTCAGCGACGCGAAAGACCTCGACCACGGGCACCACGGCCTCGGCGCCGAAGCTGATGAGCCGACGCCCCGCGACGCTCTCGGTGGGCCGCGTCGGAATCGGGTCGTCGGCGAGGTGCGCCACCAGCCACGCGACCTCGGGGTTTGACCGCCGCGCGAGCCCCGCGTCGACCTCGGGGCCCGCATCGACCGAGGGCGCAGACGCCGCGTCGACCGAAGCGCTGTCAGGGGCGGCGCCGTCGGGGCCGTCGAAATCGCGCACGACCCCGCGGGGCGACCGGGTCGCAGAGGCGCAGGCCACGAGGCCGACGAGGGCGAGGGCCCCTCTCACGCCACGGCCTTGCCGACCGGGCCAACCTGCGCGGGCTGAGCCTCGACGGTGACCGCGAGGCCCTTGTCGACGACGGCGTATTTCACCATCGCGAGCGCCGCGTCGAGGCCCTCTCGCGAAGCGACGCTGGTCACCGCGCCGACCTGGGCGGCCTCGTGAAACACCCCCGCGCCCGCCGTCGCAGGCGCCGCGAGGCGCAGGGTCACGAGCTGCTTCTGAACGTGGCCCCGCATTTCGAGGCGGCAGACCACCTCTTGGCCGAGGTAGCAACCCTTGTGAAACGACACCGCCTGAGCCGTCACCGACGCCTCTTGGACGAAATTGTCGCCCCCGAAATCGACGCCCCACCGCGGTCGCCCCGCGAACACATGGAGCGCCCCCGCCGTGGCCCCGTCGACCGCGACCGCGCCCGCCGCGATGAGGGCCGCCCGGTGCGCCGCCAGGGTCTCGGCGTCGCCCAAAAGGTCGACCCCCCCGGTGCCGAGGCGATCGACCGCGAAGCGCCCCGCGAAGCCCTCGGTGAGCCCCGCCGCGCGCGGCCCCTGGACCGTGAGCACCCCGCGGGGGTCGGGCGTGAGGGTCACATCTTCCATCACGATGTAGCGGTCGAAATGGGCCATGAAGGTGTCGACCTGCTCGGCCGGCAGCGCCAGCACCAGGGCGTCGGTCTCGGCTAGCACGATGAGGTCGCCGAGCAAGCGGCCCTTCACCGCCACGCTCGCCGCGTACACGCCCGTCGCCGTCGCGAGGTGGCGCACGTCTTGGGTCACCACCCCGTTGAGCCAGCTCGCGCGGTCGCGCCCCGTGACGCGCACGAGCGCGCGGCCCGAGACCTCGAACATCACAGCCCCCGCGTTGAGGGCCCGCCATGCAATTTCGTTCGCTTCGCGCATCGCGGCCGAGGGTATGCGTCGCGTCGCAGCCCCGCGCAAGCGCCCAGTGCCGAGGGTCACACCGCGACGGCCGCGCGCGTCCTATCGCGAGGGCCCGGCGGCGGGGCCCGTCTCGCCGAGGGCCGAGGTGATGCGGATGCCGAGGTGGTTCATCACCGCGCGCTCGTAGCCGTCGCTCGGGCGGTTGACGATGCCGCCCTCGCGGCCAATGTAGAGCTCTGAGCTGCCGCCGCCGTCGAGGTTGATCGCGTCTGAGACGCCGAACTCCTCCATGAGGGGGATCATTTCGAGGCTCGTCATGCCGGGCAGACCGTTGCGACGCCCGTCGATCACCGCGAGCACGAGGTGCTGCCCGCCGGGGGTGGCGCCGATCGCCGTGCGCGGGTGAAAGCGGTACATGCCGATGGGCTCCTCGGGCTCGAAGACCACCCGCCCCGCGTTGAGGAGCCGCGGCCACCCCGTCACCACCTGCCTCGCCCAATCAAACGGGCACGAGCGCGGGTCTTCGATGGTGTCGAAGAAGCTCACGGCGGTTCGGCCCCCGCGGGGCCCGAAGGCCACCGCCGCGCCGCACCGGTCGCGGTAGGTGTCGCGCCAGAGCTGCCCGTCGCCCATGGCCACGCCGCAGGGGCTCGCTTCGTAAAAGTTCGCGTTGATGGCGATGTCGACGCCGTACTCGCGCACGAAGGTGCTCACCGTCGCGCGGCGCTCGCGCGGCCGGGTGGCCACCACGTCGACCTGCGCGCAGGTCAGATCGAGCACGACGACGTGGGCGTCGACGCCAGGCGAGACCCGGTGCACATGCTCGACGCACGGGTACGGGCGGCTCACGAGGTCGAGCCCCGAGGCCGAGGGGAGCCCGAAGAGAGAGGCCGCGAGACACCACACCAAGCGCTTCACAACGCGGGTGTTTTGCGCGCCCGAGGCGCCGCGGTCAACCCCGCACCGCGCGCACCCGCCGACGGCACGCCGCCACCGCGGCGCCGAGCACGCCGAGGACGGCCCACGCGCTGCGAGTGGGGCCCGAGGGCGTGGTGTGACACCCCCCGAGGCCGAGCCCTGCGGTGGCCACCGCGGGCGGCGCGGCGAGGCGGCTCGGCGGCGGCTTCACCGTGTCGCGCACCGCGACGTCGAACGAGAGCGCGTCGGCCACCAGGAGCCCCCCGTCGGGCAGCGCGAGCCGCGCCCTGAGCGGGTGCTGCCCGCCGCGTCGCGGGAGCCACCGGAGGGTGAAGCGTCCGACCTCGCCGGGGTTGGTCAGCCGGTCGACGCTGGCGGTGTACGAGGTCGCGCCGTCGTGGAGCTCTAGCACCGGCGAGCCGCCGCCCTCGGTCACCGGTCGCCAGGGGCGACGCCCGGTGTTGCGCGCCTCGACCCAGAGCTCGCGGGTCTCGCCGATGCCGTTGTCCTGGGTGCTCCCGCGGGCGGTGACCTCGCCCGCCCACCAAACGGCGCCGGGCCGCACCCGCACGCCGAGGTGGGTCATCACCGAGCGCTCGACCCGGTCGCTCGGGTGGTTCGCGATGCGCCCGTCGACGACCATGGTGGTCGAGCCGCCGCCATCGAGGTTGACCGCGTCGGTGACGCCGAATTCGCGCAGCGCCGCGACGAGCTGAAAGCCCGTGAGACCCGGCACCCCGGGCCGTCGCCCGTCGGCGGCGAGGAGCACCAGCGTGCGGCGGTCGCCGGTGAGCCCCACCGCGGTTCGGGGGTTCGGGCGGTAGATGTGCTGGGGCCGCACCCACGCGGTCGGCGCGCGGCCGTCGCGCAGGAGCCAGGGCTTGCCGCTCAAGACCTCGCGGATCCACGTCGCGGGCGCCGGGCCTCGGGGGATGTTGAGGCTGTCAAAGGGTGACGACTCGTTGGCGCGGCCGAAGCCGAGCGAAGCGCCGCAGCCGTCTTCGTAGGCGCGCTCGAACACCACGCCGTCGCCCATGGCGAGGCCGCACGAGCCGCGACCGTAGAAGTTGGCGTTGATGGCCACCTCGGTGTCGTAGCGCCGGGCGAACTCGGTGGTGGTGATGAAGCGGTCTTCGGGCCGGGTCGCCACCACGGCCACCTCGGGGTTGTCGAGGTCGACGAGCATCACATGCAGGTCTTGCCCGTTGCCGAAGCGGTGCAGGTGCCGGAGCCCGGCGTGCGGCGCCGACCAGAGGTCGAGGGCCTGGGCCGTCGACGCGAGGGTCAAGCAAGACAGTGCCACGCCGAGGGCTCGGTGCATCGTTCGCATGGGCCCATCGAAGACACCGCGGCGCGCGCGACGTCCAACTGTTTGCAAGATTGGCAGAATAGTTGCCGAGGTCGCGTGAGGGGGCCCGCAAAGACGCCGAGAGCTCTGGCACATTCTGCGCGGCGCCGCGGCCCCGCACCGCCGCGTCGACACGCGCCACCCCGCGTGGGAACTTTCACCCCGCCCCATGCGTCGCAACGCATCCATGCCCCGACGCCGCGCACCCCTGAGCCCGTGGTGGCTCCTCTCGTTGCTCGTCCACGGCACCATCCTCGCCGTCGGCGCTCGGGTGACCGCCAAGGCCCCGCGCCCCGCGTCCCCGCTCCGCTCCGAGGCCCTGGTCAGCTTCGACGCCCCCGCGACCGCGGTCTCGGGCGACGCACCCATCGCAGGCCGCAGCGCGCCCCTCGTCCGCGGCGGCTCACGCAGCGCCCAGAACCTCAACGCCGACCGCGCAGGCGGCGGAGGCGACGGGCAGAGCCTCACCGCGGGTCGCCTCCTCGCGCCCAGGGCCGAGCGCGTCAACCTCGAAAACCGAGAGGCCAACGCCGTCGGCGCGACCCAAGAGCAGCGCATCCGGACGGCCCGCGACCGCGCCTCGCCCCAAGACGAGCGGCGAACCCCGAACCCGAACGAAGACCCTTGGCTCGGCACCGGCGACGGCGTCTTCCTCTTTCGCCTGCGCCCAGCGCCCGAGGCGCCGCGAGAGGGCGCGAGCACCCAGCGCCCTCCGCGCGAGCCCGGCGCCGCCGAGACCCCCCTCGCCCAGGGCGACACACCCCGCCAGAGCCCCCTGCCCGCCCCAGGAGCGACGCCACGCCCACCCGACGGGGTGACACCCCAAGGCAGCACGACTCGGGCGCGCACGGGCCCTTCTCGTACGGGCAGGCCGGTGCTCCTCGCGGGCCACGCGTCGACGAGCGCCGATGTGGCGACGCCGACGCCCCGCGACAACCTGGAGGCTGACCTTCTGGCCGCCTCGCTCTTGCGCAACGCGACGGTGGCGAGCGTCCAAGACGGCCCGCGTCGTGGGGCGGGTGAGGGCGGGGCGGGCGGCGGCGGCGACCCCGGCAGCGGCGCCGAGGTCGGCCGCGGAGGGCGCGCCCGGGCGTACGGAGAGGGCGCCGGATGGTACTCGCTCGACGACGCAGACCCTCGGTTCGCGCGGTATTTCGCAGAGATCCGTCGGCGCCTTCGGCCGCTCTGGGCAGACGCCTTCCCGCGCGAGGAGGCCCTGCGGCTGCGGCAAGGCACGGTGATTCTAGGCTTCGTGATCGAGCGCGACGGGGCCGTGCGCGGGGTCGAGGTTCAGCGCCGGAGCGGCGTCGATGCCTTCGACGCGAATGTGCTACGCGCGATTTCGGGGGCTCGGTTGCCGCCGATTCCGCCGTCACTCGGGTGGAGCAGCCTGCGGGTGCGCGCACCGTTCGAGTTTCGCAACCCGGCGGTGCGCTGACACCGCACGGCTCACTGGAATTCGACCGTCATCGTCTGCGAGGGGGCGTTGCAGGTGGCCGTGTTGAGATACATTCGTTCGGATGCGAACAATGGGTCCGCGCGTGCGCCGGTGGTTTGTTGCGTTCGGGCGCTGTGCGGGTTGTCTCCCCGAGATCCGCACGGCCGCTGGGGTTGACGCTTCGTACAACGACACGACACGCGACAGCGAGGTCGACGCCTCTCTCCGAGTCGATGCATCTGAGGCCGACACCGCAGAGGCTGACGCCGCACCGCCCCCACGCGATGCCGGGCCTACGACCGACACCTGTGCGGTGCCGAACGTTCGCTGCGAGGGCGCGTGCGTTGACCTCGACCGCAGCGTCGCGCACTGCGGCGCCTGCGGGCGCGCGTGCCAGGCCGGCGAGGGCGACCTGGTCGGTTGTGTGGCCGGGCCCTGCGTGACGTCGTGTGAGGCAGGCTACGGCTGGCAGGGCTCGCGATGCAGCCGCACCTTCGCGCCCGCGGCCGTGAGCCCCTTGGCCTTCGCGCGCGCGGGCACGCGTCGGCCTCGGTTTCGTTGGCAACCCGGTAGCACCGGCGCGACGCGGTGGAGCTCTGTGAAGACCCGACCTGCACGCGCATCTCGCAAGCCGTCGACCTCGCGCAGGCGCGCGAGTACACCCCGACGCTGCCGCTGCCGTCGGGCGTTGTGTTCTGGCGGCTCCGTTCGATCGAACAGGGGCAACCCTCGGCGGTGGCGGGTGCGCCGCGCATGCACGTCGTCGCGACCGGAGACGGCAACGCGCCCTTCGCGCCGCTCTGCGCCACGAGCCTGAACGGCGACGCGTACGGCGAGCTGATCGTCGGCCAGCCTGAGCGCGACCGGGTGATCATTCGCCTCGGCTCGGCGGCCGGTCTCGACGCCCAAGAGACCACCGTGGTGGGCCCCGCGGCGTCGGGCTTCGGGCGGGTGATGCGAAGCGTCGGAGACCTCAACGACGACGGCTTCTCTGACCTGGTGCTGGGTGAACCCAGCCTCGGTCGCATCGACGTCCTGCGGGGCGCTGCGTTGCTGACACGGCTCCCTCCGTTGAACACCTTCACGGCGTCGCAGCCCGGATTCGGTCGTTGGGTCGAGGCCCTCGGAGACACTGACGGCGACGGCCTCCCAGACGTCGCCATCGGCGCCGACGATGCCATCACGCTGGGCTACGGACACCGCGCTGCCGACCTTGTCTTGTCGCCGCTTGAGCTCGGCTCGGGCGGGGTCGTCGGCGCGCTCGGGGGCGGCGACTTCGACGGCGACGGGCTGAGCGACTTCTGGGTTCAGCGGCGCGACGGACACCTCGCATTGGTGCGCGGCCACACCCGCGGGGCCACGCTCATGCCTGTCGAGACCACCTTGCGCGCCAGCCTGGCCGACGCGTTCTTTGCAGACATCACCGGCGACGGCCGCGGCGAGCTGATCGTGCCCGGGCAGCGGTACTACGTTCTTGGCAACGCGACCCTGCTCACGGACACGACGGCGTTCAGCCTCGACGGCGCCCCCTCACGCTTCGGCGACTTCAACGGCGACGGGCTCACCGACGCGGTCATCGTCTCGCAAGCGCCTGCGGCCGTGACGCTTCGGCCCGGCACCGCCCAAGTCGCCTCGTTCGGTTCGCCCGCGACGACCGCGCTGACCGGCGCCCCCGCGGCGCTCGCGATGAGCGCCCAAGACTTCAACGGTGATGGGCTCGAAGACCTCGTACTCCGCACCGGGGCAGACACGGCGACCCTCGTGGTCGGCGGCAGCGCCTTCGGGGTGCGCGAACGGATCACGCCCTCGGCCGCGTCTCAGCTGCCCTGACGGTCACCCGCCCAAGCGCCGCCTACACCAAACAAGCGGCGACGTGCGTAAGCGCTGCGATGTCATACACATCTTCGTCGAGCGCGGGCACCACCACATGGCGCGGAACGGCCGCGAAATCGCGCGCGACCCGGGCGACCTCCTGGGCGTCGCGGCGGGCCCACACCTGGGCGTCGCGCCAGGACTTCGAGAACGCGTTGCCGAGCTCTTGCGCGGGCTCGACACCCGCCTCACCGAGGATGCCCGCCAGGCGATCGGCCGAGGGCGGCGCCTGCTCGGGGAGCGACCGCACGCGGTTCATCACCACCGCCTCGGCGACCATGCCGTTCTGCTGGAGCCGCTCGGCGAAGAACATCGCCTCGCCCACGGCCATCGGGTCGGTGCTGGTGACAAGCACAAAGGCAACATCGCGGGCCGCGAGCGACTCTCGCACCTTCGAGGCGCGCTCGCGGAAGCCGCCGAAGAGGCCCTGGAGGTCAGAGAGAAACTCCGCAATCTGCTCTAGAAACCCGCCGCCCGTGAAGGTCGAGAGGCCCTGCAGCACCTTCGCCATCGCCCGCGAGAGGAAGCTCAGCGAGAGCGAGCCCCCGCGCTGAAACGCCGTCACAAAGGCCTTCACGGCCGGTGAATCCATCGCGTCGATCATCTTGTCGGGGGCGTCGAGAAAATCGAGCGCGTTCGACGTGGGCGGCGTATCGAGCACGATGAGGTCGTAGCGCGGGTCGTCGCGCACGGCGTGGAGCTTCTCCATCGCCATGTACTCGGGCGTGCCGGCGAGGTTGCCGGCGACCTCGCGGTAGATGCGGTTCGAGAGGATGCGGTCGCGCACCTCGGGCGACGACGCGTGGCGGGTCACGAGCTCATCGAACGTGCCGCGCACGTCGAGCATCATCGCGGTGAGCGCCCCGCCCGTAGACTCGGGCTGCCCCCACAGCTCGGGCGGCACCGTCTGGGCCTCAGCGCGCATCTCTTTCAGGCCGAGTGAGGTCGCGAGGCGCTTGGCCGGGTCGATGGTGAGGCAGAGCACCCGACGACCCTTTCGGGCCGCCGCGAGCGCCACCGCCGCGGCGACGGTGGTCTTGCCCACGCCGCCGCAGCCCACGGTCACGATCACACGACGCGTACTGATGAGGTCTTCGAGAGAGCGTTGCATCGCAGGCGGCGAAACCTAACGCAATCATCCACCGCCCGAAAGGCGTCACCGTCGGTCGAGCACCAAGACCGCGCCGTTCGGCCCCGAGGCCCCCTCGCCGCCTGCGACGAAGAGCGTCGCGCCCGCCCGCGCCGCCGCCGCGCCGGCCAGGCCGAAGGGCAGCGAAGGGCCCGGTCGCGCGGCGCCCGTCGTGAGGTCGAGGCGCCAGACCGCGTCGCGCACCGCGGCGCCGTCGCGGCCCCCTGCCAGCACCGCCTCGCGGCCCGACACCGCCACCGCGGCCTCGGAGAGCGCACCCGCGAAGCCAGGTCCGTGCGCCACGAAGCGCGCGCCCTCAGGGTCGAGGTGAAACACCCCCGCCCGGCCGATCACCCAAAGCCCGCCGTCAAAGGGCACCCACACCGGCGCCTCGGAGACCAGCGGAAATCCCTCAAGGTCTTGCGCGACCCGAGACCAACCTGCGGCCTCTGGGTCGAGACGCATGCTCTCGTCGCCGCCGAGCGCGAGGGCCTCTCCGGCGCCGCCGGTGAGCACCCATCGTCGCGCCCCGATCGCCGCCAGGACGCCGCGATGGCGGGGGCGCGGCCCCTCGGGCAGGAGGCTCCATTGCCGCGTCGCCAGGGTGTACCGCGCGCCGTCTGAGAGGCTCTCTCCCTCGGCGTCGCGGCCGCCCCAGATCACGAAGCCTTCGGCGTCGCCGACCGACGCTGCGGCCTCGCGGGGGCTCAGCGGCCCCTCGGGGAGCCGCTCCCACCGCGCGGTCTGGCTGTCGAAGCACGCGCCGTCGGCGACGAGGCGCCCCCCGGCGCGGCCGCCCCAGACGCAGACCTTCGGGCCCGCGTTGACGGCGACGTGACCGACCCGCGGAGACGGCGTCTCAGGCCCCGTGAGCGCCTCGGCCCCGTCAGCGCGGAGCCTCCACACCGACGGGCCCCCGCTGTCGGCGCCGAGGCCCCCGACGAGCAGGGCGCCGTCGTCGAGCGGGCTGAGCGTCGCGCCGGGCCCGACGGCGAGACCAGGGGTCGCGAGGGTCCGCCATGATTCAGGGTGTTGCATGGCGTTTTCGAGTGCCACACTCTCTGGCGGGGTGTCTGCTTCTGTGCAGCGCGACGCGAGGGCGACGAGGCTGATCGCGCGCAGCATCTTGGGTGGTGAAATCATCGTAGAGCGCTCCGAGGGTTTGGGCTGAGCCTTGCGGCGGGGCGCGTTCTCGGGTCGATCGGGGCGAAGGTTGCGTGCGATACTATGGGCGTGATGGCTGGCCCTGGTGATGTGAGCGGTTCAGAGGCAGTGGCGTGCCCGACGTGCGGCACGGTGCTCCCCGGTGATGCGACCTTCTGCCTTCAGTGCGGCTCGCGCCTGCCGCAGAAGCCGCGCGCCGCCGCGGTGGTGGCGGTCGAGCGGCCCGCGTCACCGACGGCGTCGACCTTTCACGGCATCGCCACCGACGCGCTGACGCGACCGGCCGCGCAGGTCGCGCCGACCCCGCTCCCGCAACGCCCGGGCGAGGCCGCGCAGCTCACCCCGGTGTTCGGCTCGCCGGTCACCGCCCCGCCGGTTTCGCCCGCGCTGCCGGGCGCCCAGCCCGCGCCGAGCGCGTCCCTCGACCCGCATCGTCACACGGCGCCGCACGGCACCCTCTCACCGCTCCTCGCGGGCGCGCAGGCCGTGGCCGAGGCGCCTGCTCCGAGCCCCGTGGCCACCCTCGTCGACGCCCCCGCGATCGCCGCCGCGCCGCCGAACCCCGCGCCGCCGAACCCCGCGCCGCCGAACCCCGCGCCGCCGAACCCTGCTTTGGCCACCCTCGTCGACGCGCCGCCGAACCCCGCGCTGGCCACCCTCGTCGACGCGCCGCCGGTCGCACAGAGCCAAGCCGCGAAGGGCCCTCCCCCGAACCACCCGCCGGCGACCAACGCAGAGAAGCCCGCGGCGATGCCCATGCGCGTCGCCAACGCGCAGCGCACGATGATGGGCCTCTCGCAAGACGAGCTCCGCGCCCGCGGCGTGGCGCTCGACCCGGTGGGCGCGGCCGCTGCGAGCTCGCCTGGGGTCGCACCCGCGGTCGCACCCGTGGTCGCACCCGCGGTCGCACCTGCGGCGCCGAAGGCGGCGGCGAGCCCGGTGGTGGTGGCCCCGCGCTCGGCCACGATGATGGGCGTTCAGCGCGAGGGCCTTCAGGCCGCGGCACAGCCAGCGCCCGCACCCGCACCCGCGGCTCCGCCGTCGGCCCCGCAGGCGGCGTCGGGTCGCACCATGGTCGGCGCGGGCTCTCCGCTCGCGAGCGATCGAGATTCGGGCGCCCGTCGTCGCGAGGCCCCGCCGATGATGGGAGGCGCCGCGCCGGGCATCCCTGCCCCGACCCAGCCCGCGGTTCAGTCGTACGTCGCGCCGACGGCCACCGCGTCGCAGCAGGGCGAGCTTGAGGTGCCGGGCCTCGGCTCGCGGCGACGCTCGGGGGGTGTCGGGCGCGCGGTGCTCCTCGGGCTCGTCGTGTTCGGGGCCCTGGCCGGGGGCGCGGTGGGGCTGCAGCGCTACCTCGCGACCCGGCAGACGGCCGCGCAGACGCTGCCCGCGATCGTGCAAAGCAGCCCCGACGGGAGCCTCGCCTTGGTGGTCACCTTGCGCGGCGCTGCGCCGGGCACGAGCCTCCGCATCCCCGGTCGCGACCCAGTGAGCGTGAGCGCCGAAGGCACCGCCACCTTGCCCCTCGCCCTCGGCCCTGAGCAGGTCGGCACGATCACCCAGAGCCTCGAAGAGATCGCGCCCGGCGGTGTGCTGCGTCGCCACGAGGCCCGCTTCGTCGTGGGGTACCGGGTCGAGACTGATTTGCAGCTCTTGGGCGAGGAGCCGCCCCGGGTGCACCTTCGCTTTCACGTTCCCGAAGGGGCTCAGCTCTTTGTCTCGGGGCAGCCCATCAGGGTCGAGCGCGGCGTCGGAGTGGCCGAGCTCCCGGGCCCCGCGCCGAGCGACCTTGACACCCCCGGCGAGGGCACGCGGCAGCGCTTCCCGTTGCGCGTAGTGGTCGCCGAAGGCACTGAAATCACAAGTGAATATGAGCTTCGCGTGCCACGCCTGCCGCTCACCGTGACGGCGCCCGGTCGCCTCGCCTCGCTCAACGCGCCCACCGCGGTGGTGACGGGCTCGGCCCAGGGCGCGACGCGGGTGCGGGTGGGCGGCATCGAGGTGCGCCCCGCCGAGGGTCAGTTTCGCGCCGAGGTGCCCTTGCAGAACGGCGCCAACAGCGTCGACGTGATCGCCTACGGCGCGGGCGCCCCGGTGAAGGTGCGCCTGTCGCTCTACAACAACGTCACCGCCGAGCAGTACCTCTCGCTCGGGGGCGGCAACGCGGGCGCCGCGGCGCTGGTCGGCACCGGCGTCGTGGGGCGTAGGCTCCAGGCGCAGGGCACGGTGCTGAGCGACCCCACCGACGCCCAGGGCGTGCGCGCGGTGCAGCTTCGCGTGCTCGATCGGCAGTGCCCGGGCGGCCAGTGCGTGACCTGGGTCGACCTGCCCGCGAGCGCCACCGTGCGGCGCGGCGACACCGTGCGCGTAGTGGGCGAAGTGATCGGCGCGCGGGCCTACCGAACGCAGTCCGGCGACCGCCGCAACGACCCTGTTCTGCGAGCCTTCTCGGTCAACGGCGCGTGAGCCGCGGGGGCCTCGCCTGCGCCCTCGCGGCGCTCTCGTGTGCGGGCGCGCTCTCGGCCCAACCCGTGCCCCGCATCGCCGCCGCGCCGTACCGCACCGTGCGCGTCATCACCCTCCCGGGGAGCACCGTCACCCCCGTGATCGCCCGCCTCGGCGGAGGTTACGCCGTCGGCCTCGCGGCCCCGCCGCAGCTGGTCTTTCTCCGCGACGATCTCAGCGTCGAGGCCATCGCCCCGCTCGAAGCGCGCCCCGACAGCCTCACGGCCCGCGCCGACGGGGCGGTGCTGGTGAGCTCCGAGCCTGGGGCGACCTTCACCGTGGCGCCCGACGGCACCGTGCGCGACGCCCTCACCTGGCGCGGCACCCGCAACCCCTCGGCGTGGTTCTCAAGCGACGACGGGTCGCTCTATCGAAGCGCGATCCAAGAGGGCAGGTTCTACCTCCAGGTGATCGGCCCGGCGCCGTACGCGCAGCGTCGGGTGGCCATCCCCTACTCGACCGCGACGGTGACCGCGGTCGACGCCCGCCGCGCCGGGCTCATGACCCGCTGGGGCTATCTCTGCCTCGACACCGCGGGGCGCTTCCAGGTGGTCGCGAGCCTCGCCCGGGTGCGCGTGCTGAGCAGCCTCGGAGGCCGCGACGGCGTAGCCTTTCTCAGCGACGAGAGCCTGGCCTTCGCGGGCCCTGACGGCGTGCCCACGGTCACCCTCCGCCTCGCGTCGCCCCCGGCTTGGGTCACCCCGGCCCCTGACGGCATCGCGGTGCTCCTCGGCGGTGCCTCGCCGACCCTCGTGCGTTACGACCTCGACGGCACGCTGCGCAGCCAGTCGACGGTGCCTGCGGGCTCGCTCGGCCCGCGGTACGACCGCACGGGGGCGATGATCATCGCCACAAACCGTGGGATTCTCACGGCTTTTGGCCCAGACGGGGCCGAGCGCTGGCGCATGAACCTCGGCGAAGACGTGATCGGGCCGCTCGTGCCCCGGCCCGAGGGCGGGTGGCTCGTGAGCACCGCGCGCAACGGCGTCATGGTGCTCGACGAGGGCGCCCCCTGAGGGCGCGAGTCTCTGCTGGTCGACCGCGCGAAGCGATGACAGATTCGCCGCCGCCATGCGCCTCGACGAACTCGACTACGGCCTCCCTGAAGCGCTGATCGCCACCGAGCCGCCGCCCGACCGCGACGGCGCGCGGCTCCTGCACATCGCGCGGGGCCTCGGGCAGCTCTCGCATCGTACGGTGCGCGACCTCCCGGCGCTCGTGCCCGAGGGCGCGCTCCTGGTGGTCAACGACACCCGGGTGATCCCCGCGCGCTTGCATGGCACCAAGGCGTCGGGCGGCAAGACCGAGATCTTTCTCCTGCGCCCTCTCGACGACACGGGCGCCCGCTGGCGCGCGCTCGGGCGGGCGTCAAAGCCCATCCGCGCGGGGACGGTGATCGAGGTCGCGGCGGGCTTCTCGGTGCGCGTCGACAGCCGCGACGAAGACGGCTCGCTCGGGGTGACCCTGCTCGCCGACGACCCCTTCGCGGCCCTCGAACGGCACGGCGAGGTGCCCCTTCCGCCCTACATGCGACGGGCGCCCACCGAGGCCGACCGCGCGCGCTATCAGACCGTCTACGCGGCGCGACCTGGCGCGGTGGCGGCGCCGACGGCGGGGCTGCATCTCACCCCGGCCCTCTTCGACGCGATGCGCGCCCGGGGCGTCTCGCGGGTGGCGGTGACCCTCCACGTCGGCGCGGGCACCTTCGCGCCGGTGACCGTCGACGACCTCGACCAGCACCCGATGCACGCCGAGTGGTACGAGGTGCCCGAGGCGACGGCGGCGGCGGTGCGCGCGGCCCGGGCGACGGGGCGCCCCGTGGTGGCGGTGGGCACGACGGCGGTGCGGGCGCTCGAATCGTGGGCCCTCGACGGCCCGCCCCGCGGCGACACGCGGCTCTTGATTCAGCCCGGGTACAGCTTCCGGGTGGTCGACGCGATGGTGACCAATTTTCACCTCCCGCGCTCGACGCTTCTGGCGCTGGTGATGGCCTTCGCGGGCGCCGACCTGACCCGGCGGGCGTACGCCGAGGCGGTGGCGGCGCGGTACCGCTTCTTCAGCTACGGCGACGCGATGTTCATCGGGTGAGGGCACCGCCGCGGGCCGGTCGGTGCTATGAGCGCGGTCGATGAGCGCGCTGGTGACCGAAGGCTTTTCGTTTGAGACCCTCCACACCGATGGCCACGCGAGGGTGGGCACCCTCACCACCCCGCACGCGGTGGTCGAGACGCCGACCTTCATGCCCGTCGGCACCCTCGGCACGGTGAAGTCGCTCTCGATGGAAGAGGTCGCCGCCACCGGCGCGGGCATCGTGCTCGGCAACACCTACCATCTGTGGTTACGGCCCGGCGCCGAGGTGGTCGCGGGGCTCGGGGGCTTGCATCGCTTCTCGCGCTGGCCGCGGGCCATGCTCACCGACTCGGGGGGCTTTCAGGTCTTCTCGCTCTCGGGGCTCCGCAAGGTCGACGACGAGGGCGTCTCGTTCCGTTCGCACCTCGACGGCAGCCCACGGAGGTTGACCCCGGAGGAGAGCATCCGGGTGCAATCGCTCCTCGCGAGCGACATCGCGATGGTGCTCGACGAGTGCCCCCCGGGCGACGCCGACCGCCCCACCATTGAGCGCGCGATGAAGCGCTCGACGGCCTGGGCCCACCGTTGTTTGCGCGCGCCCCGCGCTGCGCGTCAGGCCCTCTTCGGCATCGTCCAGGGCGGCATCCACGAAGACCTCAGGCTCGCCCACCTCGGCGACCTCGGCGACCTCGGCTTCGACGGCCTCGCGCTCGGGGGCCTCTCGGTGGGCGAATCGGTCGAAGACATGCACCGCGTCCTGGCGGCCGTCGCGCACCAGATGCCCAGCGCGAAGCCGCGGTATCTCATGGGCGTGGGCACGCCGCGCGACCTCCTGGTGGGCTCGCTCCTCGGCATCGACATGTTCGACTGCGTGCTTCCCACCCGCAACGCCCGCAACGGCCAGGCCCTCACCTGGACGGGCCGGGTCAACATCAAGCAAGCCCGCCACAAGCTCGACGACGGCCCCATCGACCCGCGCTGCGACGGGCCCTGCTGCAACGGCGAGGGCGGGCGCTACACCCGCGGCTACCTCCGGCACCTCTACGTCTGCGACGAGATCCTCGCCGCGCGGGTGATCTCTCAGCACAACCTCTGGTTCTTCGGCGCCCTCATGCGCGCGATGCGAGAGGCCATCAAGGCACGCCGCGCTGAGGCATTTGTGCACGAGACGCTGCGCATTTTTTCGCAGGGTGACGAGGTCGGCGTGAGCGGCCCGAAGGCACGTTCTGTGGTGGTCTCGGGGTTCAAAGCGGGGTAGACCCCGTGAGATGAGCCCACTTGAAGATTTCCTCGATCGGCTGAGAAGTAGCCTTGCTGAACGCATGGCGTTGAGTCACCAGCGGGCCGACCGCATCCGCGTCGCGCTCGATGAATACCTCCGCGCCGTCGAGCAAGACCTCGCGGCCGAGCTCGCGGGTCGTAACGGCATCGAGCTGCCGCGCAGCGCGGGGCAAGCCGTGCGCGCGGCCCTGGCCCTGCGCAACCTCGTCAACGAGCTGCCCGAGGTGCACGTGCGGGTCGAGGCCCCCCAACCCGCGGTGGTGCCGCAGCGGCCCGTCGCGGCCGCGCCGACCGACCCGGGCGGTCACGACGGTCACGGGGGGTACGCCGAGCGCGAGCGGTACGAGCCCCCGTCGCCCGAGGTGATCGAGCTCTACCGCGAGTTTCGCGACGGCGACCTCGAGAACTGCCCGGCCGAGCTCTTCAAGCCCTACGCCGAAGAGTTCGCGGCCCGGGCCCGGCACCTCCAATCGCACGGCACGAGCGACCCTGACGACCTCTGCGGCAAGACCATCCGCGCGCTGACCCGCATCGCCGGCGACCGCAACGTGCGCGACGTCTTCGGGCTCTCGCGCAACCACGTCGCCAACTGGCAGAGCAAGGCCGAGCAGGCGCGGCGCGAGCGAGAGCGCGTCCTCGCGGCGCCGCCGAAAAAGCCGTCCGGGGTGCTCGCGCGGGCGCTGCACAACACCCCCGTGGGGCCGCTCCCGGTGGCCGCCGAAGAGCCCCACGACCTGCCGCCGTTGCCGCTCATCGAGGCCCTCTTGCGGCGCTTGCCGGTGGTGCTCCTCGGCGGCCTCGTGAAGCACGACAAGGTCGACCGGCTCCAGCGCCAGCTCGGCGACGGCATCGAGTGGGAGGCCACCGAGGGCAACGCCACCCGCGTGATTCAGAGCCTCGAACGTCGGCTCCGCGACGGCCGCGTGGGGGCCGTGATCGTGCTCGACGAGCTCATCGGGCATCGGCACTTCGAGCCCGTGGTCGAAGCGGCCCGCGCCACCGCGACGCCCCTCACGTACGGTGGCAAGGCAGGCAAGGCGAGCATCAGCGCGGCGCTCCAAGAGATCGAGACCATGCTCTCGCAGCGCGAGGCTTGAGAAGCGGCAGAGCTCTGCCGTACTCGTCACGAAGTGGAGCGCGCGCCGCGAGGCAGGCCATCGTGAGCGCATGCACAACGCCTCGCGCACCCAAGGGCCCGAACTCCTCTCGCACGGCGAGCGCCGCGTTCACCGCTCGAACCAGCTCGACATGGCGCTGCGTTACCTCCTCGCGTCGCAGCGCACCCGGGCGGGCCTCGCCCAGCTCTGCCTCGCCACCGACGAAGGCGTCGTCATCGCTTGGGACGGCGACCGCGGCACCTGCGAGGAGCTCGCCGCCTACGCGCCCTTCCTGGCCGACGGGCGCGGCTACGCGGTCGACCCGCGGCGCGTCGTCGACGTCGACGTGCACCCCGTGCGAGTGGGCACCGAGACCTTGCTCTTGGTCTTGCAGGGCTCCGGCCCCCGCGACGCCATGGCGACGGCGCTGCGGGCCAGCATCGAGGGCGTCGCGCGGATCTTGGCCTGCTAGGCCGTGTCTGCAACTGCGGTGGTGTCGGCCGAGGGGGCGAGGTGCCCGATCGGTCGAGGCTGCACCGCGCGTCAGCGACCGCGTGAACTCACCCGCCTGGGGCCACGAGCCTCGCGCGCCCTCTCCTGACAGGGCTGAGGTTTACCCGCGGAACTTCCTTGTGTTTACGCGCTTGAGAGCCGATCGGCGCCCGACTTTACCCCAGCCCTTGGGGCGTACGGCCCTGCGCGTGGCGTGACCTCACCCCCTGGGGGATGCACGGCCCTGCGCCTGGCGTGACCTCACCCCCTGGGGGATGCCCAGCCCTCGCGCCCCCTCTCCCTCTCAGGCTGAGGTTTACCCGCGGATTTTCTCTGTGTTTGCGAGCTTGAGTGCCGATCGGCGCCCGGCGTGACCTCACCCCCTTGGGGTCGCACCGCCCTCGCGGCAGGCGTGACCTCACCCCCTGTGGCTCGCACCGCCCTC
>JAEUKH010000016.1 GCA_016792845.1 Myxococcales bacterium | reverse complement strand
CGACCAAGTCGTCTCCCGTCGCCCTACTTCAGGTCCGCGGCGCGCTGCTGCGTTGCCGGGTCTCGACGGGCCAACAGCCCGTCTTCGCCCCGTCGCCTTGCATCACTTGCGCCCCTTCGCGGTGCTCGGTCCGACGACTTGGTCGCGTCTCTAGGCCCCGCTCAGCGGGCCGCCTCGGCCCCTTCGCTGCGCTTCAACGCCGCGTCGATCAGCGTCTCAGACAAGGCCCAGAGGCGCTCCTGGGCGGCCTCGTCGAGGGCAGCCGCTGCGGCCTTCTTCTCGCGCGATTTCTCGAAGTAGCCACCGGTCGCCGTGCACGCGGGCGACGTGGCCACATAGAGCGAACATGCGGCCCCCTCGGCGGGCGTGAGCAAGAAGAGATGGAAGAGCTTCACCAAAAGCTTCGGGTAGTCGCGGGCCAGCTCGGTGGCCACGACGCCCGGGTGCACGGCGTTGACGGTGATGCCGCGCGAGGCCACACGACGCGCCAGCGCCTTGGTGAAGAGCACGTTGGCGAGCTTTGACTGGTTGTAGGCCCGGGGGCCGCCGAAGCTCTTCTCGGCCATGAGATCAGCCCAATCGAGCTTACCCTGGTAGTGAAGCTTCGACGACAACACCACCACCCTGGCCGGCGCCGCCGCTTCGAGCAGCGGCAAGAGCAGCCGCGTCAGCTGGAAGGTGCCGAGGTGGTTGGTGCCGAAGGTGGTCTCGAAGCCGTCGCGGGTCGTGGCCCGCGCGGTCACCCAGACCCCGGCGTTGTTCACCAAGACGTCGACCTTCTGGGTGAGCGCCTCGACCGCGCGTACAAAGCGCGCGATGCTCGCGAGGTCGCCGAGGTCGAGGGCCAAGACGTGCAGGGTCGCGCCGGGCGCCGTCGCCGCGATGTCGGCCTTCGCGGCCTCGCCCTTGTCGACGTTGCGGCAGCCGAGCACCACCGTGGCGCCCATCGCCGCGAGGCCCCGCGCCGTCTCTTTGCCAATGCCTGTGTTGGCGCCCGTCACAATGCAAAACTTGCCCGCCATCGATGTCATCGTCGTCGCTCCTTGTGTGCGGCGCTGGTAACACCTCGCGGGCGCTGCGCAATGACCGCGCAGCGGAATTGTCGCCCCGCGGGCCCTAGCGGCGCGAGGCGACGTCGTCGAGGCGCTCGCCCTTGTGAATGCGCCCGATCGAGTCGGCGATAAGTGGTGCGATATCAACCACTTCGATGCGATCGTCGACGCACTCCGGGCGCAAGGGGATGGTGTTCGTGACCCTGAGGCGGCGGAGCGGCGAGGCCCTGAGGCGCTGCATCACGTTGCCCGAAAGCACCGGGTGCACCACCGCGGCTTCGACGCTGGCGGCGCCCATGCGCAAGACCATCTCGGCGGCTTCGAGGATGGTGCCGCCGGTGGCGATCTCGTCGTCGACGATGAGCGCGTGGCGCCCCGCGACGTCGCCCACGAGGGTGTGGGGCACGGCGTGCTCGCTGTCGTCGGTGCGCCGCTTGTCGATGACCGCGAGGGGTACGCCGAGCCGGGCGGCGAAGCGGCCTGCGTCTTTGGCCTCGCCGATGTCGGTGGCCACCACCACGCGCGGCGCCGAGGCCTCGGTGGCGAGCGAGGCGCAGAGGGTCGGGATGGCGGTGATGTGATCCATCGGGACGCGAAAGAACCCGTGGATCTGCGGCGCGTGGAGATCGAGCGTGAGGATGCGCCCCGCCCCCGCGGAGACGAGGAGGTCGGCCACGAGGCGGGCCGTGATGCTCACCCCGGGCTCGTCGAGCTTGTCGCTCCGGGAGTACGGGAAGTACGGCAGCACCGCGGTGACCCGCCCGGCCCCTGCGGTGCGCAGGGCGTCGAGGAGGATGAGCGTCTCCATCAGCGACTCGTTCACCGGCGGGCACGAGGTCTGGAGCACGAACACGTCGCGGTCGCGCACCGCGCCCTCGATGACGACCTTGAGGTTCTCGTTCGAGAAGCGGGTGAATCGGACCGGGCAGAGCGGCACCCCGAGGCGCGCGGCGACGTCGCGCCCGAGGCTCGGGTGGGTGGTGCCTGCGACCAGCACTGGCAGAGAGTCTTCGCGCATGGACCGGCGTTGTACCGCACTCGCGCGGCCCCTCGCACGCGGCTTCAGCGCGGCGCCGAGAGCGGCGTCGGGGCGAGGCTCCGGGCCGCGGTGAGGGCGGCGAGGGCCCCGCGGAGCGCTTCGCGCCGAGGGTCGAAATGCCAAGACAGACGGGCCAGACCGCCGTCGATGTCGAGCGAGGGCGCGTCGTCTCGGGCGACCCGCGCGAGGCCCTTGGTGAACAGCGGGTCGGCGGTGAGGGCGTTCGCCCCGGGCTCGCGCTCGACGATGCGGGCCCAGTCGACGTCGCCGAGTCGCACCGCGGTCGAAGCGCCGTCGAGGGCGCCGAGAGGCCTGATGCGCAGGCACGGCGCGGTGGGGCGCACCGAGGTGATGAGCGCGCTGACGCTGGTGGCCACGTCAGGCCCGAAGAGCGCCGCTTTGCGAAGGCGTTCGAGGCAAAACACGAAGGGCGCGTCGCCCGCGCCGAAGCGCCACGCCCAGCGACGCGGGCCGAGCCCGTAGGGGCCGCTCAGCCCCTCGCCCACGCCTCGCAGCACGAAGTGCGCGTTGTCGACCGCGGCGCGGTCTTCGTCGGCCACCGGCGCCGTCGCAGGCTGGGCGTCAAAGCCGAAGGGCTCAAGCCGCGTGCGCCATCGCCCGTCGTCGTGGGCCAGCGCGTCGAGCGCGGCGTCGAGCCACCCGTGGAGCTGCGTCACGAGCTGCGCGCGCGCGTTTTGGAGACGCAGGGCCTCGTCGCCGGGCTCGCTCCGGGGCAGCGCCGCGAGGGCGGCCGCGAGGGTCTCGTACTGGGCCCGGGCGACCCGCGTGAGGCAGCGCCAGAAGGCAGGGGTCAGCGCGGCGATGCGCGCGTCGAGCGCAGCTTCGAGGGCCGCGCGCTGTTGGGCCTGGGGGTCGAAGAACTCTCGGTAGATCGACATCGGCAACCTCGGCGGCGCGACACGTCACAACGCGGTGAGACAGACAGTGCTAGCACTAATCGCCGTGGGCGAGGCCCTCGAGCACCGCGTCGCCCGAGGCGCCGTCGCCACGGAGCATGCGATCGGCGATGCGAAACTCAGCCCACGGGCGATCGAGGGTGTGGCGGGGCACGCCCGCGCTCCAGCGTTGGAGAGCCGAGGGCCCCGCGCGATGGGTCGCCATGAGGGCGTCGTCAGAGGCGATGCCCGCCCGGGCGAGCACGGGGCCGCGAAGGCTCGGGTCTCGCGCTTCGAGCCTCGCGCGGAGCGCCGCGGTGCTTCGGGCCTGGTCATCGTCGAAGCCCAGGAGCACAAGGTCGCGGTGCTCGCGCCCCGGCAAGAACGCGTGGCTGCACGGAAAGACCGACACAAAGCTCGCCACCAGCGCTCGCACCGCCTCGGGGTCGGTCTCGTAGAGCTGGACCCACGCGAGCATGCGGCCGCCGGGCCGGAGTCGGCTCCGCGCGAGAGCGAAATAGCGATCGGTAAAGAGCGACGAGGCGCCCACCACCCAAGGGTTCGAAGGGTGCGACGCGATCACGTCGTAGCGCGCGTCGGGGTGCGAGGCGAGCACCGTAAGGGCGTCGTCGAGGTGCCAACGCACCCGCGGGTCGTCGACCGCCCGAGCGTCAAAGAGCCGCGCCGCGTCGCGCACCGCGGGCTCAAGCTCGACCGCGGTGACCCGCCGCGGCCCGAGATCAAGGAGCGCCCGCGCCGAGAGCCCCGTGCCCCAACCGATGAGCATCACGTCGTCAGTGGGGCCAAAGAGCGCGGGCAGCGCGCCCGAAAGCACCTGCGTCGGAAGGTCTCCGCCCGCCACCACGGGCGCCGTCGGCCAGAGGCCCGGACGCAAGGGCGCGGCGACCAAGACCGAGCCCTCGGCCTTGCCGTCGACCCGGAGAGAGTAGAGCGAACACTCGGGCCCGTCAGAGTGCCCAAGCACCACCACGGTGCCGAGCGCGCCGTCGCGCTGAAACAACAGCGTGCGGTGCTGAAAACGTCGACGCGGGTCGCAGCCCTCGGCGACGCTCGCCGCGGCGCGGTCGCGGTAGGCCGAGACGCGAAAGGTGCCCGACGAGAGGGTGGCCGGGTCCCACCGCGGGGTCAATGTGTACGCTGTCAACATTGCAGCCACGGCGGCGAGGGCGGTGCCGCGGAGGTGATCGAGCGAGACCCGCGCGGCGGCGACGACGCTGAGCCCGAGGGGCAGCGCGGCGCACCCGAGGAGGCAGCGCTCGAGGCCGAAACGGGGCACGAGGACGAAGCCCGCGAGGAGCGCGCCGAGGGCGTTTCCGACGGTGGTGACGGTCGAGACGAGGCCCACCGTGGCGCCCACCCGACGGCTCCGCCGCTGCGACACCAACAGCGGGAAGAGCGCCCCCACCCGGTGCGACGGGAGCCCCGCCACCACCAGCACGATCAAGAGCCTTAGCGGCAAGACCGAGCGCTCGGCCATCACCAATCGCGCGATGAGCGAGGGCGCGACGTGAAGGGTGAGCTTTCCGAGCCAGAGCGTGATGGCCAACGAGAGGAGGTGCGAGGCCACCCGACGCCACCACGCCGCGGGCGCGAGGGCTGGCAGCGCCGCGCTGGTGGCGTTGCCAGCGCTGAGGGCCGCGACGATCACCGAGGTGACCGCCGCGAAGGTGTACGCGCTCGCGCCCAAGACGAGGGCGAGGGCGCGGTTCCACATGAGCTGGAGGGCGAACGAGAGGGTGCCGAGGATCAACGCCAAAGCGAGGACCTCTCGCGACGGGCGGGGGTCAGCCTCACCCTGCGTCGCGGGCTCGTGCACCGCGTCTTCGTGCCGCGCGAGGGCGAAGGCCATCATCGACACCGCGAGGGCCACGGCGCCCAAGATCGCCCCCGCGTGGGCGACCCCCACCCGGGCCACGAGCCCGAACGACACCGCCGCCGGACCGAGCATGGCGCCCCCGAGGTTCAGCGTCGAGAGCACCGAAACCGTGCGCCCGAGTGGCTCTGTCTCGCGATGAACGACCCGCGCGAGGGCCGGGAGGGTGACCCCCATCGCGAAGGTCGCGGGCCCGACCAGGGCGCCCGCCAGCGCGGCCTTGGCCCCCATGGGCAGGCCCGTGCCCCAAGGAACCAACGCCAGAAACACCCGCGGTAAGAGCGCCGCAGAGAGCGCCACCACCCACTCGGCGTGGGCGTAGAGCCGCAAGGGGTGCGCAGACGCGTCGACCCGCGCCGAGCCCCAGAGGGCGCCGCCCGCGAGGCCCAACATGAAGGCCCCGAGCACCACCGCGGTGGCCGCCTGGGAGGCTCCAAACAGCGGGCCGAGCGCCCGATGCCACAGGGTCTCGCACCCCAAGGCTACGAAGCCCGAGGCGACATAGAGCGGAGCGATCGCAGCGGTGCGCACAGCCCCGGGAGGCTAACCCCGCGCGAAGCTCCGCGGGGGCCAAGACGTAGACTCTCCCCTGGGCGAGGAATCTTGAATGGTTGTGCACGGGGTTGCGTATCGCGCCCACCAACGCCCTTGACCTCGACGGTGCCTTTCTGGAGGATCGGGCCGTCTGGGGCCTTCACCGGGGAGAGAGATAGGGATCACCATGAACCGTTCGCATTGGATTGCCGCGCTGTCATTTCTCGGTTGTCTCTCGGTGGGCGTGGCGGCCAGCGCGCAGCCGATCGCCCTCAACACCGGCTTCATGCCCGACCCCCAGCGACTCGGCGGCGTCTCGGGCGGCCCGGTTCAGGCGTCGAACGTGCAGAGCAACTGTCGCGGGTTCATCCCGGTGCGGCCGCAACACATCTTGACCTCGCCGACTGGCTTCAGCTTCTTGCGCATCTTCGCCGAAGCGAGCGGCGACACCACGATCATGGTGCGCTCGACCCAGATGACCTGGTGCGCCGACGACACCTACGGCATCAACCCGGGCCTCGACCTCAACAACCTCCCCCCGGGGCGCTACGACATCTACGTCGGCAGCTACGGCGGTGGGCAGCAGATCCCGTACTCGTTGGCCATCACCGAGCTCCAGGGCGTGACCCCGGGCCAGGGCGGCAACGTGCCGCCGCCGGTGGTGCAGCCGCAGCAGCCGCCGCCGGTGTACGGCAACCCGCAGGGCTCGCTCGGCGGCCTCTCGGCGAACTTTCCGCCCTTGTTCGGGCGAGCCACTCTGCCGCCGCGGCCGGGCGCGACCTCGATGGCGGCGGGGCGCACGGGCGGCGCGGTGCCGGGCAGCGGCGTGCGCGGCGAGGGCACCTGTCGCGGGTACTACATGGGCCCGCCCAATCACGTCGTGCTCGTGCCGACCCCGCAAGCGTTCTTGCGCATCTACGCCCTCTCGGCGGCTGACTCGACGCTGATCGTTCGGCGCCCCGACGGCAGCGTGGTCTGCAACGACGACCGGTACAACTTCAACCCCGGCATCGACATGAACGGTCAGCCCGGGCTCTACCAGGTCTGGGTGGGCTCGTACCAGGCCAACGAGGCGCGCCCGTACCGCCTCACCATCACCAGCAACCCCGGCAACGAGCCGCGCCTCTGAGCGCCGCGCCCCCCGATGATGCGTCGGGGGGCGATCGCATCACCTGCCACTCGATCACTGACGCGGGCCGCGCGCTCGCGATATACCCTCAGACCGCGCTGTGGGTGCTGTGACGTCTCGAACACTTCGATCGATGTTTGCCGGGGCTCTCTTGGCGGCGCTCGCGGCGGGCGGCCGAGAGGCGGGCGCGCAGACCAGCGTGCGGGCCATGCGACCGCGCATCTGGCTCACCGAAGACGGTCGACGGGGGCTCAGACCCGAGGTCATCCGCGCCCGCTGTCTCGACGGGCAGTCGGCGTACGCGCGGGCCTGCCGCGCCACCACCCCCGTGCCGATGAACGTGTGGATGCAGCCCCCCATCCGCAACGCCGAGCAGGTGGGGATCAACCTCGCGCTGCGGTATCTGCTCTTCGAAGAGGCCAGCACCCTCGATTTTCTGCGCGATCAGTTTGGGGCTCTGGGCACGCCTCCGGGCAGCGGCAACCCGGGCGGGGCGGCCTTTCTGTTTGAGCAGGCTCCGAAGGTGAGAGCCCTCGCGGTGGCCTACGATTGGCTCTACCGCGCGATCACGCCGAGCGACCGCGCGAGCTACGAGGTGACCCTGCGAAACTGGGGTCAGTTCTTTCTTCAGGCCGAGCCCGACGATGTGTTCGCCGCCGAGAGCTATGTGCAAGCGAGCACCGTGGGCGTGGTGGGCCTCGCGTTGAGCGGCGAGGGCGCCGTCGCGGCCGACGCCGAGCGCTTCACCCGGTACGCCGAGACCCGGTGGAAAGGTGTGCTCTTGCCCGCCCTCGGGTACACCCGCGACTGGTGGCACGAGGGCCCGGCGCTGTGGTTCCGTCAGGTTGCGCCGGCGGCGCTGTACTTCGCGAGCGCGTGGAGCACCGCGACCGGCGAAGACCTCTTCACCTGGGCCGAGCGCCAGGCCAACGACCCCTTCGGCGCCGCCGTGCGTTACGCGGCCTACGCCCTCCGTCCTGACCTGCGCTTCGCCACCTACGGCGACGCCACCGAGGCTCAGCTCCGCGAGAGCCGACGCGTCAGACCAGTGCTCGACATGCTGAGTTGGGGCACGGGCTCGTCGGTGGCCCAAGGCATGGCCGAAGAGATGACCCAGCGCCTCGCCGCGGGGAGCGACTACGTCGGCCCAGAGCTCTGGCATCAGCTGGTCTTCTACGACCCGGGGCGCCCGTCGATGCCGGCGCGGTCGAGCCTCCCCCTCGCCGCGCACCTCTCGCCCACCGCCGAAGACGCCGTGGTGATGCGCTCGTCGTGGAGCGACGACGACGCGACCTACATCACCCTGAGCTGCGGCGACTTCTTCAGCCCGCGGCAGCACCTCGAAGCGGGCAGCTTTCAGATCTACCGACGCGCACCCCTCATCGTGCACACCGGCACCTTCGACGGCTTCGAGTCGCCCCACTGGATCAGCTGGTACGCCCAGCGCAGCGTGCACGCCAACACGCTCTCGGTCTTTCAGCCGAGCGAGGTCTTCGCCAACGCGCGCATGCTCGCGGGCTCGAACGACGGCGGCCAACGCGTCGTCGACTACTGGAGCCGCCCGCGCCCCTCGGTCGACGCCTACCGCGCGAACCTCACCCAAGGCGCCCAATACGAGACCGCGAGCGTGACCGCGTTCGAGAGCCTGCGCTTTCACGATTACACCGCCTGCGACCTCACCCGGGCCTACAATTCGACCCGCACCGGATCGCCCGGCGTAACGCCAAAAGTTCGTGAAGTTACACGACAATTTCTCTACCTACGGCCCGAGCTCGTGGTGATCTTCGACCGCATCGACGGGGTCGACCCGGCGAACCCGCGGCGCTTCACGCTCCACGGCCTCTCGCGGCCCATCCTCGACACCACCGACGGCTTCGCCTTCGGGCGCGGCGCGACGCGGGTGCTCGGGCGCACGCTCTTGCCGGTGATGCCCGAGCGCGCGGTCTACGAGGGCTTCGCCGTCAACGGGATGCGCTACGACCCGCTCGCGCAGACCGACGAGTCGACCGGGGCGCGGCTTGAGATTTCGACAGTGGGCGCGGGGCCGAGCTACTTCCTGCACCTGCTCGCGGTGCCGTCGTCAGCGAGCGCGAGCCTGCCGCCCGCGTCGCGGATCGAAGAGGGCGACCGGGTGGGCTTGCGGGTCGCCGACCCCGACGGGAGCCGCGTGTACCAAGTGCTCTTCGCCCGCACCGGCGAGGTCTCGGGCGAAATCCGGGTGACGGCTCCGGGCGGCGAAGACCTCTACCGCGGGCGTCTCGGCTCGGGGGGCGTGTTCTACGCGCCGGTCACCGACGCGGGGGTCGTGCGCTTCGACGCGGGCGCCTTGCCCGTTGACGCGGGCGCGGCCGTCGACGCCTCGCCCGACGCGGGCGCCCCCGGCGGGGCCGACGCACAGGGCTGCGGCTGCCGCGTAGGCGCCCCGTCTGAGCCCCCGGGAGGGGCCCATCGGGTAGCGGCCCGGTTGGGGCTGCTCTTGGGCGCTGTTGGGGCGCTCAGGCCTCGCCGGCGGCGAGCTTCGCGGCCGGGGTGAAGCGCCCCCCCGGGAGCACACGCTCGCCGTCTCGGGGCATCGGGCCGGGCCACACCTCGACCACGGCCTCTTCGACCTCCTGGCCGCGCGACTCGACCCAGGTGTTTCGCTCGGCCACCCAGGCCAGCACGGCCTCTTGGGCCTCGGCCGAGATGGCCCGGGTGTCGGCGGGGTCGAGCATGGCGAAGCCGCCGCCGCGGGCCCAGGTGACCTTCATGGGGCGGTTGGGGTCGGCGGTGCGCATGCGCTCTTTGTGGGCCTCGACCTCGGCCTTGGCGCGGCGGGCTTCGGCGGCCTGGGCCTCGGCGCGGGCGAGGGCGTCTTGGGCGTCGAGCACGGCCATGCGGGCGCGCTCTTCGTCGTTGAGCGGACGAATGAGCGGCTTGAGCCGTGCGTGCACCGCGGGGTCTTCGAAGTTGGTGCGGAGCCCGATGACCTCGAACATCTCGGGCCGCTCGATGAGGTAGGCCGCGACGTCTTCTTCGTGCTCGAAGGTGGCGATGAGCATCTCGCCGGTGGCGAGGTTGCGGACTCTGAGGTTGTACGCGTTCATCACCCCGGAGGGTCGCGCGTTCACCCTGACATCACAAGCGCGATGCCTCGCCTTCGGGGCTGAAGAATTCTCAGCGGACGGCGCGCAGCCCCGCCGCCCAGGCCCCGCGCTGCCTGCGCCACGCGACGCGCACCATCGTCTGCGGCGTGGCCCCTTCGAACTCGACCAGGAGCCGCGCCAGCGCAGCGCTCTGCGAGGCCGACTGCACCGCGTCGCGCCACTGTGCGTGCCGAGCGCCCCACGCGGGCTGCGTCGCCGCGAGGCCGAGGGCCGATTCGAGCTGCGCGAGTTGGGCCCCGAGGGCCGCCGGTGTCTGCGCCGCGCGCACCGCCGCGACCCAAGCCGCGCGCTGCGACACGAAGGGCGTGGCCACCGCGGGGTATTGCAGGTTCGCCTCGAAATTCAGCACCGCTTGCGTGAGCCCCGCGGGCACCTCGGCCTCGGCCCGGGGGGCCGCGACGAGCCCCGCGGCGAGGGCGGTCAGCGAAAGCATCAGGTGTCGTCGTGTGATGGGCATCTCGTTCACCAACCCCTTGTGCGGGCGTGCAGGGGGCACACCCGGCGCGGCCCAACGATGGGCCTCGGGCGCGGCCGCCGTCAAGCGCTCGAGGCGCCGCCGTCAGGGGTGTCGCCCGCGAGGCCGTCGAGGGGGGTCAGGCGGCCGGCGCGAGGGCCTCGTAGCGGAGGGCGATCTTGTCGTCGACGAGCGAGGCGAAGGCCTTGCCCCCGCCGCGCGAGAGGGGGCCGAAGAGGATGGCCTCGGCCAGGGGCTTCTTCAGCGCGGTCTCGACGAGGCGGGCCATCGGGCGGGCGCCCATGGCGGGGTCGTAGCCGTTCTCGCCGAGCCAGCCGCGCACCTCGCGGCTGATTTCGAGGGTGACCTTCTTGTCTTCGAGGAGGCTCGCGAGCGCCTTGATCTCTTTGTCGACGACGCGGAGGATGGTCTCGGCGTCGAGCTGCGCGAAGGCCACGATGGCGTCGAGGCGGTTGCGAAACTCGGGGGTGAACATGCGCTCGAGGGCCGCGCGGCCCTTGCTCGCGTCGGGCGCGCCCGATTTCGCGCCGAAGCCGACGACCTTCTCGTTCATCTCGCGGGCGCCGGCGTTGGTCGTGAGGATGAGCACGACGTTGCGGAAGTCGGCCTTTTTGCCGTTGTTGTCGGTGAGGGTCGCATGATCCATCACCTGCAGGAGGATGTTGAAGAGCTCGGGGTGGGCCTTCTCGATTTCGTCCATCAAGACGACGGCGAAGGGGTGCTTGTTGACGGCGTCGGTGAGGAGCCCGCCCTGATCGAACCCGACGTACCCCGGGGGCGCGCCGATGAGCCGCGAGACCGAGTGGCGCTCGCCGTACTCGCTCATGTCGAAGCGCAGAAACTCGACCCCGAGGATCTTCGCGAGCTGCTTGGCGAGCTCGGTCTTGCCGACGCCGGTGGGCCCCGCGAAGAGGAAGTTGCCGATGGGCTTGTCGCCGGTGCGCAGGCCCGAGCGCGCGAGCTTGATCGCCGACGCGAGCGACTCGACGGCCCCGTCTTGGCCGAAGATCACGGCCTTGAGGTCTTGTTCGAGCGACGCGAGCTTCTCGCGCTCGGAGCCCGAGACGGTCTTCTCGGGGATGCGCGCGATCTTCGCGACGATGGCCTCGACGTCTTTGAGGGTGACCCGTCGCGTCCGCTCGGCGGCGCCGCGCATTCGGTCTTGCGCGCCGGCTTCGTCGATGACGTCGATGGCCTTGTCGGGCAAGAGCCGATCGTTGATGTACTTCGCCGAGAGCTCGACCGCGGCGGTGATGGCCTCGCCCTCGTAGGTGACCCCGTGGTGCTTCTCGTAGCTCGGCTTGAGGCCCTCGAGGATCATCACCGCGTCGCTGAGCGAGGGCTCGCCGATGTCGATCTTCTGGAAGCGCCGCGCGAGAGCGCGGTCGCGCTCGAAGGCGCTCTTGTACTCGCTGTAGGTGGTCGAGCCGATGCAGCGCAGCCGGCCTGAGGCGAGGGCGGGCTTGAGGAGGTTCGACGCGTCCATGCTGCCGCCTGAAGTGGCGCCGGCGCCGACGATGGTGTGGATCTCGTCGATGAAGAGCACCGCGTCGGGATGCTTCTCGAGGGCCTTGAGCACGCCCTTCAGGCGCTCTTCGAAATCGCCGCGGTAGCGCGTGCCCGCGATGAGGGCGCCCATGTCGAGCGAGAAGATGGTGGCCCCGGCGAGGGCCTCGGGCACGGTCTTCTCGTGGATGGCGCGGGCCAGGCCTTCGGCGATGGCGGTCTTGCCGACCCCGGGGTCGCCCACGAAGAGCGGGTTGTTCTTTCGGCGGCGGCAGAGCACCCGCACGGTGCGTTCGAGCTCGAGGGCGCGGCCGATGAGCGGGTCGATCTTGCCTTCGGCCGCTTGGGCGTTGAGGTTGGTGCAGTACGCCTGGAGGGGGTCTTTGGCGGCCGGTGCGGCCTCGTCGTCGCCCTCGGCGGCGTCGCCCTCGCCCGCGCGCTCGGGCAGCGCCGCCTCGTCGCGGCTCTTCGAGGTGCCGTGCGAGACGTAGTTGATCATGTCGACGCGGCTGATGCCCTCTTCCTGGAGCACGAAGAGCGCGTGACTCTCTTTCTCGCGGAAGAGCGCCACCAGCACCGACGCGACGTCGATGGCCTTCTGCTCGCTCGACATCACATGGATCGCCGCGCGCTGGAGCACCCGGTTGACCCCGAGGGTCTGCTGCACTTCGAGCCGCTGCGACTCGGGCACCTTCTCCATCGTCTCGTCGAGGAAGGTGCGGAGCTTCTTCTCGATCTTCTTCAGGTTGCCGCCGCACGCCCGCAGCGCCTTGGCGGCCCACGGGTCTTTGAGAAACGCGAGGAGCAGGTGCTCAAGCGTGACGTACTCGTGGCGCTGCGTCTCGGCCTCGGTGATCGCGTTGCGGAGCGCGGCCTGAAGCTCTTTGGTGACAGTAGGGGGTTGTGCCATGACTCAGTCGTCCTCGGGCTCCATCGTGAGCATGAGCGGGAACTCGTTCGCCCGCGCGAGTTGGATCACCGCTTCGATCTTCGTGGCCGCGACGTCGTGGGTGTACACCCCGGCGACGCCCACACCTTTGCGATGCACGTGCATCATGATCTGCACGGCGTCGGTCTCACTCTTGCGAAACACGTCCATCAAGATGGCCACCACGAACTCTCGGGTGGTGTAGTGATCGTTGTGCAAAAGCACCTTGTACATCCGAGGTTTCTGGAGCTTCTCCTTCTTCCTCGTTTCGGTGATTGTGCCGGTGTCGCGCTCTTCTTTCGGGGTACGGGCCATGAGAATTCTGTCTCAACCTTTACCGCAGTTTGCCTTCTACGACGACGCCCCTGAGGGGCCCCCGCGACGAAGCCCCGCGGCCTCGCGCAGGCTCGGCAGCTCGGCCCTGATGGCCGCGCGCTCTCGGCTCACGAAGTCATCGATGGCCCCGCGGAGTCCGCGATGGAAGACCCAGTGGGCCGAGCGCGTCTCGCACGGCTCGAAGCCTCGGGCGACCTTGTGCTCGCCCCCTGCCCCGCCTTCGAACACCTTGACCCCTCGGGCGATGCACTCGCCAATGGAGTGGTAGTAGCAGACGTTGAAGTGCAGAAAGGGTCGCTCTTCGAAGCAGCCCCAGTACCGACCGTAGAGGTGCGTCTCGCTCGCGACGTTGAAGGCGCTTGCGATCACGCGGCCGTCACCGTCGAGGGCCTCGACGAGCTCGAGGTGCTCGCGGAAGCGCCCGAGCACGTCGGCGAAGAAGGCGCGGTTCAGGTAGCGTTGACCCCACGCGAACTTGTCGACGGTGGTGCAGTAGAGGGTGTGCACCCGGTCGGCGTCGTCAACCGAGAGGGCGTCGTTTCGGCGGGTGCGGAGGGTGAGGCCCTGCTCGTGCGGGGCGCGGGCCTCGCGGCGGAGCTGGTGGCGGCGCTTGGCGTCGAAGCGCGCGAGGAAGTCGTCGTAGCGGGCGTACCCCGGGTTTTGCCAGTGAAACTGCACCCCCGCGCGGTGCATCGCGCCCTCGCCGAGGGCCCACCCGAGCTCGTCTTCGGTCGGGAAGAGCATGTGCACCGACGAGAGGCCGAGCGCCTGGGCCTCGCCCACGGCCCACGCGAGGAGCGAGCGGGTCACGGCCTCGCGGTCTTCGCGCGGGTCGACGAGCACCCGGCGGCCCGTGGCGGGGGTGAAGGGCACGGCGATGAGGAGCTTTGGGTAGTAGGCGATGCCCGCGCGCGCTGCGGCCTTGGCCCACTGAAAGTCGAAGACGAACTCGCCGCTCGAGTCTTCGCGCAGGTACGCCGGCGCCGCCCCCACGAGGGTCTCGCCGCGCCAGGCCGTGAGATGAAAGGGGTGCCAGCCGCGGGCCGGGCTCGCGGCCCCCGAGCGTTCGAGCGCGTCGAGCCAGGCGAACTTCTGAAACGGCGTGGCCTCAGCATCGGCCGCGTGGAGCCGCGCCCATTCATCGGGTGAGACCGCTGAGATCGCACGAAGCACCTTGAAGCGAAGCGCCGCCGTCATCACTACGACGGGCGATGCTAACGCCCTCGCGGGCCCCTCGCACGACCCCTGCCCGTTCGGGCAGTCGCCGACCGGTCAGCGAAGGCAGAAGAAGATCTGCGACCCGATGAAGCCGCGCGAGCTGTCGACCTCGACGCGCATCGGGCGGGGTGAGAATCCGGCCGGGCACGCGCAGGCGTTGGTGAGCGGGTTGGCGCGTCGGCAGCCGAGGCCGCCGGGTACGCCGTCGTCGACCTGGTAGGCTCCGGCGAAGCTCGGGCGCGGGCCTTCGTTGGCGGTGCAGAGGCCGATCTGCGAGCCCACGAAGCCGCTGCACGACGGCGTGTCGACGATGAGGCGATACTCGGTCGCGGTGGTGCCCGCGGGGCACGAGCACGCGCCGGTGAAGGGGTTGACCGTGCGGCACCCGCGGCCGCAATTGACCGCATCGTCGCGCTGGTACATGCCCGCCCAGTCGCCCTGGGCCCCGAGGCTACAGGTGACGATCTGCGCGCCGTGTTGGGTGCCTTGGCCGCGGCAGTCGTTGATGACCCGCACGCTCTGCGACACGGGGTAGCCCGAGGGGCAGCCGCAGAGGTTGCCTCCGAGCGGGTTGCCGGTGTGGCAGCTCGCGCAGCCCGGATCGTTGGGCGCGTAGGCGCCGCCGAACACCTGACAGGCGGCGTCTCGACACACCCCGGTGGCGCAGCGGAGGCCGCATCGACCGCAGTGACTCGCGTCTGCGCTGAGGTTCACCTCGCAGCCGTTGGCGGGGTTGCCGTCGCAGTCTGCGAACCCGGGAGCGCATTGGCCGACGCCGCACTGGCCGGCCGCGCAGGTGGCCGCGGCGACGTTCGCGAGGTTGCAGACGCGACCGCACCCGCCGCAGGCCGAAGGGTTGCTGCTGGTGTTGGTCTCGCAGCCGTTGGCGGCGTTGTTGTCGCAGTTGTCGAAGCCCGCGTCGCAGCGCGCGACCTCGCAGCGGCCCGCCGCGCACCGGGGCTGGGCGTTGGGCACGGCGCAGACGTTGCCGCACATGCCGCAGGCCGAGGCGCTGGTCGCGAGGTCGGTCTCGCAGCCGTTGGCGGCCTGCGCGTCGCAGTCGGCGAAGCCCGCGTTGCAGCTGGCCACGGTGCAGCGCCCGGCCATACACGCCGCCGCGGCGTTGCCGAGGCGACAGACGTTGCCGCAGGCGCCGCAGGCCGAGGGGGTGCTTCGGGTGTCGGTCTCGCATCCGTTCGCAGCGTTGCCGTCGCAGTCTGCGAAGCCCGACGCGCACGCGCTGACGACGCAGCGACCGTTGGCGCAGCCCGCGGTGGCGTTGGCGAGCGCGCAGGCGGCCCCGCAGGCGCCACAATGGGTGGGCTCGGCGAGGGTGTTGGTCTCGCATCCGTTGGCCGCGTTGCTGTCGCAGTCGCCGCGGCCCGGGGCGCAGGTGCCGACGCCGCAGACCCCCGCCCGGCACGCGGGCGTACCGCCGCTCGCCACGCACACGTTGCCGCATCGGTTGCAGTGGTTCGGGTCGACGCGGAGATCGACCTCGCAGCCGTTGGCGGCGTCGCCGTCGCAGTTGGCGAAGCCCGCCTCGCACGAGAGCACCGCGCACTGGCCGCCCATGCACGCGCCCACACCGCGGGGCGGCGCGCAGGCCCGACCGCAGGCGCCGCAGTGACCGAGGCTCGTCCGGAGGTCGACCTCGCAGCCGTTGTTCGCCTCGCCGTCGCAGTCTTGGAAGCCCATCACACACGACGTCACGCAGCGCCCCGAGAGGCAGCCTGGGAAGGCGTTGGCGCGGGCCGCGCAAGCCGTGCCGCACTGGCCGCAGTGGGTGGTGCTGGCGCGGAGGTCGGTCTCGCAGCCGTTGGTGGCGTTGCCATCGCAGTCTCCGAAGCCGTCGACGCAGCGGCCCACGGCGCACTGGCCCGCGGCGCAGCGCGGCGTGCCGTTCGGCGGGTTGCAGACGGTGTTGCAGGCCCCGCAGCGTTGGGGGTCGCTCTGGAGGTCGATCTCGCAGCCGTTCGCGGGGTTGCCGTCACAGTCTGCGAAGCCCGGGGTGCAGGCGTAGGCGCAGGTGCCGCCGTTGCAGCTCGCCGCCGCGTTGGGGCGCGCCGGGCAGGCCATGCCGCACGCCCCGCAGTGCGCCGCGCTGTTGAGGGTGTTGGTCTCGCACCCGTTCAGGGCCGCGTTGTCGCAGTCGGCGAAGGGCGCGTTGCAGGTGCCCACCGCGCAGATGCCGTTCATGCAAGACGGAGCGCCGTTGGTGACCGCGCAGCGGTTCGAGCACGCGCCGCAGTTTGCGATATTTGACAGCGTGTCAACACACGCGCCGTCGCAGCAGGTGTTGCCCGCGGCGCAGGGGCGCGCGGGGGTGCAGCCCATCACGCAGGTGTTGCCGACGCAGAGGGTGCCCGCGGGGCAGTGCTCGTCGGTGACGCAGGCCACACACTGGTGGCTCCGCGTGTCACAACGGAGCGCCCCCCCGGCGCCGCCGTCAGGCGCGCCCGCGTCACCGTTCGCGCAGCCCTGATCGTTGCGGCATCCGGCGACGCAGCGCTGGGCGGTGCCGTCGCAGTGCTGGCCGTCGGGGCACGCGTCTTCGGTCGCGAGACAGGCTACGCAGCGACCCGTCGCGGTGTCGCAGACCGCGCCCGTGGGTTGCCCCGCGCAGTCTGCGCTCGCGCGACAGAGCACCGGCACGTCGACTGTGATGTCGGGCCCTTGGTCAAGACCGAGGTCGGTGACCCCGGCGTCAAACATTGACACACTGTCAACTGTCGCGACGTCGTGCGTGACGCCCGCGTCGGGGTCGGGCGCGACGCCCACCGCGCTGTCGTTTGCGCAGCCGAAGGCGACGACCGCGGTCGCGACCAGAAGCAGCCCGAGGCTCTGAAATTTTGTCATGGGCACCCGCGACGAGGGTAGCAGAGTGCGCGAAACCGCGCTGCGGGTGCGCCGAGGCCGCTAGCGGGCGATGAGGTTGAGGATCTTGCCCGCTTTGTAGATGACCTTGCTGAGGGTCTTGCCTTCGAGGTGACGGGCCACCGAGGCGACGGCGCGGGCCGCGTCGACCGCGGCGGTCTCGTCGGCGTCGAGGGCGAGGGTGACGGTGCCTGCGGTCTTGCCGTTGACCTGAACGCCGATGGTGACGGCGTCGTCGGTGAGGTACCGCGGGTCGGCGGCGGGCCATGCGACCTGAGCGATGCCGTGGGGCGTGGCCTCGAAGCCGAGGCCGCGGCACCAGAGTTCTTCGGCGAGGTGGGGGGCGAAGGGCGCGAGGAGCTGGGCCAGCGGCGCGAGCACCGCGCGGGCCCGGGTGCCGCTTTGGGCGAGGTCGCGGGTGGCGACGTGGAGGGCGCTGATGGCCGTGTTCATCGAGAGGTTTTCGATGTCACGGGTGACCTTGTCGACGGCCCGGTGCAGCGCCCGCAGCGCCTCGTCGCTCGGGGCCTCATCGGTGGCGCGGGGGGCGTCGTCGTCGCCCTCGAAGTAGAGCCGCCAGACGCGTTCGAGCCACTTGCGTTGGGCCACCAGCTGCTCGGTCTGCCAGGGCTTGTCGGCTTCGAGGGGCGTGAGAAAGCAGAGGTAGACCCGCAGCGCGTCGGCGCCGTGTTGGGCGATCACGTCGTCGGGGTTCACCACGTTGCCCTTGCGCTTCGACATCTTCTCGAAGCTCGCCTCGACCTCGACGGTCTCGTCGCCGACGCGCACGGTGGCGCGCTTGTCGTTGCGCGCGAGCACCTCGTCGGGCAGCACCATCTTGTTGTCGGCGGTGTAGAAGGTCTCGCCGAGCACCATGCCCTGGTGCCGCAGCTTGGCGAAGGGCTCGGGGTCGCGCACGAGGCCCTCGTTGTAGAGAAAACGCTGCCACATGCGGGCGTAGAGCAGGTGCCCGACCCTGTGCTCGGCGCCGCCCACGTAGAGGTCGACGGGCATCCAGTAGTCGCTCTTCTCGCGGGCGCAGAACTCGCGATCGTTCTTCGGGTCGCAGTAGCGCAAGAAGTACCAGCTCGACCCCGCGCTGCCGGGCATGGTGTCGGTCTCGCGCTCGGCGTCGAGGCCCGTCACGGGGTCGAAGAGCTTGACCCAACCCGTGGCGTTGGCGAGCGGAGACTCGCCCGAGTCGCGGGGGCGATACTCGGCCACCGCAGGGAGCTCCAGCGGGAGCTCGTCGAGGCCCAAGGGGCGCAAGACCTCGCCGCCGCGCTTGAGCACGGGGATGGGCTCGCCCCAGTACCGTTGACGCGCGAAGACCCAGTCGCGGAGGCGGTAGGTGACCGCGCCGCGGCCGCAGCCACGGGCTTCGATCCACGCGACCATTTTGGCGATGGCTTCGCCGCCCGCGGTGGGGGTGCCGTCGAGCGCGCCCGCGTTGAGCATCGTACCTTCGCCGGTGTGTGCCGCCGTGGCGACGTCGCCGCCTGAGATCACGGGGCGCACGGTGAGGCCCATGGTGCGGGCGAACTCCCAGTCGCGCTCGTCGTGAGCGGGCACGGCCATGATGGCGCCGGTGCCGTAGCCTGCGAGCACGTAGTCAGCGATCCACACCGGGATCGCCTCGCCCGTAAAGGGGTTGGTGGCCCGCGCCCCTGTGTCGACGCCGGTCTTCTTCTTGTTCGCCTGGCGGTCTTTCTCGCTCCGCGCGGCGGTGTGCTTCTGGTACGCGGCGACGGCCTCGCGGGCCTCGGGGCGGGTGATGGCGTCGACCGCGGGGTGTTCGGGCGCGAGCACGAGGTAGGTCGCCCCGGCGAGGGTGTCGGGCCGGGTGGTGAACACCGTCACCGTCTCGCCGCTCGTCTCGACCGCGAAATCGACGTAGGCGCCCTGCGAACGGCCGATCCATTCGCGCTGCGCGACGCGGGTGGCCTCGGGCCAGTCGATGTGCTCGAGGCCGTCGAGGAGCTGGTCTGCGAAGGCCGTGATCTTCATCATCCACTGGCGCATCTTCTTGCGCTCGACGGGGTGCCCCCCGCGCTCGCTCTTGCCGTCGATGACCTCATCGTTGGCGAGCACGGTGCCGAGGGCCTGGCACCAGTTGACGAAGCTCTCGCCCTGGTAGGCCACGCCGCGCTCGAGGAGGCGGGTGAAGATCCACTGCGTCCATTTGAAGTAGGTCGGGTCGGCGGTCGAGATCTCGCGGGTCCAATCGTAGCTGTATCCGAGCTTCTTCAGCTGTCGGCGGAAGGTCACGATGGACTCGGCGGTCGACACCTGCGGCGCGATGCCCTCTTCGATCGCGCGCTGCTCTGCCGGGAGCCCGAACGCGTCGTACCCGATCGGGTGCAGCACGTTGAAGCCTTGGGCGCGCTTGTAACGGCACACCACGTCGCTCGCCGTGTACCCCGCGGGGTGCCCCACATGGAGCCCCTTGCCGCTCGGGTACGGAAACATATCGAGTGCGTAGAACTTCTTGCGCCCCGGGAGCTCGGTCGCGACGTAGCTCCCGTGGTTCTCCCAATGCGCTTGCCAGCGGGGCTCGATCTCTGTGGGGCGGTACGACATAACGGCTTGAGGGCCTATCGCCGCGACGCCCCAACTGCAAGGCCCGAGTGCGCCCTCGCGGCGCCCCCGTCGGTGCGCTCGGCCATTGTCGACGGGCCGCTGCGACGGCATAGTCGCCGCCCACCGACTATGGGCGCGAAGCTTCTGCTGGGTTTGATCTTGTGTGTGGCCTGTAAGAACGCGGCGCCTGAGCCTCCGGCGACGGCGACGGCGCCCGCGCCCGAGCGAGCGCCCAACGCGGCGTCGGGGCCTGCGGGGGCGCTGCCTGCGGGTCACCCCGCGATCGCGCAGGGGGGCGGCGCGCACGGGCAGGCGACGGGCGTTCCGGGGCTTCAGGGCGCCGCGGTGGCGCCCTCAGAGCAAGGCTCGCTGCGGTGGAGCGACCCGGCGGGCTGGCAGCGTCAGGCCCCGTCGTCGTCGATGCGCGTGGCGCAGTACGGCGTGCCCGGCGGCGCCGGCGAGGCCCTCATGACGGTGTTCTATTTCGGTCGCGGCATGGGCGGCGGCGTCGACGACAACCTCCAGCGCTGGTGGGGGCAATTTCAGCAGCCCGACGGGCGCCCGGCCGGCGACGCGGCGCACCGCGAGCGCCGCACGGTGAACGGCATGACCGTGCACGTCACCTGGGTCACGGGCCGCTTCGCGGGCGGCGGCATGATGGGCGCGCCGCAGGCGCCGCAAGACAACCAGATGCTGCTCGGGGCCATCGTCGAGGCCGCCGAGGGGCTCTGGTTCTTCAAGATGACCGGCCCGCAGGGCACCGTCGAGGGTGCGCGGCGCGGCTTCGATGAGCTCTTGGGCTCGCTGCGCGTGGGCTCATGACCCGGCAGCCCCTCGCCCACCTCGACCTCGTGTCGCTCTTTGCGGCGTGCCCCGAGCCGCCGCTCGATGTGGCCGCTCTCGCGCTGTCGCATGAGTTTCAGCCCGGCCTCGACACCGCCGAGGTGATGGCGACCCTCGACGACTGGGGGGGCGTGTTGGCCGAGCGCGTGGCGGGCCTGTCGCGCCCCGCAGACCTGGCCGCGGCGGTGGGCACCTACCTCTACGACGAGCTCGGTTTTCAGGGCGACGAAGAGAGCTATTACGACCCGCGGAACAGCTTCCTCGACCAGGTGATGGCGCGTCGGCGGGGCATCCCGATCACCCTCGCGGTCTTGGTGATGAGCCTCGCGCGGCGGGCCGGGGTCGAGGCAGAGGGCATCGGCTTCCCGGGGCATTTTCTCGTGCGGATGGGCGGCCGCGACGGCGTCTTTGTAGACCCCTTCTTCGGCGCCCGGGTGCTCGACCGCTTTCAGCTAGAGCGCCTCACCGAGCGCATGGTGGGGCCCAAGGCCTCGCTCCGCGAGGAGCACCTCACCGCGGTGGGCGCGCGGCTCACGGTCATCCGGATGCTCAGGAACCTCGCGCGCATCTACGACCAGATGGGCGACCACGGCCGCGGGATGCTCATCGCCGACCGCCTCGCCGACCTCGCAGGCGCCCTCGATTTCGTGCGCGATCGCGGGCTCCACGCGCTGGCCTTGGGCGCCCACGCGGCGGCCGCAGAAGACCTCTCGCGGTACCTCGACGGTCGCCCCGCGGCGCGCGACGCCGACGCCGTGCGCGAGGCCCTCGCCAAGGCCCGCGCGGGCTCGCCGCGCACCCTCCAGTAAGGGCCCGCCGTTCAGACGCCGGGCGGGTCGATGTAGTCGACGACCTCGTTGCGGAAGGTGCGCAGCGTGGTGACCCCCGGCGCGTGCGAGAGCACGTAGTTGGGCCCCACCGGCACCTTGCCGCGCCCGTCGGGGGTGTCGACGATGAACTTCGGCAGCGCGATGCCCGAGAGCCTGCCTTGCAGCCGCTCCATGATCTCGATGCCCCGCGCGAGGGGCGTCCGCAGGTGCCCGGTGCCCCGGATCGGGTCAGTCTGGAGGAGGTAGTACGGCCTGACACGGGCGCGCACGAGGCCGCGGAAGAGCGCTTCGAGGGTCTCGGCGCGGTCGTTCACCCCGCGCAAGAGCACGGTCTGGTTCATCACCGGCATGCCGTGGTCGACCAGGCGCCCGAGGGCCTTGAGCGACTCGGCGGTGAGCTCGCGCGGGTGGTTGAAGTGGGTCATGACCCAGATCGGCCCGTGACGCCGCAGCATGCGGCAGAGCCCCGGCGTGATGCGCGAGGGCAGCACCACCGGCGCGCGGGTGGCCAGACGGATGGTGTCAACGTGCTGAATCTCTCGTACTTTCGACAAGATACGTTCGAGCCGCTCGGTCTTCATCACCAGCGGGTCGCCCCCCGAGACGATGACGTCGCGCACCTCGGGGTGGGCGGCGATCCATTCGAGGGCGGGGCGGAGCTTCTCGTCGCTGCGGGCGCCGCCGTCTTGGCCCACCATGCGCGCGCGGGTGCAGAATCGGCAGTACACCGAGCATCGGTCGGTGGCGAGCAGGAGCACCCGGTCGGGGTAGCGCTGCACGAGGTTCGGCGCGACCTCGTGGGCCTCTTCGCCGAGGGGGTCGCGGAGGTCACCCGGGACCTCGACCGATTCGAGCCCTTGGGGCACGCACTGGAGCCTGATGGGGCACGCGGGGTCGTGCTTGTCGCAGAGCGAGAGGTAGTACGGCGTGATGCTCATGGGCAGGCCCTGAGCCAGCGCGCGTACGACCCCGGCGCGTTCGTTGTCGGTGAGCGCGAGGGCGCGTTCGAGGCCTTCGAGCGAGGTGACCGCGCGCCGCGCCTCGTCGCGCCAACCCGGCTTCTTCATCGGGTCGTGCGAGAGCACCGCCAGCCGCGTCGTCTGAGCATTCATCGACGCGCGGCATTACCCGAACTTCGGCCACGGGCCAAGTGGCCGAGCGCGTCTCAGGCCGCGTTGTCGCCGCGCGGCGAGTAGTCGTACTTGCCGTAATAGTACGACGGGCCCTCGTCGCGCATGTCGACCGAGTTCAGCACGCAGCCGATGACCCGGGTGCCGAGGGAGCGAAACTGCCTGAGCACATCGGCGGCGTGGTCGCGCCGCGTCTGCCGCGCCCGCAGCACCAGCACCACCCCGTCGGTCTGCGGCCCGAGCACCAGGCCGTCGGTGACGGCGTTGATGGGCGGGCTGTCGATCACGATGCGGTCGTACTTCTCGCGCAGGAGCGCCAGCAGATCGAGGAACTTCTGCGAGTGAAGGAGCTCGGCCGGGTTCGGCGGGAGCGGCCCGCAAGGCAAGACCTGGAGGTTGGGCACTTCGAGGTCCATCGTGGCCTCGTCGAGGCTGGCCTCGCCGATGAGCACGCTCGTGAGGCCCACCGGCGGGCGCTCGCCGAACACGCGGTGCACCCGGGGGCGCCGGAGGTCGGCGTCGATGAGCACGGTGCGCTTGCCCGATTGCGCGAGGGTGATGGCCAGGGTCACCGCGGTGAAGGTCTTGCCCTCGCGGGGCGAGGCGCTCGACACCATGATGGTCTGGAAGGGCTTGTCGGGCGCGCTGAAGAGGAGGTTCGTGCGAATGCCGCGGGCCATCTCGGCCACCATCGACGAGGGGTGCGAGTGCACCACGAGGTCGACGTTCTCGATGGGGCTCATGTTCTGCGGCGTGTCGCCGTACTGGTATTTGTACTGGTTTCGCATGCCGCGGCCGCTCACCGCGGGCAAGTACCCGAGGCAGGTCGCGTGCAAGATCTCTTCGATGTCTTGCCGCGAGCGCACCGTGCGATCGGCCTGCACCGCGAGGAGCGCGGCGAGCACCCCGAGCACAAGCCCCGCGACGGCGCCCACGCCGAGGCTCACCGCCACCCGCGGCTTGATCGGCAGCACCGGCAAGAGCGCGTAGTCGAGCACGCTCATGTTGTTGACCTGGAGGTCGCGCATGAGGTTGCCCTCGGTGGCGCGCTCGAGCACGATGCCGTAGAGCTTCGCGTGGTTCTCGCGCTCTCGGGCGAGCCGCGCGTAGATCATCTCTTGCTGGTTGAGCTCGACGGCCTGGCGTTGGGCCATGTTGAGCTCGCTCCGCACGTTCGACTCGCTCCGCGTCACCGAGCGGAGCTCGGCCTCGGCGGCGCCGGCGATGTTGCGCACTTCGGCGCGAAACATCAGCGCGACGTTGTTGGTGCGGGCCCGCGCGGCGCGGAGCTCGAGGGCGCGCGGGAGGTACCGCGGTTCGAGCGCGGCCTCGTCGCGTTGGGCGCTCTCGAACTGGGTGCGGAGCGTCGACAGCACCCCCGACGAGAGGAACTCTGGGGCCGTCAACCGGCTCATGGCCTCGCTCACCTGGCGATGCCAGCGCGCCCGTTCGTCGGTGCCCGCGCCGAGGTCGGCCCCCGCCCCGGCGTCGTCGAGGAGGCGGCTCACGTCGCGCTCGGCGCGTTGAATCTCGGCCACCCTGGCGGCGAGCCCGAAGCGGCGGGTCTGCGACTCGGTGAGGGCGTCTGAGAGCCGGGCGATGCGGTTGCCGAGGATGTTGCGGTGATCGGCGAAATTCTCAGAGACGATGTTGTGCTCGCGGCGAAACGACTGAAGCGCGTCTTCGCTGCGCGAGAGGTTGTCGCGGAGGTCGTCGAGCTGGTTCGACAGCCAGCGCACCGCGTCGCGGGTGGCGCCGAGGCGGTGGTCGAGGTTTCGCTGGATGTACACATCCGCGAGGGTGTTCGCGAGGAGCTGGGCGCGGCGCGGCGAGCGGTCTTCGACGATCACGTTCATCAGCCGCGACTCTTTGACGGGCTCGACCCGCACCCGACCGATGAGGGCGTTGGCCGCCTCGGCGATGGAGGTCGAGCGCCAGCCTTGGCGACGCTCGCGCGGCACGTTCATGAAGTCGGGGTCGTGCTGGAGCCCGAGGCGACGCACCACGCCTTCGGCCACGCCGCGGCTGCGGGCCACGCGGTACTGGGTCTCGTAGTACTCGCGCATGTTCCAGTACGAGCCGAGGCCCGAGCTGTCGAGCTCTTCGACCTGGCGCCCGAGGGGCCGCGGAGGGTTCGGCTCGAACTGAACCACCGTGGTGGCCGCGTAGATCTTCGGCTGCCGCAGCACCCAGAGCGCGTCGACACAGAGCGCCACGGCGACCCCGGCGAGGATGATCCACCGGTGCTTCCACAGCACCTTCAGCTGGTCGATCACCGAGGGCTGGACCTCGGCCTGCGCCACCGGCAGTTCGGGGCGAACCTTCGGTGCCGCTGCATTCTCTACCTGGGCGCTAGACATCGTGTGAGGGCCTTCTACCAGATTGCCGATCTCGAACAACGCGCCCGCAGCGTGGCGCAGCGACGGCTCCGTTGCGAGGCCACCTCGGGGTGTTCATCGCCCGGCCCCGAGCGCCGGCATGGCCCCCTCGCCCGCGTCGTCGCCCGGCGTCACCGCGGCATCGACGCTCGGCGCCGCGACGCTGCGGTACACCCCCGCGTCGGGGTCGCGCACGCAGAGCCGCAGCGCGCTCGGGTCTGGGGGGCTGCGCTCCATCAAGACCGCGCAGGCCTGTTCGAGGGCGGGGCGGTCTCGAAGCCGCGCCGCAAGTGAAGCAATTTGCAGAAGAAACGGCTGATCTGGGACGGCCAGCGCGTGGGCCCGCTCGTACGCATCGTAGGCCCCCCGGAGGTTGCCCACCGACTCTTCGAGCTGCCCCCGGAGCCCGTGCGCTTCGATGAGGCGCGTGAGGTCGCTGCCCGCGGCTTCGAGCATCGCCGCGGTCTCCCGGCGCATCGACGCGGGGTCGCGGCGACGGGCGTAGATTCGGGCCCGCATCGCGAGGAGGGGGTAACGGTCGTCGACCCGCGCGAGGGCGTCACCGAGCACCGTGAGGGCGCCGTCGAGGTCGTCGCGGGCTTCGGCCACGGCGGCGCGGCACCGGGGGCCTTCGGCGTGCCGCGGGGCCACGCGCAAGAGCCGGTCGCAGTAGCCCGAGGCGCCGACGGGGTCATTGGCGGCGAGGCGCGCTTGGGCGCGGCGCACGAGGGCGAGGCCGTTGTCGGGCCAGCGGCGCAGCATCACTTCATCAAGCGCTTCGGTAAACGCGGCGACCCGCGAGCCCTCGGCGACGTTCTCCAAGAACTCGAGCCCCGCGGGGCCCGGCGGGGCGACGCGGTCGAGCTGCTCGACGCTGGGGTAAGGGTTCAGCGTGAGGACGAGGCGCGCGGCGGGGCGGCTGAGGGTGGCGCTCCGGCGGAGGGCCTCGGCCAGCTCGACGAGGCTCTGGCTGCGGCGCCCGTTGGCCGCAAAGACCCGCGCGAGGAGGAGGTGCGGTTGGGCCCAGGTGGGCGCGAGGCGCATGGCGGCGGAGACGAAGCGCAGCGCCGCGGCGTCGCCCTCGGCGGCCGCGTTGGCGCCGAGCGAGAGCCGGAGGTAGGGGTCGAAGGGGTGGCGCTCGGCGACGCGCCTCGCCTCGTCGGTGCGAAAGAAGCCGGGGGTCGTACGGATCGCGGCGTCGACGCGGTCGCGGTCGCTCTCGAGGGTCGCGTTGCGGGCCACGATGCCGAGCGCGAGGACCACCAGCGCGAGCGCGAGGGGCGCCTCGCGTCGGGCGGAGTTACGCGGGAGGGGCCGCTTCCAGCTGCGCGAGGCCCAACCCGCGGCGAGCCCCGCGAGCACCGCCGCGAGGTAGCCGTTGGCGCCGAGAAAGAGCGAAAAATCGGCCAGATCGTGCACCACCAGCGAGAGCAGCGCGGCCCACACCGCCATCGACACCGGCGGCGCCGCCCCGGGCGGGAACCAATGCTTCAACGCGCGGCCGAGCTGATAGAGCGCGAAGGCCGTCGCGGGCACCCCGAAGGCCACCAGGAGGTCAACCGGCAGCGACTCGACCCTGAGGAAGGTGTACTCCGGGTTGAGCCGCCCGCTCGCCGCCGCGGCCACGGGCATCGCCCCCGAGCCGAGGCCGAGGAGCGCGTGCCCGCGCAGGAGCCCGAGGGCGCGCCGAACGTTCTCGAACTTGCTGACGTCACCTTGGGCGTACTCGCGCGCGAGCGAGGTCGACGCGACCCACCACCCGGCGCCCACCACGCAGAGCCCCGCGACGATGCCCCCGAGGCTCTGCACGGTGAGCCTGCGGTTGATGCGCGGCTCGCGCAGGGTGCCTTCGTTTCGGGCGTTCATGCCGAGAAAGACCAGCACGCCGCCCACCGCAGAGGCGACGCCCCCGCGCGAGAGCGTCAGCGCGCAGACGGCGCCGCAGAGCGCCGCGGCGACCCCGCGCAGGAGCTTGTGCGCGGTGTTCTCGGTCGAGAGCGCCCTACCGAGCCACACGATGGCCCCGGCCCCGGTGAAGGCCGCGAGGTGGTTGGGGTTCAAGAGCGGCGACAAGATCGGCGGCGAGGCCACACGCGGGCGATACAAGCCGTAGACGTGGTCTTGCCCGGTGAGAAAATGCGCCGCCGCGAGGAAGGCCACGAGCAGCATCGAGGCCGCCGCGGCGTCGAGCACCCGGTCGAGCCCCTCGCGCGAGGCCACACGCCGGGTCGCGAGATACGCCGCCCCGAGGCCCAGGAGGTACACGAGGTCGCTCAGGCCCGTGCCCGGGTCGTGGTGGAGCGCGCGCCAGGCGCCGCTTCGGTCGATGCGCCAGGGGTCGAGGGCGTGCGCCGAGGCCTCGGCCGAGACCGCGTCGAGGAGCCCCAAGAGCGCAGGCGGGAGCGGCACGAGCTGGAGGGCCATCACCGCGACGAGGGCCAGCCAGGCGCGCAGCACGCGGTCGCGACGCAGCGAGGAAGGGTCGAGCCCCGCCATGGCGAAGGCCGCCGCGGCGAGCAGGGCCGAGAGGGGCACGCTCCACGCGGGGGCGCCGCCGAGCAGGAGGGGCGTCACGATCACGAGCACCCCCAGAGGGATCGCGGCCACCTGGCTGCGAATCTGGGGAAACTGAAAGACTGACGCGAGGGTGCTCTCTTTGGCAGGATCCACGGTGGCCACCAGCGGGCATGGAGAAGGTCAACGGTCGCCGCGCGTACCGAACGCCGGGGCTCGGATGCGAGCCGACTTCGGGTCGTTCATCACGACGGTCGCAGCCCGGTTCAGGGTTATCCGATCCGGGCCGAGGTGGGAAGGAGCGCGTTGGCGATCGCGCCGCCTCGTGGTACCCATCGCCGCCGTCGCGCCCGGGCGGTCGGCTGGTAAGACCCGCCGTGGCTGCGAATTCGACCGCTGTGATGAATGCCGACCCGGGGTCGGCGCGACGGTGGCAGAGACCGATGATGGGTGAACGTGATGGGTGCTGAGAGCCTTCGGGGCGAGCGAGTGTTGGTGACCGGTGGCAGCGGCTTTCTCGGGAGCCACGTGGTCGAGGCCCTGAGACGCCGCGGGGCCGGCGAGGTGATCGTGCCGCGCTCGGCCGAGTTCGACCTCACCGACCCGCAGGCGACGCGGGCGATGTTCGCGCGGCACGCGCCCGATGTGGTGATGCACCTCGCGGCCAAGGTGGGGGGCATCGGCGCGAACCGAAAGCACCCCGGCACCTTCTTTCGAGACAACATGGCCATGGGGCTGCATGTGCTCGAAGAGGCGCGACGCGCGGGCACCCGCAAGGTGGTGGTCGCGGGCACCATCTGCGCGTACCCGAAGTTCGCCCCGGTGCCCTTCCGCGAAGACGATTTGTGGAACGGGTACCCCGAAGAGACCAACGCCCCCTACGGCGTCGCCAAGAAGGCCATTTTGGTGATGGCCCAGGCGTACCGGCAAGAGTTCGGCTCGAACTTCGTGGTGGTCTTCCCGGTGAATTTGTACGGGCCGCGCGACAACTTCGACCTCGAAGCGTCGCACGTCATCCCGGCGATGATTCGTAAGTTTATCGACGCCGACGCGCGGGGCGAGCGCACCGTGACCCTTTGGGGCGACGGCAGCCCGACCCGCGAGTTCCTCTACGTTGACGATTGCGCTGAGGGCCTCGTGCTCGCGGCCGAGCGCTACGACGACCCTGACCCGGTGAACCTCGGGGCGGGCTTCGAGATTTCGATGCGCGACCTCGCCGCCCACATCGCCCGCCTCACCGGCTACACCGGCGACATCGTGTGGGACGCGAACCGCCCCAACGGCCAGCCTCGCCGCATGCTCGACGTGACCCGCGCCCGCGAGCGCTTCGGCTTCACCGCCGCGACGAGCTTCGACACGGGGCTCCAGAAGACCATCGCGTGGTACCGCGAAAACCGCCTCGCCCTCGCGGCCCAAGAGGCTGCCACCTCTCGCTGACTCTGCTCTCTCACTTTACGCCTGGTCGTGACCCACCATGAGTGACGTCTCTTCAACTTCGCGCCGCGCCCTCATCACGGGCATCACCGGTCAAGACGGTTCGTACCTCTCTGAGCTCCTCCTCGCGAAGGGCTACGAGGTGCACGGCATCGTGCGCCGCTCGAGCTCGTTCAACACCGAGCGCATCGACCATCTCTACCGCGATCCGCACGAGACCGGGGTGAAGCTGCATCTTCACTACGGCGACCTCAACGACGGCTCGTCGCTCCAGTCGGTGATCGCCGACGTCAAGCCCGACGAGGTGTACAACCTCGGCGCCCAGAGCCATGTGCGGGTGAGCTTCGACATCCCCGAGTACACGGGCGAGGTCACCGCGCTCGGCACCGTGCGGCTCCTCGAAGCCATCCGGAAGACGGGCGTTCACTGCAAATTCTACCAGGCCAGCTCGTCAGAGCTCTACGGCAAGGTGGTTGAGGTGCCGCAGCGCGAGAGCACGCCCTTTCACCCCCGCTCGCCCTACGCCGCGGCCAAGGCCTACGCGTTCTATCTCACCCAGAACTACCGCGAGGCCTACGGCATGTTCGCGGTGAACGGCATCCTCTTCAACCACGAGAGCGAGCGCCGCGGCGAGACCTTCGTGACGCGCAAGATCACCCGCGCGGTCGGGCGCATCGTGCAGGGGCTCCAGAAAGACCTGTACCTCGGCAACCTCGACGCCAAGCGCGACTGGGGCTACGCGCCCGATTACGTCGAGGCCATGTGGCGGATGCTCCAGGCCGACGTGCCCGACGACTACGTGGTCGGCACCGGCGAGACGCACTCGGTGCGCGAGTTTCTTGAGATCGCCTTCGGGCATGTGGGGCTCGACTGGCAGGCCTACGTCAAGCTCGACCCGCGCTACCTGCGCCCGGCCGAGGTCGACCTCCTCCTCGCTGACCCGAGCAAGATCACCGAGCGCCTCGGCTGGCGGCCCACGGTGGGCTTCCGCGAGCTCGTCACGCGCATGGTCGACAGCGACCTCGCCCTCGCGGCCCGCGAGAAGCGCGCCAACGGATGAACCCGCGCCGGGGCCGACGCATCGGAGACCGCAGACGATGCCCCCCCGCGACGCCATCACTACACCGCCTGAGAGGCCTTGGGTCGTGCGGCACGCCCCCCCCACCGGGCCCTCTCGGCGCGAGGGTGAAGAATCTGTCTTGCATTCCGAGCCCGGGCCGTTGAATCAAAGGTGCCCCGAGAAGGCTCTGCGCGGCAGCGTGTCAGGGTCAGGGCGCGGCACGATGCGCATTCTTCATTGCATCCCGAGCATGTTGGGCGGCGGCGCCGAGCGGCAGGTCTGTTACCTGGCCGAAGAGCTCGTGCGTCGCGGGCATCAGGTCGATGTCGCGCTCTTGCAGGGGGGGCCGAACCTTGAGCGCCTCGAAGCGGTGGGGGCCCGGGTGCACTGGCTGCCGCCGCTGCAACACGCATGGGATCCGCGGGGCCCCTGGCACCTCCGCGCGGTGATGCGAGAGACCGGGGCCGAGGTGGTCCAGACCTGGCTCACCCGGATGGACGCGTGGGGCGGCCTCGCGGCGCGCTCGCTCGGGCTCCCGTGGATCTTCTCAGAGCGCAGCGGGTGCGTGTTCACCTCGTCGTCGATGGCCGACCGCGGCTTTCGGGCGCTGATCGGCCAGACCGACTACGTGGTGGCCAACTCTGAGAGCGCCGCGACGGCGTGGCGCGGCTACCTCGGGCCCGCCCACAAGATCGCGGTGGTGTCGAACGCGCTCCCGGTCGACGAGATCGCCCGCGCGCCGCTGGCCGATCGGGCCGCGCTGGGCGTCGCCGAGGGTGCGCCCTTCGTGCTCTTCTCGGGGCGTTTTCAGCGCGCCAAGGGCACCGCCGCGTTGGCCCAGGCGCTCGCGCGGCTCTTGCCGTCTCGGCCCGCCCTTCACGCGGTGGCCTGCGGGGTCGGGCCTTCGCTCGATGAGTTCCGTCGCATCGTCGACGCGGCGGGCGTAGGGGCGCGGGTGCTCACGCCGGGTTACCGCAACGACCTCTGGTCGCTCATGCGCTCGGCGAGCGTGCTCGTGTCGCCCTCGCACCTCGAAGGGCGGCCCAACGTGGTGATGGAGGCCATGGCGGCGGGGGTCCCCTTGGCCCTCTCGACCATCGGGCCGCACCGCGAGCTTGTGCCCGAGGCGGCGTCTCAGTGGTTCGACATCGACGACGTGGCGGCGATGACCCGGGCCATGGCGGCGGTGCTCGACGACCCTGAGGGCGCGGCGGTGCGGGTCGAGGCGGCCCGGGCCGTACTCGGCGCCCACGCGGCCTCGGTGATGGCCGAGGCCTATGAGAAGGTCTACCGCGAGGTGTTGCGTGCGCGTCGATGACCGTCGTGCGGTGTTGCTGGTGCCTTCGTGCGATCGCTACGAAGACGTCTGGGCGCCCTTCTTTGCGTTGCTGCGGCGCCACTGGCCCGATTGCCCCTTCCGGGTGGTGCTCGGCACCAACCATCTGCAATGCGCCGAGCCGGGCGTCGAGACCCTCTGCATCGGCGACGACACGACCTGGAGCGCGGGGCTCCGCAAGATGCTCGAAGCGCTCGAGGCCGAGACGGTCTTGGTAGTGCTCGAAGACTTCTTGCTCACCCGGCGGGTCGATACGGCCGCGCTCCTCGCGCGCTTGGGCGACCTCGAAGCCCTCGGCGGGGCGTACCTCCGGCTGAGACCCTTTCCGCCGCCTGATTTGCGCCTCGCGCGCTTTGAGGCCGTGGGCGAGATCGAGCCCGGGGCGCCCTACCGGGCCTCGATGCAGGCCGCGTTCTGGCGACGCGAGAGCCTCCTCGGGCTCCTGCGGAGTCACGAGAACCCGTGGGAGTTTGAGATCTTCGGCGCGCGTCGCAGCGACGCCGACGGGCGCGGGTACTACGCCACCTGGGCGCCCGCGCTGGAGTTCTACGCGGGGGTGACGGCGGGCCAGTGGATCCCCTACGCGGTGGCCCTCTGCCGCGAGCACGGGGTCGGGGTCGACCTCTCACGGCGGCCCATGATGAGCCCCCGCGATGCGATGCGGCGCAACATCGGTCGGGTGATCAACGAGACCGTCGGCGCCCTGCCGTGGAAGGTGCGCGAGCGCGGCCTGCGTTGGTTTCGCGCGACGGGGCTCCGCAAGCCGCCGACGCACATTACGGCGCCCGGCAAGAAGGGCTGAGGGTCGCGGCCGGGCGAGGGCCCCTCGCGCGCGACCAGAAGAAGGCGTGATGAACCTGTTTTTTAGCTTCATCGTCCCGGCGTTCAACCGAGGCGGCATGATCGCGCGCGCGCTGCGCAGCGTGCTCGATCAGTGCGACGACAGCATCGAGGTCGTGGTCACCGACGACTGTTCGAGCGACGACACCGTGGCGGTCATCGAGGCCCTCGGCGACCCGCGGGTCAGGCTCCTGCGGCACGCCGTGAACCGCGGCGTGTGTGCGGCGCGCAACACGGCCATCGACGCGGCGCGCGGGCGGTGGCTGGTCATGCTCGACAGCGATTTCGAGATGCTCCCGGGCGGGGTCGCGGCGCTCGCGGCGCTCTGCCGTGCGGCGGCGCCCGAGGTCGGCAACGTGGCCACCACCTGCCGCTGGGACGCCGGCCCCGACACCCCGCAGCCCGCCCCGGGCGCCGACCTCGACCTCGATTTCGAGGGGTACTGCCGCTTCGTCGCGGGGCTCACGGTGAGCGAGTGGTTCAACTGCTACCGCCGCGAGGTCTTCGAGACGGTGCGCTTCCCCGGCGGGAGGGCGTACGAGGGGAGCTTTCACCTCGCGGTGGCGCGGCGCTGGCGCTTTCAGCTCTGGCGCACCCCGGTGGTGCTGATCCACACCGACGCGACGAACCGTATCACCGCCTCGGCGCCCGCGAAGATGGCCGCGCGGATGCTCCGCGACGCGCCCGACGGGGCCGCCGACGCGGAGGGCGTCTTGCACGCGCACGGGGCGGTGTTTCGCAGCGCCGCGCCCTCGCTCTACGAGAAATTCGCCGGGCAGGCGATGTTTCAGCACCTCTTGGCGGGGCACCGCGCCGACGCGCTCAGGTGGTGGGCCGAGGGTCCCGCGGCCGCGCGCTTTGCGCCGCGAACGCTGTTCTTTCTGGGTGTCGGCATGGTCGGCCCCGAGGCCCTGGCCTTCGCCCAGACGCGCATCTCACACTGGAAGAACCGCCGATGAGGGTGGTCGTCGACGCGTCGAACCTCCGCGCCGGTGGCGGCCTCACGCACCTCGTGCAGCTCTTGCGTGCGGTCGACCCGCGCGCGCACGGCGTCTCGTCGGTGCAGGTCTGGTCGGGGCGGAAGACCCTCGACCGACTCTCGCCCGCGCCCTGGCTCACCGTCCGCCACGACCCCGCCCTCGACGGCTCGCTGCCGCAGCGCGCCCACTGGCAAGCGCGGCGCCTCGCCGAGCACGTCGCCCGCGACGGCGACCTGCTCTTCGTGCCGGGGGGCGCCTCGTCGACCGGGGCGCGACCGAGAGTGGTGATGTGCCGCAACATGCTGCCCTTCGAGCGCGACGAGCGTCGACGCTACGGGCTCTCGCTCACCCACGCGCGGCTCCTCGCGCTGCGCGCCGTCCAGGCCCGGAGCTTCGCCCGCGCCGACGGCGTGATCTTTCTCACCGAGTACGCGCGGCAGGCGATCCGCCCGCTCCTCGGCACCGAGGCGCCGCCGAGCCGTGTCATCGCCCACGGCGTCGACGATCGCTTTCGTCGGCCGCCGCGCCCGCCGCGCGAGGTCACCCGCGACCGCCCCTTGCGGGTGGTGATGGTGTCGCAGCTCGCGCCCTACAAGCACCCCGACACGGTGGTCGCCGCGGTGCGGGCCCTCGTGGCCGAGGGACTTCCGGTGCGGCTCGACCTCTACGGCCCCGCCGAGGTGCCCGCGATGGCCCGCGCCGTCACCGAATCGCTGCGTCGCTACGACCCCGCGGGGGCCGTGATGGCGTGGCACGGGCCCGTGAGCTTCGACGCCATCGACCGGGTCTACGCCGAGGCCGACGTGTTCGTCTTCGCGTCGAGCTGCGAGAACATGCCCAACACCCTGGTCGAGGCGATGGCTTCAGGCCTCGCGGTGGTGTGCAGCGACCGCGGCCCGATGCCCGAGGTGCTCGGCGACGCGGGCGTGTACTTCGACCCCGAAGACTGGCGGAGCCTCTACGCGGCGCTCCGGGGGCTCGTGCACGCGGCGACGGCGCGGGCCGAGCTCGCGACGGCGTCGTACACCCGGGCCCTCGGATTCACCTGGTCGCGGTGCGCGGCCGAGACGTGGCGTTTCTTGCGCGAGGTCAACGACCCGCGGGGGCGAGGATTCTGATGTGCGGCATCGTCGGTTTTATCGGTGATCAGCGGGGTGTCGACCCCGAGGCGGCGCTCAAGGCCATCGCCCACCGCGGGCCCGACGCCGAGGGCCGCTGGGCCTCGTCGACGCGCGGCGGAACACCCCTCTGGCTCGGGCATCGGCGCCTCGCGATCATCGACCTCTCGCCGCTGGGTCGGCAGCCCATGCACGACGCCTCGGGCCGCTTCACGGTGGTGTTCAACGGCGAGCTCTACAACTACGCCGAGGTGCGCAAAGAGCTCGAAGCCTACGGGGTCAGCTTTCGCAGCGGCAGCGACACCGAGGTGCTCGTGGCGGCCTTCGCGCGCTGGGGCGACGGCTGCCTCGCGCGCTTCCGCGGCATGTTCGCCTTCGCCCTGTGGGACGCCCGCGACGAGACCCTCACCCTCGCCCGCGACCGGCTCGGCGAGAAGCCGCTCTACTACGTCTCTGACGCCCGACGCTTCGCCTTCGCGAGCGAGGTGCGGGCCCTCTTGACCGGCGGCTTCGTGGCCCGCGAGATCGACCCCGACGGCCTCGACAGCTTGCTCACCTTCGGCAGCGTCGCCGACCCCTTCTCGCTCGTGCGCGACGTCAAGAGCGTGGCCCCGGGCGAGGTGCTCACCTTCAGCCACGGGCGCCTCGCGCGGCGGCGGTACTGGTCGCTCGCCGACATCGCCGTCGACCCCTCGCGGCGCCGCGACGAGGCCGTGGCCGGGGTGCGCGAACGGCTCTCGCGCTCGCTCCGCAATGTGATGGTGGGCGACGTGCCGGTGGCGGTGCTGCTCTCGGGCGGCATCGACTCGTCGGCCAACGTGGTGCTGCTCTCAGAGCAACACTGGCAGAACCTCGCCACCTTCTCGGTCACCTTCGGCGGCGCCGACAGCGCCCACTCTGAGAAGCCCTACAGCGACCTCGTGGCCCAACGCTTCGGCACCCGCCACCAGAGCGTCGAGGTCTCGCTCGACGAGGCCAGGGCCCTCGTACCCCGCGCCCTCGACGCGATGGACATGCCCAGCGTCGACGGCGTGAACGTCTACCTCGTGACCCACGCCATCCGCCAGGCTGGGATCACCGTCGCGGTGTCGGGTCAGGGCTCCGACGAGCTCTTCCTGGGCTATCCTCAGCGCGAGCGTTTTGGGCTCCTCTCGCGGGGCGGCAAGGCCGTGCCGGGGGCCCTCCGGCGGGCGCTCCTGCCCTGGCGCAATCACCTCGGGCTCAGGCCCGACTCGCCGGTCGAGAAGGCCTTTCAGTGGGCCACCGAGCCGCACCCGGTGGGGGCCGCCTACCTCGCCCAACACTCGATGTTCACCCACGCCGGGGTCGAGCGCCTGCGCGGCGCGACGCGCCCCCCGACCACGCGCTTTGTCGCCCAGTGGGAGGGCCTCGACGTCGACCCGCTGAACCTCCTCTCGCGCATCGACCTCGGCACCTACCTCCGCAACACGCTCCTGCGCGACGGCGACCAGATGAGCATGGCCCACGCCGTCGAGGTGCGGGCGCCCTTCCTCGACGCAGACCTCGTCGAGTGGGTGCTCTCGACGCCGACGCGGCACAAGCTCGATCGACGGCGAAACAAGCCGCTCTTGCTCGACGCGGTGGGCCCCGCGCTGCCCCGCGAGGTGTGGGATCGCCCCAAAAAGGGCTTCGGGATCCCGTACCAGCGCTGGCTCCGAGAGGGGCTCGAGCTCGCCGAAATCGAGGGCCCCGAGGTGGGCCTCGACCCGCGCGCCGTCGCCGAGGTGCGGGCGCGCTTCGCGCAAGGCCAGTACTACTCTCGTTGGCTGACGCTGCTCGCCTACGCGCGTTGGGCGCGGCGCGAACGGATGGGCACCCGGCACCTGCGCTGAACGCGGGCGAGGTGCGGCGCACCGTAGGCATGCAACTGTCGCTTGCGAGGCTTCGATTCTCGGAGTAACGCGGCGCAGCGCGTTGGCGCGTGCGAGGGCCGAGGGCGACACCGAGGCTCAGCGCCGCCCACGCGACGTCGGAAGGAGCGTTGCCGAGAGTGCTTCAGGTCGTTCAAGAGGTTCGGTCGGGTGTGACGACGGTGCGAGAGATCCCCGACCCGGTGGCGGCACCGGGGCAGGTGGTGGTGGCCAGCGTCGCCTCGCTGGTGAGCGCGGGCACCGAGCGATACGTCGTCGAGTTGGCGCGCAAGAGCCTCATCGGCAAGGCCCGCGAGCGGCCCGACCATGTGCGCCGGGTGCTGCAAAAGCTCAAGAGCGAGGGCCTCGTCCAGACCGCGCAGCAGGTGATGGCCAAGCTCGACGAGCCGATGCCCCTCGGGTACTCGTCGGCGGGCATCGTGCTCGAGTGCGGCAAGGGCGTTCAGGGCTTCAAGCCCGGCGACCGCGTGGCCACCACCGGGCCCCACGCCGGGGTCGTGTCGGTGCCGAAGAACCTCCTCGCGAAGATCCCCGAGAACGTCACCTTCGAGCAGGCGGCCTACACCGCGGTCGCGTCGATCGGCCTTGAGGGCGTGCGCCTCGCCAAGGCCACCCTCGGCGAGCGGGTGCTGGTGATCGGCCTCGGGCTCATCGGGCAGATCTGTGTCGCGCTCTTGAAGGCCCAAGGGTGCAGGGTGTTCGGCACCGACGTCGACCCGCGAAAGCTCGAGCTCGCGCGGGCCTTCGGGGCCGACGCCGTGGGCACCGGGTCGCCCCGCGAGGCCATCCGCGATTTCGCGGGCCCGGCGGGGGTCGACGCGGTGGTGATCACCGCCGCGACGCCGAGCAATGAGCCCATCGAGTTCGCCGCCGATGTGACCCGCCCGAAGGGGCGCATCGTGCTCGTGGGGGTCGTGGGGCTCAACCTCCCGCGGGCGCCCTTCTTCATGAAAGAGCTTGAGTTTACGGTGAGCTCAAGCCTCGGCCCCGGCCGGATGGACCCGACCTACGAAGACCAGGGTCACGACTACCCCTTCGGCCACGTCCGGTGGACGGCGCAACGCAACATGGAGGCCATTCTTGACCTCGTGAGCCAGGGCAAGCTGCCGGTCGAGAAGCTCACCTCGCACCGCTTCGCCATCGAGCGCGCGGCCGAGGCCTACGACCTCATCGTGGCCGGCGCCCCGGTGCTCGGGGCGGTGATCGAGTACCCCGGCGTCGACGCGCCGAGGCAGCGCAAGATCGCCCTCGCCAAGCCCAAAGCGACCTCGCAAGAGCAGCCCGGCGTGTCGCTCCTCGGCGCGGGCAACTACGCCCGCCTCGTGATGCTGCCGGCGCTCTCGAAGGTCGACGCGATCCGCTGGCGGGGGCTCTGCACCGCGCGCGGGCTCAACGCAGAATACTCGGGCCGCAAAGCAGGTTTCGCGTATGCGACCACCGAGGCCGACGAGGTCTTCAACGACCCCGACACCCACGCGGTGATCATCGCGACGCGGCACGACCTGCACGCCGACCTGGTCATCAAGGCCCTCAAGGCGGGCAAGCACGTCTTCGTCGAGAAGCCCCTCGCCATCACCGCCGACGAGCTGGCCCGGGTGCGCGAGACGGTGCTCTCGCTCGGCGAGCGATGCCCGATCTTGACCGTGGGCTTCAACCGCCGCTACGCGCCGGGCCTCGTCGCCGCCCGCGATCACTTTCGCGGGGTCAGCCCTCGCACGGTGTCGTACCGCTTCGCCCCGGGGTACATCCCCGGCAACGTGTGGCCGCAAGACGAGAACGTCGGCGGCGGCCGCATCATCGGCGAGGCGTGCCACGCCCTCGACGCGTGCATCGCGCTCACGGGCTCGCTGCCGGTGAAGGTGTACGCCGAGTCGGTGGGCGCCGCCCCGAGCCTTGAGACCACCGACGATCAGGTGTTCATCACCGTGCGCCACGCCGACGGGAGCCTCTCGTCGGTGAGCTACCAGGCCGGCGGCGACCGCGGCGCGCCGGTCGAGCGCTTCGAGGTGATGGGCGGCGGTCGCACCGCGATCGTCGAAGACTGGGCCGAGGTGAGCCTCTGGCGGCGCGAGAAGGTCACCAAGGTCGACGGCGGCAAAGAGCGCGGCAACGCCGCGGGGCTGAGGGGCTTCATCGAGGCCGTGCAGCGCGGCGGCCCGTGGCCCATCGCGTGGGAGGAGCTCTACGCCTCGGCGCGGCTCCCGATCCTGGCGTTGCAGTCGCTGCGCACGGGCCTGCCGGTCGATGTGGCCACCGCTGACACGCCCGAGGTGATGTCGTGACCGACGCCGCCAAAGAAGCAGTCCGCGCCCACTGGGACGCGACCCCCTGCGGCACCCGCGACCTCTCGCCCGACGACCGCCGGGCCTTCTTCCGCGAGCTCGAAGACGAGCGCTACGCCCTCGAACCGTACATCAAGCCCTTCGCCCGCTTCTGGGAGGGCCGCGACAAAGACGTGCTCGAGGTCGGGGTCGGCGCAGGCACCGACTTCATGCAGTGGGTGCGCGCCGGGGCCCGCGCCACCGGCGTCGACCTCACGGCCCAAGGGGTCGCCCTCACCCAAGAGCGGCTCGCCCTCGAAGGCCTCAGCGCGACGGTGACCCAAGGCGACGCCGAGGCGCTGCCCTTCGACGACGCCCGCTTCGACATCGTCTACTCGTACGGGGTCTTGCACCACTCGCCCAATACGCCCCGGGCCATCGACGAGGTGTACCGGGTGCTCAAGCCCGGCGGGCGCGCGCGGGTGATGATCTATCACTTGTATTCATGGGTCGCGGTGATGAAATGGGCCATGCACGGGGCGGCCAAGGGTCGGCCCCAGATGAGCCTCCGCGAGGCCGTGCACGACCACCTTGAGAGCCCCGGCACCAAGGCCTACACCGTGCCCGAAGCGCGGGCCCTCTTCGGCCGCTTTCGCGACGTCGCCGTGCGCACCCAGCTCGGTCACGGCGACCTGCTCTTGATGCGCCCGAGCGAGCGTTACCCGGGGCGGGCCCACCAGCTCCTCTGGCGCGCCTGGCCGCGGCCGCTCATCCGGCTGCTCGGCAACCGCTTCGGCACCGCGATGATGATCGAGGCCACGCGCTGATGTGCGGCGTCGCAGGCATCTTCCACTACGCTGAGCCCGAGCGCCCGGTCGATCGCGCAGCGCTCGTGGCGATGACCCGCCGCCTCGCGCACCGCGGCCCCGACGGCGAGGGCGTCTACATCGACGGCAACCTCGGGCTCGGGCACCGGCGCCTCGCCATCGTCGACCTCTCGCCCACCGGCGCGCAGCCCATGCTCACCCCCGACCGGGGCGCGGTCATCGCGTACAACGGCGAGCTCTACAATCACCGGGTGTTTCGCGCGCAGCTCGAAGCCCGCGGCGTGCGGTTTCGCGGTTCGAGCGACACCGAGACGCTCCTGCACTGGATGCGCGAAGACGGCCCCGACGCCCTCGCGATGGCCCAAGGCATCTTCAGCTTCGCCCTCTGGGAGCGCGACCGAAAGACCCTCACCCTCGCCCGCGACCCCCTCGGGGTCAAACAGCTCTACCTCTACGACGACGGTCAGAGCGTGCGCTTCGCGAGCGAGCTCAAGGCCCTCACGGTCTGCCGCGACGTGCCCCGCCGCATCGACCCCGACGCGGTGAATGAGTACCTGCACTTTCACACCCCGCTCTTTGATCGCACCTTCTTGCGCGACATCAAGGTGCTGCGCGCGGGCGAGTATGTGCAGTTTCGCGGGGCCGCGCGTCGACACCGGCGGTACTGGCAGCTCAGCGATTTTCGCTGGCGCACCGAGCGCCCCGAGGCGCAGGTCGAGGCCCTCAAGGCTGAGCTGAGCGCCGTCGTGCGCGACCAGCTCATGGCCGACGTCGCCGTGGGGAGCTTCTTCTCAGGCGGCATCGATTCGACCGCCGTGGCGGCCTTCGCGACCCGCGCATCGATGCCGCCGCGGTGCTTCGGCGTCCACTTCACGGGGCAGGGCGTGATCGACGAGCGGCCCTTCCAAGAGGCCGCGGCCAGGCGCCTGGGGCTCGACCTCGAGCTCATCACCCTCGACGGGTCGCGCTTCGCCGAAGACCTCCGTACGCTGCTCTATTACCAAGACCAGCCCCTCATCGGCGCGGCGATGCTGCCGATGTTCGCGGTGGCCGAGCTCGCGGCCTCGCGGGTCAAGGTCTGCGTGGGCGGTCAGGCCGCCGACGAGATCTTCGGCGGGTACGCGCGGTACGCCCTCGTCCACCCCGAGCGGGTGGCCGCCGACTGGCTCTCGGCGCGGCTCTCAGCGCGGCTCCAGCGGCGCTCTGGGGCCCTCCGCGACACGGCCTCGGGCGCGGGCTCGAACCTCGGCAAGCAGCTCAGCGAGCGCAAGACCCTGGCGCGCATCTCGGGCCTCGCGCGGCGCGGTCTCACCGAAGGCTTCGACTACCAGAGCCGGTACTTCGATCACTTCTCGAAGGTGCCCGGCGCGCTCTGGGCCTCGGCCTTCGCGGCGCCCGGGTTCTACCACCGCGGGGCCGCGCGCACCCGCTTCACCGACGCCCTCGCCGCGTCGCCCGCGCACGACCCCGCCGACAAGGTCATGCACTGGGATCTTCAGACCTACCTCACGGGATTGTTCACCCAAGACGACCGGATGAGCATGGCCCACAGCCTCGAATCGCGGGTGCCGATGGCCGACCCGAGGCTCGTGCGCTTCGCGTTCAAGACTCCGTATTCATTGAAGTTTCGGGCGGGCGCGAGCAAATGGATCCTCCGCGAGGCGGTGCGCGACGTGATCCCCCACGAGGTGCTCACGCGGCGCAAGGTCGGCTTCGACACCCCGGCCGAACGCTGGATGCGCGAGACCCACCGCGGGTTCGTGGCCGACACGCTCCTCGGTCGGCGCGCCCGCGAGCGCGGGTTCTGGGATCACCGCGGCCTCGAAGCGACCCTCGCCGACACCCAGAACCCCTACTGGTTCGACCTCGTGTGGAAGTTTCTCTCGATCGAGACCTGGGCCCAGGTGGTGCTTGACGGCGACGGCCCGGCCTACGAGACCCTGCGAGACCCCATCGCCGCGGCGGAGTCGGCGTGAGGTGGCGCGACCAGGTCCAAGAGCTGCGCGAGCTCGGGCTCGGGGGCACGGCGTACCGCCTCGGGCGCGAGGTGTCGCTGCGGTCTGGGCTCTTGGCGCGCGAGACGCCGCGACCGGGGCCGCCGCCGCGAGGCTTTGAGGCCCACGCCCTCGCGGCCCTCGACCGGCTCCCCTTCGCGCACCCCGAGGCCGTCGCGCTGGCCATGGCGGGCCGCATCGACGACCGCGCCCTCGACCAGCTCGTGGCCCAAGCTGACGACGCCGCGGCAGGGCGGATCGTATGCTTCGGCGCCGAGACCGTCGACTGCGGCGACCCCATCGACTGGCACCGCAACCCCTTCAACGGCCGCCGCTGGGACGCCGCCCTCCACTGGACCCGCGCCCTCGCCCCGACCCCCACCGTCGGCGACGTCAAGCTCACCTGGGAGGCCGCCCGCTTCCCCCAGGCTTACCACCTCGCCCGCGCGGCCGCCCTGGCCGGAGACGGCGCCCAACGGCGGCGCTGGGCCCTCGCCTTCGCGCGCCAGGTGCGGGGCTTCCTCGCGAGCAACCCGTACCCCTTCGGGATCCATTGGTTCTCGTCGCAAGAGATGGTGATCCGGGCGACGGCCTGGCTCTTCGCGATGTCGGTCTTTCACCGCCTGGGCATCGACCAGACGGCCCTCGCCCTCGACGTCGCCGCGCACCTCTGGGTCGTCGGCCACCAGCTCGAAGCCGAGCTCGCGTACGCCCAGCGCGCCGTCTACAACAACCACCTCGTGGCCGAGGCCTTCGGGCTCACGCTCTGCGCCCGGCTCCTGCCCGCGCACCCCACAACCCGCCGCTGGGCCGCCCGCGGCCAGGCCATCGTCGAGGCCGAGGCCGAGCGCCAAGTCTACCCCGACGGCGGATACATCAACCAGTCGCACAACTACGCCCGCACCGCGCTGCAAGACTGGGCCCTCTCGGCCCGCTTCACCGAGGCCGACGGGGGGGCCGTCTCGCCCCGCATAGCCGCCGCCCTCGGCCGCAGCCTGAGCTTCCTCTACGCGCAGCAGAACCCGGTCGACGGGCGCTTGCCGAACTACGGCTCGAACGACGGCTCGATGCCCCGGGTGCTCACGACCTGCGACTTCGCTGACTTTCGGCCGCTCTTGCAGCTCCTCGGCGCGATGCACCTCGGCGTCCGGCTCTACGAAGACGGCCCCCACGACGAGGAGCTCTGCTGGACGCTCGGGCCCGGCGCCCTCGACCTGCCGCGGGTCTCGCCCCCGCGACGCTCGGTGTCGTTCACGCACACGGGCTATCACGTCTTGCGCGGCGCCGACCCGTCGAGCTTCGCCTTCTTTCGCTGCGGCACGGTGCTCGACCGCTTCTCGCAGATCGACATGCTGAGCGTCGACCTGCACTGGCGCGGGCTCAACGTGCTCACCGACCCGGGGAGCTACCTCTACAACGCCGAAGCCCGTTGGCACGATCACTTCGTGCGCACCGAGAGCCACAACACGGTGGGCGTCGACGGCCTCGATCAGATGCTCCACGCGCGGCGCTTCAAGACCCTCTACCCCACCCCCGCGCGGCTCACGGCCTGGGCCCCCGACCGGGTCTCCGGGAGCCACGACGGCTTCACCCGCGAGCCCGAGCAATTGCAGCATCACCGGAGCGTCGAGCGCCTCGACGACGACCTCTGGGTGGTGATCGACACCTTCCGCGGCCCGGGCGCCCACACCGCGCGCCTTCACTGGCTCGGCGGCCCCTTCGACCACACCCACGACGGCTTCGCGATGCAGCTTCTCACCCCCGAGGGGCCCTTCTCGGTGCGCGCCTTCGCGCCCTCGGGCAGCCCCCTCGCCGCCACGGTCGTTCGGGGGGCGAACGACCCGCCGCGGGGCTGGGTCTCGCGCACCTACAACGCCAAATCGCCGGCCCCTTCGTTCGTATGCGAACGATCGGGCGAGGCGCCCGCGCTGGCGATGCTCACGGTGCTCTCGGGCGGGGCCCCGGTCGCGGTCAGCGTCGACGGTTCTGAATGGCGATTCAGCCGCGGCCAACATAGCTTCACCCGCACCGTGACCTTTGAGGCGCCGTGATGAAGATCCTCGTGGTTCATCAGTATTACCTCATGCCCGGCAGCCCCGGCGGCTCGCGCTTCAACGAGTTCGCGCGGCTCTGGCGCGAGGCCGGTCACGAGGTGACGGTGATCGCGGGCAACCTCGACTACGCCACGGGCCAGGTGCCCGCGCGCTACCAGGGCCGCTTCATCACCCGCGAAGACGACCAGGGCACCACGGTGTACCGCTGCGCCGTGCCGCAGTCGTACGCGAAGGGCTTCGTGGGCCGGGCTGCGGCCTTCGCGGGCTTCACCTTCTCGGCCCTGGTCGCCGCCCTCAGGGTCGCCCGCCCCGACGTGGTGGTGGCCACCTCGCCGCCCTTGGTGGCGGCCATCCCCGGCTTCGTGGCGGCGCGGGCCCGATGGCGCCGGGTGCCGTGGGTCTTTGAGATCCGCGACCTCTGGCCTGAGAGCGCCGTCACCACCGGGGTGCTCTCGGCCACGAGCCCCCTCACCCGGGCGCTCTACGGCCTCGAACGGTGGGCGGTGCGCGGGGCCTCGAAGGTCAACGTGCTCACCCCCGCCTTTCGCGAAGACCTCGTGCGCCGCGGGCTCTGCGGCGACGACCACGTCGTGTTCGTGCCCAACGGCGCCGACGTCGAGCAGTTCGTGCCGGGGCCCCGCGACAACGCCGTGCGGCGCGAGCTCGGCTGGGGCGACAAGACCGTGGTGATGTACGCCGGGGCCCACGGCCGGGCCAACGCACTCGGCCAGATGATCGACGCGGCCGAGCGCTTGAAGCACCGGCCAGACCTGCTCCTCTGCACCATCGGCGACGGCCCCGAGCGGGCCGCCCTCGAAGCCGAGACGGCGCGGCGCGGCCTCGACAACCTGAAGTTCTACGGGGCCCAACCGAAGGCCCGGGTGGCAGACTTCATCAACGCCTGCGACATCGGCGCGGCGGTGCTCCAGAACAACCCCACCTTTCGCACGGTCTACCCCAACAAGGTCTTTGATTACATGGCCTGCATGCGCCCGACGCTCCTCGCCATCGACGGGGTCGCCCGCGACCTCGTGGTCACTCAAGCTCAGGCCGGGCGCTTCGTCGAGCCCGAGAACGGGGCCGCCTTCGCCGCCGAGGCCGTCGCCCTCGCCGACGACCCCGAGGCCCGGCAGACGCTCGGCGAGAACGGGCGCCGCTGGGTGCTCGAGCACGCCACCCGGGCCTCGCTCGCGGCGCGCTACCTTCGCGTCTTCGAGGAGCTCGTCGCGCGATGAAGCAGGCGGGGTGGCGAGCGTGTGTGAAGCAGGTGGTCGACCGCGCGGCGGCGGCGGCGGGGCTCACCCTCGCGGCGCCGTTGATGCTCGGGGTGGCCGCGGCGGTGCGGGTCGACCTCGGGTCGCCGGTGCTGTTTACCCAAGCCCGACCAGGCAAAAACGGTGAGGTGTTCAGGGTCTTCAAGTTTCGCACGATGCGCGACCTGAACGACGCCGACGGCCGCCCGCTGCCCGACGCGATGCGCCTCACGCCGCTCGGGCGGTGGCTCCGCGCGACGAGCCTCGACGAGCTGCCGCAGCTCTTGAACGTGCTCGCGGGCGAGCTCTCGCTGGTGGGCCCGAGGCCGCTCCTTGTGCGCTACCTCGACCGGTATTCGCCGCACCAGGCGCGGCGCCACGAGGTGATGCCGGGCATCACGGGCTGGGCCCAGATCAACGGCCGAAACGCCCTCTCGTGGGACGAAAAATTCGACCTCGACGTCTGGTACGTCGACCACTGGAGCCTCGCCCTCGACGCGAAGATCTTGCTCAAGACCGTGGGCAAGGTGCTCCGGCGCGACGGCATCTCGAACCAAAACGCGGCCACGATGCCCGAGTTCATGGGCGCCGCCGCAGGGGGCCCGACATGAGCGCGGTGCGTAACATCATGGTCTTCGGCGCGGGAGGCTTCGCCCGCGAGGTGCGCTGGCTCATCGAAGAGCTCGCCCGCGACGGGGCGCCGTGGCGCTTCGCGGGCTACGTCGTGAGCGACCTCGAACGCCTCGGCCCGCACGACAGCCGCGACGCGGTGCGCGGCGACACCGCGTGGCTCGACGCCCACCGCGGCGAGGTCGACGCCGTGGCCATCGGCATCGGCACGCCGCAGGCGAGGCTGCGCGTCGGGGCGATGCTAGAGACCGACTTCGCGGGGCTCGAGCTGCCGAGCCTGGTGCACCCTTCGGTGCACTACGACCGCGCGCGGTGCCGCTTCGAGGCGGGCACCTTGGTGTGCGCCGGCACCCTGGCCACGGTCAACGTGACCCTCGAACGCTTCAGCATGGTCAACCTCGGCTGCACCCTCGGGCACGAGGCCGCGGTCGGGCGCGGCGCAGTGCTCAATCCGAGCGTCTCGCTCTCAGGCGGGGTCACCTTGGGGGCCGGCGTCCTGGTCGGCACCGGCGCGCGGGTCTTGCAGTATCTCTCGGTCGGCGAAGGGGCCACCGTAGGGGCCGGCGCCGTGGTGACCCGCGATGTGCCCGCGGGCGAGACGTGGGTCGGCGTGCCCGCAAAACTCTTGGGAGCGAAGAAGTGAGCAGCGGTCGCGAGGTCATCTTGGTCGCCGGGGCGCGGCCCAACTTTATGAAGGTCGCGCCCATTTTGCGGGCCTTCGGCACCCACGCCCCGAGCCTCACGCCGGTGCTCGTGCACACCGGGCAGCACTACGACGCCGCGATGAGCGACGTGTTCTTTCGAGAGCTAGAGATTCGGCAGCCAGATCATCACTTGCACGTGGGCCCCGGGGCGCACGGCGCGCAGACGGCGAAGATCCTCGCGGCCTTCGAGGCGCTCGTCGAAGCGCGGCGCGGGGCCGTCTGCGGCGTGGTGGTGGTCGGCGACGTCAACAGCACCATGGCCTGCACCCTCGCAGCGGCGAAGCTCCAGGTGCCCGTGGCCCACGTCGAGGCGGGGCTCCGGAGCTTCGACCGCACGATGCCCGAAGAGATCAACCGGCTGGTCACCGATGCCATCGCCGACCTCTTGATCACCAGCGAGCCCGCGGGCGCTGAGAACCTGAGCCGCGAGGGCGCCGACCCCGCCCGGGTCGTACCGTGCGGCAACGTGATGATCGACACCCTGGTGCAGCAGCGCGCCGCGGCCGAGGCCCTCGACATGCCCTCGCGGCTCGGGCTCACCCGCGGGCGATACGCCCTCGTGACGCTTCACAGGCCCAGCAACGTCGACAGCCGCGAGCGCATCGAGGCGCTCGGTGAGTTTCTGCGCGAGGCGGCCGAACGGGTCGCGGTGGTCTTCCCGATGCATCCGCGCACGCGGGCGAAGATGGAGGCCTTCGGCGTCGACCGAGCGCTCGCGCAGCACCCGCGGGTGAGGCTCCTCGACCCCTTGTCGTACCGAGAGAACCTCGGGCTCATGGCCGCCGCGCAGGTGGCCCTCACCGACTCGGGCGGCATCCAAGAAGAGACCAGCTACCTCGGGGTGCCCTGTCTCACCTTGCGGAGCAACACCGAGCGACCCGTGACGGTGCGGCTCGGCACCAACACCCTCGTCGGAGACGACCTCGGGCGCGCCCGGGCGCTGCTCGGCGAGGTGCTCGACGGGCGCTACAAACAAGGTCAACCCATCCCCCTGTGGGACGGTCACGCCGCCGAGCGTGTGGTCGCTGCGCTGGAGAAGTGCTGGTCATGAGTCGATTGTATTTGTCGGTCCCGCACATGGGCGAGGGCGAGCTCGGGTACGTGACCGAGGCGTTCAGCACGAACTGGCTCTCGACCGTGGGGCCGAACCTCGAAGCCTTCGAGGCCGCGTTTACGGCCCGGATGGGGCTCCCGAGCGTGGCCTTGGCCTCGGGCACGGCGGCGATCCATCTCGGGCTGCGGCTCCTCGGGGTCGGGCCCGGCGACGAGGTCATCTGCCCGTCGCTGACCTTCATCGCCAGCGTCAACCCCGCGCTCTACCTCGGCGCCCGCCCCGTCTTCATCGACTCCACCCCCGACTCGTGGAACCTCGACCCCGCCCTCCTCGACGACTTCCTCTCGAAGCGTCGCCGCGAGGGCCGCGTGCCCCGGGCCCTCATCGTCGTGCACCTCTACGGCCAGAGCGCCGACATGGACCCGATCCTTGAGACCTGCGCCCGTCACGGCGTGGCCGTCCTCGAAGACGCCGCCGAGGCCGTGGGCACGCTCTACAAGGGCCGCCCCGCGGGCACCCTCGCCCCCATCGGCGCGTACTCGTTCAACGGCAACAAGATCATCACCACCTCGGGGGGCGGCATGCTCGTCGCCCACGACAAGGCCCAGGTCGACCTCGTGCGCTTCTGGTCGCAGCAGGCCCGCGACCCCGGCATCGCCTACGAGCACACCCAGATGGGCTACAACTACCGCATGTCGAACGTGCTCGCGGGCATGGGCCGCGGGCAGCTCGAAGTGCTCGACCAGCGCGTGGCCCGACGCAGGGCCGTGGCCTTCGCCTACGCCGAGGCCTTCAAAGACCTCGAGGGCCTGTCGCTCATGCCGCAAGCGAGCTACGGGCTCCACACCAACTGGCTTTCGACCTTCAGCGTCGACGCCGCGACCCTCGGCACCGACCGCGACGCGCTCATCAAGGCCCTCGCCGCCGAAGACATCGAGTCGCGCCCTGTCTGGAAGCCCATGCACCTCCAGCCCCTCTTCGCCGGCGTCGAGTGCGTCGGCGGGGCCGTGGCCGAGCGCTGCTTCTTCAACGGCATCTGCCTGCCGAGCAGCACCAACATGCGCGACGACGACCAGGCCCGGGTCATCGAGACCGTTCGCCGCACCGTCGCCCGCGGAAGGTCACGTTCTCGCAGCGTCTCCGATGCCTCAGCCTGAGCGAATCGCGGGTCGCCGCACGATTGTCGAACGAACGACCGCGACGACGCAACACAGCGTGGTGTAGAGGCCCCCTCTCGGCGCCTCGGGCGAGACTTCGTGATGAGCGAACCCACTCCGCAAGACCTACAGATCCCAGCCTTGGTGTTCACCTACCGCCGCCTCCTCGTGGTGGGGGTTCACCTGGTGCTTTGGTGCGCCGCGACGGTGGGGGCCTTCGTGCTCCGCTTCGACGGCCACGTCTCGCCCTGGTACTGGGAGCGGCTGGCCATCTGGATCCCCGTCGGCCTCGCCCTGCGCACGGCGATTTATTTCTACTTCGGCCTCTTTCACGGCCTGTGGCGCTACACCGGCGTCCGCGACCTGCTGTCGCTCTTCAAGGCCGCGAGCCTGTCGACCGCGGCGATGGTGCTCTACGTCGCCCTCATCGGCCCGGGCGGGGTGCCGCGCTCGGTGTACATCATCGAGTGGCTGCTCTCGGTCTTCGCGGTGGGGGGCCTTCGCATGGGCATCCGTACGCTGCGCGAGCTCTCGCGGCGGGCGGCGCTGGCGGTCGAGGTGGGGCCGCGTCGCATCCTCGTGGTGGGCGCGGGCGATGCGGGCGAGATGCTCGTCCGCGAGATCATCAAGACCCATCAGGGCAAGTACGAGGTGGTCGGCTTCGTCGACGACGACGCCTCGAAGCAGCGGCTCCACATCCACGACGTTCGGGTGCTCGGGCCCATCGCGAAGGTGACCGAGCTGGTGAAGCAGCACGCGGTCGACGAGGTGATCGTGGCGATCCCCTCGGCGCGGGCCGACGACATGCGGCGCATCGTGGCGATGTGCGGCGAGAGCGGCGCGGCGATCCGCACCATCCCCGGGGTCGACGCCCTCGTCGACGGGCGCGTGGCGGTGAACCAGATCCGCCCGGTGAAGATCGAAGACCTCCTCGGGCGGGCCCCGGTGACCCTCGACTCGCAGGCCATCGCAGACTGCGTGAACGGCGCGGTGGTGCTGGTGACCGGCGCGGGCGGCTCGATCGGGGCCGAGCTCTGCCGGCAGGTGTGTCGCTTCGGCCCGGCGCAGCTGGTGCTCGTCGAGCAGGCCGAGAACGCGATGTTTCAGATCCATCGCGAGCTGCACGACAAGTTCCCCCATGTGAAGCTTGTGCCGCGCATCGCAGACATTTGCGACACCCGGCGGCTCGAAGCGGTGTTCCAGTCGATGCGGCCGAGCGTGGTGTTTCACGCCGCGGCCCACAAGCACGTCCCCATGATGGAGTGGAACCCGGGCGAGGCCATCAAGAACAACGTCTTCGGCACGAAGAAAGTGGCCGACCTCGCGGTGGCCTACGACGTCCAGCAGTTTGTGATGATCTCGACCGACAAGGCGGTCAACCCGACGAGCATCATGGGCGTCTCGAAGCGGGTCGCAGAGATCTACTGTCAGGCGCTGTCGCAGCGCACCGCGACGCGCTTCATCACGGTGCGCTTCGGCAACGTGCTCGGGTCGAACGGCTCGGTGGTGCCGATCTTCCAAGAGCAGATCGCGCGGGGCGGCCCGGTGACCGTGACGCACCCCGAGATGAAGCGGTACTTCATGACCATCCCCGAGGCGTGCCAGCTGGTGATGCAAGCCGGGGCCATGGGCAAGGGCGGCGAAATCTTCGTGCTCGACATGGGCGAACCCGTGAAGATCGTCGACCTCGCCAAGGCGCTCATCACCCTCTCGGGGCTGCGCCCGGGCGAAGACATCGAGATTCAGTTCTCGGGCATTCGGCCCGGCGAGAAGCTCTTCGAAGAGCTCGCCGCAGACGAAGAGCGGGCCGACAAGACCCAACACCCCAAGATCTTCGTGGGCCGCTTCCGCCCCTACCGATGGGAAGATGTGGTCGAAGGGCTCGAAGCGCTCCATCAGTGCACCGACGGCGTCGACGACGCCACCGTGCGGCAGCGCTTCTTGAACCTCGTGCCAGAGTTCAAGCCCATGGTCTTGCCCGCCCGCGACGGCGCGACCTCGCAGCGCCTCGCCGCCGTCGGCGACACCGCGCGCAACGTCATCCCCCTCAAGCGATGATCGCCTCGCTCGACCCGGCGGTGCTGGCCGAAAAGCTCAGCCCCCCGCGGCCGCTCACCCTCGTCTCGCAGCCCTTCGGCGCAGCCCTCGTCGCCGCGCCCCGTGAGGGCGCCCAGGGGGCCTGGTTGGCCTGGCTCGAAGTGCTCCCCAGCGAGCGTCGCCGCGGGCACGCGCGGGCCCTCCTCGACGCCGCAATCGCGTGGTCAGCGGCGACCGGCGCCCGCACCCTGACGGCGGGCGGCCCCCCGGGTAACTACCTCGTGCCGGGCGTCGACGCGTCGGGTTGGGTCGCGCCGTGGCTTGAGCGCGCGGGCTTTTGCCCCGTCGACGAGAGCCACAACCTGGTGGTCGACCTCACCGCCGCGGCAGGGTTTCGCGACCCGCGGGTGTCGCCCTGCGAAGACCGCGCGGCGCTCGCTTGGGTCGCCGCCCAGTTCAGCGCATCGTGGCGCGACGAGGCCGAGCGCGCCCTGCTCCGCGGCGGGCTCTTTGTGGCCCGCGCGGGCGGCGCCCCGGTGGGGTTCGTGTGCGCCCACGGCAACTGCGGCGACCTCGGCACCTTCGGCCCCGTCGGCGTCGTCGACACCGCGCGCGGTCACGGCGTCGGCGCCGCGCTCGCCCGTCGCGCCTACGCGGCCCTCGCCGAGCGCGGCTTCGAGCGGGCCACGGTGCCCTGGGTCTCGACCGAGACGCTGCCCTTCTATGCGGGGCTCGCCCCGGTGCTCAGCGCGCGGCGCTACCTCGGCCTTCGACGCGCCCTCTAGCGCTCAGGCGCCGGGGCGATACGGGCTCAGCTTCAACCCGTCCGGGCCGACCTGAGGCTCCGAAGGGCCCGCCGCGGCGCCCGCATCAACGCCCGCCCCGCGCACCGGACGCACCCGCCGCCCCGTGGCGAGCAGCACCCACCGGAGCGCCGTGTCGCGGGCCAGCGTGACGGTGTCGCGCATCACCAGGTGCCCCTCGGCCCGGGCGCTCAGCTGCATCGCGCGGCCGCACGCGCCGCGGAGCACGCACCGACCGCGACCGCACACCACCCCGTCGATCAGCACCTCGGCCTGGCTCGGGCTCACCTCGACGAAGCCCTCGCACGGCGCGACCGCGGGGGCCGCATCGCGCGACGCCGCAACCGCCTGAACCCGCAGCGGAGGCAGCGCCGCCGCGACGCCCCCGTCGCCACCGAGCGCCGCGTCGACCGCGCGGAGGGCGCCCGCGTCGGGGTGCTCGGCGTTGTACGCGGAGACGCGCTCGGGCAGGCTCGACCGCCACGCGTACTCGGTCACCAAGGCCCCGACGGCCACCAGCCCCGCGGCGACGACGCGGCGCCGCCATCGCTCGACGGCGGCCCGAGGCGAGGGCGCCCAAACACCCTCGTGCGACGCCGGGAGCGCCGCCAACAGCGCCTCGGCGTTCGGGTAACGATGGGCTCGCTCTTTGGCGAGGAGCCGCGTCACCACCGCTTCGAGGGCCGACGGCACCTCGGGCGCCCGCGCCCTCAGCTTCGGCACCGGCTGATGGACGTGCTTGTAGAGCACCTCGACCGCGACCCGCCCGGGATACGGCACCGACCCGCTCAGCATCTCGAAGAGGATGCACCCGAGCGCGTAGAGGTCGGCGCGATGGTCGGCCTGGGCGCCGTCGGTGCCCTGCTCAGGGGCCATATACTGCGGCGTGCCGAGCACGGTGCCGTCGTGCGTGATGGGCCCCGTCGCGCCGTCGGTCTCGAGCACCTTCGAGATGCCAAAATCGACGACCTTCACGAAGTCTCGACCGTCGCGCTGAATGAGAAACACGTTCTCGCTCTTCAGGTCGCGGTGAACGATCCCCTTGGCGTGCGCCGCACCGAGGGCCTCGGCGACCTGACGGGCGATCGACACCGCGCTCGCCACGTCGAGCCGTCCCACGCGACGCAAGCGCGACGCAAGGTCTTCGCCCTCAAGGCGCTCCATCACCAGGTAGGCGTCTCCCTCGGCGCTGTGGCCAAAATCGAGCACCTCGACGATGTTCGGGTGCCCGATCGCGGCCGCCGCGTACGCCTCGCGCTCGAAGCGCTTCAAGGCCTCGGCGTTGCGCGTGAGGTCGCTCCGCAGCACCTTCACCGCCACCGCGCGGCCCACCGTGACGTGCCGACCCGCGTAGACCACCCCCATGCCGCCGCGGCCGAGCACCGCGTCGATGGCGTAGCGGCCCCCGACGATCCGCCCCAACCAACGCCCGTCGGTCTCGACTTCGTGATTGATTTCAATAGGTTGCGAATCACCTGGGCCGAGCTCCAGGGTCGCGCTCCGCCCCGCCGGGGCCGCGTCGGGGCGTAGGAGCTCAAGGGTCGACGAAGGCCCGTCTCGCTCGTCGGTGTCGTCGTGCACGGGTCAGAGGTGAAAACTGACCGACAACCCGAACGAACTCAAGAGCGCATCGACGTCGTCGACGGCGGCGTTGCGCCATGAGAAGCGGCCGAAGAGCCCGAGCGCGAGCCGCGGCGCGAGAAACACGTCGGCGCGCACCGTGACGCCGGCCACGAACTGCGCCTCGCCGGTGCGGAGCGAGCCCTCGCGGCAGCTCGCGCAGGCGTCAAGCGCCCCGGCGTTGAGCGAGACGCCGAGGTCGAGCTCGTCGAAGAGAAACACCCAGCCGACCTCACCGAGAAAGAGCCGCGGCGTATCGGTGGCGTCGATGAGGAGCGTCGCGAACTGCGCCGAGAAGTGACGGCCGATGAAGACCCCGAGCTCGCCCCCGAGCGCGACGTCGGGGCGGTCTCGCGGCAAGGCCACGCCCCCCGAGAGCGAGAGGCGGCCCGAGACGCGGCTCGCGATGCGACGCAGCGCCACACGGTCGACGCTTGGCCGCGGCGCGACCACCGGCGGCTCGCCCCCCGGAGGCGGCGACGGGAGCGCTTCGAGGGTCACCGCCCGCTCGTCGTTCACCCCAGGGCGGAGGGTCACCCGCTCGACCGCGGGGCGGTACCCCGCGTGCTCGACCACCAAGGTGTGAGGCCCCGGCGCGAGGCGCACCGGACACGGTGTCGAACACAGGCTCGCGGCCGCCGTGTCGACCCGCACCGTGGCCCCGTCGGGGCTCGACCGGAGCAGGAGCTCCACGGGTCGATTGCGCAGGGCTTCGAGCCGGGCCGTGGCGGGCCGCGCGTCCCACCCGCGGGGCGCGAGGTCGAGGGCCCGCGCGTAGGCGTCGATGGCCATCGCGAGCTCGCCCAGCTCTTCGAGGGCCCGGCCGAGGTTGTAGAGCGTGTCGGGGTGCTCGAGCCGCGCGTTCGCACGACGAAACGACTCTGCCGCGCTCTGGTAGTCGCCGCGCCGAAACGCCGCCGTGCCCGACTGAAACGCCTGGTCGGCCTCGCGAACCGCCTCGGGCGTGAGCGTCGGGCGCGGTTGGGCCCCGACCCCGAGGGCCGCGCTCATCACCCACCCGAACACCCCAGACGCCACGAGACGCCGCCCTGCCCTCGCAGGTCGAAGCCCGTCGTCGCGTCGCAAGAAAGGGTGCCGTCTCAAGCCTCCGCGGTGTAGCACCGTCGCTCGGCCAGAGAGAGACTTTGTTGTAAGCTGAGCCTGCATCGATGCTTTCATTCGCTCCAACCTCCCGCGCAGTGTTTGCGCAGGGTCTCGCGCTCGGGGCCGCGTCGTGGCTGGGCCTGCGTGTGATCTTCGCGCTCTCTCCCGAGGCGAGCCTCGCCGTGGCGGTGAGCACCTTGGGAGCCTTCCTCGGGGTGAAGCTCGCGCGGTCGTCGCGGAGCCCGCGGCTCGAAGCCCGCCCTGAGGCCCTGGTGGTGGTGAGCGACGCGCGCGAGCGCAAGATCCCGTGGGCCGCCATCGACGGCATCACCCTCGCGATGGGCGACGTCAGCACCGGCGGCGGCACCGTGCGGGTGTGCTACGCCCTGCTCGACGTGGCCCACGGCCCACCGGTGGCGTTCAGCGACCTCTCGGCGCTCCAGGCGCTGCCCATCCGCACCCCCGACGGCGCGACCCGGGTGCTCGACCTCGGCGACCCGGAGCTCTTGCTGGGCGTCATCGCCGAGCGCACCAACACCGCGCGGCTCTTGCCCCCTGAGCGCGACGAGGCCCCCATCGAGGCGCCCGACTGGCGCTGGCGGCTTCTGCCCTCGACCCGCCTCGTGGCGAACGCGCTCGGGCTCTTCTGCGTGTTCCGCCAGCTCGCGCTCGGGGCCTCGGCCTTGCCCAATCAAGGGCACCGCGCCAACCTCGCGGCGGCCCTGGTGGCGGTGCTGCCTTGGGGGCTGCGCTGGCTCCTCGGGGGCACGTTCTGCCGCCCCGCCGCGCGCTTCTGGGTCGCGGCGCTCACCACCCTCGTCGCCGTGGGGTTGCTCGGCGCCGGGGCCGATCGGGCGGTGGCCGTGGCGTGGGCCCTGGTGCTGCCGGTGAGCCCCTTCCCAGGCGCGGCGGCGGCGCGATGGCTCGGGCGGGCCCTGGCGCGAGTGCCTGCCGCGGTGATCGGCGCCGCGCTCGGGGCCTTCGCGATGCTGGTCGGGTGGCTCTTCGCCCGCGGCGCGACCGCCGTGCCGGTGGCCCTCCTCGCGGGCGCCGTCGAGTGCTCTTGGGCCCGCGACACGGCCCTCCGCGCGCGGGTTCTGACTGAGGCGCCGCGCTTCGCTCGGTGGTCTGCCGAGTCGATCGCCCGGCTCCGCGCGCTCCTTCGTCCGCTGCACCCCGACGACGACGAGGCCCCCATGACGGCCTCTGATGTGGCCGAGCTCGAAGCCGCCCGCGCTGAGACGCAGCGCGACGGCGCGCCGAGCGTCGCCCTCGCCGGGGTCTCCCTCGCGGCGCTCGTCTTCGCGACCTATCTCGTGTGGTACAGCGGCGCCGAGCTCGATGCGGTCTTGGCCTGGGCGCGCCGTTAGGGCGCCGCGGCGGAGGCCCAAACGCAGACCGGGCGCTGCCTTCGGGTGAAGACAGGCCCGGCCGACGCGGGCGTTGGCCCGTCGCTCAGTTGCTCGGCGCCGCCGAGGCCGTCGCGGTCTCGGCGTTGATCACGTTCTCTTCGAGCGCGTAGGTGAGCACATCCTCCATGCGCGACACGGGGATGAACTCGAGCGTATCGCGGATCTCTTGCGGCACCTCTTCGAGGTCGGGCTTGTTGCGCTCGGGCAAGAGAATGCGCTTGATGCCCGCGCGGTGCGCCGCGAGCACCTTCTCTTTGATGCCCCCGACAGGCAGGACGCGCCCGCGCAGGGTGATCTCGCCGGTCATGGCGACATCATGGCGCACCCGCACCCCCTTCAGCATCGAGACCAGCGCGGTGAACATCGTCACGCCCGCGCTCGGCCCGTCTTTCGGCATCGCCCCCGCGGGAATGTGAATGTGAATGTCGTGCTTCTCAAGGAAGTCATCGGCCAAGCCGAGCTCCTTCGAGTGCGCCCGCACGAAGCTGAGCGCCGCCTGCGCCGACTCTTTCATCACATCGCCGAGCTGGCCGGTGAGCTGGAGCTTGCCGGTGCCGATCATCCGCGTCACCTCAATGAAGAGGATCTCGCCGCCCACCTGCGTCCACGCGAGGCCCGTGGCGACGCCGGGGAGCTCGGTGCGCTCGGCCACCTCGCTCGTGTACTTCTGGGCGCCGAGGTACGGCTGAAGGTCATCGGGCGCGTCGATCTTGTACGGGCCCACGTTGCCCTCGGCGACCTTCACGGCCACACCGCGGATCACCGCCGCCACCTGCCGCTCAAGGGTACGGACCCCCGCCTCGCGGGTGTAGAAATCGATGATCGCCTCGATGGCCTGGTCGGTGATCTCGAGCTGCGACGACTTCAGGCCGTGCTCTTCGAGCTGCTTCGGCAAGAGGTGCTGCCGCGCGATGGCCTTCTTCTCGTTCCGCGTATACCCGGGGATTTCGAGGATCTCCATGCGGTCGCGGAGCGGCGGCGGGATGGGGTCTGCCACGTTGGCGGTGGCGACGAACATCACGCTCGAGAGATCGTACGGGATCTCAAGATAGTGGTCTGAGAAGGTGTTGTTCTGCTCAGGGTCGAGCACCTCAAGCAAGGCCGCCGAGGGGTCACCCCGGAAGTCGTGCCCGATCTTGTCGATCTCATCGAGCATGAACACCGGGTTCACCGTGGCCGACTTCTTCATCCCTTGGATGATCTGCCCCGGGAGCGCGCCCACATACGTGCGCCGGTGCCCGCGGATCGCCGCCTCGTCGTGCACGCCGCCGAGCGACACGCGCACGAACTTGCGGCCGAGCGAGCGCGCGATCGAGCGCCCGAGGCTCGTCTTGCCCACGCCGGGCGGCCCGAGGAGGCACAAGATCGGCCCCTTCTTGTCGGGCTTGAGCTTGCGCACCGCGAGGTACTCGAGAATGCGCTTTTTCACCTTCTCGAGACCGTAATGGTCTTCGTCGAGCACCTCGCGCACCCTCGCAATTTCGAGGTTGTCGGGGGTCTGCTGCGACCACGGGAGGTCGAGGAGCCAGTCGAGGTACGTGCGCACCACGGTGTACTCGGCCGAGCCGACCTGCATCGAGCGCAGGCGCTTGAGCTGCTTCTTGGCCACAGACTCGGCCTCGGCGGGCAGGTTGGCCTTGGCCACCCGCTCTTCGAGACCGTCGATGTCACCCTGGTCGCCCTCGTCTTCGCCGAGCTCTTCTTTGATGGCCTTGAGCTGTTGACGCAGCACGTATTCGCGCTGGTTTTTGCCCATCTCTTCTTTGATTTGCGAGTTGATCCGCTCGCGCATCTTGAGAATCTCAAGCTGCCGGGTGAGGAGCTTGAGCACCTGACGGATGCGCTCCTTCACGTCGACCGTCGACATGAGCTGCGCCTTCTCTTCGACCGGCGCGTCGAGGTTGGCGGCCACGAGGTCGGCGAGCCCGCCGGGGTCTTGGATCGAGTCGATAAGCGACTGCGCCTCGCGGGGCAGCTCGGGCATCAGCGTGATCACCTGCTTGGCCACATCGCGGAGCGACATCGCCAGGGCCTCGGCCTCGACGTCGTCGGTCACCGGCGTCTCTTCGAGGCGCTTGATGCGGGCCTTGAGGTAGGGCCCCGCCTGGGTGACGCCGTCGAGCTGGATGCGCGTCAGCCCCTGGAGGATGAGCGAGTAGTTGCCCGTCGAGTGCTTCAGGCTCTTGAGCACCCGGGCGGCGGCCCCGACGGGGTAGAGGTCGCCCTCGCCCGGGTCGTCGATGTTGGGGTCTCGCTGCGCGAAGATCGCGATCACGGGCTGTGACAGGTTCTCGAGGTCTTCGACGAGGGCTACAGACTTCTCGCGCCCCACGTCAAAGGGGGCCACAGCCCCGGGGAAGAGCACCGCGTTGCGAATGGGCAACACGGGGAGCTCGTCTCCGAATTTCAGGTCGTTTTCATCCGGAGGCTGGTTCCCCCGTTTGCGGTCGGCCATCGGCTACCTCAGGGCGCGTCGTTGCAGTCGAATCGGGGTTTGCTGGCCCTCGACGAAGCGACACTGCCCCGACCCGAAGCCACCGACGCTGAACGACACGTGCCGCGCACGATAATCAGCTTCCCTCCGCCCGGCAACGCTCACGCAACATCCCCGGTCAATCAGACAGCCCGCGCCGCGTTTGCCCTGCGCCGATTCGAGGCATAGTGTCGCCGCATGCGCGTGCTCGACCTCGGTCACTGGCTCCTCACGGCCTGGGTGGTGCCGACCCTCGGGCTCGGCCTCATCGCGCTCTGGCTCGCGGTCTGGGCCCTGCGCTCGATCGCCCACGACGCCCTCTCGGCCCGGGCCCGGGCGCGCCGATTTCGCCTGATCGGCTGGGCCAACCTCTTCGCGGCCCTGCTCTTCACCGCGGCCTGGCCCGCCCTCACGAGCTTCACCCGGCTCGCCGTGCGCGACGACGGGCAATGGGAGCTCCGAAACTGTCTCGGGCTCCCGCTCAGCACCGTGGCCCCCGGGCGCGTCCGCGGGGTCGAGGGCGAAGACCTCGCGGGCCTCGCGGTGGGCTCCGGGCGCCTGCGGGTTCACCTCGACGGCGGCCACACCCTCGACTCGGTGCGCATCTCGGGCGCCGCGTTCTCGCGGGCGGTGAGCGTGCTCGGCTACGACCCCGCGCGACGCCACGAGCTTCGGGGCTCGGTCCTGGTCGAGCAGCACACCTACGGCGCCGACGGGCCGCAGTTCATTCTCGCGCGTCAGTGATCGCCGCGCGGCCGAGGCGCCGCGAGAGCCAGGCGAAGAGCAACGCAGGGTGTTCGGCCCGCCAGCGCCGCAGCAAGAGCGCCGAGAGCGCCACCCCGAGCGCTGTGAAGAGCGCCCCGACCGCGAGGCCCCGGGGTCGGTGACGCAGCTCCACCGCGTGCCGCCCGGGCCCGAGCGACAGCGCCACGAGGCCCTCGCGCTCGACCACGTCGCCGACGTTGCTCTGCCAACCTGAGTCCCAATGCTGGTTCACCCACACCTCGCCGGGTTGGCTCAGGGTCACCTCGAAGCGCTGAACATTGGGCGACCACGAGGTCGACACCACGGCGCCCGCGCCCTCGGGCATCACCCGCTGTTGAGGCCCCTCGCCGAACCACAGCCCGCGCGGGGCCTCCCAATCGAAGGCCGCATAACACGTCGGCGACCCGACCCCCGCCACCGGAAAGGTCGGCCAGCGCCAGTACGGAGCCCCGGGGTCTTGCGCGATCCGCGCCGGGGCGCGCCCGGTCGGAATGGCCGGGTCGACCCCTTGCTGCAACCGCGGCGCGTTGTTCGCGCACACGTCGACGGCGACCCCGACCCCGAGCGCGCACTCGGCCACCACGAAGGCCACGACGATCGCGCGCTTCGCCCTGAGCTCAAGGTACTTCCTGAGGTCGACGAGGAAGAGCCCCGCCGCCAGCGCCGCGAGCACCGTGGTCGGGTGAAGGAAGCGCGAAGGCACCCGGAGCGAGCGGTACACCGGCAGCTCGTGCAAGAGGCCGAAGAGCGAGAGGCCCGGGATGTTGCCCAGCGCGCACCAGAGCAAGCCCGCGAAAACAAAGAGGTTTTGAAGCCTCGCGGCGTTGCCCCGGTCGCGCCGGAGGAGCCCCACCAGGAGGGCCAGAGCGAGCACCGCGACGGGCACGACCCCGATGTAATTGCCGTACTCCGGCCAGACATACACATGCCCGGGGAAGGGCCGCGGGTGCTCGCGCAGCACCCAGGTCTCGACCACCTCGGCCACGGTCATCGCGTCGTCGAGCGGCATGAGCCGCGGGTGCTCTTGCAAGAAGGCGAGCACGGGCAAGAGACGCACCCCCGCGAGGAGCACGAAGAGCACCGCCGTGAGGGGCAGGGCCACCAGCATCGCGCGACGCGCAGACGGGTCGCGCAGCCGCACCAGGAGGTCGAGCCCCACGCCCACGGCCATGAGGGGCAACGGGTAGGTCGCACCCGAGAAGACGCCCGCCGCGAGGAGCGCGGCCGTCAAGACGCTCCACCGCGCGTCTTCGAGCGAGCGCCGCAGCCCGTAGAGCACCCACGGAAAGAGCAAGAAGGGCGCGAAGCTCAAGTGGCCGCCGCCGAAATGCTCGGCGCAGAAGCCGCACGCCGTCACCATCGTGGCCGCGAAGAGCCCCTCGCCCGGGTGGGCCCCCTCGCGGCGCAAGAGGCACCACACGCCCAACGCCCCGGCGATGAGGTGCCCAAGGAGCCAGACCTTCATCGCGACCACCGTCGGGAGCCACGCGAAGGTCAGCACGAAGAGCGGCCCGGGCACCGGCGCCTGCGGGTCTTGGTAGAGCACCACGCCGCCGCAGTGCCAGGGGTTCCACGAGGGCCATTGATGGAAGTCGACGAGGCTGACCCGCGCAGACTCCCAGGCCCCCGAGAACATGCGCCAATCGTCGGTCGAGCCCCCGCGGCCGATCACCCACTCGCAGACCCGACGCCCGTCTTCGACGTGGCAGCTCCTCAGCATCGGGCCCGCAAAAGCGAAGGCCATCACAACACACGCGACGACCCCAACGAGGTCGAGCACCCGACGGCGAAGCTCTGGGCTCACAGTGCAGCCGTTGAAACACAGCGCCGGGGCGGGTCGTCAAGCCCCATGCGCCCGCACCGAGGGCAGAGAATCGCCGCGGGGGTGCGGGTTGCCTTGACGGGGAAGGGCAATTTCCGCAGCATGAAGGGTGCCGTGGTTGACCCTGTAAAGTTGGTCGTTTGTGGGCAGGTTCACCTTCGAAGCGGGGCGCGCACCGCGTTGCCGCGCCTCAGCCTCGCCCTGGCGCTCACCCTCGCCGCGGCCCAGGTCGGCGCGCAGACGCCCCCGGGCGAGCCGAGCCCAGAGGCCCGTTCGGCCGCCGCCGCGGCCTACCAGCAAGGGGTGCGCGCCTTCGAGACCAGCGATTTCGGCGCCGCCGCCGAGTTCTTTGAGACCGCAGACCGCACCGCGCCCGCCGCCCAGGCCGCCATCTACGCCATCCGCGCGCACCGCGGGGCGAACAACGCCGTCCACAACGCCCGGGCCGCCACCATCGCGCTCGAGCTCCTCTCGCGCTACCCGAGCGACACTCGCGTGACGGGCTACGCGTACCGCGTCGTCGACGACCTCTCGCCGAACCTCGCGCGGCTCCAGGTGCACTGCCAGGGTTGCGACCTCTCGCTCGACGACCAATCGAGCGCCCACGAGGTGTTCACCAACCCCGGGCACCACAGCCTCGTGGCGGCGTGGGGGTCGCGGGTGCTGCGCCGCGAGGTCGACACCCCGATGGGGCAGACCACCCGGCTCGATCTCGCGCCGCCGCTCACCGAAATCGTGCGCCCGCCGTCCAATCCGGTGGCGCCGCCAGTGTCGAACCCGACGCCTGTGCGAGAGCCCGCACCGCACAGCGTCGAGGAGCCCGTGAGCGCCGCACCGAGTGAGCTTCCGATCGATCGCCCGCCGCCGTCGGGGCTCTCGCCCGCGGTCTTCGTCACCGGCACGCTCTTGACCCTCGGCCTCGGCGGCGCCCTCACCTGGAGCGCGCTCAACACCCTCGACGGCCGCGACGCCTACGTCGCCAACCCCACCCAGGCGGGCCTCGACGACGGGCGCGACCGGGAGTTTCGTACGAACCTCCTCATCGGCGCCACCGCGGGGGTGGGGGTCACCACCCTCATCATCGGCGCCTTCTTCACCCGCTGGCGGAGCGCGCCGCGGGTCGCCCTTTCGCCGCTCGCGGTGCCAGATTTTAGAGCCGAGGCGTCGCCCGGTCTCAGCTTGAGAGGGCAGTTCTGATGGCCCGTTACGAAACAGACCAGGCGGCACCCTCGCGGCGCATCGGGCGCTACGAGGTCATGGGCGAGATCGCCTCGGGCGGCATGGCCACGGTGTATCTGGCCCGCTCGATGGGGGCCAAGGGCTTCTCGCGGCTCGTCGCGATCAAGCGGCTCCACCCGCACCTTGAGGCCGAAGAAGAGTTCGTTCGGATGTTCCTCGATGAGGCGCGGCTCGCGGCGCAGATCAGGCACCCGAACGTGGTCTCGACCCTCGACGTCGAAGACTCCGAGGGGCTCTACATCGTGATGGAGTACATCGAGGGCGTCACGCTCTTGATGCTCTGGCGTCAGGCCTTGAAGCTGAACGAGAAGTTCCCCCTGCCGGTGGCGGGGCGGGTGATCCTCGACACGCTGGCGGGCCTGCACGCGGCGCACGAGCTCCTCGACGAGAACGGCGAGTTCCTCGGGCTCGTGCACCGCGACGTCTCACCCCAGAACATTCTCATGGGCGTCGACGGCGTCTCGCGGATCACCGACTTCGGCATCGCCAAGGCGAGCTCGCGGCTCACCATGACCCGCGACGGCCAGCTCAAGGGCAAGATCTCGTACATGGCGCCCGAGCAGACCAAGCGGGTCGAGCTCGACCGCCGCGTCGACCTCTTCGCGATGGGCGTGGTGGCCTTCGAGCTCCTCTCGGGTCGGCGGCTCTTCTCGGGCGAGAGCGACGTCGAGGTGCTCAATCAGCTTCTGTTCGAGCCTATTCCGCGCTTGAAAGACCACGCCCCGTCGATCCCCTCGGGGGTCGAGCAGGTGGTGATGCAGGCCCTCGACCGCGACCCGAATCAGCGCTGGTCGTCGGCCCACGAGTTCGCCGACGCGCTCGAACGCGCCCTCAAGGCCGTGGGCGGCCCCGCCAACCATCGCACCGTCGCGGCCTTCGTGCAGAAGGTCGCCGGTGAGCGCATCGCCCGCGAGAAGGGCCGCATCGCCAACGGCGCGCCGCCCAACGACGGCGCCACCACGGGGAGCTTCAAAGCCATCGACGTGCCGCCGGTGACGCCCTCGCGGGTTCGCACGGCGCCTCCCGGCACGCGCCCGCCGCAGCCGCAGCCTCTCGCCGCGCCGCCGCCTGCGGCGGGGCCTCCGCAGCGCAACACCGGCGCCAACGAGCGCGTTCGGCCGCCGACCATGGCGCCCTCGTCGGGCCCCTTGGCGCCGCGCTCGCCCGCCGCGGCCTCGGGCGCTCGCCCGCCCGCGCCGCTCGGTCGCACGCCCAAGTCGACGATGATGGGCGTGGGCGATTTCGGCGCGCAGGAGGCCCCGAAGCCGGGCCGCCCGGCCCCTGCTCCGGCCCCCGTGTCGCTCTCCTTCGAAGAAGATTTCGACGAAGAGATGCCGACGATTCAGGCCCAGGTCGCGACCCCGAGCCTCGGCGCGAAGAAGCCCGCAGGCATCACCCTTGGCGCGCGCCCGGGCGGGTTTCAGCCCGCGGCCCCGTCGGCCCCGCCGCCCCCCGCGGCCCCCGCCGCCCCGAGCGCGCGCGCGACCCGCAAGCCGACCCTCGCGGGGCCCACGTTCAGCGACATTGTCGCCGACAAGGCGCCGCAAGCGAGCTTCTTCGAGACCCTCGACCCGCCACGCTCACCGAGGGCCCCCGCGGCCCCGGTGCCGCCGATGGCCTCACCCCTGCCCTCCCCGCCGCCCGCGCCCGATTTCGGGGCTTCGTCAGAAAATCCGAACGACCAATGGGCGGTGAACACCGTTCAAGACGCGCACGGGCCCCCGCAGGTGGCGCCGATCACCCCTTCGGCCTCGAACGGCAGCGCCACGCGCCCCTTGGGCTCGATGGCGGGTCTCACCGAGAGCCTCGGCGCGTCGTCGGTGGGCATGGGCGCCCCGAACGTCGACCCCCTCGGCGCAACCGGCGCGTTGCCCGCAGCCCCGAAGGCCCCGCTCGCGCCGCAGCCCGCCGGGGGCTACTCGATCGGGAGCGGCGACGCCAACCTCACCGGGGGTTACTCGCTCGCCGGTTCGGTGCCGCCCAAGGCGCTCGCGGCCAAGCCCGCGCAGGCCCCACAACGCCGCGGCCTCGTGATCGCCGTGGGGCTCATCGTGGTCGCCTCGGTGGGCATCGGGGCGGCGCTCCTCGCGACCTCACGGCCCTCGAACCCGCCGCAGACGCCCAGCGCCCCGCAGACCGCCCCCGCACCCGCGGCGGCCGCCCCGGCCCAAGCCCCTGCGACGCCCGAGGCCGCACCTGCCCCCGCGCCAGCGGCCGCAGCGGCCCCGGCAGCGCCCCCAGCGCCTGCGGCAGCCCCGGCGGCCCAAGCGGCTCCGGCGGCGGCCCCTGCGCCCTCGGTAGCCCCGACCCCGGCGCCTGCTCCTGCGGCTGCGCCAACGCCAACACCCGCGCCCGCACCGGCGGCTGTACCGACCCCAGCGCCCGCACCGGCGGCGGCGACCCCGACGCCCGCGGCAGCGCCTGCCCCTGCGGCGAACGCGGCCGACCCGTCGCGACGGGGGCGCCACGGGCGTCATCGCCGCGACGACGACGAAGACCCGACGGCGGCGGTGCAGGGGGCCTTCAACCCGCAGCCCTTGCCCTCGACCACGGTGCGCACGACGAGCCCCGCGCCCGCCCCGGTGCCGGTCGCCCGCCCGACCCCCGCGCCCGCGCCGACCCCCGCGCCCGCGCCGACCCCCGCGCCCGCGCCCGCGCCGCGCCGCAACGCCCAGCCCGACCCCGACGCGCCCGACCTCGGCGACCCCTATCACTGAGCCCGAGGCTCGGGCGGCGCCCAACGCAGAACGCCCACCGACCCGCGCGAAACGGGTGGGTGGGCGTCTTGCGTTGGGGCGCGACCGGGTTAGTTGCGACCCGACTCTTTGGCCGCGTCGAGCTGGGCTTGGAGCCACTCGGCGCTGCGCACCAGCTCGCCGCGTTCGGCGCTGTCGACGCTGCCCTGGAGGGCGTCGAGCTGACGGGTCACCTCGTCGAGCGAGGCCCGCGCTGCGGCGGTGTCGACGTCGGCAGACTCGACGCAGCGGTCGGTGAGGATGCTCATCGCCTCAGGGCCCGCCTCGGCGAACCCAGGGCCCACGGCCACGACGAAGCTCTTGCCCGCCGAGCGGTAGCGCACCACCCCGGCCTTGAGCGCAGCGAGAAGCGGGAGGTGGCCCGGGAGCACACCGAACTCGCCGTCGACGCTCGGCGCTTCGACCTGATCGACGTCGGCCCGCACCGCGGCGCCGACAGGCGTCACCACCTCAAGACGGATCACCCCGCCCCGCGTGGCGCCGCTCTGTTGGGTCTCTTCTGCCATGATCAGCCCTTCATCTTCTCGGCGGCGGCCTTCACCTCATCGATGCCGCCCTTCATGTAGAAGGCCTGCTCGGGGAGGTGATCGAGGGCGCCCGAGAGGAGCTCTTCGAAGCCCGAGATGGTGTCTTCGAGCGCGACCTGCGCGCCGGTGATGCCGGTAAACTGAAAGGCCACGTCGAAGGGCTGCGAGAGAAAGCGCTGGATGCGCCGGGCCCGCGACACGACCTTCTTGTCGTCTTCCGAGAGCTCGTCCATCCCGAGGATGGCGATGATGTCTTGGAGGGCCTTGTACCGCTGAAGCGTCTCTTGCACCGCGCGGGCGACGCGGTAGTGCCGGTCGCCCACGTACTGCGGCTGCAACATACGCGAGTTCGAGTCGAGCGGGTCGACGGCGGGGTAGATGCCCGCCTCTGAGATCGCGCGCGAGAGCACCGTGGTGGCGTCGAGGTGGGCGAAGGTCGTCGCGGGGGCCGGGTCGGTGAGGTCGTCGGCGGGCACGTACACGGCCTGAACCGAGGTGATCGAGCCGTTCTTCGTCGAGGTGATGCGCTCTTGGAGGGCGCCCATCTCGGTGGCCAGGGTGGGCTGGTACCCCACGGCGCTCGGGATACGCCCGAGGAGCGCCGACACCTCTGAACCCGCCTGCGTGAAGCGGAAGATGTTGTCGACGAAGAGGAGCACGTCTTGGTTCTCTTCGTCGCGGAAGTACTCGGCCACGGTGAGGGCCGAGAGGGCCACCCGGGCGCGGGCACCCGGCGGCTCGTTCATCTGGCCGTACACCAGCGCGGTCTTTGACATCACGGGCTTGCCGTCGGCGAGCTTCGACTCGGTCATCTCGACCCAGAGGTCGTTGCCCTCGCGGGTGCGCTCGCCCACGCCGGCGAACACCGACACGCCGCCGTGCTTCTTGGCGACGTTGTTGATGAGCTCCATGATGAGCACGGTCTTGCCCACGCCGGCGCCGCCGAAGAGGCCGATCTTGCCGCCCTTCTTGTAGGGCGCGAGGAGGTCGATGACCTTGATGCCCGTGACGAGGATCTCTTCTTTCGCCGACTGGTCGGTAAACTTCGGCGGGTCTTTGTGAATCGAAGAGGCCTTCTTGGCGCCCACAGGGCCGGCCTGATCGACGGGCTCGCCCACGACGTTCATGATGCGGCCGAGGGTCTCGGGGCCGACGGGCATCTGGATGGGCTTGCCCGTCGCGGTGACCTTCTGGCCGCGCACGAGGCCGTCGGTGGTCTCCATCGCGATGGCGCGCACGGTGTTCTCGCCGAGGTGCTGGGCGACCTCGAGCACGAGGTTGGCCTCGCTCTCGCCGTTGCTCTCGACAATCTTGAGCGCCGACAAAATCGGGGGCACCGCGCCCGCTGGGAACTCGACATCGACCACGGGGCCGATGACCTGGGTAATTCGACCGTTCGGCAGCTCAGACATCGCAGAAACCTCTTCGTAAAGCGCGAGGGAGATGGATCGTCAAGCGGGCTCCGACCCGCGGCCGCGCCCCACTAACACGGGTCGAACGCTCGGGTCAAAGTGCATCCGAGACAATCCCCCGAGGCCCGCGAATCGTGCGTTTCTCGGCACGGGCAGTGCTACACCGCGGGCAGAGCTCTGCCATGCGCTACGTCATCGCCTTCGCCCTCTCGCTCGCGCTCGGCGCCTGCGGTTCTCGCACCGCGCTGAAAGACCACGCCTTTTCGCTCTCTGACGCGGGCTCCGTCGACGCGCCGCTGCCCTTCGATGTGCCGTCTCGGCCCGATGTGCCACCCCCGCCCGATGTGCCACTCAGGCCCGACGTGCCTGTCAGACCCGACGTTCCGACGGCGCCCGATGTGCCTCCGATCGAGCGGGTGACGGTGCAGTGTCCGCCCTCGCAGCGCGCCGTCGAGACGCAGTCGCGCACCCTCACCGGGGTGGCCCGCAGCGCCACGGGGCGGCCGCTCACGGTGCGTTGGGAGGTCGAGCGCGCGCCGGTGATGGTGCCGACCACGCCGTCGACCTCGGTGGTGCTCGCGCCGCTCGTCGAGGGCGAATACCGCATGCGCTTTGTTGCCACCAACGACCTCGGCCAGAGCGACGCGTGCACCTCGGTGCTGGTCGTCGACCCCGCGATCAATCTCCTCTGCCCGAACGATCAATCGCGGTATGTGAGCGAGGTCGCGAGCCTTGTCGGGCGGGCCGAGTCGCGGCTCGGTCGCGGGCTAAGCTTCACCTGGCAGGTCGTCTCGCGCCCCGCGATGAGCGCGGGCAACGTCGCGCCGCCGACGGGGCTCACGCCGCAGACGCGGCTCACCCTCGACCAGGTCGGCGACTGGCGGGTGCAGCTCACGGCCCGCGACGCCGAGGGCCTCACGCGTAGCTGCGTCACCCGGGTGCGGGTCGACCCTGATGTGCTCGCGATCTGCCCTGACGACCAGCGGTCGAGCCCTTTCGCGGCGATCTCGCTCGCGGGCCGCGGGCAGTCGCGGCTCGGGCGGCCGCTCACCTACGGCTGGAGCATCGAGAGCGCCCCGCCCACGAGCACGGCCTCGCTGCGCGGAGCGAACCAGGCGACGGCGGGCTTCACCTTCGACGTCGCGGGCGATTGGGTCTACCGGCTCACGGTGCGAAACGACCGCGGCAACGAGGCCTCGTGCACCACCCGCGCCCTCGCCGCCTCGACCGAGGCCATCCGCGTCGAGCTCGTGTGGAACATCGACCGATCGTGCCGCTCGTGCAACGCCCAAGGCGGCGGCATCGACATCGACCTTCACCTCGCCGACCTCTCGCGCTCGATGGGGCGCTGGGCGAGCTTCGCGCCCGCGAACGCGACGTGTTACTACGCCAACTGCCGCTGCACCGCGGGGGTCGGCACCCTCTGCCCGAGCGGCGCCATCGAGTGGGAGCCCGCGGGCGCGCAGAACAACCCCCAACTCGACATCGACCACATCGGCGACCTGCCGGGCCCTGAGAACATCAACGTGCTCCAGGCCGAGCCCGGGTCGCGCTTCGCGGTGGGGGTTCACTACTTCTCGGGCAGCGAGCCGACCCCCGCGGTGGTGCGGGTCTACTGCGGCGGCACGCTGGTCTTCGAGAGCGAGCCCGTGCGCCTCGCGGGCAACGCCGGCGCGGGCGGCAACCCCCTCTGGCGCGTGGGCGACATCGAGGTGGGCGGCGACGGCCGCGCGTGCGTGTTCCGCCGCTGCGGGATGCCCGGCGCGGTGACCGAGTGCATCCGCCCGCAGGGTTCGTGGTGACCTGAGCCGTGCCGTTGAGGTAGAGCGAGGCGCGCCGCGTCGACCCGGGCTGTGGGATGATGCGGCGGGCTTCGCGCGTTCGCGCCCCACAGGCAGGTGAGGTCGATGTCAGAGACGCTGCAAGACGGTGAAACGCAGGCCCCCGCGGCGGCCGAGGTCTCGCGCGGTGAGGTGCTCCGAGAGTCGGTGCTTCGGCTCGCGGCGCTGGTGGGCATTGGGGTCTCGTCGGCCCTCCTCGTTGACTATGTCGCGCCCCAGGCGGTGTTCTGCAACGCGGTGGGCTCGGGCTGCGACCTCGTGCGCCACTCGCGCTTCGCGTACCCGCTTGGGGTGCCGCTCCCGCTGCTCGGCATCGGCTTCTTCACCGCGATGATCGCGGTCTCGGTGGCGGGGCGCTCGCCCACGTTGCGCCGCGCCTTGGCGGGGCTCGGCCTCGTCTCGGTGCTGAGCGCGGCCGCCTTGGTGGCGATCCAGGGCGTGATCCTCCACGCGTGGTGCCGCTTCTGCCTCGTGGTCGACGCGGCCTCGCTCGTCGCGGGGGTGATGGCGCTCTCGCTGATCGGCGCAAAGGGCGCCCGCAACAGCGCCGCCGGGGCCCAGCTTCGCGCGCGGCTCGCGGTCGCGCTCGCCTTCGCCTTCTCGGTCGGGCCCCTCGGGTGGGGTCTCACCCAACGCCCGCCGCCGCGCGAGACCCCCGTGGTGACGCTTCGCGAGGTGCCCGAGGTGGTGCTCCGCGAACAGAGGGCGGGGGTGGCCACCATCGTCGAGTTCGTCGACTTTGAGTGCCCATTTTGCCGCAGGCAGCAGGCCGCGATGGAGCCGATCCTGGCGAGCTACGGGCGCCGCGTGAGGGTGGTCCGCAAGAACGTGCCGTTGTCGTTTCACGTCCACGCCCGAGACGCGGCGCGGGCGGCGTGTTGCGCCGAAGAGCAGGGTCGCGGCGATCGCGTCGCGGGGCTCTTGTTTCACACCGAAGACCTCAGCGCCGAGGGCTGCGACCGGGCGGCCCAAGAGGCCGGGGTCGACATGGCCGCCTACCGCGCCTGCCTCGCCTCGCAGCGCCCTGAGGCGCGGCTCGAACGCGACACCAACGACGCGCGGGCGGCGGGGGTTTCGGGGCTCCCGACGTTGTTCATCGGCCGCGAGCGCTTCGAGGGGCTCCAAGAGGCCGAGGCAGTTCGGGCGAGCATCGACCGCGCCCTCTCAGGGCCGGCCTCGGGCGGCTCGTGAGTTTCGCGCGGTACGGCCTCGGCTGCGCGCTCGCGGCGGTCTTGCTCGCGGGCTGTCGCCGCAACCGGCACCGCGCCGCCGCCGAGGCCGCGCCCCTCGCAGAGAGCGCTGTGGGCGACGCCGCGCCGCCGTCGCCGCTCGGTGAGGTGGCCCCGGTGCGGGCCGCCGAGGCCTCTCAAGCGCGCTGGCGGCAGATCACCCACGGGCCGCGCCCGCGGGGCGTCGAGCGGTGGCGCTTCGACCTCACGCCGCGCGAGGCGCTCGGCGAACCCGCGACCGACGGGCGCACGGTGTTTCTCGCGGCGGCCCGGCTCGACGCCGAGGGGCCCTCGGAGGGCGAGATCTTCGCGTTCGACCTGCGCGACGGGTCGCTGAGGTGGCACACGGCGGTCGAGGGGCTCCACGGCGAGCCGATCGAGGTCATCGACGGGGTGGTGCTGGTCGACACCATCCGCCACTGCATCCGGCGCGGCAGCGACACCCCCGGGAGCGAGACCCGCCCCTGCCTTGAGAGCGCGCCGGGCGCGATGATCGGCCTCGACGCGGTCACGGGTGTGCAGCGGTACCGCACCGCCGCGGCCTCCGACGCGGCGCAAGCGCGTTGGGCCATCGTGAGCGGCAGCCGGAGCTACTTCATGCACGACGGCAACCAGGGCTTTCGCGAGCTCTCGGTGGGCTCCGGGGGCCTCGGCGCGCGGCTCTCGCTGGGGGCCTCGATCGTGACGGCGACGGGCGTCCACGACGACCTCCTGGTCGTGGTCGAGGGTCGACGGGGCACGGAGCTTCAGCGGCGCGCCACGGCGGCGGCGCTGGCGACGCGGCCGCGATGGTCGCGCCCGTTGCCGTACCGTTCGAGCTGTCAGGTGGTGGCGGGCGGCAGCGTCGCGGTGGTGCCGGCCTTCACCACGCCGAACCTCAGCGGCGCGGCCCGCGGGGTGTCGCTCATGTCGGGCGCCGACGCGTGGGTCCAGAGCGAGACGCCGCTGACCGTCGAGACCTGCGGCGCGATCGAGGGCCCGATGTTTTATCAAGTGCTCAACGGGAGCCTCACCACGGTGCACTTCGTCGACGGCCGGAGCCGCGCCTCGCACCGCCTGGGCGCGCAGGTCACGTCTGATTTCGCCGCCGCGATGGATGGCATCTTCTACCACTCGGTGAGCGGCCGGCTCTCAGGCATCGACGTCGTCGGCGGGCACGAATCGGTGCGGGTCGAGACCGGCGCCCACCGCGTCGAGGGCATGGTGCTCTGGGGCGGCCGCGGCGCCGTCACCACGCGCGCGCCGGGGCTCGTCGTAGGCTTCGAATGAGTTGGTGTATGGTGCCGCCGCCGACGCGATGAAGACCAACCGACTGCTCGCCATGATGCTCGTGATCGTGCTGATCTACGCCGCGATCACCCTCTACGGAGACGTCGCGAAGCTGCGGCTCCTGCTCAGCCATTTCGCGTGGTCGAGCTTCGCGCTGAGCCTCGCCCTGGCGCTCGGCAACTACGCGCTGCGCTTCCTCAAGTGGCAGTATTACCTCCGTCGGCTCGGGGTCAGGCATGTGCCTTGGGGCGAGAGCCTGGTGATCTTTCTGTCGGGCTTCGTGATGAGCGTGACCCCGGCCAAGGCGGGCGAGGTGTTCAAGAGCGCGCTCCTCGAAGAGCGTCACGGGGTGCCGGTGGCCCGCAGCGCGCCCATCGTCGTGGCCGATCGGCTCACCGACCTCGTGTCGCTCATCGCCATCGTGGCCGTCGGGGGCTTCTACTTCCCGGGCGGCCGGGGGCCCGCCGTCGCGGCCTCGCTCCTGGTCTCGACGCTGCTCGCGTTTGTGTTCTCAGAGCGCCTGGGCGAGCTCGTGCTCGGGGTGATGGCGCGGCTGCCGGTGACGGCGAAGATCGTGCCTCGGGCGCGAGAGGCCTACGGCGCGTTGCGGGTGCTCGCGGGGCCGTCGGCGCTGCTCTTTCCGACGGCGCTCTCGCTGGTGGCGTGGGGGCTCGAGTGCCTCGCGCTCTACCTGATCGTGGGCGGCCTCGGCAGCCACGCGAGCCTCCCGGTGTCGTGCTTTGTGTATGCCACGGCCACCGTCGCGGGCGCCGTCGCGATGCTGCCCGGGGGCGTCGGGGGCACCGAGATGATGATGATCTCGTTGCTCCAGTCGCTGACCGAAGGGGCCGTCACCCAAGACGTCGCGAGCGCGGCGACCTTGCTCGTGCGGCTCGCCACGCTGTGGTTCGCGGTGGGCGTCGGGGGCCTCGCGTTGGTGTACTTCCGGGCGCGGATGAAGGGCCCGCGCGCGGCGAGCTCAACCGACCGGGGCGCCGCGTAGGGTGGCCCTGAGTTGCTGGGCCAGGTGCTCGGTGAAGGCCCGCACCCGCGGCGCCTCGGCGAGCTCGGGGAGCGTCAACACCCACAGATCACGGCGCGCGAAGGGGTCGCTCGGCCCGATGCGCTGCAACCGCGGGTCGGCGTCGCCCTCGACGCAGGCCAAGAACTGAACGCCGACGCCCGCCGCGATGAGCTCGTGCATGGCCGCGGCGCTCAGGTCGACGCGGATCGCCACCCGGGCCCCGGGCGCGTGCTCCGCGAGCCACGCGTCGAGCCAGGTCATGTTGAGCCGCTCGTCCCAGTGGATCCACGGAAAGGCCCCGAGCCCCGCGCCCTCACCCACCCGCGCCACGAGCGCGCGCGCCGCGTAGACATCAAACTGTAGGCTCCCCACCCGGCGGCCCACGAGGTGCTCGGGCGGGCGATTGTTCAGCCGCAAGACCACGTCGGCCTCGCGGCGCGTGAGCGACACCTCGTCGTCGCTGGTGGTGACCGTGAGCGCGACCCCCGGGTGCCGCGCGGTGAAGCTCGTAAACGCCTCGCGAAAGGCTCGAAACACGAGCTCCATTGCAGAGACCCTGAGAGGGCCTTCGAGGCCCTCGGCGCAGCCCATCGCCCGCGCTTCGAGGGCGAAGACCTCGGCCTCGATGCGGGCCGCCGTGGCCACGAGCTCGGCACCCACAGGGGTCGCGACGAAGCCCTCAGGGGTCGGCGTAAAGAGCCGCGCGCCGAGGCCCTCTTCGAGCGCCCTGAGCCGACGCCCCACCGTCGTGTGGCTCACCTGAAGGAGCTCGGCGGCGCCGCTCAGACTTCCTCCCCGAGAGAGCGCCAAGGCGTATCGCAAGTCATCCCACTGCACCTGTGCACTATTGCACAGGGCGGGCACGAATTCGTGCATTTTACTGCGATCTTGGCCGACCCACAGTGCGGTCATGCACACAGCCCCAAGCCAGAACATGCGCGCCGCGGTGGTCACCCGATACGGCGCGCCCGAGGTCGTCGAGGTCTGCACCCTGCCGCGCCCCGCGCTCGGCGACACCGACGTCCTCATCAGGGTCTGCGCCACCACCGTCTCGTCAGGAGACGCCCGCGTCAGAGGCCGCAGGGTGCCCGAGGGCATGGGCCTCTTGATGCGCCTCGCGCTCGGGTGGTCTCGGCCGCGAAACCCCATCCTCGGCACCGACTGCTCGGGCGTCGTCGAGGCCGTGGGCGCGAAGGTGAGCCGCGTGAAGCCGGGCGACGCGGTGGTCGCGTTCACCGGCGCCACCATGGGGGCCCACGCCGAGTTTGTGCGGGTGTCTGGCGCCGCCCCCATCGCGCCGAAGCCCGCGCGCCTCACGCACGGCGAGGCGGCGTCGCTGCTCTTCGGGGGCATCACGGCCTACCACTACCTGCACCGGGCCGCGCAGCTCGCCGCCCGCGATCGCGTGCTCATCGTCGGCGCCGCCGGGGCCGTCGGGAGCGCCGCCGTCCAGCTCGCCCACCTCGCCGGCGCCCACGTCACCGCGGTCTGCCGGAGCGTCAACCACGCGCGGGTGACGGGCCTCGGGGCCGACGCGGCGATCGACTACACCCGCGACGACTTCACCCGCGGTGAGGCGCGCTACGACGTCATCTTCGACTGCGTCGGCGCGACCGACTACGCCGCCTGCGCCAAGGCCCTCGCGCCGGGGGGCCGTCTCTTGCGCGCCGTCGCGGGCCTCGGCGCCCAACTCGCTGCGCCCTTTCAGGGCCGCCTCTCGGGGCATCGGGTCATCGCCGGGGTCACGCCCGAGCTCCAGACTGATCTCGACCGGCTCATGGCCCTCGCGGCCTCGGGCGCGCTCCGCCCCGTCATCGATGACACCCTCGGCCTCGAAGATGTCGTCGCAGCCCACCGCCGCGTCGACGAGGGTCACAAACGCGGCAACCTCGTGCTCTTGCTCGACCCGCGATGAGCCCGGGCTCCGGCGCGCGCTGGCGCCGTTGGGCGCGCCCTGTGACGGCGCTCGTCACGGCGGTGTTTCTGGTGCTCCCGTCGCTCGCGCGGCTGCGCTCTCTGGCCGCGGGCACGGTCTCGCAAGACCCCACAGACATTGCATTTTTTGCCAATCGGGGCCTCGGCGCGTTGCACATCGTCGCGGGCCTGACGATGGTCGCGGCCTTGCCGCTCCAGCACAGCGCGGGGCTCCGTCAGCGGCGTCCGCGGCTTCACCGCTGGGCCGGGTGGAGCTTCGTCGTCTCGGCGACGCTGGTGTCGCTCAGCGCGTTGCAGATCGACCGACGCTTCGCGCACCTCGGGGGCCTCAGCAAGCGCCTCACGCTCAACTGCATGGCCTTGGCGGAGCTCGTCGCGGTGTCGCTCGCGATGGTCGCGATCGCGCGGGGGCGGGTCGCCGTCCATCAGCGTTGGATGCTCCGCGCCTCGGGCATCGCCCTCGCGGGAGGGGCCGCCGGGCTCTTCGCGGTGCCGCTGTTTCTTGCGGGATTTGGGCCCGAAGCGGTGTCGTCTGTCGCGCGCCCGGCGGGGCTCTTGCTCGCGATGGCTGCGGTCGAACTGCGGCTCCGAGGCGGCGCCGTCAGAGCCGCGTGAGCACGAAGATTTCGCCGCGGGCGGTCAAGAGCGCCACCCTGCGACCCGCGCGATCGAGGGCCACGATCTGCTCGACCCGCGCATCGTCACTCTCGCCCTCGTCGGCGCTCTCGCCCTCTAGCGGAACCTGCCGCGCCGCGACGAGCCCCGCCTCGCCCACCGCCGCGACCAGCACCGTCGCCCGATCGGCGGCCGCATCGTGGATGGCCGCGATCACCCGCGGCGCCCCGTCGTCGTCGCTCACCAAGACCATCGCCGTGGCCCCCGCGAGGGCCGGCGCCTGCGCCCAGTGCGCGCCGCCGTCGTGGCTGACGAGCGCCCCCCCGCGCCCCGCGACGAGCACCACGTCGCCCTGGGCTGCGAGGCTCACCGCGGCGCCTCCGAGGCCCTGAACGGGCGCCTCGCGCCACCGTCGCTGCCCGGCCTCAAGATGATGGAGCCGGTGACGACCCCACGAGGCCGTGACGACCCACAGGCCGCCCTCGTCGTCGACGGCGAAGGCGGCCGCGGGCTCGACCAGCGCCGGCCCCTCGAAGCGCTCGTCGTCGACACAGAAGAGGCCCCCGTGCGGGCCGAGGCACCAGAGCGCGGCGCCCGCGGAGAAGACCGTCGCGGGCCCCGCCGCGCGCCCCTCGGCGACGGTGTCGCTCAGCGCCTTCCACGAGCCGCGGCGGGTCGCACGAATCACCTTGGCCGAGAGCGCGCCGAGGCAGAGATACCCTTGGGCGTCGAAGGCCGCCGAGGTGAAGAGCTCGCCCTGCGGCGCTTCGAGCCGCTCGATGCGCGGCGCCGCGCTCACGAGGGCCTCGGCGTCGACGCGCCCGAGCCCGTCACCGACCACGAAGAGGCCGTCGCGGCCGAGGGCCATCGCCAGGGTCGCACCGAGCGCCGCGCCCGCACCCCGCGCGCCGTTCTCGACCCTTCGCAGCGTCGCCCCGGCGTGGCTCAGCGCGAAGGCCGGCGGCGTCAGCGCGGTGTCGGCCACGAGGTCCTCTTCGAAGCCGGTGTCGTCGTCGTCGTCGCCCGCGAGCGGCGGCAGCGCCGCGGTGTCTGCGAACGCAGGGTCGTCGCCCGGGCCCTCTTCGCCCCCATCGTCTTCGTCGGCCGCGCCGGGCGCCTCAAGGCCGTCGTACCCGGGGTCAACAACCCCCTCGTCGCCCTCATCGGCGGTCGCTTCGGGCTCGACGATGGCGTCGTCAAGCGCGGCATCGAGCCCCTCGCCCGCGTCGTCGCCGCCCGCGCCGGGCGCGTCGTCGAAGGCTTCGAGCGGGTCGAGCGCGGCGACCCCTTCGACCGCGTCGTCGTCGACGACGGGCCCTTCGTCGAGGGGCACAAACTCGTCAAACGAGAGGTCGTCGGCGGGCGCATCGGCGCCGTCGAGGGGAGGCAATTCGAGACGGTCATCGTCGGGTAGGCTGCGCTGTCGCGGAGGTCGCATCGTAAAACGGAGCGGTAGACCCTAGTACCTTTCACCGCCCAGCAAAAGGCCCGTCACGCCCGCTGCCGCGGCGGAGGCACCGCGAGCCCGAGCTTGCCAAGCACGAGCTTCATGTCTTCCCACAGTTCGCGTCGCGCGGGGCTGCCCGGAGTCTCTTTCTCTCGCAGCACATACGACGGGTGCCAGGTGGGCATGACCGCGATGCCTCGGTACGCGCGCCACTGCCCGCGCATGCGCCCCATCTCCTCGGAGTTCTTGAGCAAATAGTTCGCCGCCACCCGGCCGAGACACACGATGACCTCGGGGCCGATGGTGGCGATCTGCGCCTCAAGGAAGCCGCCGCACGCGCGCATCTCGTCGGGCTCGGGGTTGCGGTTGGAGAACAGCCGACACTTCACCACGTTGGCCAGATAGACATCGCGCGCGGGGTCGAGCCCCATGCCCGTGATCACGCGGTCGAGGAGCTGCCCCGCGGCGCCCACAAAGGCCACGCCTTGGAGGTCTTCACACTCGCCCGGGCCCTCGCCCACGAACATCAACCGAGCGCCGCTGTCGCCGCGCGAAAAGACCGTGTTCTTTCGGCCTTCGGCGAGCCCGCACCGGGTGCACCCTGACACCTGATTTTGCAACACTTTCAAGGCCGCGACCCGGGCCGGACCCACCAACGGCGCCTCGGGCACCGCGGGCACCGCGGGGGTCGCCACGCTCGCGAAGAGCGAACGCATCACCGGCGAGAGATGGATCACCGAAGGCTCGCGCGCGCCCTCACGCTGCGGCGCGGTCACCGTCGCGACGGGCGCTTCGTGCGATGTCGGAGGCGCCTCAACCGGGTCGGCGGGCGCCGAGGGCGCGACCTCGGGCGCAGGCGTCAACACGGGGGCCACGACGCCCGCTCTGGCATCCGAGAGGGCTTCTGCGCGGGGCGTTTCGGCGGGCGCTGCGGCCGCCGCGTCGTCGGCGACCGGCGCAGCGATCGAGAACGCCGTCGCGTCGAGCGGACGCGCTTCGAAGGCCTCGAGCGCAGGGGCCTCGCGCGCTGAAACCGCGGCCGCCAGCGCGGGAGGGTTCGACGCCGAGACAGGCTCCGGCGCGCCGTCAGAAGGCCGCGCCGCGAGGGCGTCTTCGGGCGATGCCTCAGCCGTGACCGCAAAGGCGCCGTCGCGGGGGAGCTCCGCCATGCCGAGCTCGCGATGCCACTGGAGCTGCGCAGACCATTGCCGTGTGAGACTGAGCAGGGTCTCGAGGGGCGTCTCCGACATCGGGCGATTGCTAGCATTCTCGTACGAAGACAGGCCACTCTCTGACGTGATGGCGCTCACTCTTTCTCGCCGGAGTCTCATCGCGTCGGCGGGCCTCCTGGCCTGCCGCGGCGCGCTGAATGACCCGCAAAGACCCGAGAATCAGACCGTTCGGCTGAGCTCCGGGGTGTCGCTCTTTACCGTGCGGAGCGGCGCCCGACGGAGCCCCGTCCGGTGGCTCCTTCACGGCGGCCCGGGGCTCGATCACACCTACCTCCGCCCCTCGATGGAGCCGCTCCGAGAGCAAGCCCAGCTGCGGTACATCGACCTTCGCGGGCACGGCCTTTCGAGCGCGCCCCCGGCGGCGGTCGGCTACGCGCTCGACGCCGCGGCCGACGACCTGGCCGAGCTCGCCACCCGGCTCCAAGAGCGCAACATCGACCTGGTGGGACACGATTTCGGCGCCGCCGTGGCGCTCCTCGCGGCGGCCAGGCACCCGGGGCTCGTGCGCTCGCTCGTGCTCGTCGCGCCGCTCAAGAGCGGGCAACAGCTGCGGGCCGTGGGCGCCCGCTCGCGCGAGCTCCTCGGCGTCGACGGGTGGCGCACCATCCAGAACCTCACCACCCCGCAGGGTACGCTGCGCGACCCGCACGCCCTCGCGACGCTCTTTCGGGCGCTCGGGCCCATGTGGTGGTCGCGGCCGCCGAGCGACGAGACCCTGCGGAGCCTCACCCAAACGATGCGCTACCGCCCCGAGGCTGACGCGAATTTCTTGCAAGCCGCCAACCGCTTCGACGCCATGCTTTGGGTCTCGCGGGTGCGCTGCCCGGCGCTGGTGGTGGCCGGGGCCGACGACCGCACCTTCCTCGAAGACGAGTGTCGGAGCCTCGCCGACGCGCTCCCCCACGGGCAGATGGTCACTTTGGCGCGGGCCGGTCACTTGCCATTTGTCGAGCAACCCGCAGAGTTTCGCGCGGCCCTCGGTCGCTTCTGGGGCGCTCGGCGCGAAGGATGATTGACGGTGGGAAATGGGGTGGGATAGCGTAGGCGCTAACGGTGAAGCGTGAGTCCTCCGCAGGGTGAAGCGGTCGCCGACGAAAGGGTACGACGCGTGGCGGGCAACGCAGTGCGCATGGAGATCGTTGGAGAAACCAACGTCGGGATGAAGCGCACGCACAACGAAGACAACTTCTCCATCATCGCCGAGGAAAACCTCACGATCGTGGCCGACGGCATGGGTGGCCATGCCTCGGGCGAAGTTGCGTCCAAGATGGCGGTCGATGCGCTGAGGGAGTTCTTCGAGGCTACGGCCAAAGACCCCGACGCGACCTGGCCCTACAAGATGGACAAGCAACGCAGCTACGAGGAGAACCGCCTCGTGACCGGCGTCAAGCTGGCCAACCTTCGAATCTTCGAAGCGGCCCAGCGCGAGCCCCGGTTTCGAGGGATGGGCACCACCATCGTAGTCTGCCTCGCTGTGCGTGAAGGGATGATCGTCGGGCACGTCGGCGACTCGCGAATTTATCGAATTCGCAAGGGCGCCATCGAGCAGCTGACCGAAGATCACTCGCTCCTCAACGACTACCTGAAGATGCGAAAGCTCACTGAGGAAGAGATCGCCAACTTCCCTCACAAGAATGTGATCGTTCGCGCCCTCGGGATGAAAGAGATCGTCAAGGTCGATTCGAAGCTCGACATGCCCCAGACCGGCGACATCTACCTGATGTGCTCTGACGGTCTTTCGGGCCCTGTCACCGACCCCGACCTCCTTCGCATCGTCGAAGAGAACAAGAACGACCTCAAGACCGCGGCCTCGCGGCTCATCGCCCGCGCCAACGAGAACGGCGGGCCCGACAACATCACCGTCTGCCTCATCCGCTGGCTCGGCTGATCGCCCCGAAGCGCGCGCCTTGAGCGACCGCCGCGCGTTGCGAGGCCCTCGCAAACGTTGCATGGCGTCGCGCCTCGCGGCCTGCGGCGCAAGTCCCACATCGCGCGAGGGTGCGGGGCACGGTAGAACGCAGCCCAACGCGCGTGAGCCGTGTCTTCAAAGCGCTGCTGGCCTTGGGTCTCGTCGGTTGTGGGAGCCGCACGCTCCAGGCGCCCGATCGTGACGCCGCGCGCGACGACGTGCTCTCGGTGGTGGTCGACGACGCCGACCCGCGCCCCGTCGACGCCGACGACGACGCGGGCACCCTCGGCGACGTGCTCTCGCTCGTGCAAGACACGCCCATCGTCGAAGACCTCCCGGCGGTCGACGCGCAGAGCGCCGACGCGGCTGCGGGAGACGCCTCGTTCGGCGACGCGAGCCCCCGCGACGCCGGCGCGCTCTGCCCGGCCGGCGCGCTCGACCGCTGCCCGTCGCCGGGTCACGAGCCTTGCACCGACCTCGCCGACGGCCTCGTGCATCGGGTGGTGACCGCGGGCTTGGGGGCCGAGCTGCCGGCATCGTGTGAGGGCGAGCTGACCCGGGTGGGCCCCGACGCCGCGCTGGTGCTGACGCTGCTCAACCCCAGCGATGTGGTGCTCACCGCGCGGGCCACGGGCATCGACGCGGTGGCCCTGACGCTCACGCCCTACGCCCAATGCGGCCAGCGCGAGGGCGAGCTCCGGTGCCAGAACAGCAGCGCCGGGGGCACGAGCGGGGTGGCCACGGTGCGGGCCGTCTCGCTCGCGGCGGGCCGCTACATCGTGGGCGTCTCGTCGGCGCGGAGCCTCGCGGTCGATGTCCAGGCCGTGGTGAGCGCCCCGGGGCCGCGGGCGCGGGGCGACGTCTGCCCGGGCGTGGCCGTGCAGCCCGACGGGCCGCTGGTGAGCGTCGACGCGACGAGCTTCGCCGGCGACGCCGACTACCTGCCCGGGTGCATGTCGCAGCTCGGGCGCACGGGCCTTGTTGACGCGGTGTTCTCGTACACGCTCACCGAGGCCCGCGATGTGGCCGTCGAGGTGGCGGGCTCGGGCGCGGGCGAGCTTGCGCTCGAGCTCGGCGACGCGTGTGGCGCCCGCTCGACGATGCCGGGCGTGTGCGCGACGGGCAACCCGGTGCGCGCCGTCGCCCGTCGACAGCCCGCGGGCACGTACTTCGCGACGGTGCATTTTCGAGGCGCCGCGCGGCTCCTCTCGGCCAGGGTGCGCACCCAGCCGGCGACCCCGGCGTCGCCCCACGACCAGTGCCCGGGGAGCGCCCTCTCGGTGCCCGGCTCCCTCAGCATGAACCTCGCCTCGCTCGGCCCAGACAGCGCGCCGGCCTGTCTCAGCGCGGCCCGCGCCGACGCCTTCGCGGCGGTGACGGCGCCCTCGGCTGGGCTCGACCTCGTGGCGGTGGCCCGCGGGGGGAGCCGCGACGCGGTGTCGATCGAGCTCCGCGACCGCTGCGACCGGGCCGATGAGAGCCGCTGCACGGCGGGCGTGGGCGGGCTCTGGCGGCGCTTCGGCGACCTCGCGAGCCACGTCGGGTACACCCTGACGACGGCCACCACGGCGATCGAAGGCAGCGTGAGCGTCGAGGTGCTGACGACCCCGCGGGCGACGCCGGTGACGGTGCTCGGCAACACGCGCTGCGAGCTGGCGCGCCCCGTGACAGAGCTGAGCGCGGTCTTTCACGGCGCGACCACCGAGGCGGGCGTGGCGTGGCTCCAGAGCCCCTGCGGTGCCAGCTGCAACGGCGGTCGCGCGGTGTGGTATCGGCTCGACCTCGCGGCGCGGCAGCGGGTGCTCCTCAGTACGGTGGGCTCGGGCTTTGACACGCTCCTCGCGGTCTTCGCGGGCTCCTGCGGCGGCCGTCTGGTGGGCGGCGCGTGCAACGACGACGCCGTCGGCTCGGCCTCCCAGCTCGACCTCACCCTCGACCCGGGCCGCTACTTTGTCGCCCTCTCAGGCTGCGGGAGCCGCGCCTCGGGCGACTACACCCTCGACCTCGTCACCGCCGCGCCGCGCCGTTGACCGCGCGATCAACGAAGCATCCCCTGCGAACGACGGGCATCCCCTGCGAACGACGGCATCCCCTGCGAACGACGGCATCCCCTGCGAACGACGGCATCCCCTGCGAACGACGGCATCCCCTGCGGACGACGGCATCCCCTGCGGACGACGGCATCCCCTGCGAACGACGGCATCCCCTGCGAACGACGGCATCCCCTGCGAACGACGGCATCCCCTGCGAACGACGGCATCCCCTGCGAACGACGGGCATCCCCTGCGGACGACGGCATCCCCTGCGAACGACGGCATCCCCTGCGAACGACGGGCTCCCACAAGGGGAGCCCCTACCCAGACAACCGGCCCTTCCGCACGCCGCACACAACCGCGGTAGGGGCTCCCCTTGTGGGGGCCCACGCCAGGGCCAACCGCCTCGCGCCGCGCCGCCAGACCCGCGACGCGACTCAGGCCCCCTGACCGAAACGCGCCACCAGTGCGACCGCGGCGCTGTACGGATCGACCGCGTGCCCGGCGACCTGCATCGCGGCCGCCTCGATCGGCCCCGCCAGGCGGCGCCTCGCCTCGTCGAGCAGCAGGTCTTCGAACACCACCCGCAACGCCTCGCGGGCCCGCTCGATGCGGCGTCGCTCGCCCTTCTCGGTGCTCGCGAGGTGCGCCCGATGCCGTGCGATCGCCTCGGCCAAGGCCTCGACCCCTTGGGCCCTCGACGCCACCGTCTTGACCACCGGCGGGAGCCACTCTTCGGCCGCGATCTTGAGCTTCATCGCCTCAAGGTCGAGCCCCTGGTGGTGATGGTGGAGGCTGTGAGCCCCGGCGTGGGTCAGCTCGTGCCCGAGACCGATCATCATTTCGAGATCGCGCACCGTCGCGTCGGCGCCGTCTCGGTCGGCCTTGTTCACCGCGAAGAGGTCGGCGATCTCGAGAATGCCGGCCTTGATCGCCTGAACCTCGTCGCCCATGCCCGGCGCCATCACCACCAAGGTCGCGTGCGCGAGTCGCGCGATGTCGAGCTCGTCTTGGCCCACGCCGACGGTCTCGACCAAGACGATCTTGGCCCCCCAGGCGTCGAGCACCGCCACCGAGTCGGCCGTCGAGCGCGACACGCCGCCGAGCTTGCCCCGCGTCGCCAGCGAGCGGATGAACACCCCCGCGTCGAGGGCGTGACGCTGCATCCGGATGCGGTCGCCCAAGATCGCGCCGCCCGTGAAAGGCGAGGTCGGGTCAACCGCGATCACCCCCACCTTGAGCCCCGCGCGGCGGTAGTGCGCGATGAGCTGGTCGGTGAGCGTGCTCTTGCCCGCCCCGGGGTTGCCCGTGATGCCGAGCACCCACGCGCGGCCGGTGTGCGGGTGCAGCGAGGCGAGCACCTCGCTCCAGCCCTCGACCCGGTCGTCGATGGCGCGCAAGAGCCGGGCTGTGGCCCGAACATCGCCCTTCAAGACTCGTTCTGCCAGCGGGTGCATCACACTCAAGTCCCGTCCTCATAGCACGAGCCCGCCTGCGACGTGCACCCCGCCGAACGCGCAGGCGCAGCCCCACCCGCCGCGCTGCGCGAAGGGCATGACGGGGTCGCCCCGATGCGAGTAAGGTCTCGGGCCTCATGGCGCGCGATCCCGAAGAGAAGGTGCCTGGGCGGCTCATGCGCACGCTCAAGACAGGCTGGCTGGGGAGCACCGTGGCGTCGAGCTACCTCGGCGGCAAGCTCCTCGACAAGCTCCGAGGTGAAGAGCCGCGGGCAGAGGCCGAGCTCGCCCGTCACCTCCAGAACGCGAAGCGCATCGCCACGACGATGAAGGAGCTCCGGGGGCCGATGATGAAGGTCGGGCAGCTCCTGTCGACCCACGCCGAGGCGCTCCCGGGCGAGTACGGCGAGGTGCTGCGCTCGCTGCAGAGCTCGGCGCCGCCGATGAAATACGAGACCATCCGCGACGTGATCGAGATGGACCTCGGGGGCACCCCCGAGTCGCTCTTCGCCTCGTTTGACAAGACCGCCATGGCCGCCGCGAGCCTCGGGCAGGTGCACCGGGCGCGGCTCAAAGACGGCACCGACGTGGTGGTGAAGGTTCAGTACCCGGGCGCGAGCGCGGGGGTCGAGGGCGACCTCAAGAACCTCAAGCTCGGCGCCCAGCTCGTGAAGACCCTCTTGGCCGACACGGTGAAGAACGAGCGCCTCGACCTCACCCCGGTGGCCGACGAGATCGCCGAGCACCTCGCGCAAGAGACCGACTACTGCCGCGAGGCCTACAACGCGCAGCTCATGGCGAAGCTCTTCGAGGGCGTCGATTGGGTGCTGATCCCCAGGGTGCACCTCGCGTACTCGGGGCTCCACACCATCACCTACGATTACCTGCCCGGCGAAGACCTCGGGGCGGCGCTGGCCTCGGGCGATCAGGCGCGGCGCGACCTCATCGTCACCCGACTCAGCGACGCGTTCTGGTTTCAGATGTTGAAGGGCGGTGTGCTCCACGCCGACCCGCACCCGGGCAACTATCGCATCTTGCCCGACGGCCGCCTGGGCATCCTCGATTACGGGTGCATCAAGGTCTTCGACGAGGCCTTTCTCACGCATTTCTCGGCCATGGTGAGGGCCCGGATGCAGGGCGACGACGCGGCCCTCGACCGCGCCATGATCGCTCTAGGGCTCATCGAGCACGCCGACGACCCCGACGAGCGGCGCGACATGCTCAAGATCGCCGACTACTTCTCGATGGGCCTCGCAGAAGACGCGCCCTTCAGCTTCGCCGATCACAGCTATGTGCGCGGCGCAAAGGAGCTCGTGCTGCACTTTCTGCAAGCGCGGCGGGTGCCGCCCTCGCAGCGAAACATGATCTTCATGACGCGGGTGGTGCTCGGGTATTATGAGTACTTCTCGCGGGCGCGCTCGCGGCTCAACTATCGGGCCATGGTGCGCAAATGGGTCGACCCCGGGTTCACCGGGCGCGCGATCGTGATTCCACCCTACGCAGGGTAAGACCACTCCCATGGGCAGGACGATCTTTGTCGGCGACATCCACGGCTGCGCCGCGGAGTTTGGTGATCTTCTCGACGCGCTGAAGTTCGCGCAGGGCGTCGACCGCGTGTTGCTCGTCGGCGACCTCGTGGCCCGCGGGCCCGACTCGGCCGGGGTGATCGCCCTCGCCCAGTCGGTGGGCGCCAAGGCCGTGCGCGGCAACCACGACGAGAAGGTGCTCTCGTGGTGGCGGGTGGCCCAGACCTCAGGGCGGCGCGAGGCCAACCGTCGCGTGAAGCTCTCTGAGCGGCACCAGCAGGTCGCGGCCCAGTGCTCAGAGCCGCAGCTCGCGTTTCTGGCCACCTTGCCGCTCATGATGAGCCTGCCCGAGCACAACGTGCTGATGGTGCACGCCGGGGTCGACCCGAGCATCCCGACCGCCGCGAACGTCGAAGAGGTGCTCCTCACGGTGCGCTCGATCGACGAGCAGGGCAAGGTCACCCGACGCCTCACGGGCCTGCCTTGGGCCGCCGGGTGGCGCGGGCCGCAACAGATCGTCTTCGGGCACGACGCGCGGCGCAACCTCCAGCTCGAAGCCTTCGCCACGGGGCTCGACACGGGCTGCTGCTACGGTCGGCAGCTCTCGGCGCTCGTGCTCGACGCGGGCGAGCCCATGCCGACGGCCCCCGAGGCGCGGCGGGCGCGGGTGGCGCAGGTCGCGGCCCGGGCCGTGTGGTGCCCCATGGGCTCCGGCGATGGCCCAGAATAATCGTGTAGTTTAGCGATTATAGCGAAGGGTCACCATGGTCTGGCCGAAGCCCCCGGGGAAGATGCCGTCGGGCGCGCGGCTCGCGATGTACACGTTGGGCCGACCGTTGGCGTCGGTGAGGTAGCCCTGCACGCTCTTGACCGAGAGGCCGACGCCGAGGCCGCTCCGTCGGTGGGAGTAGCGCAGCGCGAGGTCGAGGCCCCAGTACGCGGGGATGGGGCCCACGAGGCCGTCGGGCGAGGGCTCGGGCGTGTTCTCTAGGTCGGTGAGGTGCCGGGCCGCGTAGGCCCAGGTGGCCTGCCCTGCGAGGCCCATCGGAAGCTCGAAACCGACGCTGACGTTGGCGGTGTGCGGCACGGCGTAGGGCACGCGGTTGCCGTTGAGCGAGGCGTCGTCGGCCTGTGCGGCCCGCACGAGCCGCGCGTCGACGAAGGTGTAGCGCAGGGCCGCGTAGAGGCTGAACCCCCAGCGCAGGGTGCGGCCGAGGTCGAAATCGAGCCCCGCCTCGACCCCGCGGTGCCGCGTCGCGCCGCCGTTGGCGAACTCGCTCTCGTTGCCCGCCACGGTGACGATTTCGTTCTCGAACTCGGTCCAGAAGGCGGTGGCCTCGGCCCTGAGGTGGCCGTAGGCGAAGCGGCCGCCGAGCTCGCCGTTGAGGCTGCGCTCGGCCAGGAGCATCCGGTCGGTGCCCATCGCCGTGATCGCCGCCGCGATGCGGGGCGGCGCGTAGCCGACGTGTCCGCCCGCGAAGACCGTCACCCAACGGCCCACGCGCCGGAGGCTCACCCCGGGGATCACCGCCCCGTCGTGGCCCTCGCCGGTTCGGTTCACGGCGCGCCCCTCGTCGCGACGAATCTCACGAGAAAACCAGTAATTTTCGACCCTCACGCCGGGCACGAGTTCGAGCCCCGTCTGCCCCCACCGGATGCGATCCTGGGCGTACACCGCGAGGGCCGCGCCGACGCGTAGATCGTCTGAGAAGATCGACCCGCTGCGATCGGCAGCGCTCTCGCCGAGGTACCGCTGGAGCTGCATGTCTTCGCCGAGGAGCCGCGCCCCGACGTCGAGCTCGTGCTCGAAGGGGCCCGTGTTGAAGCGCGCCCGGAGCCGCGATTCGAGGCCCCACACGAGGTAGCGTCGCGCGTTCGTACCCATCGCGTCGCGGAGGTACACCGCGCCCCGCGGCACCGAGGCGTCACCCGCGACCGAGAGGTAGCGCGTCGACGGGTCGCGGTGACGGTCGTAGAGCTGCCGACTCCAGTCGCGGTTCGTCGTGTACCCGTAGAGCTGGGTGCGCAGTTCGGTGCCCCGGGCGGGGCGCCAGGTGTGCACCACCGCGGCGCTCTGTCGGCTGACCTCGAAGGCGTCACCCGGCACGGGGTTCTGCGTCGGGTCGGCGGCGAACATCGGCTCGGTGAGGCCGAGGTAGGTCGCGCGGCTGGTCTCGCTGTAGACCCCGAGCCGCACGAGGAGTTCGCTCCGCGGCCCCAGCCGCAAGAGCAGCTTGCCGAAGAGGTCGGTCGACGCGAAGCCCATGCCGCGCACGCCGTCTCCCTGGCGGCGCAAGAGGCTGATCACGTAGCCGCCGTCGCCGACGCGATCGCCCGCGGTGAGGTGCCCGATGAAGAGGCCGCGGTCGCCGAAGCTCGTACGCAGCGAGAGCCGCGGGCCCGCGGGCACCGACGGGGTGACGTAGTTCACCACGCCGCCGATGGTCTGAGGCCCGTAGAGAATCGACGCCGCGCCGCGCACCACCTCGACCCGCCCCATGCGCTCGATGGGCGGGTGGTAGTACATCTCGGGCTCGCTGTAGGGCGCGAGGGCCACCGGCACGCCGTCTTCGAGCACCAGCACACGCCGCGAGCGCGTCGGGTCGAGGCCGCGCACCGAAATGTTCGGCCTGAGCCCCTGCCCCTCTTCGTCGCGCACATACACACCCGGCACCCGACGGAGCACCTCGTTGGCGCTCAATGGCTGGGTCTGGGCCAGCTCGCGCTCAGACACGACCGTGGTGGCCCCTGGGAGGCGCTGCAAGGCCCGCGCACCCCCTCCGACGACGACGGCCTCACCCGCTTCGTCAGCGGCGCTGTTGGGGCCTCCGGACGCGTTCTGCGCGCTGGGTGGGTTCTGCGCGCTGGGTGGGTTCTGCGCGGTCGGCGTCTGCCCGAGCGCGACCGTCGGGCTCGCGAGGGCGACCCAGAAGAGAGCGTTGAACTTCATCGCGTGAGGGGCCTTCTAGGGGCGCGTCGCGCCGGGTCGAATCGCGAGGCTCAAGATGTGATCGAAGGAGGTGCCCGCGGCGGTGCCGTGGCAGCCGTTGCAGCCCTGGGTCTGGGTGGTCGCGCCCCCGCCGCCGTAGCCGTGAAGGTCGGTGGGGTTGAGCCCGCGCGAGAGGATCACCGGCACCCCGGCGGTGCTCATCCCGAGGATGAAATACTCCCAGCCGACGGCGCCGTTGACGTTGTACGAGCCGCCGCGCTTGACCATGGCGAAGAGCTCCCAGTCAGAGAAATTGGCCGAGGGCTCGACGCTTTTGACGATGATCGTGCCGACCGGGTAGTCGCCCCCGGCCGGGGGGTTCGGCTGGTTGATGTAGACAAAGCGCGGGCCCGGCGGGTGCCCTTCGAGGGGCTCGCTCCCGACGTCGAGCCGCGTCCAGTTTCGGAAGGGGCGAAAGTGGTCGGTGAAGGCCACGAACTGCCCTGCGGTGTCGCCCTCGGTGTCGCCGCACCCGACCGCGAGCGCGAGCGCCATCCACAAGCCTGGCCATTTCATCGTCATCACCCTCTCGTCTGCGGTCAGTCAGGCAAGCGCGGAATGGCCAGGAGGTCGGCCGCCTGGTTCATCAGCGACACGAGCCCGGCGGCGTTCATCGGGTCGGCCTCGCCCGAGATGCCAGCGCGCAGCCGGTGGTAGGCCGAGCCCTGGTGCTCTGCGCTGGGGTTCTCGGCGTCGTACCCCTCGGGCACCGCGGGGATGGCATCACCCTGGAGCATCGCGTACCCGATCTGAAGCGCCATGAAGCGCTGATCGATGCGGCCCGCGAGCTCGGCCCCGCCGCGCGAGACCACCCACGGCCGAAAGCGCTGCCAGGTGCGGAGCCCGCCCGCGAGGTTCGCCCGCATGTCGCCCAGGGTGAACTGCGCGTACCGCGACTCTTCTTCGGCCGAGGCCGCGAGCTCGACCTTTTCGAGCTGCTCTTCGAGCGAGCCGATGACCCCGCGGAAGGCCGCCGAGGGGTCGAGCGCGAGGGGCGCGAACTGCGTCTGCATCGACCGACAGTCGGTCACCAGGCGCGTCAGCAGCCCGTCACGAAAGGCAGTCGCTTCAGCCATGTTCGAAGGGAAGGCCGCCGCGCGATAGCCCGTCAATCGAGACTCGAAGGTGACCACCCGCGCGGGGTGCCCGCCCGCCCAGAGCACCCGCTCGACCGCGTGGATGCCCGTCACCCCCTCGCCGTCGAAGAGGTTGTCGTCGCGCATCATCGGCAGCTCGGCGAGGAAGCCGTCGTAGCGCTCATCGGTCGACGCGTCGAGGTCGGGGAAGAGCACCGCGATGGCCCCCTCGATGCGCTCATAGGCCACCCGGGCCCGTCGCCACGCGGTGCGCATGTTCTCAACGGCCGCGGCGTCGCGGGTGGCGTCCCACCCGTCGGCGTCGGGCGCGGGAGCCGCCGCGCGCAGGGCCTCGACCGCCGCGGTCAGCTCGGTCAAGTCGGCCGCGATGTCGGTCTTCACGCCCGAGAGCACCGCCGCCTGCATCGGGTCACCCGAGGGCGTCTCGTCACCACCACAGCCGCCCATCGTCAACGTCAGCGCCATCACAGCGCCCAGAGTGCGTCGCATCATTTCAGTCTCACCTTTGTTCAAGACTACGGTTCGGCCTTCAGACCGCTCGGTCTGCGCCGCGCCTTCGCTTCACCGTCAGAGGGCCTCGTGCGCCGCGCTCAGAGGCGCGACACGAAGCCGAGAAGTTGCGCCCGGGCCTCGGCGCTGAGGGCCTCGAAGGCCGCCACGCTGGCGTTGGCCTCAGAGCCCTCTTGCCGGTGCATCACAATCGCCTCTTCGACGCTCCGCGCACGACCGTCGTGCAGAAAGGTACGAAAGAAGCGAAGACCCATGAGCGGCGCGGTGCGCCAGTCGCGCGGCCCCGCGAGGCCTTCACGGGTGCCGTCTGCGAGCCCGACGCCCATGTCGTGAACGAGCAGGTCGCTGTAGAGCGGCGCGACGGTGTTCGCCATGCCCGCGAAGGGTGCCGCCGGGCCCGTCGCGAGCGAGGGCGTATGACAGCCCGCGCAGCCCGCCTCGGCGAAGCGCATCGCCCCCTCGGCGCTCAGCCCCGTGCGCCGCGGAATGGCCAGCGCCGCCACATAAAACGCCGTCTCGCGCACCGTGTCGTCGTCGAGGTCGAGCCCCGGCCGCGCGTCGTCGTCGAGGCCGTCGTCGTTGGGCACCTCGGTCGGCTGCCAGCGCGAGGTGAGCCCCATGTCGTTGCGAAACGCGTCAGCCGCGAAGTCTTCGAGGGTCGCCACCCGCGCCTTGAGGCCGAAGCGCCCCACCCTGCCCGTCGCGTCGCGATTCACCCGGCCGCGCAGCACGCCGCCCTCGGCCTGAGCCCGCGCCCCGGCCTCGATCACCGCGTCGGGCACCGCCTCGAACCACCCCCGGCCGAACACCGCGGGCCCGATGCGCGCGCTCCGGAGCACACCCTCGGCGGGCACCGACCACGGCGCCGTCACACCCCGCGTCGCAGGCGCCACAAACTGCGGGCGCAGCACCGGCCCCGCCCGAAACGGCCCCTGATCGTCGAGGGGCGTAAACCCATCACCCGACACCCGGATCGCACGCTCGACCGCCCCAGGCCCGCGACCGTCGTCGACGTGACACCGCGAACAGGCCGCCCGGATGTACACCGGCCCCAAACCCTGCGACGGCCGAAACTCGCGGTCAAAGAGCGCGTCGCCCACGTCGAAGCGCGCGCGCTCGGCTTCGGTGAGCCCCGCGAGCGGCAGGTCAGGGCGGTCTTCGCGCACCACCGTCAACCCGCCCCCGCCGCCGTCGCCGCACGCGCCCACGCCCAGCGCCACCGCCAACGACAGACCCACGACTCGCTCCAACCCACCTCGCACCGCTCAACCTCGATTTTGATAACGGCTATCAAAATCTATATTGGCTGTCAACCCAATTGCGGTGTGTCGGGCGTGAGGGCGGCGATGGCCAGGGCCCAAATGCGTCGAGGCCCGTCGCGACGCCCCGGCGAAGGGGGTTCACGGCGGGCCTCGCGGCGCGCTCAACGCGGCCGAGCCGAGGGGCTCACTCGTCGTTGTTGCGGGTGCGGAGGAAGGCGGGGATGTCCCACTCTTCTTCGCTCATCGAGAGCCCTGCGCGGGGCTGACGGCCCTGCGGGTCACGGCCGCCGGGGGGGTTCGAGGGTCGCCCGCCCACCGCCGAGGGCTGATTGGGCGACGTCGAGGTGCGCTCGCGCGGCTGCGGCGGGGGCATGTTGACCATGCCGCGCCCGTTCAGCGGGGTGTGGCCCGCCGAGGCGTTGTAGGCCCCGGGCTGGGGCCGCAGCTGCTGCACGTGGTACCCCGGCGCAATCGGGCGCGCCGCGACGGCCGACTTCTCGCGCTGCTCTTCGGCCTCGCGGTTGAAGCCCGTGGCGATCACCGTGACCTTGATGAGGTCGCGCATCTCGGGGTTGATCACCACGCCGAAGATGATGTTGGCGTCTTCGTGGGCTGCGTCTTCGATCATCGCAGCGGCCTCGTGGACCTCTGAGAGCTTCATGTCGGGGCCGCCCATGAAGTTCAAGAGAATGCCCGTCGCGCCTTCGACCTTCATGTTGTCGAGGAGCGGCGAGTTGATGGCGGCGTTGGCGGCGTCCATCGCGCGGCGATCGCCGCGGCCGTAGCCGACACCCATGAGCGCGCGGCCCATGTTGTTCATCACCGCCTTGACGTCGGCGAAGTCGACGTTGACCACGCCGTTCTGCTGGATGAGGTCAGAGATCGACTGCACCGCGTTCACGAGCACCTCGTCGGCCTTCCGAAAGGCCTCGGTGAACGCGAGGTTGGCCCCGTCTTCGAGGGTCAAGAGCTTGTCGTTCGGGATCACGATCAGCGAGTCGACGTGCTGCGCGAGCTCGTCGAGGCCCATGTGCGCCTGCTTGCCGCGCCGACGCCCCTCGAAGCCGAAGGGCTTGGTCACCACGCCCACGGTCAACGCCCCGAGGTCACGCGCGACCTGCGCGATCACCGGCGCCGCGCCCGTACCCGTGCCGCCGCCCATGCCCGCGGTCACGAAGACCATGTCGGCGCCCTGGAGCTGCTCTTGAATGAGCTGAATGTCTTCGAGCGCGGCCTTCTTGCCGACCTCCGGGGTCGCCCCGGCGCCGAGGCCGCGGGTGAGGTTGCGGCCGAGCTGAATCTTCACCTCGGCGGGGTGCGCCGCGAGGGCCTGAACGTCGGTGTTCGCCACCACGAACTCGACGTCGCTCACCTGCGCGTCGATCATCGAACGGATCGCGTTGCCGCCCGCGCCGCCCACGCCCACAACCTTGATGCGCGCCGCCGCGAAGTTTGAATCGTCAGCCAAATCGATCGAGAGACCCATGTGAACCTTACCTCCAGTGAGACCACTTCAGCGATGCGATCGGTGCGGCGCGAGACGCGAAGGACCTTCCTTCCGTCGTGCCCCGGGGGGCCGCGGTGATCGCGAGAAAACCTTGCGATTCAGAACACTTCTGAGATCCAGTCTTTGATCCGGCCCAGGGTGCCGGTCATCTTCGAGGCCTGCCCCGGCGGCACCTTCACGGGCCCCGGGCGGCTCGACGCGACCGGCGGCACCATCGGCCGAGCCGGGCGCGACGCGCCCCACTTGAGAAGCCCCACCGCGGTCGCCATCGACGGGCTCCGCACCATCTCGACGAGCCCGCCGACCCCCGTAGGCTCGCCCCGACGCGTCGGCAGACCCAAGACGTGCTCGGCCAGCTCGGGGGTGCCCTCAAGGATCGACCCGCCGCCGCAGATCACGACGCCCGCGCCGAGGAGGTCGCGGTAGCCGCTGTCCATGATGACCCGGCCGACGAAGCGAAAGATCTCTTCCATCCGCGGCTCGGCGATGTTGGCGAGGAGCTGCCGCGACACAGGCTGCGCCGCGCGGCCCCCGACCCCGGGCACCTCGATCATCTCGGTGGGGTCGACCAGCGAGGCCACCGCGCAGCCGTACCGGAGCTTCAAGCGCTCGGCCTCGGTGGTGGGCGTGCGCAGCCCCGCGGCGATGTCTGCGGTGAGGTTCATGCCGCCCATGGGCAGCACCGCGGTGTGCGCGACCGACCCGTCGACGTAGAGGATCACGTCGGTGGTGCCGCCGCCGATGTCGACCACCGCGACGCCGATCTCTTTCTCGTCTTCGGTGACCACCGCCTCGGCGCTGGCCAGCACCGAGAGCACCAGGTCGGCCATGTGGAGCTGGCACCGATCGGCACACTTGGTGAGGTTCTGGATGCTCGTCTCGGCCGCGGTGATGAGATGGGCCCGCGCTTCGAGGCGCACCCCCGCCATGCCGATGGGCTCGCGGATGCCGTCTTGCGCATCGACGATGTAGTCTTGCGGCAGCACATGGATGACCCTGCGATCGCCCGGGATCTGAATGTGCTGGGCCTGGTCGAGCACGCGCCCGACGTCGTCTTGGGCCACCTCGCGGCCCGCGATGGTCACGATGCCGTGCGAGTTGACGCCGCGCACATGGCTGCCCGCGAGGCCCGCGTACACCGAGGCGATCTGCACGCCCGCCACGTTGCCCGCGCGCTCGACGGCCTCTTTGATCGAGGCCACGGTGCTCTCGATGTTGACCACCACGCCCTTGCGGAGGCCCCGCGAGCGCGACTCCCCCACCCCCGTGATGTCGACCCCATCGGCCACAACTTCACCCACGACGGCGCAGGTCTTGGTGGTCCCAATGTCGAGGGCCACGATGATGTCACCAGGCTTGCCCATACGAACGTCCTTTCGGCTCGACGGCCGTTGCCATGCCGAGGCGCGCGGGCACAAATAAGTGACGCACTCTTTTTTGGGGTCGCGCAGATCGCCTTGTTTTCAAGGGCGCGCTCGATCTCTCAGGGCCCGCGTCGGGGGCACACTGAACAAACTCGCAGCCGCCGATTTGACAGCGGTTGACGGCGCCGCCGTCGCCGCGTCACCGTCGGGCTCATGAGCCTCAAGCCCCGCTTCGTGTCGCGCGCCTTGCTTGCCCTGGTCTCGGGCGTCGTCGCCCTTACGGCGTGCAGCTCCGACGGCGACGCCCGCGACGCCGCGGTCGACGCCGCGGTCGATGTTCAGGTCGACGCCACCGCGGTCGACACCGGCGGCGAAGACGCTTCCCGCGACGCCGCGGGCGACGTCGAGATGAAGCGCGACGCGGGCGTCGACGCGCGGGTCTCAGACGCCACCTCGACCGACGCCGGTGCCCAAGACGCGGGGGGCCTCGACGGCGGCGCGCTGCGGGTGGTGAAGGTGGTAGCCTCGTCGGCGGGTCACGCGTGCGCGCTCCGCAGCGACGGGCGGGTGCGCTGTTGGGGGCTTAACGACAACGGCCAGCTCGGGCGCCCCGCGAGCCAGAGCGCGAGCCAGTGCCTCACCCGTCCGGGCGGGGTCAGGCTGCCGTGCGACCCCCGCGCCGTCGAGGTGGCCGGCGTGACCGACGCGGTCGACCTCGTGACCTCGGCGGGCGCGACCTGTGTGCTCCGGCAGAACCGCTCGGTGCTCTGTTGGGGCGCCAACGAGGCCGGGCAGCTCGGCCAGGGGCGCGGCTCGACGGCGCCTACGGCGACGCCCACTGCGGTCACCCTCGGCCCGGTTCGGAGCCTCTCTGCGGGCGCGTATCACGTCTGCGCCGCGCTCGAAGACGGCACGGTCCGGTGCTGGGGTTCGAACGCCTTCGGGCAGACCGGCGTGGCCATCGGGCAGAGCCCCGCCCAGTGTGACGAGGGCGATGGCACGCTCTCGCCGTGTACCCCGACGCCCACCGCGGTGGCCGGGGTCACCGACGCCGTCGAGGTGGCCGCGGGGCGCTTCTACACCTGCGCGCGGCGCCGCGGGGGCGCGGTGCAGTGCTGGGGCCTCAACGACTCGGCGCAGCTCGGAAACGGGCAGGTCGGGGCCATCGAGGGCGGGGTGGTTCCGCCCGTGACGGTGGCGGGCGAGACCAGCGTGAGCGCCATCTTCGCGGGCGGCTCGCACGGGTGCGCCCAGCGCAGCACCGGCGCCCTGGTCTGCTGGGGGTGGGATGGTTACGGCCAGCTCCTCGGCGCCCCGTCGGCCCAGTGTTCGAGCGTCAGCGGCGCGTTTCTGTGCGCGATGAACCCCTCGGTGGTGCCGCAGGTCACCAACCCCCGCTCGGTGGCCACCGGGCGCTCGCACGCGTGTGTGGTCACCAGCGACGGCAACCTGCTCTGCGGCGGCCGCAACGACAACGAGCAGCTCGGCGCCGCCACCTCGCTCACCTGCAGCGTCGGCACCGACACGTACCCCTGTAGCCGCAACACGCCGGTGCGCGTTCAGCTCAGCAACGTGCGCCAGGTGTCGGTGGGCGACTACCACAGCTGCGCCCTCCTCGACAGCGGCGAGGTGCGCTGCTGGGGGTGGAACGTCTACGGCCAAACCGGCGGCGGCGTCGCCTCGACGATGGAGCCCCCCGCCCTCGTGCGCGACCTCCTGTAGCCGCCCGTCAATCGACGCCCGTCAATCGACGCCCGTCAATCGACGCCCGTCAATCGACACCCGTCAATCGACACCCGTCAATCGACACACCTCCGCACGCGCGATGTCTGTCAATCGACGCCGACCGCGGTCGGCTCAGCGCGCGGCGACGGCGACGGCGTTGTAGGCGCGCACGGTCACGCGCTCGGGGTGCCGCTCGCTCTCAAGGTGAATCTCGGCCGCGGTGAGGCCCCGGCGGCGCAGCTCGGCCATCACCACCCGCAGCCGCGAGAGCTTGGCGCGGTAGTGCCCTCGCCCGAGCCAGACGTAGGTGCCGTCGAGCATCACGCTGAGCTCGCCGGTGTCTTCGCAGTGCACCTCCTCGGCGCTCACCCGCGGGCCCGCCGAGCTCGCCTCGATGTCGCCGAGGAGCGCCAAAGCGTCGCCCACCCGCGACTGCGCCGCCTCGGCCTCGTCGTGAAAGTCGGCGTGAGACAAGCCCGTGATCACCGGCAGGTCGGTCGGGTCGCCCGCCTCGACGCGCTTGATGAGCTCGCCCCGAGCGTCGACGAGGTACAGCCCCTCGGCGGCCAGGAGCGCCGCGGCCTCGCGCTCTTCGACCACCACGCGCACGGTGTTCGGGAGCTGCCGCGTGACCCGAGCGTGGGCCACCCAGGGGAGCCGCTCCATCGCGCGGGCGGCGGCGTCGCCGTCGATCGAGAGGAGGTTGCGCTCGGGGCTGAGACGCGCGGCCCCGAGGAGCGCCTCGCGGGCGGTGTGCCTGAGACCCTCGACCTCAAGGTTTCGTGCGGCAAACCTGGGCGTCTGATGCAACCAACGGTGCACCGCGCGGCCCCCCACGATCGAGCCCCCCAGGGTCGCGAGGGTGAGCGCCACGCGGCCGAAGGTCATCGCCCCCGCGAAGGCCCGCTTGAGCCACACGCCGCGCGAGACCGGAGGCGCCGAGACGGTGGCCGTCGCGTCGTCGGGCGAAGGCTCCTTCGGGCGCGCGATCGCGCGGTTGACAGGCTGAGCCTCGACCGCCTCGGAGGGCGTACGCCGTGAGAGCTTGAAGGCCATGGTCGACGCTCGGTACCACCGTCGCAGACCCCGACGCGAAATCGCAGCAAAGGGTACTGAACCGCTATTCAGCCAGGGCCGAGCTTCGGCTCTGGGTGCTCTTGCCGGGTCACCAGCTGCGTCGCCCCGGCCACCCCGATGGGCAACACCAGGAGCCCCACCAGCGGCACGAGCAGCATCGCGCCGCTCACCATGCCGAAGGTCAAGACGCCGCGGAAATTGGCCCTGATCCACGCGAGGCGGGCCCGCACCGGCATCGCCCGAAGGCCGAAGGGGTAATCGAGGAAATCCCACGCCACGAGGAGCCCCGCGACCATGAACTTCAGCGGCACGGTGACCAGAAAGGCGCCCGGCACCACCAGGCCGACGAGCGACAAGAGACCGATCACCGGCAGCCCCACCGCGAGCCCCGCGAGGGTCACCCGAAGGCCGCGCCAGGCCGTCTCAAGAAAGGCCCCGTCAGGCCGCTCAGGGCCGCCGAGCTGCTTCTCTTGGAGCCGCGAGAGCGCATCGAGGGCGAAGCCCGAGAGGGGCTGGGCGAGGCTCAGCGCCGCGAGCACCGACACGAGCAGGGCGCCCAAGACCCCGCCCGCCGTGGCGAGGTACCCGAGCACCACGCGGAAGGTCGACGCGGCGTGACGGAGGTTCGAAAAGAGCCGCAAGACCAGGGCCACCGAGCTCGACCCGATCACCCCGAGGAGCGCCATCGCCACCACCGAAGGGATGAGCGCCCAGCCCCAGGCCTCGCTGCGGGTGAGCACAAATTTCAGCCCCCCCGCGGCGGCCCGGAGCCCATCACGAAAGCCTAGTTGTCGCTGCGCTGCCATCGCTCGCCCCTCCGTGCCCTTCGCCCTGACGCGGCCGCCCCACCGGAGCCCGCGTGACTACGTTTGTCGACCCAAACGACGTTCGTAGAGCGCCTTGACCGACTGGTTGATGTCACCCGCGCCGAGGGCGATCACCATGTCGCCGGGCCGCACGAGGGCGTCGAGCTGGTCGACCACCTGGCGCTTGTCGGCCTCGAAGACCACCGCGCGGTGCCCGAAGCGCCGGATGGCCTCGCTCAGCTTGCGGCCCGTGGCGCCCTCGATGGGCTGCTCGCCGGCGGCGTAGACCTCGGTCACCACCACCACGTCGGCGTGGTTGAACGAGCGCGCGAAGTCTTCGAAGAGGGCCGCCGTGCGGCTGTACCGATGGGGCTGAAAGGCCGCCACGACGCGCCGCCCGAAGCCGAGCTTGGCCGCCGAGAGGGTCGCCTCGATCTCGGCCGGGTGGTGCCCGTAGTCGTCGACCAGGGTGAGCCCGTCGACCTCGCCCACGATGGTGAAGCGGCGCTGAACCCCCGCGAAGCTGCCGAGGGCCTCGCGGGCCACGTCGTGGCTCACCCCCAGCTCGTCGGCCACGGCGATCACCGCGAGGCAGTTGAGCACGTTGTGTTGACCCGGCACCCGCACCGCGAAGCGCCCGAGGTCTTCGCCGCGGCGGTGCACCCTGAACGAGGTCAAGGTGCCCTCGAAGCGCGCCTCGCTGGCGACGTAGTCGGCCTGGGGGTTGGTGCCGTAGGTGACGTGCCGACGGTCGATGCGGGCCAGCATCGCTTGCACCCGCGGGTGGTCGATGCAGAGCACCGCGAGGCCGTAGAACGGCACCCGCTCGACGAATTCGACGAAGGCCTGTTCGAGCCGCGCCACCGAGCCATAATGGTCGAGATGCTCGGGGTCGATGTTGGTCACCACGGCCACCGTGGGCGTAAGCTTGAGGAAGCTCCCGTCGCTCTCGTCGGCCTCTGCCACGAGGAACTCGCCCTCGCCCGCCCGGGCGTTGGTGCCGATGGCGTTGAGCTTGCCGCCGATGACCACCGTGGGGTCGAGCCCCGCCGCCTGGAGCACCGTCGACACCAGCGACGTGGTGGTGGTCTTGCCGTGCGACCCCGCGATGGCGATGCCGTGCTTCAAGCGCATGAGCTCGGCCAACATCTCGGCCCGCGCGATCACCGGCACGCCCGCGTTGCGGGCCGCCACGACCTCGGGGTTCTCAGCGTTCACCGCCGACGAGAAGACCACCACGTCGGCGTCGGCCACATGCGCGGCCGCGTGCCCCGAGAAGGTGCGCGCACCGAGCGCGTCGAGCCGACGGGTGGCGTCGCTGGCCTTGAGGTCGCTGCCCGACACTTGAAAGCCGAGAGAGAGCAGCACCTCGGCGATGCCGCTCATGCCGATGCCGCCGATGCCGATGAAGTGAATGTGCCTGACCCGTCCGCGAAACATGCGGCGCGGTTTATACCCTTTCGGCGCTTTGGTGCAGTGCCAGAATGGTGCTTCAATCAGCCACCGTGATGCCCAAGCCGACCCCACACCCCCTCGCCGCCCTCTGCCTCGTCGGGGCGCTCCTCGGTTGCTCGGCCGGCGAAGAAGACGTCGTCGCGGGCGGCAACACCTTCCCGGGTGATGACGCCGGGGCGAGCTTTGACAGTACGTCAACACAACACGGTGACATCGGGCCGCTGCCCTCGGATGGCAGTGCGTCGCGTGTTGACGCAGTGTCAACCACGGGCGACGGCGGCGGGCTCGGCGACGGCGGGGGCGGCGGCGGCGGGAGCGACGCGGGCGGCCGCGCCGACGTGCCCGCGGGGCCTGAGCAGTGCAACAACGGCCTCGACGACAACCGCGACGGGCGCATCGACGAGAACTGCCCGTGTACGCCGGGCACGACGCAGGGGTGCTTCCCGGGTGAGGCCGCGCGGGCCATGACGGGGCTCTGCCGACGCGGGCAGCAGCGCTGCGAGGGCGCGGGCGAGTTCGGCATGTGGAGCGCGTGTGAGGGCGCGGTGGTGCCCGCGGCCGACGTCTGCAACAACGGCCTCGACGAAGACTGCAACGGCCGCACAGACGACGGCCCCGACTGCTGCGCCATCGCCGGCGAGGGGAGCTGCTACACCGGCCCCGCGGGCACGTCGGGGGTCGGTATCTGTCGGGCGGGGCGAAGGGTCTGCGTCGCGGGCATGCCTCCGGGGCCGTGCATGAACGAGATCACCCCGCGGGTCGAGAGCTGCAACGGCATCGACGACAACTGCAACGGCACCATCGACGAGGGGTGCGTGCCCTGCGTGGGCGACAGCGCGGGCGCGACGCCGTGGCAGATTCACCTCGGTGCGGGGCCGACGTGCTTCCCCAATGGGCGCACGTTTTCGCAGCACGGCGACCCGGGCGAGTACCAGTACGCGTCGATTCCGGCAGAGACCGACCGCGGGTGGGCCGCGCACGCGCCGACGCGCATCAGCTTCGACGACCCGTCGACCCTGTGCGGTGTTTGTGAGTGCCGCCAGGGTGCAGACTTCACGTACTTCCAGACGAGCTTTTACATCCCGCCGGGGTACACGGTGAGCTCGCTGGTGGTCTCGATCGAGAACGTCGACGACGGCGTCAACGTCGCGGTCTTCAACAGCCGCCACCCCAACGGCGCGGTCGACCCCGGGTCTTTCGCGTACCTCGGCGGCGGCAGCACCGCCGACCTCGCGCGCTACGTCATCGCGGGCCGCAACCGCATCGTGCTCACCCACGTCGACGACTGCTGCATGGTGCGCCGCATCGCTGGGGCGACGATCCGCTTGAACGGCATGCCCCTCACCCAGTGCCTCCCGGCAGGCCCGGGCTGAGCGCTCCGGCGGCGCTGTCTTGACCCAGCGTCAACACGCGGCCCGCGCGCCGTCGGGTGACGGCCTCGCCTTGGGCCGCAGGGTTGACACAGTGTCAACACGCGGCGCGATGGGTCTGATGCGGGGCCGCTGGCGGTACGACTGCGACAACGAACCGACGGGTTCAGGCGGTCAAACAGAGATGCCGGAGAGGGCATCGGGGGCGACGACGAGGCCTACTTGCGTCGCCACGGGGGTCCAGAGATCGACATCGACGGGCACGGCGTCTGCTTCGATCGAGACGACAAGTGCGTAGCGCGCGACGCGATGCGCATCGGAGGGCAGCCGAACGTCTTTCCACCAGCCTGCGGTGGGGAAGACCGCCACGCAATATCGGTCGGCGAGCTTTGCCGCGGCGCCCGTCCAGCAGTCGCTATGTAGTGAGCCCCGGTCGCGTTCGTTCGGGCCAAGGCGCCAGCCGCCGTCGCTGGGCCGAGGTGGAATCTTCGCCGTCTGGCTCTGGCGCGCCATACGGTTGACCCGTGCCTCGAACATCTCGACCGTCTCAGTCGGGTCCTTGAGTGCGAACCGCAACCCGTGCGAAGCGTAGCGAAAGCGGCTACGCCAGCCCCGTCGGGCGGGGTTCGGTTCAATGAAGTACGACAGGGTCACACGGAGGCAGACGGTCGCTGCGCCAAGGCTCTGAAGCACCTCGCGGGGCCAGGGGAGCGTGTAGAGATCCATCTGCGGTCGGCCTTCCGGCAGATAGGGTACGAGTTCCCCTTGCACCACCAACGTGAGCGCGTCTTTGGCGCTGCGCGTGGCCCGCTCGCGACTCGGGATCCCATACCCGTATCGCCGCGCAAGGCTCGCAGCGACCTTCTTCTTCTTGTCGGTCCGATGCGCCTCCATCGCAGTCGTCCAGCGGGCCGAATGCACGACCAAGGCGCGCACGGTCTCTGGCCACAGATGGGGGTACTCCGCCATCACCGAGGCTGCGATGCGCGCCACCTGCGCGGTCGCTGCGCTCGTGCCATTCGAGACATCGAGGAGCCCGCTTTCGACCGCACCTGCTGTCGGCAGGCCGGTCGTGAGGAGGCTGAGCGACGCGAGACCGAAGTCGACGTTGCCGTGGCCGTCTTCCGCAGCGTTGCCGCCCTCGAAGACGACATCGGGCTTGATGGGCCAGGTCCTTCCCAGTAACAACCCCGTACGGCTGTAGGGAGAGAGATCGCCTTCACTTGCCAAGGCACTCCACCCCGATCGAACATGATTGTGTTCCTCGATCGCTGTCAGGTTTGTGCTCGCGCCGACGGTGAGAGCGTTCCAAGCATGTGCCGGATCCTCGACGACGTGGGTGTCACAATCATCGAGGTACTCCACCCGTTTGGGGGTGATATTGCCTGCCGACACCACAAACAGTCGTCGAGGCGTCTGTTCGGAATCGTAGCGCAGCCCTCGGCTGTGAGGATCGATGGCGCGCCCCGCAGAGAGCGCGTCGATCGCGGCCGACCACGATGTCGGCTGGATAGAGAAGGAGTCTGAACGTTGCGCGTCAGCCCTCTGGCTCGTGGTGACCGCCAACGAGAAGCATCGGCGGCGCTTCGGCTGCTCGATCTCGACCCGAGAGACCGCGTCGATGGTGATCGAACCGTAAAGCTCATAGCGGCTTTCCTGACGCGGTTCGAGGATTTTGACCGACTCCAATCGGTGGTGGAGCGGCTGCGGCCCGAGAGAGAGCAACGGATCGACGAGGTCTCCGTGAAGCGCAAGGCCCGCCATCTGGGTGCCGTGGCCATCTCTGTCGGTCGGCCCCCAGTTCGGATCGACCGTGTGACAGTCACTCGGCGAGAGCGCCATCGCAAGAAGCGGATGCTCCTGAAAAACGCCTGTATCGAGGACACAAACCGCGGGGCCATCGACGCTGGGCGGAGCGACACCGTTCAGAGCGGCTTTAATCCATTCGCGTTGTTCAGACGGCGGCATCCGATCAAAGACGAGGGGCGACTCCGTCGCGCGACGCACCTCTGCGAGGTCGCCAAGAACGTCGATCGATGACGACAGCTGCTCCGCCGAGCCGCGCAGCACGACGACGATGCGGTCTTCGAAGTCGAGCCTTCGGCGTCCGATCGCAAGCTGCTTCTTCTCTGCGAAATGTCGCAGGCGCTCGACCTCCCCGCGATCGGTGCGCCGTAACCAGACTTCCCACCAAACTTGTTCTTGAATCGCGGGGAAGGTGTCAGGTCCGTCTGTCCAGAGCGCGCGGAGCGTCGCGAGTCGAACGGCCGAGACCCTGTCGATGACGTCACGGTAGTTCGTCTCGCCACGACGACCCGTTGATCGCTCATACGCCTGTAATCGCTCGAAGAAGAACCCTCGCTGACTGTCGGGGACGTAAACCGTCGCACGCTCATGGTCGCCTTCGCGCACACAGGCAACGAGCTCGATGCCTTTGCTTGGGTTCTGCAGCCCCTCCAGATTGAGCTCGATCCCTTTGGAGCTCTCGAAGGTCAGGTACATGCCCACGCGCTCGGGATCGATGGGTAGCTGCGCGCGCATCCGACGATCCCCGGCCTCGCGAATCGCTTCGCTGAGGCCAACCTCGAGCGCCTTGGCATGAGCCGGCCGATCGTGTGGCCCGCTCAATTCCTTAGGACCGCCGCCTTGCCGAGGCGAAGCGTAGTTCTGCGTCGCGACAGTCGGTGACAAAAAGATGTGTTGACGATCTCGTGGTGCGGCCAAGAAACGCCCTCCCGGAGCGCGCTAGCCTCCCCGAGCCGCGCGGCTCTGGTCAAGTGCCGTGACCAAAGCCTCACCCGACACGCTCGCGCTCCCGTCGAGGATTGCCTGCTTCGCTGCGTCCTCGCAGGCGCGAGTGATCTCGGCGTGGCTCAGCCCCGCAGCAGCGCGGCGCGCGCTCGACCAGTCGACGGCATGAGCGTCGAGCGACGACAACCGCGCGCGCATGATCCGCTCGGCCACAACCCCGTCGGGGAGCGCGTACGGGATGAGCACGTCAAACCGCCGAAAGAGCGCCCTGTCGAGGAGATCAGGGTGATTGGTCGCCGCCACGATCACGCTGTCAGAGTGGTCTTGTTCGAGAAACTGCAAGAAGGCGTTCAAGACGCGACGAATCTCACCGACGTCGTTGGCGGCCGAGCGCTCGCCGCCGAGGGCGTCGAACTCGTCGAAGAGGTACACCCCACGCACCTGCGTCACAGCCTCGAAGACCATTCTGAGCTTCGCCGCCGTCTCTCCGAGAAACTTCGAGATCAGGCCGTCAAAGAGAACGGTGAAAAGCGGCAACGCCAATTCACCCGCAAGCGCCGATGCGGTCATGGTCTTCCCCGTACCCGGCGGGCCTACGAGCAAGAGGCGGCGCTGAGGCGCGAAGCCGTGCTCGCGTAGTTGCCCCCGCGCGACCTGCTCTCTGACCACCCGATACAGTCGCCCCCGGGTGGCCTCATCGAGCGCCATGCTGTCGAGCCGCACCTTCGGGTAAGTGACCGTGAGCAGCCCAGCGAGCTCTCCACGAGGCTGCGCAAGCGGAACCGGTCGCCCCCCCGGCGTGCCTCGGTTGACCTTGTGCTGATCGACGAGGTCACGAAGTTCTCGTGCGATGCGGCCATGGCCGCTACGAGCCGCCTGCGCAGCGACCTGGAGCGCGACGGAGTAGAATCGGTCGTCGTCACCCTCGCCGTGGCTCTCAATGAGCGCTCGAAGTTGGTCTGCTGTCGCCACGCTTGGTCACTCCTGCCCAGACATTATGTTGACTCGATGCCTCGGCGTCATGGCAACGCGGAGTCAACAGGGCATTTCCTGACCGCCCTACCTTATCCTACACTGTCCACCAACTTGTTGACCGCGCCGACGCGGCTTGCATGTCTTGACACAGCGTCAACACGCGGCCCGCGCGCCGTCGGGTGACCGCTGCGCCTTGGGCCGTAGGGTTGACACAGCGTCAACACGCGGCGCGCCCCCTCACCCGAGGAGCCGCTTCCTGGTCACGACCTGCCACGCTTCGAGCCCGTCGCCGTCGGACCCCGCGCCCTCCGCGCGGTCGCACCACAGGGTCGCGCCGTCGCGGCCCGCGAAGGCCATCTGTGCGGGGGTGCGGGTCTTGAGCGCCGGGAGCTTGCGAAATTCTTCGAGCTCCCAGGTCGCGACGCCCGCTTCGACGCTCACGGCGAGGTAGCGGTCGTTGAGGGCGACGGCGGCGGCGTCGGCGCGCTGACCGGGCAAGAGCTTGAGCCTCGGCTCGCGCTTCATGCGGCCGCGCAGGAGGTCGATCACCACGAGGCTCTGCGCCGTGCGAAGGGCGAAGGCCGCGCCCCCCGCCGCGAGCGCCGTGCTCGTGGGGTCGATCTCGCTAAAATACTTCACAGCGCGGTCTTCGCGAAGATTGACCAGCCAGAGCTCGCCCGCAGCGTCGAGCACCAAGGCTTGATCGTGGTCGAGGAAGTGCACCCGACGCGGCGTCGCGACGACGCGCGGCAACGCCCGCTTCTCTCGGCCATCGAGCCGTACGACCCCCGCGCCTTCGGTGAAGCTCCAGCGACCGTCGCGCGAGAGGCGCGCCTCGGCCCCGGGGCCTCCGACGGCGACGGTGTCAACGGGCACTTCGGCGCGGGCGGAGTCGTAGAAGTGCCAGGCCTCGTCGCGAAACACCGCGAGGCGCGCGTCGTCGAGAAAGTGAGGCCGCGCCCCTTCGAGCGTCGCAACAACGGCGCCCGAGTCTGCGTCGCGCAGCACGATGCGGTCGGGCGAGCCCGCGTCGGTGGTGGCCAAAACGCGGCCGTCGGCCGAGGCGGCGAGGGCCGTAAGAGGGTGCGCGACGGGGAGGTGACGAGGTGCGGTGCGGGCGCTTGCCATGACGATGGCTGCGCTACGAGGCGACGCGAGATTCAGATTTCGAGCCGACGCATGGGTCGCCCTGGCGCTGCGAACGGCGCTGCGACGTGCCGCTCAGCCCCGCCGCCCCCCGCGACGCAGCGAGAGGTAGAGCCAGCACTTGGGCGCGACGCCCGACGGTGCGGCGCTCGGGCTCTCAACGACGACCCGCCATCGCCCCTCACCCCACTCGCCCCGCACTTGGGGTAGCTCCAACTGTCGACCGTGGAGCGACCCGCCCTCGGCGTCGCGCGGCCCGCTCACGACGCGAAAGGCCCGACCCGACGGCGCGGTCAGCGTGACCCTGAACCGCCCCTCGGGCGTGTGATTCACCGAGAGCGTCGCCTTCACGATACAGCCCGCGCGATCGACGTCGATGAAGCCCTCGGGCCCGCTGGGGTATGCGAACACGCACCCAGCCCCCGCGAGCGCGATGGGCACGCCCACACACCCTACCGAGCCGCAATGGCACGTCGAATGGGTGACCGTCGCACCGGCGTCTCCTTCACGCGCGAGGCGCCCGCGCAGCACGCTCTCCTCCCAACGAATCTCGCGCATTCGACGTTGCGAGATGAACACCCCGCCCCCCGCCGAGAGGTGCGCCGCGAGTCGATCTGTTGGTTGACGCTTCATCGGTTCGCTTCTTAGCATCGCCGCAGAAGCCCGCCGACACAACGGGCGGGCCTCGGCGTCACTTGTTGACACTCCGTCAAGGCAGCGAGTCTGGCGCGCTGCGCTCCCGCGTGTTGTCGCGCGCCGCGGCGGTGAGCGTGCGGTTGCGCGTCGCTACGGCGCGGGGCAGCGGGCGTCGGTGGTGACGCGCTCTCCGGCCACAGAGGCCCAACACGCGTTGATGTACCGCGTGCCGTTGCAGCCGCACACGGGCTCGACGGCGCCGGTGCAGCGACTCTGGTTCTCGCGACGCGCAACCGCCCGGGGTGCCGCAGCCGTCACCGATGCAGAGCTCAAACGCCCGGCACATCGTGTTGTCTGCGCAGGGAAAGAGCGTACCCGGTGGTGGGCGCACGCAGCAGCCCTCGCACGCCCGCGCGACGCACGCGCCCGTGAGGGTGCAGCAGCGCATCTCAGCCGGGCACTGGGCGTCAAAGCCGCACGGCACCATCTGCGCGACCCCCGCGTCGCCCGTGATCGAGACACCGCACGCACCGCTCGCGGCACTTGAGCTGCGAACACCCGCTCTACAAGCCGCTTGAATCGAAGGATAGTTTGCACCATCGCACCCGCAGACAGTGCAGTTCGCCCCCGTGCACGAGCCGCAATTCGAACGAGGCAAACAGTGCCCAGGGCCCTGACAGAGCCGAGCGTTGTCGCTGATGCAGAACTCACCGGCTGCGCATTGCGTGTTGGCGCTGCACGTGCGGTTCGGCATCGCGTCTTGCGGCGGTCGCGGGCACGCCGTCGCTTCGTTCGCGAGCCGGAAGCATCGCCCGGTACCCACGCAGCACGCGGCGCCCGACGGGCACGGCGTCGCGGGGCAAGCGATCGCCTCGACGTCACCGCCGTCTTCAAGTGATGCGCCGTCGATTGACGCATCTTGTGACGTTTCGACCACCGTGGAGCCGCACGCCGAGAGCGTTGAGCCCCAACACAGTGCGATGATCAAAGCCCGCTGCGCCCTCTTCATGGTGACCCGCTCGCTGTGCAATTGCAGGTTTGACTGCGGAATTCAGTCGATGCGCGGCGTGAGGCCACACCCGCCTCACCGCGCGTCGTCGAAGTCGTCTTGATGGAAGACCGCGCCACCCTGTCGATGAGGTCTTGGGGTGACTGGAATGGCTGGCCGTGCGAGCCCGCGACGCAGCGCCAGCGCACGCCGTGGGCCGCCGTGGCGAAGGTCGCATCGATTCGACCGAACAGACCGCGCCAGGCAACACGCGCGACGCATCGGAGCGTCGCATCAAAGCAAAGCTTCGACCGACCGTCAACTATTTTTTCGTTTGCAGACGAAGCCGGGCGGCCCCGCGCTCAGCCCCCGAGGAGGTGCCGCGCCCCGAGCGCGCGCTGCTCGCGAGCCTCGATGTCGGCCGCCGCGGTAAACGATTGGTCGCTCTCAAGGCGGTACGCGCCGAGGTGCTCGCCCGGGAGCCGACCGCGCCAGTCGTCGGGCGAAAGGATCGACCAGAAGCGCGAGGCCTCGTCGTTCGGGTCGCGGCGGTAGAGATGGTAGACCTGACCGGGCACCTTCGCGAAGCGGCACGGCACGCGGTGAAGGCTCGCGTCGCGGCGGGTCTTCTCAAGCAGCGCCCGGGCCTGCTCTTGGAGCGCCCGGATCTGCTCGGCGATCTGCCCGAGCTTGTCGGCCGCCACGGCGCCGAGGAGGGCGTCGGCCTGCTTGATCTCGCGCGCCATGTCGACGAGGTCGATCGCCGGGGCCATGCGCGAGAGGCCGTAGGGGGCGCTGTGGGCCGCGCCGTCGTGGTTCGGGCCGTCGTACCTCTTGGTCTCGTCTGACATCGCGACGGCGTAGGTACGGGCCCGCGAGGCCCAAGGCAAGCCGCCGCCGTCACGACCCCCGGGTCACCGTGATCACCGCATAGGGGAAGGTGTGCCGCACGACACCCTCGGCCGTCGCCTCGCGCGACAGCATCGCCCGCCAGGTCTCGCGCAGCGCGGCGCGGGTCTCGGGGCGCTGCAAATGGGCCGAGTAGAAGAAGCGAATCAGACGCTCGACCGCGTCGTCGACGGGCTCCGTCGCGTGCACCGCGTGACAGTCGATGCTGAGCGCCGGGGCCGCGCCGAAGCCGCACGCCTCGAAGAGCGCGGTCATCGCGTCGCGCGAGAACATCCGAGGGTCGCCCCAACCGCGAAAATGCGGCACGTCGCGGGCCGTCAGCGCGCCAAAGGCCGTGATCATCTCGGCGAAGGGGCGGTGCTCGGTGGCCTCGGGGCTCCAGTGCACCATCGTGAGCGTACCGCCGGGCTTGAGGGCCCGCGCCAGCGACCCGAGGGCCAGCTCGATGGGCCGCACGATGTAGAGCGCGTGGTGCGAGACGATCGCATCGACGGGCGCGATCTCGCTCGGCAACGCGCGCATGTCGGCCGTATGGAGGCAGAGCCGCGGGTCATCAAAGCGCGCCCGCGCGCGGGCCACCTCGGCCGCGCACGCGTCGACCCCGGTGACGCGCTCGAACGCCGGTCGACGGGCCAGAAGCTCCGCCAGGAGCGGGCCGTTGCCGCAGCCCACTTCGAGCACCGTGCGCGCCCCGTCGGGCACCCGCGACGCCAGCCGGGCGTAGCTCGTCAGGCCCGCGTCGTCGCGCATCGCCCCCACCGAGGCCTCGGTCACGCCAGGGTGGGCCGCGTGAAAGGCCGCAAGCTCGGCCACCACCTCGTCGCCCGTGGGGGCGCGGTCGAGGCCGCGGATCAGCGCGAAATGCTCTTCCATGGTCGGCATCGTTGGGCCCGAGGCCCGGCGCAAGCAAGGCCCATCGCTGCAATGTTCACACTGTGAACATCAAAGCCCGCGGGCTCAGTGGTGGGTGCGTTGGGCCTTGAGGTCGAGGTCGTGGCTCTTGTGCGGGTCGAGGATGTTGTTGATCTCGGCGCCGAGGATCATGGCCATGGCCGAGACCCACATCCAGAGGAGCAAGACGATGACGCCGCCGAGGGCGCCGTAGGTGGTCTCGTAGCGGCCGAAGTGCTGCACATACTGGCCGAAGGCCCACGAGGCGAGCACCCAGAGGAGCACGCCCGAGAAGGCTCCCGGGAAGACCACCCTGCGGTACGGCGAGGCGTTGGGGAGGAACTTGTAGAGCCCCGCCCAGACCGTCGACATGATGAGCCCCGCGACCGGGAGCCGCGCGAGGGTGAGCACCGTGGCGAGGGGCTCGCCCACCCAGCGTCCGAGGGCCGGCACCACCAGCGCGACGAGGCTCGCGACGACGCCGAAGATGCCGAGGCCGATGGTGAGCCCGAGCGAGAGCAGACGGCGGCGCCACCAGGGGCGCGACTCGACCAGGTCGTAGGCGCGGTTGAACGCGGGCATGAGCGCGCCGACGCCCGCCGAGGCAGACCAGATGGCGGCCACGAAGCCGACCGTGAGGAGGCTCCCGGTGCTGGCGACCTTGAGGGCGGTGAGGCGCTCGGAGACGATGGTGGTGACCTGCGGCGGCATCACCCGGGCGACGAGCCCGACGATCTCTTCGATGGTCTCCCATCGTACGACGCGGCTCACCACCGCCACGAGGAAGACCAGAAAAGGGAACATCGCCAGCACGGCGTAGTAGGTCACCGTGGCCGCCACGTCGTCGACCCGGTCGTGCCGAAAGGCCTCATAGAGCTGCACGAAGAACGCGCGCCACGAGAGGTCGCGCCCCGGCAGACGAAACTTCACCAGCTTGAACACGCCGAGGGCCATCTCGAAGGAGTGTATCAGCTCTGGTCGTCCCACCCCGAGAGGGTGAGGAGCTCGTCGGCGATCACGCCCGCGGCGTCGGGCCGGGCGCTGCGCCACGCGGCGTCGCCCATGGCGCGTAACTTCTCGGTATCACCGATGATTTCGGCGGCCATTTCGGCCAGCCGCTCGGCCGTGAGGGCGCTTTGGGCGAGGCAGCGCGCGGCGCCTCGGGCCTCCATCGCCTCGGCATTTTTGCGCTGATGGTCGTCGGCCGCGGTGGGGAGCGGGATGTAGATGGCGGGCTTTCCGAGCACGCCGAGCTCGGCCACGGTCATGGCGCCGGCGCGACAGATCACGAGCGAGGCGGCCTCCATCACCGAGGCGACGTCGTCGATGAAGGCGCGCACCTCGACGTCGAGCCCGCGCGCCGCGTAGGCCGCCGCGACGGCGTCTCGGGAGGCCGTACCCGTTTGATGGATCACCTTGCACGCGAGCCCGCGGGCGCGCAGCGCCGCCACCGTGTCGGGCATCACCTCGTTGATCGCGCGGGCCCCTTGCGAGCCCCCGAGGACGAGCAGCGAGGGCGCCGTCACGGGCGCCGCCGTGCCCATCATGAACCCCCCGATGCGGGTCAGAAACGCGCGCCGCACGGGCGAGCCCGTCACCATCGCCACGCCCCGCGGGAAGGCGCCTTGGGTCTCGTCGTGGGTGACGAACGCGCGGCGCACGACCCGCGACAGGAGCCGATTGGTGAGGCCCGGGATGGCGTTCGGTTCGAGCACCGCCGTGGGCACCCGCATCGCCGCGGCGAGGGCCACCATGGGGCCGCCCGCGTAGCCGCCGACGCCGAGCACGGCATGGGGGCGGAACGCGCGCACGAGCTTGAAGGCCTGGAGACCCGCCGGGGGCAGCTTGCCGAGGGCCGCGAGGAGGGCGCGGCCGCGCACGCCGTTGAGGCCGCTCAGCACCATGGGCTCGAAGCGCCACGGGGTGGTGGGCAGGATGCGCGCTTCGATGCCCTTCTCGGTGCCGACCCAGCACACGTCGAGGTCGCGCACACGCCGCGCGAGGGCGTCGGCGACGGCGATGCCGGGGAAGACGTGGCCGCCGGTGCCGCCGCCCGCGACCATGAATCGGAAGACCGCCACCGTGGGCCCTCAGGCCCGCTCGGGCGTACGGCTGTTCTGCTGCGCCCGAGGCTCGACCGCCGAGCGCGACACTGACAACAGAATGCCCGCCGCGGCGAGGTCGATCACCATCGAGCTCCCGCCGAACGAGACGAAGGGCAGCGTGAGGCCCTTGGTGGGCAGCTCGCCCATGGCCACCCCGAGGTTGATGAGCGCCTGCACCGCGAAGAGGATACTCACCCCGAACGCGAGGTAGGTGCCGTGGTCGTCGGCCGCGTGCAAGGCCGTGCGGACGCCGCGCCAGATCAAGAGCCCGTAGGTCGCGATGAGGAGCGTGATGCCCACAAAGCCGAGCTCCTCGCCGATGATGGCGCCGATAAAGTCGGTGTGCGCCTCGGGGAGAAAGAGCAGCTTCTGCCGCGAGTCGCCGAGCCCGACGCCGGTGAGGCCCCCGGCCCCGAACGACATGAGGCTCTCGGCGAGCTGGTAGCCCGCGCCGCGAAAGTGCTCGAAGGGCGCGCGGAAGGCGTTCCACCGGGCGAGGCGGTAGCCGGTGCCTTGGATGAGCCACCACCCGAGGGGCACGATGAAGACCGTCGTCCCGAGGAGGTACCCGGTGCGCGTGCCTGCCACAAAGAGCAGCGAGAAGCACACAAAGAGCAGCACCGCGGCGGAGCCCATGTCGCGCTGCAAGAGGCAGAGCACCGACAAGAGCGCCGTGATGATCAGGTGCGGCAAGAACCCGATCTTGAAGGTGCGGATCTTCTCGTTCTTCTTCGAGAGCGAGTGGGCGAGCCACACGATGAGCGCGAGCTTCGCGAGCTCAGAGGGCTGAAAATTCACCGGCCCGAGCTTGAGCCACCGCGTCGCGCCGTTGACCGAGTGACCGAAGCCCGCGATCACCGCGGCCATCAACACCGAGGCCGCGCCGAAGAGGGGGTAGGTCAGCCTGCGGAGCTTGCGGTAATCAAAGAGCGCGAGGCCCGTGAGCGCCACAAAGCCCACCACCGCGTAGGCGCTCTGACGCACGAGAAAATACTGCGCGTCGCCGAGGCGGTCGCGCGCGAACACCGCGCTCGCCGAGTAGACCATCACCACGCCGAAGACCACCAGGCCGATGATCGTCGCGAGGAGCGTCACGTCGACGGGGCCCCGCGGCACCGTCTCGCGCGGCGCTGGGTCGGGCGCGCGGTAAGGCCCGTCGGCCGGGAGCCGCGCGTTCACCCCGAGCGGCGATGCATCAAGCGACAACACAATCGGAGTGTCGAACGAGCCGTTCACTGGGAGCCTCCTTCGAGGGCGCGCACCGCGTCAGCGAAATCACGGCCGCGGGCCGCATAGTTTGGGTACATGTCGAGGCTGCTGCACGCCGGCGCGAGGAGCACGCAGTCGCCCGCTCGGGCCATGCGATGCGCCGTTCGCACCGCCGCGGCCATGGTGGGCGCGCGCTCGAAGGGCACCGCCCCGCCGAGGGCCGACTCGATGAGCGGCGCGGCCTCGCCGAGGGTCACCACCCCGCGGCCCTTCATGCGAAGGAGCTGAACCAGAGGCTCGTACGAGCCGCCCTTGTCGCGGCCCCCCGCGATGAGCACCACCGGCCGGTCGGTGCCTTCGAGGGCCTTCAGCGCGGCGCCCACGTTGGTCGCCTTGCTGTCGTCGAAGTACTCGACCCCGCCGACTGAGGCCACAAACTGCATCCGGTGCGGGAGCCCCGGGAAGCGACCGAGCACCGCGGCGATGGCCTCGTGGGTGGCCCCCGCGAGCCGCGCCGCGAGCACCGCCGCCATCGCGTTGCCGACGTTGTGGCTGCCGCGGATCTTGAGCGCGTCGAGGCGGTAGCGCCCGTGCGCCGCGTCGACGATGGCGTCTTCGCTGAGCTTCACCGCGCTCTGCTCGGCGCCGTAGGTGTGAATCTGTGCGGCGCTGCCGCGGGCGAAGCTCACCATCAAGGGGTCGTCGCCGGGCACCACCGCGTGATCTTCAGGCCGCTGGTTGAGGAAGATGCGGGCCTTGGCCGCCCCGTACGCGGCCATGTTGCCGTAGCGGTCGAGGTGGTCGGGGGTGAGGTTCAACCAGACGGCCACCGAGGGGCGAAAATCAACAATGGTTTCGAGCTGATACGAGCTCACTTCGAGCACGCAGCGCCCCTCGGCTTCGAGGGCCCGGGCGCCCACCGCCTCGCAGAGCGGCGTGCCGAGGTTGCCCCCCACGAAGGTGTCAAAGCCCGAGGCCGCGAGCATCTCGCCGACCAGGGTGGTGACGGTGCTCTTGCCGTTGGTGCCGGTGATCGCGACGACCGGCGCGCGGGTGTGCCAGGCGCCGAGCTCGAGCTCGCCGATCACGCGCACCCCCCGGGCGGCGGCGGCCTCGACCGGGTCGAGGGGCGGCACGCCGGGCGAGAGCACCACGGTGTCGGCGACGGCGAAGAGCGCCTCAGGGTGCCCCCCGAGCGAGAGCCCGACCCCGGCCCCGAGGAGCCGCGCCGTGAGGGCGTCTTCGAGCGCGGGGCGCTGATCGTTCAGCACGACCTCGCGGGCGCCATCGGCCTTTGCGACGAGGGCGGCGGCCACACCCGAGCGACCGCTCCCGACTACGACAACACGCTCTCCGGCGACCGACCGCTTCACGGCCTCGCGTCTACCGCAGCTTGAGGTTCGAAAGCGAAATCAGCGCAAGAAGAATGGCGATGATCCAAAATCGCACGATCACCTTGGGCTCGGCCCAGCCCTTCTTCTCGAAGTGATGGTGGATCGGCGCCATGAGGAAGATGCGCTTGCCCGTGCCGGTGCGCCACTTGGTGAGCTTGAAGTAGCTCGTCTGCACGATCACGCTCACCGCCTCGACGACGAAGATGCCGCCGAGGAGCACCGAGAGGAATTCGTTCTTGGTGATGAGGGCGAGCATGCCGAGCGAGCCCCCGAGCGCGAGGGCCCCGACGTCGCCCATGAACACCTGCGCGGGGTAGGTGTTGTACCAAAGGAAGCCGATGCCGCTGCCGATGATGGCCCCGGCGAAGACCGCGAGCTCGCCCGTCGAGCGCAGCGGCGGCAGGTCGAGGTAGGCCGCGAGCTCGAAGCGCGCGATGGTCACCCCGGTGACGTACGCGAAGATGAGGTAGGTCGCGGCGTTGATGATCACCGGCCCGATGGCGAGCCCGTCGAGGCCGTCGGTGAGGTTGACCGCGTTCGAGGTGCCCACCACGACGAGCATCCCGAAGACGAAGTACGCCGCCGCCGGGAGCACCAGGTGGTGCTTCTGAAAGCCCGCGAAGGGCAGCGCGAGGTGGTGGCGGTACTCGATCCAGTCGCGGGGCAGCCACGCGCCCTCGCCGAAGAAGAGGTAGCCGACCACCAGGGCCGCCACCAACGATTGGCCCACGAGCTTGTACCGCCCCGCGAGGCCCGCAGGGTTCTTGAAGCGAATCTTGAGGTAGTCGTCGAGGAAGCCCACCACCCCGTACGACACCGTGACGATCAGCGAGAGCCAGACGAAGCTGTTGTGGGGGTCGGCCCAGAACACCGTCGAGAGCGTGAGCGTGAAGAGGATCAGCGAGCCGCCCATGGTGGGCGTGCCGCGCTTCGCGAGGTGCGTCTCGGGCCCGTCGCCGCGCACCACCTGGCCGATCTGCTTGGCCGCGAGCTGCCGGATGAACCACGGGCCCAAGGCGAAGCTCATCAGCATCGCCGTGATGGTCGCCATGATGGCCCGAAAGGGCACGTAGCGAAGCACATTCAGCCACCCGAGCCACGAGGCCCAGGTGCGCAGCGGGTAGAGCAGCTGATAGATCATTCAGCCGCGGTATAAGCACACTCGCCGCGAGGAGGGCGAGTTTCTGCGCGCCCGCCCCGCCGCAGCCCCACCGTCGGTCGCCCCCGTCGCCCGCCCGCCCGTCGGCAGACTGGGCCGCGACGCCGCCCCATGTCAAAACAACGGACAGTCTCCCCACGAAAACCTACATCGCTGTGAGGTGTGCGCGAGGCGCCTCGGCGGGGCCCGGGCGGGCGCGCAAATTCGCTGCAATTTCAGCTACTTTCGACGCGACGGCCGGGTCAGCTGCGAGCGCCCTTCGGGTCTTCTGCGGAGATCGGCCGGGGTGTCAATGTGTACGCGCTCGTAAATCTCAAATGAGCAACTTGATTGATGACAAAGATCAATGCTTGCCACCCGAAGTGAAAGCGCGTCGAATGGAGAAGAAGGGGCGCTGAGCCCACCGCCCAGGCTCTCAGCAGCGACGTTTCGACATCGCTGCGGGGTCGCGAGGCCGTCGACCGCGGGGGTCGCACGGCGCGGGCGTCGTCGCGCCTTTGTTTTCAATCAACGCATCGCCACATCGAGGTACATTCATCATGGCAGACATCAACGCAACGCTGAACAAGATCCTCCAGATTGATGGCGCCATGGCCTGCGCCCTGGTCGACTACGAGACCGGCATGACCCTCGGCACGGCGAGCAACACCAACTTCCCCATCGAGCTCGCGGCGGCGGCGAACACCGACGTGGTGCGGGCCAAGCAGCGGGCCATGCAGAGCCTCGGGCTCCGCGACACCATCGACGACATCTTGATCACCCTCAGCACGCAATATCACATGATCCGCCCGCTCTCGAAGCACCGCTCGCTGTTCTTGTACGTGGCCCTTCAGCGGCCCGCGGCGAACCTCGCGCTCTCGCGCCTGAAGCTCACCGAGGCCGAGGGCGGGCTCGTCTTGCCGCTCTGATTCATTGCAATCAACCGCCTCGGTTGATGGATCGGTCAGTCGCGCCCTTCAAGCGGGTAGCGCCCCACGAGGGCCGTCATCGCGCGCTCAAGGCGCATGCCCCGCGACCCTTTCAAGAGCACCACCGTTGACGGCTCCACAAGCTCGGCGAGGCGATCGCCCGCCTCGTCGCTGTGGGCCACCCGCACGACCCGGAGCCCCGCGGCCTCGGCGACCTTGGCGGCTTCGGCCATCGCTGGGCCCACCGCCACCAGCGCGTCGGCGCGGGCGGCCACGACCCCCTCACCCGCCGCGCGATGGGCGTCTTCCGAGAGGGCTCCGAGCTCGAGCATGTCGCCGAGGGCCAAGACGAGCTTCGCGCGGCGGGCGTCGGCGAGCTCGCGGGCCGTCTCGAGGGCGAGGCGCACGGCCCGCGGCGAGGCGTTGTAGGTGTCATCGAGCACGAGCACGTCGCGGCTGAGCTGCACCGGCACGAGGCGCCCCGGCACGGGCCCCACGGTGCCCAGGGCCGCTGCGATGGCCGGGAGCCGGGTCGGGTCGGCCCCCGCGGCCAGGGTCGCGCTCACCGCCGCAGCGAGGTTGGTCGCCGCCGCAGGGCCGAGGAGCGAGGTCACGATGGTGAGGTTGGCCCGCCCCCGGCACCGGGTGCTGTCGAGCGAGAGCAGCACCTCGGCGCGCCCGTCTGGGCGGAGCTTTCGCGACACGATGTAGATGTTGGCCTCGGGCTTCTCGCCGAAGAGCCAGCGCACCACGGTGTCGCCTGCGCGCTCGAGCTGCGCGCGCGAGAAGGGCTCGTCGACGTTGGCCACGGCGGCGCGCTGGGCGTACGCGAAGACCGAGCCCTCCTCCTCGGCCACCGCCGCGACGCTGCCGAGGAACTCGGTGTGGGCCGCGTCGGCGTTGGTGCAGAGCGCCACGTCGGGGCGCACCATCGCGGCGATCTTGGCGATCTCGCCGGGCGCGTTCGAGCCGCACTCGATCACCGCGGCGCGGTGCTCGGCGCTGAGACCGAGGAGGGTGAGCGGCGCGCCCACGAGGTTGTTGAGGTTGCCCTCGGTGGCCAGGGTCGGCCCAAACGCCGCGGTGAGGGCCGCGCGGAGGAGCTCCTTGGTGCTGGTCTTGCCGACCGCGCCGCTCACCGCCACCACGGGCACCGGGCGACGCGCGCGGAGGCTCTGGGCGTGAAACCCCGCCAAGGCCGCGAGGGCGCTGAGGGTGTCGTCGACCTCGAGCACCGCGGCCGAGGTCTTCGACGGCGCGCGCCCGCGGTTGACCACCAAGACCCGCGCGCCCCGAGAGACCGCCACGTCGAGGTGGTCGTGGCCGTCGAAGCGCTCTCCCTTCAGGGCCACAAACGCGGCCCCGGAGGTGAGCGTGCGGGTGTCGGTGGAGATGCCGCGGGTCAGGCCCGAGAAGCTCCCGTGGAGGGTGCCGCCGGTCGCTTCGGCCATGTCGCGCAGACTCAGGGCGGCCTCATTGGCCGGGAGCGGAGTAGCCATAAACTCTCAGTATCTCACTCGTTTCGGATGGTCTGTCGCGCGTCAAGGGCGGCCCGGGCTTCGACCCTGTCGTCGAAGGTGGCGCGCTGGCCGAGGGCCTCTTGGTAAGTCTCGTGGCCCTTGCCGGCGATCAAGACGACGTCGCCAGGCTGCGCGAGCTCGACGGCCAGCGCGATGGCGGCTCTGCGATCGAGCACCACCGCGTACTCGCCCCCCTCGGGGAAGAGGCCCCCTGCCGGGCGCTTCCCCGCGGTGACGAGCCCCGCCTCGGCGTCGGCGGCGATGGCCGCGGGGTCTTCGCTGCGCGGGTTGTCGGTGGTCAGAATGGCCACGTCGGCGAGGCGGCCGACGGCCTCGCCCATGGGGGCGCGCTTGCTCCGGTCGCGGTCGCCGCCGCACCCGAACACGCACACGATGCGGCCCTCGACGTGCTTCTTCAGCGTGCCCAAGACCTGCCCGAGCGCGTCGGCGGTGTGGGCGTAATCGACCAGCACGTCGAAGCGGGCCGCACCCCGCGAGGGGCCGACGAGCTCAAGTCGCCCCGGCGCGCCGCGGGCCCCCGCGAGGGCCTCGGCGATGCGCGCGAAGGGGTACCCGAGGGCCGACACGAGCCCCATCGCGCAGAGGAGATTTTCGAGGTTGTGAGCGCCCCGCAGAGGCGAGCGGAGCGAGACCGGGCCCTCGGGGGTCGCCACCGTCGCCGTGATGCCGCGCGCGTGGGCGCCGCCTGCGATGACCCTCAGCGCCGCGGCGGGGTCGCCCGAGACGCTAAACCCGAGCTTGCCCGAGACCGTGCGGGCGAGGCTCCGGCCGACGGCGTCGTCGAGGTTGAGCACCGAGACGGCCGGGGCGTGGGCATCAAAGAGGCTCCGCTTCGCGGCGATGTAATGGTCGAGGGAGCCGTGAAAATCGAGGTGATCGGCGGTGACATTGGTGAGCCCCGCGGCGCGAAACCGAACGGCCCCCACGCGCTGCTTCGAGAGGGCGTGCGAGCTCACCTCCATCACCGCGGTGGTGGCTCCGGCGCTCAGCATCGCCGCGAAGCGACGGGCCAGGTCGTCGGCCTCGGGGGTCGTATGCGTCGCGGGCCACGAGAGCGGGCCGAAGCGTTGGGCCACGGTGCCGAGGAGCCCCGCGCGATCGCCCAGCGCGGCGAGCACCTCTTCGACGATCCAGGTGGTGGTGGTCTTGCCGTTGGTGCCGGTGACGCCGAGCACGTCGAGGGTCCAGGTGGGGTGGGCCCAGACGTGCGAGCTCATCCACGCGAGGGCGGCCTCGGCGTCGGGCACGATCACGCACGGCACCCCCGGCCAGGCGCTCGGGCGCGCGGTGACCGCGACGGCGGCGGCGCCGCGGGCCACGGCGTCGGCGATGTACTTCGCCCCGTCGACCTTGAGCCCTTGACGGGCCACAAAGAGGTCGCCCGGGGTCACGTCGCGGGCGTCATGGCGCACGTCGCGCACGCGGGTGTCTGCGGGGCCCCACACCGTCGCGCCCGCGAGCTCGAGTCTGAGATCTTCGAGAGTCGCCCCGCGCGGCGCGTGATGCCGCCCGGGGATGGCGCCTAAGGTCATCGCAGAACCTCGACCGAGGCGGGCGCCGCGGTCGGAGACGGAGTGTACCCGCCAGCAGGCTCAAGCCAAACGAGAACCGGGCGCCCCGCGGTCATCGGCGCGCCGGGCGCGGGCTCCTGCCGCGTGATGACCCCCGAGCCGTGCAGCGCCAGGGTGAGCCCGTGCGGCTGAACCCTCCGCAGGGCCTCGCGGGCCGAGAGTCCGAGCAGCCGCGGCGCGGGAGGCCCCGAAGGCGCGACGGGTTCGTCGACCTCCGCCGAGGGTGCGACGCGGGTCGCGGGGGTCGTCGCCGCGGGCGTCCGAGGGCGCGGCAAGGGGCCCACCACGCCGCGCTGGAGCCCCGGGAGCGCCCCGAGGTAGCGCAACGACTGCTCGACGATGCGACGAAACACGGGCGCCGCGACGAGGCCGCCGGCGTGCGAGTCCTGGGGCTCGTCGATCACCACGGTCACCACCAGCCGCGGGCGCTCCGCCGGCGCGAAGCCGATGAACGAGCTCACGAAGCGATCGGTCGAGTAGCCGCGTCGGCGCTCGTTGGCCTTCTGCGCGGTGCCGGTCTTGCCCGCGACGCGCACCCCCGGGATGCTGGCCTCGACGCCGGTGCCGCCCTCTTCGGTCACCGTCGTGAGCATCTCGGTCATGAGCCGCGCCGTGGCGGGCTGGAGCGCCGGGCGCCCCGACGCGGGCGCGTGCTCTTCGAGGAGCGTGCCGGTCGCATCGGTCACCCGCGACATCAACAGCAGCGGCACGAGGCGGCCCCCGTTGGCCACCGCGCCGAGCCCCTGGGCGAGCTGCGCCGAGGTGACGCCGATGCCCTGCCCGAACGACACCGTGGCCACCTCGACGTCGTACCACCGGCGCCCGCCGAAGCGCGCCCGCGCCTCACCCGGGAGCGGCAGCCCCGTCGCGTCGCCGAAGCCGAAGCGCCGGTACGCGCGCTCGAGCCCGTCGGCCCCGAGGGCGAGGCCGATCTGCGCGGCGCCGATGTTGCTCGACACCTGAATCACCTGGAGCGGCGTCATCCACGTCAAGACGTGCGTGTCGTGGAGGGTGAGGTCGCCGATCTCCCACTGTCCGCCCCAGCCGTTGAAGAGCTGCCCGGGGCGCACCACGCCCGCGTCGAGGGCGGCCCCGACCGAGAAGATCTTCATCGTCGAGCCGGGCTCGAAGCGGTCGGTGATGGCGCGGTTTCGCATCGCGTCGGGCGAGACCGTGCTGAGATTGTTCGGGTCGAAGGTCGGCCAGTTCGCCATGGCCATCACCTCGCCCGTGCTCGGGTCGGTCACGATCACCGAGCCCCCGCGGGCCTGGAGCATCTGGCACGCGAGCCCGAGCTCCCGCGACGCGATGGTCTGGATCGTCGCGTCGAGGGTGAGGTGAACGTCAGCGCCGGCCTGGCCCTCGCCCGGACGCACGCCGTCGACGAAGACCATGTTGCCGCGCGCGTCGCGCACCCCCGGGGCGTCGATGCGGTGCCCGCGGAGCTGCGCGTCGAGCGAGCGCTCGAGCCCTTCGAGGCCCGTGCCGCTCGCACCCACCACACCCACCACATGCGCGGCGGCCTCTTGGAGCGGGTACCACCGCCGGCTCTCTTCGACGAGCTCGATGCCGTCGAGGGGCGGCGCGGCGCGGTTGGCCGCGAGCCCGGGTCGGAGGCCCCGCGAGGTCTCGCTGAGCACCGTGCGCACCGCGAGGGTCTGCGCATCGGTCAGCCGCGGGCGCACCCGCGAGTAGGTCGTGCGGGGGTTGCCGATGCGCTCGAAGACCTCGCCCGCGGGCATGCCCGTGACCTGGCCGAGACGCGCCGCGAGGGCCTGGAGGTCGACCCGCAGCCGGGTCGAGCCTTGCGGCATCGCGAGGCGGTTCGGATACGCCACGAGGGTGAAGCTCGGCACGCTCACCGCGAGCGGGTTGCCGTTGCGGTCGAAGATCGAGCCGCGGCGCGGGTCGAGGCCCACGTTGCGTTGATACTGGTGCTCGGCACGCAGACGGAGCTCGTCGGCGCGCTCGACCTGGAGCCCGTAGGCGGCCATTACGAGGCGCCCAAAGCCCATGCCGACCAGGCTCACGAGGAAGCCCAACCGAATGCGCATGTTGCGCGCGCGCCTGCCCTCGAGATTGTTCATCGCGGCCTCCCACTCAAGCGCGGCGGCCGCACGGCGCCGCCCACCACCACCGTCGGCACCCGGTCGGGCTCGACCATGCCCCGCGCGCGGGCCTCGGCCTCGAGCGTCGTCGGCGAGCGCCTCACCCCGAGCTCGAGCCGGGCCTGGTTGATCTCACCGCGCAGCCGCCCGCCCTCGCGACGGGCGCGCTCGACGTCGTAGCCGATGGCCACGTTGCGGGTGCGCAGCGCGAGGTGCACGATGAAGGCGAAGCCCGCCGAGAAGACCGCCAGCGAGAACAACGTCAGAAAGCGCGTGCGGGTCATGGCGAGGCTCCGTCGTCTCGGTCATCGTCGAGGGCTGCGTCTTCGTCGTCGTCGAGGGCGCCATCGAAGGCCGCGTCGTCGACGCGACGCGCGATGCGGAGCTTCGCCGACCGGGCCCGCGGGTTCTCGCGGCACGCCGCATCGCTGGGCTCCAGGGGCTTCTTGGTGACGACCTTGAAGCGCCCCTCGCCCCGCAGAAAATGCTTCACAATACGGTCTTCGAGCGAGTGGAAGGCGATCACCGCCAGCACCCCCCCGGGCTTGAGCGCCTCGGCCGTCGCGGCCAACATGCGCTCGATCTCGCCGAGCTCGTCGTTGACCGCGATGCGCAGCGCCTGAAACGTGCGCGTCGCCGGGTCGAGCTTCATCGGCCGGGGGCGCCCGAGCACGCTGTACACCGCGTCGGCGAGGTCGCGGGTCGAGTCCATGCGGCCCTCGGTCACGAAGCGCTTGATGGTGCGCGCGATGGGCCGCGAGGCGCGCTCGTCGCCGTACTGGTAGATCACGTCGGCGAGCTCGTTCTCGCGGAGGCGCCGCACGAGGCTCCAAGCCGTCTCGTCGGTGTCGCGGCCCATCCGCATGTCGAGGGGCCCCTCGCCGCGGAAGCTCATGCCCCGCGCGGGGTCGTCGAGCTGCAACGACGAGACCCCGAGGTCGGCGCAGATGCCGTCGACCTTGCGGCCGTCGAGGTACCGCGCAAACTGCGAGAAGGGCGACTCGTGGGCCTCGAAGCGGTCGCCGAAGCCGCTGAGCCGCGCCGAGGCCCGGGCCAGCGCCTCGGGGTCGCGATCGAAGCCGATCACCCGAAGGCTCTCAGGGCCCCGCGCGAGGAGCGCCTCGCTGTGCCCGCCAAGGCCCAAGGTGAGGTCAACCAGGAGCCCGCCCTCGCGGGCCGGCAGCGCGTCGCGCACCTCGTCGCGAAAGACCGTCACATGCACTTGGGCGGGGTCGCGGAGCTCCATCGGTGACCTCGCGCTAGGCCACAGACCGCCCGCGCGGGTCAAACTTTCGACAGCCCGAGGCCCGTTGACCGCGGGGCCCGTCGCGGCCCAAAACAGCCGTCGCCGTGAGCCCCTCCAACGACCCCCTCGACGCCGCCTGGGCGACCCTCGAAGCCCACTGGTCTGAGCCCGAGCGCCACAAGACCTTCGTCGCCTTGGCCCACGCCCTCGACCGGCTCCCCGAGGCCGCGCGCCGCTACCGCGCCGTCTCCGAAGACCCCGCCCTCGCCGTCGGCGCGCGCCAGGGCCTCGACCGCGTGCTCGCGGCGGCGATGGCCTCGCTCACCCCCGCGGCCCTCGCGCCCAGACCGTCACGGGCCCTTCTGATCGTGCCCATGGCGCTCGCGGGCCTGGTGGTGTCGACGAGCGTGATGGCCGCGACGCTCTTGCGCCTGCCGCGGCTCGCCTCGCCGCTCACCCTGTGCCTCGAAGTGGCGCTGGTCTTTCTCTTGCCCTGGCAGCGCATGCTGAAGAAGCCGTGAGCGAGTTCGAGCGCATCGCGCGGCTCACGGCGCGCTTTCGGGGGCCGCGGCCGCCCGCCCTCGGCATCGGCGACGACGCCGCGGTCTTGCACGGCGAGGGCCCCTTGGTGGTGACCGTCGACGCGAGCGTCGAGGGCGTTCACTTTCACCAATCGTTTGCGTCGCTCGACGCCCTCGCCGCGCGGGCCGTCGAGGCCGCCGCGAGCGACCTCGCCGCGATGGGCGCCCGCATCGACGTCGACGGCGCCGGCCTCGCCTTCGCGTGGAGCCTCCCGCAGGCCCTCTCAGACGCCGACTTTGACGCCCTCGTCGAAGGCTCGGCCCGAGCCGCCGAGAGAATGGGCGCCGCCGTGGTGGGCGGCAACCTCACCCGCGGCCCCAACATCGCCCTCACCACCACCGCGCTCGGGCGCCTCGACGCAGCGCCCCTCACCCGCGCGGGGGCCCGACCCGGCGACCACATCGCCGTCACCGGGAGCCCCGGCCGCGCCGCCGCCGGCCTTGGCCTCTTGCTCAGCGGGCGCCCCGTCGCCCCCTCGCTGAGCGCCCTCGTCGACGCCTGGAGGGCCCCCCGCGCCCGGCTCGCAGAGGGCCACGGCCTCGCCACCGGGAGCCCTCCCGCGTCGGCCTGCATCGACCTCTCAGACGGCCTCGCCGCCGACGCCGCCCACCTCGCCCGCGCCTCAGGGGTCGCCCTGGTCTTCGACGACGACGCGCTCACCGCCGACCCGCTCGTCGCCGCCGCCGCCGCCGCGCTCGGGCGCAGCCCCCTCGACGTGGTCACCGCGGGCGGCGAAGACTACGAGCTCCTCGCCACGGGCCCCCGCGCGTGCTTCGGCCCCGGGTGGCGCCTCGTCGGCCGGGTCACCGAGGGCGCGGGCCTCTGGCGCGACCGCGCGGGTCAACGCATCGCCCTCACCGACCGCGGCTTCGACCACTTCGCGCGGTGATGTTCACAGTGTGAACATTGCGGCGGGGCGGGCCTCGCGGTGCGCGCAGACGCCGCCCCTCAGCGCCGCACCACGGCCCCCCGCGGAGCCCCCTCGCGCGCCAGCACCCGCAGGCGATTCTGCGGGTCGACGAGCACTTCGAGGGCCTGCCCCGCGGCGAAGTAGCCGTGCACCTGGTCGACCGTGACGGTCTCGACCTCGTAGGGCTCGCCGCCGTCGAGCTCGACCGCGAGGCGAAGCGTCGACACGCTCATGGTGATGGGCCCGCGCTTGCCGCGGCGCACGTTCATGCCCCCCTCGACGTTGACCACCATGGCCCGCGCCGCGCGGCCCTTGGTCGCAAGATCCCAGTGAACGGCGAAGCTCCGAGAGGTCGACAGAAAGAGCGCGCCGACCAGGCCGATGGTCACCGACGCGATCATCGGCCCCGACCACAAGATCCGCGGAAAGCCCACCACCGGCGCCCCGAGGAGCACCGTCGCCGCGGCCCCCGCAACGCCCCCGCAGAGCATCAAGAGCCCCGCCCCCGCCGTGAGCCAGCGGTACCGCACGCACTGCGCCCGCGCGAGCGAGCGCGCCGCCGCCATCGCCTCGTCAGGCGTCACCGGCCCACCCGCCGCGCGGATGCGGGCCTCGACAAACGCCGCCAATCGATCGCGCTCTTGCATCAGGTGATGAGAGGGCGAACACTGGCCGACGGTCAATCCCGGCTGACACAAAATCTCACACCGCCGCCCTCTCTCTTCGCACGCACGACCGCCCCAGACCGACCCGCCAGCCCGACAGACGGCGAAGCCCCCGCACCGATCGCCCGACCCGAGGCGCGACGCCGCACATTCGCTGCGCTCGCTGCAATGTTGACGGTGTGAACATGGGCCCGCCGCGCGCGGCACCTGTGCTACGGTGGCGCGGTGAGGCGACGGGGTTCGAGCGCGACGGCGCTGATTCTGACAATGCTGGCCCTCGGGGCCGAAGCACGCGGGCAGACCCCGGCTGATGGGCCCGGGCTGGTGCGTCGCGGGGTGGGGCTCCGCGCCGAGGGCCGAGACCGCGAGGCGCTGGCCCTCTTTGTTGAAGCCTACGCCGCCGACCCGTCGCCCAACACGCTCTGCCAGATGGCCCTGGCCGAACAGTCGCTCGGGCACTGGGTCGAGGCCGAGTCACACCTCACCGACGCCCTCGCCGCGCCCACCCCGTGGATCCGCAGCAACGAGCCCACCCTCCGCAACGCGCTGGCGGTCATCGGCGAGCACCTCACAAGCCTCGCCCTCGAGGTCAGCCCCGCGGGCGCCGCCGTTCGGGTCGACGGGCAGCTCCGCGGCACGGCCCCCCTCGCCGCCCCCCTCCGCGTCGAAGCGGGCACCGTGGTGGTCGAGGTGCGCGCCGACGGTCACCACGCGCTCACACGTACACTCCAGCTGAGGGCCGGGGTGCGCGCCTCCGAGCGCATCGCCCTCACCCCCGCGCCCGCCCCGCAGCCGGTCGAGCCCCCTGGGCCGCCTGGGCCGCCTGGGCCGCCTGGGCCCCCGCCCGCGGCCCCCGAGCGCCCCCCGCCGGGTCACCCCTCGCCGCCCCCCGCCGCGCCGCTGACACCCCCGCAGAGCGCGACCTCGTGGGCCCCGGTGGTCTTCGCCATCTCGGGCGCCTCGGTCATGCTCGGCGGCCTCGCCCTGCACCTCGCCGGCAACGACCGCCTCTCGACCCTCCGCGACCGCTGCGCCGCCGACGACCTGCCCTCGACCGAGGCCATCGAGTGCAACCCCGCCGCCGGCGGAGCCGCCCTCCAGCGCGACGCCAGCGCGCTCCTCGGGGCCGCCACGGGGGCGTACATCCTCGGCGTGGCCTCGCTCGGCACGGCCCTCGTCTGGAGCCTCGCCGCCCGCAACGCCCCCCGCGCCGTCGGCCCCTCGGCGGTACAGTGCAGCCCCCTGGAGCCCCGCGGATGCAGCGTCTCGCTTCACTTCTGAGCCTCGGCCTCGTCGCCTGCTCGGCGCCCGCCCTCGTGATCGTCGAGGGGCGCGATAGCGCGGTTGATGTTCACACTGTCAACATTGACGCGTCGCTGCCCGAAGACCGTGTCTCGGTCGACGCGCGGGCCGAGCGCGAGCAGCCCCAGGAGGCGCCGCGACGCCCGACACCGAGCTGCCCTGACCCGAGCGAGCGGGGCTGCCAGCGCATGGTGATCACCGGCGGCACGATGACCCTCGGCACCGACCTCGGCGCGGCGGCGGGCCCGGCCCAAGGGCCCATCACCGTGAGCCCCTTTGTGATCGACGCGGCCGAGGCGACGGTGGCGCGGCTGCAGCGCTTCCTCGACGCGTGGCGGGCCGAGGCCTTGCCTGAACAATGGCAGGTCGCGTACCCCAATGGTGCGACGGTGACGGTGCGGCTAAGTGAGCTCCCGCGGGCTGATTTTCAGTCGAACTTCGCGCTCTGCAACCGCGACCTCGCGTCGGCCCCGGCGCAGCGCGAGCACCCGGCCAACTGCCTCAACTGGTACGTCGCGATGGCCTTCTGCGCGTGGGACGGCGGGCGCGTCCCCACCGAGGCCGAGTACGAGTGGGTGGCCCGCTGGTGGCTGAGCGACACGAGCTCGGGCCGCCGCTACCCTTGGGGCGACGACCCGCCCGTCGGCCGCTGCGACCTCGCCCACTGGATGGACCGCCTCGCCGGCGGCATCTGCCCCGGCGCCGACGGCCGCGGCAGCCGACGGGTGATGTCACTCTCGCTCGGTCAGACCTTCGGCGTCTTCGACCTCGCGGGCAACGCCTCGGAGTGGCTCGCCGACACCTTCCTCGAATACCGCGGCACCGACGCGCCCAACGCGTGTTGGGGCCTCGGCGCCCAGCGCGACCCGCTCTGCCACCTCTCGGCCCCGGCGCTGCGGGTGATCCGCGGAGGCTCCGGCGCCACGGTGCCGCTCGACCCCGACCGTCTCTTGACCGTGAGCCGCCGCGGGGCGATGCCCGACCTGATTGACATTCGCAACGGAGTGCGTTGCGTTCGAGCGCTAGACCCTGCCCCATGAGCCTCGCGACCGAGACCCTCGACGACACGCGCCGCGACCCCGCGGTGTTCGTGCTCACCGTGGCGCACCACCCGCGACGCGCGTGTTGGGGCGAGCGCGCGGTGTTGCGCGACGAACGCGAGCACCTCTTGGGCCGTGACGCGACCCTCTTCACGCACGACGCCCTCGACGAGCCCGCGCTCTCGCGCCAACACGCGGTGCTGACCCTGCGCGGCGACCGCCTCACCGTCGAAGACCGCGGGTCGAGCAACGGCACCTGGGTCAACGGCGAGCGCGTCGCCCGGGTGAGCCTCGGCACCGGCGACGTCTTGCGCCTCGGCCGCCTCGTCGTCACCGTGCGGCGCACCACCGCGCACCGAGAGCGCCCCCTCGGCTGCCCCGACCACGCGCAGAGCGAGCCCATGCTCCGCCTCGCCGCGAGCCTCGCCGAGGCCGCCCCGAGCGCGTGTTACCTCTTGCTCGGCCCGCGCGGCGCCGAGGTGGGCAGCGTCGCCGAGGCGGTCGCCCTCCGTCACGACGCGGCGCCGACGGTGCGCTTTCACCGACCCGAGCACCCCGCGGCCTGGCAGGGCGCGCCGCGCTGCGTAGGCCCCATCGACGCCGACAACGCCGACGCGGTGCTCAAGCACTGGCCCCGGGCCGCGCCGAGCCTCGAAGCGCCCACCCTCCTCTGGTGGCCGCGGCTCGACGCGGAGCCCCTCGAAGTCACCACCGCGCGGGCCCAACTCGTGCGCCGGCTCGCGCCGCGGGTGCTCGAAATTCCACCGCTTCGTGAGCGCTTCGAAGACCTCTTGGCCCTGGCCGACGGGCTCTCGCAGCGCGACCACGGCGTGCCGCTGTCGATCACCCCGGCCCTCGCGGTGGCCATGCTCCGCGCGCCCTGGCGCGGCGACATCGACGCCCTCGACCAATTCGTGCGCCACCACCTCGCCCCCACCGGCGCCCCCCTCGGGTGGAACGAGGCCTTCATCGAGGCCCTCGGCCTCGCCATCGACGACGCCCACCGCGGCACGCCCTCTCAGCGGAGCGACCGCGACGAGAGCCCGCGCATCGTCATTGACCCCGAGGCCAAGGTCATCCTCCGCGAGGGCAGCGAGCCCGTCAGGGTCGAGGCCCGCCCCACCGTGCAGCGCCTCCTCAAGGCCCTCCTCGACGCCCCCGAGGGGCTCAGCACCCAAGAGCTTCTGGCCCGCGCATGGCCAGGCCAGCGGCTCGTCGGCGACTCCGGGGCGCACCGCGTCCACGTCGCCATCAACACCCTCCGCGCGATGGGCCTGCGCGACGCGCTCCTCCGCGACGAGCAGGGCTACCGCATCGACCGCCGCAACCTCACCATCGCCGCGGCCTAGGGCCCTCGGCGGCCACGCCGCGTCACCCCGAAGGGCTCACTCGGGCGGCACCAGCACCGGCGCCTCATTCACCCCCATCCGGGGCGACGTCGGCCCTCTGACCGGCGCAGGCCGATGGGCCCTCACCCGCACCCGCGGCAACAGCACCGCAGGTGTCGCCGCCGCGGCCTCGGCGGGCACCGCGGCGGTCTCTCCCTGCCCCGCGTCGCGACGTGGCGCCGCAACGGAGACCCGCGGCGACACCGGGCTCGCCTCGACCGCCTGCGGGCGACGCTGCGACGCCGTCGACGCCGCACCGGCACCGAGCACCAAGGTCGCAGCCCCCACCCAGCCCCAACGCAGACCGCGTCGTGTCGGCGGCGTCGCCAGCTCATCGCTCACCCGCGGCCCCGCCCCCGCGGGCAGCTCCGGACACGCCCGCAAGGCCGCGAGCACGGCCCGGGCATCGCCCAGCCGCGCCGAGGGCTCGACCTCAAGGCAGCCCTCGACCAGCCGCGACAGCGCCAACGACACCCCCGGGAGCACCGTCACCAGCGAGGCCACCCGCCCCTGCGCGGCGCCCCCGCGAGGCCCCTCGGGCCCGTAAGGCAGCCGCGCCGTCAGCGCCTCGTAGAGCATCACCCCGAGCGACCACACGTCTTCGCGCGGCCCCCCGTCGCGGTCGCCCGCGAAGCGCTCGGGCGCCATGTACCCCGGCGTACCCGCGGCGACGCCCTCTCGGGTCACGTTGGCGTCGTCGTCGAGGTGGGCGAGACCGAAATCAATCAGCCGCGGCGACCGCACCCCCGCGGCCTCGACCACCAGCACGTTGTCGGGCTTGAGATCGCGATGAACCACCCCCGCCGCGTGCGCCACCGCGAGGGCCTCGACCAGCGGCTCGAAGAACGCCACGGCCGCGGCCGGGCTCAGCACCATCTCGTCGTCGAGCCACTGCCGAAGCGAGACCCCGTCAATCTTCGCACGAACCAGGTACACCAGCTCCGAGGCCGGGAGCGACGCCACCTCGTACACCTCGGCCACCGCGCGATGCTTCACCCGCCGCGCCGCCTCGGCCTCACGCTGAAGCCGCGCCGCGCGCCCCGGGTGCCGCGCATCGACCGGCACCACCTTCACGGCCACCGAACGCCCCGCAGCGTCGGATGCGGCGAACACCGCCCCGTGACCGCCCACACCGAGCACCGCGTCGAGCGAGAGGGCGCCGAGCCGGGTGCCCACCCATCGTTCGGCCTCCGAGCGGGTCATCGAGGCTACCGATCAGGCGTTGTAAAGCCCAGTGATTTCAGCTTCTTGAGCAGATCACGGCGGCTCACCGCGAGCTCTCTCGCGACGTCGTTGTAGTTGTTGTCGTGCTGGGCCAAGAGCTGGGCGTAGGCGTCTCGCTCGAAGAACTCAAGCAGCCGATCGCGGGCCACCTTCGGCGGCGGCGGCTTGGGCCGCGCGTTCAACGGCATCACCAGGGCGGCACGGGCCCGCGCGGCGCCGGTCTTGGGCAGCTGCGGCACCGATTGCTCGACCTGGAGGGCCTTGACCACCAGTTCGCGCAGCTCGCGCACATGCCCCGGGTACTCGCGCGCCACCATGCGGTCGAAATCCGAGGGCTCGAACTCGGGCTCGACCCCGCAGATCTCTTTTGCAAACTGCCGAACGAGGTGCGCGATGTCTTCGCGACGCACCTGCAAGGTCGGCACCGGGAGCCGCACCGCGGCGACGTGGGCCACCAGCTCTTTGCGAAACTTCGAGCCAGGCTCTTGCGAGAGCGCCCGCAGGTCGTGGCTCGACGTCGCGATGATCCGCGCATCGAGGACGCCCTCTTCGCGCCGCTCGTAGAGCGAACCGAGCGCCGAGAGGTCGCTGCTGAGGGCCTCGTCGACCCGCTCAAGCAACAGCGTAAACGTGTCGGGGCGCTGCGCGATGGCCGAAATCGACGGGCGCTCTGACGGCCCCTGGCGAAAATCGATCACCGTCACCGGCGAGGCCGCGAAGCGCGAGCTCGCGTGGATGGCCTTCGCGATCAGCGTGCGCCCGGTGCCAGGCTCGCCCTCAAGGATCACCGGCACGTCGGTCGGCGCCACACGCTCTAACAACGCAAAGAGCTGGCGCATCGGCGCCGAGTGGCCGATCACCGGGCCGAACGACGAGCGCTCGCTCGGAGGCACCGACACCGCCAGGTCGGCGCCGAGGAGCTGCAAGGTCGAGCGCCCCACCACGAGCTCTGCCCCCACCGCGACGACCCCCGAGGTGATGCGCTGGAGGCCCTGAAACGTGCCGCTCTCGGAGCCGAGGTCGCGCACCCGGATGCCCCCGGCGACCAAGGCAATTTCGAGGTGGTATTTGCCCACCTGCGGGTCGCGCAAGATGAGGTCGTTGTCAGAGTGCGTGCCGACCAGGAGGGTGCCCGCTTCGAGCATCGACTCGCGGCCGCGGTCAGGCCCCGCGGTCACCCGCACGCGAATGCGGCGCACGAGGAGCTGACCGGCCGCGTCGGTGGCGAGCACCCCCGTGAGGGGCGTAAAACGCAAGGGCGACACGGGCTTCGCGCGGGGCCCTCCGCGCGATGCTCCCGACTCAACTTCGTCGGACTCTTGGAGCACCTGAGGGATCACCTTCACGCCGCACCCACTTGTTCGCCGGAGGAGGTACTAACCTGCGTTTCGCGACCGGTCGCGAAGCCCCGACAGACCCCGCATAAGGCCCATCGACGCACAATCATAACGGCCCGAGGGCCCGCGCGCCACGACAACTTGTTGCCCCTCACAGCCTCCTCGACTCCCCTCTGAGCGACGCGCGTTCGGCACCCCGCGATGCTCGCCCCATTGCGCCCCAAAGCTCCATCGAAAAGTGCGGCCCCCGCGCTTTGCACAAGCGCCCCGCACGAAGCTCTCGCCCCCTCGGCCCGGGCGCTTCGTGATTGACAAGCGCGCGCGTGCTCCGTACGGGCCGAGCACACCTTGATGGCGCCCTGAAGGGCAGGCCGAGACCCCATGGCACACGACGCACCCTCCCCCACGGTCATGGCCGCTCCGACGCCGCTCTCGCACGGCGCAGGGGTGGGCAAGACGCTTCATCTTGACTGCTTCTCGGGCATCGCCGGCGACATGCTGGTGGCCGCGCTCCTCGACCTCGGGGTGCCCCGCGAGGCCATCACCCAGAGCCTCGACGCGCTCGACCTCGACGGGTACACCATCGCCCAGGGCCCCAAGACCGAGAGCAGCATCGTCGCGACGCGCTTCGTCGTCACCGTGACGGCGCCGCAGCCGCACCGCACATTCCGTGCGATCCGCGCGATGCTCGAAGGCGCGCTCTTGCCCGAGGGCGTGCGCCAGCGCGCCGTCGCGGCCTTCCGGGTGCTCGCCGAGGCCGAGGGCCGCATCCACCGGATGCCCCCCGACGAGGTGCATTTTCACGAGGTCGGCGCCGTCGACGCGATCGTCGACATCGTCGCCGCGAGCGCGGCCCTCGACTGGCTCGGCGCGCGGGTCGTGGCCGCCCCGGTGCCCATGAGCCACGGGTTTGTGCGCGCGGCCCACGGCATGCTCCCGGTGCCCGCCCCCGCGGTGGTCGAGATCTTGTCGGGGGTGCCCACCTACGGCGTCGATGTGCCCGTCGAGCTCGTCACCCCCACCGGCGCGGCGCTCTTGAAGGCCAACGCCACGGCCTTCGCGCGCTGGCCGGCGATCACCCCGCGGGGCACGGGCTTCGGCGCCGGCACGCGCACCTTGCCCGGGGGCCGACCGAACCTCCTCCGGGTGGTGCTCGGCGACAGCGCGGGGCCCGACACCCAGCGCGGCCCCGGCGCGGCGACGCACAGCTTGATCGAGGCCAACCTCGACGACGTCTCGGCCCAGGTGGCGGCCCACGTCACCGACACGCTGCTCCGCGAGGGCGCCCTCGACGCGTGGGCGACGCCGGTGACGATGAAGAAGGGGCGCCCCGGGGTGGTGCTCTCGGCGCTGGCCCATGTGGGCGACCGCGAGCGGCTCGGGCGGGTGATGCTCCGCGAGTCTCCGAGCCTGGGGGTGCGCTTCGCCGAGGTTCACCGGGCCGAGCGGCCGCGGCGGGTGGTCGAGGTGAGCACGGCCTACGGAGTGGTGGCGGTGAAGGTCGCCGACGGCGACGCCTTGCCGGTGACGGCGCAGCCCGAGTTCGAGGTCTGCAAGAGCCTCGCGGCGGCGGCCGGGGTGCCCCTTCGCGAAGTCCAGGCCGCAGCCCTCAGCGCATTCTGGGAATCCAAAAAACCGTCGGAAGTTTGAGCAGATCGCTGCGTTTCTCGTAGAGTCCGGCGATGCCCATCGAGGCCACCGCACGGATCCTGGTCGTCGACGACGACGCTGTGACGCGACGCATCTTGCGGGGGTATCTCCAGCGCGCGGGCTTCGTCTTGAGCGAGGCCAACGACGGCCCCTCGGCCCTCGAATCGATGGGCGAAGCGCCCCCGGCCCTGGTGCTGCTCGACCTCGAACTCCCGCCGAGCGACGGCTACGAGGTGCTGCGTAAGGTCCGCGCGGCGAGCGAGACCCGCGACGTGCCGGTGATCGTGCTGACGGCCCGCGACGGCGACGCCGAGGTCGAGCAGGCCTTCAACGAGGGCGCCGACGATTTTCTCCGCAAGCCCTTCCGCGAGGTAGAGCTCCTGGCGCGGATCCGCGCGCACCTGCGGCTGCGCCGGGTGGTGGTCGAGCTCGCGGCCAAAGAGCACGAGGCGCAGACCCTGTCTGACATGACGCGGCTTCTGGCCTCGACCCTCGACGTGCGAAAGGTCTTGCCCGAGGTCACCCGCCGCACCGCCGAGACCATGCGCGTGGGGCGCTGCTCGGTGGTGGCCGCTCGGGCCCGCGACGAGAACGGCTGGGTGCTCGCCGCGAGCGACGACCCGAGCGCCGCGGGGCGCCCCATCGAGCTCGGTAAGTACCCTGAAATCCAGCAGGTTCTCGAAGACCGTCGCCCCCTCGTGATCGACGACGTGCGCACCCACCCGCTGCTCGGCAGGCTGCGCGAGGCGGTGGCCCACGCGCGGTGGCCGCGGCTCACGCTGGTGCCCCTGGTCGAAGAGACCGACGCGGTGGGCGTGCTGTTTCTGCGCGCCGCGGCCGACCGCGGGCCCCTCGACGCGCGGGAGCTCGGGTTCTGCCAGACCGTGGCCAACGCGGTGGCCGTGGCGCTGCGTAACGCGGGCGAGTTTCAGCGCCTGCGCGACGAGCGGGTGGCCTTCACCTACGCGCGCTACGAGGCCGAGCAGCGGGCGCGGGTGTTCGAGCGCTACGCCGACCTCTTCGAGAGCGCGTCCGATGGGATGGTGCTGACAGAGCCCTCGGGGCTGGTGATCCTCGCGAACCCGAGGGCGTGCGAGATCACTGGGTTTAGCGCAGAAGAGATGAAGCGGGCCTTCGTGCAGCGGGTGGTGACCCCGGCCGACCGGGGGCTCGTTCGGCGGGTGCAGCGGGTGCTGCGAGGGGGCGAATTCCCCGCCCCGATGGACGTCCGGGTGAGGCGCCGCGACGGCGAGGTTCGCACCTTGGCGATCTCTCTCTCGGCGGTGGTGCGCGGCGAGCAGGCCGTGCTGGTCACCTTCCGCGACGTCACTGAAGACCGCAGGGTGGCCCGCGAGCTCAGCCAGACCAAAGAGTTTCTCGCGTCGATCATCGAGAGCACCCCTGATGCGATCATCGCCGCGGGCCTCGACGGCACCGTCTTGGCGTTTAACCGCGCCGCCGAGCGCGTGCTCGGATACGACCGCCTCGAAGTCGTCGGCATCCTCTCGGTGGCCGCGATCTACCCCGACGACTACGCCCGCGACGTGATGCGCCGGATCCGCGCGACGCCCGAAGGTCGGCTCGAAAATCTCCGCACCGAGGTGCGCTCCAAAGCGGGCGAGCGCATCCCCATCCTCCTCTCGGCGGCCCTCGTCCGCGAGAACACTTCGCCGGTGGCCACTGTCGGCGTCTTCAGCGACCTCCGCGACCGCCTCCACATGGAGGAGCGCCTCCGGGTCGCCCAAGACCAGCTCCTCCTGACCGAGAAGCACGCCCTCGTGGCCGAGCTCGCCGGCGCCGCCGCCCACGAGCTCAACCAGCCCCTCACGGCCATCCAGGGGTACGCCGAGCTCATCCTCCGTCGCAACAGCGACCCGGCCCTCGTGCAGCGCTCGGGCGAGGTCATCGTGCACGAGGCCGAGCGCATGGCCGAGATGGTGCGCCGCATCGGCAAGATCACCCGCTACGAGACCAAGGAGTACGCGGGCGGCACGAAGATCCTCGACCTCGACCGCGCCAGCGAGGGCGACTCGAAGCCACCCTCGAAGCCACCCTCGAAGCCCCCGTCGACGCCCCCCGCCACGAGCCCCTCGCTCGCGCCCCAATCCGCGCCGTCGAGCGCCGGCCTCGCGCCCCCTGCCATGAAGTCGGGAGAGCACGGGCCCGGCTGAGCCCCGCCGGGCGCGGCCCCGGCGGTTGTTGGCTTGCGAAGCGGGGGCCTCCTGCGCTAAACCATCGGCCCCCAGCGGGGTCGGCGGTCTCCGCCCGGCTTCGCCTCATAGGAGCGTACGATGGCCCGCGTTACCGTCGAAGATTGCCTCGACAAAGAAGACAACCGCTTTGCCCTGGTGGTGCTCGCCGCCAACCGCACCCGGCAGCTGATGAAGGGCGCCCGGTCGGTGCTCGACGCCCACCGTTTTCGCAACAAGCCCGCCGTGTTGGCGCTCCGCGAGATCGCCGCGGGGAAGGTCAAGTTCAACCGCGCCTCGCGCGAGGCGGTTGAAGAATACATCGAAGATTTGAAGCGCCGCTTCGGCTGAGCGCTGCGCGTCGCGCCCTCGCTTCTGCCTCACGCTTCCGAGAAAATCGCCGCCTCGGTCGATTTTCGGGTGACGATCCGGCGCTTCAGGCCGTATCGCTCTTTCGCCGCGCGATTGTGTCGCGCGACGACCCTGCTCTCACCCCCAGCGTAGAGGCTCTCCATGCGTACCCTCGTCTTCGCCCCTGTCGTGGCCCTGCTCTCAGCCGGCCTCGCGGCCTGTTACACCCAGCCCGAGCCCGCCCAGACACAGACCATTGTTCAGCCCGCCCAGACCACCACGACGGTGTACCAGCCCGCGCCGCAGCCCGCGCCGATGGCGGCCCCGCAGACCACGACGGTGTATGTGGGGTCGGCCCAGCCGCAGCCGATGGTGGCGCCCGCGCAGCCTGGGGTGGGCGCGACGATGGGGGTTCAGGCCGGGCCGGTGAGCGCGAGCGCGGGCTTTTCGGTTCAGATCCCGCAGCCGATCAGCGCGCCGATGCCGCCCATCGCGCTCAACCAGCTTGTGGGCCCGGTGGCCGGCGTGGCGGCCCAGCCGGGGCAGCTGTGGGTCGACGGGCACTTCAACTTCCTCAGCGGGGCGTACCAGTGGCTGCCCGGGCACTACGAGGCGGCGCCGCAGCAGGGCGTGGTGTGGCAGCAGCCGGCGTGGCAGAGCGGGCAGTTCTACCCGGGCTTCTGGCGCCCGCAGACCATGCAAGCGCCCCCCGCCTACAGCGCCGTCGGCCCGTGGAATCCGGGCGGCGTGGTGAACGCGGGGATGGGGCTCCTCCAGGGCGCCACCCAGATGATGCAGCCGCGCTGAGCGCCCAACACCGGGTCTAACCGCCTTCGGTGACTGCCACGCTCCCGGGGTGGCTCACCTCGATCAGGCCCGCCCAACTGCACTGACAGGTCGAAGTCTCGGTCAACACCGGCAAGCCGCCGAGGCGCACCGCCTGCGAGCCCGGCTGCCAGGGCGCCACCACCACCGGAACGCACGGCTGCGGCGTCAGCACCCCGCCCGCCGCCGCCGTCGCCGCCGCCACCTGCGGGTTGGCCGGGCTCTGGCACATCGAGAAGCCCGCGATGTTCACGACGGGCTGAAACTCCATCACCGTCGCCACGGGGTGCCGCTCGCTGCCCGCGCCGCGGGCCGCCAAGACGCGCAACGGACCAGGCGCAAGACCTTGAGAACACTTAAGAATTGCGCCATCGATGACGGGCTTCGGCACGGCCCTACCCTCGCCTCGCGCCCACCCAGAGCGGGTCGGGGTTGAGGGTGACGGCTCCCGAGAGCGGCTGCGCGGGTCTCGGGCCCCAACCGGGCGCCGGGGCCTGCCAGGTGACCCGCACCCGCCATCGACCCGGCGGGAGGCGCCGCAAGACTCGCAAGCGGAGCTGAGAGCCGGTGCCAGGCGCGAGGGTCAGCCAGTCGCCCTGGGGCGCGGGCCCGAGCCACTCGAAGCTCAGCTCGTTCGGGTCGACCTCCGCCGGGAAGCGCGCCAACCCCTCGCCCGAGAGCCCCTGCGGGCGCAGCACCACCCGCCAGTTCGACGCCAGCTCGGGCCGCCAGAGCGCGACCGGCGCGCGACCGAGGGCCCTGAGGCTCAGGTCGATCACGGGCTCGCCTTGGGCCTCGAAGACCGCCTCGTCGAGGTCGAGGAAGGCGTGAAGCGCCGCCTCGGGCGACGGCAGCCACACCCCCAGGGCCTGCGCGACGAGCTGAGCCTGCACCGCGTCCCAGGGCGCGGGGGGCGCATAGAGCGCGAAGCTCCGCTGCGCCACGGGGGCCTCGTCTTCGAGCAAGGTCACCGAGGTGAAGGCCGCGTCGGGCCGTCCGGGTGCGGTCGAGGCCGGGCCGCCGAGGGCAGCCACGAGCGCCGCGTAGAGCGCCGCGCCGGCCTCGGGGTCGACCCCCGCGAAATGCCCGAGGTAGGGCGCCGCGAAGACCGAGCTGCCGTTGCCCGAGAGCAGCATGGCCCAAGCGCCCGAGGGCTCGAGCGAGAGCGAGAACACCTGCCCGGGGCCGTACACGCTGTACACCCGAACCCGCTCGGCCCGGCTCACAGCGGCCTCAACCATCGTAGGTAGAACTTGTCTTTCAACAGAGTATTGATGCTCACGATCAAGGTGCCGCCGTGATTCTTCATCGGCGCGGCGCCCGACGACATCACGCTGCGATCGTCGAAGGTCACGGTGTTCGGGTCGACCGAGGGGCTCATGGCGCCGCCGAGGTACTCGTCGTAGAGCCCGAGGAGGTGCCCGAACTCATGGGCTCTCACGGCCTTGGGCACGTTGTCTGACCAGTCTTCCCACCAGACCGAGCTGCACCACCAGTCGGTGTCGCCCCACTCTTTGTCGCACGCGCCGCCGATCACCTCGACCTCGCAGTGCTCGCCCTGGTCAACGAACTCACATTGAATCACGATGGGGTGCCGACAACAGTGATAGGTGCAGCCGCACTGAAGGCCCCATTTGCAGAGCACCCGATGCACCTCGTAGGCCCCCGCCCAGTAGCCCTCGATCTCTGCGCGCCAGCGAGCCTTGTGGGCGTCGGTGAGCACGAAGGGGGCCCGGGCGGTGAGCTTCACCTTGCAGGTCACGATGATCTCGCCGTCTTTGAATTCGAGCTGGTAGTTGCAAGGCCAGCCGTAGTGCTCTTGGCCCTTGGCCCAAAGCGCGGTCTTCTTGTCGTACTCCCACTTGGGGCAGGTGCGCCAACCGCCTGAGATGTTCTGCGGTGAGAGGGCGTTCGCGGGTCGCACCACCGTCAACAGCTCGGCGGCGCTCTTCTCTGCGACGACGTTCCATTGCGCGTCGCGGAGCTCGACGGCGGCCAGGAAGTCAAAGGCCCCGCCCCACACGTCGACGAGCTTGATGCTCGTGACCGCCTGCCGAAAGGTGACGCCGCCCTTCACCGGGATGGTGAAATTGCCGATCTTGACGCCGCGCATGTGGTCGAGCACCCCGATGACGAGGGTGCCATCGAAGCCCTCGCTGCTCAGGGTCACGTTGACCTGAACGACGTCTCCGCAGCGGCAGGTCTTCTTGCTCCAGGCGACCGACACGATCTCGGGGGTCGCGCTGAAAATGCTGGCCACGGCGTCGCCCGCGACAGAGACCATCTCGCCCATCGAGACCAACATCGCTTCGGCGGTGCTCGATTCAGACATTGGGGTCTTAGCTCCCGTACTCTTCAATGATCTTCTTGACCGTGGTGTTGTCGGCTTGCCCCGTGACCGAGAGCTGGTGCCGCGCCTGAAAGGCCTCGACGGCCCGGGCCAGCGACGCGCGCTCGGCGTCGCCCTCGAGCCCGAGGTACCCGAGGTGCTGGAGCCGCGCGCGTAAGCCGTTCACCGTCGTCGCCGGGTCGAGCCGCCCGGGCGCGATCACATAGCGCCGCGACGCGCTCGGAAACGCCACCTCGAAGCGCCCCGCGTTGAGCGGAACCTCGACCTCGATACGCCCCCCGCCGTCGGTGACCCCCTCTTGCGTCGGGCCCGGCAGCCCCGTCACCACGAAGGGCACCCCGGCGAGCGGCTCAGGATTGCCGAAGCGCATCGTCACCCGCGTGCTCGGCACCTCGGCCACGAAGAGGTTGTTGCCCCCAGGCCTGAGCGAGAAGCGCCGCGGCGCGACCTCAGGGATCATCACCCGATCACCCGGGAAGAGCACGTTCGGCTTTCGCTCTTTGGTGAGCGCATCATTCTCAGCAAGCTGCCAGATCGCCTCGGCGTCGACGCCGTAGTGCCAGGCGATACGCTGAAGGTCTTCTTGCACCCCGACGACGTGCACCCGCATGCTCAGCCCTCTTCAACTTCGAAGCCGTCAAGGAAGACGATCTCGGCCCCGGGCTCGACCATGCGCTCGGCCACCCCCGCGGCGTCGAGCACCCCGGTCTCTTGTCGACCGTCGGGATACTCGATTCGAAACGCCCTCAGCCCGAGCGCGGTGCCGTGCTGATCGCGCAGCTCGATGCGGGTGAGCTTCGGGCTCTCATCGACCATCTTGTCGGCCTCTGAGACCGTGTTCTTGAGATCGATCTGCTGCCCGTCGAGGGTCGCGTTGCGGTCGAGGCGAAGCGCGCCGCCCTCGCTCTTGAAGGTCAAGGCCTTGCCGAGCACCTTGAGGTTCTGTGCCATCTGGAGCGTCACGTCGTCGAGCGCGAGCTGGAGCTGCGAGCCCTTGCCCTTGAGCATCACCGTGTCAGCGATCACCTCGATCTGCGTCGGGCCGATGCGCAGGACGCTCGTGCCGCAGCGCAGCTCGATGGCCTCCTGCGAGACGAGGCTCAGCACCCCGCTCGACGCGCTCGTGAGCGTGCCCTCGACGTGGGTCGTGACCGTGCGCGGCGCCTCTGGGTGGCCCACCACGGTGCTCTGATGGCCCCGCACGGTGGTCTGAGAATCACTTGCGATTTCAAGCACATCGCGCCCTGCGACGGAGACCCTCCGCGCCCCGCCGAGGGTCTCGTCGAGGTCTCGGGTGATCTTGCGCGTCACGCTCTGGTTGGCGAACTCGACCACCTCGCCGCCGGTCTCGATGTGCCGCGCGCCCCCGACTCGGCTCTGGCTGGCGCCGCCCACCGAGGCGCTGAGGTCGAACGCGGTGCGGTGCGTCGCGTGGCCGTCGATGCGCGTGTCGCTGTCGCCATGAACACGCTCCTGGGCGTGCCCGATGACTTCGAGGTTGAGACGCCCCTCGGCGCGGATCTTGAGTTCAGGCGCGATCGGATGGTCTTCAAAGCTGAGCTCGTGGTAGCGCTGCCCCCACGGGTCGACGGCGCTGCGAAACCCGCTCCGGGTCGCGTCGACCGGCAAGGTGAAGGGCGGCCCCTGGGTGCCGTTGTAGAGCGAGCCCACGATCATGGGTCGGTCGGTGTCGCCTTCGAGAAAGGCCACCACCACCTCGGCCCCCACCCGAGGGATGAACTGCGCGCCGTAGCCCTGCCCCGCCCAGCCCTGCATCACACGGATCCAGCAGCTGCTGTCGGCGTCGCGGCGGCCTTCGCGATCCCAGTGAAACTGCACTTTGATGCGGCCGTGCGCGTCGGTGTAGATGCCCTCGTCGGCGGGCCCCACCACCGTCGCTGTCTCGGTCACCTGTTGGAGGCTCCGCGCGGCCGGCGCGCCCCGCCAGAGCACCTCGGCGGGCCCGAGCGTCAGCTGGTTCGAATAGCTCGCTTGGAGCCCCGCGTTGGGCTCGCCTTCGAGGGTGGGGTCGCGCAGGGTGTGGGCGACGCGCCATACGGCGTAGCCGCGGTTGAGGGCCGTCGCCGGGTGATCGATCAGCACGAAGCGCCGCCCCGGGGCGAGGTCTTGGCGCGCCGAAGCGCCTTCAAACACAGCGCGTTGCGAGACCTCTTGCATCAACGCGATGCGCGCCGTGCGGGTCGACACCTCGGAGCGAAGATAGTCATCGTGGTGCGAATACCGTTCGAGCTCGACGGGCGTGGCGAAGGGCGCCCACGCGGGCGAGACCTCGTCGGCGCGCTGCGAGTTCGAGTACGGCACCATCGGCTCAAGGAAGTCGTAGCCCCACTGCGTGAGCCGATTCGAGACCAGCTGCTCTTGAGACTCCAACCGCTGGAGATCGCCCGCGGCGTCGCCCTCTTCATCGGCGTCGCGCTGAAACACGAGCGGCCCCGAAGCCACCGCGCTGAGGGTGAGCGGGTCGTCGGCCACCACCAGGGTCTCGCCCTCGTCGCGGGGCGCGTCGGGGTCGTGCTCGAACCAGTACGCGTACCCGGCTTCACGCAAGAGGCGCTCGACGAAGGCGTCGTCGCGCTCTCGATATTGAACACAATATTCAAGCGTCGGGAGCTTCAGGTCGGCCCGCCACGCGACCCGAACCCCCGCCGGGGCCAGCACCGAAGCGATGATCTCAGCGACGGTCTTTGATTGAAAAATGCGCGAGTTGATACGGTATTCGAGCAGCGAGAAGCGCGGCCCGAGGGTGAACCGATGGCGGTACCGCAGCCCGAGACGGTGAGCCCCCACCAGGCGATGCCGCAAGACCACGCCGTGCACGACCCGAGGCGCCCCGCGCCCGAGATTCAGCCGCAAGCGCGCGCCACGCCCGAGGAGGCTCACGGCCGAGAGCGGGTCGGCGCTCACCACGCCCACCTCGAACCTGAAGGCCTCTCCGACCGCCTCGACGCCGTCGACGGCCACCACCCCGAGCGGCGACGCGACGTCGTCGAGCGCGAACTCCGCCGCGCGTTCAAGCAACACGTCGCGGGTCAACCAGTCGTTGAGCACCTCTGCCACACGCCCCATCGCAGCACCCCTTCGGCCCGCTCGTTCGAGCCGACGGGGCGATGGTACGATGCGCGTTCTGCGCTCAACCCTGAAATGTGAGCTGATTGCTCTCTTCAATGAAGATTGCGCGATCTGCGCAACCCTCATCGCACACGGCGTGCCACACCCGGCGCGATCAGACGCCCCCAATGCCGGGCGCCCGCGCCACGCGAGTAAGGCCTACCCCTCGACCTCGACCTTGAGCGGAAAGAGCCCCTGCGCCTGGAGCCGCTCGAGCGCCCGCGCGCTGTCGGCCTCGCGCCATCGGTCGTAGAGCCGGACGAGGTCGCGGGTCACCGCCCCCAAGGCCGTCGCCTCGGCCACCTCGGCCACCACGTCGACCACTTGGGTGAACTCTCGACCGAGGGTCTCGAGCGCCTCGACGCGAGGGCCGTGGCTCCGGAGCGCCGCTTCGCGGTAGGCGAATTGCCCCACCCGCACGCACACCGCGAGGGGCGCGTCGCCGACGAAGAGGCCCGAGCGGCAGAGGGCGGCGTCGCCCACCGAGCGGAGGGCCTCGGCCTGACCGACATCGCGCGCGGTCTCAGGGCGAAGGGCTTGTTCGAGCTGGAGCACCAGCGAAGCGCCGAGCCGCTCGGAGGCCCCCGGCCCCGCGCAGGCCGCGAGCACCTCGGCCACGTAAGCCCGGGTCGGCGCCGAGAGCGACACCCGCCGCACCCGCGCCGCGTCGTCGACCACCGAGAGAAAGTATCCGCCCAAGTCTTGGCAACATTCGATGCTCATCGTGCCGACCTCGGTCACCCGCGGGGCTCCGCGCTCGCGCTACGGACCCCTCGGGCGGGCCCTCGACGCGACCGCTGCGGTGACGGCTCCACGATACCGCGCCGGGGCCCCCGCTTCACCTTCCGTGTGAGGCCGAGCCCGCGGCACGGGGCGCCCGGGTCGGGGTGAAAAAATGCAGCGCCGGGTGCCCTGGCACTCTCGGCGTTTGAGTGCCAAAGCATTGAAACTACATCACAATGTCGCCGTCTTGGCGGGCTCACGGTGAGCCCTTGACAGGTCGGCGGGGGCGTTTATGTTCCGCGCCGCTCCTGGCAGTCGTGGCGGGTGAGTGCCAAAAATCGTTTGGCCGCCGCGGTACACCGATGGGGCGCGCTGTGTGGCGCCGCCGCGTTGGGTGGGTTTGTCACGATTTGCCTAGCGAGACGAAGGTCGCAGGGGCCCTCACGGGGGCTGTCTGCGAGGCTGGTTCAGTCTGTTCTACGTTTGAAGGAGAGATTCACATGAAGATTCGTCCGCTCCACGACCGCATTCTCGTCAAGCGTCTTGAGGCCGAGCAGCGCACCAAGGGCGGGATCATCATCCCCGACAGCGCCAAAGAGAAGCCCATCGAGGGCGAGGTTGTCGCCGTGGGCCCCGGCAAGTCGAACGACAAGGGCGAAGTCTCGGCCCTCCAGGTGAAGGTCGGCGACCGGATCCTCTTCGGCAAGTACTCGGGCACCGAGGTCAAGGTCGAAGAGATCGAGCACCTCATCATCCGCGAAGAAGACATCCTCGGTATCATCGAGCGCTGATTCTCGTCTCTCTCAACCGACAACCGCAAAGTACCAACGAGGTATTGAATCATGGCCGCTAAAGAGATCGTTTATACCGAAACAGCCCGCAAGCTTGTGCTCCAGGGCGTCGACGCCCTCGCCAACGCGGTGAAGGTCACCCTCGGCCCCAAGGGCCGCAACGTCGTGATCGAGAAGAGCTTCGGCTCGCCGGTCGTCACCAAAGACGGCGTCACCGTCGCCAAAGAGATCGAGCTCGAGAACCGCTTCGAGAACATGGGCGCCCAGATGGTGCGCGAAGTGGCCTCGAAGACCAGCGACGTGGCCGGCGACGGCACCACGACCGCCACGGTCCTCGCCCAGGCGATCTACCGCGAGGGCTCGAAGCTCGTCGCCGCCGGGCACAACCCGATGGAGATCAAGCGCGGCATCGACGCGGCGGTCGCCACCCTGACCGACACGCTCAAGAAGATGGCGAAGCAGACCAAGGATCCCAAGGAGATCGAGCAGGTCGGCACCATCTCGGCGAACGGCGACAAAGAGATCGGCGAGAAGCTCGCGCAGGCCATGGAGAAGGTCGGCAAAGAGGGCGTCATCACCGTCGAGGAGTCGAAGACGGCCGAGACCACGCTCGACGTCGTCGAGGGTATGCAGTTCGACCGCGGCTACCTCTCGCCGTACTTCGTCACGGACCCCGAGCGCATGGAGGCCGTCCTCGAATACTGCGTCATCCTCATCTCCGTGTAGAAGATCTCGAACATGAAGGATCTGCTCCCGGTGCTCGAGGCGATCGCCCGTAGCCAGAAGCCGCTCCTCATCATCGCCGAGGACATCGAGGGCGAGGCGCTCGCGACGCTCGTCGTGAACAAGCTCCGTGGCACGCTCCACTGCGCCGCCGTCAAGGCCCCCGGCTTCGGCGACCGCCGCAAGGAGATGCTCACGGACATCGCCACCCTCACGGGCGGCCAGGTCATCGCCGAGGAGCTCGGCCTCAAGCTCGAGAACGTCACGATTTCGGACCTCGGCCGCGCGAAGCGTGTCTCGCTCGACAAGGACAACACCACGATCGTGGACGGCGCCGGCGAGAAGGACAAGATCACGGGCCGCATCTCCGAGATCCGCGCGCAGATCGAGGCCACGACCTCGGACTACGACCGTGAGAAGCTCCAGGAGCGCCTCGCGAAGCTCGTGGGCGGCGTCGCCGTCGTCAAGGTCGGCGCGGCCACCGAGACCGAGATGAAGGAGAAGAAGGCCCGCGTCGAGGACGCCCTCCACGCGACCCGCGCGGCCGTCGAAGAAGGCATCGTCCCCGGCGGCGGCGTGGCGCTCATCCGCGCGCAGGCCTCGCTCGACAGCCTCAAGCTCTCGGACGAGCAGATGTTCGGCGTGAAGATCATCCGCCGCTCCATCGAGGAGCCCCTCCGCCAGATCGTCGGCAACGCCGGGCTCGAGGGCTCGATCGTCGTCAACAAGGTCAAAGAGGGCAAGGACGACTTCGGCTACAACGCCGCGACCGACACCTGGGGCAACCTCCTCGGCATGGGCGTCATCGACCCGGTCAAGGTGGTCCGCACGGCCCTCCAGAACGCGGCCTCGGTCTCGAGCCTCATGCTCACCACCGAGTGCCTCGTCGCCGAGCGCCCCAAGGACGAGAAGCCCGCGGCCGGTGGCGGCCACGAGGGTCACGGCCACTTCTGAGCCGCACGTAGGCCGTAACGCCTACGCGTGACCTGCGAGCCCCGAGAGAGAAATCTCTCGGGGTTTCGCGCGTTTGTGGACCACGAAGAGATCCGTCGAAGATGTTTGTCACCTGTGGTTGACAAATGTGGGGTGGCGGTCCAGATGTTTGTCTATGAAAGGTGACAAACATGCCATCGGTCGGCGACGGTTCGTCTCGGGTGTGTGTGGGGCGCTCGGGCTCTTCGGGGCCGGCTTCGTCGCGCTCCCCGGGTGCGGTGTGTACGCGGCGGAGGAGGGAGAGGCGTTCTCTCCGTGGGACTTCCCTGGGGGTGAAGCCAGCCCCGAGCGCCTCGTCGCGCGCGCGGCCCTCCTCGCCGCGAGCCCTCACAACACGCAGCCGTGGGGCATCTCGATCGGAGAGGGGCGCCTCGGGGTCCGCGCACGCCTGGACCGTCACCTCGGCGCGATGGACCCGCTCCGCCGCGAGCTCCACGTCGGGCTCGGGTGCGCCGTCGAGAACATGGTCGTCGCGGCGAGCGCGGTGGGGCGCCGCGCCGATATCGTGTGGCTCCCTCGGCCCGAGGACCCCGCCCTCGTCGCGGAGGTGACGCTCGTCCCGGGTGCGCCGAGGAGCCCGTACGTCGATGCCATCGCGCGCCGCCACACGAACCGAGGGGCCTACCTCGACGTGCCCTTCCCGCGGGAGCTCGAGGGGATGCTGCGGGCGCTCTCGGACGATCCGGTCGTGGGGCTCCATGTCGTCTCGAGCCCCGCGGACCGTGCGCGCTTTCGCGAG
>JAEUKH010000008.1 GCA_016792845.1 Myxococcales bacterium | reverse complement strand
CCGTCGGCGGAATGTCATCGAGCGCCTCTTCGGTAAACTAAAGCAGTACCGGCGTATCGCAACCCGCTACGAAAAGAGGGCGAAGTACTACGCGGCAATGCTCACCATCGCATGCATTCGATGTTGGTTATGACATTTGCGGACACGGCCTACTCGTGGGCATCAGCGCCCAAGACCATAGGTGCTGTCTTTCTGCGATCAAACACCCTCTTTCAACGACGCGTACTTCGGCGAGTCCGTTCACACCTGCACCCTTGTTGACGACGGCGAGCTGCTCCCGTTCTTCGAACCGATCATTCCGCGAGGGGTGGCGGCGCCTTGCGCGCTCTTGTCGCGGCCTCGAGTGCCCCAATGGCTGCTGCGGGGAGCATCGCGGTCGGGGCCTCGGATCGGGCGTGCTGATCACGGCGGCCTCGCGCGGGGTGGCGAAGCGCGCGTCGCGACACCGGCCGCCGATGGCGCGCATCGCCTCCGTTCTGGCGGGAGCGCACCCTCTCAGCGCGTCAACCGCGCCCCAGATGCGCGCGCTGTCGGCCCTCCGGCGTCGAGGCTTCGGGCCTCGTGAACGCGGCGCAATCGGCCCGAAAGTGCTGTACATTCTCGCGGGTGATGGGTCGCACACCACGCTTCGCGGTCTGGGCGCTTGTCGCCCTGGCCTGGTCGGCCGAGGGGCGCGCACAGCCCGCGCCGAGCGCTGAAGACACCGCCGCCGCCGAGGCGCTCATCGAGCGCGGGCTCGCCGAGCGCGAGGCGGGTCACGACGAGGCCGCGTTGCAGCTCTTTCGCCAGGCCTTTGAGCGCGCCCAAAGCCCGCGCTCGCAGGCCCAGGTGGCCCTCGCCGCGCAGGCCCTCGGCCAGTGGATCGACGCCGAGCGCGAGCTCCAAGGCGCCCTCGGCAACACCCGAGACCCGTGGATCCGTCGAAACCGCGCGGCCCTCGAAGGGGCCCTCAGGGTGGTGCAACAACACCTCGGGTTGCTCGACCTTCGAGGCGGCGTGCCGGGCGCTCGGGTGACGGTCAATGGGCGCGCGCTCGGCGTATTGCCGCTGGTCGAGCCCGCGCGGGTGCTGGTGGGTACGGTGACCCTCGAAGTGCGCGCCGCGGGGTACTACCCCATCTCGCGCGAGCTCACGGTGACCGCAGGGGCCGTGCTCCGTGAGACGGTCGAGATGCGCCCCGAACCCGTCGCGCCAGCGGTGGCGCCGAGCCTCGCAACCGAACGCGTGCGAGAGACCGTGCACACCCATGAGCGCGTCACCGGGCCGCAGCGCGCCTTCGGCTGGGTCACCCTCTCGCTCGGCGCGGCGGGCCTCGGCCTCGGCGTCGCCGCCCACCTCATCGCCTCAAACGCCGCCTCAGAGTGGAACGACGACCCCCTCTGCCTCCCCGCCCAAGGCACCCGCTTCGACGCCTGCGGCGACCGCTACGAGCGCGCCCTCACCTACCGCGCCGTCTCGTGGGCCGCCCTCGTCTCGGGCGGGCTCCTCGGCGCCGTCGGGGCGCTCCTCTTGGCCACCGCGCCGCGCGCGCAGCAAACCGTCACCCGCAGCGAAGCGCGCGCCCGCCTCGACTGCGGCCCCGGCCCCGGCGCCGTGGGCCTCTCTTGTGTCGCGAGGTTCTGACCCGATGCGCTCCTGGCTCTGCGCTGCCGCCACCCTCTCGCTGGGTTGCTTCTCGCTCCGCTCTCCGCTCGATCAGAGCGCCCCCCGTGACGCCGCGCCCGCGGCCGACCTCGCAAATGTTGACGCTGTCAACATTGACAGCCTCCTCGTCGACGCGAGCGCCGACGGGGCGCGGGCTGATGCGTTGGGCTCCGACGCGCGGCTCTCCGACGCGGCCGCTGACCGCGGGCCTGACGAGGGTGACGGCGCGCTCCGAGACGCGGTCGCTGACGGCCCTGAGGTGTCATCGTGCGGCGGCGGCGACCAGCCTTGCTGTGACGGCGACGGGCTCGCCCTCTGCGCGGCGGGGCTCACCTGTCGCGCGGGCCGTTGCGCCCCGTGCGCCTTGCGCTGCGACGGTCAGTGCGTGAGCCCAGACAGCCTCTTGCACTGCGGCGGGTGCGGCAACGCCTGCGCCATCAGCGGCGCCACCGCGGCGTGCTCGAACGGGCGCTGCGTGATCGCCCGCTGCGACCCGGGCTTCGCCGACTGCGACAACGACCCCAGCACGGGCTGCGAGGTGAACCTCCTGGCCGACACCGACCACTGCGGTCGCTGCGGCACCCAGTGCATCGCCAACAACGTCGCCGACCGCAGCTGCCGCGACGGGGTGTGCGCCATCGCGGGCTGTCTGCGCGGCTTCGGCGACTGCAACGGCTCGCTCGCCGACGGCTGCGAGGCCGACCTGCGCGACAACCCCGACCGCTGCGGCGCTTGCGGAAGGGTGTGTCCGACCCGCGCCAACAGCGCGCGCGCCTGCACGAGCGGCGACTGCGTGCTGCGCTGCAACACAGGCTTCGCCGACTGCGACAACGACCCCACCAACGGCTGCGAGGTCGACACCCGGAGCAGCGCCTCTCACTGCGCGATGTGCAACAACGCCTGCCCCGCGGGGCAAGTCTGTAGCGCCAGCGCGTGCGGCTGTCCGAGCGGCCAGACCCTCTGTAGCGGGCAGTGCGTCACCCTGAGCAGCAGCACCAGCCACTGCGGCCAGTGCGGCCGAAGCTGCGCGACGCCTGCCAACGGCGCGGCCCGCTGCACGAGCGGCGCCTGCGGCATCACCTGCAACACGGGGTACAACGCGAGCGGCTCGACCTGCGTCGCCTGCGGCGCCCTCGACAGGCCCGCTTGCTCCGCCGGCACCGCCTGCGCGACGGGCCTTACGAGCTGCAGCGGCACCTGCCGCGATCGCAACGCCGACGACGCCCACTGCGGCGCCTGTGGGAGCGTCTGCGGCACCACCCAACGCTGCGTCTCGGGCAGCTGCACTGCCTGCGGCGCCGTCGGTCAACCCTGCTGCCGCAGCGCCCCCTGCGGCACGGGGCTCACCTGCACGGGCGGCCTCTGCCAGATGTGATGTTCACACCGTCTACATTAAATGTTGACAATGTTTACATTGCCAGGGCGTCGGCGAGCTGTTTGAGCCAGGCGGGGTCTTCGAGGCAGCGGGGCGGGCCGCAGGGGCTGTCGGGTTCGAGGGCCCTGAGCTTGAGGTGGTTGTCGAGGGCGTCTTGGCGGTAGCGCTCCCAGGTGGGGGCGTCGATGACGAGGGCGTTGCGGTTGAGATAGAGCCACACGAGGGCCGCGGCGTCGCACTGGAGCTCGGTGCTGACCCGGTCGGTGAAGTCGCCGTGGTTGTGAAAATGTGACCAATCGTGCAGCGCCCAGAACACCGCGTTGAGGTTGTCGGCGACGAGCGAGAAGACCTCAGCGGGGGGGCGCCGATGGGCCCAGAGGAGGTCGGTGGCGTCATCGAGGGCGTAGGGCGCGAGGGCGAGCGCGGTGTCGTCGAGGCCCACCGCGGCGGCCTGATCGCGGCCCGTGTGGAGCCAGGCGTACTCCGCGGGCAGCGGCGCGAAGGGTGCCTCGAAGACGAAGGCCATGCGCAGCGGTAGGGTGTCTTCGAAGGCGTTGACGATCACCGGCGCGGGCGCGCGCCACCCGAGGGTGCGGCTCTCGCACCATGCGAAGCCATCAAAAGTCTCGGGGCGAACCAGCAGCGGCAGCGGCGGCGTGCGCAGCGCGACGGCGTGCAAGGCGGGCTCAGTTGGCCGGGCGACACACGTCGGTGCGGGCGCTGTTGTCGGGCCGCGCGACGTTGCGGGCGAGGGTGAGGCGCCCCGCGTAGCGCGCGCAGCTGTTGTTGAACACGCCCGTGGCCATGGGCACGCACATGCCGCGCGACATCGCCCCGGCGGCGGTGTCAGGCACGCAGAAGGTGGTCGCCTCGCCGGCGCGGTCGGGGCACGACATGGTGCACGGCAGGGTGCAGGTGCCGCGGGTCTGACCGCTCGCGATGCGACACACCCCGTTGGTGAAATTGCAGTCGCTGTTCTGGGTGCACTCGCTGCCCACCCAGCGCTGGGGCAGGTCGATGGCGTTGCCGTCTTGGGCCCGCTCGACGGCCTGCTGAATCTTCACCGGCGTGCGCGCGCGGCCGCGAATACGGGCGTACACCTCGACGATGTCTTCGGCGCGCATGCGCACGCAGCCGTGCGAGACGAAGCCGCGACGGAGCGAGCCGCCGTTCGTGGCGGTGAAGTTGTCGATGGGGCCGTGGATACCGTACCCCGCCGTCGGAGGGCCCGCGAGGCGGATGAAGGGCAGCCCCGCGAAGACCGGCGTGCGCACGCCGCGGTCGTCGTGCCAGATGCGACAGGGCATGTAGTACGACCACACGTTGTCGGGGGTCTCGGTGGTGTTGCTGCCCGTGTAGAACACACCGTTCGGCGCCATGTCGCTCGTCGGCGTCAGCGAACGCCCGTTCTCAAGCGCGCCCGGCCCGATGGGGAACACCCGGTCGTAGCCCCCCGCCCGGTCGCGGAGGTGCAGGGTCAACCCGTCGAGCGACACCACAATCTCAGGCCGCTGAAGCGCCGGGAGGCTCGGGATCTCTTTGCACCGGAGCGCGTTCTGCCAGGTGCGCGGGTCGCGCGAGCCAGACTCTTCGACGGTCTCACCGAGCTCGAGATCGTCGGTGCCGTTCGACTCTGAGAACGACTCGTCGTCGGCCGCAAGACAGCCCGACAAGAGCCCCATCGAGACCACCAACACGCCCGACCAACGAAGCCGCTTCAGCATGGGGGGCTCTGTACCACCATGTAGGTGCAGCTCACAAGGCCGCGGTTGTCAAAATGTCAGCGCTGCTGAAACGATTGGGCGAACACCGCGATCGCTTGAGAGGGCACATCGAACGACCAACGGAACTCACGGTCTTCGCCGTTCTCTGCGATGGCAAGACGGAGGATCGAGGGCGCTCGGCCGCCCTCTCCGGCGCGGGTGACGGCGTCGTTGAGGAGGCGAAACATACGGCCGTTGCTGCGGTTGAACTCGGCCACGGCGGCGGGCATCACGGCCACGACGCCCCGCACGGCGTCACCCGGGGCGCCGAGGGTGACCGGCGCAGGGTGGGCCGCGCTGGCCAGGCGATAGCGGGCGCGGGCGTCGGCGCCCATGACCCACCAGAGGCGCTGTCCGTCGGGGACGAGCATCACCTCGACGGTGGCGGCGTTGCGCCCCCCGGCGGCCCCCTGCGCGGGCGCCCTCGGGGTTGTGCCCGGGGTCGTGCCCGGGGTCGTGCGCGGGGTCGTCCCCGGCGCGGGCTGGCTCGCGGTGGCGCGATTGGGCGTGCTCTGCGTGGCCGTCTCGAGCCACCGCTCAAGGCTGAAGAGGTTCTGGTTCGTAGGCACGCGCACGAGGAGCGCCCCCGGCGGCAACCCGGCCCCGGGCGCGACCTGCCACGTCATGGGGTCAAACTGTTGCTCGGCGCGGGCGGCCCGCACCACCCCGGGGCGCCGCATCGCCGCGATCACCGCCCGCACGTTGGCTACAAACTGCGCGGGCGGCGTGGTGATCTGAAAGAGCGACACGCTCCACGGGCGGCCTTGCTCGTCGGCGCCGAGGGTCACCGCGGTGGCGACGCGCTCTTGCGCGAAGAGCGCCGTGAGCGAGGTGCGGAGCGCGGTCGAGTCGTCGGCGCTGAGCCGGGTGCGGGTCACCAACGCCCGCGAAACCAGGGCGGGGCCGAGGTTCAAGAGCGCGCGAAAGGGCGCGAGCGAGAGGGCGCTGGCGCCGTACAGATACCCCCCGGCGGGGAGCCTTTCGAGCAGCTCAGTGGGCACCGCCTGGCCTTGGCTCGCCTCAAGAAACTGCCGCACGAGCGGCGCCGTGGGCGCGTGCAGGGTCGCGTTGGCTTCGAGCTGCACCCGCGCCTCGGGCAAGCGCACCGCGCCGTTGACCCGCGTCAGCTCGGTCAAGATCGCGGGCAGAGTGCTGGTAAAATCGCGGATCCAGCCTTGCCACGACTCGGTGAACGCGGGGTTGTTGGGGTCGGTCACCGCGCCCGCTTCGCGCACGGCGTTGTCGCGAAACTGCGTGAGGTCGTTGAGGTAGGCCGCGCGAAAATGCTCGAGGTGAAGCTCGGCCTGGATGTCGCCCCCTTGGGCCGAGAAGGGCTGCATCGCGAGGGTGCGCGTGAGGTACCCCACCGTCGGCTGAAAGGCCTCGACGTCGTCGATGGGCCGCTCGTGCACGACGAGGCGCGCCCCGCCCGCGGGCTGCGGCGCCGCGGCGAGCACCATCGGGCTGCGGTCGATCGAGGCCACCGTGCGGGCGATGCGTTGGGCCGCGAAGCTCGGGCCGCCGAAGGCCTCAAGGTGGTGCCCGTCGCTGAGGGCGGCGCGGGTGCGGCCGTACAAGCCCGTGCCGAAGGCCATGGTCACATACGCGCGCCGACGCGGCAGGGTCACCAGGGCGTCAACGGGCGCGTCGAGGTCGATGGCCCGGGCCACCGCCTCGTCGTCGCCGGTCATCGAGGGGAGCGCCTCGACCAGCGCTTCGCTCAGCACTTCGCCGAGCCCGAGGTGCTGGCCCACGTTCGCGCTCAGCGCGCGCAAGGGGCCCACCCGCAGCGTTGCGAGGCTGTGCGCCGGGAGGCCCACGGGGCTCAGGTCAGGCGCGACCTCGGCGGCCGCCGCGGCGACGCTGGGCGGCGGAGGCGCTACCGCGGGGGCCGGCGCGGGCGTCGACGAACACGCCAACACGCCCATTGAGAGCCACACCAGCCGCCACATCGTGCCTGCACCCGTCTTCATGGGCGCCGAGGATACTCAAATCGCTCGGCGTGGCTACCGCCTGATGGCCTCGTACAGCATCACCACCGGGAGCGACATGAAGGCCAGATCGCCGTCGACGCCGAGCACCACGTCGGTGCTCCCTTCGTTGGTGAAGTGTCTGATTTCACACCACAATCCGACGCTCATGCCGTAGTCGCGGTGGTAGTTGAGCGAGCGCGAGCCCCACCAGAGGCGCCCCAAGACGCCGTAACGCCGCGCGCGTTGGGTCTCGGGCAGCACATCGCTCACGCCCCCCAGCGAGAACACCATCGGAAAGGTCGGTGACACCGGCACCTGGAGCACCGCCCCTGCGGCCGCCGACATCGAGACGAAATCATCGGTGCGGAAGGCGAGGAAGGGCCCCGCGCGCCACGCGAAGGGCGTGCGCCGACCGAAGGTGACGTCGCCGCGCAGGCCCATGGTGAAGACCCACTCGCGCCGCGGGGCGGGGCCGAAGACGCGGCCGAAGCCCATGGTGGCGTTGGCGGTCCATTGAGGGTAGGCGTGCGCGGGGCGGGGCGCGGCTTGGGCGAGCGCGAGCCCGAGGGCCGCGGCGAAGATCGTGCGAGAGCGGGCCATCGACGAGCCCGCAAAACCTACCACGCTGCCCCGCGGGGGCTGTACTGTTCGCGCCGTGATCCGACTCACACGGCCTTTCTTTGACGACGCCGAGCTTCAGGCCAGCGCGCGGGTGATCGCCTCGGGGATGCTCGTTCAGGGCGCCGAGGTCGCGGCCTTCGAGGCCTCGGTGGCGCGTGCGCTGAGCGCCTCGACGGCCTCGTCTGGGCTCACCTGCCTGGCGGTCACCAACGGCACGGTGGCGCTCGAGCTCGCCCTGGCCACCACCCCCTGCGGCGACCGCGTGGGCGTCGGCACCGACGACGAGGTGATCGTGCCCGCGGTGACCTGGCCCTCGCCCGGTCATGCGGCCATCTTGCGGGGCGCCACGCCGGTGTTGGTCGACATCGACCCGCACACCTGGTGCGTCGACGTGAAGGCCGTCGAAGAGGCGCTCACGCCGCGCACCCGGGCCATCATCGCCATCGACCAGTTCGGCGTTCCGGCTGACGTGCCTGGGTTGCGCACCCGGGCCCGCGACGTCGACCTCATCGAAGACGCGGCGTGCGCGTTGGGTTCGAGCCTCGACGGGGTCGCCTGCGGCCTCTTGGGCGACGTGGCGACGTACTCGTTTCACCCGCGCAAGGTCATCACCACAGGCGAAGGCGGCATGGTGCTCACCCGCGACGCGTTGCGCGCCGAGCGGGTTCAGGCCCTGCGCAACCACGGGCAGCACAGCCCTGGGGTGTTTCGCGCGGCGGGGCCCAATGCGCGGCTCAGCGAGCTCCACGCGGCCCTCGGGGTGGCGCAGATGCAGAAGCTTGAGACCATCCTCGCGCGGCGGCGGGCGCTGGCCGAGGTGTTTCAGTCGGGCCTCGCGTTGGCGTGGCAGCGCGCTCCGCAGGGCGCGACGGTCAACCATCAGACCCTCGGGTTTGTGCTCCCGGCGCCGCGCACGGGCCCCTTCGCGGGCGACCGTCGGGGGGCCCGAGACGCGCTCCTCGCGGCGCTGCGGGCCCAAGGGGTCGAGGCCGGCATTCTGAGCTACGCCCTGCACCGTTTGCCGCAGTTTGCGCGCTTCGCGGTGAACGGCGTGCGGCGCTTCCCGGTGGCCGAGGCGGTGGTCGACGGCGGCGTGGCGGTGCCTCTGCACCCGCTGCTCGGCGAGGCCGAGGTCGCGCAAATCCTCGACGCGCTTCGGCGCGAGGCGGGTTGGGCCCTCGGGGTCGAGGTCTTCGCGTGAGCGCCGAGGCCCCGCGGGTGATCGAGGTCGAGAACCTCGTCAAGACCTTCTCGACGGGCTTCATTCGCACGGCGCCGCGGCTCCCCGGGGCGCCCCCCTCGTGGCTCGAACGGGCCACCGCGGGCCGCCCTTGGGGCGAGAAGATCCACAAGGTGGTCGAGGCCATCCGGGGCGTGAGCTTCGACGTCCGCCGGGGCGAGATCTTCGGCTTTCTTGGGCCCAATGGCGCGGGCAAGACCACCACCATCAAGTGCCTCTTGGGGCTCATCTTCCCTACGGCGGGCACGGTGAAGCTCTTCGGCCTCTCGGGGGAGCGCCCGGAGGCCCGCGCCCGCGTCGGCTATCTACCTGAAAACCCTTATCTTTATCAGTATCTTAGCCCCCGCGAGATCATGGATCTCATGGGTCGCCTCATGGGCCTCTCGGCCGCCGAGCGGGCCTCGCAGACCGTCGACATTTTGCGCCGTGTGGGCCTCGGCTCGGTGATCGACCGCCCGCTCCGCGGCTTCTCGAAGGGCATGTTGCAGCGCGCGGGTCTCGGCCAGGCGCTCTTGGGCGACCCCGAGCTCTTGATTCTCGACGAGCCGATGACGGGTCTCGACCCCATCGGCCGCAAGGAGGTCAGAGACCTCATTCTGTCGGAGCGCGAGCGGGGCCGCACGGTGATGTTCAGCTCTCACATTTTGAGCGACGTCGAACTGTTGTGCGACCGCGTCGCGATCGTAAACCGCGGCGAGCTCGCGGCGTACGGTCGCCTCGACGCGCTGCTCGGCCGCGAGGTGCGGGCCGTCGAGATCGAGCTCGCGATGGGCGACGACGCGCTCGCAGAGGCCATCAAAGCCGTCGAGGGCGCGACCCTCGAAGTCTACAAGGCCCACTGGATGGTCACCGTCACCGGCGAGGCCCAGGCGCAGCGGGTGTTGCGATCGAGCCTCGACGCGGGGGTGCCCGTGCTCTCGGTCACCCAGCGCCGCGAGAAGCTCGAAGACCTCTTCGTGCGCAAGGCCATCGGGGCCAGCGCCGCCGAGCGTTAGAGCCCCGTCGCGCTCAGGCGTCGCCGCCACCACGCGCCTTCGAGGCGCTCGACCACGGCGCGCAGCACCCCGCGCGGCGCCAGGTCGCTCGCCACGAGGTCGAAGACGAAGCTCGACCAGCCGACGTCGTCGACCGGGCCGCGCACGCTCTGGTGAACCTCGCGCACGCGAAAGGCCAGCGTGCTCAACATGCCCCGCGTGAGCGCGGGTACTTCGAGCGGCTTCAACATCACCAGGCGCCGACGAAACATCGCCGCATCTTCGACGGCCAGCACCGTGCGCTGTTCGCTCACGTCGTTGAGGAGCTCACCCGCTTCGGCCCTGAGCGCGTCGAGGGCGTCGGGGGTCACCGCCATCACGACGCAAGCACTCGGCAGAGCACCGCCGCAATAAAAAGAGAGCGAGCGCAGGGCCGTGCGGCGGGTCGCGCGGGTGTTGCCGCCGCGGAAGAGGTTCTCGGCCTCATCGATGATGACCACCGGCCCCTGACACCCTTCAATCTCTTCGAGCAAGGTGCACCAGAGCATCATGCGGTGATAGGCGTCGTGGCGGTAGTTCGGGTTCGAGGGCTTCTCGACGATCTCTGCGGCGCCGAGATAGCTCTCGATCACGGGGCCGAAATTGCGCGTACGCTGGAGCTGGAGCCTCAGCTTCTTCGCCGCCGGAGAGGCCACGCTCTCGGCCTCGGCGAGGGCATGCACCCGCGCGACCACACGCGAGAGCGTCACGGGCGTGCGGCTCCAGTGCGTGAGAAGTTCAAGCGGAGAGGGCCCGCCCGGCAGCGGGAGCACCGCTTGATCGAGCATGCGCCGCAGGTGGCGCTGGGGGCTCCCGAGGTCGTTGTCCATTCGTTCGAGCGAGAGCCGAAAGACGGGGCGGCGATCATGGAGGGCGCGGGCCGCGAGGTGTGACAAGAGATGGCTCTTGCCTGTGCCATAGCCGCCAACCAACAACGCAAAGACCGAGCTCTGCATCGCGGCGTGCTCGAAGAGTCGGGTCAAGGTCGCGTCGATGGCCTCGTGCCCCACGCTCATCGCCGCCACCGGGTCGGTGGGCGGCAACCCGTGCGCCGCGCGCTGCAACGCCCGCAGCGCAGACAAGCGCGGAGCGTCGGTGGTCGCGGTCTTCACAGGCGCCGTCACGTTACCGAGATCACCCTTGGCGTCGAGGGTCACCAGGGGGTTGTGAGGGCCGCCCGGGAGCCAGGTCGACACCCCGGGCACCGGGAGCACCCGTGACGCGAGAGGCGGCAAGAGCGCGATGCCACGCGCATCGTCAAAGAAGAGGTCACTCGCAGACACCACCAGACGCGTGGCCACGAGCCCCCGCCCCGAGTCAGTGTCGTCGGTCAGCTCGCGCAACACCGTGAGCGCATCGTCACGGCGCCCTGGCGGAAATTTCGCGATGATTTCAGCGCGTTCAAAGATCACCAGGGTGCCTCGCCACCCGAGCACCCGCACGAGCTGCGAGACCTCACGGAGCGCCCGGCGCGCGGTTCGCGCCGAGAGGGCCGCGTGGGCCGAGGATTCATCGCTCCGCGCGAGCTCGGTGCCCGCCACCCAGGCTTCGATGCGCTGGGCTTCGCGGCGACGCGCCCCGGGGCCGAGGTACGCGCGGGCCAGGGTCACCAGGTCACCGCCAGCGCCGTGAAGGATCAGCCCTTGATCGAAGCGCAGCGCGGACTCGGCCCCATGACGGGCCGCAAAGACGTCGAGCAGCGCGAGGAGCCCCGTGTTACCGCGGAGGCTCTCTCTCTTGAGAGCCGAGGTCTCGGGCGCTTGCAGGGCGCGGATCACAGCGCGCACCAAGAGGTCGAGGGCGTCAAACGCGCGCCCTTCGAGCACCGTCACCCGTGCCGTGACATAGCCTTCGTTGGCAGCACTCTTGAGCGACTCATCAAAGAACCGTTCGGCCTCGGCGCTTCGGCTCGCGCGTACGAACACGAGCTCGGCGGCGCCGGTCTCTGCGAGGTCTGTGAGGGCCTGAGACTGCGATGCGATGAGCGCGCGACGCCAAGAGGTCGCCCCGTCTTCAATCACCGCCGACCTGCTCATTGAGCAACCGACACTACGCCATCGCGCGTGAGCCTACCACCGTCTTTGCCTCTGAGCATCGGAGGCCCCTCGCGCGACAGCCTCACCCTTCAGCGTTGAGCTCGGCGCTGAGCTGCTCGACCTCTCGGCTCGCCTCTTGGGCGCGGGCCTCGGCCCTCAGTCGGCTGATGGCTTCGAGGTTCATCGGAGAGACCATGCCCTCGGGGGTCAGCTTGCCCATCGAGAGACGCACAAAGCGCGCGGGCGCCTCGGGGCCGAAGAGGGCCTCGACCACCTCGCTCGGGCGCACGGCCCCGGAGCCCAGCACCCGGGTCGTAAACGCGATCGACGCGAGCTCGCCCGCGTACCCCGCCGCGGCGAGCGACTCGGCGCCTTCATTGGGCGTCAGGCGCGCGAGGTACGACGCCACGTCGATCTTTTTGCCCACGCCCTCGAAGCGCCGCAGCACCACCATCGGGCTCGCCTGGCGCGTCGCCACATGGGCGGCGAGGGCCTCGGCGTCGGCGATGCCCTGCGCGCGGAGCCACTGCCACGGCACCGCCATCACGAACGCGGTGACATCGACGGTCTTGCTCAGCGCCACATCGGTCGGCCCCAGGCGAATCGCCGAGACGAAGGTCAGCCCCTCGGGCGCCCCCGGCTGCAAGAGCGCGGGCAGGCGCTCGGGGTCGACGTCGACGGTGAGCTTTACGTCGACATACTCATCGAGCGAGCTGATGCCGAGGGCGAGGGCGGGGCCGAAGGTCATCTCGGGTTTGGGGTGAAACCCGAGCGAGTAATACATGCCGATCTCGGCCCGGCGAAACACCCGCGGCAAGAGCCGCACGAGGTCGAGGTGCCCCTGAAAGGCCGCGCGGCCGGTGCGACGAAACGCGAGTCGGTAACGCCGCGCCTCACCTTGCACGAAGTTCGCTTTGGGGCGCCGCTCTTCGGGGGTGATCACCGCGGGGCGCTCTTTCGGCGCGGGCTTCACCCGGGCGGTGAGCCGCTCTAGAAAGACGAAGCGCTCGCTGCGCATCTCGGTGAGGTCGCAGGCGACGCCGCAGTCATAACAGACCAGCTTGCGGGTGTCGGCGTGCGCCTCTTCGAGGTTCGTGTGATGAATGAACTGCCCCACGGCCTTGCCGCAGGGCGGCGAGAGCCGGCTCTGGAGCGCCTTGCGATATTCGCGCAAGAGAAAGCCGTCTTCGAGGCCGACGTCGAGGTGCTCCCACGGGAGGCGGCCGTCGACGGGCAGGGTGCCGAGCCACTCGCCTTCGCGGATGTTGTACTTCTTGAAGGCGTCTTGCCAGGCGCCCCAGGCGAGGCGATCTTCCCACGAGTCGAAGCGCGCGCCGGCGCGGTAGGCGTCTTCGATGACGTCTGCGAGGCGCCGATCGCCGCGGGCGAGCACGCCTTCGAGGGTGCTCCCGAGCGACTCGTGCATCCGCAGGTCGACCTTGGCGCGCCGCGCGGCCCCTTGCAAGAGCGACTGCTTGTGCCGAATCGACTCCAGGGTGTCCATCGCGCACCACTGAAAGGGCGTGTGGGGCTTGGGCACATGGGTCGAGACGCTCACGGTCACCGTCGGCGCCCGTGACTTCTGGAGCCGCTTGCCGACGTCGCGGGCTTTGCGCCCCGTCTCGACGATGCCCATGACGTCTTCTTCTTCTTCAGTGGGCAACCCGATCATGAAGTAGAGCTTCATTTTCGAGTATCCGCGCGAGAAGACGCGCTCGGCGGTCTCCATCAGCTGTTCTTCGGTGACGTTCTTGTTCACCACGTCGCGCATGCGCTGCGAGCCGGCCTCAGGCGCGAAGGTGAGCCCCGTGGCCCGCACCGATTGCAGCTCATCGAGCAGCTCTTCGCCCAGGCCGTAGGCCCGCAGCGACGAGACCGAGAGCGACACCTTCTCGTCTTTGAGCTTCTCAGTGACTTTCTTCACCAAGGGCGCGATGCATGAATAGTCTGCGGTCGAGAGCGAGGTGAGCGAGGCCTCGTCGTAGCCGCCCTCTTTGACGGCCTTGACGATGGTGTCGACCACGCTCTCGGGGCTGCGCTCGCGCACGGGGCGGTAGATCATCCCGGCCTGGCAGAAGCGACACCCCTCGGTGCAGCCGCGCGCGATCTCAACGCTGATACGGTCGAACACCGTCTCGGTGGCCGCCACGGGCCCATCATGCGGAAAGGGGTACGCGTTGATGTCAGGCAAGAACGCCCGCTTCACGGGGAAGGGCGCCGTCGCCCCGGGCCGCGGCCCGGTGACGTAATACCGCTGTGACTTCTCGCACAGCGCCGTCGCGTAGAGCGAGGGCACGTAGACCCCTTGCAGCGTCGCGAGCTGGGCGAGGCGCTCGGCGCGGGGCACCCCTGCGTCTTTCAGCTGCTTCCACATCAGGGTGAGGGCGGGGGTGGTCTCTTCGCCGTCGCCGATCACGATGGCGTCAAAGAAGGGCGCCACGGGCTCGGGGTGCGTCGCCGTCGGCCCCCCGGCGATCACCAAGGGGTCGTCTTCGCCGCGCGCCTCGCTCCGGAGGGGGATGCCCCCGAGCTCTAGCATCAAGAGAATGTTCGAGAACGTGAGCTCGAACTGAAGCGAGAACCCCACCACATCGAAATCGCGGAGCGGGCGCGCCGTCTCAAGGGTCACCAGCGGGAGCCCTCGACCGCGGAGCTCGGCCTCCATGTCGTGCCACGGGGCGTAGGCCCGCTCTGCGGTGAGCTTCGGGTGATGATTCAAGATCCCATAAAGAATCTTGAACCCGAGATGGCTCATGCCAATGTCATAAAGATCAGGGAAGGCGAGCACCACCCGCGCGACCTCGGGGCCCCACGGCTTGACCACCGCGCCGTGCTCACCGCCGAGGTACCGCACGGGCTTTTCGATCTTGTGAATGAACGCGGCATAAGGGTGTTCGCGCGTCGTCGTGTTCATCATGGGCCGCCGATGCGTGAGCGTAAAGCGCCGCGTTGTCAAGCGCCGCCGCGGCACACCCTGAAGTGCGTCGCGCGGGTTGTGGCGAGGCCGCGTTCTCTGCTAGTGCGCGGGGCGCCATGCGCGTGATGAAGTTCGGCGGCACCTCGGTGGGTGACCCGGCCAGGATCGTCAACCTCTGTGAGATCGTCAGCGCCGCGCGGAGCCTCCCGCCCGTGGTGGTGGTGAGCGCCGCGAGCAAGGTGACCGACATGTTGCTCACCGCGGCCCGCAACGCCGCGCGGGGCGAGGTCGACGCGGGGCCCATCGTCGCGCGGGTTCACGGCTTGCTCGACGCCTTCTCGCTCGCGCGCGACCTCGTGGCGGCCGAGCTCGCGGGGCTCGACGCGGCCCTCGCGCGCATCGCCGCGAAGGGCGCCGCCGACGCCGAAGACACCGACCTCGTGGCCTCGTTCGGCGAGCGCATCTCGGCCCGGGCCATCGCCGCGACCCTCGCGCAGTACGGGCTCGACGCGCGGCCCTACGACGCCTTCGACGTGGGCATGATCACCGACGACCGCTTCGGCGCCGCCGAGCCCGTGGCCGACCACGCGGCGCGCTTGCGGGCGCACCTCTTGCCGCGCATCGAGGCCGGGGTCGTGCCCGTGGTGACCGGCTTCGTGGGCAAGACCCTCGACGGCCGCGTCACCACCCTCGGGCGCGGGGGCTCAGACTACTCGGCCGCGGTCATCGGCGCGGCCCTCGACTGCGACGAAATCGAAATCTGGACCGACGTACCCGGGGTGATGTCGAGCGACCCGCGGGTGGTGCCCGGCGCCCACACCATCGCGAGCCTGAGCTTCGACGAGGCCGCAGAGCTGGCGTATTTCGGCGCCAAGGTGCTGCACCCCAAGACCATTCACCCCGCGGTGCGGCGGGGCATCCCGGTGCGGGTGAAGAACACCTTCGCGCCCGAGCACCCGGGCACCGTGATCACCACCGAGGGCGACCGCAGCGCCCGGGGGCCCCGCGCCATCGCCCACAAGCGCAACATCACCGTCGTGCATGTGGTGAGCACCCGGATGCTCCTCGCCCACGGCTTTCTGTCGCGCATTTTCGAGGTCTTCACCCGTCACCGGGTGGTGGTCGACCTCGTGGCCACGAGCGAGGTGAGCGTCTCGTGCACCGTCGACCGCGAAGAGGGCCTCGCCGACGCGGTGCGCGCCCTCGGCGAGATCGGCGAGGTGTCGGTCACCCGCGGGCGCTGCCTCGTCTGCGTGGTGGCCGCGCGCATCTTGACCGACCCGAGCGTGTGCCCGCGCATTTTCACGGCCCTCGGCCGAGAGAACATCGCCGTGCAGCTGCTCTCGATGGGCGCGAGCGCGATCAACGTAGGCCTGGTGGTCGACGACGCCCTCGGCGACGTGACCGTGCGCGCGCTGCACCGTGAGTTCTTTGGAGCATGACCGTGGTGACGAATGAGACCTGGGAGAGCTGGCTCGGCCCGCGGCGCTCGGCGCGCCTCGCGGAGCGGTACGGCACGCCGTTCTATGGATACTCTGCGAGGGTGCTGCGCAACCGCTGCCGCGCGCTGCGAAGGGCCTTCCCGGGGGCGTTGATTCAGTATGCGATGAAGGCCAACAGCAACCCCGCCCTTCTGCGGATGATCCGCGGGCAGAAGCTCGGGGTCGACACGGTGAGCGCCTGGGAGGTGCAGCTCGCCCGCGAGTGCGGCTTTCGCCCGCGGGCGATCGTGTACTCGGGGAGCAACCCCAGCGTCGAAGAGCTTCGCGCGGTGCACCGCGCCGGGGCCATGGTCAACCTCGACGCGCTCTCGGCCCTCCATCGGTACGGCAAGCTCTTTCGCGGCGCCCCGGTCTCATTGCGGTTGAACCTCGAAATCGGCGGCGGCCACCACCCGCATGTGGTCACCGCGGGCCCTGACAGCAAATTCGGTCTCAGCCCCGAGGAGCTGCCCGAGGCGCGCGCCATCGCGGCGCGGTACGGCCTCAAGGTGATCGGGCTCCATCAGCACATCGGCTCTGGGGTCTTCGAGCTCGCCCTCTGGCTCGAAGCGATGGACGCCCTCCTCGAAATCGCGGCGGCCATCCCGGGCATCGAGCGCATCGACGCCGGGGGCGGCTTCGGGGTGCCGTATCGCCCCGAAGAGCAGGCCATCGAGCTCGGCGACTGGGGCCGCGCGGTGACCGCGCGCATGGCGGCCTTCAACGCGCAACGCACCAAGAAGGCGCGGCTCGTGCTCGAACCGGGGCGCTTCGTGGTCTGCGAGGCGGGCGTCCTGGTGGCCCGGGTCACCACGGTGAAGCGCACCCGCGACCGCGTCTTTGTGGGCGTCGACTCGGGCATGCATCACCTCATTCGCCCGGCCCTCTATCAGAGCTGGCACCCGATTGATTTCTATCCGCACCGCACGGGCACGCCCGAGCGCGTCTTCGTGGTGGGGCCCATCTGCGAGAGCGGCGACGTCATCGCAGAGGAGCGCATGATGCCGGTGCCCGAAGAGGGCGACCTCTTGGTGGTGGGCAACGCGGGCGCGTACGGCTACGCGATGGCGTCACACTACAACCTCCGCGCCCGACCGGCCGAGGTGCTCGTCGACGGCGACCGCGCCCGCGAGGTGCGAAAGCGCGAGACCTACCGCGACGTCGTGCGGGCCCGCGACGTCTGACCGGGCCGCGCCGGGTCACTCACCGAAGAACTGATTGAAGCGCGGGTCGTTGAAGCGCTGATAATCGATCTCGAAGGGGTGCACTTCGCTGATGCCGTCTTTGTGCTTCACCGTGAGCGCCATCGGGGTCACATCGCGGTACGAGCTGGTCGGCGGAAGGTCGTTGTTGGTCTTGCCGCCCGACGAGAAGAGCGTAATGAGCCGCGCCTGGGGGTCGTCGTAGGTGACCCGGTAGCCCTCGTTGACCTTCTCGTGGCCGCGCACCAGGGCCCGCAAGCCGAGCTGCCCCATAAAGCGCTGAAACTGCTTGCGACCGAAGGGGAAGCGCGCGTTCGCCGCCTGGAGGTCGCTCGGCACCACGTCGGCGCTGCTCGGGTCGCTCCACAACATTTGAAAGCGCAGGTCGTGCTCATTGAGCGACGCGAGGTCGCGAAACTTCTCGGCGAAGGTGTCATCACGGGGGATGCCCGCGTGCACGAAGAGCGTGCGATCGAACGCGAGCATGTTGGGCAAGGCCTCGAAGAGCTTCATGTACGCCGCGAAGACCCCCTGCGGCGCGATCGACTGGATCGACGTCATCGCCTCAGCCGGGCGCACCGGGGCCAACACCCGACCGTTCATCTCAACATAGTATTCGTGGTTGCCGCGGAGCACGTACACATCGTCAGGCGCCGCGAGGAAGAGCCGCATCGCGGCCCGCAGCACGCCGTTGTACGAGAAGCGCCCCCGGTCGATGTAGTCGCCCAAGAGCACCAGCTTCATCGCGGGGTGCTTCTTCGGATCATTGTGGTGGGCTTGCACCTTGGTGAAGAAATCGGCCTGCAAGAGGGCCGCCTTCAAACACGAATAACACCCGTGGAGGTCGCCAATCACCAAGAGCTCGACCTCTTCGTCGTCGCCCGGCTGATAGACATACACATGCCCATCGAGGAAGCGCGCCCCGGCCTCGAAGCCCCCGAACTCCTTGTGCCCCGCGAGCTTGCCGAAGCCCTTCTTGCGCTGCCCGTCGAGGGCCTCGATCACCCGCTCGATGAGCCGCAGGTCTTCTTCGGCTTCGACCGCGAAGGACTCTTTGTCTTGTGACCACGCGCGCTCGGTGGCGCGCAAGAACGGGTGATCTTCTTGCTTCACCTCGATGCTCCGAGGCGCCTCAAGCACGAGGCTCCCGCGGTCGATGGGCTCGAGCGCGCTCTCATCGAGCTGCAAGGGCACATGCAAGAGCCGCGACAGCTCGTCGGCGAAGGCCTCTTCGCTCGGATGAACCACCCCGTCGGCCTTGATCACCGCCTCGGCCACCCTCAAGAGCTGCGCCCGGCCCGCGTCATCGAAGCGTTGAAACAGCTCAAAACAGCGCAGCTTCAGCTTCGCCGTCACGAACCGCATCGGGTCTTCGCCCTCGCCCACCGACTCGGTGAAGTAACCGCTCACCTCGGCCGCGACCATGTCTGCGACCTCGTGAAAATGCTTCACCCACTGGGCGATGGCGTCGGCGTACGGCGCCAGGTCGTCGCCCACCGCGGCCCGCGCCCGGTGCTGCACCAGCATCGACACATGGTCGCGCACATACTCGCGCTCAGACTCGTCGTAGTGCCCGTCGAGGTGGGCGATGGCGGTGAGGTACCAGATCACCGCCTGCATCTCTTGCTCGGCAACGGCCGCGTCGCTGCTGAAGTTCAACATCCGTCGGGCGAGGGTACCCCAGACCGCAGCGCCGACACCACAGCCTCGACGTCAGAACCCCGGGCCGCCATGACCCGCCCCCAGTCGAACCCGTCGTGCCACCGACGGTGCGCCGCCGCCCACTCGGTGCCCGCCACGAGCCGCGCGAGCGCCGCCTCGGCGACCCCCTCACAGGCCGCCCAGTCGCGGTGCCCCAAGCCCTGAGCGGCCCCCACCGCGCGCTCGTGGAGCCACTGCATCGCGGCCCCCTCGGGCGCCACCGCCCCCACCACGATGTCGCGCCCGAAGGCGCGGCCCCGCGCGCCCATCACCCGCGACAGCCACACCGTGTCGTCGAGGCCCACCGCGCGCCCCAAGGCCTCGATCGCCGCGGCGCAGGCTTCGCGGGTCGCGACCTCGGGGCGCTGCGCCACCCAGGCCGTAAAGCGCGGCTCGGTCTCAAGGGCCGCCAGCATCAGCCCTTCGAGGCTCTCGGGCGCCCGCAACGCCAACGCCCCCCAGCGCGGGTCGTCGAACGAGGCCGCCGTCAAGGCCCGGGCCCCCTCGCCCAAGGCCGCGCGAAACCGAGCCCGCGCGCGAAACGCCCACGCGAAGGCCGAGAGCCCCGCGGTGCGCCCGCGCTCGGCCAGGAGCTGCCCCCGAAGCGCGGGGCCGTACTGATCTAAAACATATGCAATTTCAGGCATTTTAGCGCGAACGAGGGCGCGCACCGCGGGCCCTTCGAGCGAGCCCTCGCAGCCCGTCGGCACCCAAACGAGCCCCAGCCAGAAGGCGTCGCGCCAGGGCTCGACCCACGCGACCCTCACAGATGAAGAATGGCCCCCAAGACGGCCATGCCCGCGGCGCCCACCGAGAGGGCCACGTCGCCCACCCGCGGCAAGAGCCGCGGATACACCTCAGGCTCGGTGCGCCACGTCACGAGCGGCGGCGCGAGGAAGGTCAGCCCGCGGTCACCCTCGATGGGCGCTTGCCGGAAGGGTTGCCGCGCCACATCGTCGCGCCGCGCCACCAGCCCGATCACCGCGACGCGCTCGCCCACCCGCAGGCGCAGCTCTTCGGTCATGGTCTCGGCGTCGTCGCCCTCGACCTCGAAGTCGATGCGGCACCCGCTCGGCACCAGGGTGATCGCCCCCGTCTCGTCGCTCACCGTGAAGGGCGTGTTCGTACGCTCGACCCGCTCGAACACCTTGCGGGTCTGAAGGCCGCGCCCGTCGGGCACAAAATAGTGGGTCTCGCGCACCGCCACGGGCACGGCGCCGTAGAGGCTCAAGGTCGGGTGCTCGCTGTCGACCACCCCCACCAGCTTCACCAGGCCCTCGCGGGCGTGGGCGATGGGGGTCGGCGCGAGGCGCTCAAGGGTACGCACATCGGCCAGGGTCATCGGGCCGAGCTGGTGGCGATAGTGCTGAAGGAGGCTCCCCACCGCGGCCGCCCCGGAGACCGCGGCGCCGAGTAGCAACGGCGGAAACATACCCTAGAGCCCCGCCTTCACCCCAAAACCCGTGGCGGGCCGAAAGAGCCCCACCACCACGCCGAGGATCTTGAACTGCGAGAGCTCGCTCCGACGCACATAGATGGGCTTGAGACGCTTGTTCTCAGGCTGAAGACGGATGTGATCAGCCTCGGGGTAGTAGCGCTTCACCGTGGCCTCGTCGCCCACCAAGGCGACCACCACGTCGGCCCGGGCCGCGATGTCTTGCTTACGCACGAAGAGCAGATCGCCCTCGTGGATGCCCGCCTCGATCATCGAGTCGCCGAAGACCCGCAGCGCGAAGGTCTCGCCGGGGTTGGCCTTCAAGAGGGCAGGATCCATCAAGATCTGCTGCTCGATCTGCTGCGTCGCGAGGCTGAGCGCGCCGGCCGCCACCTTGCCGAGCAGGGGCACCCGCAAGCCGTCGTTGGCCGCGGGCGCGTCAGACTCGAGCTGATACTCGCGCTCGCTCTCGTCGAAGATCGACGGGTCTTCGTCGTCGGGCGCGCGGCTCACACGGATCGCCTTCGACGCCGCGGCCGGCACCGGCACCAGGGCCCGCGACTTCATGTCTTCGCGCTTCAGGTGCCCCTTGCGCTCAAGGGCCCGCAGGTGGTCGCTCACCCCGTTGGTCGAGCGGATGTTCATGTGTGAGCCGATCTCGCGCAACGTCGGCGGATACCCGCGCTCGCGAATCGACTTGCGAATAAACTCAAGGATCGCTTCTTGACGATCTGTCAACGGTTGCAGCACGGTCGACGCTCCTCACGTTCGGGTGATCGCCCGCACCGTACTGAACGCTCGCGCAGCCGTCAAATCTTCTGCCACAGATTGGCTCTTTTGCCCGCGGCGCTGCTACCACCCGACGTGTGCGGAGTTGTTCGGGCCCTCTCTTCTGGCTCTGTCTGGCCCTCGCTTGGGTGGTGACGCCCTGCGCTTGGGCCGACCCGCCGCGACCGCGCTTGGCCGACCGACGCGGGTCGAGCCCTCGGCCTGCGGGAGCCCCCCGCGCCCGCACGCGCCGCGCCGCCGAGCCCCCCGCGCCGCCGAGCGCCTCGATGGGCTTTCCGAACCATGGGGCCTTGGTGAACGCGCGGCTTTTGAGCGAGGGCGCATCGGTGCGCTACCTCCCCGGGCGCGTCTTGCATCACGGCACCGACGAGCTGGTGGGTCTCCTTGAGCGCACGGGCCGCGCGATGCAACGCCGCTTCGCCCTGCGCCTCACCGTCGGCGACCTCTCGGCCCGCGGCGGCGGCCTCGTGGGGCGTCACCGCTCGCACCAGAGCGGCCGCGACGCCGACCTCGCGTTCTTCATGCGCACGGCCGCGACGCGGGGCCCCGGGCGCCCGGTCGAACCCGACGATTACAAGGTCTTCGACCGCAACGGTCGCAGCCTCGACGGGCAGCACGTCTTCGACCTCGCGCGCAACTGGGCTCTCGTTCAGACGCTCTTGACCGACCGCCTCGTGCGGGTCGAGCGCCTCTTCGTCTCGACGCCCCTGCGCGCGCTCTTGCTGAACCACGCCCGCAGCGTCAACGCCTCGCCGGCGATCATCAACCTCGCGGCCAACACCCTCGTTCAGCCGGCCCGGGTGTCGCCCCACGACAACCATTTTCATGTGCGCATCGTGTGCCCCCAGGGCGACCGACGCTGCCTCACGGGGGTCTGGCAGCCCGCACCGCGCCGTCGGGTGATGCCCCGGCGACGCCCCTCGCGCGCCCCCACGGGCTTCGGCGGGCCGCGACGCTCTAACGCTCGATGAAGGTCTGGTTGGCCACCATCCCGGCCCCCGCGCGCACCCGCACCCGCAGCCGGTAGAGCCCCGCATACACCGGACAAAACCGAACGCTCTCGGTCGCGCGTCTTGTGCCATCTTGCGCCACGCGATTGCCATTTGGGTCTTCGAGGCTCAGCTCGAGGTCGGCCACGCTCGGGACCCCCGCGGCGGCGGCCTCGATGCAGCGGCCTGCGGGCAGGTCGAGGCTCCGCTCGATGGCCTCGTTGGTGCTCAAGACCCTGCGCTCGGCGGCGTTCATGGCCACGCGGTTGGGGCGCGAGGCGGCCAGGGCGCGGAGCTGGCTGCCGACATAATCTTGTTCGGCCCCGCCTGGCGCGAAGACCTCGGTGACCCTTCGGGGCCCCGCGTCGGCGAACACCGTCGGCCGCGGTCGCGCCCCGGCGTCGAGGCTGCGGGTGCGGTCTTCGAGCAAGGCCACCCGCCAGGTCGCGGCCCCCTCGGTCAGCACCACGAGGCGATACAGCTCTGGGCTCTCGCTGACGCAAAAGCCGAAGCGAGCGGCCTCTGCGCGGGAGTTGCCGAGGGGCGTCGGCTCGCCCACCAGCGCGGCCCTGAGGCGCAGCTCGACCCGCACCTGGGCGGCCCCGAGCGCGGCGCCGACCAGCTCGTAGCACGCCCCGCGCTGCACCCCGAGCGCGACCTCGACCTCTTCGCGGGCCCGCGATCGGCGGCCTCCGGTGGCCAGCACCGTGCGCCCCGCGGTGGCCGCGTCGAGCATCGCCTGGACCCCCACCCCCGCGTCAGGCGCGGCCTGCGGGCCCGCGTCGCGCGCGCCGCCGTACACCACCGTGCCGGTCACCAGGTCGCCCCGGGGCTGGGCCCCGACCGCCGCCGCGAGGCTGAGAACAAGGCCCGCGGAGAGACTTACGAAAGCGCTGCGCTCCATCGTCGCGGGCACCATACCGCGCTATGGTCGGCAGGTGCTCGCAGGAGTTTCGCCCCGCCCTCGCCCCACCCTCGCGACCCGCCTGGCGTGGTCGTTCGGCGGCCTCGCGGCCCTCACCGTGGTGGCGCTCTCGGTGTGGCTCCGCCCCGACCCGCGGGGGCACGGCACCCACGAACAGCTCGGCCTCGCCCCCTGCGCCTTCGAGGCCGTGACGCACATCCCCTGCCCCGGCTGCGGCCTCACCACCAGCTTCAGCAACATGGCCCACGGCCACCTCGGCGCGGCCTTCGGGGCCCACCTCATGGGGCCCTTTCTCTTCGCCCTCACGCTCTTTGTGGCCCTCTTCGCCCCCTACGCCCTTTGGCGCGCGTACCCCGTCGGCGCGCTGCTCAGCCACCGCGCCGCGGGGGCCCTGCTCAGCGTCACCCTCGCCGCAGGGCTCGTCACCTTCGCGCTGCGCCTCGCACACCACACGGCCATGCGCTAGGTCACCCGCGTAGCACGAACTTGGGTTGGGGTAGCATCGCGGCGCGGGGGTGTGCTACGGGTTGAGCGTTCCGTGGCACGCGTGTCGAGAAGAGATCGCCGTTGGGCGCTGTGGCAAGCGTTTTTGAGCGTTTGGGCGCTTCGCGGCGCTTGGGCCCAGGGGGTGCCCGAGGGCGAGGGGGTGGTGCGCGGGCGCGGGGCGCTTCGGGGTGCGAGCGACACGCTCATCGAGGCCGAGCGGTACCGCGCGGTGCCCCGGGCGAGCGCGGCGGAGTTTCTCACCCTCGCGCCCGGTTTTTTTCTCTCGCAGCACGGCGGCGAGGGCAAGGCGCACCAGCTCTTTTTGCGCGGCTTCGACGCGCAGCACGGGCAAGACGTGGCCTTCTCGGTGGGCGGCCTGCCGGTCAACGAGGTGTCGAACGTTCACGGGCAGGGCTACGCCGACCTGAATTTCATCATCCCCGAGGTGATCGACACGGTGCGGGTGATCGAGGGGCCCTTCGACCCGCGGCAGGGCGATTTCGCCGTCGCCGGGAGCGCGCAGTTTGAGCTCGGGGTGCGCACCCGGGGGAGCTTCCTTCGGGGGAGCGTGGGGATGTTCGGCACGACCCGGGTGGCGGCGGTGATGGCCCCCCGCGGGGCCGAGCGCGAGACCTTCGCCGCGGCCGAGCTCTACCGCACGGCGGGCTACGGTCAGAACCGCGCCGCGAGCCGCGCCTCGGCGATGGCCCAGTACGCGCGCCCCTTCGGCGAACACGCGCGAGTGCGGCTCCTCGTGGGCAGCTACGCGACCCGCTTCGACGCCCCCGGGGTGGTGCGCGTCGACGACTACGAGGCCGGCCGCGTCGGCTTCTTTGACAGCTACGACACCGCGCAGGGCGGGGCCACCGGGCGGCACTTCATGGTGGGCGAGCTCACCCACCAAGACGGCGCCGCGCGCACCCAGTTCAGCGTGTCGGCGAGCCTCCGAGATTTCGCCATCCGCGAGAACTTTACCGGGCAATTCCTCGACCTTCGGGGCGATCGGTACAGCCAGCGGTACGAGGCCGGCACCGTGGGCGTGGCGGCCTCGCATCGGGTCGCGGGGGCCTGGCGCGGGCGCACCCAGAGCCTCGAATTCGGCTTCAACGCCCGGCACGACACCGCCCGCACCGTGATGGAGCGCCTGCGCACCGACGGCGAGGGCGCCTACCTCCGTCAGGTCGACGCCGACCTCGGCGTGACCGACATCGCGCTGTGGCTCGACACCGAGACGCGGCCCTTCGCGCGGCTCGCGCTGCGGCTCGGGGCCCGGGCCGACGCGCTGTGGTTCAACATCGACGATCACCTCCCGCGCACGGGGTCGACGGTGCCGCGGGGGCCGCGCGAGGCCGAGGGCCTTGCGGTGGGGCCGAGGGCCTCGGCGACCCTCGCGTTGGGCCGCGGCGTCGAGTGTCTCGCGGCGCTCGGGCGCGGGTTTCGCTCGCCCCAGGCGACCACCCTCGGGCGCAGCGAGCGCGCCCCCTTCGCGGTGGTCGACGCGGCCGAACTGGGGCTCCGCTGGCGACGCGGGGGCCGCGCGCTGCACGCCGAGGGCTTCGTCACCCGCGTCGACCGCGACCTGGTGTTCGACCCGCCGTCGGGGCAAAACCTCGTGAACGAGGCGAGCGCGGCGACCACCCGCGTCGGGGCGAGCGTGGCCTTCGAGGGCCCCCTCGCCGCGGGTCTGGCGCTGTCGACGAGCCTCACCTGGGCGCGCGCCACCTACGACGCGACGGGCTTCTTGGTGCCCTATGTGCCGCCCGTGGTGGGGCGCGCCGACCTGACCTGGGAGCGCCGCCTGGGGCAGCTCCGCGGGCTCCCCCTCACCGTCGGCGCCGCCCTCGGGAGCACCCTCCTCGGCCCGCGCCCGCTGCCCTTCTCGATGCGCTCTGACGCTGTCTTTCTGCTCGATCTCGCGGTCTCGCTTCGACTCTCTCGGGTCGCCTTGGGCCTCTCGGCCCGCAACCTCACCGACGCCCGCTGGCGCGACGGCACCTTCTCGTACGCCTCGTGGTTTGACCCGCGCCGCCCCGAGAGCCTCGTGCCCGTCGAGCACTTCACCGCGGGGCGCCCGTTCACCCTCCTCTCAACGCTCACGGTGTACCTATGAGGCCCCCGCGCCGCGCCCATAAGCGCGTAGAAATCATTGTTATTTCAACAATTTGCATGGCCCTCGCGGGGAGCTTCCATTGCGGCGACGGCGACACCACGGGCCGCAGCCGCATTCAGTTCGGCGTCGAGGCGCGAGGCACCCGCGTCGCGGGCACCACCTCGCTCGGTTGGGAGGTCACCCTCAGCGAGGCGGCGATCCACCTCGGGGCGGTGCGCTGGTTCGAGGGTCAGGCCCTGTCGCAGCGCACGCTCTTGCGGCGCCTCGCGTGGGGCACGGCCTTCGCGCACCCGGGTCACTACGTGCCCGGCCAGGCCCTCGCCGAGTCGGTGATCGAGCGGGTGATCGACCTCGCCGCGATGCGCGCCACCGACCTCGGTCTCGCCGACGGCGTCTCGGGCGAGGCCCGCTCGGCCCGCCTTGAGCTCACCCCCGTGGGCTCCGACGGCGGGCAACCCGGGGGCCTGTCAGAGGGCTCGCTGCGCCTGCGGGGCGTGGCCACCCGCGGTGATCAGAGCGTTCGCTTTCTCGCCACACCGACGCTCCGATACGAGGTTCAGGGCATCACCGCGCCCGGCACCCTCGCGCCCGGAGGGCCCCGCTGGCGCGTCGAGATCGACCCCGTCGCCCTCGTCGACCGCGTTGACTTTCTGATGCTCCCCGCGGGCGACGGCGAGCGCGTCGCCCCGCCCGAAGGACAAGCCTTCAACGCCCTCTCTCGCGCGGCCCAATCGGCCGCCACCTACCACCTGCGCCGCCTCGACCCATAGACCTCGCGTCACTCAAGAGAGCCTCCAATGTCACTGTCATTCTCAAGAGCCTTTGCTGCGCTCACCCTCGTCACCGCGCTCGGATGCTCGCAAGACACCGGCTCGGTCAACGTCACCATCTGGGGCGAAGAGTTTATCGAGACCCAGATCGGCCCCGCACAAAACGCCGACGACGAAGGCGGCTTTCAAAACAACTGGACGCTCACCTTCAACCGCTTCTTGATTCACGTCAGCGACGTCACCGTGAACAACACCGCCGAGGGCAGCGCCGGGGCGCTCCCCATGGGGCGCGTGTACGACCTCCACAACACCCGAGGCTCGGGCACCCCCGTCGGCGCCATCGCCAACGTCGCGGTGGGACGCGCCGACCAGGTGGCCTTTCGCATCAACCCTGCCACCATGGCCTCGGTGGCGGGCAACGCCAGCGACGCCGACCTCGGCTTCATGCGAATGAATGGCTATTCAGTGTACTTCGAGGCCAGCGCGACGCGCCCCGGGCTCGCGACCCCGATCACCCTGCGCTGGGGCTTCACCGCGGCGACGCGCTTCAGCGAGTGTGTCGGCGAGGCGAACCAGCCGGGCGTGGTGGTGGCCGCCGGCGCAGCGGCCGCGGCGCAGATCACCATCCACGGCGACCATTTCTTCTACGACAGCCTCTCGGGCGAGACCGACATGAACGGCAACTCGCTCACCCGGCTGCGCTTCGACGCCATCGCCAACGCCGACGCCAACCGCGACAACGTCGTCACCCTCGACGAGCTCGCCGCGGTCGACCTCACCACCCTGCCGGCCAACCAGTACCGCGCGGGCAACATCCCGAACGTGGTCACCCTGCGCGATTTCGTCGCCTATCAGACCCGGAGCCTCGGGCACTTCAACGGCGAAGGAGAGTGTCGTACCACTCCCTTGTGAGCCCAACTCTTCAAGTCTTTGCGCGGGCGCGGGGCCCTGTCTCGGCGTGGGTCTCGTCGCCCGCGGGCCCGGCCCGGGGCACCCTGCTGTGCCTCCACGGCTTCCCCGATGGGCCGTCGACCTTTGAGGCGTTTCACGCGCATTTTGCGCCCTTGGGGTGGCGCGTGGTGGCGCCCTGGCTGCGGGGCTTTTCGCCCGCCTCGGCGGCAGGGCCCTTCGACCTCGACACCCTCGCCGACGACGTGCTCGACCTCGCCGCCGCGCTCGAACCCGACGCCCCGGTGCACCTCATCGGCCACGACTGGGGCGCCGCCGTGGCGTGCACCGCCGCCACCCGCAACCCGCGCCGCGTGGCCCGCCTCGTGATGCTCGGGTGCCCCCACCCGATGGCCTTCATCGAGCACCTCCTGCGCAGCCCCGAGCAGCTGAGAATGAGCTGGTATATGGGCTTCTTTCAGCTCCCCTGGGCCCCCGAGTGGGCGCTCCGTCGGGGCCTCGTGTCGAAGCTCTGGCGCGCCTGGTCGCCCCGCACGACGCCGCCCTCGGCGCACCTCGCCGAGGTCGAGGCCGCCATCGCTGCGAGCCTCCCCGGGGCCATCGCGGCGTACCGGGCGATGGTCTGGCCGCCGGGCCCCGCGCTGCGCCGTGTGCTCGAAGGCGCCCGCGGTCGGCGCAAGGTCGCGGTCGACACCCTGCTCATGCAAGGCGCCGACGACGCGTGCATCGCCCCCGAGAGCGGCGCCCGCGCGGCGGCCCATCACACGGGTCGGTTCGAACACCTGGTGATCGCCGATGCGGGTCACTTTCTGCACCTCGAAGCGCCCGCGGCGGTGATTTCTGAGATCACCCGGTGGATTGACGAGCCGACGACTTGCGCTTCGGCGGAAGGTTGAGCATACCTCGGCCCGTGTTGCGACCTGAGCCTCTTTGTGCGGCGCTCCTCTTGGCCGCTGGCGTTGTGTTTTCGGGCTGCTCTGACGAGCCCGTGCCCTTCACGCCGGAGCCCACCGACGCGGCCGCGACGGTCGACGCGGGGGCCGACACCGACGCCGAGGCGCTCGAAGACGCGGGGGGTCTCACCGACCGCGGGGTGATCCCCATTCGCGACACGGGGTCGAACCCCAACATCGACAACACCGTCGTGTACGCCCACGACGACAACGAGCTCTACGCGGTCGACCCGCGCACCAACCGGCTGCGTCGCATCGCGGCCTTTGTGTGGCCCTCGGGGCCCCACACCTCGATGACCGACCTCGCGGTCGACGCCATGGGCGAGGTGGTGGCCTGCTCGCGCGACGCGCTCTACCGGGTCGACGTCACCAACGCGCGGCTCACGAAGATTACGAATTTCGCTGAGAGTCAGGTGTTTTACGGGCTCACCTACCTGCCCGCCGGGGTGCTCGACGCCGACCGCGAGGTGCTCGTCGGGGCCACCTCGAATGGCACCTACTACCGCATCGACCCGTCGAACGGTCGCCTCACCCGCCTCGGCCAGTTTCAAAACAGCTGGACGCTCTCGGGCGACATCGTCTCGATCGCGGGCGAGCGCACCTACGCGACGGTGCGCCGTTCGGGCAGCACCAACGACAGCCTGGCCGAGCTCAACACCCGCACGGGCTCGCTGCGCATCATCGGCGACACGGGCTTCGCGAGCATTTACGGCCTGGGGTATTGGCGCCAGACCCTCTACGGCTTCACCCGGGCGGGTGAGTTCATCACCATCAACAGCAGCACCGGGCGCGGCACCCGGCAGTCGATGCCCACGATGGAATTCTCGGGCGCAGGGGTGACCACCACGGCGCCCATCGCGCCTCCGTGAGACGGGCGCGCTGAATTTCGGTACAACCTTCGCGATGCGAGGGCTCGACATCGGGATCATCGGCTGCGGCACCGCCGGCAGCGCGGCGGCGCTCTTTCTCTCTCGCGCCGGTCACAAGGTCACGGTGTACGAGCGGGTCGAGGCGCCTCGGGCCGTCGGGGCGGGCATCTTGTTGCAGCCCACGGGGCAGGCGGTGTTGCGCCGTTTGGGGCTCCTCGACGGGGTCGTCGCCCGGGCCGCCAAGGTCGATCAGCTTCGCGCCCAGACGCTGCAACGCAAGACCGTCTTTCGCATTCGGTATGACGCCATGCCGGGGGCGCATCAAGGGTACGGCCTCCACCGGGGCGTGCTCTTTGAGCATCTCTTTCGAGAGGTCTTGCGCGAGCCTGTGACCTTGAAGCTCGGCGTCGAGGTCAAAGACCTCCAAGAGAGCGACGGCGGCGAGGGGCTGTGGTTTGTGACCAGCACGGGGCAGCGGCTCGGGCCGCACGCGGTGTGCGTGGTGGCCGACGGGGCGCGTTCGCAGCTCCGCGACGACACGCAGATCAAGAAGTCGATCCGCGATTACCCGTGGGGGGCGCTGTGGTTCGTCGGTGATGATGTGGCGGGGCGGGGGGGCTCTGAGCTCTTGCAGACGCTCGATTCGACGACAAAAATGGTTGGCATCTTGCCGACCGGGCTCGGGCCCGGCGAGGGCCTCGGGCCGCCCCAGGTGAGCCTCTTCTACTCGATCCGCGCCGACCGGGTGCGCGCCTGGCGCGACGCGGGGCTTGGGCCCTGGCTCACCGAGATGCGGCAGTTCGCGCCGCAGATGGCCGCCGTGATCGATCAGGTCACCGCGCTCGATCAGGTCTTGTTTACACAGTACAAAGACGTCGCGATGTACCCGTGGCACACCGACAAGGTGGTGTACCTCGGCGACGCGGCCCACGCGATGAGCCCACAATTGGGCCAAGGCGCCAACCTCGCCCTCTGGGACGCGATGGTGCTCAGCGACGCGCTCGCGGGCTCCGAGCGGCTCGCCGACGGGCTCGCGTTGTATTCAAGACAACGGCGCAGCCACCTCGGGTTCTATCAGTACGCGACGCGGTGGTTGACGCCTTGGTTTCAGAGCGATTGGCGGCCGCTCGGGTGGCTCCGCGACGCGCTGATGGGGCCCGTGACGCGGCTCCCGATGGTCGAGCGCGTGATGGTGAAGACCCTCACGGGCTTGTCGCGCGGCGTGGGCTTGGGGGCGCCCTTAGGGCTGCCGTCAGCGCCCTGAGGGCGGCCGTCGCGAGCGCCACACCGAGGGCGGGTACATCGCCGGGCGGCGGCGTCGCAAGAGCTGATAGCGCCGCGAGCGGTAGAGCACCTCGATGCCCTCGCGCACTTCGAGGGGCACCTCGGCGCGCGCCAGAATGAGCACCACGCCGCACTGCACGCTCTCGACCAGGGTGTGATAGTCGCGAATGTCTTGGGGGTGCCAGCGGAGGTACCGCGCGGGCGGCAAGCGGGCGAACACCTCGGCGTCGCGCACGGTGCTGAAGGCCCGGCCGCAGGGGGTGCCCTGGAGGTTCTGACGGAGGAGTCGGCCGAGGGCGGCCTCTTCCCATTGGGCGGTGGCGCTTCGGGGTTGGTATTCGCGGTACCAGCGTGTCTGAATAAAGTGACCGAGGCCGTGTAAGATCACCATCGCGCTGAGGGCCATGGCGAAGCTGCGGGTGTGCCGCTGCAAGGTCTGCGTCACCGTCTTGAGCTCTGCGACCCGATCGAGCAGCGCGTCGATGACCCGCGCGACCCCCAGCGCGGTCAAGGTCGCATAAAACGGGATGAGCACTGTAAAGTGCCGCATCAACCCGAGGTTGGTGCGACGGAGCCAGATCACCGTGATGACCAGCAAGAGCCACCCGTTGAAGAGCGCCCACCCCCGCGGGAGCCGCTTCAAGGAGCCGAGGCCCATCAGCGTAAACACGATGCGGCCGCGCAGCGCGTGCGCGGGCACCAGGAGCGCGTACCAGATCACCGGGTGTTCGAAGGCCACATTGCCGCGACGCGCGATGTTCAGCTCGACCCAAGCCCGCGCAACATAGACGCGATTCTCTTTGATGAACTGAAACGCCACCCCGGTGCTGAGGCCGTGCGCGAGGCACCACCCCGCGATGCCGAGCGCCGGCAAGACCCAAGCAAGCATCGGGCGGAGGCCGCGGGTTTCGCCGCGGGAGGCGCGCCAGAGGGCCCGGGCGAAGACCGCCGCGACCAGCGTCCACGCCTCGTAGCGGAGGAGGCAGAGCGCCGCGAGGATGAGCCCCGCCGCGCCGTCGTCTCCCCGCCAGAGCGTGTGCGAGAGCGCCAAGAACCCCACAAGAAAGAGCGCCTCGGGCTCGCCCGACGAGAAGGTCGCCATGGCCCCCGGCCACAGCGTCAAGAGCATGGCCGCGAAGCACGGCACCCACCGCGCGGCGCGGCTCGGGTCTCGGTCGAGCGCGCGGCGCAGAAAGGCCCACAGCTGAAAGGGCGCCACGACACCGCAGAGCACGCTCAGCCAGCGCTGAAAGATCAGGTCGTATTGAAAGCGCGCCCCGATGGCGCCAATAAAATGCCAGAGCGGCAACCAGACCCAATGGACGCTCAGATTGCCCGGGCGAGTCAACACCTGCCGCGCCACCCGGGCGTGGGCCAGCGCGTCGACGTCGGGGTCGTTGCCGAGCGTGAGGAGGGTGAGGCGAAAGTGCGTAGCCCACAGCACCAGGGCCACGAGGGCGGCCCCGGCGATGACCGTCAGGATGCGATCAAAGGCCCTGTCGGGTTTCACACGTCGATGTGACGGAGCTTCATCTGCACGTCGCTCGACCAGTGGTTGGCGAAGGCGCGCACGCAGGTCGAGAGGTAACGATCATAGTCGACAAAGACCTGGTCGCCCCAGGTGTCGCGGATCTGCTTCTCGTGAAGCCGCAGCCGGCGCAACCACTCGCCGGTGGTCTTGCCGTAATGCACCCGGCGCGTCTTCAGCTCGCAGATCTCCCAGTACGGGTTTACCGCCGCGACGAGCTCTTCGAGCCTCGGGTTCAGCCCCCCGGGGAAGATCACGTCGGCGGTGAACTTCAGGTCGGCGATGTCGGCGCGGGTGCGCGGCACGCGGTTGCGCAGAATGGCCTGAAATCCGAAGTAGCTCCCGGGCTTCACGCAGGCCGCGCAGCGCTTGAAGTAATTGCGGTAGATCTCGATGGCGCGGCCCTCGTTGGCCTGGGCCGGCGAGCAGAGGTGATCGATCATCTCGATCGAGATGAGCGCGTCGTACTTCTCTTTCGGCTCGAAGGTGAGAAAGTCTTCACACCACACCGTCGCGCCGGGCAGCTTGCGCGCCTTGATCTCTTCAAACTGCGCGCTCGACAGGGTGACGCCGTGCACCTCTTTGACCCCGCGCTGAAGGGTCAAGTATTCAAGGTTTGAGCCCCAACCGCAGCCGATGTCGAGCACGCGCTTGTCAGCGTTCATCTCGGCGTAATCGTAGAGCACCGCGCACTTGTTGAGCTGAGCCTGCTCAAGCGTGTCAGTGTCGCGCTCGTACACCGCCGAGGTGTAGTGCATGCGCTCATCAAGCCAGAGCCTGAAGAACTCATTCGACACGTCGTAACTGACCTGAACCTCTTGCTTCGTCGACGTCACGACCGACCCCGTATTACGCCTCGACCCGCGGCGTCAACGGCCCGCGCCCTTCGCAGCACTGCGTCTCTAGTTACGCAGCGCCATGCAGGCCGGGCGGAGTCGCTCTTGCTCGGCGAGGGCCGTGAGCACATCGACGAGGCGCTGCACGCCCACCGGCGCCGTCGTACAGCCCGCCCCGCCGCCGGTGCGGCACGGGTCGCCCACCATCACCCGCGCGCCCCCGCGCTGGACGTAGAACACCTGCCCGTCGACCGGGCGCGGGTCGACGCCGTACAAGACCATGTTGTTGTTGGCCCGGGCGGCCTCGAAGGCGGCCTCGACGTCGGGGCTCGCGAGGGCCGAGGCCACCTCGTCGATGTCGACCTCGTTGGGCGTATTGCACGAAGGCACTGCGGTCTCGCAGCGCACCGGCGAGGCGTCGGTGAAGGTCTTGAGCGCCACGAAGGTGGCCGCGGGGCGCAGCGAGTAGGTGTAGCGGAAGGCCACGAGGCCGCCGTCGTGCCCGTAGGTGACCTCTGCGCTGACGGCGCTCAAACAGGCCGCGTCGCGGGCGACAGGGGTGTCGGCGCTCAGCGCGATGTCGGTGAGGTCGATCACCTCGGGGGTCGGCGGCCGGTCGCGCATCGCGCCCGCGTCTTGGGGCACATCGAAGGCCAACATGCCGGGCACATCGGTGGCCGCGTCAGAGAAGAGCGGCGCACCGTCGGAGCAGCCGACGAGGGCGACGAGCGAAAGAAAGTACAAGCGCATTTCAGACCTCTCGATTCAGACCATGAGCGTCACGGTCTCTTCGACGACGTGATCGTGCAGCGGCTCTTCGCGCTCGGCGGCGCGCAAGAGACGCCAGATGTGTTTGCCCATCACGTCGAGCTCGGTCGAGGCGAACTGCTCGCCGCCGAAGCGCGCCACGGCGTCGGTTTGTCTCTTGAGCACCCTCGCGTCTTGTTTAAAGATCATCAGCGCGAGCGGCTTGAGCAGGGCGCTGACGAGGGCGTGCGGCACCCGCAAGCGGAAGCTGACCTTGGCGTAGAGCCGGGTGTGCCAATCGTCGACGGGGGTCATCGCCGTCGCCACCACGAGGTGGTTCTCGTCGCCGATGCGGTACTCGACCTCAGAGACGCACGGCGCGTGGAAGCGATCGAAGTGCGTCACCGTGCCCCCCGACGGCGAGAGCAGCTGGCCCACCACCCCGGGCGGGCGCGGCTCGCCGATGTACTCGCAGGCCACCGAGTAGCCCTCACGGCGCACCTTCGCCGTGATCGCGATGCCGCGGCCTTCACCGCGAAACAAGCCGCGGTGCAGGTACGCCGTGTGGGGCACGTCGAGCGCGTTCTCGGTGGCGGCGTAGAGGCTCGCCTCGGCCTCGACCACTTGTGACACCGTGGCGTAGCCTGGCTCATTGAGGAGCCTGAAGCGATACGGCTCAAGCATGGGCGTCACCCCGGGGCTCGGCACCACCCACACCAGCCCATCTTGCTCACGCACCGGAAAGGCCGTCGCCTCGCGGGCCTTCGCCTCACCCGGGCCCTCAACCCGGCACGGGATGTTGGTGCATCGCCCCGCGCCGTCGAAGCGCCACCCGTGATACGGGCATTGCAGCTCGCCCTTGAGCACCTGCCCGTCTGAGAGGGGCACGTTGCGATGCGGGCAGCGATCGAGGAGCGCCGCGGCCTGACCGTGCGCGTCGCGAAAGAGCACCATGGGCACGCCGAGCACCGTGCTGGCGTAGGGCCCCGCGCGCAGGGCCTCGGAGGTGGCGGCCACGTACCAATGCTTGAGGGGCCGCGCGACGCGAGCCCGCTGGCGCGTGAGGGCCGCGAGCGGCACGGTGGCGGTGTTGGCCTCGCGGGGGGCGCCCTCGGGGTCAAAGTCTGGCTCGTGTTCGGCGCGGCTCATGCGTGACGCCGGGGGTTGTACCGCATCGGCGGGCGCGTGTGCCATTGACGCCGTAGGCCCCTCGGCGCTTCTCTCAAGAGAACGATGCAAGGGCCCTCATTCGCCACCGCCGACGACGGCTTCTCACCGCGGCACCCGCGCGCTCAGCCTCGGCTCTTTGACGCCCTGCCGGGGCTCGCCGCCGAGGTGCCCTGGCGCCCGCTGGCGCACCTGCCGACGCCGGTCGAGCCGCTCTCGGGTCGCTTCGCGTTCTTGGGCCCCGGGCAGGTCGCGATCAAGCGCGACGACCTGATCTCACCGCGGTATGGCGGCAACAAGGTGCGCCGTTATGAGTTCGTCTTGGCCGACATTCTTGCGCGGTCAAAGCGGCACATCGTCACCGCCGGGGGCCTCGCGTCGACCCAGGTGACGGCCACCGCGAGCTTCGCCGAGGCCCTCGGGTTGGGGCTCACCGCGGTGCTCTTCGATCAACCCGTGACCCGCTTCGCGCGAGAGGCCGTGCTCGCCGACGTGAGCCTCGGGGCCGAGCTCGTGTACGGCGGCTCGTACCTGAACACGGCCCTAGAGACGGCCCGGGCGCTGCGTCGCGTGGGCCCCCAAGGCGCGCTCATTCTGCCCGGCGCGGCCACGCCTCGGGCCAACCTCGGGTACCTCGACGCGGTCTTCGAGCTCGAAGCCCAGGTGAGGGCCGGTCACTGCGCGCGGCCTGATGTGGTGCTCTTGCCCACGGGCAGCTCGGGCACCCTCGCGGCGCTGAGCCTGGGGTTCGCCTTCCTCGGCTGGCCCACCGAGGTGGTGGGGGTCACCATCGCGTCGCCGTGGGTCTGCAACCGCCTCACGGTGGGGCGCGTGGTGCGCGAGACCGCCCGCTGGATCGCAGCCCGCGACAAGCGCTTTCACCCGTCGCTGGCCCACGCCGCCCGGTGGCGCCTCGACGGCGTAGCCCTCGGGCGAGGGTACGGGCACCCGAGCCCCGAGGCGGTCGCGGGCATCGCGCGGGTGCAGCAAATCACCGGCGCGCCCGGCGAGGTCACCTACTCTGGCAAGGCCCTCGCGGGGCTCTCGGCGCTCCTGCGAGACCCCCGATACCAACAACAAAACATCCTCTGGTGGAACACCCTCTCGACCCCGCGCCCCGCCCTCGCGCCCGACGCCGAAGCGCGGGTGCCGCGGGCGCTCCGGTGGGTGCTCGCAGCCCCGCTGGTGGCCTGAAGGCCGCTCAGATTTGAAGCACCAGGCCCACCGTCGGGGCGATCACCAGGCCGCCGAAATCGAGACCCGCGCGGTAGGCGCCGTTGCCCACCTGGACGCTCCCGGTCGAGCTCATGCCCATGACCGAGAGCTCGAAGGCGAGAAAGACCCATCGAAACCCTAGCATTCCGCCGATCTGGCCGCCGCCGTACACCGAGCGCCCGTCGAGGCTCATCGCCTCGTAGGTGTCACCCGTGGTGCGAACCTGAATCGCCGACGAGAACGAGCGCAAGAGGAGCTTCGGGCCGAACCAGAACGCGCCGAAGCGGCCGCTCCACCCGGCGAGCACGGGCACCTCGACGGCGTAGGCGCTAAACCCGTCGGCGCTCACCGCGGGTTCGAGCGCGTCGCCGAGCGGGAAGGCCACCCGCGTCATCGAGAGCCCGAGCCCCACCGAGAGGTCGAACGGCGCGTGCGCCGACTCAAGGAGCTGATACCGCCCGTCGAGCCGATAGTCTGAAAACGTGGTGCGAAACCCGATGTCGGCGCGGTGCCCGAGGCCCATGCGCACATGCATCTCGGGTGATGCCCCGGGCGGCGACACCACCAGGCCCGCGATGCTGTTGTAGAGCCGCTGACGGTCGGCGTCGCTCAGCATCTCGTTCGCGTTCAGCCGCGTCGAGAGCGTCTCTGCGGTGTCGATGAGGTCGCTCACCTGCCCCACCGGCACCGACGCGCCCATCGCGAGCGCACCACGGAAGCGCACAGGCCCGGGGGTCACCGCCGCAGGCGTAAAGGTCGAAAGCGCGGGCGCACAGCCCATCGCCAGGCTCATGGCCAGAATGCCCCATCGCGTCATGGCGCGAGTGTCGCACCCGTCTTTACCGCCTCGCAAGACCCATCGCAGCCCGCGCGAGCGGCGTATTTCTGAACGAAACGCGGCACCCATGGCCTACACTTCTGCCCCGATGAGGGTCGCAGACGGGTCTGCATCAAACCCTCTACCTTGACCACTGGGAGCGGTGATGCAATCGAGAGCCAAGTCACGACACGCGCGGCGCATTTTTTCATGTCTCGCCCTCGCCTCGTGGGTCGCAGCCTGCGGCGGGAGCAGCAACGCGACGCCTCCCACCGACGACACCGGGGCCTCGACTGACACCGGCCCCTCGGCCGATCTCGTGAGCACCGACACGGGCAACGGCGCCGACACGGGCGCGTCGATCGACGCGGGCACAGACAGCGGGCCGAGCCCACTCGACGCAACGCCGACCGACACAGCCAGCAGCGCGGATTCCGGGGGTAGCACCGACACGGGCAACGGCACCGACGCGGGCAACAGCAACGATACGGGCAACGGCACCGACACGGGCAACAGCACCGACACGGGCAACAGCACCGACACGGGCAACGGCACCGACACGGGCAACAGCACCGACACCGGCAACAGCACCGACACCGGCAATGTGCCGATGTGTACCGGGTCGATGTCGCTCTGCTCTGGGCAATGCACCGACGTCACCACCAGCGCTGCGCACTGCGGGGCCTGCGGCAATCAATGCGGCAACGGGCAGATCTGCATGGGCGGCGTCTGCATGACCAGCTGCACCAGCTCAGAGCGCCTGTGCGGCACGACCTGTGTCAACACCAGCAGCAACATCAACCACTGCGGCGCCTGCGACAACCGCTGCGCGCCCAGCGCCATTTGCATGAACGGTACGTGCCAGCTCACCTGCGGGGCGCCGCGCACGGTGTGCGGCGAGAGCTGCGTCGATCTGCAATCGTCGACGGCACATTGTGGAGCTTGCAACCGCGCCTGCGCGAGCAACCAGGGGTGCATGGCCGGGGTGTGCGTGAGCAACGTTCCGGTGTCGTGTCGGGCGGCGCAGGTGGCCAACCCGAACCTCTCAAGCGGGATGCTCACCATTGACCCCGACGGCGAGGGCGGTCAGAGCCCCTTCGCGGTCTATTGCGACATGGGCACCGACGGCGGCGGGTGGACCCTCGTGGGCCGCCTCGGCGAGGCCGTACCCGGGTCGCAGCGCGGCGCCTTTCGCAGCGACCGCAACCTGAGCAACCTGGTGCAAGCGAACGCCCCGGCGAGCGATGAGTTCTCGACCCTCGACCTCAACCGCTTTGTCGCCTACCAGAACCGCTGGCAGGTTCGCATCCTGGTCGACTCTGCCAACAACGGCAGCCACACCCAGTCGACCTTCTACCGCCCCCAAGAGGGCACCAACATCACCCTCAGCGCAGCGGGCGCGAACTGGCTCGGCACCAACACCGCGACGCTGCTCGAATACCTCACCCGGTCGAGCAACATCGGCCAGAACAACGCGCGCTACCTCCCCGTGCAGGGCATCGACGTCGACGGCTTCAACGTCGCCCTCTTCACCTACCGGCGCGCCGCCAACAACGACCCGTGCCTCGACGCCAACGGCGAGAATCAGCTCTGCCACGCGCCCGCGGGCGGCATCTACAACACCAACGGCCTGGCCGGCACCTACACCTCGGCCTTCTCAAACAGCGACGGCGTGGCCCACTCCTGGGGCCGCCGCGCCACCTACTGGATCCGCGATTCGCGGTGCGACCCCTCGCATCTCGACTGTGACAACAACGCCAACAACGGGTGCGAGGCCGCCATTCGAGACAGCGCGAGCCATTGCGGGGCCTGCGGGCGGGCTTGCGCGACGGGCCAGGTGTGCCTCTCGGGGGCGTGCAGGGCACCCTTTCCGCGCTCGTGTCAGGCGCTGCGGCAGAGCGACTCGACGGTGACCAGCGGCCTTCAGACCATCGACCCCGATGGCCCCGGCGGCCTCGAACCCTTTCGCGTCTACTGCGACATGACCCTCGACGGCGGCGGGTGGACGCTGATCGGCGGCGGCACCTGGTTCAACAGCGACGCCAACGAGATCACCGCCCCGGCGACGGGCAACGCGCTCTTGAGCGAAGCCCGCCGCACCGCGGTCTTGCGCACCAGCGCCAACCTGTACCGCTTGGGTTCGACCTCGCGCGGGAGGCTGTTCATTGAAGACACCGCCCCCGAGTTTGGGGCCGCGACGCCGGGCGCGGGGCGTCACTACTGGCGCAGCCGCGCGACCGCCCAGCGCTGCTCGACGAGCTACACCGCCGTGGTGGCCAACCAGATGGTGGCCGTGCCCAATGCCCGCTTCAACTGCGACCCGACCGGCGTCGGGGCCCACAGCTGCGGCTCAGCCAACGGCTGGATCCTCTGGCATCAGAACGACACCTTCAACTTCAACAACGCGCACCCCTGCGCCTTCGGCAGCGGCGACGCGCCCACCGGGGCCGCGCTCTCAGACCTCTGGGTGCGTTGAGTTTGCGGTGTCTCGTAGCCCCCAGGGCGCAGTAGCGTCGCGCCCGTGAGGCGCCCCTCGTCGGTCTTCGTCTTCGTCATCATGCTGCTCGTGTGGGGGTGCTCGCCGCGCCCCCGCCCCGCCCCCAGCGCGGCGCCGCGGCGGGTCGTCTCGCTCGTGCCCAGCGCCACCGAGACGGTCTTCGCGCTCGGCCTCGGCGACCGCATCGTGGGCGTCTCTCGCTACGACGATTACCCCGACGCGGTGCGCGCGCTCCCGAAGGTGGGCGGCATGACCGACCCCTCGTACGAGGCCATCATGGCCCTCAACCCCGACGGGCTCATCGGCGTGCAGGGGCCGCTGAACCTCGCCGTCATCGGACGCTTGCAGTCGCGCGGGGTGCAGACGGCCTTTCCACGGGTCGAGTCGATCGACGAGGTGCTCGCGAGCTTCGAGCAGTTCGCGCAGTTCTTTGGGGCGCCCGAGCGGGCCGCGCCGCTCCGCCGCGAGGTCACCCAAGGGGTCGCCCGGGTCACCGCGGCGGTGCAGGGTCTCGCCCGCCCGCGGGTGCTGGCCATCTACTCGCTACGCCCGCTCATCGTGGCCGGACGCGGCTCCTGGGTCGACGGCCTCGTCACCCTCGCCGGGGCCGAAAATGTCGCCCGCGACGCCGCGCGGTACCCCACCATCTCGCTCGAACAAGCCCTCGCCTGGCGCCCCGAGGTCTTGCTCGATTTCGCCTTCACCATGGGCGACGCCCACGACGTCGCGCACGCCCTCGGCCCAGGCGGCAGCCTCTCGGCCCTCGCCCGCTGCCGCGTCTACCGCTTCAACGACGTGATGTTCGTGCGCCAAGGCCCGCGCATCGCCCAAGCCGCCGAGGCCATCGCCCGAAGGCTGCACCCCGAGGCTCACTTCTGATCGCCCTTGCGCCGCGCCGCGAGGGGGGTAAGAGAGCGCGGGCTGTGACCCAACCCGTATGGATCGCCGGTGAAGCCCACACCACCCGCGAGGTCGTGCGCATCGACGCGCCCTTCGACGGCGCCCCGATCGACACCCACTGCCTCGCCGACGCCGCGTGCGTCGAGAAGGCCCTCAGCGCCGCGCAGGCCGCCTTCGTCGAAACCCGGGCGATGCCCACCCACCGCCGTCGCGATTTTCTCATCACCCTGGCGGCCCGGGTCGAGGCCGACGCCGACGAGGCCGCGACGCTCCTCGCCCGCGAGGCCGCCAAGCCCATCACCCTCGCGCGGGTCGAGCTCGCACGCGCCGTGGCGACCTTTCGCCTCGCCGCCGAGGCGTGCTCGCTGCCGTCTGGAGAGTGCCTCGCCCTCGACCTCGCCCCGAGCGCAGAGGGCAGCCTGGGCATCACCCGACAGGTCGCCGCGGGGCCCGTGCTGGCCATCGCGCCCTTCAACTTTCCGCTCAACCTGGTGGTCCATAAGCTCGCCCCGGCCTTCGCGCTCGGCGCGCCGGTGGTGCTCAAGCCCGCGCCGCAGACCCCGCTCTCGGCGCTCCGGCTCGCACAGCACGTCTACGCCGCGGCCCATGTTCACAGTGTCAACATGGGCATCTTGTCGGTGCTCCCGTGCACGAACGAGCTCGCCCAGCGCATGGTCGAAGACCCTCGCTTCGCGGTGCTCTCGTTTACAGGGAGCGACGCCGTCGGGTGGCGGCTCAAGGCGCTGGCGGGCAAGAAGCGCGTTCTCTTGGAGCTGGGCGGCAACGCGGCGGCGATCGTGACGGCGAGCGCCGACCTGGGGGCGTGCGTTCCGCGGGTGGTGTCGGGCGCGTTCGGGTACGCGGGTCAGGTGTGCATCAAGGTGCAGCGGCTCCTGGTGGCGCGCGCCCACTACGACGCGGCGCTCGCCGAGGTGGTGACCCGCGCCCGGGCGCTCAGGGTCGGCGACCCGTTAGCCCACGACACCGTGCTGAGCGTGCTCATCGACGCGCGGTCGAAGGCGCGCATCGCGGCCTGGCTCGACGAGGCCGCGGCCGCGGGGGCGACGGTGCATTGCGGCGGGCAATTCGATCGACTCGGGCTCGCGCCCACAGTGCTCACCGGCGCCGGGCCCGGCATGAAGCTCTACGACGGCGAGGTCTTCGGCCCCGTGCTGACGGTCGAGCCCTTTGACACCCTCGACGAGGCCATCGCGCGGGTCAACGCGGGGCGCTACGGCCTCCAGGCCGGTGTCTTCACCCGTGACCTCGGCGAGGTGTTTCAGGCCTTCTCGGGGCTCGACGTGGGCGGCCTGATGGTCAACGAGGTGCCCACCTTTCGGGTCGACGCGATGCCCTACGGGGGCGTCAAAGACTCGGGCCTGGGTCGCGAAGGCGTGCGCTACGCCATGGCCGAGATGAGCGAGACCAGGCTGCTCGTCGTACGCGGGATCACCATGTGAAGCCAGCCGCCGATCGCCCCCTCGCGGCGATGTCATTCATGCTCCTGGCCGCGAGCTCCTTCGCGACGATGAACACCCTGGCCCGCGGGCTGCGCGCCATCCCCTGGCCCTGGCTCGCGTTCTCGCGCGGGCTCCTCGGGCTGGTGATGGCCCTCGCGATGGCCCGCGCCCGCGGCGCCTCGCTGGCCGTGCGCGACCAGAAGACCATGTTCGTCCGAAGCGTCTTCGGCACCACGAGCATGCTCTGCACCTTCTACGCGCTCACCCACATGCCGCTGGCCGACGCGACGGCGCTGCTCAACACCACCCCCTTGTGGATCGCCGGCCTCGCCTGGCTCACCCTCGGCGAGCGCCCCTCACGGGCGGTCTTGCTGGCCCTCGGAGTGGCCTTCGCGGGGGTGCTCCTCATCGAGCGCCCTGGCCTCGCGACGGGCCAGCCTGCGGGGCTCGTGGCGCTCCTCGCGGGGGCCACCAGCGCGGTGGCGATGGTGTCGTTGCGGCGCCTCTCGGGCGAGACCCCCGAGGCCGTGGTGGTGCACTTCTCGGCCGTCGCGACGACGCTCCTCGGGGTCGCCTCGGCGGTGTATTCGCAGCATCACGGCGCCCCGGCGGCCCCCTCGCCGCGCGCGCTGGCGGGCGTCTTGGTGATGGGCGCGATGGCCACCTTGGGGCAGCTCGCGATGACCCGGGCCTACGCCCTCGACACCGCGGCGCGGGTCGGGGCCGTCGGGTGGATGCAAGTGCTCATGGCCTTGGGGCTCGACGCGGCGGTATTTCGTCGACTCCCCGACGGGTCGGTGCGCGCGGGGATCGCCCTGCTCATGGTCGCCGGGGGGCTTCTCCTCCGCGACGCGCGGCGGGCGGCACTGGGTGGGTGACACGCGGAGCGAGTGTAGATAGATTGCCGCCAATGCTGGGCGGACGGAAGCAAATCCTGGTGGCCGACGACGAGGCGAGCATCCGTCGTGTGCTCTCGGCGCAACTCACCGCCGACGGGTACGACGTTCACGACGTGAGCGACGGGTCGGCGGCGCTGAAGGCCCTCGAAGACCACCATTTTGACGCCGTGATCACCGACCTGCGCATGGGCACCGTCGACGGCATGGCGGTGCTGCGGCATTGCACCGAGCACCTGCCCGAGCTCCCTGTAATCCTTGTCACCGCCCACGGCAGCATCGAGACCGCGGTCGAGGCCATGCGCCACGGGGCCTTCGACTTTATCTCGAAGCCCTTTGATTTGAACGACCTCCGCTCGGTGGTGGCGAAGGCCGTGCGCACGAGCGACGCGCGGCGCGGCGAGTTTCACGCCGACGGCCTCGGGCAGGGGCGCTTCCGCATCATCGGCGCAGACAGCGCCATGACGGGCATCTATCAGATCCTTGAGAAGGTCGCCGACACCAGCGCCACGGTGCTCATCACGGGCGAGAGCGGCACGGGCAAAGAGCTCATCGCGCGCGCCTTGCATGAGAACTCAGGCCGAAAGGGCGACGCCTTCATTCGCGTGAATTGCGGCGCCATCCCCCGCGATTTGATGGAGGCCGAGCTCTTCGGCTACGAGCGCGGGGCCTTCACCGGCGCCGTCACGTCGAAGCCCGGCCGCTTCGAGCTTGCGCACCACGGCACGCTCTTTCTCGACGAGATCGCAGAGATCCCGGTTGAGATGCAGGTGAAGCTCTTGCGGGCGATCCAAGAGGGCGAGATCGACCGGGTGGGGGGCATCAAGCCCATCACCGTCGAGGTGCGCCTCGTGGCCGCGACGAACCGCGATTTGAAGAAAGAGATCGCCGCGGGCCGCTTTCGCGAAGACCTCTATTACCGCTTGAACGTGGTGCCGATCCACCTCCCGCCGCTGCGCGAGCGCCGGGCCGACATCCCGTTGCTGGTCGAGCACTTCCTGAGCGTGCACGTCGCGCGCTTCAAGAAGCCGTCGATCAAGCTCGCCCCCGAGGCGCTCCAGAGCATGGTCGAGTACGCCTGGCCTGGTAACATCCGCGAGCTCGAGAACGTGATCGAGCGGTGCGTCTTGCTCGCCGACGACAACCTCATCAGGCCGCGCGACCTGCCCCCCGAGCTCCGCATCGCGAGCCCCGCGGGCGCAGAGGGCGACGAGGGCGACGAGGGCGACGAGGGCGCCAACGACGAGGGCTCGGGGGGGCTCAAGGCGCAGGTCAAAGAGGCCACCACGCGGCTCGAACGCGAGCTCATCGTGAAGGCGCTCCAGCAGACCGGCAACAACGTGACCCAGGCCGCGCGGCTGCTCAAGATTTCGCGCAAGAGCTTGCAGATCAAGATGAAAGAGCTCGGCCTGCGAGAGAACTCGTAGAGAATTGCGCCCCCCGCGCCGCCGGTGCGATACCCAGGGGTCATGCAACGCCCCCGTGTCGCGCTCGTCTGTCTCGCCCTCCTTGGGTGCAACCGCCGCCCCTCAGGCGCCTCGCCCGAGCCCTCAGCGACGGGTGACCGACAGGCACCCCAGGCGACCGCCGCCGACGCCCAGACGGCCCCCGCCCGGCCCAGCGTTGACGCCTCGGCCGCACCCGCCGTGCCGGTGCGCGCCATCGTGCGGATTCGCAACATCGATACGGTGCCGCTTCACATTCTGACGAACCCTGACCTCAACGAGATGATCAAGGTGCATCGGTTGAATGTGAGCGAGGGCACGAGCGACCGGGCGGCGCAGTTTGCCGACGGCACGCGGGTGTCGTTCTTCGTGATCGGGCAGATGCCGATGTGCGCGAGCGACGCGGGGGCGGGGTACGGCGGGCTCGGGCAGCCGGGGGCCATCGACCTCGCGCCGAACCAGGCGGTCGAGGTCGCGCGGTGGGACGGCACGCAGCGCGAGGAGGTGCTCGACCCGCAGCGCGGGGTGTGCGCGCGGGAGAGCGTTCCGACGCCGGGGCGGTATCGGTTTTCGCTTGATCAGCCGCAGCTTGAGGGGCGCCCGGTGTGCACCCGGGTGATGCTCAGGGTGCCGGTGAGCGTCGACGGCGGCGGCCCCGCCGAGGTCGAGCTGCGCTGCCGCAACGCGCCGCGCGACGCGGGTGCGCCCAGGGCGCCCGCGGCAGAGTGAGAGGGTCAGTCGGGGGGTCGAACGAGAGGCGGTGAGGGCCGACCCGTCGGCGGTGCCGTGAATGACACCGCCGAGAGGTCACCCGCGATCACGGGGTGTTGTTAAACGCCGCCGCGCAGTACCCGATGGTCTCATCGGCAAAACCACCCGCCGGTGAGTCGCGGAACTGCGCCACACCCTCGTAGTGGAAGTACCAGCGGTTGAACCGCGTCGAGAAGCCGATCGAGCACATGTCGCTGAGGTTGGTGTAGCTCGCCAAGGTCGCCGCCGTGCCCGCGGTGACGTTCAGACGCGCGACGCTGGTCGAGTTCTGCACGTACACGAGCTGGAGCGAGTTGTTGAAGTACTCGGCCACACCCCAGAAGCCGTTGGTCTCGCAGGTCGAGTGCGTCGGCATCGCGAGGGCGCGCACGTCGACCACGGTGCCCGTGGGCAACGCGATGTCGAGCACGCGACCGTTGTTGGTGAGCACGATGCGGCCGAAGCCGCTGAAGTAGCCGACCTCACCCGTGAGGTTGATCGACTGCGAGAGCGGGATCGCACGACCCACCGAGGCGCCCGTCGCGCCGTCGACTTCGATGAGGCTGTTCACCACGCCCGAGCCCGTGGTGTTGATGGTGGTGCCCGCGCCGAAGGCGAAGACACGACCCGTGCGGAGGTCGCTCGCGAAGGCGAAGAGCCGCGTCGCGCTGGCAGCACCGCCCGAGAGGAGGTTGTTGCTGAAGCGGCCCGTGGCCGAGTCGCCGTTGTAGAAGGTGTGCGTGCTCGACACGGCGAGGCCGCCGCGGTCGTCGCCGGTCACCGAGACGTGCTCGAGCGCCGTGCACGACAGCGTCGAGAGCGCCGTCACGCGGAAGGCGTCACCCGAGAACGAGGTGGTCGCCGGGCAGGCCATGGTGGTCTCGCTGGCGCCGGTGGTGCGAACCTGGTTCACGCCCTCGAACTCCGCGTACCAACGGTTGGTCGTGGGGCTCACCACCACCGAGCACATGTCGCCGAGGTTGGTGAAGGTCGCCACGGTGCTCACCGCGCCGCCGGGGACGGTCACGCGGTTGATCGCCTGCGAGGTCGCCACGTACACCACCGAGAGCGCGCCGTTGACAAACTCGGCGGTGCCGAAGTTGGCAAAGGTCTCGCAGCCGCGGCGGGCCGGCATGGTGAAGTTGCCGAGGTTGGTCACTTCACCGCTCGGCAACGCGATGTGGAACATCTGCGTGCCGTTGTAGATCACCAGGCGGTCGTAGCCCGAGTACAGGCCGTTGAGCGACGAGCTGGTGTTGATCGAGATCGGAGCCGACAGCGCGATCGCCGTCGAGGTGAGCGCGCCCGTCGCCGAGAGCAGCAAGAGCCGGGTGACGGTCTGCGTGCCCGAGACGTAGTTGAGCTCGCCCGCGCTGCTCGCGAGGACGTACACGTCGTTGGTGCGGAGGTTGGTCACCATCGCGTCGTGACGCTGGCCCGTGCTCGCCTGGAGCGTCGCGGGCGCCGTGGCGAGACCGCGGATGGTGGCCGAGTCGCCGGTGGTGAACACGTAGGTGCCGTTCACCGCGACGCCGCCGCGCTGGTCGCCGATGAGCGAGGCCGTCTCAGACACCGCGCAGCCCGTCGCCGAGAGGGTCTCGACGCGGAACGACGGGCCCGAGAGCGCCGCCGTGCAGGTGCCGTTGACGCAGCCCTGGGTGTACCCGCAACGACGGCCGCAGGCGCCGCAGTTGTTGACGTCGTTGGTCACCACGGCGCAGGTGCCGCCGCAGTTGCTCGTGCCGGTCGGGCAGGCGCAGGCGCCGTTGACGCAGCTCGTGCCGCCGCCGCAGACGTTGCCGCAGGCGCCGCAGTTGGCGCTGTCGGTCGCGGTCGGGGCGCAACGGCCGTTGCAGAGGGTCGTGCCGGCGCCGCAGGTGCCGACCGCGTAGTTGAGGGTGTACGCGCCGCCGGGGTTGCCGATGGGCGTGCACGAATCAACGTAGAGAACATGCAAGCCGGCGCCGCCCGGGATGGTGCTGGTCACCGCGCCCTGGATGCCGCAACCCTGGCCCGTGCCGCTGTCGTTGCAGACGGCGGCCGGCGCGCGCACGGCGCTGCGCTGGTCGAGGGTGGTGTTGGTGAGCGTGCTGCCGCAGGTCGAGGCCGTGAAGGCGAGCGCGCCGCTGTTCGGGCAGGTGATGCCGTAGAAGGTGTCTTCGGGGCCCGTCGAGCAGCAGGCGCCGGTGATGGCGCTGGCGCGGTTGGCCACGAGGGCGGTGGTCACCGAGCCCGAAGCGCCCGCCGTCAGCGCGATCTGGCGGACGTTGCCGCCCACCGGAAAGTGCTGGAAGTGCAGCGTCGCCGCGCCCTGGTTACAACCGCCGAGGACGATGTAGTACGTGCCCGGCTGGAGCAGCGCCGCGATCATCGAAGCCTGCGAGGTGTTGCACCCGAAGCCGTTGTCGTCGTTGCAGGTCAGGCCGCCCGGGAGCGTCGTCGAGGTGATGTTCACCCCGTTGGTGTCTTGGAAGAACAGCTCCGTGTTGAAGCCCGAGCCGATGGTGTCGGCGAAGACGATCTCGGGCGCCGTGAGCGTGAAGCGGTAGAACACGTCACGACCCGCGCCGCAGGGGCCGCACGAGGTCGCCGCCGCGGTGTCGTTCGCCGCGTTGGTGGTGTTCACCGTAAAGGTCGAGCTGGGGTTGGTGAGCGAGATCACCACCGCGCCGGTGCGCCGGTCGTTCGGAGGCGCGCCGCCCGTGCAGACGCCCGCCACACACGACGCGCCGCCGGTGCAGATGCGACCGCACATGCCGCAGTTGTTGTTGTCGGTCTGCGGGTTGGTGCACACGTTGTTGCACGCGATCTGACCCGTCGCGCAGGCGCAGGCGCCCGCGGTGCAGGTCTGGCCGCCCGTGCAGGCCCGGCCGCACATGCCGCAGTTGCCGTTGTCGGTCTGCGCGTTGACGCACTGACCGTTGCAGAGCGTGCGGCCCGAGGGGCACGCGCAGGCGCCGTCAACACAGGCCTGGCCGCCGGTGCAGAGCCGACCGCACATGCCGCAGTTGTTGTTGTCGGTGCGGGGGTTCACGCACGCGTTGCCGCAGAGGAGCTGGCCCGACGCGCAGGTGCAGGTGCCGTTGGTGCAGGTCTGACCCGTGCCGCACGCGCGGCCGCAGGCGCCGCAGTTGGCGTTGCTGGTGTTGGTGTTCACACACGCGTTGCCGCAGGCCGTCTGACCCGACGGGCACGCGCAGCGCCCGGTCTGACAGGTCTGACCCGTCGGACACGCGTTGCCGCAGGTGCCGCAGTTCGTGTTGCTGCTGTCGAGGTTCACGCAGGCCGCGGTCATCCCCGTGCCGCACGAGGTCTGCCCCATCGGACAGGCGCACACCCCGTTGGTGCAGGTCGTGCCCATGCCGCACGGAGCCTCACAGGCGCCGCAGTTCATGTTGTCGGTCTGGGTGTTGACGCAGCGGCTGCCGCAGGCCGTCTGGCCCATCGCACACGCGCAACGACCCGCCGCACAGGTCTGACCCGTCGGACACACCGTGCCGCACGCGCCGCAGTTCATGTTGTCGGTCTGGCCGTCGACGCAGGTGCCGCTGCACGAGAGGCGACCCATCGAACAGCCGCAGACGCCGTTGGTGCACACCTGGCCGGTCGGACACACGGTGCCGCACGAGCCGCAGTTGTTGGCATCCGACTGGGTGTCGACGCACATCGCGCTCATGCCCGAGCCGCAGAGGGTGCGCGGCGACGAACAGCTCGCGACACACATCCCCGCCGAGCACATCTGGTTCATCCCGCAGGCGTTGCCGCAGGTGCCGCAGTTGGCGCTGTTGGTCTGAACGTCAACGCAGCTCTGCCCGCAGGCCGACTGGCCCATCGGACACACGCAGCGGCCCATCTCACACGATTGACCCGTGCCGCAGGCGTTGCCGCAGGCGCCGCAGTTGGCGCTGTTGGTCTGCGGGTCGACGCACATCCCCGAGCAGGTGACCTGCCCGGTGAGGCACTCTGACCCGCCGTCTTGGCCGGCGTCGTCGGTGTTGCCCGTGTCGGTGGGCGGCGTGCCGGTGTCTTCGACGTTGCCCGTGTCGGTGGGCGGCGTGCCCGAGTCTTCAACGTTCCCCGTGTCGGTGGGGTTGCCGTTGTCTGTGGGCGGTGTGCCCGTGTCTTCGACGTTCCCCGTGTCTTCGACGGTGGGTACGTCGGGCGTCCCGTTGTTGGGTGTGCTGTCATCACAGGCTGTGATGCCCAACACAACCAGCGGGAGCAGCCAGGTGGCAGTCCTACGCAATGGTTTCATGCATCCTCCGTCGCCACGACAGAATAGGGCGCCCATCGCCCGCCCCCGCCGGTGCGCTCGTTCTCGCAACACCAGTGGTTATCATTCCGCAGGTCGCACCAACAAGCCCCACCGGGACAATCCCTGTCACCACCGTCAAGTTTGCGAAACCTGCCGAGACACTGTGACACACTGACCGCACCCCCTCCCCCCGAAGCGCGCTTCAAACTTTGGGGGGGCTTTGCCCGCTCGTCGGGCTGAAACGCCTGCGCGCGGGGCGCCCTCGCGGGGCTGCGCCGGCGTTGAGCCGCCGTACGCCGCTGGGGCCCTGCGGTAGCCCTCGGTTCGGCGCACCGGCGCGCTTGACACCTCGTCTGGGGGCGTGCTTCGTGCCGCCGTGGTGCTTCAAGCGTTGCGTCTCGCGCCTTCGATTCTCTCGGCAGACTTTGCCCGCCTCGGCGCCGAGGTCGAGGCCGTCGAGGCCGCCGGGGCCGACTGGATCCACGTCGACGTGATGGACGGGCGCTTCGTGCCCAACCTCACCCTCGGGCCGCCGGTGGTGTCGGCCCTTCGCCGGGTCTCGAAGACCGTGCTCGATTGCCACCTCATGATCGTCGAGCCCGAGCGCTACGTGGCAGATTTTGCCCGCGCGGGTGCCGACGTGATCACCGTCCACGCCGAGGCGACGGTGCACCTCGAGCGGGTGCTTCAGTCGATCCGCGGGCTCGGCAAGCGGGCGGGGGTCTCGCTGAACCCGAGCACCCCAGAAGACGTGCTGCGGTATGTGCTTCACACCGTCGACCTGGTGCTCTTGATGACGGTCAACCCGGGCTTCGGCGGGCAAAAGTTCATCGAGGCGGTCTTGCCCAAGGTGCGGGCCGTGCGGTCGATGATCGACGCGAGCGGGCGCGCCATCGACCTCGAGGTCGACGGCGGCGTGTCGGCCGAGACCGCGGGGCGCCTCAGGGCCGCAGGGGCCGACGTTTTTGTGGCCGGCAATGCCGTCTTCGGGCAGTCTGACTACGGTGCGGCGATGCGGGCGATTCGCACCGCAGCGGAGGCTCCGTGAGCAAACAAGACGGCACCGCGTCACCGATGGAGACGCTGTTTCTCGGCGGGCGCGCGACGGCGCGGCGACTGCAACGCAGCCGCTGGTCGGTGGTCGACGGCGCCGACCGCGGCAAGTCGTTCGCGATGGATGGGCCGCGCCTCGTGATCGGCCGCAGCGCGGTCTGCGACGCCGTGCTGAGCGACCGCTCGGTGTCGGGCACCCACGCCGAGGTCGAGGCCACCGAGGGCGGCTGGGTGTACCGCGATCTCGGCAGCACCAACGGGAGCTTCCTCGGTGATGTGCGGGTGCGCGAGGTGGTGCTCCCGCTCGGGGCGCGGGTTCGGGTGGGGCAGAGCACGCTCCAGATCGACCCGGGCGCGGGCATGGTTGAGATCCCGCTCAGCGCGAGCGATCGGTTCCACGAGCTGCTCGGGCGCTCGGTGGCGATGCGGCAGGTGTTCGCGCAGCTCGAAAAGGTCGCCCAGCTCGACATCACGGTCTTGGTGACGGGCGAGACGGGCACGGGCAAAGAGCTCGTGGCGCGGGCGCTCCACAAGGCGTCGCGTCGGGCCGCGGGCCCGCTGGTGGTGCAAGACTGCTCGGCGATCCCGAAGGAGCTCGTCGAGTCGGTGCTCTTCGGCCACGAGCGGGGCGCCTTCACCGGCGCCCATGAGCGCCGCACCGGCAGCTTCGAGCAAGCCCAGAGCGGCACGCTCTTTCTCGACGAGGTGGGCGAGCTCGAGACCAACCTCCAGCCCAAACTCTTGCGCGTTCTTGAGAGCCGCGAGCTCCGTCGGGTGGGCGGCGAGAAGACCCTCAGCATCGACGTTCGGGTGATCGCGGCGACCAACCGCGATCTCCGCGCGATGGCCGCCAATGGCGCCTTCCGCGAAGACCTCTATTATCGCCTCGGGGTGGTGACCATCGAGCTCCCGCCGCTCCGTCAGCGGCGCGAAGACATCGCCCTCCTCGCGACCTCGCTGCTCGAACAGTTCTGCAAGCGAAACCCCGAGCTCGGGCCGCGGGCCTTCACCCCCGCTGCGCTCGAACGGCTGAGCGAGATGCCCTGGCCCGGCAACGTGCGCGAGCTCCGAAACGTGGTCGAGCGCGCGGCCTCGCTCGCCGAGGCGCCCGAAATCACCGCCGACGACTTCCTCCCGTGGAATCCTGGGCGAATGGTCGCCCCGGTGTTCGCCGCGCCGATGCCCATGACACCCCCCGCCGCGCCCCCTGCGAGCCCCGCCCGGGCCTCCGTGCCGCCCCCGCCGCAGGCTGCCGCGACCGAGCCCGCCGTGGCCCCCAGCGCGCCCCTCGGCCCGAGTCACGACGCGCTCATCGGGCTCCCCTTCAAAGACGCCAAAGCCCGGGTGCTCGAACAGTTCGAGCCCGCGTACCTCGCCGCGCTCCTCAAGCGGCACGAGGGCAACATCACCCGCAGCGCCGCCGCGGCGGGCCTCACCCGGTACCACCTCCGCGAGCTCTGCAAGCGCTACGGGCTCCGAAACACCGACAACGAGCCCGAATAATCAAGCCTCGCGCTGAATTCTACCGTCGCACACTGGCACGTTACCATCGAAGACTGTAACAATCGGTCTATCGAGAGAGAGGGTGCTGTTGCGATGACGACATCTCCGCCAGGGTCTTCGGTTCGGGTGATCAAGCCGCGCTCGCCTGACTTCGTGTTTGACGCGGTGCCGCCTCATTGGATGGGGGGCAGCCCCTTCGCGACGCAGCTCATCAACGGGGTGAACCTGCTCTTTCCCGCGGGCGAGCGCTTCTTCGTGCGGAGCGTGCGGCGGTACCTCGACCAGGTCGAGCCCGAGCTCGCGGCGCAGGCCCGGGGCTTCTTCGGTCAAGAGGGGCGTCACGCGCGGGCCCACGAAGATTTTTTCGAGGCGCTGACGCGGCAGGGCTACCCGATCGCCTCGTTTCTCAGCTGGTACGAGCGCATGGCGTACAAGCACGTCGAGCCCGCGGCCTCGCCGGTGTTGCGCCTCGCGGTCACCGCGGCGCTCGAGCACTACACGGCGATCATGGCCGAGGGGGCCTTGCGCGACGGCTTCCTCGACGCCCACGCCCACGAGGCGGTGCGCGATCTGTTGAAGTGGCACGCCTGCGAAGAGATCGAGCACAAGGCCGTGGCCTTTGACGTGCTTCAGCGGGTCGACCCGCGGTACCGCACCCGGGTCGCGGGCATGGCCCTCGGCACGCTCCTTTTGCTGAGCTTCTGGGCGGTGGCGACGGGCACGCTCTTGCTGCACGACCGCCGCCAGGGGGTGCGAAAATTCTTCCGCCTGGGCAACACGATGCCGCTGAAGGGCCTCGTCACCGAGGTCTTCTATGCGGGCATTCGCGACTACCTGCGCCGCGATTTTCACCCCGACCAGCGCGACAACCAGCAGCTCGCGCGCGACTACCTCGTGGCCGCGGGTTTCGAGCCCGCCGCGGTGTAGGCTGCGTCCGCAAATGTGATGGCGTCGGCGGAGGGGGCGAAGTGCCGAATCCGACGAGGTTGCGCCGCGCCCCAACCCCTGCGTGACCTCCCCCCCTGGGGGATGCCACACCAGCCGCGAGGCGCGTACGCCCTACAGAGGGGCTGCAGGTCACGCGGGATCGCAACCCGCGACGAAAGGCCCGGCTCACCACCGCATGCATTCGATGTTGGAAATTACATTCGCCGACACAGCCTGGTCAGAGCCCGAGAGCCAGCCTGAGCCCCGCCTCGATCTCGGCGTCATCGACGAAGACCTCGGCCACACACTCTGAGTCGACGAGCTGCTGGGTCATCGCGCCGAGCACGACCTTGGGGCGGTCTTCGAGCGTCCACACGCGCATGATCTCTTCGACGAGCTCGACCTTGCGTTGGGGCACGATCTCGATCGCCTCGCGGGCTTCGAGCGCGTCGACGAGCTGCTCGATGGCGTCGTACACGGCGCGAAAGCGCGCGCCCTCGACCGACACGTCGACCGCCCCCGCGAGGGTCGGCTGGCGGAGCGCCCGATGGGTCTCGACCCACGCCTGGGCCGCCGCCGCGAAGGGCCCGTCGCCCTCGGCGAGCGCGCGCAGCACCGGCGGCACCGTGTCGCTCACCAGGGCCGCCTCAAGGGCCTCAAGCTGCGCCAGGGTCTCGCGCATCGGCGCGGTCAGCTCGGCCCGCGAGAGCCCCGGCGCGAGGGTCACCCTGCGGGTCCGCAAGAAGGTGACGAGGCTCCACACGAGGGCGCTCCGCAGGGGGGTGCGGCCGGCCTCGTAAGGCGGCGCGGTGACCACCGCCTCGGGCCAGCCTTGCCGGCGACACGCGCGAAAGAACACCGCGGGGTTCAGCCGCATGAGCCACGGCAGCGCCCCCATCGCGCTGTGCGCGAACTGCGCGCCCATCACCGCGGGCACGAGCTTCGTCGCCGGCGCGACCCCCGCGTTGACCCAGGCCTTGGGGTCGCGGTGCCGGGTCACCAGCGCCGCCGCGAAGCTCACGAAGGGCGCGAGGCGGTCGAAGCGAAAGCGCCCGATCTGCCCCGAGCGCTCGACCTCGAACACAAACGCGTCGCGGTCGTCGTTGGGCCAGGTGTCGACGACGATGCTGCCGCCCTTCGGAGCCCTGGCCAACACCTGCATTTGACCGACCGCGAAGGCCCACCCGAGCGCCGCGTCGCCCACCCCGGCGTCACCCTCGGGGTCGCCCACGCCGGTCACCAGCGAGGGCCACGACTCGCCCGGCGCGAAGCACCCGAAATGCCACTCTCGGGTCTCGAACGGGTGCGCCGTAAACACCGCGCAGACGGCCTCGACGGGCGACGACGGGAGGCCCGGCAAGGGCCCAGCCCCCACCGCGTCGTGGTACCTCTGAAGCGCGTCGACAAGGCCCTGAGACAACACCATCGCGGGCGAGTGGTACGCCCTCTCGGGCCACAAAACCAGCGCCTCGCGCGACGCTACTGACGGCCCGCGTCGAGCCCGGGCTCGGCCCCCTCGCAGCGCTCGCCGCGGGCGGGCAAGACGATCACGATGTCGCGATACCCGAGCACGGGGCGGCCGTCGGCGAGAAACTGCACCCGCGCGGGGATGCGCTGCGGCGCCTCGGTGAGCGGGAGGTCGCCCACAAGGTCGAGCGCGAAGGTCAGCCGGGTGCCCGGAAAGACGCCGTAGAACCCGTCGCTGTCGACGCGCTCGACCTGGCTCGACGGCTCGGCCGAGACCGCGCGGATGCCGCGCACGATGCGGCTCGCCGGGCGCTCGGGGTCGAGGTCGATCACCCGCGCGGCGGCGTTGAAGCGAACCTGTTGGGTGAAGGTCTCGACCGCCGTGACGACCCGCGCGTCGAGGCCGCGGCCGTCGCTCCCGATGTCGAAGACCAGCGGCGCGCCGGCGGCGGTGATGGCCCCGGTGTCGCGCGCGAAGCGTTCGAGGTCGCCGCGGCCCGTAAAGGGCGCCGCGCCCGACGAGATGCCGATGACCCGCGCGCGCATCGCGTTGAGCGCCGTCACGGCCTCGGCATAGGCGTGCGGCGCGCGGCTCGCGGCGCAGTTTGGGAGCGAGACGGGGCAGCTCCGGGGGCGCGTAAAGATCGAGGCCGCGTAGGGGTTCGAGCCGCCCGGGCCGTTGTGCGAGGGCGCGTCGGCCACGAGGATCATGATGGCCTGCGCGTTCGGCCGGAAGCAGCCGTACCCCACGCGCCCCGGCGCGGCGCAGGCCACCCGCGGCGTGACCCACGGGGTGTAGCCCTCGCCCGACGCGAGCTGAAACATCGCCTCGGCCATCGCCTCGGGGTTGTCGCCGCCGCCCCCCACGCGGATCGAGTTGACCGCCCCTTGCACGTTGGTCACGCTGCGATCAATCGGCGACACCAGGGTGAACGGCACGTCGCTCGGGTCGCCGTACGGGTCGAGCGGGAAATCGCCGTAGGTCGCCACGCCGAACTGCACGTCGCCGATGGTGCGCGCGATCGCGGGCACGATGGTCGACGAGAGGTTGGCCTTGATGTTGTCAATCTCTTGATCCATCGAGCCGGTGCGATCAATCACGAGGAAGACGTCGGCCACCGAGAGCTGCGGCCGGGTCTCAAGGTTGATCGAGAACAAGCCCGCGTCAGGCCGCGGCTCGACACAAATCTCGCGCGCCTGCGGCACATCGGTCGACGCCTGCCCGTCGCTCGGCACGTCGGGCGTGCGCAGCCCCGTGCGCGCACCGCAGCCCCCCCAAACGAGGGCCCCCGCGAGCATCGTCAAGCCCAGCACAGGCCACCGCCACCGCGTCAACTTCATAGGCTCACAGTGTAGAGAGCGCCGCGCGCATCGTCCACGCGGGGGATGCGCGGCTGCACCCTCGCGCGCCATTCTCGTGTCATTTCGCACGGTTCTTGGCCCGCGCCGCCTTGCCCGCGGCCTCCCAGCGCGCCCGATCTTCGAGCAAGGCCGCGAGGTAATCGAGCTCGGCCGTCGGCGGCTCGACCGCGCCCCGCGCCGGGGTGCGCTGCATCGCCTCAAGGAGCGGCGTGAGCTCGAGCCCGTCGCCCCCGCGGGCGGCCAGGGCCTCGGCCACCGCGCGCACGGTCTCGGGGCCCACGTGCCCGCGCGTCACGATGTCGTGCGACGAGGCCGCGAGCTCGGCCACCGAGCGCTCGCCACCCCGCGCCACCATCGCGATCACCTCGGCTGCGCCCGCGGCGCTCAAGGCCCCGTCGCCCACCAACACCAGCGCTGACTGGAGGTAGTCGTACACCGGCACGACCCGCGGGCCGTAGCGCCGAAAGAAGGCCGGGTCGCTGCGGCGCTCAAGGTGAATGAACACCCGACGCACGGGGTCGACCCGCGGCACCTCTTGCACCCGACGGAGCGTCTCGGCGATGACGTCGGGGTAGGTGCCCGCGTGCTCCATCACCGCGGTGAGGAGCTTGTTCGACACGCGCCCCGCGAGGAGGTCAGCGTAGAGGGTGTACACGAACGCGTCGGCCTCGGCGTCGTCGCCGAAGAGGGTCTCGTCAGGGCTGTCGGCCCCGACCCGCAGGCGCTGCCACAAGAGCGCCGGGAGCTTGTACCCGACCTGGTCGCGGAGCGCGCGAAAGCGCAGCCGCACGATGTTCTGCAACGACGGCTTCAGCGAGAAGTCAGACCACGCGACGCCGTCGAGCCTCAGCTTCGATTCGAGCGCGGAGCGCATCTGCTCGGGGCTCCCTGAGACGATGGTGAGCAAGGTCGGTCGCTCGCGCATCATCACCTTGATCAGCGCGGGCGCGCCCGCCACGCTGCGCTTGGTCTCGGGCGTCTCGACCGCGGCGCGCAGGAGCCCCCGGATCGAATCAAAATCAGTGTGCAAATAGGTCTTATCAAGATCCCACCGCACCACCCTCGGAACGTCTCTCACACCCTCACTCATGAGCACCGCACCGCCCGACGGTACCACGAAGCCGCACCCCGCCGCGCGGCCCTCTGTTGCCCGCCCCGGGGGCGCCCATTCAGGCCCCTGAGACACCGACGTTTCACCGCGTTGACAAGCACTTTTCGCGCTTTGACAGGGTGCCCCCGCGCGGGTACGGTTCGCGCCGTGAACGAGCCCCCCGCCCTGCCGGCCAGCGCCGCCGAACGGAGCCTCCGCCGCGCCGAGTGGCAACCCGTCGTCTTCGCCGAGCGCCTCCGTCGCGTCGAGCTCGCCCGGCTGCGACCGAGCGACCTCGAAGCCTCGGGCCCCCTCGAAGCCCTCTCGATCAAGGTGTTTCGTAATCACGCCTTCGAGTACGTGGCCAGCGCCCTCGGGCCCTTCCTGGCCTTCGCGGGCTTCAGCCCCACGGTCACCCTCAGCGACTACGACGACGCCCTCTCTGACGTCACGGTGGGCGCGAGGGTCGCCCTCGTCTGGCTCGATTTCTCGCGCTACGCAGGGCGTTTCGAGCGCCCTGAGGCCCTCGCGGCCTGGCTCGCCTCGCGGGTGACCGCGATGCGTCAGGGCTTCGACGGCCCCGTCCTCGTGGCCGACCACGCCCCCCTCGGCGGCGACGGAGACGCGGGCCTCGCGGGGCTCAACGCGGCCCTTGAGACCGCCCTCGCGGGCCTCGCGGGGGTGCACCTTCTGCCCGTCTCGGCCCTCGCCGAAGCCCTCGGCCCGGGCGCCGCCGACCCGCGCAGCAAGGCCCTCGGCTCGCGATGGAGCGACCGGCTCAACCTTGAGAGCGCGCGGCACCTCGGCCTGCGGTGGCTCCCGGCGAGCGTGGCCCCGCGGCTCAAGGCCCTGGCCCTCGACCTCGACCACACCCTCTACGCCGGGGTCCTGGGCGAAGACGGCGTTCAGGGCGTCGCGCTCACCGAGGGCCACCGGCGGCTGCAAGAGACCCTCGTCGCGCTGCGGGCCCGGGGGCTCTTTCTCGCGGTGGTGTCACGCAACGAGCGGGCCGACGTCGACGCCCTCTTCGCCGCCCGAGACGATTTCGCGCTCAAGGCCGAGCACATCTCGGCCTGGGGCGTGAGCTGGGGCGCCAAGTCAGAGGCCATCGCCGCCATCGCCGCGCAGCTCCGCATCGGCGTCGACGCGGTGCTCTTCGTCGACGACAACCCGGGCGAGCTCGCCGCGGTGAGCGCCGCGCTGCCGACGGTGAAGACCCTCCACGCGGCCCCTGAGGGCGCGCTCACGGCGAGGGCCCTGGGGCTCGCGCCGGGGCTCTTCGCGTGGCGCGTCTCGCGCGAAGATCAGCTCCGCGCCGCCGACCTCGCCGCGAGCGAGGCCCGCAGGGCGCTCGAGACCCCAGAGCTCGACCGAGAGGCCTACCTCGCGAGCCTCGGGGTGAAGCTCACCTTCGCGGTGCCGCAGGGCGAGGCGCTCGCCCGGGTGCACGAATTGTCGAATAAAACCAACCAGTTCAACCTCGGCATGGCGCGCCTCTCGGCGGCCGAGGTGAGCCACCGCGCGGGCTCCGCCGAGGCCGGGTTTGTCACGGTGTCGCTCGAAGACCGGCTGAGCGACTCGGGGGTCATCGCCGTCGTCGGGGCGCGCCGCGAGGGCGAGACCCTGGTGGTCGACGAGGTCTGCATCTCGTGCCGCGCGATGGGGCGCGACCTCGAAGACCTCATCGTCGGCGAGTCGGTGGCCCACCTCGCGACGCGCCTCGGCGCCGCGGGGGTGCGGTACCGCTGGCGGCGCGGTCCGCGCAACGGCCCCGCGCTGCACTGGCTGGCGCGCTACGAGGCCGTCGAGGCCCTCGACGGCGACGACGGGGGCGAGGTGCCGAGCACGCCGCGCAGGCCGCGCCCGATGCCCGTAGAGATCATCTGGAGCATGTGATAGTGGCGACGGCGATGGCAAAAGAGCTTGATCGCGCGGCGGTGGCAGAGGTGCTCGAGGCCGTGCTCGGGGTCGCGGTGTCGCGCACCGAAGACACACGCCGGCAGGGTCTCGCCGCGTGGGATTCGGTCAAGCACATCGAGGTCGTCTTCGCCCTCGAAGACACCTTCGAGGTCGAAATTTCAGAGGCCGTGGTGGCCACCCTCGACTCGGTCGATGCCATCGTGCGGGCCCTCGGGGGTCTTCGTGCGGCATGAGCTCAGCGCGGCGGGGCCGGGGTATTCGCTTCGCCCGGTGACCCTCGACGACGCTGAGACCCTCGTCGCGCTGCGGGCCCGGGGCGAGCGCACCCGGTATTTGAACGCCGTCAGCCCTGACCCCGAGGCCCAGCGCGACTGGCTCCGGCGCTATTTCGAGCGCGAGGGCGACTGGTATTTCGCCATCGTCCGAAACGACACCGGGGCCACCGAGGGCTTCGTGGGGCTCTACGACCTCAGCGTCGGGGCGGGGGGCCGCGAGGCCGAGTGGGGCCGGTGGATCCTCCGCGAGGGCAGCCTCGCCGCCGCGGCCTCGGCCTTGTTGGTCTACCGCGTGGCCTTCTCGCGCTTGGGCCTCGACGCGCTCTATTGCCGCACCGTCGCCGACAACGCCGCGGTGGTGTCGTTTCACGACCGCTGCGGGTGCCGCCTCCGCCGCGTCTTGCCGGGCGCGATCACCCTCGACGGTCAGCCCTTCGACGCCGTCGAGCACCGCTTCGAGGCGGCCGACCTCGCGACCCTTGAGGCCTCGCTCTCGCCGCTCGCGACGCGCATCGCGGGCCGGCTTGGCGCCCCCCGCTGACCCGCCGAATGCTCACGCCGATGGCACCTTCACTGCGTTTTCATCACACCGGCGTCGCGTGCCGCGACCTCGACGAGGCCGAAGCCCGCTACCGCGCCCTCGGGTTTGTGCGCGAGGGCGAAGACTTTGAAGACCCGGTTCAGGCCATCCGGGGGCGCTTCCTGGTCTTGCCCGGCACCCGCATCGAGCTCGTCGCGCCGAGCACCGCCGAGAGCCCCGTCTCAGGCTGGTTGAGCCGCGGCGTTCACCTCTATCACACGGCCTACGAGACCGATGACATCGCGGCGAGCGTCGCGCACCTCAAGGCCACGATGCGCGCCAAGGTCACCGTCGCGCCGGTGCCCGCGGTGGCCTTCTCGATGCGCAAGATCGCCTTCTTGATGGCGCCGGGCGGGCTCCTCGTCGAGCTCATCGAGGCGGCCTGAGCGCATGAATGCAGGGCCTCGGGGGCGCATCCCACGAGGCCACCGACGAGCCCCTTCGCCCTTTAAGAGCCCCATGAGCCACACTGAAGAGAAATCGCGAATCGACGAGATTGCCAGCCAGTCACTCTATGCCGCTGGGGTCAACACCGACACCATTCAATACTGCTTTGAGGTCTTCAAGCGGTACGTGGGCCCGGGGCGCATGCTCGAAATGGGCCCCGCCGAGGGTGTGATGACCGCGCTCTTGCACAAGCTCGGGCGCCCCATGTCGATCGTCGAGGGCTCGTCGCGCTTCGCCGCCGATTTGCAGGCGCGGTACCCTGACGCCGAGGTCACCTGCTCGCTCTTTGAAGACTATGAGCCGAAGCACAGCTTTGACACCATCGTGCTCGGCCATGTGCTCGAGCACGTCGACAACCCGGTTGATGTGCTGCGCCGCACGCTGCCGTGGCTGAGCCCCGGGGGGCGCGTCCTCGCGGCGGTGCCGAACGCGCGGTCGATTCACCGTCAGGCCGCGACGCTGATGGGTCTCTTGCCCTTCGAAGAGGCCCTCAACGAGATGGATCGCCACCACGGGCATCGCCGGGTTTACACCCCCGAGACCTTCCGCCGTGATTTTCGCGACGCGGGCTTCGCCGTCGAGGTGTTCGGCGGGTACTGGCTCAAGCCGCTCTCGAACAAGCAGATCGAGCAGACCTTCACGGCCCCCATGCTGCGCGCGTTTATGCAGCTCGGCGAGCAGTACCCCGACATCGCGGGCGAGATCTACGTCGTCGCCAGGCGCCCCTGAGGCCCCTTCAGCCCCGTCTACTCACCCTCAGCGAGGAGCCCATCTGTGCAACGATGGATCGTCACCGGCGGCGCCGGCTTTATCGGCTCGAACCTTGTGCGGCAGATCCTCGCGACGCGCCCCGAGGTCGAGGTCACGGTCTACGACGCGCTCACCTACGCGGGTCACCGCGAGTCGCTCGTCGATTGTGAGGCGAACCCGCGCTTTCGCTTCGTGCAGGGCGACATCTGCGACGGCCCCGCGCTCAGCGCCGCGGTGGCGGGGGCCCAGCGGGTGTACCACCTCGCGGCGGAGTCGCACGTCGACCGCAGCATCCACGGCCCGGCGGAGTTTGTTCGCACCAACGTCGAGGGCACCTTTCGCGTGCTCGAAGCGGTGCGCGCCGCGAAGGGCGTCAGGCTGGTGCATGTCAGCACCGACGAGGTGTACGGCTCGCTCGGCCCCACGGGCTTGTTCACCGAAGAGACGCCCATCGACCCGTCGTCGCCGTATTCGAGCAGCAAGGCCTCGTCTGATCTGCTCGTGCAGGCGTGGTGCCGCACCTTCAAGATCGACGCGGTGATTACGCGCTGTTCGAACAACTATGGGCCCTATCAAATGCCCGAGAAGCTCATCCCGGTGATGGTGCGAAAGGCCCTCGCGGGGCAGCCCCTGCCGGTGTACGGCGACGGGCTCAACGTGCGCGATTGGATCCACGTCGATGACCACAACCGCGGCGTGCTCCTCGCGGGTGACAAGGGCGAGAGCGGGCGGGTCTACAACCTCGGGGGCGAGGCCGAGCGCACCAACCTCGCGCTGGTCAAGCGGCTCCTCGCGCACCTCGGGCGCCCCGAGTCGTTGATCGCGTACGTCACCGACCGCCCCGGCCACGACCGCCGTTACGCGATGGACATCACCCGCGCGCGGCGCGAGCTCGGCTTCGAGCCCGAGGTGCGCTTCGAGCCCGGGCTCGACGCCACCATCGATTGGTACCAACAGAACGCTGCATGGTGCGACGCCGTCGAGGGCAACGCATCACACCGCGCACACCTCACGCGCAACTACCAACAACGCTGAACGAGGCCCACCATGGCGTCAACGCTCAAAGGACTGATCCTCTCGGGTGGCCACGGCACCCGGCTCCGCCCGCTGACCTACACCAGCGCCAAGCAGCTCATCCCGATCGCCAACAAGCCCGTGCTCTTTTACGGCATCGAGGCCCTCCGCGAGGCGGGCATCACCGAGATCGGCATCGTCGTGGGGCACACCCGTGACGAGATCGAGGCCGCGGTGGGCGACGGCTCGCGCTTCGGCGTCAGGGTGACGTACATCGCGCAAGACGCGCCCCGGGGCCTCGCCCACGCCGTGATGATCGCCGAAGACTTCATCGGCGATTCGCCCTTTGTGATGTACCTCGGCGACAACTTCATCATCGACGGGGTGACGCCCATCGTCGAGAAGTTCAACGCGCGTCAGAGCGAGGCCATGATCCTCCTGGCGCGGGTCGCGAACCCGCAGCAGTTTGGGGTCGCCGTGCTCGAAGGCGAGATCATCCGCGAGCTGGTCGAGAAGCCCAAGGTGCCGCCGAGCGACCTCGGCATCATCGGGGTGTACGTCTTTACAAAGTCGATCTTCACCGCGTGCAAGAGCATCAAGCCCTCGTGGCGCGGCGAGCTCGAGATCACCGACGCGATTCAGAAATTGATCACCGACGGCCGCGACGTCAGGGCCGAAATCGTCACCGGATACTGGAAGGACACGGGCCGCCCCGAAGACCTCCTCGACGCCAACCGCATGGTGCTCGACCGCGTGGCCCACCAGATCGAGGGCGACGTCGACGCCGAGAGCCGGGTCGAGTTTCGGGTCAAGATCGAGAGGGGCGCCATCGTGCGACGCTCGGTGATTCGCGGGCCCGTGATGGTCGCGGCGGGGGCCGTGATCGAAGACGCGTACATCGGCCCCTTCACCAGCGTGGGCGAAAACTGCGTGGTGCGTTCGAGCGAGGTCGAGCACTCGATCCTCCTCGCGAACTCGCGGGTGCTCTCGCTGCAAGGGCGCGTGGTCGATTCGGTCTTGGGCCGCGGGGCGAGCGTCGAGCGGGGCGACGAGCGGCCGCGGGCGATGCGCTTCGTGCTCGGCGACAACAGCCAGGTGAAGGCGTGAGCCGAACGGTCTTGGTCACCGGCGGCCTGGGCATGCTCGGCAGCGCCGCGGTGCGCCAGCTCGTACGACGCGGCGACGCGGTGCGGGTGCTCGATTGTCGGCTCCCGCGGCACGGCGCCAACGATCAGAACCTCGCCGACGAGGCGGGCCGCTTCGAGCTCATCGAGGCCGACCTCCGCGACGCCGAGGCCCTCAAGCGCGCGCTCGCGGGGGTCGACGCGGTGGTTCACGCCGCGGGGCACGTCTCGCACGTCGCCGGGGTCGAGGCCCCGCAGCGCGATGTCGCCCACAACGTCGAGGCCAGCGTGGCGCTGCTCGACGGCGTTCGGCGCGTCTGCCCCGAGGCGCGGCTGGTGTTCTGCTCGACCCGCGGCGTCTACGGCGCCCCCGAGGCGTTGCCCGTGTCGGAGCGCGCGCCGCTCGCCCCCCGGGGCATGCACGAGTGGTCGAAGGTCGCGGCAGAAGAAGCCTTTCGCACCTTCGGTCGGCTCCACGGTCTCACGAGCGTGTCGCTGCGCATCACCAACGCCTACGGCCCCGGGGGGCAGCTCAAGAGCCCCGAGTTTGGGGTCATCACCTGGTGGGTCGGTCAGGCGCTCCAGGGCTTGCCGATCAAGGTGTTCGGCGACGGCCTCGTGCGGCGCGACCTGGTCTTCGTCGACGACATCGCCGAGGCGGTGATCGCCGCCGTCGACAGCCCTGAGGCGCTCCCCGAGGTGATCAACGTGGGCTCGCCCGAGGGCCTGTCGTTGCGCGAAATCGCCGCGGCCATCTGCGACGCGGTCGGCCCCGAGGCGCGGTACGAACTCGTGCCCTACACCGCCGCCCGCAAGGCCATGGAGGTCGGCGATTTCGTCTCTGACATCACCCTGGCCCAGCGACACCTCGCGTGGGCCCCGCGCACCGCGCTCGACGCGGGCATGCGCCGCACGGTCTCTCATTACCGCCAACATCTGAGGGCGTATGTCTGATCTCCCCATCGTGCCGTTTGGCGACCTCGACCGTCAGTACCGCAATCACCGAGAGGCCATCGACGGCGCCGTGCGCCGGGCGCTCGGCAGCGGGTGGTACATCCTCGGCAAAGAGCTCGCGCAATTCGAGAGAGATTTCGCGGTGTTCTGTGAGGCCCCGCACATCGTCGGCTGCGCCAACGGCACCGACGCCATCGTGCTCGCGCTCATGGCCCTCGACGTCGCCGCGGGCGACGAGGTGGTGGTGCCCGCCCTCACCGCGATGCCCACCGCGACGGCGGTCCGCCAGGTGGGCGCCACCCCGGTCTTTGCAGACATCGACCCGCTCACGGGGCTCGTCACCGCAGAGACCGTCGCCGCGGTGTTGAGCGCGAAGACCCGCGCCGTCATCGCGGTGCACCTCTACGGTCAGTGTTGTGAGCTCGCGCCTCTCAAGGCGCTCTGCGATCTGCGCGGCGTTCACCTCATCGAAGACGCCGCCCAGGCCCACGGCGCGCGTGACGCGGGGCGCCCGGTGGGTTGGGCCGGGGCGGCCACCACGTTCAGCTTTTATCCGACCAAGAACCTCGGGGCCCTCGGCGACGCCGGGGCGGTCTTGACCCACCGCGAGCCCCTCGCCCAACGCCTCCGCCGCCTGCGCGATTACGGCCAGGCGTCGAAGTACGAACACGTCGAACACGGCATCAACTCTCGGCTCGACGAGCTGCAAGCCGCGGTGCTCGGGGCGAAGCTCCCGGCCCTCGGCGCGGCCAACGCGCGTCGCCGCGCCATCGCCGCGCGCTACGACGCCGCCCTCGACGGCCACCCCCGCGCGCGCCCCTCGCTGAACCGCCAAGGAGAGGGCCACGCACGGCACCTCTACCCCGTCTTGACCGAGGCCCCCGAGGCCCTGCGGGCGGCCCTCAGCGCCGCCAAGATCGGCCACGCCAGCCATTACCCCAAGGCCCTGCCCGAGCAGCCCGCCATCGCGGCCCCGCGCGGCGCCTGGGCCGCCGCCGCCCATTTCGCGCGGCACCACGTGACGCTGCCCATGTACGCCGAGCTGCGCGACGACGAGGTCGCGCGGGTCTGCGCCGTGCTCGCCGCGCGCTGAGCGAGCCCTCAGCCCTTGAGCTTCTCGGCCGCGATGGCCGCCTGCACCGCGGGGCGCGCCCCCACGCGCTCCATAAAGGCGCGGAGCTTCTCAAAGGGCTCAAGGTCGACCCCGGTCACGCGGCTCCAGCGGAGCACCGTGTAGAGGTACCCGTCGGCCACGGTGAAGCGCCCGCCGAGGAGGTACTCTTCTGACGCGAAGTGCTTTTCGAGCAGGGCGAAGCGCGCGGCGAGGCGCTTCCGCGCGTTGTCTTTGACCTCGTCGGGGTTGGGCGCGAAGAGCGCGCTGAAGGTCTTGTGGATCTCAGTGCCGATGAAGGTCAGCCACTCTTGGAGCCTGTACCGCGCCATGGTGCCCGCGGCCGGCGCGAGCCCCGCGTCGGGCTTGAGGTCGGCGAGGTACTGCACGATGGCCGGGCCTTCGGTGAGCACCGCGCCGTCGTCGAGCTCGAGCGCGGGCACGTAGCCCTTGGGGTTGATGGCGAGAAAGTCACCGCCATTGGGCAGCTTCTTGCTGCGCATGTCGACCTGCACAAGCTGGAGGTCGAGGCCCGCCTCGTGGGCGGCGATGTTGGGCGAGAGCGAGCACGCCCCGGGCGAAAAGTAGAGCTTCATTGAGAACTTCCAAGGTGTGAGGTGACGCCACCGCGGCGACGGCCCGATGGCGGGGTCAGCGGGCGCTCTATAACCCGTCTACCCAAACGGTTCTTTCGTCATACGAGTTGCCTCTGAGCAACGCAGCGTCTCGGCTGAAGCAACGCCCGCGCGTCGGGCGCGCCGCGCCGAGGGGGGTGACGCATCGGCGCCGCTGTGCAGCGGTCGAGAGGGGTGGTAGAGAGCCGCAGCCTCGCTGCGAGGCCCTTGCGTGGAGTCTCCCGTGCGTCGTCTTCGCCCCTTTGCTTCTGCCGGTCTCGTGGCCGCGGTCATGCTTCAGTCGTTCTCAGCCCACGGCATCACCGTCGCGCGGGTCACCCGTCATGGGTACATCTTGACCGACGACGGCAACGCCGAGAACAACCAGTTTGGTGATGAGATCCCCGCGGGCAACACCCGCGAGACGATCCTCTTTATTCAAGAGGTCACCGCGGCGTTGAACAACGTTGAAGGCTTCGTCGAGGGTCGCTTCCTGGCGACGATGCAGATCCCTTCGACGCAAGACCCGCTGGCCTATTACCTCCCGATTCGTAACGACGTCCGGGGCATCGGCATCCGTTCGAGCGCCGACGGCCGCACCGAGGTCTTTGACAACAACCGCGTCTACGGCACCTCGTTCACCCTCGACGGGTTTCTCTACCTCAACTCGTTGCGCTTCTACACCGACCCGCGGGCGGTGAATTTCGGGCGTTATCTCATTTGCACGCAAGAGTTCGGTCATCGGTATGGCACCTTCTTCACGGCGCCGCCGTACCCCGACTCGACCCTCGACGCGGGGGCGCCCGAGGGCGACGCGAGCCTCACCGACGCCGGCCCGGGCGATGCCTCAGACGACGCCGCGGGTGACGTGGCGGCGACGGGCGATGCGCCCGCGGGCGACGCCGCGGCCCTCGGCGATGCGAGCGCCGATGCGAGCGCCGATGCGAGCGATGGGGCCGCCCCCGCGCTGGCCGTCGACATCCTCCTCGGGCGCGGCAACCGCCTCGCCAACGGCACCATCGTCAACCGGTCGCACTGGAGCTTCTTTGTAAACAGCGGCGGCTCTCCGATGGAGGGTAACGCCTGGTCTGAGCTCTCGGCGGGCCTCTTTCGCACCGAGCGGCCGACCTTTCGCTTCAGCGATTTCGACCTCTACTCGATGGGCTTGATGGCCCCCGCCGAGGTGCGGCCGACCTTCATGATCGCCGAGCCCCGCGACGTGCCGCGCGGGTACGGCCGCGAGAGCCCGCCGACGTATTACAACCAACAAGTGACGGTGCGCGGGCGGCGCGTCGACCTCACCGTCGACGACCTCATTCGCGCCAACGGGCGGCGTAACCCGGCCTTCCCCAATACGCCGCGGGCGCTCGACGTGGTGTGGGTCTTGTGGGCCCCCGCGAACAGCGTCAATGACGCCTTGGTGGCCGAGTTCGACGAAGCCATCGAGTCTTGTTCATTGGGGTATGACACCGCCACGGGCAACCGCGGTCGCCTGAACGCCGTGGTGTCACCCAACACCTCGCCCATGATGGATCCTGACGGCGGCGCGCGCCCCGACGTGACCCTCCCCGTGATGGACGACGCCGGCTTCCCCGTCGACGCGAGCGATGCGGGCGCGTCGGGCGATGCGGCGCGCGCCGACGCCGACGCGGCCCCGGTGACGACGCGCTACGAGGCGCGGGGCGGCTGTGATTGCAACACCCTGCCCACCACCCACGCCCGGCACGAGGCGCTCTACCTCGGCGTCATGGGCCTCGCGGTGATGCTCCGTCGGCGTCGTCGCGGGTCGTCGCGCTGAGCCGCTCGCGCAGCGATTTGACCCACTCGGCCTTCAGCAGCGCGTCGCCCACCACGGTGACGCCGCGCCACCACTGACCGCACCACCCCAACGCCTCTTCGAGCGCGACGGGGCCGAAGCTGAGCTCGAGCTCGCCCCCCGGCAAGGGCGCGCTCCGTTGGTTCGGCCCCCAACACCGGTCTTCGAGGTAGGTGCGCTGTTGGGCCGAGCAACGCACCCGCACCGTCACCATCTTCTCGGTCGTCGCGCGCACGAGGCCGAACGGGGCCCTGACGAATTCATCGAGCCTGGGGCGTCGTTCGCGCATCCACCCGGGCACGACCTGGTGCACCGCCGCGGCCTCCCAAAGCGCGCCGTTGGGGCCGTAAACCACACGCTCGAGCGCCAGATTGCGGGTGTCGCCTCGCGGGCGGGCGGGCTCCTCGACGGCGTGGAGGTACACCCGGCGCCCCTCGCGCAGCGACACCCCGATGGGCCACACGAGCCGCGGGCGCGCTTCGAGGTCGTTGGCCGAACGGTAGTTCAACATCATGGCCCGGAGGTTGGTTCGGCTGGCCACGCGGATCCACCGCAGGAGCACCTGGTGGTGGTGCTCGGTGAGCTCGGGCACCCCGGCGGCCCAGGCGAGCACCGGCGCAGATTTTCTCGCTTCGAACAGCGTCCCTTCGATGGGAAAGAGGCCTTGCAGCACGCCGCGGGCGAGCGCCAACAGCGCGACCTCGGTCGAGGCCACCTCGTCGATGGCCTCTTGTGCGATGGCGAACTCTTTCTGCCGACCGCGCTTGCGCTCTTCGATCTTGTACCCGCGCTCAGGCAAATACTGATTGAGATACACCTGCAACATCCGGCGCTCGAGCCCCACCCTGCGGTCGCGGGCGAGCTCTTCGTAGGTGCGCGGGGCGGTGCGCAGAGATTCTAGAATTGCGCTTATTTTTCGCGGATCAGCGACCTGTTCGAGCTCGTGGGTTTTGCCGCTCATGGCGGGCGACGATACGCGATCTCGATCGGCGCCGTGACACCCCAAAGCGAGCCATCGAAGCTCTGCAAGATGGCCCTCCCGGCTTGGAGGCGGCCGCTCTGTTCGATCACCAGCGGCACCTCGACGGTGTGTTCGCCCGCGTTCAAGCGCCCGAGGTCGAGGTGCAGCCGACCCTCGTCGAGGGCGACCTCAGCCCAGCGGCTCCCAGGGCTCAGATCGAGGGCGTCGGTGAAGCCGAGCCCGCCGGTCGCAGAGAGCACCGCGAACGAGGCCCCCGCGCGGCGCGCCACGCTCCCCCCCGTCGGCAGGGGCACGTCGAGGGTGACGCCGTCGACCGCGTGCGGGAGCCGCCACTGCAAGGTCATCGTCGGCGTCGGCGTCAGGCGCACGGCGCGCGTGAGCGGCACCGGCCCCTCGACCCACGCGCCATCGGCCAGGGGCAGCGAGGCGCTGAGCCGAACCCGCGCCCGCACCGGCCCCGAAGCGACCCAGCGCAGCGTCAAGGGCCCGGGCCCCGAGAGCGGCACGGTCTGCGGCGCCCGCCCCTCGAACTGCGCGAGACCTTCGGCGCCCGAGAGGAGCTCGAACCGCACCCGCGGCTCCTCGGCGCGACCTCGCAGCGTCGCCAGAAGCATCGCCCAAGCGCCCCCCTCGCCGCTTCGCACCCACCCGCCGCCGCGTTGCGGGTGGCCTCGCAGCCAGCGCCAGAGCTGCGCCTTGCGCGGGGCATCGAGGGCGCCCACGGAGTCGAGGGCGCGGGCCGCCTCGATGAGCGCCGTACGGGTGCCCTCGCGGGCCATGCAGAGCCACCACACGGGGCCGCCGCAGGGGCTCTCTTGCGGGTCTGCGAGGGTCGCGTCAAAGGCCCTCCCCAGGCGCTCGGGCCACGCCGAAGCGCGCCGCGCGCCGAGGGTGCGCTCGGCCGAGACAGCCCGCGCCACGAGCGCCAGCGAGAGCGTCTCGTCGTGCGCGGCGGCGGCGAGGAGCCGCGCGGCGAGGGCCCGGTCGCTCGCGGCGTCTCCGCGGCTGAGGGCCTCGGCGGCGTAGACCCGATCGGGCCCCGCGGCGGCCTCAGCGTTCGCGCGGAGGTACCCCCAGAGGCGACTCCACCCTTGAGACCGCGGCGGCAGCGCGCTCAGGAGCCGCGCCGTCAGGGCCAGCGAGGCGGGCGCCCCGCGCCACCACCCGAGTCCCTCCTGGCGCGTCGAGAGGCCCTGCAACGCCGCCGCGGTCGAGCGCCACCCTGCCGCAATTTCGTGCTGTTGCGCCTCGTTGAGGCGGCCTTCGAGCCCCGCGAGGGCCGCGAAGCTCTCAAGCCGATCGACCCACAGGCCTGGCACCAGCCAACGCGGCTCGGCGAGCTGCGCCAGGGCCTCAGAGACGGCGTCGTCGAGCCCGTCGTCGAGCTGAACGTGCAGCTGCGTCGCGCCCTGCATCGCGGGCAAGGTCACCCGGTGTTCGCCCTGCGCTTCGTCGAGCCAGAGCTGCGTCGCCCATGGCACCGCGCGCATGTCGTCGAATACGGCGATGTGGTTCTGCACGGCGTCGACGACGCGGCCCGTCGCGTCGGTGAGCTGCGCACGAAGATGGGCCTGCCCCACCGCGTTCGCTGACAGCGCGCCTTCGAGGTGCCCCTCGCCGCGCGGGTCGAGGCGCAGCTCCGACGGGAGCCCGCGCACGGCGACCCCCTCGGCTTCGAGCCGCAACGCGAGGGTCTGAGAGGCCAGCGTCGGGGCCGTCACGTCGAGCGAGACTTGCACCTCGTCGCCGACCCTGAGGCTCCGCGGGAGCCCCATTCGCGCCACCACCGCGCGCGACGTCGCCCACGAGAGGGCGCGACGGTCGCCCCGCCCGTGACCGTCGATGGCCAGGGCCTGGAGCCGCCAACGCCCAGGCACCGCGGGCATCGGCACCTCGACCACCCGCACCCCGGTCGGCCCCGTCGACACCCGCCCGAGAAAGAACAGATCGCCTTCGAGGGTCTGCTCGCGCACCGTGTTGCGGCCGCCCGAGCAGCCCCCGTACCCGCTGCCCGTCCCCGAGCCGCCGAGGCCCCCGACGTTGGGGGCGAGGTCGGTGGGCTCGGTGCAATCCAGATGCAACACCCCGCGACGGACCGACGCAAAGGTCTCGGTCTTCGCGGCAATCTGTGCGGCCAAGAGATCCCACGGCACGTCGCGCACCACCAGCGACGCGCGGCCCACCGCCGCCGCACGCGCCGGGCACACCACCGGCGCCCCGGTCAACCCCGCCGCGCGCGCGAGGGCTTGCGCCAACAGCGGCAAGGTCGCGGTCTCAGAGAAGGTGACCAGCGAGGCCCCCGAGGCCCAGATGTGATACCGCGTAAGCAATGGTAATTGCTCTTGATTCCACAATGCGACGGGGTCGAGCATGCGCCCCTCGTCGGCCCCGTACGCGACGATGTGGCTGCTGTCGGCCGCGCTCGCGGGCCGCCCCGGGAGTTGCAAGAGTTGATCGGGCATGGGGTAGCGCTCTTCGGCCAGCTCCCAGTAGCCCTCGTCGGCGAGCCAGAGCGACACCACGGCGTCACGCGGGGCCCCGCGATCGTCGCGGGTCTCAAGCTGGAGTCGCACGGTCTGCCCGGTGTCGAACACGCGCCCCGGCGCGCCCAGCGAGAGCACCAAGGGCCGCACCGCCTCGGCCTCGACCCGGGCGCTCGCCACCGCGACCGAGCCGTCACGGATGTGCGTCGCCACCAGGCTCACCCCGCCGCGAGCCCCTTCGGGCAGGGCCATCTCCCACCGCGACGGAGACGCGCTCCCCAGCGAGGCCACCCACCGCGACGCGAGCACCCCGGATTGCTCGAAGGTCACCCAGGTCGCCCCACGGGCCGGGCGCGACATCACAAAGCCCAGCGATTCGCCTGCCACCCGGGCCGTCTCTTGCGACTGAATCTGCAAGCCCGGTCCCCCCATGGCGGGCCGTCGCAGGCGATCCCAGATCACCGTCGAGGCCTCGACGGCGGCCGAATCGAGGCTCCGCGCGCGCACCCACCAGGGGCCCTCACCCGGCAACGACACCTCGTACTGCGGCGCCGCTGCCCCCGCCCCCGCCGCGAGGCGCAGCGCTGAGGCCCAGCGCACGGCCCCGACGGGGCGGTTGCCGTCGCTCCCCAAGACCTCGACCCGCACCTGCTGTTCGACCTGGCGCCCCGCGAGGTCTTCGGCGCGAATCTGCACCGCGGCGGGCTCACCCGTTCGCCCCAGGGCCGTGAGGGCGCGCACCTCGAGCACCCGCGCGGCGTGCCCGACCCAGAGCTGCGTCTCGGCCGTGACCATGTGCCCGGGCATCGAGAGCAGCGCGTGAACCACCTCGCGGCGCAACACCTCGCGCATCGCAGGCACACGAAAGCGCGCCGTGCCGGGTTGCCCCGGGCCCACCATCGACCGCACAGACTGCCCGAAGAGGGTCACCGTCACGGCGGCGGGCCAGGGCCACCCCCCAGCGTCGTCGCTCACCCTGACCGTCACCTCGTCGCCCGACGAGGCCACCGCGCGGTCGACGTCGACCCGCAGCGCCCTCGCCGGGAGCGCCCGTGAATCAAGGGTGATCGTGCGCACATGCCGCGCCCCGTCGACCGCGGCCCCGAGATAGGTCGAGCGCACCGCCAGCTCGGCCTCGAAGTCACCCCGCGCGTCGCTCTCGACCGACACCCCTTCGGCGGCCGACGCTTCATTGAACAAGGTCACCCGGCGATGCGCCAAGGGGCCCTCCTCCTGGCCCGAGCAACCGCGCAAATGGCCCCGCACATGGAGCCTCTCATTCACACGAAAGGCCGGACGCCCCACATCGAGGTACACCCGCGTGTCGCAGAGCGCGAGCCGCGCGTGGTTGGCCCGCGCCCAAGCCCAGCTCTGGCCGCGATGCGCCACCACCTGAACCGAGACGCTCTCTTGCGCGGGCCACGCGACGAGCCCCGCGGCGTCGCTCTGCCGCACCACGGGCTGCGCGTCGTCGCCGTACGCGCGCACCGAGACCCCCGTTTGGGGCACCCCTTGGGCGTCGGCCACCACCGCGACGTCGCGCGCGTCACCGCGGCGCAAGAGCGTCACCAACGCGCTCACGTTGACGAGGGTGTGGGCGACAAAGGCGCCGGCCCGCGCTTGAACGAGGTAGACCCCTTCGGGCAGCGGGCCGAGCGGCACCTCGGTGTCGGCCCAGGCCCCCGCGCGGACCCACCGGGTCTCGACCCCCGAGAGCGCGTCGTCGGTGTTGTCGTACGCGTCTTGCTCGTCGCTGACCGCGTCACGGGGCGGCGTCGCGACGAGGTTCACCGTGCGGTCGGCGCGCAGCGCGAGGCCCCCATCGCGGCGCCCAATCTGCCCCTGCGCGACAAGCCGCTCGGCGGCCGCACCGTAGGGCCCTTGGGCCAGCGCGAGGCCATCGGGCGCGGGCGGGCGACGCACCAGCGCGAGGGGGTCTTCGACCTGAAACACGCTCAGCCGAAGGGGCCCACCGCCGCGAAGCTGAACATGCACCGACGCCGGCCGCCCCGGCACCACCGTGCGCTCGGCATCGAGCAACAGGAACCCGCGACGCGGCGACGCCAAGGGCAAGAGCGAGCCCTCGCCCGACGCGGGCTCACGGGCGACGTGTTGGGCCGTCGCGAGGCCCGTCAGCAGCACCAGGCTCAGGGTCAACGACGCGCGCATCACCGCACCGCCCGCGCCTCTCGGAGCATCGCCTCTGAGATTTCGATCTCACCCAGGCTCTGAAGCTGCCCGGTGCGCTGCGCGATCAGCTCGAAGTGCCACCGCCGCTCGAAGGGCGTGTTGGCAAAGAGCAGCACGTCGGCATGAACCGGCGTCTGCACCCCCGCAGGCTCGGCCCAGCGTTCGAGCGCCCGCCGCGCCGCCTCGACGGCCTCGCGGTGAGGCGCCGAGCTGTGAGCACGCAGGGCGGCCTCGGCGTCGTTGAGGGCGCCAAGAAGCGTCTCGATCGACTGCCCCTCTTCGCGCCGCGCCTCATCAGACCAGTAGTGAATCTTGAGGCGATACCGACCGGGTTGCACCGTCGGCGCGAGGTACCCCTGCGAGCCGAAGCCGATCGCGTCGGCCGAGAAATCGAGCAAGGTGCCGCCTTCTTCGGTGCTGCGGTGATCCCATTTGCAGGTCTCGCCGTTGGGCTCGCGCACCCACAGATCGATGATCTCGCGCCGCGACGACCACCCCACGAGCACCATCAGCTCGACCCCCTCGCGCTGAACGAAGAAGGTCGACGAAGCCTGGGCCCGCTCGGCCCCGCGCCGCACCACCACACCGACCCGGTTCTGCCCCGGCAACACCACAATGTTTTGCTGCAGACGCCCATCTCGGACGGGCACCTCGTAGACCACCCCGTGCACGCTGAGCAGGGCCTCGGTGAGCGCCGGGTCGTTCACCCGAGCCACCACCTCGACCACCGCGCCCTCGTGAACGACCCCGCGGTCGGGCGCCTCGATCTCGACCCGCAACGGCGCGAGCGGGTCTGCGCGGAGCGTCGCAGGCGCAAAGACCCCCGCCAAGAGACACTGATGAAACCCTCGTCGCGAGGCAGCCCAGCGTGACATCGGGGCAGAGACAGCGCAGGCCTCTACAAAGTTCTCAAGAGCCTTCGCATTTTGTACGCGCCCGCGCACCACAGCCCCAGCACGCAGGCCCAGGCCAGCGCCGACGCCGCGAGGCCTTCGCGCCCCGCGGTGCCCCGAAAGCGCCACACGACGCGGTGACGCCCGGGGCCGAGAGCGACCGCCTGGCACATCAGGTTGGCCACCACGATGGGCGCCCTCGCCCCGTCGACGGTGGCCTCCCATTCGGGGTGAGCCGCCTCTGAGAACACCAGCCAGCCGGGGTGATCGGTGTCGACCTCGGCCGCCATCTCGTCGGGCCCCCGGCGACGCCAGGCGACCCGCGCGGGGACGCCGGCCACCTCGGCGGGCACCGCATCGACTTCGAGGAGCGCCTCGGCCCGCGGGTCAAACTGACCGCTGATCATGTGCTGAATGGCCTCTTGCGTGCGAAGCCGCGAGGGCCACCCGCGGCCTACAAAATGAACCCGCGGCACCGGCTCGCGCACCCGCGCCACCACCCGCGGCGACGCGCTCGCGACCCGCTCAAACCCCCTCGCCCTGACCTCAAACGGTGAGATCACATGGGTCACCCCGTAGGCGCGAAGAAAGTCGACGACGTGGGGCGCCGTGAGCAGCCGCTGCCCTTCGAGGCGCACGAGCTGCCGCGCGACGCCGTTGGGTCGCCAACCGAAAATGCCCCAGATGAAGCTGTAGCGACGCAGCGCGAGGCCCGTATACCCGTCGACGCTGTCGAGGCCCCACAAGAGGTTCTGATTGGGCCCGATCACCTCACGGAGCGCGTGGTGTGCGGCGAGGTCGCTCCACCCGTGGTGCATCTGAAACACGGCCATGTGCTGCATCGGAGACTCGATCGAATAGAGCCTCCCGAGGTCGGCCTCACCGCGGAGGGTGCGCGCCGAGGCCGGCGGCGCGAGCCAGGTCGCGGCGGGCACGAGGGGGTTCTGTCTGCGCTGGGCGAGGCCGAGATCGAGGGCCACCGCCAGCGGCACCAGGGCCAAAACCCGCGCCACCTTGGTGCGCCCGTTGGCGTCATACTTTAAAGACAACCATCGCTCGACCAGGGTGAGACCGCGCGCCGCGAGCAAGACCCAGGTGCACACGACGATGCAAAGATACCGCTGCGGCAGCCTGAAGCCCGACATGCCCGGAACGTGCCTCCAGACGAAGCCGAACACCGGCGTGTGGTGCCCCAACGCCACGAGCAGAGCCACCAGGGCGAGCCCCACCAGGCGCCGCACCCGCGGGTCGCGTCGGCACGCCCCGAGCGCGAAGAGCGCCAGCGCCGCGGTCAACGCCCCGCAATACAGGTACGACTCCCAGAAGACGTCGTTACCTTGATAAGAGCCGTCGCGCCCGTCGCCGAAGAGATAGGGCCAGAAGAGGCTCAAGAGCGCCCGAGGCCAGAGCGAGAGCTGCGAGGCCTGCTCAAAGGTGAGCCCCTGCCCCCGGGCCGAGAGCTGACTGAGCGCGCGCATGGGCCAGAGCGAAGCCGCCGCCGCCACGAGGCCCAACGCGAGGCTCCCGAGCATGCCCCCCACCCGGGCGCCGCGGTCACGCCAGGAGAGCGCGCGCCACGGCACCCGCAAGAGCCACCAGAGCCCCCACCACGCCGTCGACGCGTACGCGATCTGCGGAAAGCCCGCCCCCCAGACCCACCCCACGAGCGCCGCAAAGCGCGCCCACCCGACCAGGGCGCTCACCCGCCCCAACGCGGGCCGGGTCAACGGCTCGACCCACGCCAGCCCCAAGGGCAACCACACCAAGACGTTGAGCTCGATCGGGTGCCGCCACTGCGCGCTCAACACGCCCCCGTGAGCCCACGCCACGCCCGCGAGCATCGCCCCGAGACACGAAGCCCCGAGCCGACGCGCGGCGACCCACGCCGACAGCGACGCCCCGGTCAGCATCAACAACAAATAGAGATCGAGCGCCGCCGCGGGGCCGGGCACCAGCGTAAAGACCGCGAGCGCCAACCATGAAGGCAACATCACCGGCGTGCCGAGCGAGAGACCGGGCTCCCACACCGGCCAATGCCCCGCGCGGAGCTGCCGCCCCAACGCCACCAACCACGGCAGCTCACCCGAGAACAAATCAGACACGAACCCGTCATGCGAATACGGGATCTGATCAAACCGCAAGAGCGCCGGGTACAGCGCCAGGGTCAAGAGCACCGTCGCGAGCGCCGCGGCACGGCCCGCCCACCGCGGGCTCACGCCACCACCGACAGCGACACCCGCCCGCGCTGACGCCGACGCGCGACGAAATCGAGAATAGTCTCAACCACATACCCGCGCATCGCCTCGGTGAGGCCCGGATACACCCCCACCCAGAAGGCCCGGGCCATCACCCGGTCTGTGGTGTCGAGCGGCGCGGCCACACGAAAGGGCGGGGGCTCACCCCGCGCGGCCCGGTCGCGCGCGAGCTCCGTGAGGGCGGGCTGTCGGGTGAGGTTGCCCGCGAAGAGCATGCGCGTCTGAATCTTGCGCATCTCAAGATGTTGCACGAGCTCATCGCGTGTGAAGCTGGCCTCTTCGCGCACCAACATCAAAAAGCCGAACCAGCTCGGGTCGCTCTTCGGGGTCGCCTCGGGCAAGAGCAAGACATCTTCGACGGGGCGCAGCGCGTCTCGAAAGTACTGCCAATTCTCGCGTCGCTTCGCGCCGAAGCTGTCGAGCCGATCGAGCTGAGCCACCCCCACCGAGGCCTGCATGTCGGTCATCTTCAGGTTAAAGCCGAGGTGACTGTAGGTGTACTTGTGGTCGTACCCGCGGGGCAGCGCGCCGAGCTGCCAGCCGAAGCGCTTGCCGCAGGTGTTGTCGACCCCCGAGGCGCACCAGCAATCGCGGCCCCAATCGCGGAGGCTCTCGACGACCTTCAACATGGTGTCATCGGCGCAGAGCACCGCGCCGCCCTCGCCGGTGGTCATGTGGTGCGGCGGGTAGAAGCTCAGCGTGGCGAGGTCGCCGAAGGTGCCGGTCATCTGGCCGTCGTAGCGCGACCCCGCGGCGTCGCAGTTGTCTTCAATCAACCACAGCCCGTGCTTCTCACAGAACGCTTTCACCGTACTGAGATCGAAGGGGTTGCCGAGGGTGTGGGCGATCATCACCGCGCGGGTGCGCGACGAGCGCGCGGCTTCGAGCTGCGACACGTCGATGTTGTAAGTCGGCACGGTGATGTCGACGAACACCGGCACGAGACCCAACTGCATCGCGGGCGCCACCGTCGTCGGAAAGCCCGCCGCCACCGTCACCACCTCGTCGCCCGGCCGCACCCGACGGTCGCCCCACAGGTGCGAGGTCAACGCCGCCGTGGCCAAGAGGTTGGCGCTCGACCCAGAGTTCACCAGCCGCGCAAAGGGGAGCTGATAATACCGCGCGAGCTCATACTCAAGCCGCCGGTGCCAGCGCCCCGCGGTGAGCCAGAACTCGAGCGTCGCCGCCGTGAGGTTGCTCAGCTCTGGCGCCCCGTACACCCGCCCCGCGTAGCGCACAGGGCTCCGCCCGGGCACGAACACCGCCTCGGCCTCGGCCTCGGCTTCGAGCGCCGCCAGCGCCGAGACGCGCTCTTGGATCTCAGCCTTGAGCCGCTTGATCGCTTCGTCGCGGCTCATTCAGAGCGCCTCGCTCATCACGGTGGTGATCATGTCGTCGATCTGGGCGAAGCTCAGCCCGCGGAGGGCCTGCGGCGAAGCGCCCTGCGCGGCGGCCTCGTACCATTGCGCGGTACGACCCACGGTCTCTTCAAAGTGCCACTGCGGTCGCCACCCGAGGCGCGAGACCGTCTTGTCAATGCTGAGCCGTAGCTGTTGAGCCTCGGGCATCGAAGGCTGAGCCGACTCGACCGACCATGAGAGACCGTCGAAGGGCGCGGCGAAGGCGCTCACGAGGTCGAGCACGGTGTGACACTGGGTCGGGAGCGGGCCAAAGTTCCACCCTTGGGAGGCCGCTTCGGGGCTGAGGCGATGGCGCCCGAGCAGCGCCGACGCGAGGGCGAGATAGCCCGTGAGCGGGTCGAGCACATGCTGCCAAGGCCGCACCGCATTGGGGCTCCGCAGCGTCACGGGCTCGCCCCTGGCCCGCGCCCGCACGAGGTCAGGCACGATGCGATGCCGCGCGTGGTCGCCGCCGCCGATGACGTTTCCGGCCCGCGCCGACGCGATGTAGACCCCATGCTCGGCCGCCCGCGCCGGCAAAAAGAAGCTCTCGCGGTACGCGTGAACCACCAGCTCGGCGGCGCCCTTGCTCGCCGAATACGGGTCGTCTCCGCCCATCGCGTCGTCTTCACGGAACGCGTACGCCCCCGCGCGCTGGGCGTAACACTTGTCGCTCGTCACCATCACCACGGCGCAAGGCCGCCCGCGCCGCCTGATCGCATCGAGGAGCTTCACCGAGCCCATCACATTGCTCTCAAAGGTCTCGACCGGCGCGGCGTACCCGTCTCGCACCAACGACTGCGCCGCGAAGTGAATCACCACCTCGGGGTCGGCCGCCTCAAGCGCGGCATCGAGGGCCGCGAGGTCGGTCACCTCGCCCTCGCGGTGCGCGCAGAGCGTATGCAGCTCTAGGGTCTCGAACATCGACCCGGGTTCGGCGGCCCGCGCAAACCCCGTCACCCGCGAGCCCAGACGCGAGAGATACAGCGTGAGCCACGCGCCCTTGAAGCCCGTGTGCCCTGTCAACAAGACCCGACGCCCCGACCAGACTTCGGCGAGGTTCATCGCGCATGCTCCGGCCAGCGCCAGGGCGCGCGCCCGTTGGCCCATAGCTCATTCAAGAGCTGATATTCGCGGAGGGTGTCCATCGGTTGCCAGAAGCCTTCGTGCACATAGGCCCGCAGCTCATCTTCTTGCGCGAGCCGCTGCATGGGCTCTTTTTCAAACAGCGTCATGGGGTCGTGCCCGAGGTAGGGCCAGATGCGCTTCGCGTCGCAGACCATGAACCCGCCATTGATGTACCCCTCCGTGGTCTGCGGCTTCTCATTGAAGCTCCGCACCGAGGTGCCCTCGATGGCCAGCTCGCCGAAGCGCCCCGGCGGGTGCACCGCGGTCACCGTCAGCACCCGACCGTGGCTCCGGTGAAAGGCCACCAAGGCCCCGAGGTCGACGTCTGAGACGCCGTCGCCGTAGGTCAAGAGAAACAGGTCGTCGTGCTCGACATACCGACGCACGGCGCCCACCCGCCCGCCGGTCATGCTCAGCTCGCCGGTCTCGGCCAAGGTCACGCGCCAGGGCTCGTGGGTCGCCGAGGCCCCCAGGAGCGAGACCGCGCCGCCGGCCCTCAGATCAACACAGAGGTCGTCGTGCATGGCGCGATAGTTGAGAAAATACTCTTTAATGAGCCAGCCCTTGTAGCCAAGACAGAGCACGAACTCATCGAAGCCGAAGTGGCTGTACTGCTTCATGATGTGCCACACGATCGGGCGACCCCCGATGGGCAACATCGGCTTGGGCAAGAGCTCGCTCGCGTCTCGAATGCGCGTGCCCTGACCGCCGCACAAAATCACAACTTTCACAGCAACCGCCCGGTGTTTCGCACGAGAGCGCGACGGTACAAACTTCGTCGTATCACTGTCAATCGCGGCAAGAGAGGGCTATGGTCTCGCGCCACGATGACCCCCCGGGCTCGACCGCCCATCGCGCGCAGCGACCTGTCAGAGGCCCTCGCCCTCGCCGAAGACGACCTCCGCGCGCTCTCCGGCGCGAGGCTCTTCTGCACCGGCGCGACAGGCTTTTATGGCACCTGGCTCCTCGAGCTCCTCGGCCACGCCATTGCACGGTTGAACCTCTCGCTCGACGTCGTGGTGCTGAGCCGCGACCCGGCTCGCTTCGCGCACGCGCGCCCCCACCTCGGGGGCCTCGGGTGGCTCGCGGTGCACCCTGGCGACGTGCGCAATTTCACCTCACCCGCCGGCGCCTTCAGCCACGTCTTTCACGCCGCCACGAGCACCCACGGCCCGCGGGTGGCGCCCAAAGAGACCGCCGCGGTCATCGTCGAGGGCACCCAACGCACCCTGCAATTCTGTGACGCCCTCGGCGCCCCGCGCTTGCTCTACGCGAGCTCGGGCGCGGTCTACGGGCAACAGCCCGAGCCCCTGTCACATCTGCCCGAAGATTTCGTCGGCGCGCTCGATTGGGCCGCCGCGCAGAACGTCTACGCGACCTCGAAGCGCACCGCCGAGCTCCTCTGCCGCTTGCATCAACCGCAGACCGTGATCGCGCGAGGCTTCGCCTTTGTGGGCGCTCATTTGCCGCTCGACGAGCATTTCGCCATCGGCAACTTCATCCTCGATGGGCTCTCGGGTCGCCGCATCACACTTCAGAGCGACGGCACCCCGCGGCGGTCGTACCTCTACGCGAGCGACCTCGCGGTGTGGCTGGTGGCGATGCTCGCCCGCGCGCCAGAGGGGCAGACCTACAACCTCGGCAGCGATGAAGACTTCACCCTGCGCGAGGTCGCCGAGCGGGTCGGCGCGCTGTTTCACGTCCCCGTAGCGGTCGCCGGGGCGCCCCAAACAGGGCCGCGGCATCGGTATGTGCCCTCGATCCGCAAGGCGCGGCACGAGCTCGGGCTCAGCCCCACCGTCGATCTCGACTCAGCCATCATCCGCACCGCCCGCTGGTGGCGCGATGCGTCGGAGCGTCTCTCGCCATGAGCCAAGCCTCTCGCCCGCTGCTCTCTGTGGTCATGCCTTGTTACAACGAAGAGGGCAACGTCGCCGAGGCGGTGGCCCAAGTGCGGAGCGTCATGGCTTCGCTGCCCGAGTTCGATTACGAGCACCTCTTTATCGACAACGCCTCGACCGACAAGACCGTCGACGCGCTGCGGCGGCTCTGCGCTGAAGACCGCAGGGTCAAGGTGATCGTAAACTCCCGTAACTTCGGGCACATTCGCTCGCCCACCTACGGCCTCATGGCCGCCGCGGGGGTCGCCGCGGTGATCCTCCCGAGCGACCTCCAAGAGCCTCCGAGCCTCATCCCCGCGCTGGTGGCCGAGTGGCAGAAGGGGCACCGCTCGGTCTTGACGGTCAAGCGCTCGGTGCAAGAGTCATTCGTCCTCGCGAACATTCGTCGGGTCTATTATCACCTCATCAACCGCCTCTCTGACGTCGAGCTGGTCAAGAACGCGACGGGCTTCGGCCTCTACGACGCGAGCGTCATCGCGATCTTGCGCGAGCTCAACGACCCGTATCCCTACCTCCGCGGGCTCATCTGCGAGATCGGCGCGCCGGTGGGCCGGGTCTACTACGACCAGCAGCGGCGCACCCGCGGCATTACCAAGAACAATTTCTACACCCTGTATGACATCGCGATGCTCGGCATCACGAGTCACTCCAAGGTGCCGCTCCGCCTCGCGACGCTGATGGGCTTCTCGCTCTCGGCCCTGAGCCTCCTGGCGGCCATCGGGTACCTCATCGCGAAGCTCTTGTTCTGGCCGCAGTTCCCCTTAGGTACGGCGCCGCTCTTGATCGGCGTCTTTACCATCTCCTCGGTGCAGCTCTTCTTTATCGGGCTCCTCGGCGAGTACATCGGCACCATTCACACTCAGATCTTGCGGCGGCCCTTGGTGATCGAGCAAACCCGCATCAACTTCGACCGCCCGGCGGCGACGCCCCAACAAGAGTCTTCGCCATGATGCGCGTCGCAGACTACATCGCAGCGTTTCTCGCAGCCCGCGGCGTACAGCACGTCTTTCTCGTGACCGGCGGCGGCGCGATGCACCTCAACGACGCCTTCGGCCGCTGCAAGGCCATCACCTACGTCACCTGCCACCACGAGCAGGCGTGCGCGATGGCCGCCGAGAGCTACTTCCGAATGAGCGGTCGCGTCGCCGCGGTGAACGTCACCACAGGGCCCGGCGGCACCAACGCCCTCACCGGGGTGTACGGCGCCTTCGTTGATTCGATCCCGATGTTTGTTGTGTCGGGCCAGGTCAAATACGAGACCATGGTGGCCTCGACCCCGCTGGCCCTGCGACAGTTGGGCGACCAAGAGGTCGACATCGTGGCGATGGCGCGCCCCATCACCAAGATGGCCGCGTTGGTGACCGAGCCCGCGAGCATCCGCGCGGCCCTCGAGCGCGCGTGGCGGGTGATGCTCGCGGGGCGACCGGGCCCGGTGTGGCTCGACATTCCGATGAATGTGCAGGGCGCGCTGATCGACCCCGATGCGCTGGTCGGTGACGAGGCCCCCGCGACGACCGCGCCGCGCCTCGAAGCGGCCTGCGCCGCGGTGATCGCGCGGATTCAAGACGCGAAGCGCCCGGTGCTCTTCGCAGGCAACGGCGTACGCATCGCAGACCGCGTCGCCGCGTTTCAAGCCCTCGCCGCGACACTCCAAATCCCCGCCGTCACCGGGTGGAACGCGCACGACATCCTCACCCACGAGCACCCCTGTTACGCCGGCCGCCCGGGCACCATCGGCGATCGGGCCGGCAACTTCACCGTCCAAAACGCCGACCTCCTGGTGGTCTTCGGCTCTCGATTGAACATCCGGCAAATCAGCTACGCGTGGCAGAATTTCGCCCGCGGCGCCGCGCTCGTCATGATCGACGCCGACCCGCTGGAGCTTCAAAAGCCCACCCTCAAGGTCGCCCTCGGCATCGAGGCGAGGCTCGAAGACTTCTTCGACGCCCTCAGCGCCCTCACCCTGCCCGCGCCCGCCCCCGAACACCAGGCCTGGCTCGCATGGTGCCGCGCCCGGGTGGCGCGATACCCCATGGCCAACGAGACGCGCCAGGTCTCGCACACCCACCTCAACCCGTATCACTTCGTCGACGCGCTTTGGGCCGCGCTCCCCGACGACGCGCGGGTCGTCACCGGAGACGGCACCGCGTGCGTGGTGACCTTTCAAGCCGCGGCGCTCAAGGCCAATCAGCGCCTCTACACCAACAGCGGCAGCGCCCCCATGGGCTACGATCTGCCCGCCGCCGTGGGCGCCGCCATCGCCACCGGAGCGACCGTCTTCTGCCTCGCAGGCGACGGCTCCATCATGATGAACCTGCAAGAGCTTCAGACCATCATGACCTTCAACCTGCCGATCAAGATCTTTGTCTTGAACAACAACGGCTACCACTCGATTCGCCAGACGCAGCAGGCCTACTTCGCCGACAACCTGGTAGGCTTCGACCCCGCGACCCGGGTGGGGCTTCCCTCGTTCGAGAAGATCGCAGCGGCCTTCGGCCTGGGGTACACCCGGCTCGACCCGAGCAGCCTCGCCGAGGGCGCCCTCGCGCGCTTCGTCAACGCCGAGGGCCCGGCGCTCTGCGAGGTGATGCTCGACCCCGCGCAGCCCTTCGCGCCGAAGCTCGCCTCGCGGCGCCTCGACGACGGGCGCATGGTGTCGTCACCCCTCGAAGACATGGCGCCCTTTCTCTCAAGAGAAGAACTCCGTGAGAACATGATCATCGAGCCCCTCGGTGAATAGACCCGATGGCACCATGAAGCCGCTCTCGCATGACGTCGACGCCGTGATGATCGACCTCGACGGGGTCGTCTACGAAGGCGACGCCCTCATCGAAGGCGCAGAGGCCGCGGTGCGCGCCCTCAGGGCCCAAGGGCTCAAGCTGCTCTTTCTCACCAACAACTCCGCCCGTAACGCCCGCGAGATCGCTGAGAAGCTCGGGCGCCTCGGGCTCGCCGCGAGCCCCGCCGAGGTGCTCAGCACCTGCGATTTCGCGCCGGTCGCGCTCCGCGACGCCGGGCTCGGGCTGCGCGAGGGCGTCTTCGTCGTAGGGAGCCCCTCGCTCCGCGCGGGCCTCGACGCCGCGGGCCTGCGACGCTGCGAGGGCCCCGAGGCAGAGCTCGTCCTCGTGGCGATGGACACCACGTTTTGTTATCAAACTCTCGACGCGGCGTTGCAGCCCTTGCGCCGCGGCGCACACCTTTGGGCCTGCAACCTCGACGGCGCCTTCCCCGCGGGCCCTGGGCGCTGGGCACCCGGCTGCGGCGCCCTCGTGGGTGCCCTCACCGCCGCCTCAGGCCGCGCCGTCGACCGGGTGCTCGGCAAGCCCTCGCCCGCCTACGGCGAGGCCGCCCTCGCCCGCCTCGCGGTGCCTCCCCACCGCGCCGTGATGCTCGGCGACACCTGGGCCGCCGACATCGTCATGGCCCAATCGCTCGGCATCACCCCGGTCTTGATCGGCCCCCGCTCGGCGCACCCCGAGGTCGCTTCGAGCCCGAGCCTCGCCCATTGGGTCTCATCACAACTTCGCTGAATCGCGGCGGGGCGCAACACGCCGAATCTCAGGCGCCTGGGAGCGTGATAAACAGCACGGCAGAAGGGCCTCCCCGAGGCCGCCCCTCGCGTTACGTCTCTCAAGGCACTCTCAAATGAACATCATTGAACGAAAGATGGTCGACGCGCTCAAAGACCTCCGTGAAAACCACGGGGTCGTCGGCGTCAAGGCAGAGTTCGAGGCAGAGGGCACCCGCATCGAAGAGGCGCTGCGCCTCAAAGAGGTGATCACCCGCGCGGGGCTGAACCTCACGCTCAAGATCGGCGGCTGCGAGGCCCTGCGCGACATCTACGAGGCGCGGGTCATCGGCGTCGAGCGCATCGTCGCGCCCATGATCGAGACGGCCTTCGCGCTCTCGAAGTACCTCGCCGCGGTCAAGCTCGCGGTGCCCTCCGAAGAGCAGGCCGACATTCAGTTTTGCATCAACGTCGAGACCATCGACGGGGTCAAGAATTTCGGCGCCATGCTGAAGGTGCCCGAGATCGCGCGGCTCGGCGGCATCGTCCTCGGGCGCGTCGACCTCACCGGGTCGATGGGGCTCAGCCGCGATGACGTCAACAGCGAGGCGGTGTTCACCCTCGCCGACCAGGTGCTCTCGGCGGCCCACGCCCACGGCCTCGACGGCACCGTCGGCGGCGGCGTCTCAGCCCACTCGCTCGCGTTCTTGCGGCGACTGCCCGCAGGGGCGCTGCACCGCTACGAGACCCGCAAAGTGATCTTCGGCTGCCCCCGCGCCCTGGCCCCCGACGCCGACGCGGGCATCTTGAAGGCCGTCGGCTTCGAGCTGCTCTGGCTCAAGAACAAGCGAGACTATTACGGTCTCATCGCCAACGAAGACAAGAACCGCATCGCCATGCTCGAGAGCCGCTACCGCAAGATGATCGAAGACGTAGGCGGCCGCGTCGAGTAGCGCAAGGCCTCGACGCGCGGTGGCCTTCTACGCAAGAATCAACCATGGCACTGAAAGTTGGCGACACAGCCCCCGACGTCTCGGGGCTCTTGTCAGATGGCACGCCGTTTCGGCTCAGCGATCATCGCGGCGCGACGGTGATCTTGTTCTTCTACCCCAAAGATTTCACCCCGGGGTGCACCGCCGAGGTGTGCTCGTTCCGCGATGCGTACGGCGAAATCGCGGCGGGCGCGAAGGCCAAGGTCTTCGGCGTGAGCCGCGACGACCCGGCCTCGCACCGCAAGTTTCGCGAGACCCACCACCTGCCCTACGAGCTCGTCACCGACGACGGCAGCATGAGCAAGGCCTTCGGCGCCACCTGGCTCGGCGGCCTCTTGCCCGTATCGCGGCGCATGACCTTCGTGGTCGACGGCCAAGGCGTCGTGCGCGGCTTCTTTCACCACGAAGTGCTCGACATCGATCAGCACGTCGCGGGCGTCAAACAAGTGCTCGGCACGCTCGCCTAAGCCCTTTAAATCACTCGTCTTTTGAGGGCTTGTCGTCGACGCCCTGGGGCGCCCCGAGGCGCACCACCTTGCGGTGCTGGGCCGTGACGTTGCCACGCGCCACATCGCGCAGCGCCGGCGGATGCTCAGACTGTCGGTCGCGCTCGATGGCCACCTCGATGCGCGACTGAACCACCGCCTGATGCTCGCCCGTGTTGCGCGGCTTCGGCGGCGACGGCGTCGGCACGCTGCCGTCGAGCACCACGTCGAGATCGGCCAGCCGCGGAGAGAGCCGCGCCGCCATCTCGGTCGAGCCCTGGGTGAGCAGCGAACGGGTGAGATCGCGCGCCTCGCGCAGGCGCCCCTCACGCATCAAGCGCGAGACGTGCTCGACCGCCTCGTCGCCCGGCCCACCCGGCTCAGACGAGCGCAACAGCGCCCTGAGATTGCCGAGCGCTTCGCGCAAGCGAATCAAGCGCGGCGAGGGGCTCCGCGCGAGGAGCGTGCTGGCCTCTCGGAGCGCGCCGTCGAGGTCGCCCATCGCGATCGATTGACGCAGCCACGCGTTGGCGTCACCCGCCACCCCGACCTCGTCGAAGCCCGTCTTCGAGAGCGGCAACACAGGGGTCTTGCGAAGGTCGGGCGCCGTCGCGCCGCGAAGGTGCGGGCTGATCACCCGCGGCGCCTCGTCGGCGTCGAGGGCGCGGTACGGCCGCGTGTGGGCCGGCTCGAACAAGAGCCCGCGGAGGATCTCAGCGCGCTGCTCGAGCACCGCGTCGCGGCCCTCTCGGCAGAGCTCGCGCAGGGCCACAAAGGCCTCTTGCAACGCCCCCCGCGCCACCATCGCGTCGACGGCCTCGCGCCGCGGGTCACCCTGCCCGCCCGGCAGCGGCGACAGCACCAACACCAGCCGCTGCTGCTTCTCGCGCCACAAGGCGTCGTCTGGGAAGGCGCGCACCAACACCCCCAAGAGCGTGTTCGCCTCAAGCAAGGCCCCCTCACGGGCGAGCTCGTCGATCAGCGACGGCGGCAGCGAGCCCAAGCGCGCGTGGCGCTGCGCGGGCCCCGGGTCTGCGGCATCAAAGAGCAGCGCCTGGAGACGCACCCTCGCGGCGGCGTTGGGCGCCCGAAGCTGCCACGCCTCAAGCACCTCGGCGCCCGCGTCGACCTCGCCGACCTCAGCCAAGAGCTCAACCACATGCTCGATCGTTATGCGCCCGGCCGAATCTGTCATCGCAGCCCGACCGTCACCCTACCACGATCTTGCACAACTCAAGACGCGCGACGTCGCAAGAGGCTCACCAACACCGTGACGTCTGACAGGCCCAAGGCCAAGAGCAGCAGCACCACCGGCGGAGCCCACATCATGTTGCGCGGCGCGGCCCCGTCGACCACAAGCCAGGTGCGGCCCTGAACCGGGGCGCCCAGGCGATCATGGAGGTACCGACCCACCGGCGCGTAGCGGCCCCCAGCGCCCTCGAAGGGCACGAGACGACCCGCAAATTCGCCGCGAGACATCGCCTCGGCGCGATCGGCTGAGACCTGAACATACAGCGCCTCGCCCTCACGCCCCGCCACCGGAAACACCAGGTGCTCGCCCGGAAACAACCACCGCGAGTACTGAACCGCCCCCGCCATCGACGGCGACGCCTGCAAGCTCACATACTGATTGCCCGCCTCGCGAAGCGCCGCGGCGTCGACCGTGCGGCCCGCGCCGAGCATCCGAGGAGTGCCCGACGCCATCGCGTACCGCGCGTCGTCTTTGAGCTGAAACGCCAAGGCGAACGACATCAACGCGACCCCCGTGAGGAGCCCCGTCAACACCCAACGCCGGGTCTGCGGCGGGGCCGCAATGCCCGCCAACATCTCGTCGACCGCATCACCCTCACCGGGGCGCGGCGGCAACAAAATCTCTGCGACGCTCTCTGTGGCTTGGCTCATGGCAGGGGCTCAGACGCCGGGCTTCCGAGAAAGTTCCTCCTCGGGGCGTTGAATCGAGGGTAGCGCATCTCGGCCGCTCGGGTAAGCCCATCCGCTCACAACCGAGACCGCGATTTCGCCTTCGCCCCCCGCGTCGCCGCCCTCAGCTGCGGAGGCTGCGCCAACAAGAGCTCGCGCAACGCGAGCGCCGCAGGCGAGAGCCGCGCCAGACCCCGGTGCGAGAGCCAGAAGCGCCGCACGATCGGCACCCGCGGGTCGCGCACCCGCACCATCGCGCCTTGCCTGAGGTCACGCTCCACCGCGACCCGCGACACCAGGGCCATCCCGATCCCGGCCCGCACGTGCCCCTTCACCGACGCGATGCTCGACAGCTCCATCGCCACCTCGGCCCCCGCAAAATGCTTGTCGAGCAAGCCTCGCGTGCTCGCCCCAGGCGGAAAGGTCACGAACACATCGCGCGCCCCGCCCGGCGCCGCCACCAAGAGCACCTCGTCGTCGCACCACGGCTCACCCGGCATCGTCACGCCCACCTCCGAGGCCAGCACCGCGAGGTCGAGCCCGCCCGACTCCAAGTCGCCCAACAGCTCCTCGGTGGTGGCCTCACGGAGCCTCAACCGAACCCCCGGCGCGCGCTCACGAAACTTCGCGAGAAACCGCGGCAACACGTAGGTGCACGCCGTCGCGCCGGCGCCGATGCGCACCTCGCCGGCCTTGAGCCCCACCACCTCGGCCACGGCGCGCTGGGCATCCCCCAAGGAGGCCAACAGCGACCGAACATGTGCGACGGCGACCTCCCCCGCCGCGGTGGGCTCGACCCCGCGCCGCGTCCGCACGAGGAGCTGCGCGCCGAAGTACTGCTCGACCCGAACGATCGCCGCCGAGAGGGCAGGCTGCGAGAGATGAACCCGCCGCGCCGCCGCGCTCACGCTCCCCAACTCGACCACCTGAAGAAACTGCCCGAGCGCGTCGATCATCGACAAAACTTATCACAGCCCCAGAAACCATCGATTCGACCGATAGAGGTTTTGTGCTTATCAACCCTGTGTCGCCCCGCAGCGCCGCGCGTCACCCGGTGACGCCCCCTCGGCGCCCCTCGCAACGGAGCGAAAAGGATCTGTCATGCCGCTCGTGGTGCCCCTCGGCCTCCTCGCAGGACTGCTCACGACCCTCGCCGGAATGGGAGGCGGCATCGTGCTCCTCTTGGCCCTCTCGCTGAGCACCTCTCCCCAGACGGCCCTCGCGGTGACGGCTCCGGCGCTGCTCTTGTCGAACCTCCACCGCGCGGTGCTCTTTCGCCGCGCCGTCGACCGCACCGTGGCCGCCCCGTTGATCCTCGGCACCATCCCCGGCAGCGTCGTCGGCGGCCTCCTCCTCCCGACCATCCCGGCCCTGTGGCTCCAGGGCCTAATGCTCGCGATGACGGCCCTCTCGCTCGCCCGGGCCCTCGGCGTCTTGAAGTTCTCGCTCTCACCCCGGGCCCTCGGCCCAGCAGGATTTGTGATGGGCGCCCTCTCGGCCACCTCGGGCGGCGCGGGCCTCTTGCTCGCCCCGGTGCTCCTCACGGCGGGCCTCTCGGGCGATCGCTACGTCGCCACCACCGCCGCCATCGCCGTGGCCATGCACGTCGGCCGCGTCGTCGCGTACGGCGCCACGGGGCTCGTCGACCCGCACACCCTCGCCGTCTCGGCGGTGCTCCTCGTCGCCCTCCTCATCGGCAACGCGCTCGGAGCCCGCCTCCGCCCGCGCCTGACCCCCCAACGGAGCACCCAGATCGAATACGGCACCCTCCTCGTGGCGGTGGTCTTGAGCGTCGCGGGCCTGCACTGAGCCCCGAAGGTGCAGGCCGGGTCGAGTCAGACTATGGTTCGGCCCTACCATGCAACGTTCGGTCGCGATGTTGGCGCTCGTCGGTACCTTGGCGGCGCGTTCGGCCCTGGCCCAACCTGCCCCCGCGCAGCCCGCGTTGCGCCCATGGGCGCGGGCCGAGCTCGCGCGGCTCAGCGCCGGCCCGTCGCCCCTCGCGATGCCGCGCTACGACCTCGCGGTCTCTCTCGCTGACGCGGGTCGCACCGTCACCGTCGATGAGACGCTGCGGTACACCAACACCACCGGCGCGCCGCTCCGCGAGGTGATCTTGCGCGTGTACGCCAACGCGACGAGGCCCCAGGCGCCCGGGGTTCAGCGCCCCGTCGGCCCGGCGTTGCGCTTCGTACGCGGCAGCTGTGAGGGCCTCGCGTGTGTGGTCTCGGCGCCGAGCGACGCGGTGCTCGCGGTGCAGCTCGCCAGCCCCCTCGCGCCCGGTGCCGCGGTGAGCATCCGGACACGGCTCGAAGGCACCCTGCTCGAAATCGCGGCGCAGCGCACGGGGCTCCTCGCGCAAGGCCTTGAGTCGCTCTCGTCGCTCGGCGCATCGCACGAAGACCCGGGCGATTACGGCCTCTTCGCGACCGGCGAGGGCATCGTCAGTCTGGCCAACTTCTACCCCGTGCTCGCCCGACGCAACGCCGCAGGGTGGGAGCGCAGCGACCATGGCAGCGTCGGCGATTTCGGCACCGACGACCTGGCCGACATCGAGGCCCGGTTCGAGCTCCCCGAGGGATACACCTTGGCCACGTCGGGAGTCACAGTGCGCGTTGAAGGTGTCGGCGGGCGACGACGCCATTGGGTGAGCGCCACGGCGGTGCGAGACTTCGCGGCCCTCTGCGGCGCCACGTTGCAACACGAGAGCCGCCGCGTGGGCGAGGTCGAGGTGCGGGCGTACTACCTCCCTGCCCACCGCGCCGCGGGGCGCCAGGTGCTCGACACCGCGGCCCGGGCCCTCGCGACCTTCGAGCAGCGCTTCGGCCCCTACCCCTACACCGACCTCGACGTGGTCGAAGCCCCCCTCGTGGGCGGGGCCGGCGGCGTCGAGTTTTCAGGCCTCGTCACCGTCGCGAGCATGTTCTATCGCCCCCCCAACGAGGCGCTCTCGACCTCGAACCAAGGGGGCCTCGCGGGGGCCTTGGGGGGCCTCCTCGGCGGCCAGGCGAACCACACCCTCGACGCGATGCTCCCTGCGATGCTTGAGTTTGTGACCGCCCACGAGGTGGCCCATCAGTACTGGCACGGCCTGGTCGGCAGCGACTCGCGCGACCACCCCTTCATCGACGAGTCGCTCGCCCAGTGGTCAGCGGCTTACTACATCGAAGCCCGCCACGGCGCGGCCCGGGCGCAACACGAGAGCAACCAGCAGGTGCGCAGCAACTACCAGCTGATGCGGCTCATGGGGCACCCCGACGGCCCCGTCGACCGCCCCGCCGGGCGCTTCGACGGCAGCCTCTCGTACGCGGGGCTCGTGTACGGCAAGGGCCCGTTTTACTACAGCGCGCTCCGACGCGAGGCGGGCGACGCCGCGTTCTTTCGAGCGCTCCGGCGATACGTCGACACGTATCGGTTTCGCACCGCGCCGAGCCAGGGCTTCGTCGACGTGCTGAGCGCCGAAGTGCCCGCCCGCGCCGCACGCTTTCAGGCCTTGCGCCGCCGCTGGCTCGAAGAGGCCCACGGCGACGACGACCTCGGCCGCCCCGACCTCGCTGAAATGTTGGGCCCGATGCTCGGGCAGAACGGTCAACTCGACCCCGAGACCCGCCAGGCCCTGCAACAGCTCGGGCCGCTCTTACAACAGCTCGGGGGCGCTCAAGGGGCCGGGGCCGGGCCCGACCTCGGGGGCATCCTCCGTGCCCTCGGCGGCGGCGCCCCAAGGCCCTCGCAAGGGTCGGGGTCGCATGGTATGGGTGATCTCGCTCCAATGCTTCAAGACCTTCTCCAAGGGCTTCAGTAGCGACGCCGACACGGTCTCCTGGGCCTCTGCGTCGTTTCATCCTGCATTGTTGAGAAAGTCTGAAGAATGCTCCCTGTTGCAAAACTTGAAGCCTTCGTGCGCCGTGCCGAAGAGCTCGACCGTCTCTTGTGTGACCCCGAAGCCACCACCGACCCGGCGCGTTACCGCAAGCTCAGCAAAGAGCGCGCAGAGCTCGAAGGGCTGGTCGACTCCTTCGCCGAATACCAGAAGCTCCAGAAGCAGCTCGACGACGACCGAAAGGCCCTCGAAGACCCCGAGCTCCGCGAGCTCGTGGTCGATGAAATCCCTGAGCTCGAGCGCCAGCTCGCCGCCCTCTCTCGCGCGCTGACGTTCATGCTCCTCCCGGCCGACCCCGCCGACGAGCGCAACGTCGTGCTCGAGATCCGCGCCGCCGAGGGAGGCGACGAGGCCACCCTCTTCGCCGCCGACCTCTTTCGCATGTACCTCCGATTCGCAGAGAAGATGCGCTGGCAGGTCGAGCTCTTGTCTGAGAGCAAGACCCTCGTGGGCGGTCTCAAAGAGGTCATCGCCACCATTTCGGGCGACCGGGTGTACAGCACCCTGCGCTTCGAGGGGGGCGTCCATCGGGTGCAGCGCGTGCCGGCCACCGAGGCCCAGGGGCGCGTCCACACGTCGACGGCGACGGTGGCGGTCTTGCCCGAAGCCGAAGAGGTCGATGTGCAGATCGATGAGGCCAAAGACCTTCAGATCAGCATCGCCGCCTCAGGGGGGCCCGGCGGCCAAGGGGTCAACACCACCAACTCGGCGGTGCAGATCATTCATAAGCCGTCAGGCATCCTGGTCAAATGCCAAGACGAGCGCTCACAGCTCAAGAACAAGGCCAAAGCCATGAAGATCCTCAGGGCCCGGCTCCTTGAAGTCGAGCGGCGGCGGCGCGAAGAGAGCATCGGCGATCAGCGCCGCGGCATGGTGGGGAGCGGCGAGCGCGCCGAGAAGATCCGCACCTACAACTTCCCCCAGAATCGCGTGAGCGATCATCGCATCCAGCTCACCCTCTACAAGCTCGACCGCTTCATCGACGGCCAGCTCGACGAGCTGCTCACCCCCCTCCGCACCCACCACCAGGCCGACCGGCTGCGGCGCGAGCTCGGCATCGAGACGGGCCTCGGCGTGGGGGGTTCTTCCCCCAGCGACGATTGATCTCCCACCCGGTGGGAGTTTATTCTCCCAGCGCTGAGGTGCCCAGGCGAGGCCGCCGGGCTTGAATTTCCGAGTGTTGAAGGGCCAGCGGGTGTTGGCCTGAGGTTTGCCAAGGAGCATGGGTGTGGTCGCTTCCACGGGTCATCTTCGCAGACTGGCAAACGACACCGAGGGTGCTGCGTTTGTCGAGTATGTGGTGGTGCTCCTCTTGGTGACTGCGATCTCAGCGGTGGCGACGTACTCCCTGGGTGCCCCCTTTGTGGATTACTTTCGCTTCGCTCAGACTGTGTTGGCCATGCCCTTCCCGTAGGGTTGCGGTATAAGGGCTGTTGAGTTTGTGAGCCGGCGCCTCGAACGCCACCTCTGATCCCCCGAGTTGAAGGAAGATGAAGATGAACAAGAACCTCCGCACACTGCGCAACGACACCGAGGGCCTCTCGACCGTCGAGTACGTGATCATCCTGATCCTCATCGCGGTGGTGGGCATCACGGCGTGGCGTACCTTCGGCAACACCGTCGTCACCAAGATCAACTCGGGCAACAGCCAGGTCTCGGGCCTCGGCCCGTGATCTCGGTTCGTCAGACATCGGTACCGTACGCGGCGACGTGAGTTTTACGTCACCGCAGAGGGTCTGACGGAGGGAGCCGCCGCGGCCCGCAAGGGTTCGCGGCGTTTCTGTTTCATACGCGTTCAGTTCCGAACGGAGGGTCTGTGTTGTTGGTGTGGGCGCCGGTGATCGCGATCGTGGTTTCAGTGGTGGCGAGCGCCATCGCGGTGGTCACTGATTTTCGCACCGGGCACATCCCCAACTGGCTGCCGCTGAGCGCCGCGATCGCCGGCGTGGTGCTTCAAGTCCTTGGCGACACATCACCGGGCCGCGGTCTTTTGAGCGCCCTCGCGGGCATGGCCGTCTGCGGCCTCTTCCCTGCCATTTTGTGGATCAAGGGCGGGATGATGGGCGGCGACCTCAAGCTCCTGGTGGGCCTCGGGGCCTTGCTCGGCGCCTATCACGGCATCGAAGCTGAGTTTCTCGCGGCCTGTGTGGGCGCGCTGTTCTCGCTCGCGATGCTGGCCTGGCAGGGCAAGCTCCTCGCGGTACTCGGTAACTCCTTCTTTCTCGCCTTCAATCTTGTGTTGCCGCGCAAATGGCGACGCGAACTTCACCCGAGCTTGATGCACAAGGTTCGATTCGCGCTGGCGATCTTTCTGGGCGCAACCCTCTCAGCCGTCGCGCGATTCAGGCTCTAGACCTTCACGCACCGTGAGCACCCCCATGCACCGGAGACGACCGACCCCCCTCGACACCCCGCAAGACCGCAAAACCGGCGGCGCGATCTATGTCGAGTTTCTGGTGGCCTTCATCCCGTTTTTCATCATGGTGCTGGGCATCATGCAGATCGCGCTGATGTACAGCGCGCATCTCATCGTGCAGCACGCGGCCGCCGCGGCGGCTCGCTCAGCCATCGTCGTCTTCCCCGATTGTGAGTACCACTACGGCGGCGCCCCACAAAACGTGGTGAACGGCGGCGGCAGCGGGGGCGACCCGGCCTCGGCCCTCGGCACCCTCTTCGGCGCAGGCAGCGCCCCGGGCATCGGGCTCCCGAACGCGGGCGCCTCGGGCGGCGCGCGGCTCCAGGCGATTCGCTTCGCGGCCAACATGCCCCTCGCTGCAACCTCGCCGTCACTCAACGAGCTCACCACCGACAGCGATCCGCGGCGTCAGAGCCTCATCAACGCCATCGGCGGCAACATGAGCCCCGCGCTCAGGCTCGCGCTCGGCGCCTTGGCGTACAACAACGCGGCCTTGGCGGTGACCTTCCCGCAGGCGCCGCAGAGCCGCAGCTTTCGCAACAGCTTCTCGGCGCGCGACCAGCTCACGGCCCGGGTCACGTACCTCTTTCACTGCGGCGTCCCCATCGTAAACAAGATGGCCTGCGACGACGCGATCGGTCTCTTTACGGGGCTCCCGCACCGTCAGCTCGCTGACGCCGCCCGGCGCGTGCGCTCGGGTCGCACGAGCCTCACCGAGATCCAACAGGCCTTCGAGACCGTGCAGGTGGCCCGCGATCGCCTCGCCGCCGCCCGCCCCGGGATGGACGAAATGGGTCAATCGGGCGCAGGGTATGCGCTCTCGGGCGCGCTCCTCGCCCTCACCGGCGGCAACTTCTCGGTGATCCGCGCCGAGGCCACGCTCCCCCTCCAAGGCGCCGGCGGCCCTGTGCCTTCGGCCTGTTACCGCGACCGGTGAATGTGATGCACACTCGTCATCCGCGCATGTCGACGGCCCAGCGGTTTCTCCGTGACGATGAAGGCGCCGTGATGGTGATCGGCGTCTTCATGGCGGTGCTGGTCACCGGGTTTCTTTATTACATCATCGGCATCGGCAACACGGTCATCTACCGCGAGCGCATGCAAGACGCGGCCGACGCGATGGCCTTCGCGGGTGCGGTCATTCACGCCCGGGGCATGAACCTCATCGCCCTCATCAACATCGTCATGGCGATGTTGACCACCATCTTCTTCGCGCTGCGCATGGTGATGGCGGCGCTGTATCTCCTCGCGGCCTTTGTGGCGATCACGGCGCCTCCGGCGTCGGTGCCGATCTTCCAGCTCGGCGACCGCGTCCGGCAGATCGGCACGCAGTACCGCGACAGCATTCTCAAGCCCGCGTTGCGGCTCGGGCACGGGGCGCAGCAGGCCATTCGTCAGACCTACCCGTACCTGGCGCAGGCCAACGCGGTGGCGATCTCGCGCTCGCAGATGTACAGCCCGCCGGTGACCATCGGGGCGATCCACCCGTTGCTCGATCACCCGTTGCCGGTCAAGCCCGCGCCGATGCGGCGTCTGTGCGAGAAGGCCGTCGAGCCCATCACCCAGGTAATCGGCATCCCGCTTCAGTGGTTGGGCGGCATCGGCAGCCGCGTGGCGGGCTTCGTGGGTCGCGTCGTCGCGATGGTGTTCTGCAACGAGCTCAACGACGACCGCATGCGGCCGCACGAGATCGACCCCGGTGATGGCAGCTGCAATGACGGGCTGCCCGGGCAAAACTGCGAGTACAGCCAGATTCGCTCGGTGGTGATGGGCAACACGCCCTTCCAGGGTAACGAGCAAGGGGTGGCGGTGGCCAACTGGGGTCGCGGGGCCGGCGGCAGCGTCTTCGGCGCGCTCGGCAACTTCGCCCGATTCGGCTTCGCTCAGGCTGAGTACTACTACGAAGGCGACGCCCGCGATGGGCGCGCCAACGCGCGCGAAGAGTGGATGTGGCACATGTGGTGGCGGGCGCGCTTCCGTCGCTTCAGGGTGCCCTCGAATCCGCTTGGTTTGTCGAGCGTGACGGGCGGCATCGACCTGTCACTGATCGACCGGGTGATTGTGCACTGAGCGCCTCGAACGGAGAACCAAGCCCATGGCCCCCCTCAGCAAAGCACCCCAGAAGAAGCGTCGCCAGCGCGGCGCGGCCTACACCGAGACCGTGGTGATGCTGCCCTTCTTCATCGCCGTGTGGACGTGCATGATCTATGTGCACAAGGCCTACAGCACCAAGGTGCACACCATGGCCTACAACCGTAACTGCGTGATGTCGTACGCGTTCGAGGCGTGTCGCACGCAGGCTCCGGGCTGCTCGAATCGCGCGTCGCCGCACACCGACGCGGGCGAGCGCCCCGGCGATCTGAACGGTCTCCAGTCGATGCTGGGCGGCCTGGGCAACTCGCTCTTTGGCGCCCTGATGGGCCAGACCACCGAGCTCCGCACCACGCGAAACGTGGCCAAACCCAGGCTCCTGGGCGGCGGCAACACCCAAGCCCTCGCGGGTAACTCGATGATGTGCAACACCGAGCGCACCACGCCGGCGAGCGTGTTTCGTCAGGCATTCTGTTCGTTCATCGGTATTTGCTGAGAGGTGGCGCGATGACACTCTTGAATGAATCACGCCGTCTAGGGCCCAAGGTGCGCAGGCTCGCGGCCTTTGTGTGTTGCGCCTCGCTGATCGGCTCTGTGGTCAGCGTCCGCGCGGCCCGGGCACAGGTCAACGAGGGCATGCGCCACCTCGCGCGGCAGCTCATGCCCTACGCCGAGAACGCCGTGATGGAGACCCCGCGCCGGGTGCAGCTCAACGGTCAGACCCTCTTGCTCTCGGTGGGCACCACCCATGACAGCGTCGGGGCCGTACTCGATTGGTACGAGCGGCGCTGCGCGGCCCGCAGCGGGCACCTCTCGGAAGGCATGCGGCAGGCCATTCAGACCCACGCCTCGCCGCTCGAGCTCGCGTCGTTCAACGCGATGTGGGCCAACAGCGGGCGCCGCACCCAGGCCCTCGAGGTCTTGCGCGAAGGCAACGACGAAGAGGGCTACCTCGCGTGTGTCGACACCGGCAGCGAGGCCGCCCTCGGGGTCGATGCCTTCGTGGCCCGGGCCCAGCGCTTCGTCGACACCGGCGACCTCTCGCACCTCGGCGGTCTGCGCTACGCCTACGTGAGCCGCGGCCCCACCGGGACGCGCATCGTCACCTTCGCCACCGAAGGGCAATTCAACCTCCTGGGGATGTTCCCCGAGCGCGGCGATGCGCCGGGCGAAGATGTGGCGAACCTCGCGCGCTTCCCCGAAATGCGGCGCATCATTTCGGCCTCTGAAGCGCGCGACGGCAACGGCCTCGGGGTCTACACCGTGCGCGCCCCGGTCGCCGAGGTGCGCGACTTCTACCGCCGCACCATGGTGACCCGCGGCTGGCAGCTGCTCGACCTCCCGCGCGACCGTCGTTTGCCCGCCGAGGTTGAAGCCCACCGCGCGCAGACCCAAGCCTTCGCCCGCAACGACGCCATGCTCTACCTCGTGTTCGATCAGTCAGAGGGCCTCACCTCGATGATGGCCTTGGCTTCGAACTAAGCCAGGCGCCCCTATGGGCTGAAGCTCGGGTGAGCGCAAAGCCTCGGTTTCAGTTAACTTCTACCCGTTCGATGCAGGGCCCGCGGGCCGCGCGCCTCGGTGCATGCGCTCGCCGCAGTCCGCGTGGGCGGCGTGAGCCGTTGAGGAGGGCTGAAGGCCCCGCGCACCCGTCGCAGCGTCAGAGGCTTCAGGAATTGCGCAGCGGAGATGTTGGGGTGGGCGTAAAGGCGGTGTTGTGCTCGCCGTGGCTTCGGGCTTACTCTCCGGGCGCCGATGGGGCTGTGCGCGAAGGGCGTACCACCGTCGAGGCAAGACAGGGTCGCGGGTGACGGGATGAACACCAAAGCGCTTGTGATCGCCATCGGGGCCGCGGCTCTGGGGCTTGTGTTCTTGTTGATCTACAAGAAGCGCTTCGAGACTGAGGCATCGGGCGGCACGCCCATTCCAGTGTTGACGGCGGTGCAAGACATCCCCCTTGGGACGGCGCTCACCGAGAACATGCTCGGTGTTCGGCGCATCCCCCAGGCGTACCTCGAAGACCGTTTTATTCGGTACAGCGACCTCCGGCGAATCATCGGCGTGCGCGTCAGCATGGGCCTGCGCTCAAACCAGACCGTCATGTGGACCGACCTCGCCACCGCCTCCGACGCCCGGCGCGACCTGTCGAGCCTCGTCTCGGCGGGCATGCGCGCCATCACCATTCGGGCTGACATCAGCAACTCGTTCGGCGGCCTTCTGCGCCCGGGCGATCGCGTCGATGTGCTCGGCACCCTCTCGCGCACCGGCGGCGAGAGCGACCGCGTGACCGTGCCCCTCTTGCAGAACGTGCTCGTGCTCGCGGCGGGTCGCGACACCGGCGGCGAGGCGCAGCGCCAGGTGGTCAACGGCTCGTCGAACGCCAACACCAACGGCAACCCCGTCGAGATCTCACAAGTCACCCTCTCAGTCTCGATGGAAGAGGCCCAGCTTCTCACCTACGCCGCAGACCGCGGTGGGGCCGCGGGCCGCCACACGGGGCTCACCCTGGTGCTGCGTAACCCTGAAGACATCGCCATTCTTGAGGGTGTACCCGAGACCAACATCGACGACATCTTTGAGCCCACGCGCCGCGCGCAGGTCTCTCGCCGTCGTCGTCAAATCATCGAGCGTATCGGCAGCAGCGCAGGCGGTCTGTGATCACCGTTGATCACAAGGCTTCAACCCTCAACCACACCTTCGATCGCAAGAAGACCTCTATGATCGCCCTCTCGCCTCGCCGCTCGGCCACGCTCTTGTCACTCTGCCTCGCCACCGCGGCGCTCGCGGGTGCGTGGGTCTCGTACTCGCCAGAGGCCCAAGCGCAGCCGGCTCGCCCCTCGGGGCGCGACCTCTCGCTGGCTGTGGGTGAGCAGCTGCTCGTGCCCGCAGAGGGCATCAGCTCGTACTCGGTGGCCAACGAAGGCATCGTCGATGTGCGGGTGCCGAGCGACCGACGCAACCTCGTGGTGGTGGGCCAACGCGCCGGCACGACCTCGCTGCTCTTGCTCCGCTCGGGGGGCGCCCAAGAGACCCTCCAGGTGACGGTGTTTGCCCGCCGCCCTGAGGCCGTTCAGGCCGAAATCGAGAACCTCCTTGAGGGGTACACGGGCGTCCAGATTCGCCGTCTGGGGGCGCGGCTCTACCTCGAAGGCGGCGTGGCGAGCGAGCAGCAGCAGCGCCGCGTCCAGCAGATCGCGGCGCTCTACCCGGCCCAGGTCGAGTCGCTGGTGGCCATCGACCCGACCATCGTCGAGCGGCGCATCAACGTCAGGCTCGACTTGTACTTCGTTGATTTTTCAACGAATTCGGGTCGCACCGTGGGCCTCAACTGGCCCGCCTACATCGGCGGCGCCGCACCCTCGACGCAGGGCCAGGCCACCATCAACCTCGTGGCGCCGATGGGCATGGGGGGCGTCGGGGCGGGCATTCAGTCGGCCCAGGCGATCATCACCAACCAGCCGTTGCCCCGCCTCGACATGGCGTCGAACGGCGGTTGGGGGCGCATTCTTCGGCAGGCGACGCTGATCACGGCCAACGGCAACGAGGCCTCGTACCGCAACGGCGGCGAGCTCAACTACCGGATGATCGGCGCCAACGGGTCGGCGTCGTTGGCGACCATCCCGTTTGGCACAAACCTCACGGTGACGCCGCGCTTTGACCCGCAGAGTTCGCGCATCGACATTCGGGTCGACGCTGACATTTCAGACCCTGTCGAGACCGGGTCAGACATCCCGGGCCGTAACATTTCACACCTGACAACGCTGGTGAATCTCCAGCTCGGGCAATCGGTGGTGATGTCGGGCTTTCGCTCGCGGCAGCAGACCGAGGGCACGACCGGCTTGCCGGGGCTGCGACGCATCCCGATCCTGGGTTACCTGTTTGGGAGCGAGACGGCCCGCGAGCAAGAGCGCGAGGGGATGATCTTCATCGTCCCGACGGTGGTCGAGGGCGTGTCGCGTAGCTCTCAAGACCGCGTCGCCGAGGCGCTTCGACAGTACGAGCAGTTTAGCGGCAGCATCGATGAGCTGCGGCTCTACGAGCCCACCGGCACTCAATACCGATAATCTCTCTGGTGCATTGATGGATCAGGTCCTCCTGCAGATTGAGACGCCCAACGCACCTCCGATGACCTACATGGTGCCCGCCGGAGGCGAGATCTCTATCGGCCGCGATGAGACCTGCACGGTGGTGCTCGCTTCGCCCGACATCTCGCGGCGTCATGTGACCATCTCGATTCAGCCCAATGCCATCGTGGTGCAAGACTCATCGAGCAACGGCACCCAGGTCGGGGCGCAGCGCGTGGTGCGCTCGGCGGTGCCCGTCCCCTTTGGCACGCCGATCCAGGTCGGGCCCTATGTGATCAGGGTGGTGCGTCAGGGGCCTCAGGCGCCCGCGCCTCCGCCTTACGGGGCGCCGCCGGGTGGGGCTGCGGGGGGGCCCTCGCTGCCTCCGTTGCCGGGGCGCCCGAGCAACCCACTCGCGCAGACCATGGCCGCCGCGGCGGTCGGTGCGGTACCCGGCGGGCCTCAAGCGCGCCCCCGGGCCCCCACCGCGGCCCCGACGATGGCGCCGCCCACGATGGCGGGCAACGGGCTCGGCAACACCTCGGGCACGATGCACGTGGGGGTCGAGCTGCGTCGGCGCATTCACCGCATGTTGCTCGACCATCTCGACCTCGCGGCGCTCGACCGCTCAAAGATGGCCGACAACGTGATGCGGCCCAAGGTGCGCGACGCGTTGAAGCGCATCATGGCGCAGCTCGCCTCGGATCTGCCGCCGGGCACCAACCAAGAGCAGCTCATGCAAGAGATGGCCGACGAGGCCCTCGGTCTTGGGCCGCTTGAGCAGTTTCTGGCAGAGGGCAACATCAGCGAAATCATGGTGGTTGACCCGCACACCATCTTTGTTGAACGCAAGGGCAAGCTCCAACGCGTCGACGCGCGCTTCACCGACGACGAGGCCGTACGCTCGTGCATCGAGCGCATCGTGACGCCGCTCGGGCGACGCATCGACGAGAGCACGCCGCTGGTCGACGCGCGGCTCAAAGACGGTTCGCGCGTCAACGCGGTGATCAAGCCGCTGGCCATCAAGGGCGCGTGCATCACGATCCGTAAGTTTTCAAAGACGCCGCTGGGGCTCAACGATCTCGTCGGGTTCGGCGCCCTGACCGAGCAGATGGGGCGCTTTCTGACCCGCACCGTGGTCGCGAAGAAGAACATCGTGATCTCGGGCGGCACAGGCTCTGGCAAGACCACCCTGCTGAACGTCTTGAGCGCGGCGATCCCCAAAGACGAGCGCATCATCACCATTGAAGACGCGGCGGAGCTTCAGCTCAACCAGCCGCACGTCGTGTCGCTTGAGTCGCGCCCCGCCAACATGGAGGGCAAGGGCGAGTACACCATCCGCGATCTGGTGAAGAACGCGCTGCGTATGCGCCCTGATCGCATCGTGGTGGGCGAGTGCCGCGGCGGCGAGGCCCTCGACATGCTCCAGGCGATGAACACGGGTCACGACGGCTCGCTGACGACGACCCACGCCAACAGCCCCCGCGAGGCGATCAACCGTCTTGAGGTGTTGGCGTTGATGAGCGGGCTCGACCTGCCGGCGCGGGCGATCCGAGAGCAGATCGCGAACAGCGTGCACGTCGTGGTGCAGCAGTCTCGCTTCTCAGACGGCTCGCGTCGTGTGACCTCGATCACCGAGGTGGTGGGGCTCGATGACAACTACGAGATCCAGCTCCGGCCGATTTTTGAGTACTATCGTTCGGGCACCGGGGCCGACGGCAAGGTGCTCGGTGAGTTTCGTGCGACGGGGTATCTGCCCTCGTTCCTCGACGCGTTTATCTCGTACGGCCTCGTGCAGGGGCGCGACTTTCTCTGAGCCGCATCGAGGAGCCATTCAATGAACGCCAGCGTCGCGCAACTTGGCCCCTTCGCCTGGCTTGGCGTGGTGATGTTCGCCCTGGGTCTCGGGGCGAGCATCTACATCACCTTGACCGATGAAGAGAGCCCCCTCGCCAAGCAGTATTTCCGCTACACCCGGCACCTCGACGTTCAGCTCCGCGCGTTGTTCATTCACGACATCACGGGCAAGAACATCGCCAACTGGCAGATCGTGGCCATCTTGGTGGCCTTGCTCTTTGACCCGGTGCTGACCTTGTTGCTCGGTGAGGGCACCGACGTGCCGGTCGCCCTGGTGGGCGTACCCGTGGCCGTGGCGGCCCCCGCGCTGTGGTTTATCGACGCGCGTCACAAGCGGCAAGAGGCCATCGAGAAGCAGCTCGATACCTTCTTGTTGGCGCTCGCCAACGCGCTCAAGGCCTCGCCCTCGCTCGGTGACGCGCTCAACGCCACGTCGACGCTCTTGCGGGCGCCCATGAAGCAAGAGCTCGAGCTCACGGTGAAAGAGAATCAGCTCGGCGTGCCGCTCGATCACGCGCTGCTCAACATGGCCACCCGGGTGGGCTCTCGGGCCTTCTCGGGCGCGCTGACCACGGTGCTGATCGGCCGTCAGACCGGCGGCGATTTGCCGCGCATTCTTGAGACGAGCGCCGCGACGCTGCGCGAAATGGCGCGTCTCGAAGGGGTGGTTCGCACCAAGACCGCCGAGGGCAAGGCCCAGGCGTGGGTGCTCGGCGTGGTGCCGCCCTTGCTGGTGGGGCTCCTCAACTGGCTCGACCCGCTGTGGTTGCAGCCGCTCTCGACGACCTTTATCGGGTACATCATCGTCGCCATCGCGGTGGCGTTCTGGGTAGCGGCCATTTTTGCTGCGAGGCGCATCCTCGCGGTCGACATCTGACGGAGCGTCGCGGTGACACCTGAGACCCAGCTTCTTCAACACCTCGCCTTGGGTCTCTTGACCTTCGGCTTCGGGCTCTTCGTCTTTCAGCTCGCCAAGACCCCCGCCGAAGAGGCGCCTGACGTCGGGGTGAAGGGGCTCAAGCGCAAGGCCGTGCTCGAAGAGGGCGGCCTCTTCAACACCATCGAGCCCTTGATGCGCTGGCTGGCCCGCCGCCTCGCGCCGCTGCCCTTTCATGACACCCGCAACCGCATCAACACGCAGCTTCGCCAGGCGGGCGAGTACCTCGGCCTCACCGCCGACGAGTACCTCGCGCTCTGCATCCTCTCGTCTCTGGGGATGCTCCTGACGGGGATCGTGATCGATTATCTGGCCAACATCGGCGGCATCTTCATTCTAATGTTCGTCGGGTTCGGCACCATCTTGCCGCACATGCAGGTCTCGGGCGAGATCGAGCGCCGCTTCAAGCAAGTGAACCGCGGTCTGCCGCACTCGATCGACCTGGTTTCATTGACCATGAGCGCGGGCCTCGACTTCCCCGGGGCGCTGCGGCAGGTTACTGAGAAGACCGCCGACAAGACCGACGCGCTCTATGAAGAGCTGGTTCGTATTCTTCAAGAGCTCGAGCTCGGGCGCACCCGCAAGCAGGCGCTCCTTGCCTTCGGCGATCGCGCGCCCACCGAGGCAGTGCGAGACTTCGTCTCGGCGGTGGTTCAGGCCGAAGAGAAGGGCAACCCCCTGGCCGAGGTGCTTCAGATTCAGGCCACCATGCTTCGGATGCGGCGCAGCGTCGCGGCGGAGGAGAGCGCGGCCCGCGCCGGGGTGCTGATGATGGGGCCGCTCATGCTGATTTTTGCCACCATCATGTTGATCATTCTTGGCCCCTTTGCGGTCAACATCGCAACCGGTCACGGCATCTGAGAGAGGATCGAAGGGCGTATGGCGACCCCGCAGCTTGATGTCTACCTCCCCGATGGCACACAACAGAGTTATCCGCTCACCGACGAGCGGGTGGTGGTGGGCACGTCGAGCAAGTGTCAGGTGCTGATCGATCTGCCTGATTTTGCGCCCGAGCATCTCTTGTTTTCGCCGCGCCCTGACGGGTGCGGGTTGATCGTGGCGCGGGGCGTCGCGACCCCGACCCTGGTCGACGGGCAGCCCTTCGAGCGGGGCCTCGTGCCCTGGGGCGCGACCATCTCGGTGGGCCAGGTCAAGCTGGTGATCCACGACGGGAAGAAGACCCGCAAGGCCGCCCAAGAGGGTGACAAGAAGGAAGAGAAGGTCTCGCCGGTGTTGCTCATCGCCGCGGCGGTGATCGTGCCCTTCGCGCTCTACCAGTCGTTTCAAGACCCGGCGAACTCGGCCCCGGGGCGGGTGCAGACGCCGCCGCCGGCGCTGTTTGACGACTTCCCCCAGGCGTGCGCGCAGCGTGACCCGAACCTCGTGCGCTCGACCGCCGAAGAGAGCGCGCGGGTGGCCCTCTCGAAGGCCGAGCGGATGCCCTTCCGCACCCAAGACGGCATCGAAGCGGTGAACTACTACGCCGGCGCGGCGGCTTGTTACCGCGCGGTGGGCGACACCCGCGCGGCCGACCTCGCGCTGCGCCAGGCGAACACGCTCAAGGTGCGCCTCGAAGACGAGTACCGCGCCCATCAGTTTCGCCTCGAACGCGCGCTCGAACAGCAGCGAACCGAAGACGCGCTCTTCGAGACCCGCATGCTCACGGCGCTCACCTCGCACCGCCGCGGGCCCTATCTTCAGGCGCTCAACACCCTCGAACGCCAGCTCACCCTTCGGATCGACCAGGCCGCCGCCGCTCAGCGATAGTCGCGCGACGCGGGCTCGGTGTATAACCACCGCGCGCGATGACGGTTGCTCGGGTCAGACACTTCAATGCGCTCGTTTTGCTCAGCGCCCTCGCGCTCTCGGCGTGTGCCGGATCGCGCGATTCGTTGCGGCCGCTCCCCCCCCGCGACCCCATGATCGATGTGCGCGCGCAGCAGCTCGTCGACCAAGGGCTCGCGCTGGCCCATGCGGGCGACCTCGTGCGCGCCGAGCAGTATGTGGCCGAGGGGCTCGAGCGCGGCGCCGACGAGCGGCGCTACCTCCCGCAGTTGCTGCGCATCTGCATCGCGGCGTCGCGGTATCGCGCGGCGGTGACCTACGCGCAACACTACCTTGAGCGGCACCCGGGCGATTGGTCGCTGCGCTTTTTGGTGGGCACCATCCACGAAGAGTTGGGCGAGCACTTCACCGCGCGGCGCCATTTTGAGCAGGTGCTGGCCGCGCACGAGACGCACGCGGGGGCGCATTTTATGCTCGGTCGCATCTTGCGCGACACGTACAGCGACCCCGAGGCCGCCGACCTGCGGTTTCGCCGTTATCTCGCCCTCGAACCGAACGGCACCTACGCCGAAGAGGCCCGCAGCCACCTGGTGCATCGGATCGAAGCGACGCCCGAGCCGCCCGCGCCCCCGGCGGCGCCGAGAATGATCCCCGTGCAGACTGAAACGACGACTCCTGCGTCACAACCCGCGCCGAGCCCCGGCCGACAGGTGCCACGATGATTCCCAAGGAGGTCTACGAAGAGACCCTGCTCTCGTTTCTGGCACCGATTCGCCCCTTCCTCGACGACCCGAAGGTCTCTGAGGTCATGATCAATGGCCCGAATCAGATCTTTATTGAGAAGGCGGGGCGTCTGACCCTGACCGAGGCGCGCTTCCCGAGCCTTGAGGCGCTCAACGCGGCGCTTCGTAACATCGCGCAGTTTGTGGGCAAGATGGTCGACGAAGACCACCCCATCCTTGAGGCCCGGCTCCCCGACGGGTCGCGTATCGAAGCGGTGATCCCCCCGGCGGCGCCCGACGGGCCCGACGTCGCCATTCGACGCTTCTTCAAAGAGACGCTCACGGTTCAGCGTCTCGTCGATTTCGGCTCGCTGACGCCCGAGGCCTCGGCGGTGCTCGAAGCCCTTGTGGTGCTCAAGCAGAACGTCGTCGTCGCGGGCGGCACGGGCTCGGGCAAGACCTCGATGCTCAACGCCCTCAGCAGCTTCATCCCCGACGGCGAGCGGGTGGTGATCATCGAAGACAGCCGCGAGGTGCAGCTTCAGAAGCAGCACGTCGTGCAGCTTGAGGCGCGCCCCGGCGACGCCAAAGGGCGCGGCAAGGTGAGCATCCGTGACTTGTTTCGCGCCACCCTGCGTATGCGCCCAGACCGCATCGTGGTGGGCGAGATTCGCGGCGGCGAGGCCCTCGACCTCGTGCAAGCGATGACCTCGGGTCACGGCGGCTGCATCACCACGGTGCACGCGACCTACCCCCATGACACCCTGACGCGCCTTGAGACCATGTCGCTGATGAGCGACGTCGAGCTGCCCCTCTCGGCCATGCGGCTTCAGCTCGCGAGCGCCATCAACCTCATCGTGCAGACCTCGCGGCTCCAAGACGGCTCGCGGAAGGTCACCCACATCTCAGAGGTGCGGGGTTACACTCAAGACAAGGGCTTCGAGATCGTCGACATTTTTCTGCGTAAATTCCAGGGTCGCGATGAAGAAGGTAACTTGCTCTCGACCTTTGAGCCGACCGGTGAGCTCCCAAGCTGCACCGAGCTGGTGCACTCGTATGGGATGTCGTACCCGGCTTCGGTGTACGAGGCCGCGCGGCTGAAGGCAGAGGGCGGCATGCAAGACGCGAACGCCTACGGGCACGGCCATGACCACGGGTACGGAGGTCATCACGGATGACATCGCCGCGCGGCAACACGGTCACTTTGCAGGTCGCACAGGGTGAGAGCCAGCATCCGACGGCGACGTTTAGCTCGGCCATGGCGGCCCGACAGGTGGCCGTCGGCTCAGGGCCCGAAGCCCAATGGAAGATCCGCGGACACGGCGTCGAGCCCATTCACGCCGAGCTCTACTGGGATGGCAACATCCTCTGGGCCCGCGACGCCGGGAGCCTCTCGGGGGTGTACGTCGGCCAGGCCCGCGCCGATGAGTGGCAGCAGGTGTTCGATGCCACCGAGGTGCTCCTCGGGAGCGCGGTGCTGCGCGCCAAGGTGGTGGGCCCCGACGCCAGGGCGCCCGCGGCCGAAGCGCCCGCCAAGGCCACCTCGGTGGGCTTCCTCGATGAAGAAGAGAGCACCGAGGTGTTCTCGAATCAGCACTTGAGTGAGGCCCTGAAGGGCATGGCGCAGCCCGCCGCGCCGATGCAGACCAACACCGCGGGGCGGCTGGCCACCCAAGCGCCGCCGCGCCCGTCGGTGCCGCAGATTCCGTCGCTGCCGCTGGGCAATGGGGTGGCGAGCCCTGCGCCGCTCTCGACCCCTCCGAGCCCCCCGATGGGGGCCCCGGTGATGGCCCCTCCGCGCCCGCAAGGCACGACCCCGGCGCCTGCCTCTGGGGTGAGCGAGGCGACGGTGATTCGTCAGTCTCCGTATGCCGCGATGGAGTCGGGCGGCGGTCTCACGCCCCGCGCCGGCGGCCCCGTCGGGATGGGGCCCGTGGGCGCCCACGATCGCCCCGACGAGCGCACGGTGATGGCCAACCCCGGCGAGCTCTTGGCCAACGTCGGGGTCGCGATGCCCGTGGTTCAGCCGCGGGCCGCGACCATGGCGCCCCCCTTGGCGCCGGGTCTTCAACCCATGATGCCCAACGGGTTCGGGGTGATGAACAACCCCCTCGCCCCGCCCATGGCCTCGCCCTCGCCGATTTCGATGGCGCCGCCTCCAATGGGTGACCACGATGACCCCTTCGGCCCGATGGAGCTGCCGCCGCCGCCGAAGGGTTCGAGCGGGGGTCTCACCTCGCTGCCGCCCCGCACCCTGGCGCTGGCGGGCATCGTGCTGACGCTCTGCGCGGTGCTCTTGATGATGGGCCCGGCGCAGCGGCAACAGAGCGCGGCGGGGCCTGCGCGGCAGCAGTACCTCGTGCGCACCATGGGCGCGACGGCGCCGACGACGAACAACATTCTTCAGCTTCCGATCGTGACCATCCCGCAGGGGCAGGCCGCCCTGGTCGGGGTGATCGTGCCCGCGCCGATGAGCAACGTCGACGCGACGGGCCGGGCGCGCCCCTTCCCTCCGCCGAACGCCGCTGACCCGATTCGGGTCGCCGCCGAGGCCGTGGCGGCCAACCGATACGCCGACGCCGCGGGGCTCTACGAGCAGCTCGCGGCGGCGCACCCCGAGGCGCCCTTGTTCAGACAATTTGCCGCCGTGCTCCGTGCGCGCGCCTCGCAACACTGCCAGCCTGGCGTCGCGGGATGCGCCCCCGCCGCACCCGCTGCACCCACCCCCTCACCGCCCGCTGCGGCGCCCGCCGCGGCCCCAACACCATGAGCACCCGACGCTTCGCCTCGCTGGCTATTTTTGGGCTCCTCGGGTGTGGCGAGCCGCCGCCGCCGTCGATGTACTCGCTCACCCTTCGGGTGCAGAGCGACACCCGGGCGATGCCGGGCGCGGTGGTGCTCTACCGTGACCGAGAGCTCGGTCGCACCGACAACAACGGCACCTTTGTGCTTCAAACCCCGGGCGTCGAAGGCACCACGCTGAACCTCACGGTGCGCTGCCCCGCGGGCTTCTCACCCGCCTCGCAAGAGGTGCCCGTGATGCTCCGCTCGACCCTCTCGCTCGGCGACGGGGGTCGCAACGACGGCACCGAGACCACCGTGCGCTGCCCACCCTCACAGCGCATCGCCGCGGTGGTCGTGCGCACCCCCGGTCACCCGAACCTCCCGATCGTCTACAACGGCCGCGAGATCACCCGCACCGACCTCCAGGGGGTGGCCCACATGCTCTTTCGGGTCAACACCGGCGAGCCCATCGCGCTGCGCATTGACACCGCGCAGCAGCCCCTCTTGCGCCCGCAGAACCCGACTCTCACGCTCACCACCCGCGACCTCGACGACGTCTACGTCGCCACGCAAAACTTCAGCGAAGAGGCCGCCCCGCGGCAGGTCGTGCGCTCGGTCTCGCGCCCCGCAGGCCCGCAGCGCATCCCCTCGCGGCGCACCTGGATGCCCTTCTAGGCTCCGGTCAGGGTATGTCACCGAGGGGGCTGGCCAAGCGTTCAGTCTCGTCGTAGGGTCTTGTCTTGACGTGGTGTTGTGTCGGGCGCCGGCTGGTGTGCGCCCCTCGACCCCGCCGGAGGCCCAAGAGGCGATGACAACGCAGCCCCAACGACCGAACTTGTATCGTGGTGAAATGAGCGCCAACGAAGCGCACGAGAAGCTCACGCGGCTTGAGAAGCGGCTCGGGCTCCGCGAGCTTCAGGTGGCGCCGGGTGCAGGCGCCGAGACGGGCGGCTACACGGTGAGCTTTCGCTACGGCGACGCGACGGTGCGCCGCACATGCAGCACGCAGCCTACGCCTTCGGGCAACCTGGCGTGCCTGGCGCTCTGGCTCGAAGACCGGGCTCGTAACCTTGAGCGAGGCATCGAGACCTTCGCCGAGGCCTTCGCTGACAGCATGGCGCTCGCGCGCAACGACAACGCCGCGGTGCGCTTCACCCTCGCGCGTACAGCGAGCTACGAGGGCACCAAAGGGGTCGCCGAGTCGATCGAGGTGTTTCGCAGCGCCTTCGCGCGGCTGGGCATCGCCGAGCGCGACGTCAAGGTCACCTGGGACAGCGACGCCAACTGGGCGCGCCTTCGGATGCGGCTCCCCTCGGGGGCCATCGTCGAGAAGATCTCGCGCGCACAAAAGAGCAGCGAGTCGAACCTGGCGGCGTTGGCGCTGTGGCTCCAGAGCCGCGCCCGCAATTGGGAGCGTGGCATCGAGAGCCTCGATCTTGACCGCGTGTTTGCGGGCAACCTGCTGCCCGCGCGGGTGGCCTGAGGCCCTCGCAGAAGGGGCGTTGCTGTGGCGATGGTGCATCGAAGGTTGAGCTTTGTGGTGGGGCCCACGCCGCCCTTTGAGGCCTTGGGGGTCTTGCACGGCGCGGGTCAGTCGCGCGGGCGGGTCTCGCCCCTGGTCGAGGGCCGCCTGGGTCGCGCCATCACCCAGGTGTTGAACACCCACGAGCCCGCGTTGCAGGGGCACGAGCGGGTGGTACGCTGGCTGATCGAGCACGGCCTGGTCGCCGCCGAGACCCGCGGCGCGCTCTGGCGTGCGCGGCTCACGGGTCGGGTCGATCTTCGCGTCATGGCACGCGATTTTGAACGCGGCTCGAAGCTTCGCGCCTACACGGCGCTCTACGCGGTGCGGGCGCTCCTCGCGATGTGTCAGGGCAGCCCCTTGTGGATGTGCCTCTCGCTCACCCTGGGCCCCCGCGAGGTGACGGTCTCTGAGGCGCTCAAGCAGCTTGAGGCCCTGGCGCGGGCCCACGGCTTCGACGGGTTCGAGCGGGTGCCCAAGCGCTTCGTCGTGGCGCCGACGAGAGAGGCCAGCGCCGAGCCTGAGGCGCAGACCAAGGCCGCGCCCAAGGCGACGCCCAAGACGACGCCAAAGGCGACGCCCAAGGATGCTCCGCGCGCCGAAGCGGCTCCGGCGCCTGGGGTGAAGAAGCCCAAGGCTCGGGCCAAGAGGCCGGTCACGGGCTTTGGCGGTCTTCCAGACGACGCAGAGCCGTGCCCGCCGCCCCCGGCTCCGGGCCCAGCGCTGAGTCCGCGGGGGCTCTCGTTCGAGGCTGAGTACTTTCTCGAAGTCGCGAAGCTCACCGAGTGGCCCTGCGCTCCCGGGCGGCTCGTCGGGGCGCGGCGTGAGGTCATCGCGGCGCTTCACCCCGATCGCGCGGGAGAGGCCTCGGGGCGTGACTTTCATCGCGCGCTCAAGGGCTATGAGGCCCTCACTGCGGCCCTCGCGGCATTGCCCCAAACACCTGAAAAGCCATCGGTTTCTTCGAAGCAGAGCGCGGGCGCGGTGAACGAATGGCCGCCGCCCCCGACGACCCCGCGGCCGAAGCCGCGCCCCTCACAAAAACCGAAGGTCGACAGCGCGCCGCTCAGCGCCGACGCAGCGTATTTTCTACGCGAGGCCGCGCTGGCGTGGCCCGTCGAGCTAGGGGCCCTTCGACAGGGCTGGCACGCCCTCGCGGCGCGGCTCCGGCGGGCGACCCCGGCCTCGGCCGCGGCGGCGGCCTACACCCAAGCGCAGCGAGGGTATGAGAGCCTCGCGGCGCGGCTCACTCTTTGACGAACTCGTCGAAGGCGCGGTCGAGGTCTTCGATGCCGGGGGCGATGCGCGCGTGCGAGGTGCTGTGCCCGGCGTAGTTCTGCAACGCCTCGACGAAGGCCGACACCTCGCGGAAGGTGGGGTCGCGCTTCTCGACCTTCTGGAAGAAGTAGAGCGCCTCGGCGTAGTCGCCCGCGGCCTGGTATGCGGCGCCCATCTCGAAATACAGCCCGAGCTCTTCGTGCTCGGTGCGTTGGGGCGCCTGGAGCCCGCGCTTGAAATGCTCGATGGCCGACGCGGCGTCGCCCTTCTCGATGTAACAGAGCCCGATCATGGTCTCGCCGATGCACTGCCGCACCGGGCTCATGGTCGCGATCTTGAACTCTGCGATGGCGTCGTCGTGGAGGCCCATCTCTTTGTAGGCGATCCCGAGGTCGTAGTGGGTGTCGCAGTCTTCGACGCTCAGGGCCCCGGTGTGTTCGGGCACGAAGCCGTCGTCGAGCGAGACCGCATCGGGCTCGGCTTCGAGCATGCCGAGGGCCTGCGACTCTTCATCAAAGACCGCGCCGAGCGAGAAGTCGCCCCCCACCGCGTTCTGGTCGGCGCCGCGCATCATGGCGAGCTGCTCAAGCTCGGCCCATCGATCAAGCACCAAGGGGTGATTGGGGTAGAGCTCGAGGAGCTGCCGCAAGGTGTCGCGGGCGTCGTCGTAGAGCCCTTGGGTGACGAAGAACTCGGCCTCGTCGAGGCCCTCTTCGATCTCGGGGCGCGGCGTCTCGCTGTATCGCGGCCCGTCGTCGAGGGGCGCTTCGTTCGCCTCGCTGAAGGTCTGAACCTGCCCGTACACCGCCTCGGGGCTGCCATACCCCGGCGCGGCGTCGTACATCGTCTCGTCTTGGAAGGCGTCAGGCCCCGCCAACGACGCGAGCACCGTCTGGAGCTGCTCTTCGAGCGCCCGCGCTTGCGCATCGCCCGGGTCGATTTCGAGCGCCCGATGCACCTCGGCCAGCGCCGTCGCGGGGTCGCTGTCTTTCAAGAGCCGCGCGACCTGAAGCGACGCTCTCACGATCCCCGCGGGGTCGTTCATGCTCAGGTAGAGGTCGCGCACCCGGAGCTGAAGCTCAAGGTTGGCCCCGTCGAGCTGCATCGCGCGGTGCAGGTGATCGGTCACCTTGCCCCGGAGCCCGTACTTCAAAAAAATCTCGGCCTCGCCCAAGAGCCGCGACGCCTCGGCCGCGTTGCGCTCTTGCGAGGTCACCGTCGGCACCGCAGGGCTCGCAGGCCGCTGTACCCCCGCGCTCGGAGGCCGCAACGGGAGCCGCCCCGCGCCTCGCGCCGCCGGGCCCTGCGCCGCTGGGGCGCGCACCACCCCCGTGGTCTGCGAAGCCGCTTGGGGCATCAGCGACGGTGCCGACGCCTCGGGGGCCTCTTCGCCCGGAGGCACCGAGGGCTTGAGATCAAAGACGACCTCGGCCTCGTCGTCGACCATGACCTCGGCGCTGTCATCGTCGGCGGCCTCGATCTCTTCAACGTCAGGCTCGTCTTCGTCAGCGATCTCAGACAACGGACGCCGCTCTGACTGCTCTTTCAGCGCCGCCCGCGCCTCTTCGTCAGTCGGCGCGAGCTCGAGCACCCGACGCCACGCCTCGTGCCGCTCGCGCGCCCGGCCCGCGTCGCCATGAATGCGCGCGATCTCTTTGAGCACCGGCAGCGCCTTGGGGAGCTGCCCCAACGCGCGAAACGCCTGCGCCAGGAGCTCGAGCGTCGGCACATGCCGCGCGTCGGCCTTGTACGCGACCTGTAGCTTCGAGAGGGCCTTCGGCGCCGACTCGTGTTCGAGGTAGTAGGCCGCGAGCTTGCGCGCGAGGGCCACATCGTCGGGCTTGAAGAACGAGAGCCGCTCAGCCACCCGCGCCCAATCGTCGACCCGATCGATCTGCTCGAGCAGGGCGCAGCTCTGCTCAAACTCTTTGACCGCGTCGGCGATCTTGTTCAACCGTGAGAGGAGCTCGGCCAGACGGATGCGCGTGGCGACATTGTTCGCATCGACCTGGAGCATCTTGCGATACACGGCGACGAGGTGCTCAGGCTGGTCACCCTTGGCCATGCGTTGGGCGGCGAAGCCCAAGTGTTGCATCGCGTCGGGCCCCAAGCCGAGGCGCACATAGAGGTCGGCGAGCTTCAAATGGAGCACGTCGCGCGACGGATCGATCTGCAAGATCTGCTTGTAGACCGCGATGGCCTTCTGATGAAAGCCCTGCTGCTCGTAGATGGCCCCCACCCGCGCGTAGGTCTCGATCGCCGCAGGCGGCGCGTTCAAGCGGAGCTGAAGGTCGCCGACCTTCAACAACACACGCACGTCGTTCGGGTCTTCGCGCAACGCCCGCTGGTACTCAGCAATGGCCTTGTCGAACTGGCCCTTGGCCGCAAACTTCTGTGCCGAATCGACGATCTTCTGGCGCTCGGTGCTCACGTCGTGGCCGCTGCGTTAAAGGTGCGCGAAGTGTGTTGCCCAACCAGGATCACGCTTCTTGTTTGCAGGGTAGGCGCCACGGCGCCCGCAGGTCAAGCGAACCCGCCCGGCCCGTGCCCTTCTTTAGCTCAGCGCCCGCCCTGATGCGCCCGCGCGAGATGCGCCACGAGCCCTTCGAGCGCGAGGAGGTAGCTCGTCGCCCCGAAGCCCTGCACACGCCCCACGCAGGCCGGCCCCAGCCACGAGCGGCGACGAAAGGCCTCGCGGCGATCGGTGTGGCTGAGGTGACACTCGACGACGGGTACGCCCGCGGCGAGCACCGCGTCACGGAGCGCCACCGAGGTGTGCGTGAGCGCCCCTGGGTTGATGACCACCCCGTCGGCCCAGCGCCCCGCGTCGAGGACGGCGTCGACCAAGACGGCCTCTGAGGCGCTCTGCACGCACAGCACGTCGCACCCCAGCGTCGCGGCCCGGGCGCGCAGAGAGGCGTCGATGCTCAACAGAGTGTCAGCGCCGTAGATCGCTGGTTCGCGCGACCCGAGGGCGTTGAGATTGGGGCCGTGCAAGACGAGAATGAAGGGCCTCGACGCCGACAAGGATCACCCCAAGGCTTCGAGCAAGCGCGGCGCGGCGACCCTCAAGAGGAAGCGCCCCTTGCCGAAGTTGGCCCCAGGGTTGAGCGCCAAGGCGACGACATACTCGGGGTTGAGCACGCGCACCACGATGGTGAACTTCTCGGCCTGGATCGCCACCTCGCGGGCGACGCCGGCTTCGAGCTGTTGCGTGGCGCGGCCGATGCCGCCGAGCACACCTGAGAGCTCCATCCCGATGGTCTGGATGTCGAGCTCACTGTCATCGCGAGAGTATTTGTCGATCTCGATGCCATCGAAACCCATGAGAAGGCCTGCCACCGCGCCGTCGGTGCCTTCGACGATTTCGCGCAACGTTTCCTTGAACATTGTGACCACACTCCGCGCTACGTGAGGAGCCGATGGTGCCAGTCTCTTTCACGGAGCGTCAACCTTCTGCATCACCCAATGCATCTTGGGCCGCGCGTTGGCTGTGGCTCTGGTGTATCGCCTTCGCGAGCCTGCGGCTCCTCGGCCCGGGGGGCTTTCTCTATTGGGATTCGTTCGGCTACGTCGCGCAGGCGCACCGCGGAGACGTGGGTGGGCTCTTTCTCGGCCGCCCCTTCTTTGTCATCACCAGCCAGGTCGTTGCGCGGGTTTGGTTACAGACCCTGGGCAGCGTAGGCACGCTCGAACCCGCGCTTCGAGCGTTCTGGGGCATGATCTCGGCCTTGGCCGCGCCCGCGGTGGCGGAGGCCGCGCGGCGGTACGGCGCCGCTCCCAGAGCAGCCACCGTCGCGGGCTTGGTGGTCGCGTTGTCTCCGGCGTGGGCGAACACGGCTGACGCGGTGCTGACCGACGCCCCGGCGATGGCCTTGATCGCGTTGAGCTACGCGGTCTTTGGGGTCTCGCCCTCGTGTTCACGGCTCGCGCTCTCGGGGCTCTTGTTGGGAGCCTCTGTCGCGACCCGCGAGCCCTCTGCGACGCATGCATTGTTGTTTGTGTATTGGCTCTCTCGGCAAGCGCCGTCGCGGCTTCCACGCATTGGGGTGTTCGCCCTGTCGGGGCTCGCGATCCCTGCGTTGTCAGTTTGCTGGAGTCAGCTCCACACGCCTGACTATTGGGCGCGCTTTGCAGCATGGCGCGTGGCGATGCGCGCCGAGGGGCTCGCGCACCCATGGCATGTGGCCGAGCTCCGCTGGTGGTTTCTGTGGCTAGTCGCGTTGAGCGTTGCGGGGCTCTGGGGCCTGCTTCGATGGTTTCGCGGTGCGCGCGAAGCCCGGGCGGTGGTGTATTTCAACCTCGCTCAGCTTGCGGCCTTGGCGTTCTACCAAGACGTTTCGTTTTCTCCGCGGTACCTGCTTGGCGCGTTCGCGATGGGGGTCGCGCTGCCTGCGGGCTTCGGTCTCGCCGGGGTTCGACGCGGGTGCCTGGCGATGGTGTTGGTGATCCCATGGGCGCTCGGCGGTGGGCTTCTGGCGTGGCGTCAGCGACCGTTGGTGCGACTGTTGGCGGAGGTTCCGCGACGGAGTGAGGTGGCGGCCGAGCGTGCGGAGTTCTGGGCGGGGCAGTCGTGCGGTGCGATCGGCTGGAGCGCGACGCTTCACGCCGCGACGCGGGCTCGGGGGCTCGATTGGCAGCGCGTGTGCGCGGGGTGGGGTTGGCCCGAAGACGTAGAGGCGCGTCTCCGCACGTCGCGGCGTTCAGGTCGCCAGGTGGTTCTTGACCTCAGGCCCGGCGCATGGCCGGGGGCACGGCAAGAGGCAGCCCGTGATGCGCTCGAACGAGCCTGGCCGCGTGTCTTTCGTCCCAACGAGCTGGTGATCTGGCGGTGAGGGTCGCAGCGATGGGTGCGGGGGAGAGAGCCTGCCCGAATGCGTCAACGTTCGTCGAAAACATCGACCCGCGTGCGGGTGATGGGCGGCGGGCGACCGGCGACCGGCGACGGACGGCAGGCGACGGGCAACGGGCGGTGGGCAACGGGCGGTGGGCAACGGGCGGTGGGCAACGGGTAACGGACGGTGGGCGGCAGGCGACGGACGGCAGGCGACGGGCGACCACAAGGGTCGCCCCCACCCCAACGGGCGACGGACGGCAGGCGACATCAACCACCGTAGGGGCAGGCCTTGTGCCTGCCCGAACGCGTCAACGTTCGTCGAAAACGTCGACCCGCGTGTGGGCGACGGGCGACGGGCGGTGGGCGGCGGGCGACGGGCGACCACAAGGGTCGCCCCCACCCCAACGGGCGACGGACGGTGGGCGGCAGGCGACGGGCGGCAGGCGGCGGGCGACCAC
>JAEUKH010000004.1 GCA_016792845.1 Myxococcales bacterium | reverse complement strand
CTTACTGGGGAGTCAATCATGGACCAAAACGGCCATGTTGCTCGTTGCCGACTCTAACGAGTCGGACTTTATATTCTTCGTCTCTCGACGAAGCACCGTCTCAACTTCGATCTCGCTCACTCGTTGCCGAGTGTCGAGACCATGCAGAAGACTCTGTCGATGTCTTCTGACTTGCAACCAGGTTTTCAAAGATCGACCGAGCTGCGGTGCAGCTCTTTCGTCTGTCTCGCCGACCGTTTCGTCAGCGGGGCGCCGGTTCTACTCGGTTCGCGCTCGGTGTCAACAACTTTTTCAGTCGTCGTCGCCTTTGCGAACCGCCTTTCGCGGCGGGAGGTGAGTCATCTCTCATCGGCCGCCCCGCGTCAACACCTTTGTGACGATTTCTCACCGCCCCGTGTCGCCGGGGCCACGATGTGTTGTCAGAGACACGCTCGATTGTGCTGATTTTTCAGCGCTCTGGGCTTGTCGTCGTTGGCGCTGGTGTTGCTCTCATAGGGGGCGATGAGCAAGCAGACGACTCCGTACCGGGGTGAGCAGGGCGCTTCTGTTGAGTCTCTTGGGCCGACGCGCGCCGCGAGGCGGCGGGGGTCATGGGCCGCGTTCGGCTTGATTGCGAGCGTTTTGGGTGTGGCGGTGCTGCGCTCGGGGCCGCGTCAGCGGGTGCCGCTCCCGCGGGTTTGGGTCGCTTCGCCCACGGAGCTCTCGCTCGAAGATGTGATGCCGCTCTCGACGCCGCTCGCGCCGCTCCTCGCGGCCGACGGGCCTGAGAGCTTCTCGCTGGTCGAGCCTGCGGGTGAGTCGACGCGGGTGGGCCGCGGTGAGGAGCTTGTCTTGCGCTTCAACCGCCCCGTGGTCGAGTCGGTGGCGGTGGGGCACGAGGCGGCGCCTGAGACGCTTCAGTTTGAGCCGCCGGTGCTCGGCACGGCGCGGTGGACGGCGCGTGCGACGCTCACCTTTGTGCCCGCGGCGCGCACCCAGACGGTGACCAGCACGCTGCGCTTCGCGCCGTCGCTCCGCTCGCTCGCAGACGAGTCGCTCGAAGGTGACACCGCGCGCCTGGTGGTCTTTGACGCGTCAGCGCGGCTCGCTGCTGCGGCCTCACCGCGGCGTGTGGCGACGGCGGCGCCGCTGCGTCTGGCCTTCGACGGCACCCCCGCGCTCGCCGGGTTGTCGCGGCAGCTCTTGCTCTTCGAAGCGGGCGGGGCGCGGCGCACGCTCGGGTTTTCGCTGCGCGGGGCGGGCGTCTCGGGGCGTCACAGCTGGGTCGAGGTGGTGCCCTCGCAGGCCCTGTTGGCGGGCTCGCGGGTGAACCTGGCGTACGCGCCGGAGGTCGGCCACACCTGGGGCGATGGGCCCGGCTTCATGACCTTCGAGGTCGAGCCTCGGCCTGAGCTTGACGGCGTGGCGTGCACTCAGGGCGACGCCGACAGCGGCTGTGAGTACGGTGCACGGCCGGGTGTGATCGTCGACATCGACGACGCGCTCTCGGTGCGGGCGAGCCACGACCTCGCGCCGGTGAGCGCTGAGAATGTGGTGCTCCGGCCGAGCCTCGCCAACCTCGAAGTGTCGCTCGAAGGCGCGCGGCTACGGGTGCGCGGCGATTGGGCGCCTGGTCAGGTCTACGAGCTGCGTTTGGTGGGGCTCCGCACTACGGCGGGCATCGCGTTGGCGACGCCGGCTCCGATCGCGGTGCGGAGTCTCGGGCTCACGCCGGAGGTGCGGTCGGCCACCGGGGTGGTCTTCGAGGTGGGGCTCGATGCGTCGCTTCCGCTCGCGGCGGTTCACGCCGAGGCGGGCACGAGCGCGGTGGCCGAGGTGCCGGTCGGGCGAGAGGCCGTGGCGGCGCTCGGCACCTTGAGCGCGGCGTCGACGCAGTTGATGGCCGATCAACCGATCGCGTGGCAGCGCGGTCGCCTCGCCGACGTGGTCACGGGCATTCGCCCGCACCGCTGGGCGCGCGGCTCTTTCACCTGGACGCGCAGCGCCCATGCGCTCGGTCTCGTGGGCTTCGCCCCGCAGGCAGAGGGCGCCGCGGCGGTCTCGCTGATGCAGCGCACCAACCTCGGCGTGAGCTTGCAGCGGCTCCGCAACGACGTGCTCGTGTGGGTCACCTCGCTCGACCGCGCCGAGCCGGTCGCGGGCGCCGAGGTGGTGGTCCAAGACGCGCAGGGGGTCGTGCTCGCACGGGGGGCCGCAGACCGCGACGGAATGGCCCTCGTCGGCCTGCCCGCGTCGGTCGTTCGCGCGGCCGTGGTGGTGCGGCATCGCGACGACCGCGCGGTGATGGTGCTCGGCGACGGCCGGGGCGTCGAAGCGGCCGGCGTGGGGCTCGACACCAACATCGCGACCCAAACGACCGCAGAGATCGTCGCGGGCGTGTTCGCCGACCGCGGGGTGTATCGCCCCGGCGAGACCGTGCGGGCCGTCGCGATGGTGCGCGCGCTTCGGGGTACGAGCCTCCGTCATGTGGCGGGGCGCCGCGTTCGGATGACCCTTGTGGGGCCGCAGGGGGTGGTGGTCGACCGCACCGTTCGGAGCAACGCCGCGGGGCGATGTGATGTTCAGCTCGTGCTCCCCGAGGGCGCGTCGACGGGCACGTACAGCGTTCAGGTCGAGACCGTGACGGGCACCGTGATCGCCTCGCAAGAGCTCGCGGTCGCGTCGTATCGCCCGCCTCGAATGCGCGTCGACCTCGCGTCGACGATGCAGACGGCTGTGCACGGCGAGCGGCTGCCGGTCACCGTCGAGGGGCGCTTTCTTTTCGGCGCGCCGGTGGCGTCGGGGCGCGTGCGGTGGCGGCTCGTCCGTGAGGCCGCACCCGCCCTGCCGACGCGCTGGCAGCGGTATTCCTTCGACCCTCCGGCGGTGTCGCGGATGGGCTCCATCGCGGCCGAGGGAGAGGGCGCGCTCGACGCCGACGGGCGGCTCGCGCTGTCGCTGGATGCGCGCGCAGACCAGCACACCCGTGAGGGGCAGCGCCTTGAGGTGACCGTCGCCGCGTCGACGGGCGAAGAAGTGACCGCGTCGCGGGCGTTTGTGGTGCAGCCCTCGTCGCTGGTGCTCGGCGTCGAGCAGATGGAGCCTTGGGTGGGGCGCGGTCGGGCCCTCCCCGTGCGCGTGGTCGCCCTCGATGCGCAGGGTAACCCTAGCGCGGGGCATCCGGTCGAGGTGGTGATCACCCGCGAAGGGTGGCGCGGCTGGTGGGAGCAAGGGCGCGACGAGACCGGGGCCGAGACCCTGCGGCCGCAGCGCGCCGAGACCCGAACGGTGGTGCACCGCTGCGCGCTCAGCGCCGCCCTCGACCCGGCGACCTGTTATTGGAACCCCACGGAACCAGGCAACTATTCGATCGAGGCGCGGTCGACCGACGCGGCCGGGCGCGCCGTCGTCGCGGCGACCCACACCTACGTCGCGGCGCCCGGTGAGCGGCCCGAGCGTGACCCGCCGGGGGCTCCGGTTCGTCTCACGCCGCTGCGCGCGCGCTGGACGGTGGGCGAGGCCGCACAAATTGCCTTCGAGAACCCCTGGCCCGAGGCCGAGGCCCTGGTCACCGTGCTGCGCGACCGGGTGCTCTACCGCGCGCGGCAGCGGGTGCGGAGCGGCGGCGTCACGCTGCAAATTCCGCTCTCGGCTGACATGGTGCCGAACGCCTTCGTGACCGTGAGCCTGGTCAAGCCGCGGAGCGCTCAACCCGAATCCGACGGGCTCGACCTCGGGGCTCCCGACCTCCGATGGGGCGCCGTCGAGCTCGGCGTCCGCCCCACCCGGGCGCCGTACCGTGTGAGCATCTCGGCCCCGACGGCCCCCTCTCTCGCGGGGAGCGCGGTGCCCATCGAGGTGACCGTACGCGACGACGCGGGCCGCCCCGTCTCGACCGATGTGAGCCTCTGGGCCGTCGACGAGGGCACCCTCCGCATGACCGGGTACCGCACCCCTGACCCGCTCGCGCAGCTCCGACCGCGGAGCGCGCCGAGCTTTCGCCTCGACGACCTCCGACGGCAGCTCGCGAGCCGCATCGCGCTCTTGCCCTCGATCGCAGCGAGCGGCGACGGCGAGTCGGCCGACGCCAGCATGCGCCTCGACGACAGCCGCGAGCGGTACGAGCCCACGCCGCTCTGGCACCCGCACCTTCACACCGACGCCGAGGGCCGCGCGCGGGTGCAGTTCGTGCTCCCGCCGCGTGCGACGGAGTACCGCGTGATGGCGCTGGCGACCGACACCGGCGAGCGCAGCGGGAGCGCGTCGACGCAGCTCGTGGCGACCCGTCGTGTGGTGTTGCAGGGCTTGATGCCGCGGGTCCTCGTCGAGGGTGACCGCGCCGCGCCGCGGGTGACGGTGCAGAACACCACCGAGGGCGCCCTCGAGGCGCGGGTCGGCATCTCGGTCAACGGCCGCGTCGTGCGGAGCGAGACGGTTCACCTCGAAGCCCACGCGGCGAGCGAGCTCGAGGTCGCCCTCGAAGGCGCGGGGCAGGCCATCGCGCTCCACGCAGAAGCTGAGTCGGGCGGCGCGCGCGATGTGTACGATGTGAACATCCCCGTGATGGCGGCGGTTCGCACGCACCGCGGCGAGCTGTTCGGTGCGACCGCGGGGCAGCAGCGTCTCGTGCTGACGCGCCCGGTTTCGCAGGGCTCGGCCCGTGACGCGACGGTGACCCTCAGCGTGGCCCGGCACCCCTTCGCGGGGCTCGCGCGGGTTCGGATTCACCGCGGCTTCGACGACAGCGCGCCTGCGTTGGCGGCCGAGCTTATGAGCCTCGCGTCGCAGCGGGTGCTCGACGCCCAGGGTCTCTCGGCGCTCGCCGCAGACCGCAATCGCGACCGCCGTGCTGCCGCGATCGTCTCGCGGTTGCAAGAGGTCCAGCACGTCGACGGGGGCTTCGGCCTGTTCAACGACCGCGACGACGCGTCGGGCGCGCACGAGAGCCTCGCGGTGGCGCTGGCGCTCGTCCAGGCCCGCGCCGCGGGGTGGGAGGTGCCAGACGGGCTGCGCGATCGGGTCGTCACGCACGTCGGCGGGTTGGTGACCAACGCCGCGTTCGAGAACATGGGCGCCCACGGCCTCGACCAGCTCGCGCTCGCCTTGCGCGTCTTGCACGACGCGGGGGCTGACCGCGGCGGCGCGGTGGCGGCGCTGGTGGCGCGGCGTGAGCTCCTGACGCCCTTCGGCCTCGCCCAGCTCGCGCTCTGCCTCGATGCGCGCGACGCGCTGCGCCTGTCGATGGTGCGTTCGGCGGCCGAGCTCATCGGCGCGACGGGCTTCGCGACGCAGAGCTACCCCTGGTTCGCGACCCCGACGCGCACCTACGGCGCGGTGCTCGAAGCGAGCGCCCGGAGCCTCGACGACGCCCAGATCGCGGTCGAGGTCGCCAGCAGGATGCGGGCCTACGCCCACGACGCGGCCCAGAGTTGGGGCAACGAGCAGGCCGACGGCTTCGCCTGGCTCGGGCTCGCGGCGCTCGCGCGGCGCTACGAAGCGACCGAGGCTCCGTCGGCGCGGGTGATGGTGGGCAACACCGCCGTGGCGGCCCAAGAGGTGCGAGGCGGGGCGCAGCGCTTCGTGCTCCCCAATGCGCTCTTCGAGGCGGGCGCGCACAGCGTGATGATCGAGAGCGCGACGCCGGTGTTCTATCACCTCGACGCGCGCTGGAGCGTGGGGCTCGACGCCCTCGACCGAGACGCGCGGGGGCGCGGCGCGACGGTGCACCGGGTCATCGAAGACAGCCGCGGGAGGCCCCTCGCCGACGACGCCCGTGTACGGGTCGGCGACATGCTGCGGGTGCGCCTCTTCGTCCACGATGAGGGCGGCACGCCTGACAGCGTGATGCTTCGCAGCGCCGTGGGGGGTGGCTTCGACCCGGTCGAGCAGTCGTTCGCGACCGAGGCGCGGCAGGCCGTGGCGATGCTGCTCGGCACCGGCGGTGACGACGACAGCGTCGACGCCCGAGTCTTTCACGCCCTGCGCTCGGCCGAGTCAGTTCTGCGCCGCTGGACCTCTCCCGGTCACGGCTGGTTCGCCCTCAGCGACGGCCGCAGCGGGCTCCAGGAGTACACCTTCGCCGTGCGCGCCACGGTGCCGGGCCATTACGTGCTCTTGCCCGCCCAGATCGAGGCGCTCTACGACGCCAACTACGTCGCCCGCTCGACGGTGACCCACCTCTACGTCGACCGCTGAGAGGCGCGACCATGGCCCTCGCACCCAGCCTCCGCAGACACCTCGTGCGCGCCCTCAGGATGGCGCTGATGTTGACAGTGTCAACATACATCGCGCTCGGCGCGGTGGTGCGACACGGCTCGTTGGTCTCGCGTGACGATTTCGCGGCGCGGCGCGACGCCCTGCCGGTGCTCGACCGCCACGGGCAGCGGTTGACGGTGCTCCGCGCCGAGGGGGTCGACGCGCGGTGGGTGGGCCTGGCCGCGGTCTCGCCGAACATGGTGACGGCGGTGCTCGCGGCAGAGGACCGGCGGTTCTTCTCGCACGACGGGCTCGACCGCTGGGCGGTGCTGCGGGCGCTCACGCGCAACGTATTGCCGGGCGCTCGATGGTCGGGGGCGTCGACGCTCACGCAGCAGACGGTGAAGATGGTCTACGGCCGTCGGCACGGCGTGCTGAGCAAGCTCGTCGAGACCCTGCGGGCCTTCGCGCTCGAGCGCACCCTGCGCAAAGACGAGATCTTGGAGCAGTACTTGAATCGCGTCCCCATGGGCAACGCGATCGAGGGTGTGGCGCGGGCGAGCGAGGCGTACTTCGGTCACCCCGCGTCGACCCTGAGCCTCGCCGAGGCGGCGCTCCTGGCGGCGATTCCGCAGGCGCCGAGCGCGACCGAGCCGCGGGGTCACCTCGCGCGGGCGCTGCGTCGACAGCGGTATGTGCTCGAGCAGATGGCGCGTCACGGCCTCGCCTCCCGCGCGGCGGTCGACGCGGCGCTCCGCGAGACGCTCACCGTCGTGCCGAACGGCGACGCGGGCCCCGAGGTCTTGCGCTTCGCCGAGGCCGCGGCCGACGCGCTCCGCCACGAGGCCCTCGGGCCTGAGCGCGCGCTCGTGACCAGCCTCGACGCGCGGTTGCAGCGCGAGGTCACCACCCTCGCCCGCAGCGCCGTGACGCGCTTCGCGCCGCGCGGTGCGAGCAACGGCGCGGCGGTGGTGGTCGCCAACGACACCGGCGAGATCGTCGCGTATGTGGGCGCGGCGCGGTGGGGCGCGTCGTACCCCGGCGGCGCGCTCGACCTCTTGCGCGTGCGACGGCAGCCCGGCTCGACGATGAAGCCCTTTGTCTACGGCCTCTTCTTCGAGGCCGGCGGCCACCCGGGGAGCGTGCTGGCCGACATCCAAGAGCGGTGGCGCGGGCGCGACGGCGAGACCTTTCTCGCGCGAGACTATGACCGCTTGCAGCAGGGGCCCGTGCGGGCGCGCGAGGCGCTGGCGTCGTCGTTGAACCTCGCGGCCCTCGACGCGGCGGCGACGGTGGGCGCGACGGCCATCGTGGCGAGGCTGCGGGCGATGGGGGTGCCGCTGGAGGGCGATGCGCGGCGGTACGGAGAGGCGGCGGTGATCGGAGGCGTTGACGTCTCGGCGCTCACCCTCGCGCGCATGTACGCGGCCCTCGCCCGAGGCGGCGACATGCGGCCGCTGCGCTTCTCGCCCGCGCCTCGCCTCGGGCCCGCACGTCGGGTCTTTACGCCCGAATCCTGCGCGATGCTCTGGGACGTGCTGTCTGACCCCCAGGCCCGCCGTCGGGGCTTCGGGGCCGACCTTCAGGCCCTCGCGCCGCAGGTCGAGTTTGCGCTGAAGACCGGCACGTCGAGCAACTGGCGCGACGCCTGGGCGGCGGTGAGCTCGCGGCGCTACACCGTGGTCGTGTGGCTCGGCGACCCCGCGGGTCACCCGATGGCCTCGGTGTCAGGCTTCGAGGCCGCGGCCCCTGCCGCGGTGCGCATGCTCGCGGCGGCCGAACGCATCGGCGATGCAGCGCGCCCGGCGGTGGCGTCGGTGCGGCTCCCCGAGGCGACCCTCTGCGCCCAGAGCGGTCACCTCGCGGGGCCGAGCTGCCACCACGTGGTGACCGAACACGTTCACGCCGATCAGCTTGCGGAGGCGCCGTGCGCGGCCCACGACGCGATGGGGCGCTGGCAGGCTCCGGCCCGCTACGCCGCGTGGATCGCCGCCGCGCACCCGGCCGACGTGGTCGTCGACGCGCGCAGCGCCGACGGCGAGCGGCTGCAAATCCTGGAGCCTCGGGCCGGTGCGACGCTGGTGATCGATGGCGGGCAAGCTCCTGAAATTCCTCTGGTTTCTAGGGTCGGTCGCGCCCGCACCGAGGCCCGCTGGAGCGTCGACGGCGTCGCCCTCTCGCGCCCCGTGTGGACCCCCTCGCCCGGCCAGCACCGCGTGACCGCCCGCGATGACCGCGGCCGCGAAGACACTGTCATCGTCACCGTGCGCCGCAGCGGCTAAAGACGCGCCCTCGTTCGATCGCACCGTTGTGACGCTTCGGCGGCCTCTCGACGATGCGACGGCGCACGATGTCGTCGGCGAGGCCCTGCCGCACCGCCCTGCGATGCGAGAGACGCGATGGCGTTTGCGGCGCGTGGTAGCGTCGCCCGCGATGCGTCTCGCATGGAGCCTTGTGGGGATGGTGCTCGCGACGGGCTGTGGCGCGCGCTCGGCGCTCCGTGAGGCGCCCCGCGAGGACACCGCCGCTGACGCCGGAGGGCTTGATGTACCCCGGGCCCTCGACGTTCCATCGGCCGTTGATGTTGCCGCTGCGCTCGATGTTTCGCCTGCGCTCGACGTCTTCGGTGGGGTTGATGTCGTCGCGATCGACCGGGGCGTCGCGCCGACCGATCGGGTGATGCTCTCGGTCTGCGGCAACGGGCGTGTCGAAGTGGGCGAGGTGTGTGACCTCGGGGCCGACAACGTGCAGCGCCCGGCCTTCGCGTTGCGGCAGACCGGCAGGCCCGCGCTCGCGGTCTTGCCCGCGGTGGGCGGCGCCTCGGCGACGAGCTTCTACGCCTACCGCTCGGCCTCGTCGCATACGGGCTTCGAGGCGCTCGGCGTGGCCAACCTGGTGCTGCACGTTGACCGCAACGGCGGGGCGCTCTCACTGGTGTTCTTCGCGGGCATCGACGGCGGTCTGGGCGGCCCCGTTCAGCCCGACTCGACGATGGGCGTCGAGGTCTCGGGCCTCCCGATGGGCGCGCGGCTCCTGCTCTCTGACGAGCCCGACGAGTGCACCCTGCGCGGCGACCGCTTGAGCTGCGACTGGCGCTTCCAACAGAACACCGACGGCTTCGTGCTCGGCCCCCTGCCCTGGGACGCTGATTGGGACATCGTCGTCAACCCAGACTTTCGCGACGGCGTGAGCAGCCTTCGGTACCAGAACGGCGACGGGCGCGCGCTGACGCTCTTGCCCCGCAGCGCCGTCGTGATCGAGCACCGGGCGCGTCGCGCGCTCTGCCGCGAAGACTGCACCGTGCCCCGCTGCGGAGACGGCGTCGTCGACGCGGGCGAGCGCTGCGACGACGGCAACGTGCGCAGCGGCGACGGGTGCGGCGCCACCTGCCTCGCCTTCGATTGACCCTCTCGACGCCCCTCCGCTTCGAGGCGCCAAAGCGCACGCGCTACGGGCCCGCGTCTGGGGGGCCGAGCTTGCGTCGCAGCGTCGCGCGGGTGATGCCGAGGCGCGCGGCGGCGTGGCTGACGTTGCCCTGACAGCGCGCGAGGGTCTCGGCGATGTAGCGACGTTCGAGGGCGTCGAGGGTGAGGTCTACGGGCGCCACGAACTGGTCGGCGGAGGGGTGCGGCGCCGGGGCGGAGCCTCTCGATTCGATCGGTAAACCGAGGTGTTCGGGCCCGATGAGGTCGTCGGGGCAGACCACCACCGCGCGCTCGATGGCGTGCTCGAGCTCGCGCACGTTGCCGGGCCAGGGGTGCGCGCAGAGGGCCGCCAGAGCCGCGGCGCTAAGCTGCATCGGGCCGCGCGTGTGGCGCAGGGTGTAGACCCGCAGAAAATGCTCGGCCAGGGCGACGAGCTCGTCGGGGCCGCGGGCGCGCAGCGAGGGCAGCGCGATCTCGATCACCTTGAGCCTGAAATAGAGGTCTTGGCGAAACTCGCCGCGGGTCACCATGGCGGCGAGGTCGCGGTGCGTGGCCGCGATCACCCGGAGGTCGACGCGGTGGGTCTCGCGCCCGCCGAGGCGTTCGAAGCAGCGCTCTTGCAGCACCCGCAGGAGCTTGGCCTGGACGGCGAGCGGCAGGTCGCCGATCTCGTCGAGAAAGAGCGTGCCGCCGTGGGCCCGCTCGACCTTGCCGATGACCCTCCGGTCGGCCCCGGTGAAGGCGCCGCGCTCGTGACCGAAGAGCTCGCTCTCGGCGAGCGCCGCGGGCAAGGTCGTGCAGTCGACGGTCACCATCGGGCCCGCGCTTCGACGCCCGTTGGCGTGGAGGCACTGCGCGAAGAGGCCCTTGCCGCAGCCCGTCTCGCCGCGGAGGAGCACCGTGGCCTGGGTCTGCGCGGCGCGCAAGATGGCCTCGCTCACCTGCCGCATCGCGGCCGAGGTGCCGATGATGTGGTTGAAGACGCCCCGGAGCTGAACGCCCGGTGTCTCGTCGCGGGCGGGCCGCAGCGTGGTGAGACGCAGCGCGAGCGACACCTGCTGCGCGATCGTCTGGAGGAACACCTCGTCGTCGTCGTCGAAGGGCCCGTCGTGCTTGTTCAGCGCCTGGAGCACCCCGCGGATGGTGCCGCGCGCCTCGACGATGGGCACACACAGGAGCGAGCGCGTGGTGAAGCCCGTGGCGCGGTCGACCTCGCGAAAATGCCGGTGATCGTCGGCCACATTGCGAATGTTGACGGCACGACCGTGGGCGGCCACCCAGCCCGCAACCCCGCGCCCAGGCGGCACCCGGATCTCGCCGAGGCCCGGCACATCGGCGACCCGCGACCGGAGGTCTCCGCTCTCGCTGTCGACGAGGAAGACCGACGCCCGCTCGGCCCGCAGGCACGCCGCCACCCGCGCCCCGATGCGCCCGAGGAGCGCGTCGAGCTCGACCGTCTGCGCGAGCATCGACCCGAGCTCGACGAGCAGCGAGAGCTTGCGTTCGTGCTCCATTCTGAGGGCCGAGGCTAGCACTCCGCGGCTCCCTCAGGCGGCCTTTGCGTGCCGCGACGCGAGCCGCGTCACGGTCTGTTCGCGCGCCGCCACGGTGTTCGGGAAGCGCGCCCGGGCCATCGCCTCGATCTCCGCCACCGCGGCGTCGTCGCGCCCCGGGTCGTGGTGAAAGAGCATCAGCGCCTCGACCCCTGCCGCCTCGGCGAGGGCCACCGCGGCCTCCCAGGTCGAGTGCCCCCAGCCGACCCGGCTCAGGCCGCCCTCGCCCACGTACTCGCTCGGCAAGTACTGCGCGTCGTAGATGAGCACGTCGGCGTTGCGGCAGAGGGCCTTGAGCCGCGGGTCGACGCAGCTGTAGTGCTCGGTGTCGGTGGCGTACACGACGCTGCGTCCGCCGTGCTCGATGCGGTAGGCGTAGACGGCGTCGGGGTGGTTGGCGCGGGCGACGGTCACCTCGGCGTCACCGCACACGATGCGCTGTCGGTCGCGCACCTCGAAGTAAGTGAGCTGCGACGGCAACGCGCCGAGCTCCACCGGGAAGGTCGGCGCGCTCATCTGGCGTCGAAGCACCTCCTGGCAGGGCGCGCTGCTCTGCCCTGACACCACATGGAGCCGCGTGCTCGGCTGATAGAGCGGCGCAAAGAAGGGCAGGCCTTGGATGTGATCCCAATGCAGGTGCGAGAGCAGCAGCGTCGCGTCGACGGCGCCCCGGGCCGCGAGGCTCTCGCCGAGCTTTCGCAGCCCTGTGCCCGCGTCGAGGATCAAGCGCGAGCCCCCCGCGACCACCTCGACGCAGCTCGTGTTGCCGCCCACGCCCGCGGTCTCAGGCCCGGGCGAGGCCACGCTCCCGCGAACACCCCAGAATCGAATGTCGATGCTCATGGGAGGCCACAAAGCAGGGGCCGTACCACTCGAAAACACCTTCGATTCAAGTCATTTTCGACGGCGCTGGGCGATCACGGCTGAGCGATTCTGGGTCAGTGGTCAATTTTCGACCAGGGCGCCCGAGGCGGGCGGGCTCAGCGCGCGAGGATGGTGCGGACGCGGTCGACGGCGGTGGTGTCGCGTTGGGCCCCGAGGCGCGCGTCTTCGGCCAGCACGGCGGCGTAGAGGCGCACGACGGCGGTCATGGCGGCGGCGGTGGCGCCGTCGTCGCCGCGGAGGGTGCGGCGCCACTCGGCGACCACGCGCGGCACGAACCACTCGACCTGGGCCGACTCGGTGAGGCTGAGCTCGCCCGGGGCGCGGGGCGTGGTGAGAAACTGGTACATCCGCAGGGTCTCGCCTACGCGCACCCGCTCGTCGGGGCTGGGGTTTGCGCCCACGGCGCCGTAGCGGTTGGCGAAGGCGAGGAGCTCGGCCTGGTGGCGCTGCACGATGGCCGCGCTCACGTCGCGAAACACCAGCGCGGCCAAGAGCGTCGAGGCTCGCGGCGCGACGCGGTCGACCATGAACATGCCGAAACCCATGTGGAGCGGCGGCCTGGCGGTGGTCTCGCGGAGGTTGACGACCTCGGCGCGGAGGGCGTCCATCTGGCGGAGCGTGGCGGGGGGGCGCTGGGCCACGGCGGCGTTCATCGTGCCGCGGAAGCGCTCGATCATGGTCGCGTTCTCGCTTCGGGCGTGCCACGGCAAGAGCACCGCGAGGTAGGCCAGCGAGGCGAAGACCGAGGCCGTCAGCACCCGAGCGCCTTGCCGTCGGGCGCGCTCGGCCGCCGAGCGGAGCGCGTGCTCGTGGTCGGCGATGACCACGTTGTCGAGGAGGTCGCGGATGAAGAACCCGCGCTCGGCGCCCTGCCCGCTACGGTAGCCCGCGTTCTGCGGCGCCGCCTCGGCCGCGCTGGTGAAGTACACCCCCCGGAAGGCGATGGCCTCCTGGAAGCTGGAGTTCGCCGCGAGGGCCCCGGCGATTTGCATCACGCCGCTCCGAAGTGAGCGAAACCACTGCGGGAATTGGTACAGCGCCACCCGCACATCGAGGCCCACGTTGGCGGCGCCCTTCTTGTAGAGCCGCCGCACGAGGCGCTCGCCGAGGGCGTCGAAGGCTTCGGCGTAGGGCCCGACCGGGTGGCTCCCTTTGGGGCGCTCGAAGGGCATCGTGGCGCCGAGGATCTGCTTCCGTTCGGGCTCGCGGAGGTCGGCGAACGATTCGAGAAACCCTGGCAAGAGGTCGCAGCGGGTGACCACGAGGTAGACGGGCACGTCGATGCCGAGGAAGCCCTGTGCCTCGTCGACGCGCTCGCGCATCCGTTGGGCGAAATGCTCGACGTCTTCGGGCCGCATGGTCTGAAACTGGTCGGCCGCGACGGTGACCACCACGCCGTGCAAAGGCTGATCAGGCCGCTTCGCTTCGAGGGTCTTGAGGAACGAGAGCCACTCGGCGTAGCCCCCCTCGCCGAGGGCGTAGGCCCCCTGGGTGTCGAGCCACACCGCGCGCTGCGAGATCCACCAGCGGACGCCGCGGTTGCCCCGGGCGCCGCCCGACGAGGTCACGAACGCGAAGGGCAGCCCCGACGAGGCCAGGAGCGAGCTCTTGCCCGTCTCGGGCGCGCCGAGCACGAGGTACCACGGCAGGGCGTCGATGGCGTGCCGCGCGGTGCGGCCCGGCATGGCCCCCGAGAGCTTCTGCAGCGCCTCTTCGACGTCGCCTTGCATCGCCGCGATGGCGCGCTGCTGGTCGGCGTTGGCGTTGCCCACCCGCGAGGTGATGGCCTGGTCGAGGGCCCGTCGGCGCTGCTCGGCGTTGCCGAGGGAGCTCCCCTTCTCGAAGCGGTAAACCAGCGCCGCCGCGACGCCGAGCGCCACCACGGGGATCACCCAGGCCCACGCCGGGAGCGGCAAAACAAGCTCAGGGACGAGCGCGGCCGCCACCACCAGCGCCGCCGCGAGTCGTACAGATCGCATCGGGCGCGATCCTAATCGACTGGGCGCCCGTTGGGGTAGACAACACTGCGTCGCGGGGCGCCGCGAAGGGTCATCGCGCGTCGGCGCGCTCGGGCGTCAGGGGGTCAGCAGGTGCCGGGCGATGATCATGCGCTGCACCTCGCTGGTGCCCTCGCCGATCTCGCAGAGCTTCGCGTCGCGGAGATGCCGCTCGACGGGAAACTCTCGCGTGTAGCCGTATCCGCCGTGCACCTGGAGGGCGCGGTTGGCCGCGCGGCTCCCGGCCTCTGACGCGTAGAGCTTCGCCATGCTGGCTTCGAGCGAGTAGCGCTGCCCCTTGTCGGCGGCCACGGCGGCCCGATAGGTCAAGAGCCGCGCGGCCTCGAGCTCGGTCTTCGAGTCGGCCAGCATCCACTGGATGGCTTGAAAATCGGCGATGGGCTTGCCGAACTGCTGCCGGTCTTTGGAGTACTGAATCGCCGCGTCGAGGGAGCCCTGCCCCAGACCCAGGGCCAGCGCGGCGATCGAGACGCGCCCCCGGTCGAGGATCTGGAGCGTGTCGATGAAGCCCATGTTGAGCTCGCCCACCCGTTGGGTGTCGGGCACGAAGCAGTCTTCGAAGGTGAGCTCGACGGTGTCGCTCGAGCGCATGCCGAGCTTCTCAAGGTGGCGGCTCGCGCGAAAGCCCGGGGTGCCGTGCTCGACCACGAAGGCCGTGATGCCCTTCTGTTTACGGCTCGGCTCGGTGGCCGCGAGCACCACGCAGAAGCCCCCGACGGAGCCCTGGGTGATGAACATCTTGGTGCCGTTGAGCACCCAGCCGTCGCCCTGGCGCACGGCGGTGGTGCGGAGCCCGGCGGCGTCGGAGCCCGAGCCCGGCTCGGTGAGGGCCCAGGCCGCGAGCCACTCGCCGCGGGCCGCTGCGGGCATGTAGCGTTGGCGTTGGGCCTCGGAGCCGAAGCGCAAGAGGTGCCCCGTGCCGAGGCCGTTGTGCGAGGCCACGGTGAGGGCGAGGCTGCCGTCGAACTTGGCGATCTCTTCGACGATCACGGCGTAGGCGAGGGTGTCGAGCCCCGAGCCGCCGTACTCTTCGGGGATGCGGATGCCGAGGAGCCCGGCCTCGGCCAGGTGCGGGATCACCTCGTGGGGGAACCTCTCTTCAGCGTCCCACTTTCGGGCGTTGGGCGCGACGTGGCGGAGGCAAAGCTCGCGCACGCTGCGCTGAATCTCTCGGTGACTCTCAGGAAGCTCGAAGTCCATACCCTGCTGCTCCTACCGCATTTGGCCGCGCTTGGTCAGTGCCTCGGTGGCGACACCGGGCCGAGGTTTTGGGGCTCCCCAGCCGTTCTGTCGACGGCTAAGAGAGAGGCCCTGGCGATTCCATGTTTACGCGGCTCCTCGAACAGCTCAAGACCCTGACATTTCACACCATTCTGCCGCTTCTGGCCACGGTCGGGCTGCGGCTCCTCGCGGCGGTCGCGATGTGGCTCGCGGGGCGTTGGGTGATCCGTCGTCTCCGCGAGCTCCTCGCGGGCGGCCTGACCCTCCGCGGGGTCGACCCGACGGTTCAGCGCTACGCCGTCTCTGCGGCCGAGACGGCCCTCTCGGGGGGCCTCTTCCTCGGCATCATCGGCTTTCTCGGCTTCGAGACGGCCAGCGTCGCGGCCCTCCTGGCCGGCGCGGGGCTCGCCATCGGCACCGCCTGGGGCGAGCTCCTCAAGAACTTCGCCGCGGGCATTTTTCTCGTGTTCTTGCGCCCATTTGCCATCGGCGACCTCGTCACCGCCGCGGGCATCACGGGCACCGTGCAAGAGATCGGCATCTTCGTCACGTCGCTCAACACCCCCGAGAATGCGCGGGTCTTCATTGGCAACAACAAGCTCTTCTCAGACAACATCACCAACCACTCGGCCAACCGCTGCAAGCGCCTCGACCTCGCGCTGACCTTGCCCATCGACGGCGACCTCGACGCCACCCTCGCGACCCTCGTGGCTGCGGTCGCGCGGGTCGAGGGCGTGCTCGCAAAGCCCGCGCCCTCGGCGAGCGTCACGGGGCTCTCGGCGGCCGCTGTGAGCGTGGTGGTGAGGCCGCACTGCGAGGCCCGCGACACAGAGACCGTGGCGGCCGGTTGCTGGAAGGCGCTTCGCGTGGCCTTGCGCGCGGCCCCCGGGTCGTAGCCCCGCGCCTTCGCCAGAACGGGTGCGAAATGTCTCGGCATTTTGCGCACGGTGAGGCTTCGCCGGGCGGGCCCGATCGTGTAGCGTCGCCGCGCCGGACGGCGCACGCGCGGTGCCCCTCAGCGCCCCGGCACGAGGACGATGCGCATGCAGACGCGTTCACCCATTTTAACCGCCGTGGTGCTTCTCACCATGGCCTGCGGCAGCTCAGGGTCGTCGAACGCCACGGGCGACGCGGGCGCCACCAACACCAGCGCCGACGCGGCCGATGCGGGCCGCGATGCGGGCCGCGACGCGGGCCGTGACGCGGGCGTCTCGGGTGACCTCGGGCCCACCAACGCGGGCAACGCGTGCACCCGCGACGACCAGTGCGGCGGCGACCTGACCTGCGACACCGAGCTCCCTGGGGGCTTCTGCTCGGCCGACTGCAACGACGACCCGACGCCGAGCCGCGAGGCGTCGCAGTGCGGCGGCAACAACGGCACCTGCCTCAGCTTCGGCGACGGCGAAGACGGCTTCGCGTTCTGCACCCGCACCTGTACGCCGACGGCCCGTGCGGGCACGCCGAGCGCCTGTCGCGGCGGTCAGGTCTGCACGGGCTGGTGGTACACCCACGAGACGGGCGAGCCTGACGCGACGGGGTGCGACCAGTTCTGCTCGACCGACGCCGACTGCGCGGGGATGGTCTGCAACACCCGAACTGGCCTCTGCGGCAGCGCCGCGGTGAGCGCCCGCATCGCAGACGGCGAGCCTTGCGACCCGAGCAGGGTCGACGCCGAGGGCAACAACGTTCAGTGCCGCGGCGAGTGCTACCAGGTGGGCGACGGCGCGACCCAGGGCCTCTGCGGCAGCCTCATCAACCTCGCGGTCACGACCCAGTGCCCCGACACGCCGACGGCCATCGCGCCCGAGGTCGCCCTCGACGACGGCGGCGAGCGCGCCGACAACATCGGGGTGTGCCTCTACAAATCGTGCACGGCGCGCACCGACTGCACGGCGCCCTTGCAGTGCATCCCCGACGGCGCGGGCGGCGGGTACTGCGACTACGCGCCCTGAGCCGTCGGTGAGGCGGGTTCAGCGGTCGGTGTCGGTGCCCGTGCCGAGCTGCGCGGTGAGCCTGCGGACGAGGTTCATCACGTCGAGGTAGCGGCGCTCCTGGGCCTCGACGAGGGCGGCCCTGGGTGCGTCGTTCGCCGCGAGCGCGGCCTGCCTCACGGCTTCGAGGTCGCGCACATGGAGGAGCATCCGCGCGCCGATGCCGGCCTCGTTGGCGCTCTGCCCGGTGGCGGGGTGAAGCTGCGCCGAGGCGCCCACGTCGCGGCCCGCTTCGCCCGCTTCGGTGCCGAAATGCAGCGCGCGCCAGGTAACCCGCGACCACGGGTCGACGAAGCTGACGGTGTCACGCGCGGGCGCCTCGGTCGCGATGGCCTCGACGCTGCCATCGACCCAGAGGCGAGCATACTCCATGAACCGCTGATCGAAGGTGGCCGGAAAGTTCGCCATCCCCATCGCCGCGGCCCGAAGCTGCACGGTGAAGCCGGTCTGCGGGTCGAGGGCGACGTGGGTGCCGTCGACGACGCGCCCCGAACGACCCGGGCCGACCCCGGGCGGGAGGTTCAGCGTCGCGAGGTGCGGCCGGGTGATGGGCCGCGTGCCGACGGTCTCGATCACCGGCGCGTAGTCGTTGAAATCTTCGCTCATCATGGCCCCGAACCAGCGCAGCGTCTGGGCCGGATACATCGTGTAAAACGACAGCTGAAAGAGCCTCAGGTCGGCGGGCGTGTCGCGCTGGAGGAGCAACAGCTCGGGGTCGCTGAAGGCGTCGAGGCTCAGCACCTTGTCGTAGTACGAGCCCGCGCGGTTGAGCTGCTCGTACCAGAAGAAGCCCGCGTCGTTTCGCCAGTCGCTCTCGAAGGCGCGGCCGAGGTTGATGGGCACCGCGAAGCCGAGGTTGTTCTCAAGGTTGAGCGTGGCGAGGCGCTGGGCGTCGACCCGGGTGACGACCCGGTGGGCGCCGATTTCGGGCATCGCCACCATGGTCATCATGGCGTCGGCCACCACGCTCATGGCGGCCTGATTGACGAAGCCGCCGAGGGCCTCGGGGTTGTCGCGGTAGCGCGCCCAGCCGTCGCTCGCGCCGAGGAAGTCTTGAAAGGTCACGAGGTCGAAGGCGAGGGTCTGCGCGCTCTGGCGCAGCGGCTCGACGTAACGGCCCCACATGCGGTTGACGTACTCCTCGGTGCTAAAGCCCGAGCGGTAGCGGCCGAAGCTGTTGGCGAAATAGTAGTCGAGCCAGCGCGCCGCGACGTAGCGCAGCGACTCGTACGCGTCGGCCCCGGCGTCGTTGCGCTGGACCTGCCACACGAGGCCCGCGCGCTCATCGCTGTCGAAGCGATACGGCACGAGCACATGCCCCGAGCGGGTCACGTTGGTGATGCCCGGGTCGCCCCAGGCGGGCAGCGATTCGCGCCGGGTCTCGTCATGGAAGACCGCGAAGCGGTTGTCGTCGCGCACATCGGGCGTGCCGTCGCTGCGGCGCCCAAAGAGCTGCGGGATCTGCGTGTAGTGCATGCCTTCGGGCGCGCCGCCCTCGGCCCAGGCGCGGAGGTCGAGCGGCGTCGAGAGCCCCGTGCCCTGGGTGTTGACGCTGTACCAGAGGGCGCCGTCGCGGTCGGCCACACGTCGAAAGGCTTCGAGCATGTTGACGTACCCGTTCAACACGAAGGCCCGGTCGTAGCGCCCGAGGCCGTGGGCGTCTTCGTTGAGACTTTTGTAATCCATCACCGACGCGTAGGCGTACTCGTCGACGCGGCCCGCGATCTCTTCTTCGCTGTACGCGCGGCCGTCTTGGGGGTCTGCGAGGTAGCGCCACCGCGGCGCGAGGCCGCTCGGGTGGCCGCGCCCGCGCACGTCCCAGTAGGCGTCGTGGTAATTGAGCGCGTCGGCGCTGGCGGTGAAGTTGTGACGCTGACCGATCGAGTGACCGATCTCGTGGGCGAGCACGCCGTGGTGAACAAACTGCGCGGCGTACTGTTGAACCACCGCGTAGTCGATGCGGCCGTCGCTGCCGCGAAAGTTCCACACGCGGCCGAAGGCTGAGGGGGCGTCGGCGGGGTTGGCGGGGTCGAGGGGCGCGCCGCTCGCGATGCGCAAAGCGAGGCCCGCGAGCACCTCGTCGTCGAAGGCCGCTTCGTGATTGCACTGCCACGCGCTCAGCCGTGAACGCATCCGCGCGATCACCCTTCGATGGGCGCTGTCTTGCTGCCGAAGGGGCGAGGCCACGTCAACCGTCCGCGGGAGCCGTGCCGACGGGTCTTGCCGCGCCGTGGGCGCAAGCATCACCTGCGGCCCCGCGGTGAGCGCCGTCTCGATCTCGGTGCCTCTCAGCCGCGCCCGCCGCGACGCCGCGCGGTTCGAGCCGTCTCCGAGCACCGTGCTCTGCGCGATGCGTTGGGTGGCGCGGGCCAGCGCGCCGGGTTCTTCGCCGCGTCGCCCGACGAGCTGAGCGCCCGCTCCTGGGCGCAGCCAGCCGCCGCCTTCGAGGCGCATCCGATCGAGCGCGGGAGCCGCCGCCGCCGCGAGGTTCTGAAGCGCACCAGGGCTGCGGAGGGGCGCATCGAGGGCCTCGTCGCTCGCCCGATGCCCGGCGCCGAGCTGCCGCATCGAGGTCAGCACGGCCTGGCCCTGCGCGAAGTTGTTGATCGAAATGTCGCCGACCAGCAACCGAACGAGGTCGGTGAGGTAGGCCGCGTAGCTGTCGGTGATGTTCTGCCACACCGCGCCGCGCCCCGCGATCATCTCGCCGGTCTCGGGGTCTGCGGCGATGTTCGCGAGGCCCCAGTACCCCTGAGCGTCTTGGTCGGTGATCGACGCGATCATGTTGTAGCGGAGGTCGCCCACACGGGCCACGGTGCCTTGGGGCCCGCAGGCGGCGAGATCCCACCCCGCGCGGTGGGCTGCCTCGACGGCCTCACGCGGGCGGGCCCCGGGGCGCTGCGGGTCGACGCCCCACACCGGCGCGTGGCAGCCCACAAAGACGTGGGCGGCGTCGGCGCCGAGGGCCGGGTCGGTGCCGAGCACCGCGGGGGTCAGACACGGGTTGTCGGCGTCGCGAACGGCGGCAGGGTCGACGCCCTGGCGGAGCTCGCACTCGTGGCGTCGCGCGGTCTGAACGGCGTGGGCGAAGACGGCGTTCCACTCTGAGACGACGGTCTCGGTGACGGGCTGCATCGCGTCGGGGTAGTTCGGGCTCTCGTGGTAGACGATGGGTCTCACCTGCCGCTGCGCGAAGGGCAGGAGGCAGAGCCCGCGGTTGTCGTGCCGGGTGCGCGCCACCACGCGGTCGCAGGTCGCGCGCGGGTGCACGCTGGCGCAGGCGGCGTCGGCCTCGCAGCGCACATAACGGTCGGCGCAGGTGCGGGTGCCGCGGTCACAATAGGCCGTCGACGCGAGCCGCTGCTGACACTCTCCGTCGGTCTCGCACGCCGGATCGCCGTCGAGATGTTGCGCCGCGAGGGGCGCGCAGCGGCCGCGGGCGGTGGCCGACGCGGGCGTGTCGTCGATCTGGCAGACCTCGCCCTCGGCGCAGGCCGCGTCGGCGTTGCAGGGTCGCGCGCTCGGCGCTCCGTAGGCCGGGAGGTGGTGATGCACCCAGAGGTTGTGCCGCGCGGCGTAGTGAACGCGCTGGGTGTCGAGCACCGCGGCGCGCTGCGGGTCGAACCCGAGGCGCAGCACGTCGAAGAAGCCGAAGCGATCCATGTCGAGGTTTGGGGTCGGCGCAGCCTGGCCGTCGAGCGGCGGAGACAGGCTCGCGGGCTCATAGTCTCGGCCTAACTCTGCGCGCAAAAACGAGAGCCTGAAGGTCACCTCGGCCGGGTTGCACGCGGTCTCGCCGGTGCCGAGCGCGCACACCGGCACGTTCGGGAGCTCGGCCCCGAGGCTCACCTCTTCGGGGTGCAAGATCGCGCGGTTGACCACATCGAAGTAGCGCAAGACCCGCTGCCCATTGACCACCGCCCGCTCGAACACCGGCGCATTGGGGTCGCTCGGGCTGTTCACCTGGACGGGCACCGGCTCGGCGCGGATGCGGCCCTCCCAGCGCTCGTAGGCGAGCACCGAGTTGTACCCGTCGACGAGGTTTCGCGACCAGTCGACCCGCATGTACCGACGCTGGTACCAGGGCCGATCGGTGGCGTTCTCGACCACCACGTTGGCCTCTTCGCCGGTGGTGCTGTTGTACTCGCGGCGGATGTCGAAGTGGCTCCGAATGGCGAAGGCCGCCACGATCTCGCCCACCCGCGGGCTCTCTCCGACCCCGGCGCTCGCCCCCGGAGCGCCTCGGATCACCTCGTAGGCCGTGCGCGCAAGGAGCACGTTCTCGGTGACCTCCCAGCGGATCTTCTGGAGCTCAGAGTACGAGGTGAGCCCCACGAAGCCCGTCGACGGCGGCTTCGCGATGAGCGTCGTCTGCGTAAAGAACACGGGCTCCCGGCGCAGGTCTTCGCTCACGATGCGCTCGGGGCTCAGCCCCGCCGCGAGGCGCCCGTACTCGACCGGGATGAAGTCAACCTTGTCGAGGAAGTCAGGCTGAACCTGGCTGATCGCCGCGCGCTCTTCGGCGCACGCCGCCGCGACGCTGACCGGCACGACGAGCCGAACCAACAGACCCCAGAAGGCGCTTCGGGTGTTCACGATACGCTCCGTTTCTGAACCGGGGCCTCTATCGCCAGAGCGACGCCGCCCACAAGGGGGCCCCGCGCCCTTCGTCACGCTTGTCGACGGGTCGGCCCCGGGTGCGCGTAGACTCGGCCCGTGCTCTACGACGCGCCGGGCCTCTACGACATGCTCTTTTCAGAGCGATTTCAAGATGTTGCGTGGTACCGCGGGCTCGCCCAGGGGGCCGCCTCGGTGCTCGAACTCGGCGCCGGCACGGGCCGCATCACCCTGCCCCTGCTCGACGCGGGCTGCGCGGTGACGGCGCTCGAACCCTCGGCGGCCATGCGGGCCCTTCTCGAAGCGCGCGCCCAGGGCCTCGACGCGGCCGTCCGCGCGCGCCTGACGGTGCTTGAGGGTCGGGCCGAGGCGCTCAACGTCGAGGCGCAGTTTGACCGGGTGTTTTTCGCCTTCAACGGCCTCGCCCATGTGATCGACCGCGAGGCGCTGCGACGGGCCTTCGCGGGCATCCGCGCGAGGCTGAAGCCCGAGGGCCTCTTCGCCTTCGACCTCTGGCTGCCTGACCCTGACATTCTGCGCGGCGCCGAGACCGAGAGCGCGCGGCTCAGGCATCCGCACGACGGCCGCCCCTGCACGCTGCGCGAGCGCTTTCGCTACGAGGCCCTGCGGCAGGTGCTCTACACCGAGGTCACCGTCGCGCCGGTCGAGGGCTTCGGGGCCCCCGAGCGCTACACCCTCGAACAGCGAATGTTCTACCCCGAAGAGACCCTCACCTTGCTCGAACAAGCAGGGCTCTCGCTGAAGTTTCGCAGCAACCGCTGGAGCCCCTTCCGCCCCGACGGCCCGCGCTTCGACGAGGGCAGGCCCGACCTCGAAGGGGCCATGCTCGCCTACGTCTGCGGCCTCGCCTAGCGACTCACTCGCGGTGGGCCCAGAGCCCTGTCTGGCGGAGGGTCTCGGCCACGCGTTGGGTCGTACCAGGCGGCTCGGCGGGGCTCTCAAGCGCCAGCGCGATGGGCGTGCAGGCGGCCCCCTCGCGGCAGAGCGTGGGGCGACCGTCAAGCATCGCGACCCGGGTCACCGCCCGGGGGTCGGCCTCGCTCTCGTAGATGCGCTGCCACCGCGCGCTCGCCGTCGGGAGCGCCCACAGCTCGGCCCGCGACGCCCCCGCCGCCTCGCGGGCCACCGCGATCACCAAGGCCCAACCCGTGGCGTGGAGGCTCCCGACCAGACGCACCGGGGCCTCGGGGCGACAGCCCGCGAAGGCCTCGCGCCCGGCGCCCTCGACGTCGACGCAGAGCCCGCCACCCTGGTCGCGCCAGACCAACCGAGACGCGGCCCCGTCAACGCCGACGACGTGCTCGCAGAGCCCCGCGACGCAGCGCGCGCCGCAGGTGACGATGCCGCCCATCGCGCCGAGGCCCCGGTCAGCGCCGACGCGCCCGACGGTCTGCCCGCGGCACAGCGCGGCCACCGCGGGGGCGGCCCCGTCGAGGAGGTCGAAGCCCTCGCCGAGCGAAGCCGCGCGGAGCCTGCGGTCGGGGTCTGTGGAGAGCCCCGGAGCGCCCTCAACGCCCGCCCAGACCGCCACCTCGGAGACGCGAGCCCCGCGCCAGAGGAGCGTCGCGAGGTCGGTCTCGACGGTCACCCAATGGGTCGCGCCCTCGCGGCTGCAACGGAGCCCAGGGCCAGGGCTACGGCACGCGCGCTCAAGGCTCCGCCCGGCCGCGCCGTCTCGGCCTTCGAGGGTCGCGGTCGAGATGCCGGGGTCGCTCACGACGAGGTGGAGGCCCGGCGATGCGTCGGCGTCGAGGCCGTCGAGGGCCGCGGTGACGGTGAGCGTCGTGCCTTGGCGGCGGAGCCAGAAGCGGGCCCGGATCGCGCCTCGTTGGGCCGTCGCGAAGGGCGCTTCGGTGAAGGCCTGCCCCGGGTCGACCGGCGGCGCCATCGATTCGGCGCGGCCGTACGCGGCGAGGAGCCCGCCGCGTGCGCTCTGAACGAGCCGTGAGCCCGCCCGGTGGAAGCGAATGAGTTGGGCCTCGCCCGGCGCGAGCCGCGGGTCGACGAGGCGCACATGGAGCTCGGGTTCGGTGGCCCCTGGGATGAGGGCGGGCTCGATCATGCGGGCCCGAACCTGCAAGGCCACGCCGTTTCCCGCGAGGGCCGGGCAGCGCGAGAAGACCTCGTTGGCGAGCTCGCGCCACCCCTCGCCCGGCGCCTGCCCCCAGGCCGAGACGCGCTCTGAGGCCTGGCCGCAGCGGCCCACGAGGCCCGGCTGACGCACCCGCACCACCGCGTACCGGGTGCCGTTGAGGGTGGCCCGCTCGACCCCGACGACGGCGCTCCCCGGAGGGCCCACCGGCGCGAGCACCCCCGGCGCGAGGGCCACCGTCACCTCGTCAGCGAGGGCCCTCAAGGGCACCGCCGCGACCCCCAGCGCCACCCCCAACGCAAGCCCGAGCCCCGACCACCGCTTCGACGCCATCGCAGCCCCCTCTTCGCACGCTCGAGCGCCCTCGGCGCCTCACCGCGGCGCCCCGTCGAGCCAGCCCAAGCTCACACATCGGGCCGCCTTTGAGAATCACAAAACACCTTAAAAACAAGGAGATCATTGAGCACAACGGAGGCGGCCTTGGGTCTCCGTAGACAACCCGAGCGGGTCTCACCACACTGCCGACCGAGCGACTACATGGTCTCCCCCGACACCCTGCTTGAGCCTTTGCCTCTGCCGTCGCCGCGTCGCGACCCGCCCCGCGGCGTGTTGAGCCCGACGGGGCCGCGCGAGGGCATCGCCCACCGCCGCTTTTGGGTCTCTGGGCCGCTCTCTGAACAGGTCGAGCACCTCTGGTCGGTGGAGTGGTCGCGCACGGGCCTCGGCCCGTATCGGGCCCGAACGTTGCCGCATCCGAGCGTGCACCTCGTGGCCTCGGCGACCGCGGGAGGCGCGATCACGAGCGAGGTCGTGTGGGTGCAGCGCGGGCCCTTCGAGCGGACCCTCTCGGGCACCGGGTGGGCGCTCGGGGTGAAGTTTGTCGCGGCCGGGTTCGGCCGACGGCGCGCCGGGCCCGCGGCGGGTCGAGGCCCGAGCCCTCTTGCCGTAGTGTTGCCCGAGGCGGCGGTGGCGTCGTGGCACGCGGCCCTCGCTGGAGCCCCCGACGTCGAGGCCAGGGTTTTGGCCACCGAGGCGTGGCTTCGGGCCTTCGCGCCGCCCATGACGCGTGAGGCGCGCGCGGTGCGCGACATGGTCGCCCTCGCCCGCGACACCCCTGCCCTGACCCGGGCCGAAGACCTCGCCGCGCGCGCCGGCGTCTCGCTGCGGACGCTCGAGCGTCGCTTCGCCGCGCACCTCGGCGTGAGCCCCAAGTGGGTCATCGCGCGGTACCGGCTCCACGAGGCCTTGGCGCAGCTCGCGCGGGTCGACAGGGCCTCGCTGAGCGCCCTCGCGGCCTCGCTCGGGTTCGCCGATCAGGCCCACTTCACGCGGAGCTTCAAGGCCCTCGTCGGGCTCTCTCCGACCGCGTATCAACGGGCACAGACACGCGCATGAAGACCGTAGAATTTGCGACCCTGGTCTCTGAGTACGAAGCCGTCTTTCTCGATGCGTACGGCGTTCTCGTCGACGCGCAGGGGGCCCTCGACGGCGCGCCCGAGGGGCTCGCGGCCTTGCGTCGCGCGGGGCGGCGCTTCCTCATCGTGAGCAACGACGCCTCGCGCTTGCCCGAGCGTTCGGCGGCGCGCTTCCAGGCTTTGGGGCTCGAGGTCTACGCCGACGAGGTGGTCTCGTCGGGGCAGATGGTGGCCCGATACTTCGAAGCGCACGGGCTGCGAGGCGCCCCGACGGTGGTGCTCGGCTCGGGCGACTCGGCGGCCTTTGTCACCGCGGCGGGCGCCGAACTGGTTGCCCTCGACGTGGCGCATCCGCCCGCGGTGGTGGTGCTCTGCGACGAGGGCGGCTTCGATTTCTTCCCGACGATGAACGCCCTCTTGAGCGCGCTGATGGCGGCGCTCGAGCGCGGCCGCGAGGTGGTGCTGCTTCTGGCCAACCCCGACCTGATCTACCCGCGGCGCGACGGGCACTTCGGCTTCACCGCGGGCTCGCTCGCGCGCATGATCGAAGAGGCCCTCGGGCTCGTGACGCCGCGCCCGCCGCGCTTCGTTCACCTCGGCAAACCCGCCTCGTGGATCTTCGACGCGGCCCTCGCGCGGGTCGGCACCCGCGACGTGGTGATGGTAGGCGATCAGCTCCACACCGACATCGCCGGGGCGCGCCGCGCCGGGCTCGCGTCGGCCTTGGTGACCACCGGCGTGACCCGGGCCGAGGCCGTCGCCGCGTCTGCGGTCAAGCCTGACTATCTCTTGCGCTCGTTGCGCGCCTGAGGCCGTCGCCGGGGGGCGCTCAGAGCGCCGCGGTGAGGTCGACCTTGGGCTCGCTGTTCACGAGGTGGCGCGGGCGGCGGGTGAGCACCTCGCAGCCCGCGGCGGTCACCAAGACGGTGTGCTCGAACTGGGCCGAAAGTTTGCGGTCGCGGGTGCGCGCCGTCCATTTGTCTTTCTTGTCGACCTCGACCTCCCAGCCGCCGAGGTTGATCATGGGTTCGATGGTGAACACCATGCCCGCCTTCATGCGCGGGTTCGGCGCGTTCTTGGGCAGACGGTAGTGGGCCACCTGAGGGTCGGTGTGAAACTTGCGGCCGATGCCGTGCCCCACGAAGTCGCGAACGACCGAGAGGCCGTGGCTGTGCGCGTAGTCTTCGATGGCCTCGCCGATGTCGCCGATTCGGCCGTTGTCGCGCACCGCGGCGATGCCACGGGCGAGGCACTCGCGCGCCACCTCGACGACCAGCCGCGCCTCGGGTGACGGCTCGCCGATGTAAAACGTGGCCGAGGTGTCACCGTGGAAGCCCTTGAAGAAGGTCGTCACGTCGACGTTGATGATGTCGCCGTCTTTGAGAACGTAGGCCCCGGGGATGCCGTGGCACACCACCTCGTTGACGCTCGTGCACACCGACTTCGGGAAGCCGTGATAGTTCAACGGCGAGGGCACCGCGCCGCGGCGCACCGTGTCTTGGTGGACGAAGGTGTTGATCTCGTCGGTGCTCATGCCCGCGCGGATGCGATCGCCCACGAGGAGCAGCGTGTCGGCGGCCATCTGACAAGACTCGCGCATCGTCTCGATGTCGCGGCCCGATTTGATTTCGATCATTCCTGCCACGGTGGGTCACTCCAGGTGCGCGGGGCCGAGAGACGGGCGTCAATGGGCGGTCGCGGGCGGCCCGGCGCTCCGCTCTCTTAGTACACCTTCGGCCAAGTTTCACCCGTCGGCCGCGCGGCGGGTTGCGGGCCCGCGAAGAGCCGGGCGTCGCGCTCAGCCGCCCGCCCAGTCGATGCAGTCTTGGTCGGTGTGGAGGTTGTTTACCCGTAGGTTCAGGTTCAGCGAGCGCACGAACATGCGCGCGCCGTTGGGCACGTTCTCGCAGCGACCGTTGGTGTACGTGCGCACCTCGCGGAGCCGCACGTTGCGAAACTCGACGCGCATCATCGTGCCGACGGGGTTGTTGCGCTGTAGCTGGTGAAACACCACCTGGCCCTCGTACGCGAGGTACGAGCGGTCGGCGCTCCAGCTCGGCTCAAGCCTGATGCCCGACAGCCCGCCGAGGAAGAACGGCCGCGCCGCGACCCGCGCGTTGGCGAGGTCGATGGTGTCACCCGTGGCCGGGCCGCCGTTGTTCAGGTAGTCGTAAAAGCGAAGGGCTACCATCTGCCGCTCGGTGTCTTCGACGAACACGAAGAGCGAGCCGTCTTCAGGGCGATAACACTGCATCGACCAGTTGAAGTTGATGGTCTCAAGGTTGATCTGCGGCCCTGTCGTCGACGCCGGGACGGGGTCTGCGCAGAGCGTCGCCGGGCCCGCGTCGGCAGGGGCCGGGCCGCTGTCGCGCGGCGTCACCACCCCCGTGTCGCGCGGCGCCCCCGCGTCGACCGCGACGCCCGAGGCCGGCGCGCACACCGGGCGATACCCGGCCTCGCGGTAACAGTCGTTGTCGCGGTCGCAGAAACACCGGGCCTCGCCGGGCCAGCACCACCGAATCTGCCCCTGCGCGTTGCGCGGCTCGCCGTTGCGATCGGCGGTCACGGGCTCGTAGGTGCAGCCCGCGTCGACCGGCGCAGCGCCCGCGTCTTCGAAGACCATCCACGCGTTGCCGGTGTCGACCGGAGGGCTCTGCCCCGCGTCTTGCGCCATCGGAGCGCCCGCGTCGAGGGGCGTCACCGCCGGGCCCGTGTCGACCGCGACGCCCCCACGATCGAGCGCGAAGCCCGCGTCTCGGCCCGCGTCGACGGCCGGTACCTCGGTCGCAGGCTCGGCCCCGCCGCAGCCCCCAAGCGCCCACCCAAGGGCCATCACGCCCCAAGCCCGACCCAAGCCACGCTGTCGCATCGGTGAAGCCGCTCCTTCAGCCCCACCGTGCGGGTGAAGCTCGCAGGCGCACTCATACCTACATCTGCCCTGCGGTCAACGCCTCGGGCGCAGAATGGGCCCCAAATCGGGCGTCGCGCGGGGTCGCGGGGTCGGGCACGAGCCGCGGGTCGATGGGCGGGTCGCAGAGCCGCGGCCCGACGTCACGGAGGTCGACGCGATGGTCGCTCCGCGCGAAGGCGATGCGGTAGCCGTTTGGGCGCCACACGAGCGCGCCGCCGGTGAGGCCCACGGGGGTCTCGGTCTGGACGCGCATGGCGTGCCCGAGGCGCATCGCCTGCGGGTCGACAAGGGCCGCGAAGCCGCGCGGGTCGCCGCCGCTCACGGGCTCTGACCACGCGACGCCGAAGGCCCCGCCGTCCCATGCGAGGGAGGCCCGGGCGTCGGGCGCGAAGCGGGCCGAGAGGCGCTCGACGGTGGCGCCGACGCGCCCGCTGCGTGAGAAGGTCGCGACGTTGAGCGAGAGCCCGCCCGTGTCATGGTCGCTGAAGGCCACCGCGAGCCGAGCGCCCCCGACCGCGCCTTGCAGCAGGCCCACCGAGGTCGTACGCGCGAGGAGGGTCATCACGTCGAGACCCGCGTCGCCGACCCGCGCGGCGCGGAGCTGCCCGGCCCCGCCCACGTTGCGTGACCACAGCGCCCACGGGCGACCCGCCATGTTGACAATGTCAACATCGACCGCGGCCTCGTCGACGCTTCGCGGGCGCCCTCTCGGCGCGAGCGCGGCGTCGAGCGCGAAGACGAGCACGCGCTGCGGGGTGTGGCCGACGGCGTAGAGCCCCTCGGGGGTCGCGACGGCGCGGAGGCTCAAGAGCCCAGGCGGCCCGCGCCAGACGCGCCCGCGGGTGTCGCGGAGGCTCCAGTGATCGTCGCCTGGGTGGTGGGCGACGAGGTACCATTCGGCGGGCCCGGGCACGAGGCTCAGGGCGTCGACCGAGGCGTCGTCGTCGAGATGTCGGGTGGCTTCTCCGTCGACGACGAGCTTCAGGCCGTCGTCGCTGCGGTACGCGAGGGCGGCGCCGCGGGGCCCTGCGGCGAGGGCCGGGAGCGCGCCGTGGGGCATCCCGATCGCGTCGACGCGCTGGCCTGAGACGAAGCGGGGGTCCCAGCACGCGGTGGCGCGTTGGGCCCGCGGGTCGACCGAGGCGGCGGTGACGGTGTGCCGACGGTGGCGCCAGCGTCGCACGCGGTTGCAGGCCGTGAGCGCGAACAGCGCGGCGACGATCAAGGGCGCGGTTCTGACGGTCGCCATCGCGAGGGGCTCCTCCAGAGGTGAGCGTAGACGAGGGCGCTCAAGAGGTGAACGAAGACGAGCGCGTTCCACAGCCCGAGGGGGGGTGCGCGGAGGAGCGTCGTGACGGCCACGAGGAGCGGCAATTGGAGCGCCGCCACGAGGCCGAGGTCGGTCTTGAGGGCGAGCCGCGCCGCGCCGGCGCCGACCACCGCGTTGCCGAGCACGATGGCGACGCCGAAGGCTGTGTACGCGGGCGCGACCCGGGTGAGGTAGCCCATGGCCTGATCGAGCACCGCGGGGTTGCCGCTGAAAAACCCGAGGAAGGTGCGGCCGAAGGCGAAGAACAGCGCCGCGAGGCCGAGCATCGTGAGGGCCGTGTAGCCCGCGAGCCACCACGCCGCCCGCTCGGCCCGCTCGGGCTGAGACGCGCCGAGGTTCATGCCCACGAAGGTCTGCGCGGCGCTGCCCCAGCCCATGCTCACAAAGAGGGCCATGGTCTCGGCCCGAAGACACAGCGCGTAGGCCGTGCCCGCGGTCGAGTCGGCGCTGGTGGTGTACGCGTGGTGAACGAGACCGATCACCAGGAGCACCGCGCTCGTGCGGACCACAAACTGCGCGCTGGTGGGCCAGGCGAGGGAGACGATCTCGCGGGTCAGCGCTCGTCCCGGCAGAAAGCGCGCGCCGTAGGCCCGCACCTTGAGGCTCCGCGCGAGGAGCGCCATCGGTACGGCGCACGCCAGCGCCCGCGCGATCACCGTGGCCCAGGCCGCGCCCACGACCTCCATGCGCGGGATGTGCAACGCCGCCGCGAGCGGTGGCCCCCACGAGAACACCCACGGCGCCTCGCCCGGGCCATAGACCATCAGCACCGCGAGGAAGAGGTTGAGCACGTTGCCCGCCACGAAGGTCGCGAGCGGCAGCCGCGTCTGCCCAAGCGCCCGCGCCACCGCCGTGATCTGGAACATCACAAACACCGTCACGCTGCCGCCCACGATCACGCGCAGGTACGACACCGCGAGGCTTCGCACGACGCCCTTGGCCCCGAGCGCCAGGTGCACGATCGGGTCAGCGAAGGCCACCGTGAGCGCCCCGAGCGCGAGCCCGAAGACCGTGACGAGCCCCACCGAGCCCCACCCGATCTCCGCCGCGCGGCGGTCGTCTTGGCGCCCCTTGGCCTGCGAGACCAGGGTCGCCGTGGCGCTCGAAACGCCGTACGACACGATGGTGCCGAGGGCCGCCACCATGTCGCAGATGCCCAACGCGTCGAGGCTCGGGTCGGCCACCGCGGGCGGCAGCCGCGCGATGAGGTACTGATCGACCAGGTTGAAGAGCACCTGCAAGGCCATCGCGAGCGCGAGCGGCGCCCCGACCAGGAGGGTCGCCCGCGCCAAAGGGTCGCGGACAATGCGGCGACGGCTCGGGTCGTCGTCGTGAGGGGCGTCGGTGTCGGCCATCGAGACGGCGCTTCGTGCTACATCTTGGTGCGTGCGTCGAGCCCTTTGCCTCGGGTGCTTCGTTCTCGCTGCCTGCGCCTCGAACCGCGACGCGGTGGTGATCCGCGAGGCGCCCCGCCCCAGCGCCTCGGCCCAACGCGCCGCCGCCCAGCGACCGATGGCCCAGGCGCCCGGGTGCCTCGTGCCCCTCGACGACGCGCCCGACGACGACGAAGGGGGCCTCGCGGTGCAGGGGCAGCGCGCCGAAGGCCACGAGATCGTGGTGTCGGGCGCGAGCGACCTGCCGAGCGGCCCCGCCCGGGCCAACGCGCCGTGGCGCGAGACCGCAGGGCACACCTTCGCGCCGGTGTTGCCGCTGTTGGGAGAGTGCCTCCGCCCGCTCTGCGCGCCTGCGCGCCACCGCATGCGGCTCAGCGTGAGCGCCGAGGGGCTGGTTCAGCTGCGCGGGCGGCAAGAGTTTCCGCTGCCGACGGCGGTGGGTCGGTGCGTCGAAGGGGCCCTCGCCGCGGTGCACGTCGAGACGCCGCCGCCGCGCACCTTGCCCGTCGATCTCATGGTGAGCGTGAGCCGCGCGGCGCCGTAGCACGGCGCGGCTGACAATGGCGATGCGCGGAGCCGAGGCGGCGCGTAGAGTCGCCGTCGATGCGCGCGGTGGTGATTCAGTTCCCGGGCTCCAATGCAGACTTCGACGCGCGCGACGCCCTCGGGCGCGTCTTGGGGGTTCACACCGCGACGGTGTTCCATCGCGAGACGACGCTCCCCGCGGGCACCGACCTCGTGGTGCTGCCGGGCGGGTTTTCGTACGGCGACGCGCTCCGCCCCGGCGCCATCGCCCGCACCGCGCCGGTGATGGCGGCGGTCCGACGGCACGCCGAGCGGGGCGCCTTCGTACTCGGAATTTGCAATGGTTTTCAAATACTTACAGAGTCCAAGATGTTGCCCGGGGCGCTGACCCGCAACGCCCACCAGCGCTTCGAGAGCCGCGACGTCTCGGTGCGCGTCGACGCCGACGGGCCCTTCACCGCGGGGCTCCGCGGGCGCACGCTGCGGCTGCCCGTGGCCCACGCCGAGGGGCGCTTCGTGGCCGACCCTGAGACCCTCGCGCGGCTCGACGGCGAGGGCCTCGTCGCGCTCCGGTATGTCGCCGCCGAGGGCCCCCTCGCTTACAACCCCAACGGCGCGATGCGCGACATCGCGGGGCTCTACGGCGGCCCGCGGCGCAACGTGCTCGGGCTCATGCCGCACCCCGAGCGTCGGGCCGAGGCCGCCCTCGGAGGCACCGACGGCGCGCTGCTCTTTCACGCCGTCTCGCGCGTCGTCGCCAGCGCGGGGCGCGTATGAGCGAGGCGCCAGACCCCACCCGCGAGGCGACCGTCGACGAGGCCCTCGCGCTCAAGCTCACGCGCCACGAGTTCGAGCGCGCGGTCGACGCGCTCGGGCGCCCGCCCAATGTCACCGAGCTCGCCGTGCTCTCGGTGCTGTGGTCAGAGCACTGCGCGTACAAGAGCTCGAAGGTGTACCTCGGGGGGCTGCCCACCTCGGGCCCGCGGGTGCTCTACGGGCCCGGCGAGAACGCCGGCGTGGTCGACCTCGGCGACGGTTGGGCCGCGGTGCTCAAGATCGAGTCGCACAACCACCCCTCGTTCATCGAGCCCTACCAGGGCGCCGCGACGGGGGTGGGCGGCATCCTCCGCGACATCTTCACCATGGGCGCGCGGCCGGTGGCGCTGCTCAACGCGCTCCACATGGGCGACGCGTCTCGGGCCGCGACGGCGAACACCCTGCGCGGCGTCGTCGCAGGCATCGCGGGCTACGGAAACGCCGTCGGCGTAGCCACCGTCGGGGGCGAGCTCAGCTTCGACCCCGCCTTCGACACCAACCCGCTCGTGAACGTGCTCGCGGTGGGCGTCGTACGGCACGACAAGCTCGTCTTGGGGCGGGCCCGAGGCCCCGGCAACCGGCTGATCTATCTCGGCGCGCGCACGGGCCGCGACGGCATCCACGGGGCCACCATGGCCAGCGACAGCTTCGACGCGCGACAGCGCGCCGCGCGGCCCACCGTTCAGGTCGGAGACCCCTTCACCGCGAAGTGCCTCATCGAGGCGTGCCTCGAAATCTTCGACGCGGGCCTCGCCGTCGGGGCCCAAGACATGGGCGCCGCGGGGCTCAGCTCGAGCACCGTCGAGCTGGCGTCGCGGGCGCGAACGGGGGTCACGCTCTGGCTCGACGCCGTGCCGCGGAGGGCCCTCGGCATGAGCGCCCAAGAGATGCTGCTCTCTGAGAGCCAGGAGCGCATGTTGCTCGTGGCGCGCCCCGAAGACGAGGCCGCCATCGGCGCCATCGCCGCGCGCTGGGAGCTCGCCTTCGCCGTGGTCGGCGAGGTCACCGACACCCAGGAGTTCGTGGTCACCCACACCGCGTCGTTCGAGCCCCGAGACGGCGCGACGCGGCCCGAGGCTCCGGCGGTGGTGTGCGCCCTGCCGGTGTCGCTGCTCACCGACGCGGCCCCAACGTACTGGCGCCCTTGCGACGCCCACGCGCGACGCGAAGACCTCTGGGGCGTCGACATCGAGGCCCTCGCGTTCGAGCCCCAAACCGATCTCGTCGCCCTCATCGGCTCGCCCGAGCTCGGGAGCCGTCAGGCCCTCTGGCGGCAGTTCGACGCCCGCGTGCGCAACGGCACCGTGGTGATGCCCGGCGCCGCCGACGCCGCGGTGCTGCGGGTGTTCTGCGAAGACCGAGGCGCCCGTTACGAGAAGCGCCTCGCCCTCAGCGCCGACAGCAACGCCCGGGTGGGGGCCCTCGACCCGAGGCTCGGCGCCGCCCTCGCGGTGGCCGAAGCGTGCCGCAACGTGGCCTGCGTCGGCGCGCGGCCCATCGCCATCACCAACTGCCTCAACTACGCCTCGCCCATAAGACCCGCGGCGATGACCCAACTCCGAGACGGCATCGCGGGCCTCGCCGAAGCCTGCGCCGCGCTCGGCGTGCCGGTGGTGAGCGGCAACGTCAGCCTGTCGAACGAGACCACCCTCGCGCAAGGGTTAAGGGCAGTCTTGCCCACTGCCACGGTGGGCGCCCTCGGACAGCACCGACAGCCCTCGGATCTCGTCGCCATGGGCTTTCGCACGCCCGGCGACGCGGTCTTCTTGCTCGGCCCCAACGACGACCCGCGCCTCGGCGGAAGCGCCTGGCTCACCCGCAAGCTCGGCCGCCTCGGCGGAGAGCCCCCGGGCCTCGACCTCGCCCGCGAGGCCGCGCTCCATCGGGTGCTCCTCGCCGCGGCCGAGCGCGGGCTCCTGCGAAGCGCCCACGACGTCGCCAGCGGCGGGCTCCTTGTGTGCCTCGCCGAGGCGTGCATCGCCGAAGGGGTCGGCCTCACAGCGAGGCTCCCGGGGTCACCGAGCGCCCCGGGCCTGTGCTTCGGAGAGGCGCCCTCGCGCGCGGTGGTGAGCGTCGCGCCCGCCGTCGAGGGCCTCGTGCGCGCCCTCGCCGACGCCGAAGGCGTGCCCATGACCCGGCTCGGCGTGGCGGGCGGCGCGCGGCTCGTCGTCGAGGGCCTCGTCGACCTCGACCTCGACGCCCTCGCCGCGGCCCATCACCGCTGCCTCGACGCGCTCTTTGAGCCACCCGGGGCGCCCGACAACCGACCAGAAACATCGAACAATCAATGACTTACGATGACGACTGGCTCACCCGCTTCAGCCCCGACGAGTGGATCCGCGCCGCCCTCGGCGAGCTCTCCCAGGCGCGCAACGCCTACGCGCGGCGCAACGGGCGCGCGGGCCTCGCGGGGTGTCGACGCGCCGCCGGGGTGGCCCTGAACGGGCTCATCGCGAGCCTCGCGCCCGCGCAGCGCCCCGCGTGGGGTCGCTCGTACATGGAGCACCTCTCGGCCCTCGCCGCAGACCCCGAGAGCCCGCCGGCGGTGCGCGAGGCCGCGCGGCAGCTCCTTGAGACGCCCCTGCCCGGCGGCGCGGTGGTGGCGCTCCGAACGCCTCGCAGCGACGAGGCCCTCGTCGACGCGGCCGAGACCGTGATGGCCCACAGCCTCGCGGCGGTGTTGCGGGCCGAGGTCGATTCGTCGTTGACCGCGGCCGAGGGTGGGTCACCCTCTGGGCCCCGTGAAGCTCCCGACGACTGAGTCTCTGGCCCCGCTCACACACCGTCAACGCACCGCCGCGGTGCTCGACCTCGGCCGACGCGCCAGCGCTGACGCCGCGGCCGACGCCGCGCTCGGGGCCTTGCGCGCGGGAGACGGCTTCTCGCGGCACCTGGCCATCGTGGCCGAGTCGACGCGGCGCGACGAGGCCTCAGTGCTCGCGGCCCTCGACGACCCCTCGCGGCGTGTGCGCGTCGAGGCCCGCAACCTCGTGGCCCTGGTGTGCAGCGACGCGGGCTGCGAGCTGGCGCTGAAGACCCTCTGGCAGACCCGCAACAACCAACGCCTCGCGGTGCAGCTGTTCAACGCGCGACGCATCGCGCCGGTCGACGCGCACCTCGACTGGCTCGCCGCGAACGACCCCGGGGCCCTGGCCGACCTCGTGCCCCTCGCGAGCCCCGCCGCGCGTCAGCGTCACCTCGCCGCGGCGGTCAACCGCCCGAGCGATCGCTTCTGGCTCCGCCTCGAACGTCACGCGCCCGGCGCCATGGCCGAGGTCTTCGCGGCCCAACTCGCGGCCTGCGAGGGCGAGCTCCCGGCGCTCTTTCGCTTCCGCTTGAACCACAGCCTCGGCGCCCTCTGCGCGGCGGTGCCCGACGCCGCCCTGGGCCTCGTCGAGACCCTCGCCGCGCGTGCGATCTACGCCCCCATCGACTGCTTCCGGGTGCTGCTCCGTCGGCGCCCCGAGGCCACCCTCGCGGTGATCGTCGCGCACCGGGTCGCCGACCACCTCGCCCTCGCCCCGCTGGTGGGCCGCGCCGTGCATCGCCTCCCCGCCGACGCGCTCCTCACCCTCCTACGAAGCTGCCCCCAGGCGCTCACGGCCCTCGGGGCGCGCTGGGCCAGGCTCTCGGCCGCGACCCAGAGCGCCGTCGCCCGCGCGTGGTGCGATGCGCCCGAGGCGCTCCCGTGGCTCGGCGAAGAGGCGCTCAAGCACCTGCCCCCGAGCGAGGCCCGCGACGGCGCCTACCACCGCTGGTCGCAAGCCGCGCGAAACGCCGACGGCGTCATCAACCTCGCCCAGATCGCGAAGCTCCCGACCGAGTACCGGCAGCGCGAGGCCCGACGCCACCTCGACGAGGTCGTCGCCCTCCGCGCCTGGCCCGCGCAGCGCATCGCCTTCGCGCGCTTTCTGCCCTTCGACGAGGCCGCCCGCGCCCTCAGCGAGTACACCTCGAACCCGCTCCCCGAGCTCCGAGCCGCCGCCCTCACCGCGCTCTTGCATGTGCCCCTCTACGATGTTGACACTGTCAACATTGCGAAGGCCCTCGACCTTGTGGTGGCCCGTCAGTTCGAGCAAGACCCGATCCGGGGTGCGATGCTGTCGAGCCTCGCGGCCTGGCCGGCGACGCACTTCGGCCCGGGCGACAGCGCGCGCTTGGGGCTGGTGTTGCAGCACTGCCTCGACGCGGCCGACCTCTCGGCGCACACGGCGCGCTTCGGCGAGCAGCTCATCGTGTCGCGCTTCGCCCACGACCCGAGCTGGAGCGCCGCGTGGCTCGGCCGGTGGATCAAGGCCCGCGGCTACCTTCACGACCAGCGCCTCGGGGCGACCCTCGACGACGCGGCGCTCGCGACCGCGGGGCCGGTCCTGCTTGAGGTCGCGCGGGCCTGGGGGGCGCGCGATCACGCGCGGGGGCTTGTGGCGCTGGTCGACAGCCTCGGGGCGCGGGCCGCGCGGGTCGAGGGCCTCGTGGCGCTCACCGAGTCGGTGCGCGACGCGATGCCGCTCTACGGCATGGCGGTTCAGCTCTCGACGCTCCTGCGGCGGGTCGACCCCTTGCGCTTCTCGGCGAAGCTCCCCGCGCTGATGAAGCGCTGGGAGGCGCGCAAGATGTTCGACGCCGTGGTGGGCCTCGCGCAGTCGTACCCGGCGCAGGGCGAGCTGCCCGACGAGCTCGGCGAGGCCGTGGCGGCGGTGGCCGCGGGCAATCACCGATGGGATCTCATCGTGTCGGCGGTGCGCGCGCTGCGACGCACGAGCCCGCGTCGGTTTGAGCGCAGCGTCGAGGCGATCCTGGCCAACGACGCGAGCACGCAGATGTTGCCCGAGGTGTACCTCTGCCTCAGCCGGTATCGGCAAGACCTCTTGCATCGGTACGTCGGGGCGACAGAACCCGTCCAGGGTCGCGGCGCCACGGGCAAGACGCGATGGATCCTCCCCTTCGAGCGCGGCTTCGCCCGGTGGAACGTGGCCGACAGCGAGGCCTACGCCGGCGCCTGCCGCGCCCTCATCGATGACCCCGAGCACGACCTGCCCTCGAAGCTCCTGCTCACCCGACGGCTCGCCGAGCTCACCTGGACCTCAGGCGACAAGCTCACCGCCCTCGCCAGCGCCGCCGACGCCGCCGTGCGCGAGGCCACCGTGCGCGCCCTCGCCCGGATGGACGCCCTCCAGGGCCTCACCACGCTCTTGGAGTGCCTCGGCGACGCCCGCGCCCGCTTCGCCATCTACGGCCTCCGCATGGCCCTGGCCGAGCTCAACCCGGGCCGCCAGCTCCGGGTGCTCACCAACGTCTCGCTCGAAAAGGTCACCGTGGCCAAAGAGGTCGTGCGCCTCCTCGGCACGGTGCGAGACCCCGACGCGTACCGCGCGCTCCTTGAGCTCGACCGGCGCAAGCTGCACCGCGACGTGCGGGTGGCGCTTCAGCGCGCCCTGTGGGATCACCTCGACCGACCCGAGACCTGGGCCATCTTCGAGCGCGCCGTGACGGCCCCCGACTGGGTGCTCGCCGCCCGGCTCGGCGACATCACCGCCGACAAGCTCACGCCGGCCACCGACCTGCGGCTCTCGAAGCTCCTCGCCGCGGTGCTCGACCGGCCCGAGGTCGACGCCCGCCTCGACCTCCTCGACCGAGCCGGGGCCCTCGCCGTGCGCGACCCCGACGGGGCCTTCCTCGAAGCGGTCTTGCGTCGCCTTGAGTCACCGCTCGACCGCGAGGTCAACGCCGCCGCGCGGGGGCTCCTCTTGCGCGCCCGCGAGCACGAGGCCGCACGGGTCGGGCCCCGCATGGCCGCCCTCGCCCGCGACCCCCGCGCCCTCACCCGCGCGCTCGAAGTGTTCTGCGCGTTCTCGCTCAGCCAACGCCACGCCTGGAGCGTCATCGCGGGCGTCACCCTCGACGCCCTCGGCCCGCTCCCCCGCTGGGCCCACTGGCGCGTCAAGCTCGCGGCCTCGGCCCTCCCGGCCCATCAGCTCGGCAGCTGGATCGAGGCCGACGCCGACCGCGCGGGCCCGCGGCCCCTGTGGTTTGACACTGTGTCAAAATCGCTCGATCGCCTCCCGCGCGATCAGTACGACGCCCTCTCGGCGCGCTGGGCGACGCACCGCGTCCTGGCGCTCCGTCGGCTCGCCTTCGAGCTCCTCGTGCGCGCCTCGGCCACCGGCGATGGGTGGACGCCGCCGCGCCTCGCCCTCCTCGCGCAGCTCCGCCGCGACCCCGACCCCGACCTCGGCGCCCTGGCCGACGGGTGCTTCCCGCCGCGCGAGAATGACCCCGGCTGGCCGAGCGATCGTGTATAGCGGGCGGCGTGAAACGCCCTGAGATCCTCGCCCCTGCGGGCGACCGTGAGGCCCTCGCGGCCGCCGTCGCGGCGGGTGCCGACGCCGTCTACTTCGGGCTGCCGCGCTTCAACGCCCGCGCCCGCGCCACCAACTTCGACGAGGCCTCGCTGCCGGCCACCATGGCCCAACTGCACCGTCACGGCGTGAAGGGCTACGTCACCCTCAACACCCTCGTCTTCGACGCCGAGCTGCCCGCCATCGAGGCCGCCATTCGCGCCTGCGCCGAGGCCGGCGTCGACGCCCTGATCGTGCAAGACCTCGCGGTGCTCCAGCTCGCCGCGGCGGTCGCGCCCTCGCTCCCGGTGCACGCCAGCACCCAGATGACCTGCACCGACGCCGACGCCGTGGCCTTCGCCCGCTCGCTCGGCGCCGCGAGGGTCATCCTCGCGAGGGAGCTCAGTGTTGACGAGGTGTCAACGATCTCGCGCGGGGGCGAGACCGAGCTCGAGGTCTTCGTTCACGGCGCCCTCTGCGTCGCGTACTCGGGGCAGTGCCTCACGAGCGAGGCCATCGGCGGGCGCTCGGCCAACCGCGGGGCCTGCGCGCAATCGTGTCGGCTGCCGTACACCCTGGTGGTCGACGGCAAAGACCACCCCACGGGCGACAGGGCCTTTCTGCTCTCGCCCGAAGACCTCGAAGCGAGCGCGCTGGTGCCCGGGCTCGTCGAGGCCGGGGTCTCGTCGCTGAAGATCGAAGGGCGGCTCAAGGGCCCGGGCTACGTCGCGGCCACGACGCGGCTCTACCGCAACGCCGTCGACGCGATCTTTGACACAGCGTCAAAGGTCGATGCCTCGCTCCGGCGCGACGCGCTCCAGATGTTCACCCGGGGCAGCGGGGTCGGCTTCCTCGGGGGCACCGACCATCAGCGGCTGGTCGAGGGCAACACGAGCGATCACCGCGGGAGCACCCTCGGCACGAGCGTCCGGGTACAGCCCATGCGGGGCAAGGCGATGGTGGCGGTGAAGCTCGACGCGGCCCTCGCGCGCGGCGACGGTGTGCTCTTCGAGGGCGGCTTCGGCAACGCCGGCGAGCTCGGCGGCCGCGTGTGGAACCTCTACGTCAACAGCGCCGACGTCGAGTCTGCGCGGCCCGGCGACGAGGCCCTGGTGTGGCTCGGCCCCGAGCGCGACCTCGGCCGCGTCACCGCGGGTCGCCGGGTGTTTCTGACCCACGACCCGAAGGCCGAGCGGCGCGTGCTCGACAGCTTGGAGCGCGGCGCGTACCGGGTCTCCCTCGACGTCACGGTCTCGGGCGCCATCGACGCCTTGCCGGTCTTCGAGGCCCTCTCGTCGCGGGGCGCGCGGGCCCGGGTGGTCGGCGACGGCCCCATCGTACGCGCCGCGGGGCGCAGCACCGACGAGGCCGCGATGCGCGAGAAGCTCGGTCGCCTGGGTGACTCGCCCTTCACGCTCGGCGCCCTCACGCTCAAGCTCGAAGACGGGGCCCTGGTGCCCCCCGCGGTCATCAACCGCGCGCGGCGCGCCCTCGTCGAAGCGCTCATCGCCGACGCTCACCGGGTGCACGCGACCACCGACGCGACCCACGCAGAGCTCGGCGCGACCCTCGCGGCGCCCGACCGCGCGCTGCCAACACCGGGGCTCTTCGTGCTTTGCCGCAACCTCGCCCAGGCCCACGCCGCCGTCGACGCCGGCGCCACGGGGATCTACCTCGATTTTCTTGAGCTCACGGGCACCGGCGAGGCCGTTCGGGCGCTGCGCGGGCGAGGCCCGGTCCACATTACCGTCGCGCCGCCGCGCATTCGCAAGCCGGGCGAAGAGAAGATCGAGAAGTACCTCGCCTCGCTGAGCCCCGACGCGACCCTCGTGCGCTCGCTCTCGGCCCTCTACAGCGGCCGCGGCGCCGCCGCCGAGCGCATCGGCGACTTCTCGCTGAACGTCACCAACCGGCTCTCCGCCGCGACGGTGCTCGCCCACAACCTCGCGGCGTTTACGCCAGGCTTCGACCTCGACGCGGCGCAGCTCACGGCCCTCGTCGAGAGCCCCGTCGGCCCGTGGGCCGAGCTCGTCGTGCATCACCCCATGCCGCTCTTCCACATGGAGCACTGCGTCTTCGCCCGCGAGCTCTCGCGCGGCACGACCTACAAAGACTGCGGCCGCCCGTGCGAGACCCACGTCGTCTCGCTCCGCGACCGGGCCGGGATGGTGCACCCCCTTGAGGCCGACGTCGGGTGCCGCAACACGGTCTTTCACGCGGCGTCGCAGAGCGCGGCGGGGGTGGTTCCGGCCGCGCAGCGTGCGGGCGTACGGCGCTTTCGCATCGAGCTCGTGCGCGAGGGCGCCGACGAGGTGGGCCGCGTGGTCTCGGCCTATCGCAGCCTCCTCAGCGGCCAGGCGAGCCCCGAGTCGGTGTGGCGAAGCCTCAAAGCCGAGAGCCACTACGGGGTCGTTCGCGGCAGCCTCCGGGTCATCGCCTGAGCGATTTTGACAGCGTGTCAACACTGCGCCGCTCGCCACCGCGCATCGCGCGCCCTCGGCTCACGCAGCTCGGCCCCCGCGACCGCGCGGCGGCCTGGCACCTCTCGGGCGTCGCGCCCGGCGCCCAGCTCCGGGTGAGCCCCGACGGCCGCTACGGCGCGCTCTTCGGCGGCGCCACGGCGGAGCCTTCAACCGTTCATTTTCTCGTCTTCGCGGAGCTGCGGGCGCTCGACAGCCTCGACCTCGGCGCCCGGGTCTGCGACCTCGAGTTCGTCGACCCTGAGCGCGCGCTGGCGCTCTGCGACGACGGCCGTCGGTGCCTCGTCTCGCTCCCCGACGCGGGGGTCGAGCGGGTCGCCCATGGCTCGGCCCGGCATCGCTACCTCGCCCGCTGCGAAGACCCGCATCGGGTGCTCGTCTGGGGCGGCGACGACCTCGCCGCGGGCCACTGGGAGCTCGTCGACGGGCTCACCCTCGACCTCCGCTGGCGCCTCGACCTCGCGTGCTTCGGCGGCGCCGACCCGCTGGGCCTGTACCCTCAGCTCTCGCCCGACGGGGCCTCCCTCGCGGTGGCCGCCGAGGCCCCCCAACGCCCCGCCGCGTGGGCCCCGGCGGTGATCTTTGACACTGTGTCAAATCGGCGCACCGAGGCCGCCTGCGCGCTCGAAGGGTGGAGCTTCGTCTTCCACGAAGACGGCCTCGTCGGCGGCTTCGCGGCGTGCGGCGTCGCGGGCGACGGCGCGTACGTCTGGCTCACCCCTGATGGCGCCGTGGGCGGCAGTTACAGCCCCCCGGTGCCTGCCGGGAGCCCGCTCCGCCAGGTGCTCCAGCGCGCCCCGGGCCTCGTGTGGTTTGTGCCGGGCCCCGAGAACACCATGCTGCGCTTCGACCCGCGCGAAGGCGCCCCCGCGAGCTACGCCGTCGACGCGCTACGGCCCGATCGGGCGGGCACCGCGGCCCTCGAAGCCCTCGACGACGGGAGCGCCCTCGGCATCACCCTCGACGGCGCGCGCTGCACCCTGCGCCGGGCCGCCCTCGGCGCCACCGAGGTCTATGATTGGGTTGCGTTTGACGGCCCGTCGATCGCCATCGCGCCCGCGATGATGGTGCCCCGGGGCGGGGGCGTCTTCGAGCTCGCGACCCCCGGAGAGCGCCCCGAGCGCGTGCTGGTGAGGCTCGCAGCGCCGCCGGGTTCGTGGCGCTGACGGTGTAACCCGGGTCAATGTTGACAGAGTGTCAACATCGTGCGCTGACGCTCAGAGGGTGCAGCCGTGGCCGGCGAGGGCGGCGCGTCGCGCGGCGTCGGAGTCTGCCTCGGCGAACTGCCGACGGGCCTGGCGCTCGCAGTCGAGCTCGTGGTTGGGGTCGCCCTGGGCGTGCTCGTGGCAGTAGTTCTCAACCGAGCGCTCGCACTGCTGCCACTGCGCTTGATAGGCCGGCGCAATGGGGATGTTCGCCGCTCGGTTGGTGGCACACGCGGTCGAGGCACCCATCAACAAAACCATCGCGAGGTACTTCATGCGGTCTTAGTTGCGGCGCTGCGTCATCGGCGTCAAGCCCGGAACGTCGCCCGCCGGGCGCGCGGCGCGCAACCTTGACAGTGTGTCAAGGTGAGCGCGCTTCGAGGCCGACCCTGAGGGCGTCGTCGAACTCGACGCTCCGCCTTGAGAGCGCCTCGGGGCGCCAGTTGGTGAAGACGACGCCGTTGAGCTGCGCGTCGAAGGCGCTCATCTCTGCGGGGCCGCAGTGATAGTGGTCGGTGATGCAGCCGTCGTAGAGGTCGATGAGCTTGAGACCCTCGGCGCCGAAGAACAGCATGTGGACGCCGTCTTCGTGGCTCCGCAGCTCGCCCGCCCCGAGGCCGCACGGGAGCCCCCGGACCCGCCCCGTGGTGGTGTCAAAGCGCGACCACTCGGTCTCGCCCGAGGCCAGGGTCTTGCGCACGATCACGTCGACGGTGCTGCCGCGCCAGCTGTGCACCTCGCCCAGGCTCGGGGGCACCTGAACCCACCCAGGCTTCGCGAGGTCGAGCACCCGCCAGCCGTGCGCCGCGTCGCGCAGCACCATGCGCCGCTGGGTGTCGTTGCGGAGGGCCGCGCTCGGGGCCTCGAAGGCCGTGTCGCCGAGCAGCGCTTCGAGGGCCGCGCCGCGGTGCCCGTAGACCGCGACGCCGTAGGTCGCAACCCCGCCGCGCTCGCCCGCGAGGCGCAGCCGAAAGAGATGCTGGTCGGCGCAGAACGAGAAGCCCGCCCGGTGCTGGATCTTCTCGGCCACGCCGCAGAGGTACCGGTGCGCCTCGCGCTGCCGGGCCAGGTTGGGGAGTCGGCTGATCTGAAGTCGCGTGGTCATCGTCTGCGTGAGCGCTTCGCAAAACTCCGGCCATGACACCCATCACACGCCGCGCGTTGCGTCTCACGAGGGTACGCAACGGCGACCGAGAAACAAGCCTCCCACCTGTCTGCCCTCAGTGCGATTGCGCAGGGTCGGCGCGGCGCCGCCGCAGAGGCACGAGCGGGGTCTCGGTGCGCTGCGCCGCGCGGGCCCGGGCCTCGACGATGCGCCCGTGCGCGGGAGCCCGGTCGCAGGCAGGGTCGGTCGCGTCGACGACGCCCGTCAGCGCGAAGGCCTGACACCGGCAGCCCCCGAGGTCGAGGTGACGCTCGGGGCAGCTCTGGCACGGCTCGGGCATCCACGCGGTGCCCCGAAAGCGGTTAAAATCTAGGCCGTTGACCCAGATGTCGGCCAGGCCCCGGGTGCGCACCGAGGCCCGCTCCATGCCCGGCAGGCCGTGAGCCCCGGCGCAGGGCCAGACCGTGCCCTCAGGGTCGACGGTGACAAAGCGAGACCCCCACCCGTCGGTGCAGCGGCGCGGCCGGTCGCTCACGTAGTCGGGCATCACCCACACGATGTCGAGCGCCCCGCGGTGCCGCGCGCGCCGGGCCTCGACCGCCGCCCAGGCCTCGTCGAGCGCCTCGCGGCGCGGCAAGAGCGCGTCGACGTTGGCCAGGGCCGAGCCGTGAAACTGCGTGTTGGCGAGCTCGATGCGGCAGGCCCCGAGCGAGGCCGCCAGCGCAATCATTGCGTCGACCCGCGAAAGATTCAGCGCGTGCAAGACCACGTTGAGCGAGAGGGCCACGCCCCGCGCCGCGACGGCCTCGGCGACGCGCAGCTTTTGCGCGTGCACCGTGAGCCCCGCGATGGCGTCGCCCTCAGCGGCCTCGCTCGATTGGAACGAGACCTGGACGTGCTCGACGCCGGCCCCGACGAGGGCGTCGAGCCGCGCGGTGTCGAGGCCCACGGCCGAGGTGATGAGGTTGGTGTAGAGCCCGCGCCCGTGGGCGTGTGCGATGAGGGCCTCGAGGTCGTCTCGCAAGAGCGGCTCGCCGCCCGAGAAGTGCGCGTGGAGCGCGCCCATGGCGGCCGCCTCGTCGAGCACCCGCCGCCACGTCGGGGTGTCGAGCTCGGCGCGAAAGCGCGGCCAATCGACGGGGTTTGAGCAGTATCCGCAGCGCAAGGGGCAGCGGTAGGTGAGCTCGCAGAGCAGCGCGTCGGGGGGCCCAGGGGTCACCCTCGAAGGGAGTGCCACAGCCCGCGACCGAGGGCCAGCGGCGCGCTCGCCCGCCGACGCGACGCGGTACACTGTGGGCCCGCGGCTGCGCAGTTTGCGCAATCGCCGCGGGGGAGTCAGCTCATGGCAGAGGGTCGGTTTTTGTCGACGATGCGAGAGACCGAGCGCGGGTTTCGGTGGCAGCTTGAGAGCCCCGCGGCGGCGCGGGGGGTGGGCGCGTTCATGGCCCTCGGCGGTCTGACGGTGGCCCTCGGCGGGGCGGCGGTGTGGGGCCGCGAGCCCATCGTGGGCGGGGTGGCGACGGCGATGGGGCTGGGCGCGGCCGCCCTCGGCCTCGTGGCGATGACCTTTCGGCGCACGCTCAGCCTCGAAGACGGGCGCTACCGGAGCACCACCTCGGCGCTCGTCACACTTTCAGACCGCGAGGCGGGGCTCGCGAACGCCACGGCCTTCGTGCTGACGCGCAAATTCGTCACCCTCGGCCACCGCATGAACCGCCGCCCCTACCCCTGGGTCGACCTCTCGATCGCCACCCCCGAGGGGCACCTCACGCTCTTCGGCGCGCTCGAAAGCCCCGAGACCGTGGCCGAGCTCCATGCGGTCACCCAGCGGCTCCAGCGTCGCATCGGCCTCGCGGCCCTCGACCAGCGGGCGCACGGCGAGGTCTTGCGGGCGCGGTACCTCGCGCAGAAGTTCAAGGGCTGGGCCCTCGGCCTGGTGCTCTCGGGGGTCATCATCGCGGTGGTGCTGGCGCTGAGCGCGGCGGGCGTGCTCGGCACCAACCCGAACCCGCAAGGCCTCGGCGACGCGCCGGGGCGCCACCGCAGCCGGAGGTTCTGAGCTTCGCGCCGCCGCTCAGGGCGCGCGGCGGTAGACCATCACCGCGTGCGAGGTCGCCGCCGCGACGTGGGTGCCGTCGGCCGAGACCGCCAAGGCCCCTACGAGGCCCGGCAGCGCCAGTTCGACCGCGTCACCGAGGTTCGGCCCGTCGAGGGGCGTGAGACGCAACGGAGCGCCCGTCGCAGGCGTCGCCGCGAGCAGGCCTCCGCCCAGGGCCACAACACACGGCGGCGCTGTCGACGCGACGGGGCTGCACACCCCCGCGGGCGAGACCTGATAGACGCCGCGCTCGCTGACGAGGGTCCACCCGGCGCGATGCTCGACCAGCGTGAGCGACCGGCTCGACAGGAGCTGCGGACGCGGAGGCGCCGCGAGCACCGCCGACTCGCTCCGCAGCGCGCCGTCGGCCCGGGCGTACCGTCGCACCCGCATCGCCTCGGTCAACACACAGACGCTGTGGCTGTCAGACGAGAGCCCGAACCACGGCGACGCGCCGATCACGCCTACCGACCAGCGGGTCTCGAGCGACGCGCCGTCGAGCGCCACGAGCCGCGAGAGCCCCGGCGTCGCGGGCTCGTCGTGCAGCACCCAAGCGAGGCCCATGGCCGGGTCAAAGCACGCCGGGCCGAACACCCGCAGCTCGGGCCCGAGGTCTCGCTCGGCCAACGTTCCGCCGTCGCGCGGGTCGATCACGCGCAGCCGCCCGCCCGAGCACACCCACAGCCGATGGGGCTCGGGCGCGAAGACCACCCAGTGCGGGCCCGCACCCTCGCACGCGACGGAGACCGCCGACGACGCAATGTTGACATTGTATACATTGAGCGCCTCGGTGTGGTCGCGCGCCGCGACGAAGGCGCCGTCGTGGCTGAGGGCGAGCGCGCCGTGCCACCCGCGCCAGGTGGGGCGCTGAACCGAGAGGGCGCTGTCGCTGGCGGTCAGCTCGTAGGCCGTGAGGGGCGTCGAGGCGATGGCCGTGACGGCGAAGTCACCGCGCGCTTCGCAGACCGCGAGGCGTGTGGGCGCCCCCGCGGCGGCGCCGAGCACCAAGAGGCCGTGGTCGAAGACGCAGAGCTGACGCCCCGACGGGGGCGCGACGAGGGCGCGGGGGGGCGCGACGAGGGCGTGCTTCCAGCGCAGGGTGCGGTCGGCGTTGAGGGCCCAGACGGCGGGCGCTTCGCGCGGCGCGGTCACCGCGACGGCGAGCCACCGACCATGTTCGGGCGCCGCGAGGTGGGTCGCCAAAACGCCGCGCGGCAAGGGCAGCGTGTCGTCGGAGTTCGCGTCTCCGACCTTGAGCGCGCCCGCCGCGGTGATGCGCGCTTCGCCTCCGAAGGCGCGGGCCCCCACCCAGGCCCGGGTGTCGCGCCGCACGCCCAACACGGCGCCGTCTGCGCGGGCGAGGCGCACGGCGTCGAAGCGCCCGGCGTCTTGGGTCACCGCCGTGAGCGACCCGTCGTCGAAGCGGCCGAGCGAGCGCGGAACGCCTGTGCGCGACCACGTCCAGCGCGGTGAGAGGTCGTGGTCGTAGGCGCGCAGGCCTTCAGGCCCCACGAGCACCGCGCCGTGGTCGTCGACGAAGAGGCCCGTCGGCGGGGCGGCGAGCGCGACCCGTCGCATGGGCTCTTGGGCGTAGACGTCCCACACGATCAGCGCGTCATCGTGGACGCTCCACACCGTGTCGGCCCGCGGGCCCGAGACCCACCCGCGGAGGGGGCCTGCGCGGTGGGGCGCGCAGAGCATCCCGAAGGTCGCGCGGGGCTCGAAGCGAAGGGCCACGGCGCCGCCTCAGGGCTCCGCCGCGGGGGCGATCTCTCGCAGAAACCCTCGCGCCACAAAGGCTTCGAGCATCGTCACCACGTCGTCCCGGAGGGCCTCCTCGGGCACGCCGTACGCAGCCGCCACGGCGCTCACCACCGCGTCGACCGAGCGCGGCGCGGCGAGGGCCTCGCAGACTGCCGCGGCGCTCTCCGAGAGGGTCGTGACCCCTTCGGGCGAGAGCAGCACATGCGTCGCGCGCAGGGGCTCGTAGCGCATCCGGACTCCGGGTCGAAAGCCCAACACGCGCATCTCACCAGCGCCCGCAATACAGGTCGATCGCGTCGAGCTGCGCCCACAAGAGGTCGCACTTGAAATCGAGGGCCGCGAGGGCGCGGTCTTGCTCGGCCCGGGTCTTACAGTGCGCGAAGACGATTTCGAGGGCGTGGTCGCTGTCGTTGCTCGCGCGTTTGGGTCGGCCCCGAAAGTACGTCAGGCCTTCGCGCGCGACCCACGGGTAGTGCTCTTCAAAGGCCGCGATGCGCAGGGTCATGAGCTGCGGCGAGAAGAGCTCGGTGAGCGAAGAGGCCACGCCCTCGACCCACGGGCGCGTCCGCACGAAGTTCACGTAGGCGTCGACGGCGAAGCGGACTCCGGGCAGGAGCCGCGCCCCTGACCAGGCCTCATCGCGGGTCGCCCCGGTGGCCTCGACGAGCCGCAGCCACGCCTCGATGCCGCCCGGTTCGTCGGGGCTCGGCCCGTCTTGATCGAGGAGCCGCTGGCGCCACCGGCGTCGGTGCTCGGGCGTGGGCATCTCGGCCATGAGGGCGCAGTCTTTCACGGGGATCATGCGCTGGTAGTAGAAGCGATTGAGCGCCCACACCTGGAGCTGCTCGGGCGACAAGCGCCCCTCGTTCATGCGCTGATGGAAGCCGTGCTTGTCGTGGTATTTTCGAGCCCCGAGCTCACGCAACGCCGCGAGAAATGCGGCCTCGTCGCGGGGGGCACCGTCTGCCGGGTGCGTCATCGCGGCCAGTCTACGCGCCGACGACGCCGCGGGTGGCGCAATCGCTGCGTCGCCCCGCGCCCTTCGCTCAGCGATACTTCGCCAGGGTGCCGAGGAAGGTCTGCTCGGCCGCCGCGAGCCACGCCGCGGGGAGCTCGGCCATGGTGGCCGCGACGGCCTCGCTCCACGCCTCGATCTTTGAGAGGCCCTTCACATCATCGACCCGCTGGACGGGCACCATGGCCTCTTCGGCGATGAGCCTGAGCTGGTCGGCTTCGAGCACTTCGAGCGCCGCGCGAACCCCCGCCCGCACCCGCTCGGCTTCGATCTCACCGAGCACCGGGTCGCCGTGCCCGCGATGCTCGGCCAGGTACCGCTGAAGCAAGAGCCCCGAACCCCAGGTGCGAAAGAGGTTCGCCCCCGCGTCGACGAAACGCGAACCCGGCACGAGCCGGTGGAGCAAGAGGCGCACCCCTTGCGTGACGTTGCCGCGGATCGTGGCGCTCTCTTCGACGTCGACCAGGATGCGACGCGCCCCCGCGGTCAGGGTCACCCCGTAGGCGCGGGCCATGCGATCGACCATCGCCGTGCGTAGGGCCTTCACCACCGGCACATCGACCATGGGCGGAAGCACCAGCCGAGCGCCCCCCGCGAGCACCCCGTACATCACCACCACACTCTCGTGAATCGCGCGCTTCTCCATCACCCTCGGCTCAATCTCTCACTGACCGATCGCCTCGCGGAAGGTCCACCCGACGTTGTCGCTGCGGCCCCACCGAATGGCGTACCAGCCGCCGCGCCGATCGACAATCTCAACCGCCGTGCCCTGCGGCAAGCGCGCCACGATGGCCCCGTCCCGCGGGGCGTCTCGCACGATCGCCGCGCTCCAGGTCACCGTGGCTTGCCCGAGCGCCCGCATTCGCTGGAGCTCTGACGCCGCCGGCAAGGTGCGCGGGGGCTCGCTCGGCCCCGGGCTCGCGGGCCCCGGGGTGCCCGAAGACGGCGGCGCGGAGGGCGCCGGCGCAGCGGGTTCGGGCGTCGTAGGCGTCGCGGGCGCAGGCGTCGCGGGCTCTGGCACCGTGGGGGCGGTCGGCGCGGGCCCCGCGTCGCGCGCGAAGCCCGGCGGCAGCGGACCGAACCGCGCAGAAAAGTAATGCAGGTACCGAGGGTGCGCGTGCGCGAGGGCCCAGAACTCGGCCCCGAGGCCGCCGAGGCCGTCGCGGGCGCAGGCCACATACGAGACCTTCTCGGGCACCGTCGCGCTACGCCCGAGGAGCACCGCCACACGGCGTCGCTGAAAATCGGTGCGGAGCCCCAAGGTCAGCACCGTGCCCGGGGCCCGCGCCGCCGAGACGGCCGCCGGACACCGCGGAAGAACCCGCACGAGCGCGTCGCGGAGCTGCGCCTCAAGGCCCGCGGGGTTGTCACACTGGGCAGGCACGATCGAGAGCTCTTCGCCGTCGCCGCAGCCGGTGAGCTCGGCCCCCCCGACACGCACGGGGATGCTCGGCCCCTCAGCGGCCGACACCGCCCCCGCATCGACCGCGACCGCCCGCCGCGGCGCCACCCCCGCGTCGACGGCACCGGTCGGCTCGGGCACAGGCTCGTCGATCGGCGCGTCGACCGAAGACGGGCGAAAGACCGTAAAACCAAGGCGATCACCCGCGATCAGGCCGAGCCCGAGGCCCAACGCCGTCACAGGCCAGTAAGCCGAATCTGAACGCGGTCGCGACACCCTTGGAGCCATCAGAGCCGAGCGCCTCTCTACCCAACTCTCGCCTCGGAGCGAAAGCCCGTCTGACAATCGAATGCAGAAAGTTGACATGAACGGACGTTCAGCCCGACAACGCGGGGCATGGGCACTGGCTACACCCCCGGGATGTTCGTCTGGCGCGAGCTCGCCACCCACGACACGGCCGCCGCGAAGGCGTTTTACGGCACCCTCTTCGGCTGGTCGACCCAAGCCGTCGACATGGGCGCGTTCGAGTACACCCTCTTGCTCGTGGGCGAGCGACAGGTGGGCGGCCTCATGCCGATTCTGCCCGAGATGCCGCCCCACGCCCACTGGTCGTCGTACGTGTCGGTCGAAGACGTCGACGCCGCGGCCGCGCGGGCGAGCGCCGCAGGCGGTCAGGTGGTGCACGGGCCCCACGACATCGCCGGGGTGGGCCGCATCGCGACGACCCTCGACCCCCAAGGCGCGGTGCTCCATCTCTTTCGCAACGCGATGACCGACCCACCCGAAGAGCGGATGCCCCCGGTGGGCGTCTTCGTGTGGGAGCACCTCAGCACCTCCGACCTCGCCGCCGCGAAGGCCTACTATGGCGCCGTGTTGGGCTGGTCTGGGGGCCGCGGCGCGCAGAACAGCACCGACGTCTTCATGGTCGGTGAGAAGTATGCGGCCTCGGTCAATCAGAGCCCCGCGGGGGCGCCGAGCGCGTGGGTGACGCACGTCCATGTGGCCGACGTCGAGGCGAGCCTCGCGCTGGCCGCGTCGCTCGGGGCCAAGGTGCTGATGCCCGTGATGCCTGTGCCCGGCATGGGTCGCACCGCCGTCATCGCCGACCCCCAGGGCGCCGCGATCGCGCTGTTTACGGCCGATCAGGGCGTCTGAGCGTCGCCGAGGTAGCGCCCCACGACGAGCTCTGAGGCGCGCACCGCCTCGATGAGATACCGCGCGTAGAGGGCCTCGACGGCCTCGGGGTCGAGGTCTCCGTCGCGCGGGCCCACCACGCTCTGCAGCGTCAGCGCGGCCGCCACCGACACGTTGAAGCTCTCGCTCATGCCGCGCATCGGCACAGCGAATCGGCCCTCGCAGGCCCGCCTCACGACCGCCGAGACGCCCTCGTGCTCGTTGCCGAAGACGATCCCGAGGGTGCCCTCGGCGTGGCCCAGGGCTGCGACGGGTGTGGTCGCGCGGCTGTCGGCGCAGAAGAGCCGCACGCCGCGGGTCTTGAGCGCGTCGAGGCACGTCGACGCATCGGGGTGGAGGTACACGTCGAGCCAGCGATCGCAGCCCTTGGCGACCTTCACCGAGAAGACCGGAGGCTCGTCGAAGCGCTGAATGATGTGCACCTCGTCGACCCCGAGGGCGTCGCAACTTCGCAAGATGGCCGAGATGTTGTGAACGTCTTTGAGCTGATCGAGCACCGCCACGACGCGGCTCACCCGCATCGCTGCGACGGCCCTCAGGCGCGCCCTTCGCGGCGCGATGACGAGGGGTTCGAGCAAGGCCTTGAGCGCCTCGGGAGGGTGCGCGAGGGCCGCGCGGTGACGGTGATCGTCGAGTGGGCGGAGCGTACGGCGCATGGGCGACGCCGAGCCTCTACACCCTCGCCCGGTAGCTGTGCGCTGCAATTGTCGCGACCCCTAGGCGCCCAGCGCCCCGTGTCGCGAGAGGGCGCGAGAGCGCACGGTGAGCTCATTCGCGCCGCACATCGCGCCGTACGCTCACCCGACCGCGATGCGCTGACCGACCGAGCGGGCGCCCTCACTCAAGCTCGCGGTCGATGGTGTAGAACACCTGCTGCACGTCGCCGCTGGGCATAATCTCGCCGCGTCGGGTGAAGGTCGACTCGGTCGCGTCGCCGTCGAGGTTGCCGATCGCGCGGGCGAGGAAGTACGCGCCGATGCCCGCGCCGGTCGAGTAGCTGTTGTAGGCGTAATAGTGCGGGCCGTCGATCGAGAAGCCGATGGCCGACCATTGGGCGTCGCTCGTCCACACCGCGGGGTTCGCGGGGAACTTGTTGGCCGTGGGCGTGTTCGAGGGCGTGAAGTTGTTTTGATACACAAAGCGGTCGTTGCCGCCTTGGAGGTAGCTCACCTGACCTTGATAGATCTTGGCGATGTTGTGCGTCGCCTCGACGGTCTTGGCGCGCCGCACATAGCGCTGAAACGCGGGGATCGCCACCGCGGCCAGCACGCCCAGAATGACCACCACGATCATCAGCTCGACGAGGGTAAAGCCCACGAGACGCGCCCGCTCTCTCATGGACCCAAGGTTCTATCACCATGCGGCGAAACCGTCTGCCCCCGCGGATCCGAAGTCACGCATCCCACAAACGGCTGCGCACGCTCGAGCGCCCCCCACACGGCGCGCCGTCGCCGCGCGCCGAACAGTCCTGCACCCTCTGCGTCGCCCGGGCCCGCTGCGTCGGGTGAGCGCCGCGGCCCTGACCTCACCCGCGGGTCATCGAGCCCGCATCGCCGTGAGGTCGCCGAAACGGCTCTGCCTGGCCGCGCTGCTCAGCCCTGCGCGAAGCCCCGAGGGCACAAAGAGCACCTCGAGCGCGAGCACCGGCCCCGCCCCGCGCATCACCGCGTCGATGGCGCCTCGGAGGGCCCGAAGGTCGGTCGGCGGCTCGATCCACGCGGGCCCGCCCTTGCGCGCCACGAGAAACACCGCCACGACGCTGGCCCCGGGGTCGTCGGCCCTGACCCCCTCGCCGTCGGGCGCGTCGAGGCCCCGCCCCCGCGCGAGCCACGCCTCAAACTGCGGCCGCGCGTTGGCCACATCGGCGGCCCCGGTGTGCTCGACCCGCGCCCCCGAGATGGCCCCGAGGTGACGCATCACCAGACCCGCGAGCTGCGCCGTGAGCTCGGCCAAGGTGCCCTTGCGCGCGGCCACGAGGCCGTCGAGCTCGAGCTGGAGCCGGTCGCGCACGTCGCCATCGAAGCAGAGGGTGAGCGCGCTCACGGTCACCGTGGCCACCCCTTCGGCCGCGGGCGCCGTTGAGCGAAGGGCCGTGCGAACGTTGCTGCCGGGCTCGGTCACCCGGGCCGACGCGGGCTCCGAGGCGATCACCGTGTCGACCGCGCGGGCCCCTTCGGGCAGGTCAGCCGTCGCCGCGGGGTCGTCGGCCTCGGTCAGCGCCCGCGCCTCACGCCATCGGCGCCGCCACCAGCCCGGAACAAAGCGCAGGCCCAACAACACCAGCGCCGCCACCAGCACCACAGGCCCGAGGGTGCGAAGCTCCATCAGGCCTCGCCCATCAACCGCGGCGCTCGGCCCCGGGGTGCTGCCGCTCGAAGTGATCGATCATCGCGCGCCCGACGGCCCGCACCGAGAAGCCGAAGAGCGCCGGCCGGGCCACCCAGCCCACCACCGGGATCACCCCCGCGAACTCGCCCGCCACCTTCACCCCGAGGTTCTTCGCGCCCGAGAGCGCGATGGCCTTGAGGGCTTCGTTGTCGCTCAGGCTCTCGCCGTAGGCGTTGGCGATGTCGACCACGAGCTTCACCTCAGCGGCCGTGATCGCCGCCGAGGTGCCCGGGATCGGCAACAACGCCCCCACCCCTGCCCCGGCTGCGTACTTATCAACCAGCGAACGACAGTAGTCTCGCGCCAACATCGGGTGCCCCTGCGGCTCTGCAACGTGCCCCACCCATCGGCGTGGCACCACCATCTCTCAGTGCGCGGGACAGGGGTCGAACCTGCGACAGCCTGCGTGTAAAGCAGGAGCTCTGCCACTGAGCTACCCGCGCGTGGTCTCTGAAGCCCGCGAGGTTTAACCCCTCGGGCCCCAAGACTCAACCCTCGATCGACACCGCCGCGGTCGCTTCAGCGAGGCCCGTCTGCGCCGTCGCGGCGCCGTGGTCGACCAAGACCCCCTCGCGGTACTCGATCGGCCGCGCGCGACCCGCCAACAAGGCCGGCTGCGACGACCACGCGAGGGCCTCACCCAACACGTCTTCGATGTGCTCGGCGACGATGACGCGCATCGCCTTGAGCACCCGACGCGGCACGTCGCGGAGGTCTTTGCGATTGTCTTTGGGGATGATGACCGTCTTGATGCCGCCTCGGTGCGCCGCGAGGAGCTTCTCTTTCAGCCCGCCGATCTCGAGCACCCGCCCGCGCAGGGTGATCTCGCCGGTCATCGCCACGTCGCGCCGAACGGGCACCTTCAAGAGCGCGCTCACCAGCGAGGTCGCCATGGTGACCCCGGCGCTCGGCCCGTCTTTCGGGATGGCCCCCTCGGGGAAGTGAATGTGCACGTCGACCTCTTGATAGAAGTCAGACGCGAGCCCCAACTGCGGCGCCTTCGAGCGCACCCAGCTCATGGCCGCTTGGGCCGACTCTTTCATCACGTCGCCGAGCTTGCCCGTCACCTGGAGCTTGCCCTTGCCCGGCAGCACGCTCACCTCGTTGGCGAGGAGGTCGCCCCCGAAGGCCGTCACCGCGAGCCCCATGGTGAGCCCCACCTCGTCGTGCGCCTCGGTGCGCCCGACCTTGAACTTCGGCGGCCCGAGATACTTCGGCACGTCGCGGGCGCCGATCTCGAACGCGCGGCTCTTGCCCTCGGCCAGCACCTGCCGCGCGATCTTGCGCGCGAGGGAGCCGAGCTCACGCTCGAGGTTTCGCACCCCCGCCTCGTGCGTGTAGTGGTTGATCACGGTGCGCAGGGCGCTCTCGCCGAGGGTCACCTCGACGCCGTCGAGCCCCGCGTCGCGGAGCTGCTTCGGCACAAGGTACCGGGTCGCGATGTTGAGCTTCTCGAACTCGGTGTACCCCGTGAGCTGAATGACCTCCATGCGGTCTTGCAGCGGCAGGGGGATGCCCCCAAGCGTGTTCGCCGTCGTGATGAACATCGCCTCGGAGACGTCGTAATCGAGGTCGAGATAGTGGTCGTTGAAGGTCGCGTTCTGCTCGGGGTCGAGCACCTCTAGGAGCGCCGCCGCGGGGTCGCCGCGAAAATCGGTGCTCATCTTGTCGACCTCATCAAGGAGGAAGACCGGGTTCGCCGTGCCCGCCTTCTTCAACGATTGAATGATCTTACCCGGCATCGCGCCGATGTACGTGCGACGGTGACCGCGGATCTCGGCCTCGTCGCGCACGCCGCCGAGCGACACCCGCACGAACTGCCGCCCCATCGCCCGAGCCACCGAGCGCGCGAGGCTCGTCTTGCCCACCCCCGGCGGGCCCACGAGGCAGAGCACGGGGCTCCGCGGCTTGTCGATGAGCGCCTGCACCGCGAGGTACTCGATGATGCGCTCTTTGATCTTCTTGAGACCGTAATGGTCTTCGTCGAGCACCCGCTCGGCCTCGACGATGTCGCGGAGGTCTTCAGAGCGCTCGTCCCACGGGAGCGAGAGGATCCAGTCGATGTAGTTGCGCACGACGGTGGCCTCGGCGCTCATCGGCTGCATCATCTTGAGCTTCTTGATCTCTTTTTGGACCTTGCTGCGCGCCTCTTCGGGCATGCGGCGGGTCTTCAATCGATCTTCGAGCTCTTGCATCTCGCTCTTGAACTCGTCGCGCTCGCCGAGCTCTTTCTGAATGGCCTGCATCTGCTCATTCAGGTAGTACTCTTTCTGGGTGCGCTCCATCTGGCGCTTGACCCGCGAGCGGATCTTCTTCTCAACCTGCAAGATCTCGATCTCGGCCTGCATCACCTCGTGGAGCTTCTCAAGGCGCGCCACGGGGTTGACCATTTCGAGCAGCTCTTGCCGATCGGCGAGCTTGATCGAGCCGAGGTGCACCACCACGGTGTCGGCGAGGCGGCCGGGCTCTTCGAGGGTCTGGGCGGTCATCAAGATCTCGGGCGCGACGCGCTTGTTGAGCTTGACGTAGGTCTCGAAGGTCGACTGCACCGAGCGCATGAGGGCCTCGACCTCGACGCCCGGCGAGGCGCTCTCTTCGAGGGCCGAGACCTCGCAGAGGAAGTGCTGCTCGTGGTCGACAAAGCGCGCGATCTTGCCGCGCCGACGGCCCTCGACCAAGACCTTCACGGTGCCATCGGGCAAGCGATGAAACTGATGGATCGAGGCGATGGTGCCGACCTCAAAGATGTCGTCGGCGGCCGGGGCGTTGGTCTTCGGGCGACGCTGCGCCGCGAGGAAGATCTCTTTGTCTTTGGCGATCGCCGCGTCGATGGCCGAAATGCTCTTCTCGCGCCCCACAAAGAGCGGCACCACCATATGCGGGAAGACGATGATATCGCGCAAAGGCAGAAGCGGCAGCACGAGCTTCTCGGCGTCACCGCGACCCTTGCCATCACCCTTTGAGAACAACATCCGTCGGTCCTATGAGAGGGCCGCCATGGTGACGGGCCGGGGCGATGCCGCGACCCGGCGCCGGAGGGGCCTCATTTGTGAGTCAATCAGTGTCGAGCGTGAAGCGCCAGCGCGCAGAGACCGCGCCCCTCGCCCTCAGGCGCTCTCGGCGGTGTCTTTGTGATACACGATGAGCGGCGCCTCATGCTTGAGAATCACCTCTTCATTCACGATCACTTCTTTGATGCCGTTCTTTGATGGCACGTCGTACATCACGTCGAGCATCGCGTTCTCGAGAATGGCCCTGAGGCCGCGGGCGCCGGAGTGCCGGGCGAGGGCCTCGCGGGCCACCGCGGTGAGCGCCCCTTTGGTGAACTTGAGCTTCACGCCGTCCATCTCGAAGAGGCGCTTGTACTGCCGTTCGAGCGAGTTCTTCGGCTTGGTGAGCACGTCGACGAGGGCGTCTTCGTGGAGCTCGTGCAAGGTCGCGAGCATCGGCAGTCGCCCGATAAATTCAGGGATCATGCCGAACTTCAGCAGGTCTTCGGGCTGCACCTGGGCGAAGAGCTCGCCGAGGCGCTTCTCGCTCTTCGACGCGAGCTCGCTCGTGAAGCCCATGGTGCGCTGGTTCAACCGACGCTCGATCACCTGGTCGAGGCCCACGAAGGCCCCGCCGCAGATGAACAGAATGTTCGTCGTGTCGACCTGGAGGAAGTCTTGCTGCGGGTGCTTGCGGCCCCCTTTGGGCGGCACATTGGCGATGGTGCCTTCGAGGATCTTGAGCAGCGCCTGCTGGACGCCCTCGCCCGACACGTCGCGGGTGATCGAGGGGTTGTCGCCCTTGCGCGAGATCTTGTCGATCTCGTCAATGTAGACGATGCCGCGCTGGGCGCGCTCGATGTCGTGGTCGGCGTTCTGCAAGAGCTGGACGATGATGTTCTCGACGTCTTCGCCCACGTAGCCCGCCTCGGTGAGCGTGGTCGCGTCGGCGATGGCGAAGGGCACGTTCAGGATCTTCGCGAGGGTCTGAGCGAGGAGCGTCTTGCCCGTGCCCGTGGGCCCGAGGAGCAAGATGTTCGACTTCTGGAGCTCGACGTCTTCGCCCTGCGCGCGCGCCTCGATGCGCTTGTAGTGGTTGTGAACGGCCACCGAGAGGATCTTTTTGGCGCGCTCTTGACCGACCACATACTCGTCGAGAATCGTCTTGATCTCAGCGGGTTTGGGGATGGGCGAGCTGCCCCTGAGCTCGTCGTCGCGGCTCACCTCTTCGGCGATGATGTCGTTGCAGAGGCCGATGCACTCGTCGCAGATGTAGACCGTGGGCCCTGCGATGAGCTTCTTCACCTCGCGCTGGCTCTTGCCGCAGAAAGAGCACTGAAGGTTACCGTGGGAGTCGTCATGCCTGGGCACGGTGCGTTCATCCTCTCGGGCCACCCGGAGCACCGGGCGCCGCTTTGCTACTACGACCTGTCACAACCTGTGCGGCCGACGCGAAACCTGGTCTCAGCCGCTTCGCACCGCGGCCTCACCTTCACGTCGCCGGAGTCTAATCGCCCGCTCACCCCTCGGCAAGCAACGTGCGGTTCTCACGTCGCCCAAGGAAGTGCCGCAGAAACGACGCGCCGCGAAGCCCCACAGCACAGTGGCCGAGGTGCGTCGCGGCGCGGAGCGATCGCGGTGTCTCTGCGGCCCGCCCGGGCCCCCTCTCAGTCGCCCGGCGACCGCAGAAGGGGGCGGCGCGGGTCACTTCTTGGTGACGGCGTCTTTGCGCGAGGTCACCACCTCGTCGATCAAGCCGTAGGCCTTGGCCTCTTCGGCGCCCATGTAGAAGTCGCGCTCGGTGTCGCGGCGGATCTTCTCTTCGGTCTGCCCGGTGTGCTTGATGTAGATGTCGGTGAGACGCGAGCGAAGATGCAAGATCTCTTTCGCGTGGATCTCGATGTCGGTGGCCTGACCCCGCGCGCCGCCGAGCGGCTGGTGGATGAGGATCCGCGAGTTGGGCAGCGCGAGCCGGCGGCCCTTGGCGCCCGCGCAGAGCAGCACCGAGGCCATCGAGGCCGCCATGCCGAGGCAGAGCGTCGACACGGGGCAACGGATGAACTGCATCGTGTCGTAGATCGCGAGCCCCGAGGTGATCACACCGCCGGGGCTGTTGATGTACATCATGATCTCTTTGTCAGGGTCTTCTGACTCAAGATAGAGCAGCTGCGCGATGATGATGTTGGCCACATCGTCGTTGACCTCGGTGCCGAGGAAGACGATCCGGTCTTTCAAGAGACGCGAGAAGATGTCCCACGAGCGCTCACCGCGATGGGTGGTCTCGATCACCTGCGGGTACGGGATGAAACTGCGAAAACGGTCGTCCATGCGTGTGGCCTCGTTCGGTAAGCGCGGGGTCGGCTCGCGTCAACCCTCGCGCGTCACGTTCACTTCCCAGCTTCGGCGGTCTTCTCGGTGACGGCGGCCTTCGAGAGCACCAGCGCGACGACCTTGTCTTCGAGCACGGCGCCGATCAACATGTCGCGCTTCTGGGGCTCGCGGTACTCGACCCGCACCCGCTGCACGGCGCGCCCGGTCTCTTTGGCGATCTCTTCCATCCGGGCGTTGAGGTCGGCGTCGGTGACCTGGATGCCGTTCACCTTGGCGATCTCAGTGAGCAAGAGGCCCGCCTTCACGCGGCTCTCGGCCTCGCTCTTGAGCTCGTCTGAGATGCCCTCGGGGGCAATCCCGCGGATGCGCGCCTCGCGCACCATCTCTTGCTGGAGCTGGGCGAGCACCTGGGTCACGAGCGAGGGCGGCACCGACACGGGGTTCTGCGCCACGAGGGCCTCCACCGCGTCGTTGCGAAGCTCTTCGTCGCTGCGCTCTTTGGCGGCCTGTTCGAGCTGCGCCGTGATCTTCGCCTTGAGCCCGTCGAGGCTCTCTTCGCCGAGGTCTTTGGCGAAATCGTCGTCGAGGTTCGGCAGCACCTTCTCTTGGATCGCCGTCACCGTCACATGAAACACCGCGGTCTTGCCCGCGAGCTCTTTGCGCGCGTGGGTCTCAGGGAAGGTGACCGAGATGTCTTTCTTGCCGCCGACTTCGAGCCCGATGAGGCCGTCGTTGAGCTCGGTGATAAGGAGCCCCGAGCCGATCTCGACGGTGCGGCCTTCGGCGCCGAACTCTGCGCGCTCGGCGCCGTCGACGCTGACCTTGAGGTCGAAGGTAACCGAGTCGGTGGTGACCGAGGCCCTGGGGCTCTCGGGCGTGCGGAGCGTCGCGTTCTCGTTGCGGCGGCGCTCGAGGGCCTCGCCGAGGGCCGTCTCGGCCACGGGGTAGAGGTTGCGGGTGAGCGCGAGCTTGCCGAGGTCGATGGCCGCGATCTCGGGGCGCACCTCGACGTGGGCGGTATAGACCCAGTTGGCGATGTCAGCGAGGTCGCCCTCGGGCTCGACCCGCGGCTGGCCGATCACTTCGAGCTTCTCGGCCGAGATGGCGCCCGGGAGCGTCTCGTCGATGAGCCGACGGAGCACGTCGCTGGTGACCTGCGGGCCGTACACCTGCTTGAGGACGTTGCGTGGCACCTTGCCCTTGCGAAAACCCCGAAGCTGGGCCTCTCGCCCCACTTCGTTGTAGGCGCGATCGAGCGCCGCCGACACACGGTCGGCCGGGAGTGACACACGGAGAGAAACTTCGACGGGCGAGACGCGCGAAACGTTGACCTGCATGGCGACCTTCAAAAGCACCGCTAATGGGTGGGGTTGGAGCCGATTCGGCTAGCCGAGCGGGCCGCGGACTCTAACGGCCCCCCCCCACAAGTCAAGCCGCGAACTCGCGCTCTCGAAGACGCCGCAGAGCGGGGCCGAAATTTCGGGTGCCTGGGCGCCTGTCGAATTTGTCGGCGACCGGTGACAGGGCGCCGTGGCCTCGGGGTAGCGCCCCGGATCAGCGCGCGGCGGTCACGAAGGTCAGCGCGCGGCGCACTTCGGGCACAAAATCAGGCGGCAGCTCGTGGTGAGCGCCCGGCAAAATGCGCATCTGGACGCGCCCGAGACGGTGACGCCGCATGAGGGCGTCGGCGCGCCGGGTGCGCTCGACGATGCCGTCGCCCACGCCCGTGAGGAGGTACACCCGACGGAGCGCCGCGCGGGCCGCGGGGTAGAGCTCTGTGTTCAGTCCGATGTACCCGTCGTGGGCCGCGAAGATCACCCACCGGGGGAAGATGGTGGGCTCGGCGAGTCCCGTCTGCATCGCCACGAAGGCGCCCTCGCTGAAGCCCATGATCACGTTGTCGGTGGCGCGTACGCGGCGCGCGAAGCGGGCGCGGAGGGTGGTGACTGCGGTGGTGGCGTAGCGGCGGGCGACGGCGGCGTTGTTGTTCCACGTAAAGGCGGTGGGGGTGCGGCGGCCGGGCGCGACCGGGCACACGAGCCAGCCGTAGCGCGGGATGATGGCCGAGAAGCGACGGCAGTCTTCGCGCGGGTCGGCCCCTCGGGCGTGCAAGTACACAAACACCCGGCGCATCCCCCCGCCCCGCGGCCGGTAGAACCACGCATCTGGGATGCCCGTCATTTCAAGCACTTCGGGCTCACCCGGGGCGCGCCTCCGCCCAGCCGCGGTGCGCATCCGCGCCCGCTCCGCCGCGTCGTCGCTGGCGTTGAAGGTGTGCACCGGCACCGTGGCCGCGCGCCGTCGCGGCGCCGCCCCCGCCTCGCCGGGCTCGTGCTCGACCCCGGGCGGGTCTGGCAGCTCGCGCCCCCCGACCTCGACCGGCGCCTCGTGCGCGTCATGGCCCGCCGCGCCGCGCTCGCCGTGCGGGTCACCCTGCCCTGCGCGATCACCGCTCGGCGCAGCCGCCCGCTGCGGGTCTCGGCCATCGTCTGCCTGCGTCGGTTGGGCGCAGACCGCCGTCGGCGCGAGCCCCAGCGCGAACGCTGACACCCGAACCAGGAGCTTGAGAGCGGCCAATCGAGCGAGCTTCGTCACGGTCACCTTCGTGCGCGTCAGAGTACCGCCGCGCGGCCGAAGGGCTACGCGGTGATGCGCCACGCGGTCAAGCCGCGCCAGCGCCCGGGGGTTCGCGGCGCGCGCCGGAGGCTCCGACCGACGCCTCGATCTATCGAAAACTTCAGCACTTTTCGACCGCTCTCGGCGCGACCGAGCGGCCCTCGGCTCCGCGAGGGGGCGCCGCGGAGGGCGGGCCTCTCACGGTGATGGGGTCACTCTTCGGCCGGCGGCTGCACCACCGCGGGCCCTTGTCGGACGCGCAATCGGCGCATGAAATCGACCACCTGCTCGATCTCTCGGGGCGAGAGCCGGTCTGCGAAGGCGGTCATGTGATTGCGGGCGCCGTAGTTGCTGGCCGACCCAGGCGTCTCGATCTGGGCGCGGAGGTACGCGCGGGAGCCCCAGGCGTCGAGGTTCGGCGCGTCGCGGTCGGCGGCCTCGGTGCCGCTCTCATCGCCCGCGCCCTGGTGGCAGGTGGTGCAGCGGCGGCGGTAGAGGGCCTCGCCCTGGGCCACGAGGGCCGCGTCGGCGGGGGGCTCGCCGGGCTCGATCCCGCGCGCGTAGAGCCACTCTGAGACCGCGCGGACCCCGTCGTCGCGGAGCCTCCGTTGTTGCGAGGGCATGTCATGAATCTGCGTGGTGCCCATGAGCTCAGGGGCGTCGGGCCAGACCAGAAAGGCCGCCGCCCATTGCCGCGAACCGAATCCGTCGAGGCGCGGCGCGCGGCGCTCGCGCGAGATCCCATTGGCGGCGTGGCAGGTGCCGCAGTGCTGCGCGAAGAGCTCTTGGGGCCGCACCTCAGGGTCGTTGCGCACCATTTCGACGGGGCCCTCGACGGGCACTCCCTGACGGGCCAGCGCACGCGCGCGACCCGCGCGATGTGAAGCCTCGCGGAGCGCACGCGCGAACTCGGGCGCCTCGGTCGAGCGGTGGAGCTTGCGACCCAGCGCGAAGGCCCCGAGCGCGATGAGGAGCACGGGGGTGAGGGCCAATGCCCGACGCGGCAAGGTCGTGCCCCGGTCGATGAACGGGAGCGCCGCGAGGTAGGTCGTCACGAGGCCCGGGATCACCATCGTGCCGATCGGCTGACGGCTGCCCGGGAAGAGCTTCAAGAGCTGCGAAAGCGGCGAGAAGAACCACTCAGGCACGGCCGGGTAGTGGCTCGCCGGGTCGGCCGGCGCGTCGAGCGGCGCGCCGTAGCGGCGCCCGAGGTAGGTGACCGCCGCCAAGACGATGGCGCTCAGCACGGCGTCGCGGGCCGACTGCGAAGGCCACCACGGGGTGCCCTCGGCGCCCTCGACCCGAGGCCCGATGCCCAGCTTTCGCGCGAGGCCTAGGCGCGCCGACACGAGACCCGCGAGGGCCAGCGGCAGCACCATCGCGTGGAGGGTGTAAAAGCGCGTCAAGGTCAAGGCGCCGTACTGCGCGCCGCCCAAGACGAAGCGCTGAAGGTAGGGCCCCGCCACGGGCACCGAGCCGATGATGCCGGTCTCGATGCGGGACGACCAGTAGCCGCGCTGATCCCACGCGAGCGGAAAGCCCGTGATCGCGAAGGCCAGCACGAGACCGCCGATGGCCAGGGTGAGGAGCCAGGTCACCTCGCGCGGCGACCGGTACGACCGCGCCACCATGGCGACGCCGAGATGCAGCGCCCCCAAGGCCACCATCGCGTGCGCGGCGAAATGGTGGACGCCCCGCACGATATGCCCCCACGGGAGCCGCTCTTCGAGCCAATACGTGCTCGACCACGCGGTGTTGACGCCCGGCGCGTAGACCGTGCCCATGGCGATGCCGGTGAGGGCCAGGGTGCCCAAAAGCGCGAGCAACGCGGCGCCCGTGGCGTGAGACCACCGAGGCCCGCCGTTGACGGTGTAATCGACGGCTTTGGCGAGGGAGGCCGACAGACCCGTGCGCGCCTCAAGCCAGGCCCGGGCCGAGCCCTCAGGGTGCGATGGGTCGGCCATCACAGCACCTCTCGGGCCGCGGTGCCGAGGCGATACCGCACGAAGCGGACGAACACGCCGCCGTCGCGCACCCGCACATCGAGGGGATCCATCGCCCGGGGCGACGGCCCCGTGAGGCAGCGCCCCTGGAGGTCAAAATCGCTCACATGGCACGGGCATCGAAAGACCCGCTCGGCGCGCTCGATCTGGCAGCCGACGTGGGGGCACTCGGCGCTGAGCGCGCGCACCGCGTCGCCCGCCTCGCGCAAGAGCCACACCGCCCCGAGCCTGCGGTCGGGCGCCACTGACCAGGCGTCGACCTCGTCGCCGCGCACGGTGGCCTGGAAGGGCTCGCCCGGCCGAAGCGCCGAGAGCTCGGCCACCCGATACCAGCCCGCCTCGTCGGCCCCCGCCCCCGCCGGGTGGGCCCCGGGGCGCTCGGGGCGCGGGGTTGTCACCGCGGGCCCCGCCACGAGCCCGAGGCTGGGGGTCGCGACGGCGGCGCCGCCGACGGCGAGGGCGCCGCCGCTCACGACCTTGAGGGCGGTTCGACGATCAGGCATAGCGAGACTCCTTGACTGACAGAGCGAGTCGAAATTGCGCTAGGTTGCGCGCCCCGATGAAGTGCGACGGTGCCCCTACTCGACGCCGAGACGCTGCCGCAGGCTGGCCGTGGTTGGCCGCTGCGGCGCTCGCTTTGGCGGTGTTGCCGGGCTGTCCTGCCCATGTTCATCGCGATCGGTCGATGGTACGCGAAGTCACCTTCACGGGGGTGAACCAAGTTGACGACGGTGCTATCCGCGCGGTGATCGCGACCCGAGAGACGTCGCGCTTCCCGTTGCAGCGCCCGCGCTGGCTCCGGTGGTGGCGCTGGTGGTGGGTCGAGCCTGAGTACTTCGACGAGGGCGCGCTGGCCCGCGACCGCCTGCGCATTCAGCGATTTTATCAAGCCCGCGGCTTTTACAACGCCGAGATCGCGTCGCCTGCGGCGAACACCTCGGGCAACCAGGTCGACGTACGAATCGCCGTCACCGAGGGCCCTCCGGTGCTCGTGAGCGATGTTCGCATCCGAGGGTGCGAGCAGAACGACCCCGACCCGCTTCCTGCGTGGGTGTGCCGCAACATCGTCGAACGCCTCACGCTCCGCGCGGGTCAGCGCTTCGACGAAGAGAGCTTCGGCACCGACCGCAACATCGTGCAGGACTTTGTGCGCGACGCGGGCTTCGCGGCGGCCGTGGTGGTGCCCCGCTCGGTGATCGACCCGGTGCGAAACCGGGCCTACCTTGAGTACAGCGTTCTGCCTGGCGAGCGCAGCCGCTTCGGCGACGTGAGGCTCTTTGTGCCGCCCCGCGACGAGCCCTTTCAAACGGGTCGCCTGCCCAACGGGCTGCCGGTGGCGCCGATCTTCAGCGCGCTCCGCATCCGCCGCGGCGAGGCCTACTCGCGGCAGCGCTTGAGCGAGGCCCAGCAGTCGCTCTTTGACCTCGGCGTGTTCGGCATCGCGCGTATCGAAGAGGCGCCCCGCGCCGACGGCTTCATCGACCTGAACGTGCGGCTCTCGACGGCGCGCCTCTGGCGCTTCAGGCTCGGCGGCGGCTTCGAGGCTGACAACACCCGCAACAACTTGCACCTCCTGGTGGGTTACGAGCACCGAAACGCCTTCGGGGGCTTTCGCCGCGCGCGGCTCGAAGCGCGCCCGCAGCTGTTCTTTCCGTCGTTGTTCACGCTGCCTGACAACGTCGACCTGAACCCGACGCCGGGCCTCTCGGCCTTGGCCGAGCTCGCGCAGCCCGAGATCTTCGCGCACACCACGGGCATCCTCTCGGCCAACTACGACTACGGCCCTGACACCATCAACCCGCAGTTCGCCTTCCGAAATTCGCTGCGCCTCGGGTTGGGGTTCGAGCGGCGGTTCACCCCGCGGGTCACGGCCAGTGCCTTCGCCCGCTTCACGCGCACGACCTACTCGGCCAACGAGCTCTCGGCGACCGAGAACGAGGTGCTCGCCCTCGCCAACGACCCGCTCTACCGTCAGCAGTACGCCGACCAACAATACGGCCACCTTGAGCAGTCGCTCTCGTGGGATCGCCGCAACTCGCGCACCCGCCCCACCCGCGGCTTCTTCATCAACGCGAGCCTGGCCGAGTCGATCCGCAGCCCGCTCAGCAACTACACGTTCTTGCGCGCGATGTTCGACGGGCGCAGCTTCGTGTCGCTCTCGCGCAACATCACCGTGGCCTTTCGCGGGGTCTTCGGCATCGCCCTCGGAGAGTCGCGCCAGGTGGGCGACCGCTGGTACTGGCCGGCGCCTCCTGAGCTGCGCTTCTTCTCGGGCGGCTCTCAGTCGAATCGCGGGTATTCGTTCAACCGCGTGGGCACCCTCGGCACGGTGCCGACGGTGGCCCAACGAGACGCGATGGGGGTGCCGACGGGCCCGGCCACCGACGACCTCGTACGGTACATCGCCATCGGCGGCACCGCGATGTGGGAGGCGAGCATGGAGTTGCGCTGGCAACCCGGCAGTTTCGGGCTCGTGGCCTTCCTCGACATGAGCAACGTGGTAGGGCTGAACTACCCGCAGTTTTCGAACCCGACGGGGGTCAACGGGCGCTGCGACGTGACGCCCGAGAACCCCTTCCCTGACGAGGCCCAGTGCGTGCGCGACGGGGTGGTGCCGCCGCTCTTGCCGCGACCCTTCCAGATGAGTGAGATCTTCTGGAACAACGGCGCGAGCCCGCTATTCTCGAATTTTCACCCCTCGGTGGGGCTCGGCGTCCGTTACCTCACCGCGGTCGGGCCCCTCCGAATGGACATCGGTGTGCGCTTGAACGACCTCGCCTGCAACCGAACGCTCAACGAGATCGCGCGCCAGAACGGCGCCGTGGCCTCGCAGGTGCCGTCGTATTACGTCGTCTCTTCGCCGCGCTGCGATTTCCTCTCATTCAGCAGCATCCCGGCGACGCTGCACTTGACCCTCGGCGAGGCGTACTGATGGCGCGTCGCGTGGGCCGCATCGCCTCGACGATCGGGCAGCTCCTCGGCTTCTCGGCGCTCGCGCTCGGGTCGGCCGTCGCGCACCTGCCCACGGCGCACGGGCGCGCGGCGATCGTGGGTCTCGCGCGGCCCTACCTTCACCTCGTGCCCGGCACCCTCGAGCTCGGCGAGATCACCGCGCTCGGCCTCGATCGGCTTGAGATTCGCGGCATCGGGTGGCGCGACGCCGCGGGGCGACCCATGGTCGAGGGTGCGACGCTCTCGGTGCGTTCGCTCTCGAAGCTCCTCGGCAACGTCACCCGGGGCGCGCCGCTGCCTGGCGTCTCGCTCCACATCCGAAGGCTGTACGCGTTCGTTCCGACGCTGCCGCCGAGGCCGGAGCCGACCGGGCCCGAGCCCCCGCCGAGCCAGCTGCGGGTGCTCGCGCCGCGGGTTCACCTTCACATCGATGAGGTTGTGAGCCGCCTCGACGGCCTCGACGGTGAGGCCCGCGACGTCGACCTCGTGGCCAACGCGATCTATGTGCCTGAGGGCGTCGACGTGGGCATCGACCGCTTCGTCGCGCGCATCAACGCGCGGCCCGTGGGCGTCGAAGACCTGCACCTGCAAGGGCGCTTCCGGCAGCTGAGCCCTCAGCGCGTCGAGGCCCACCTCGGCGTCACCGGCGAGAGCCTCACGTGCCAGGTCGACGCCGAGAGCGACGGGCAGTCGCGGCTCCGGGCGGTGGTCGAGCGATGCAGGGTGCCCGCGGGCGCGCTCGATCGGGTGCTGCGTCGCCCCGCGGCCCAGTCGCTGCCCGGCCCCGTCGAGATCTCTCACGCCGAGCTCGAAGGCCCGTTGCGAGGCCCGTGGTCGCTCAACGCCAGCCTCGACGTGGCCGCGCAGCGGCTCGACCTCCACGCACAGCTCTCGCACGATGTTCAGATCGTCGAGCTCGTGCCGCACGCGGTGTCGCTCCGCGCGGTGGGCGCGTGGCTGCCCGATGTCGAGCTCGGCGGACAGCTGCGGGCCGAGCGCCACGTCGAGGGCGAGACCCAGCGCTTCGTGCTCGACGCCTCGGCGCTCTCGGGCCGCTTCGAGGCATACCCGCTGCCGCCGATTCGGGCCGCCGGCACGCTGCGCGGGCGTCACGTCGAGCTCACCGAGCTCAGCGCCGAGGGGCTGGGCTTGCGCGCCCGGGCGCGGGGCGACCTCAACGGAGAAGACACCAATTTCTCGGCCGCGCTCGACCTCGACTCGCCCGAGCTCTCGACCCTCCCGTGGAGCCAGGGGCGCCTCGGCGGGCGCGTCTCGCTGCACGCCGAGGGCGAGCGCGTCGATGGGGTGCTGCGGGCCGAGGTCAACGCCGACCTCACGAACTTTCGCGCGTTGGCGTATCGCGTCGACGGGGCGCGGGTTCGGGCCTCGACGCGGGGGCGCGACCCGCTTGAGAACCTCTCGGCCTCGGCGGCGATTCGGGGGCTCCACGCCCCGCAACTTCGCGGGGGGCTCGACGCGCAGCTCAACGCCTCAGGCGACGCCCGGGGCAGCATGCTCGTGCGCGCCCACGTGAGCGGCCAGGGGCTCGTGGCGCTCTTGCCGCCGCTGCCCGCGCCGACCCACGCAACGCACGACGCGCACGGGCCGACGGCGCTCGATCTCGTCGCGGTGGCCGACCGCAGTGACCCGAGCCGTGTGCGGGTGACGCTCCGCTCGGCGGCGCTTCAGCTCCGCGGCGCGCGGGCCGAGCTCCAGGGCGCCGTGGCCGTCGCGCAGGGTGAAGGGGCGCCCCGCGGCGTGCGGGCCGTCCGAGGGGCGATTTCGTTTCGCACGCCCGAGCACGGCGGCCTGAGCGCCAACGTCGCCAACGGGAGGGTGAGCGCCGATTTCGATCGCTTCAACGCCGCGTGGTTGCTGCCTGTCTTGGGCGACCGAGGCTTCGGCGGCACGCTCTCGGGTCACGCCGACATCGACCTCGAGCGCCCCACCGCGACGGCCCTCGACGTAACCCTCCACGAGGGTCACTTTGATCGCCTTCGCGACGTCGAGGCGCGGCTCAGCGTCGGGCGCGAGCCTGGCGGCGCGATGCGCGTCGGGCTCGAAGCGAGCACCCCGCGCGGCTTCGAGGGCGGCGATCGAAACACCCAGATCCGCTTGGGGCTCACGGCCCAGCCGCCGCGGCAGCCGGGCGACGTCGCGGGGTGGTTCGCGGGCATCGAGCGCCTCGAACTGGCGCTCCAGAACCTCAACCTGGGGGCCTTCGGCGACTTCTTGCCGCCGGGGCTCCTCGCGCAGGGCACCGCGCAGGCGACGGCGAATTTCTCGCGCCCGCGGCCCGACGCCGACCTCGCGGGCTTCGCGGCCATCGACGTTCAGAACGCCACCGCGGGGCTCGACGTGGGCCTCCTCGGCAACCACCGCATGATGCCCGCGACGGTGCCGATGCACCTCCGGACGGTGCTCTGCACCCGGCTCCAGAGCCTTGATCTGTCGCAGCTCCCGCTCTCCCTCGGGGTGGCCATCGGGGCGCAGCGCGCCGACGAGACGCAGCCGCTCGCGCGCGATTGCGACCACCTCGACACCCTGCTCACGCACCCCCTCGCGGCGCTCTCCGGGAGCCTCCGGGGCCCATGGCAGGGCGCCCTCCGCGCGCTCGTCACCGAGGCCCAAGCGGGTCGGCGCGAGCCCACGGTGCCCACGCAATCGTTGCTCCGCGCCACCGACCTCGACCTCACCGTCGCGCTCGGGCCCGTGCGCCGCGCCGACTGGCCGCTGCGAACGCTGCCGGTGCGCGGCCCGAACGGGCAGCTCCAGACCCTCAGGCCGCCCAATGTGCCCGACGACACCGAGGTCGAGGCGACCTTTCGCTCGAGCGGCGATCTCTTGTCGCTCGCCACCGAGGTCGACCTGAGGGCCAGCGTCCCGCCGCTCGTCAACGTCGGCTTCGAGGAACCCGTCGAGGCCATGGTTCACGGCCGCGTCGCGCCCGTCGAAGGCGCGAGCCTCATGGGTCAGATCGGGGTGTCATTGAACCTCATGGGCACGATCTCGCCCCAGGCCGCGCGCGAGGCGCAGGGGCGCATCGAGGCCGACGTCCAGGTGCGGGGGGTGCTCTCGGAGCTGAAGCGCCGCGGGCTCGACGCCCTCGACATTCGGCGCTTCGACATCGACACCGACAACATCAGGCTTGAGCGCGTCGCCTGGGCCCAACGCCGCGGGCTCCGAGGCACGCTCAACCTCGACGCCTCGGCGAGCGACAACCCCGACGAGCGGCTCAACCTTCAGGTCACCGTCGACGGCCTCCAGAGCCGCACCGTCGACGACACCGGCCGGGTGCGCGCCACCCCGATGCTGAACGCCGTCACCCGGCTCGTGCTGCAACACCAGGCCCAGCGCTGGAGCTCGCGCGGGTGTGTGCTCGCCGCCCTCGGGCGCGAACCGCTCCGTTGCGACCCCCGGCGCGACGAGCGGCCCCAGACCGGCGCCCTCGGGGTCCAGCTCGGGCTGCCGCTGATCGAGCGACAGGGCGAGGGGCTTGCGGGGCTCCGGCCCGACGTGCCTCACGCCGAAGCGTCGATCGCGGCCGAAGATTTTGACCTCAGCACCCTCTCGGCCTTCATCCCCGAAGACGTCGCGAGCCACCTCGGCGGCATCATCGACGCGAGCCTCCGGTGGCGCGGCGAGACCCCCGAGCTCGTCGACGGCCAGATCACCCTCCGCGACGGGCGGGTCACCCTGCCCTCGATCGGCGAGCCCATCCGAAACATGGCCCTGACCCTTCAGAGCCGCGGGCGCGAGGTGACCTTTCGCGAGGGCAACCTCGCCATGGGCCGCGGCACCATGCGCTTCGAGGGCGACGCCACCCTCGGCGGGAGCGCGAACCTCCTCGCCCGGCTCAACCTCCGCGGCACCGCCGACGACCTCGCGATCATCTCGCGGGCCAACACCTGGGGCTGGCTCGACGGCACCATCGGCCTCTCGATGAACGTGCGCCGCGACGGCGCCTCGGGCGCGCTCAACCTCACCGGGGCGCGGCTCCTCGTGCAAGAGCAGCCCGCCCGCGACCTCCAGAGCCTCGGCGACGACCCTGACATCTTCGTCGCCGGTCGTACGGTGCTCGCCGCGCCCCGCGCGGGTGGCGCCTATCCTATTGAACTCACTTATGAATTGCCCACCCCGGTGTGGCTCCGCCGCAGCGATTTTGCGGTGGCCGCGACGGGCGCCGGCTCGGTGCACAGCGACCGCGTGGGCAGCGCGATCAGCGGCACCATCGAGCTCGCGAGCACCCAGTGCTGGTTCTCGATCTTCGGCAAGCGCTTCGACTTCGAGCGCATGCGGGTGGTCTTCGACGGCAACGTCAACTTCAACCCCGAGCTCGACATCGCGGCGCACTACGACTCGCCCACCGCGGGCCGCATCTTTCTCACGGTGTCGGGCCGCTTCTCGGCGCCGAACGTGATCTTCCGCGCCGAGCAGGCCCCCACCGCGAGCCAGGCCGAGATCCTCGCGATGATCGTCGTCGGGCGGCGGTCGTCGCAGACCTCGAACGGCCAGAGCGACCTCGCGTCGCAGGCCACGGCGGCCATCGGCTCGCTCATCACGGGGCTCACCCTCGGCGTGTTTACGAGCTCGCTCTCGCGCGAGTTCTCGTTCTTGCCGACGCTGATCGTCGAGCCGGGCTCGAGCGGTGCGCGGGGGCGCTACGGGGCGGGCATCAACCTCTCGCCGCGGGTGTACCTCCAGGCCACCTACGGCGCCGCCGCGGCCGGGGTGGGGCAGACCGCGGCCACGGTGGCAGAAGAGTTCCGGGTGCTCCTCGAGTACGCCATCAGCGAGACCTTTACGGGCTCGGCGACCTGGGGCACCCCGAGCAACCGCTGGGGCGTCGACGTGTTCTGGTCACCGTAGCGAGAGCGCCGCGACGAGCCGCTCAAGGGCCAGGAGGAAGGTCAGGTTACGCACGTTGTACCCGTTGCGGAGCGCCGCCGCGGTGAAGACCCCGGCCTTCGAGTCGCCCTGGTCGACGAAGACCGAGGGGTGAATGTTGTCGTCGCTGAGCCCGGCGTTGGGCAGCGAGGCCATGGCGAGGTTGTAGTCGATCAGCGGCAGGTGCCGCGCGGCGGCGGCGCGGCGGATCACGTCGTTGATCTGATGGCCGCGCTCAAGGGCCCGGGGGTTGCTGCGCTGCTCGGGGATGGTGCTGAGCAGCACCGCGACGTTGCGGCGCGCGATGCGGTCGAGGATCTCGCCGAGGTTGCGCGTGTAGTCTGCGACCTCAAGCTGGTCGGCGTCGTTGGTGCCGATCATCAGCACCGCGAAGGCCGGGCGGATCGCCGCGAGCTCGCGTTCGAGCGGGCAATTGTCGCCGCCTTCGAGCATGTGCTGGGTCGTCCATCCGGCGGTGGCGCTCATGCTGCCGCGCGAGAACGAGTTGTCTTCGCGGTCGTTCGAGAAGGCGCGGCGCGAGAAGTACCGGACCACCGGTTCGAGCCGCGACCACGACGCGAGCTCCATCCAGCCGTGGCCCAGATCTGACGCGAAGCTCGCCGACTCGGTGATGCTGTCGCCGAGCTTGGCGAACACGTCGGCCCGCTGACCCGCCGCCGCGCCCGCGGCGAAGACGCGACGCAGCTGGTCGACGGTGGCGGCGTCCCACGGGCGAACGGCGGCTTCGAAGGGCGTGGCGGCGGGTGCCCCCCCGGGCGACCCCGTCGCGGGCGCTGACGGGGCCGTCTCGGGCGTCGTCGGGGCTGTCGGCGCTGCCGTCTGCGCGGGCGGCGCGACGCTCGGGCCTGAGGCGCTCACGGGCGTCGAGGGCTGCGAGCGTTGGCACGCGGCGAGGGCGAGTACAAAACAGAGCGTGGGCGTGAAGGGTCGCACCCGGCGACAATGCGACCGCGGGCGGCGCGGGGTCAATCGCGGCGGCGCTCAGCCGAGCTCTCGCCGGGCGACCTCGACGATCTCATCGGCCATGGCGCGGATGACGGCTTCGTCTTCGCCTTCGACCATGACCCTGAGCTTCGGCTCGGTGCCCGACCATCGCACGAGCACCCTGCCCTCGCGCCCGAGCTTGGCCTCGGCCCGCTTGATCTGCGCCCGGGTGTCGGGCAGCTCGTCGAGGGGCTTGCGGGTCTTCAGCATGGCGTTGACGAGCACCTGCGGCACGCGCTGCATCGCGGCTGCGGCGAGCTCGCTCAGCGGCCGCCCCGCGGTCACGAGCGAGGCCACCACCTGCATCGCCGCGATGAGCCCGTCGCCGGTCGTGGCCTGATCGAGGAAGATCAGATGGCCAGACTGCTCGCCGCCAAAATTGTACCCGTGCTGCCGCATGGCCTCGACGACGTAGCGGTCGCCCACCGAGGTGCGGAGGAGCTTCACCCCGCGCGCCGAGAGGGCCCGCTCAAGACCGAGGTTTGACATCACCGTGGCCACGACGGTGTTCTTCGCGAGGGTGTTCTCGTCGAGCATACGCTGGGCGCAGATCGACATGATGGCGTCGCCGTCGACCACGTTGCCGCGCTCGTCGACCACGATGAGCCGATCGGCGTCGCCGTCGAGGGCCACGCCGAGGTTGGCCTTACGCTTCACGACCTCAGAGGCCACGGTCTCGGGGTGGAGGGCCCCGTGACGGTCATTGATGTTCTTGCCGTTGGGCTTGACCCCGATCGAAGTGACCACCGCGCCGAGCTCTTGGAAGACGAGTGGCGCCACGCGGTACGCCGCGCCGTGGGCCCCGTCGACCACCACCTTCAGCCCGTCGAGGCGCAGGTGCTTGGGGAAGGTGCTCTTCACAAACGTGACGTACCGCCCGCGGGCGTCTTCGATCTTCTCGGCGCGCCCGACGCCCCCCTCGATGCGGCGCCCGCTGGTGAGCACGGGGTTGTCGAGGAGCGCCTCGATCTCGGCCTCGGCGGCGTCGGGGAGCTTGAACCCGTCGGGCCCGAAGAGCTTGATGCCGTTGTCGGCGTAGGGGTTGTGCGAGGCAGAAATCACCACCCCGGCGTCGGCCCGCATCGACTGAACCAGGTGGGCGATCGCGGGGGTCGGGAGCGGCCCGGTGAGCATCACCCGGCCGCCTTGGGCGCACACCCCGGCGGCCAGGGCGGTCTCGAGCATGTACCCCGAGAGCCGCGTGTCTTTGCCGATCAGAATGCGGGCCGCGCGGCCGCCGCGAGACGCCCACCAGGTCACCGCGGCGCCGACCTTCATCGCGATCTCGGGGGTCATCGGGTGCTCGTTGGCGACCCCGCGGATGCCGTCAGTGCCGAACAATTTTCGCACAGGAACTGCCGCGCCCGACCGCGGACGCTCGACGCTCTTCATGGCGCGTGATGCTACATGAAGCGAGCCCTCGCTCAATGCGCGATCGTGACCACCGCCTGCCCGGGTTCGATCCGCGCGAGCTCGAGGCCGCGGGGCAGCGGATGGAGATGAATGGGGCTCGACTCGCTCCCCCGTTGAGCGCCGTCGACCTCGACGAAGGGCACAACCTGCGAGGGCAGCAGCGCCTCGACCGCGTCAGGGTCGCCGCGCACCACCACGTCGACCACCGGCGGGCGCACCTCGGCCCGCGCCCCGAGCGCCGCCACCGCGAGCCGCTCGAAGCGCCGCTCGGCCACCAGGGGCACCACGTCGAGGCCCAAGCGCACGCGCTGAATCGTGCCGAGGGCGACCAAGGGCGAGGGCGCCACGAGCCCGAGGCGGCGGTCGTGATGGCCCGCCGTCAGCGACGACACGTCGAGGTCGTCGGTGCGAATGTGATCGAGCGGTTCGATCTCCGACGCGGGACCGCGGAGCGTGAGCGTCGGCGGGTCGGGGTTCACCGCGGCCATGCGGAGGCGCGCCCCGAGGGTGCCCGTGAGCGAGGGCCTGATGGGCAGGGTGCGGGTCACGAGGGTGTCCCACGCGAGCTCGATGTGGGCCGGCACGAAGCCCACCACGGTGGTGCCGCGGGGGAGCCTGATGAAGTCATCTTCCATCATCAACGAGCGCCGCGCGCCGTCGCGGAGGTCGAGCTGCATGGGCCCGAGCTGGTCGCCCCGCAGCGAGCCGATCAGGCTGCTCGGCCCGCGGATGGTGACCCTCACGACATCAGGCAACGGTGAGATGAGCACCCGCCCTTGATGGGTGGGCGCGGGCAAGAGCGCCGTGACGGGCACATCGACGGTGCGGGTCACGGTGCCCGCCCCCTTCACGCTGATCATCAGCGCCACCGCGAGGGCCAGGGCCACGAGCTTGTAGCCGATGTTCTCGGTGAGCCCAGAGAAGAGCCCGCGGAGCACACGAATCCTACGGCTCACGTCGGCGTTCATGGCGCCCTCGGCCCCTCGCCCGGCCCCGGCGGCGGGAGCGACGCGCGCCCGTGCCTGCCCGTGGTGTCGACCTCAGAGGCCTCGCGCAAGAGCTGCCGCGCGCGACGCTTCGAGAAGAAGAGCCCGTAGAGCGCCTGCCGCAAGGCGAGGCGGCCGAGCTTGCGCACGATGTTGCCGTTGAACACCAGCGAGATTTCGCCTCGCTCTTCGCTCACCACCACCACCACGGCGTCGGTCTGCTCGCTCAACCCGAGGGCCGCCCGGTGGCGCGTGCCGAGGTGGCGATCGAGCTGCTCGCTGCTCGACAAGGGAAGCACCCCGCCGGCCGACACGACCCGCCCCTTTCGCACCACCACGGCCCCGTCATGGAGGGGGCTGCCGCGGTCAGGGATGAACAGCGTGAACACCAGCTCGCGGCTCACCCGCGCGTCGACCGGCGTCGCCTGCTTCACGAAATCGTCGAGGTTCGCGTCGCGCTCGAACACGATCAGCGCGCCCACCTTCTTCTGCGCGAGCACCTCGGCCGCGGCGATCACCTCTTCGACCGCGTCGGTGTCATCGCTCGACTGAAAGAGGTTAAAAAAAGGGCGGTTGCCGACGCCCATGAGCGCGCGGCGAATGTCTTGCTGAAAGATGACCACCACCACAAGAAAGATCGCCCCGAGGAAGCGATCGAGGAGCGTATACGTCGTCGCGAGCCCAACCCGCCCTGAGACAAAGTACACGAGGCCCACGAGGCCCAGACCCTGCCCCACCTGGAGCGCGCCGGTGCCGCGCAAGAGCAAGAGCAAGCGGTAGAGCGTGTACCACACGAGGGCGAGGTCGATGGCGTCGCGCACCAGGTCGACCCACGAGCGCGAAGCCACCATCGCGACGAGCGCGTTCAGCACCGAGCCCCCCCACCTGCGACGGCGAGGGCGTGGGCCATCCGCGCGGCCTGAACGCTCTCGGCCACGTCGTGGACGCGCAAGGCCGAGACGCCCCGCAGCACCATCGCGACCACCACCGCGACGCTCGCCCCGAGCCGCGCGTCGGGCCCGCTCGTGTCGAGGGCCCACCCCCGCGGGTGCGCCTCGGGCGCGACCAGCACGCGCTTTCGTGAGGCGCCCACCAGGAGCCCGTGCCCCAATGCCCCAATGGCGTCAATCGAAGCGAGGAGCGAGAGCGACTGCGCCGCCGTCTTCGCGAAGCCCACCCCGGGGTCGAGCAAGACGTTCTCGCGCGGCACACCGGCAGAGAGCGCCATCGCGGCCTTCTCGGCGAGCGCCGCGCGAACGGCCGAGACGACGCCCTCGGGGTAGTCGGTGAGGGCGTCCATCGTGAGGGGGGTGCCGCGGGCGTGCATCGCGACGTAGAGGCCCTCGAAGCGCGCCGCGACCCGCGCCATCGGCCCCGCGGGCTCGCCCACGCCTGGGTCGTTGAGCACCGAAGCGCCCGCCTCGAAGGCCGCCTCGGCCACCTGCGACTTCACCGTGTCGATCGACAGAATCGCCCCCGGAGCCGCCCGACGCAGCCCCGCGATCACCGGGATCACCCGCGCGAGCTCCTCGTCGACCGAGAGCGGCGTCGCGCCCGGACGGGTGCTCTCGCCGCCCACATCGACCGCGTCAGCCCCCGCCTTGAGGAGCGCGAGACCGTGCCCGACGGCCGCCTCGGTTTCGACGAAGCGGCCGCCGCGCGAGAAGCTGTCTGGGGTCACATTGACGATGCCGAAGAGGCGAGGGCGGGCCCAATCCCAAGTCACACGACCGGTGCTTGGAGCGGGCCTCGTGACGGTCATGTGCCCGAGGGTACCCCACGAGGCGGCAAGATGCTCACCTTCGAGCTACGCCCCGCGTCGCGTTTCTCGCGACGGTCGCTCCACGAGGGGATCACCGGCCGCGCGCGCTCGGGCAACGGGCGATCGTCGACGCACGCGGCGATCTCTTCCGCGTCGAGGGTCTCACGCTCAAGCAGCGCCAGCGCGAGCCGGTCGAGCGCCGGCCGATGCTCGGTCAGCACCGCGCGCACCTTCTCGCGCTGCGTGTGAATGATGCGCCGCACCTCGTTGTCGATCTCGATCGCCGTCTGCTCAGAATAATCGCGCTGGTTGTTACCGAGATCGCGCCCGAGAAAGGGCTGCTCTTCGTTCTGACCGTAGGCGACGAGGCCGAGCTTCTCGCTCATGCCCTCTTGGCACACCATGTACCGCGCGTACTGCGTGGCGCGCTGGATGTCGCTCGCCGCGCCGGTGTTGGCGCGACCGAAGATCAGCTCTTCGGCGGTGCGACCCCCGAGGGTCATCGCGATGCGCGCCTCAAGCTGCTCGCGCGAGCGGTTGTACACGTCTTCAGTGGGCAGCGTCACCGTGACGCCCAAGGCGGGGCCCCGGGGGATGATGGTGACCTTGTGCACGGCGTCGTTGCCCTCGATGAGCAGGGCCGCCAAGGTGTGCCCCGCCTCGTGATAGGCCGTGATCTTCTTGGTCTCTTCGGTCATCACGATGTTCTTGCGGGCGACGCCCATGATGACCTTGTCTTTGGCGAGCTCGAAGTCGACCATCGAGACCACGTCTTTGTCTTGTCGGGCCGCCAAGAGCGCGGCCTCATTGACGAGGTTCTCGAGGTCGGCCCCGGCGAAGCCCGGGGTGCCACGGGCGAGGATCCCGAGCTCGACGTCGGTCGAGAGCGGCACCTTGCGCGTGTGAACCCGCAAGATCTCTTCGCGGCCCTTCACGTCAGGGCGCGGCACCGTGATGCGACGGTCAAAGCGGCCCGGGCGGAGGATCGCCGGGTCGAGCACGTCGGGGCGGTTGGTGGCCGCCACGATGATCACGCCGTCGTTGCCGTCGAACCCGTCCATCTCGACGAGGAGCTGGTTGAGGGTCTGCTCGCGCTCGTCGTGCCCGCCGCCGATGCCGCCGCCGCGCTGACGGCCCACGGCGTCGATCTCATCGATGAAGATGATGCACGGCGCGTGCTTCTTGCCTTGCTCGAAGAGGTCGCGCACCCGCGAGGCGCCGACGCCGACGAACATCTCGACGAAATCGCTGCCCGAAATGCTGAAAAAGGGCACCCCGGCCTCGCCCGCGATGGCCCGCGCGAGGAGCGTCTTGCCCGTGCCCGGAGGCCCCGAGAGCAGCACGCCCTTCGGGATGCGCCCGCCGAGGCGCCGAAACTTCTTCGGATCTTTGAGGAAGGCGATGATCTCTTCGACCTCGTCTTTGGCCTCTTCGACCCCGGCCACGTCGGCGAAGGTGATCTTGTTCTGACCGTCGCTGGCCAGCCGCGCGCGGCTCTTGCCGAAGCTCATCGCCTTGCCGCCGCCCGACTGCAGCTGCCGCATCACAAACATGAACATCAGCACCAACAAGACCATCGGCAAGAACTGCACGAACATCGCGAGATATCCGTTGTTCTCGTCTTTCTCGTTGGTAATCTGAATCGGGTGCTGCAAATCGCTGTGATTCAGGATCTCGCGCTGGAGCTCCCAGTTCGTCGGCGACACCGTCTCGCGGGTCTCGACGGCCCCCGAGGGCAGCTGTCGACGGTACGAGACCTCGCGATCTTTGACGCGCACTTCGATGACATGATGCTGCCGAACATCATTCATGAATTCGCTGAAAGACACGGCCCTCGAAGGCGTGCCGCTCGCGAACATCTGCGCCAGCATGATCATCATGACGAGCAGAAACAGCCAGAGCAAAATGTTCTTGTGTGATTGCTTCACAGCACCCTCAATCGCCTTGAAAAAGGCCTCTGCCTTCTGCGCTTCTGCGTAACCGACCTTTTCGAGAAATCTACGGCTAGCACGGGCACCCTGCCCCTTCAACCGCCGCGCCGTCGCGTGACAACCAGAACCCTGTCGCCGCTGTAGGTCGCCGAGACCCCCGCCACGAGAGCCGCGGTCTTGCCGTCACAGCCGCCGAGGAGCCGCCCGAGACGCCGCACCGCGCCCTCGCCAGCCTCCGGGCCCAAGATGACCCGCGCCACCGCACGCGCGAAGAGCCGCTGCGACGAGAAGCGCGACACGAGAAACTCCCACTGACCATCGCCACGGCGGCCCGCCTCGGCAACCACGACTGCCTGATCAGACAGGGCCGCGAGGGCCTGGCGCGCCTCTTGGGCGAGGCGCACGAGAGAGGCCTCGACCCCCGGGGCGATGGCCCGAAGGCGCGGCACCACCGAGGCCGCGAGGGCGCCTTCGAGGCCCGTGCGCGGCGGCGGGCCGGTCAGCACCGGCACCTCGACGCCGTGGGTGAGCGCGAGGCTGTGGGCCTCGGCGTTCGAGAGCGCGGCGAAGGGGTGCCACACATGACGCTGCGCCTTTCGCGCGAAATCGACGAGGCGCCCGCCGCTCACCACCGCAGACAGCGACGCGAGGGCGAGGTCGTCGCGGCAGGTGCCGAGCGCCACACGATCGAAGCCCTCGACCCGGGCGAGCCCCCAGAGCTCGTCGAGCACACACACCGCGGCGCGCCCTGGCGCCGGACGGAGCGCATGAAAATCGACACCGAAGGCACGCGCCGCGCGTCCCGCGTCGGCGACCCGTTCGGCCTCGTCGGCGTCGTCTCGCAGGTCGGTCTCGACCCCCGCGGCGGCCACCCGCGCGAGCCCGAGGGCCTCGGCGTGAGCCACCAGGAAGGCCAAGAGCCCCAGGCTGCTCGCCCCGCCCCCGGTACCCACGAGCACCCGCCTCCCGCGCCACCGCGAGGGCCGACGGAGCATCTTCGCCAGCAGCCGAGCCTCGACGCTCATGCGAGCTCGAACTCCTTGCAGAAGGTGCCCCGCCCCGCGGCCTCGGGCTCGAACGCCGCGCGGGTGTGCCCGTCGACCGGATAGCGATGCCCGCACTGCCGCGCGCGTGGGTCGAAGTGGGCGCAGTCTTCGCACGCGAAGCGGAGCGCATACTGCACCAACTCAAGGCGAAACTGCGCAGGCTCGCGGATCTTCACCCCCGCCCCCCGCGCCCGCGCCGCGCCACCAGCGTCACCACCGACTCAAGGTGGGGCGTCTGCGGAAACATCTCGAAGCCCTCGATCGACGCGACCTCGTAGGCCCCGAGCAAGAGGCCCAGATCGCGCCCGAGCGTCGGCGGGTCGCACGACACATACACCACGCGCCTGACGGGGTTCTTCGCGAGGGCCTCGCACACCTCGCGGGCCCCCGTGCGCGGCGGGTCGAGCACCACTACGTCGCCGCGGAGCCCCGCCTCGGCGGCGGCCTCGGCCGACTGCTGGCGCACCGCGACCCGGCCCCCAAAGCCTCGCAGCGCGAGGTTCGCGCGGAGGCAGCTCACCGAGCCCTCGTCGGTCTCGACGGCGGTCATCTTGCGGGCCGCGGCGGCGAGCGCCACGGTGAAATTGCCGGCCCCGGCGTGGAGCTCGAAGACCACCCGCCCTTCGGCCTCGGCGCCGCGAAGGACGGCCTCGACGAGCTGTCGGTTGAGGGCCTGGTGGGCCTGCCCGAAGCCGTCGACCGCGAGCCAGAGCGGCGCGCCGTCGAAGCCCTCGTTGCACGGGCGCGGGTCACCCGCGGTGGCCGGCACCGACGCCCCCGGCACCCACAGCGCCGCCCCCGCGAAGCCCCCGGCCACGAGGGCCTCGGGCACCGCAAATCCCGTCGCGAGCGGCGCGCCCACAGGGTGGATCGACACCACCGCGCGACCCTCGGCCCCTAAGCCCAGCGACACCTCGCCCTGACGAGACACCGCCCCGAGCGCGGCCCTAAGCCGCGGAAGCGCGTCATTCAAGCCCGGCACGAGCACCGGGCACGCGCTCAGCGCCACCAGCTCGCGGGCCCCGCGGGCGCGGAAGCCGAGCTCGGCCTGGCCCTTGACCACCTGCCAGCCGAGCCGGGCCCGGGCCCGCCACGCGTCGCGCGAGGCCAGGGCCGTGTACCCGATCGAGAGGCCGCGCAACGCCGCCGGGAGGGCCCGTCGCAAGGTGTCGAGCCGCGCCTCACGCTGCCCCGCGACCGAGAGATGTTGCCAGGTGCACCCGCCGCACCGCGGAAAGGCGCCGCAGCCCGACGCCACCCGCTCGGCCGAGGGGCTCTCGACACCCAGGAGCTGAAGCGAAGCCCCCTCGCGGCGCACCCGCACGAGCTCGCCCGGCAGCGTGTCGGCGAGCCCGAAGGCCGTGGCGCCGAGCTTCACAACCCCTTCGCCGCTTTGGGCCAGCCGATCGACCTTCACCAAGACATCGCTGCTCATTGAAACCGCTGGGCCGGTCGGCCCCGTGAGAAGTAAAACTGAAACGAGCCCTCGAGCTCGCCCCGCGCCGGAGGCAGCGGCGCAGGCTCGCGCGGCGCGTTCTCTGCGAACTCGCGGTCGGGCCGGGTGTTACGAAAATCTCGCGGGTCGCGCAGCGCCACCGAGAACTCGCTCACGTGGGTGAGCCGCGCGGGCGCGTCGGCGTTCGGGTCGCCGCGGTAGACCGAGCGAAACACCGCGTAACCTTCGAAGCCTTCGAGGGCCACCACGGGGGCATAGCGCGTGATGCTCTGCCGCCCGCAGAGGCGGTTGAGCCGGAGCACCGCCTGCACCGGCGCGACCCCCGCGGGGCCGATGGCGATGCGCTCGCCGAGGTGCCGCGCGACGTAGCCCGTGTCGTCGACCCGCAGCACGAACTCGTCGCCGAACTCGCCGTTCTCGCCGCCGCGCGAGATGTGAATCAGCAGCGACCCCTCGTGCCACTCGCCGCCATAGAAGTCTTGCGCGAGGTCGAAGTCGCCGTCGTTGACGTTGCAAATGGGCACCGTCAGCGCCCCTCGAATGGTGCCCACGCCCTCGCCCACGGTGCACCCCCCACTCAGGGCGCACGCCGTGGCGATCACCGTCGCGAAAAGACGCGCCTTCACCCCGCGAACATAGCCCATCTCTGCGCCCCTCGCGGCGCCAAAGCACCCGCTACGCCTGGTCGATGAAGCCGCCGCCCACCACCCGGTCGCCCACGTAGAACGCCGCCGCCTGCCCCGGTGCGACGCCGCGCTGCGGCTCTGAAAAATGCAGCCGCGCCCGCCCGCCCTCGAGCACCTCGACCCTGGCCTTCACGCCCGTGTGGCGGTACCGAATGCGCGCGGTCACCGCGTCGACGGGCTGGGCGGTCAGCCACCGCAGCTCGCCCACCTCGCAGTACGACTGCGTCGCCTCGTCGGCGGTGCCCACCACCACGGCGTTGCGCGACGCGATCACCCGGAGGACGTAGCGCGCGGGGCCGCCGGCGCCGGTCCCCTTTCGTTGGCCGGGCGTAAACTGGTGGATGCCGTCGTGGTGCCCGATGACCTCACCGGTCACCGTCTCGATGGGGCCTGCGGCGAGCCCTTCGGGGCTTCGGGCGGCCACAAAGCTCGCGTGACGCCCGCCCTCGACGAAGCAGAGATCGCTGCTGTCTGGCTTGGCGGCGTTGACGAACCCGGCCGCCGCCGCGAGCGCCCGGGCCTCGGGCTTGGTGAGCCCCCCGAGCGGGAGCTCAAGCGCGCGCAGCGCCTCTTCGGGCGCCACCCAGAGAAAGTACGACTGGTCTTTGTGCCCGTCGACCGCCGCGCGGAGCACCACCTCGCCGCCCTCGACGGCGACCCGCGCGTAGTGCCCCGTGGCCACGCGCTCGGCCCCGAGCCGCCTGGCGATCTCGAACATCGGCCCGAGCTTCACCGACTCGTTGCAGCGCACACACGGGCTCGGCGTTCGCCCCGCGCGGTACGTGTCGACGAAGGGGTCGACCACCTTCGCTTGAAAGAGCGCGCGGCGGTCAAAGGTGTAGTGGGCGATGCCCAGGCGCTCAGCCACCCGCGCCGCGTCGTACTGGTCTTCGGGCGCGCAGCAGCGACCCGCGTGACCGTCTTTGACGTAGTCCCACAGGTGGAGCGTGACGCCGATGACCTCATAGCCCTGACGCTGAAGCAACAACGCCGCGACCGACGAATCGACACCGCCGCTCATGCCTACGACCACACGCCGCATGCGCCGCTCTCTACACCCGTTGCCCCCAAGACGCCCGCGCTCTCAACGGCTTCTAGGCCCATTTGCAGCGCCTCCCTCAGAGCGAGGCCCTCTCACCTTGAGGCTCACACCGATTCGATCAAACCTAAATTCTAGACTTGTGGTCTCAACCCATTGAATTGACAGTGCTCTCACCGCTCGGGGTGGCCCAGCCAAGGCTCAGGGCGTCAACGTTGAGGGGATACCTGAAAGAAACGACGCAAGCCCAGCCACCAACACAGGAAACTGCGACAGCCCGGCCAGCACCGCCCCGAGCGCGAAGACCACCAGAGCGTCGCCCACCGCCGACGGGTGGCACGCGGGCTGAGCAGGCGCGGCGTGAGAGGCCGCGCGATACGGCGACGTAGGCCGTGGCACCTGACGGTTCGCAGCGTGGGTCATCGCCCGAGAGTCTGTCTCAATCGCAGCACCCTGTCGCGCAGAGAACGCACGCGAATGGGCCCACTCAGCGGGCCCCGCGCGCTGCGACGGGTCAGCCCTGAACGGCCGCGATGCTGGCCTCAAGGCCGACCGCGAGGCTCGTCGCCGGGGCGAACCCGAGGCCCGAGACGATCGCGTCGATCGCGGCCCGGCTGTGACGAATGTCGCCCGGACGCTCGGGCGCGTAGACGATCTTGCTCTGGCTCGCGGTGAGCCGAACGACGGTCTCGGCCAGCTCGCGGATGGTGCAGCGGCCGCCCTGGGCGACATTGAAGACCTCTCCCCTCCCCGCCTGGGTCGACGTGGCCGCGAGGATGTTCGCCGCCGCGACGTCTTCGACGAAGACGAAGTCTCGGGTCTGTTCGCCGTCGCCGAAGATGGTGATGTCGCGCCCCGCGAGGGCCCGCTCGATAAAGATCGGCACCGCGGCGGCGTACACGCTCCGGGGGTCTTGCCGCGGCCCGAAGACGTTGAAGTACCGCAGGCTCACGCACCCGACGCCGTGCAGCGCGGCGTACATCTTCAGGTAGTGCTCGCCGTCGAGCTTGGTGATGCCGTAGGGGCTCTTGGGCGCCGGGGTCATGTCTTCGGTCTTGGGGCTCCGCGGGTCGTCGCCGTAGACCGCCGCGCTCGACGAGAAGACCACCCGATCGACCCCGGCCGCGCGGGCCGCGTCGAGCACCGTCAAGAGCCCGTTCACGTTGATGTCGACGCACTCGCGGGGTCGCTCGACGCTCTCAGGCACGCTCACCTGCGCCGCGAGGTGATGGACGTACCGCGCGCCCCCGATCGCGTCGGCCACCGCGTCGGGGTCTGTGATCGAGCCCTCGACGAAGCGAAACCGCGCCCCCCCGGCGGCGGCGAGGCGCGCGATGTTGTCGCGCCGACCGGTGCGAAAATTGTCGAGCACCGTCACCTCGGCCCCGCGCGTGAGCCAGGCCAAACCCAAATGGTGACCGATGAAGCCGGCCCCGCCCGTGATCAACACCCGATCGCTCATCTCGCCGACCGTTGTGACACACCCGTCGGGGCCCGGGTCAAGTCTCCTCTGCGACCCCGTGCATCAGCATCGTCACCCGCCCGCGCAGCCGCGGCGGCAGCTTGCGGTGCACCTCGCGGAGGTCGTGGGGCCGGTACTTCATACTGAAGTGCTTCACGATGATCTGCTGGCAGGCCATGGTGTCGAGGTGGGCTTCGAGCCACGCGATGAGGTCATCCCAGTGGGTGTGGCCCCACCGCGCGCTCGCCGCCTTCTCGGTCGGAGGCAGGTGCGTCGCTTCAACGAAGACCGCCTCGCTCTCGAAGATCTCGGGCCGCGCTTCGAGCGTCGCCAGGGTGCTGTCGCCCACATAGGTGAGAATGTTCACACTGTGAACATCGTAGAGGTCTTCGCCGCGCGCCCGCGCCTCGGCGAGGGCCTCACCGGGCAGCTCGCGGTACGCGGGCTTGAGGCGCCGACGGTGCTCGACGAGGGTGTATCCGCGCGAGGCGATGCGGTGCGCGACGTCGAAGGCGGTGACGGTGTAGCGCCGCCCGAGGGCCACCGTGTCGCCGGGGAGCACCCCGCGGATCATCTCGGCCGGGTCGGCCTCGGCGCACTTCTCTTCGAGCGCGTCGGCGGCGCGAAGGAAGGCCGCGAGGGCGTCGGCAGACTCGGCCGGGCAGACGATCTTCGAGCGGGCACCGCCGAACATGCGGCGCAGCGAGACGTGCCGCGCCACGCCCCCCGCGTGATCTTGATGAACATGCGAGAGAAACACGTTGCGGAGCCCCGCAGCCTCGACCCCGCAGTGCCCGAGGTCGAAGCACAGGTCGACCCCCGGCACGAGCACATAGCTCGCGAAGCCCGAGACGGCGAAGGCCGCCACGTCGAGCCCCGCGGCGCGGAGCCGAACCGGGAGCCCGGGGTTGTAGATGGCTCGAAATTCCAAGCAGCGGCAGCATACGCGGAGCCCGCCCCCGGCGCACGGCCCAAGCGTCAGCGATCGTCGGGCTCGCGGGCCCTCGGTTGGGCGTTGCTGATCTGCTGTCGCAGCACCCGCGCCAGGGCGTCACCCGAGAAGGGCTTCTGCACAAAGTCGGCCCCCGGCACCCGCGCGACCCGCGGCGCGACGTCTTCGCGGTCGTATCCGCTCATCAGCACCAACGGGAGGCCCGGCGCCCGCGCGAACACCGCCTGCCCGAGCTCTTCGCCGCTCATCACGGGCATGGTCAGGTCGGCCAGCACGACATCGAAGCGGATCGCCGCGTCGAGGATCGCCAGCGCCTCGGCGCCGCACGACACGGCCGTCACCTCAAAGTTTCGGCGCGTGAGCAGCGCCATCACCATCGAGCGCACCCGCGGGTCGTCGTCGACCACCAGCACCCGCGACGGCGCGACGGGGATGGGCCCCTGAGGCGTCTTCGCCCGCACGGCCTCGCCTTGCGCCGAGGGCAAGAGCACCGTCACCAGCGTGCCCTCGCCCGGCGCGCTCTCGATGCGCAGCCGGCCGCCCATGGCGCGCACCACCCCGAGCACCGTCGCGAGGCCCAAGCCCCGGCCCGAGAAGCGCGTCGTGAAGAAGGGCTCGCACGCGCGGGCCAAGACCTCGGGCCCCATGCCGAGCCCCGCGTCGCGCACCGTCAGCACCACAAACGCGCCCGGCGCGACCCCGTCGGCCCCGAGCGAGTTGGCGAACGCGTCGGCGTCGACGGTGGCCCTCAGCACCCGCACCTCGACCACGCCCTCGCCCTCGACGCTGGCCTCGAAGGCGTTGCTCACGAGGTTGATCACCAGCTGCCCGAGGGCGCCGCGCTCGCCCAAGACCACCGTGTCGCGGGCCTCGACGGTGACCCCCAAGCGCACCCGCGAGGGCACCACAGGCCGCAGGAGCGCCGCCATCTCGCTCGCCACCTCGCCCACCGAGACCCGCTCGGGTTCGAAGCGCGCGCGCCCCGCGAAGACCAGCATCTCGCGGGTGAGCCGCGCGGCCTGCTGCGCCGCGCGCCCGATGTCATCGAGCCGATCGCGCTGAAGCGCGCTCACCTCAGGGTCGCCGAGGCCGAGCTGAACGCTGCCCAACATCGCCGTGAGGAGGTTGTTGAAGTCGTGGGCGATGCCCCCCGCGAGGATGGTCAGGCTCTCAAGCCGCTGCTGCTGCATCGCGACGTCGACCCGCGCGTCGGGCCCGTCGCGGCGAGACGCCTCGTCGCGGGGCGTCACCCCCACCGCGCGCGCCCCTGACGGCTCGCGAGGCCCGACCCAGAACTGCACCTCAAGCCCCCGCCCTTGCCGATCGCGAATGCGCCACCGCGGGGCCTCGCTCGGCCACGCCACCGAGGCCCACGCCTCGTCGAACTGCAAGAGGCTCTCGGGCTCGAACGACGCGCGCCACGCGTAGCCCACACGCTCGGAGCCGAAGAGGGCATGCCAGGCCAGATTGCCCCGCAGGACCCGACCGTCGGCCGCCAGAAAGGCCTGCGCGACGGGGCTTCGCGCCCAAAGCCACACGACCTCGCCCTCGGCCGCACCCTCAAGCGACGGTGGCTGCGCTGCGAAAATCTCGCTCACCTCGGCTGTCACCGAAGCGGGAGACTGCCGTTGCGCCGCCGCAGGTGCAACTGCGAAGCATCAGCCGCGGCGACGATCGTGCCGCAAATTCGCCCGATCGAGACGCTGCAAGACGAGCCGATGACCCCCAAGGTCGACATCAAAATACGAAACTACAGAGAAGCCGCCCGCGCGCGCGCCAGCGTCGGTGACACGCGGATCAGGGCTCAGCCAGACCATTCGCGCGCCCGGGGCGAGGCGCGGACCGAGGGTGTTCAAGAAACGCGCAAGATGGTCGCTCCACCGCACGCCGAAATCGACACGGTGGCCGAGCGGCGGGTTGGTGAGCACGAGCGAGATGTCGGGCGGCGGGCCCTCGAAGGCGTCGCCCTCGCGGAGCGAGACGCCGTCGAGGCCGCTGTTGGCGACGTTGGTGCGCGCGGCGGCGAGGGCCTCGGCGCTCCGGTCGGTGCCGTAGAGCGCGGCGTAGGGGCCCGCGAGGCCGCGCTCGATGAGCTCGACGCCTGAGCCGCAGAACGGGTCCCACACGCGGTCGTCGGGCCTGATCTCGGCGACGGTTACGAGGGCGGCGGCCACCGCGGGGTGTGACGCCGCGGCGACCATCGCGGTGCGGTATCGGTACCGGTCGTCGTCTTCGAACACCAGCGCGGCCTCGGCCCCGAGCCGGTCGACCCGCACTTCGAGCCACGCTTGGGCGCTCCGCGGGTCGTTGAGGCATTGCGGGAGCGCCTCTCGAAGGGTCGCGAGGGCCCGATCGATCGCGGCGCGGTGCTGCCCTCCGCCGACCACCCGCAGGGCCCAGCGCGGGCGCGCCCCGGCGTAGCAGCGCAGGGCCTCTTGGGCCTCGTCAGAGCGCATCCACTGCACGATGCAGGGCGCGAGGTCGCCGTCAGGGCCGCGCGACACCCTCGGCAGCGCGACCGCCACGCTCCGCACGACGCGCGAGGCGAAGAGCTCGTCGCGGCTCGCCTTGAGGGTCGCGAGGCAGACCCCGGGGGCGCCGAGGCGTGCGCCCCAAGCCGTGGGGGCGGTCTTCAAGATCACGGCTTCGAGGCCGGGGGTGGTGCAGAGCGAGACCTTGAGCCATCGGGTCGGGCGGAGCGACCGTGGCGCCTCGCGGGCCTCGCCGACATCGTGCCGGGCGAGGCGCAAGAGCGCGCGTTCGAGCTCTTTGCGGGTGAGCGGGTCGTCGCTCGTGAGGGCCCGCAGGCGCGCGGCGCTGGCGGCTCCGCCGACGCGGCCGAGGGTGGCGATGAAGCTCCGCCGGTGATCGGGGCGCGGCTCGGCCTCGAAGCGCGGCAGGAGGGCGGCTTCGAGCTCCGCGGCGAGGGCGGGGTCGTCAACCCGGGCGAGGCCGATGAGCGCGTTTCGACGGGCCTTGGGGTCTGCGTCGTCGAGGAGGGCCATCACCGCGCGCCATCGCTCGGCCGAGGGTTCGAGGGCCGCGAGCGACACCATCACGTCGACGAGGCGCCCGCGGGCCGGGGCAAGGGCGGCTCCGAGCGACGCCGACGCGAGGCGCCAGGCGTGGTCGGGGTGCGCGGCCACGAGCCGCTCAATGCGGGCGGCGTCTTTGTCGTCACAGGTCGCGAGGCGCGCGAGGAGTTCGGCGACGTCGCGGCGCGCGGGGGTGTACCCCCGGTCTTCGAGATTGATCACGCGAGCTTCTTGTACCGAACGCGGTGGGGCTGGGCGGCCTCGGCGCCGAGTCGCTTCACCCGGTCGGCCTCGTACTCTTGATAGTTGCCTTCGAACCAGACCACCTTCGAGTCGCCCTCGAAGGCGAGCATGTGCGTGGCGATGCGGTCGAGAAACCAGCGGTCGTGCGAGATCACCAGGGCGCAGCCGGCGAACTCGATGAGCGCGTCTTCGAGGGCGCGCAAGGTGTCGACGTCGAGGTCGTTGGTGGGCTCGTCGAGGAGCAGCACGTTGCCGCCCTTCTTCAGCGTTTTGGCGAGGTGGACGCGGTTTCGCTCGCCGCCCGAGAGCTCGCCCACGCGCTTCTGCTGGTCGCTGCCCTTGAAGCCGAAGCCGCCTACGTAGGCCCGGGTGTTGAGGGTGCGCTTGCCGAGGGTGAGCTGCTCTTTGCCTTCGGCCACTTCGTCCCACACGGTCTTGTTCGGGTCGAGGGCGTCGCGCGACTGATCGACATACGAGAGCACCACCGAGTCGCCGACGTTGAGGGCCCCGGCGTCGGGCGTCTCGACCCCCGCGAGGATCTTGAAGAGCGTGCTCTTGCCCGTGCCGTTCGCGCCGATGATGCCGACGATGCCGCCCTTCGGGAGCTTGAACTCTAGCCCCTCGAAGAGCACCCGGTCGCCGAAGCGCTTGCCGAGGTTCTTCGCATCGATCACCAGGTCGCCGAGCCTCGGCCCGGGCGGAATCTGCACGTCGGCCTGGGTCACCTTCTCGGCCGCGGCCTCGGCCACCATGCTCTCGTACGCGGCGAGGCGGGCCTTGCTCTTGGCCTGCCGCGCGCGGGGCGCGAGGCGCACCCACTCGAGCTCCCGGGCCAGCGTGCGGCGGCGCGCGCTCTCAGACTTCTCTTCGTGTTCGAGGCGCGTCTTCTTCTGCTCAAGCCACGCGGTGTAGTTGCCCTTGAAGGGGTACCCCTCGCCGCGATCGAGCTCGAGGATCCACCCGGCGACGTTGTCGAGGAAGTACCGGTCGTGGGTCACCGCGATGACCGTGCCGGGGAAGGCGTGAAGGTGCTGCTCGAGCCACGCCACGCTCTCAGCGTCGAGGTGGTTGGTGGGCTCGTCGAGGAGCAACATGTCGGGCTTCTCGAGCAGGAGTCGGCAGAGGGCCACGCGGCGCCGCTCGCCGCCCGAGAGCGTCGCGACGTTGGCGTCGGGAGGCGGCAGACGCAGGGCGTCCATCGCGATCTCGACGTGGCGGTCGAGGTTCCACCCGTCGAGGGCGTCGATGGTCTCTTGGGCGGCGGTGAAGTCGGCCATGACCTTGTCGTATTCCTTCTCGGGCATCGACTCGCCGAGCTTCATCGACAGGGCTTCGAACTTCGCGAGGAGGTCTTTGATGGGCTTGACGCCGAGGTCGACGTTGCCCCTCACGTCGAGGCTCGGGTCGAGGTGGGGCTCCTGCGGGAGGTAGCCCATGCGCACATTCTTGGCGCGCCAGATCTCACCGAAATACTCGGTGTCGACCCCGGCCATGAGGCGCAAGAGGGTGCTCTTGCCAGAGCCGTTCGACCCGAGGACACCGATCTTGGCGCCGGGGTAGAACGAGAGGCTCATCCCCTTTAAGATTTCGCGCTTCGGTGCGACGACCTTTCGGACGTCTTGCATTGTCATGACAAATTCGTGGGCCATGGTTTCGCCTGTGAGACCTTCACTGCCTCTATCACAGCTTCTCGCCCCGCGTGCGCTTCCCGCGAGGCGCCCTCCTGTCCCCCTTAGGTGGTGATGAAACACACCGTCATTCTCTCGGATGTTCATCTCTGTGAGCCCGTCGACAGCGACGGCGTCTGGATGCGCTGGCGTCAGCGCCCGTACTTCCCCTCGGGCGAGTTCGTCAGCCTGGTCGAGTCGATCCTCGCGGCGATGGCGCCGGGCGACGCGGGCGAGCTGGTCTTCAACGGCGACCTCTTCGACTTCGACGCGGGCCGGGTCGTGCGCGGCGAGGCGACCTTCGAAGACCTGCCGCGCACCGAGCCCGTCGCGCTCGAGCTCCTCGACCGCATCCTGCACGAGCACCCTTGCTTCGTCGCGGCCCTGGCGCGCTGGCTAAGGGCGGGTCACGCCATCACCTTCATCGCGGGCAACCACGACCCGCAGCTCGGCTTCGACGGCGTCCAGCGGCGCCTCCGTGAGCGCCTGGCGCTCGAAGCCGGCAGCGCCCGGGCGGGCGACCTCGTGCGCTTCCGTCTGTGGTTTCACCACACCGACGATGGCATCCACATCGAGCACGGCAACCAGTACGACCCGTACTGCTCGTTCCGCTATCCGATGCGGCCGTTGGTGCCGCCCAAACGTGGGCGAGACCGCGAGATCGCGCCCACCGTGGGGTCGATCACCTTTCGCCTCCTCGGGTCGCGCCTCGGCACCATGAACCCGCACTTCGACGACTCGTGGGACATGAGCGCCGCGGCGTACGTCAAGCACTGGTTCAAGCACTATTTTTCGAGCCACCACTCGCTCGCGCAGGTGTGGCTCGCGGGCAGCTTCGGCATCGTGTACCAGACCTGGCGCGGGCGCGACCTCGGCAGCGAAGACCGCTTCGAGCGAAACCTCGACGCCGCCGCCCACGAGACCGGCTGCGACCCCGAGCGCCTCGCCCGTCACGCGCGGCTCTTCTCGCCCCCCGCCGACGAGGTGCTGCACAAGGTGATTCGAGAGTTCTACGTCGACCGCCTGGTGCTCGGCGGACTCTCGGTGGGCGCTGTTCTGACCCCGCTCGTGGTGCGCAACCGCAAGGCCGTCGGCGCGGCCCTCGGCGCCACCGCCCTCATGGCCGCCTACGAGGCCGCCCTGCCCTCGCGGGGCCTCGACGACAACTACCGACGCATCGCCGCGACCGCGCGCGACATCGCCGAGATCTACGGCGTCAGGGCGGTGGTCTTCGGCCACACCCACGTCGCCTACTCGTTCTGGGAGGAGGACACCCTCTACGCCAACAGCGGCACCTGGAGCCCGGCCATCATCGACGTCGAGAGGGGCGACGTGGCCTCGCTCGAGAAGCCCATCATCTGGATCCGCACCGACGGCCCGCACACCGCCGGGGGCCTCTACATGCTCGACGGCGGCGCCCTGGTCGAGCGGCGCGACGCGACGAGCCCGGTGCCCCACCGACGGCCGCAGGTGAGCCTCGTGCCGCCGCCCAACCCGGCCGCCGCGGTCGAGCGATAAACACGCACAAATTGGCCAAATTTGCCCGCACCCTGGCAGAGCCTTTGAGGTAGCGTCGCGGGCGAGATGAACCGCGACAACGAACTGAACCTCCGCACCGTGGTGCTCGGGTGTCTGCTCTGCGCGCTGGCCGCCGCGGCCACGCCCTACGTCACCCTGAAGCTCGGGCAGAGCGTCGACCTCACCCTCGGGGGCATGTTTCTCGCGGCCTTCGTGCTCGGCAAGCGCATGAAGGGGCGCGAGCTGGCCGTTCAGCTCAACCTCATCCAGTCGATGATCGGCATGGTCTCGGGCATCGCCTTCATGGTGGTGATCCTCGCGGCGTTCTATTACATCCACGCGCTCACGGGCCGCGACATCGGCTTTCACCCGTCGTCGTTGCAGATGTTCGTGTGGCTCGTGGTCTCGGCCAACCTCGGCGTCTTCATGGGCATCGTGCCCCGCGCCTCGATCTTGAAAGACCGCAAGCTGCCGTGGCCCACCTCTCAGGCCACGCTCTCGATCGCGCAGACTCTCACCGACCCGAGCGCGAGCGAGAGCACCAAATCGCGCCGCGACGTGCTCACCACCACCACCGGCGTCGCGGGCTTTCTCACCTTCTTGCGCGACGGCCTCGGGGTCATCACGCCCATCGTGGGCAACCCCGCGCTGAACCTCGCCCTCGGCCTCGAGCTCGCCGCCATCGGCCTCGGCATGCTCGTGCCGCTCTCGGTGGGCCTCTCGGGGCTCCTCGGCACATGGATCATCTCGCTCTTCGGCGAGAAGGTCGCCCGCTACTCGGCCCTCTCGGGGGTGCCCGAGGCCGAGCTCGGCCGCTGCCTCACCGAGCTCGACCGGCTCGGGGGTCTGAGCGACCCCGAGCGCGCCCAGACCCTCGCGTTTCTGAGGGCGTCGTGCGGCAAGGCGGCCGAGTTCAGCGCCGCGCACTCGCACTTCAAGTACGTCGTCCAGTGGATGATGTGGCCGGCCACGGCGATGATGATCGCCGCCGCGGTGACGAGCGTGCTCATCCCCGTGGTGCGCAGCGTGATGACCCGCAGCGCGCCCGCCGACGAGCCCGCCTTCGAGTCTCAGGCCGACGAGAGCATCCCCACCTGGTGGGTGGTGACGGGCCTCGGGGTGAGCGTCGCGCTCCTGGTGTGGCTCACCACGAGCTGGTTCGCGATGCCGGTGACCGAAGTGCTCCTCGCGGTCGCGATTCAGCCCCTGCTCATCATCGCGGGGCTTCGGGTGCTCGGCATCACGGGCTCGGGGCCGGTGTCGCTCATGGCCAACGCGACGCAGTTTCTCTTCGGCGTGCTCTGGCCCGCGCAGATTCGGGCCAACCTCACCGCGGCGTATGTGAGCGCGAGCCCGCAGGCGTCGTCAGAGAACGTGGTGCCCGCGTTCTGGGTGGCCCAGCGCCTCGGCGGGCGGTTTCGCACCCTCGTGCTCGCGCAGCTGATCGTGATCCCCATCGGGGCGCTCCTCACGCCGATGGTGTTCAACGTGTTGCAGCACACCTACGGCATCGGCTTGAACCCCGGGCAGCTCTCGGCGCCCACGGGCCTCAAGATCGCGACCCTGGCCATCGCGATGGAGCGCGGCCTCGGGTACCTCCCGCACGGCGCGCTGACGGCCTCGAAGATCGGCATCGTCGTGGGGGTCGTGTTCGAGCTCCTCCTCGCGGTGCGCAAGCGAGACGGCGAGGGCAGCCGGTTCTGGTTCATCCCCATTCCCGCGGCGTTGGGGTTTGCGCTGATTTTGCCCCCGTCGCTCAACATCGCCATCGCCCTCGGGGCCGTGATCGCCGCCGTGTGGCGCAAGGTCTCGCCGGGCCCCGACGGGCATTTCGAGCGCTACGCCGCCCCCCTCGCCTCAGGCATGATCGCCGGCGAGGCCGTGGTGGGCTCGATCTTGATGCCCGCCGTCGCCATGTTGCTCGAGTTCATCAACCACTGAGCTCCGCGGCGCGCGCGCGGCCCTTCCGGGGCCCTCAGGGCTTGCCGACGGCCTCACCCCCTCGACGCGCCCTCCGGGGCGCTCTTGAGGCTGCGGGACGCCCCCAAAGGCCGACGGCCCCGCGGGCGCACCGACGCGCACCTGCGAGGCCGTCACCCGAGGCGTGGCTCAGCCGCGCACGAGGTTACGGAGCACCGTCTGGAGGATGCCGCCGTTCTTGTAGTAGACCACGTCGACGGGGGTATCGAGCCGCGCGATGGCGGTGAAGCGCAGGCTGGTGCCGTCGTCGCGGGTGGCCGCCACGGTGAGGCGCTGCCGCGGCTGGATGCTCTCGTCGAGCCCCTCGATGGTGAACGACTCGCGGCCTGTGATGCCCAGCGACTCGGCGGTCTGCCCCTCTTCGAAGACCAAGGGGAGCACGCCCATACCGACCAGGTTGGCGCGATGGATGCGCTCGAAGCTCTCAGCGATCACAGCCTTGACGCCGAGGAGCAGCGTGCCCTTGGCCGCCCAGTCGCGCGAGCTGCCGGTGCCGTACTCTTTGCCCGCGATCACCACCAGCGAGACACCGTCGGCCTTGTAGCGCTCGGCCGCGTCGAAGATCGACTCGACCGCGCCCGAGGGCATGTGGGTGGTGACGCCGCCCTCGACGCCGGGCACGAGGCCGTTCTTCAGGCGGATGTTGGCGAAGGTGCCGCGCACCATCACGCGGTCGTTGCCGCGGCGCGAGCCGTAGCTGTTGAAGTCTTCTTTGATGACCCCGAGGCTCTGGAGGTAGCGCCCGGCGGGGCTGTCGAGGGCGATGTCGCCCGCGGGCGAGATGTGGTCGGTGGTGACCGAGTCGCCGAGGAGGGCCAGCACCCGCGCGTTGGCGATGGGCTTCACGCCCGGCACGTCGAGGGTGAGGGTCTCGAAGAAGGGCGGCGACTGGATGTAGCTCGAATCGCGATCCCAGCTGTAGCGCTCGCTCACGCTCGACGCGATGGCGCGCCACTCTTCGGTGCCCTCGTAGACGGTCTTGTAGTTGTCTTCGTAGAGGGCCGGCGAGATGCAGCGGGTCACCATGTTGGCGACCTCTTCGTTGGTGGGCCAGATGTCTTTCAAGAACACCGGCTGGCCGTTCGAGCCCACGCCGATGGGCTCGGTGCCGAGGTCTTTGGCGACGGTGCCCGCGAGGGCGTAGGCCACCACGAGCGGCGGCGACGCGAGGTAGTTGGCCTTCACCAGCGGGTGGACGCGCCCCTCGAAGTTACGGTTGCCCGAGATCACCGCGGCGGCGACGAGGTTGGCCTCTTTGATCGGCGCGGCCACGTTCTCGGGCAGCGGGCCGCTGTTGCCGATGCAGGTGGTGCAGCCGTAGCCGACGACGTTGAAGCCGAGGGCTTCGAGCGAGGGCAAGGTGCCCGACTCGCGGAGGTAGTCGGTGACCACCCTTGAGCCCGGTGCGAGGCTGGTCTTGACGTGCGAGGGCACCTTGAGCCCGAGGGCCGCGGCCTTCTGAGCGACGAGACCGGCGCCGAGGAGCACCGACGGGTTCGACGTGTTGGTGCAGCTCGTGATGGCGGCGATGACCACCGCGCCGTGGCCGATGGCGTGCGAACGGTCGGCGTCTTTGACGAGGCCGGTCTTGTCGAGCTCGGTCTCTTTCAGGCCAAAGCCGCGGTCTTTGACGGGGGCTGTGAGCGCCTTCTTGAACGAGCTCGTGAGGTCGGTGAGCGACACCCGATCTTGGGGGCGCTTGGGGCCCGCGAGGGTCGGCACCACCGTCGAGAGGTCGAGCTCGACCACGTCGGTGTACTCGGGGTCGACCGAGGCGTCAGTGCGAAAGAGACCCTGCTCTTTGGCGTAGGCCTCGACGAGGCGCACGACCCGCTCGGGGCGCCCGGTGCGGCGGAGGAAGTCGACCGTCGCGGCGTCGACCGGGAAGAAGCCCGTGGTGGCGCCGTACTCGGGCGCCATGTTCGCGATGGTGGCGCGATCTGCGACGCCGATCTGCGAGAGCGAGGGCCCGAAGAACTCGACGAACTTGTCGACCACGCCCTTCTTGCGGAGCGCCGCGGTGATGGTGAGCACGAGGTCGGTGGCGGTCACGCCCGGCTTCAGCGCACCCGTGAGCTTCATGCCCACCACCTGCGGGGTGAGCATAAACAGGGGCTGACCGAGCATCACGGCCTCGGCCTCGATGCCGCCGACGCCCCAGCCCACCACGCCGAGACCGTTGATCATCGTCGTGTGCGAGTCGGTGCCCACCAGCGTGTCGGGGAAGGCCACCGGGCCCTCGCGGTCTGTGCCCTCGCGCACCACCGTGGCGAGGCGCTCGACGTTGACCTGGTGCACGATGCCCATGCCCGGCGGCACGGCGTTGAAGTTGTTGACCGACTTCTGGCCCCACTTGAGGAACTTGTAGCGCTCAAGATTGCGGTGAAACTCGACCTTGAGGTTCAGCGAGAGGGCCTGGGTGTTGCCGAAATGGTCGACCTGCACCGAGTGGTCGATCACCAGGTCGACGGGCACGAGCGGGTTGATCTTCTTCGGGTCTGCGCCGAGCCGGGCCACGGCGTCGCGCATCGCGGCGATGTCGACGAGCACGGGCACGCCCGTGAAGTCTTGCAAGATCACCCGGGCGGGCTTGAACGGGAGCTCGACCTGGGCAGGGGCCTTGGCATTCCAATTGGCGATGCGGCGAACGTCTTCTTCGCTCACCTCGAAGCCGTCGCAGTTACGCAAGACGGCTTCGAGCAGCACGCGGATCGAGTACGGCAGCGTCTCAAGCTTCGTCGAAACGCCGGTCTTTTCGAGGTGGGAGAGTCGGTAGATCCCGATGGGGCCGTCGCCCGCATCAAAGGTGTCACGGGCGCCAAACGCATTGAATGTCCGAGCCGTCATGGCGCGGTAGCTAGCGCCGACGAGGCGCCTTCGTCAATGTCGGCAGCGCCTCTGACAACCCGGTTTCGCCCTTTTCAGCGGCAGCAGAGCACGCCCCCGCGGGTGCCGAGGGGCTTGGTCACGGTGATCGACTCCATGGTGCCGCCGTTGCAGGCCCACGGGGCGCCGAGGGCGCCGCAGTCGTTGTTCGAGAAGAAGTTCATGCCGTCGCAGTTGGCGCCCGCGCCATAGGTGCCGCAGCCGAAGAAGTCGTTGTTAAGCGACGGGTCTTCGCGGCACCCGGTCTGGCAGCTCAACGAGTTGCAGTTGGTGGTGCCCGTGCCCGTCAAGAGCGCGCACACGCCGCAGCCCGTGCCCGAGGCCGCCGCCGCGTAGAACGTATCAGCCGGGAAGGTCGTACCCGCGCACCCGCGGTTGGCCGTACGGGTCAAGACCTCGCCCGCGCGGCAAAGGTGCCAGCCCGGAGCGCAGAGGTCGGCCGACGAGCAGTTGGCGCCGTTGGGGTTCGGCCCGTCGTCGCCCGAGCGCTCGCAAGCCACCACGCCCGAGCGAAGCGGCGCCGGGAAGATGCCCTGACGCGACCACCCGCCCGAGCACGCCGCGATGTTCGGGAAGGCCGTACGGTCGGTGAAGGCCTCGCGGCCGCCGTCGGCGCAGCCGATGTCCGTGGTGGTGATGATCGGGGTGCAGACGCCGCCCGAACAGAGGTGCTCGGCCGGGCAGCGGTTGCCGCACGCGCCGCAGTTGTTCACGTCGTTCCCGAGGATGACGCAGTCGCCGTTGCAGAGCGTCGACCCGGGCGAGCAAGTGGTGCGGCAGAGGCCCGCGACGCACACCTGCCCGGTGGGGCAACGGTTGCCGCAGCTGCCGCAGTTGTCGCTGTCGGCGGCGATGTTCACGCACTGCCCGCCGCAGGCCGTGAAGCCCACCGGGCACGAGCAGGTGCTGGCCGCGCAGACCGCGCCGGTGGCGCACATGTTGGCGCAGCGGCCGCAGTGGCTGGTGTTGATGGTGGTGTTGGTCTCGCACCCGTTCGGCACCATGCTGTCGCAGTTGCCGAAGCCCGCGTTGCACGCGCCGATCGCGCAGGCGCCGCTCGTGCACACCGCGGTGGCGTTGGCCAGCACGCACGCGCGCCCGCAGCCGCCGCAGTTCGACACGTTCGAGCGCGTGTCGACCTCGCACCCGTTGGCGGGGTTGCCGTCACAATCTGCGAAGCCCGCGTTGCAGGTGTACGCGCAGGCCCCGTTCGTACAGGCCGCGCTCGCGTTGGCCCGGGCCGCGCAGGCCGCGCCGCAGGCCCCGCAGTGCATCACGCTCGTGCGCACGTTGGTCTCGCAGCCGTTGGCGAGGCTGTTGTCGCAGTCGCCGAAGCCCGCGTTGCAGGTGCCGCCGCAGGCGCCGTTGGCGCAGGTCGCGACGGCGTTCGCGGGGGTCGGGCAGGCGTTCGCGCAGCGCCCGCAGTTGGCCACATCGGTGGCGGTGTTGGCGCACTGCCCGTTGCAGAAGGTCGTCGGCGCCTGACAGATGTTGCCGCAGGTGCCGTTCGAGCAGGTCATGCCCGTGGTGCACATCGTGCCGCAGCGGCCGCAGTTGCCCGTGCTCGTGCGGGTGTCGGTCTCGCAGCCGTTGGCGGGGTTGTTGTCGCAGTCGGCGAAGCCCGTGTTGCACTGGTATGCGCAGGCCCCGGCGGTGCACATCACGCTCGAATTCGCGCGCGGCGCGCACACGTTGCCGCAGGCCCCGCAGTGCGCGAGGGTGCTGCGCAGGTCGACCTCGCAGCCGTTCGACGGCTCGCCGTCGCAGTCAGCGAAGCCCGCGGTGCAGACGTAGGCGCAGACCCCAGACTCGCAGCTGGCGGCGGTGTTGGGGCGGGCCGCGCAGGCCGCGCCGCACGCGCCGCAGTGCATGGCGCTCGTGCGGGTGTCGGTCTCACAGCCGTTGGCCGCGTTCGTGTCGCAGTCGCCGCGACCCGGGTTGCACATCGCGACGGCGCAGCGCCCGCCCATGCAGGTCGCCGAGCCGTTGGCCACCGCGCACGCGTTGCCGCAGGCGCCGCAGTGGGCGATGTTGCTCTGGGCGTCGACGCATCCGCCCGCGCAGCAGCTCTGGCCCATCGGGCAGGCCTGCATCTCGTTGCACCCGGCCACGCAGGTGTTGCCCATGCAGAGGTTGCCCGGCGGGCAGTGGGCGTCGACCACGCAGGGGACGCAGGTGTGGTTGCTGACGTTGCAGCGCGTCCCGGCGGGGTTCGACGCGCAGGCGGCGTCGTCGCGGCAGCCTGGCACGCAGCGGTTCGCGGTGGTGTCGCAGTACTGGTTGGCCGCGCAAGCGTTCTGGTTGGTCGCGGTGCAGGTCACGCAGCGGTTGGTCGCGGTGTCACAGGCCAGGAGCCCGAGCTCGTTGCTGCGACAGTCGTCGTCGCTGCGACAGCCCGAGAAGACCTCGGGGCGGTCTTCGCTCGCGTCGACCACGTCGACCTGCGCGTCGACCGCGCCCGCCTCGGCGTCGAAGACGTCGAAGGTCGCGACGTCGACCGGCGGGGCGTCGACGCCCTGCGCGTCAAGGCCCTGCGCATCTGCGCCGCTGTCGACCACGTCGCGGACCGCGCCGCTATCAATCGGCCCGCCCACCACGCTGCGACCCTCGCACCCGACCACGAACGCGAGAGACGCGAGCCAGAGAATCTTTTGCTTCATCGAGACAGCTCCTCTCTTGCAAAGCACTTCAGAGGCGGTGCATGCCACCGCCCACGCCCTGAAGATCGCAAAAAAGCCGCGCCGTCGCGACGCTCAACGACTCACTGCGGCAGAAATTGCGCGAGGCCCTGATGCTTCGGACCGAGCTTGCCGCCCGCCACCACCACGGCCGTTTGGAGCGCCGTCGGCAGCCCCTCGACGCCCCCCGAGAGGTCGGCGTCGAAGAAGGTCTTCACGAAGGGAATCAGCGCCTTCGAGAAGTCGACGCTCGCGTCGCGGGGCAGCGCACAGGGCAGGTTGTCGACGCTCATGATGGCCACGCCGTCACCGGTCACGCCCACCGTCGCAGACTTGTCGGCGGGGTTGTACACGAAGGCCGGGGCGTCGTTCTCGGTGGCCATGACCGTCCATTCGATGCCGCCGTCGATGTCGCAGGCGACGTCGCCGAGCACCGGCGGGAGGGTGTTGTTCGCGAGCATCCGGCGCAGCGTCGAGTCGTCGAGGAGCCGCGGGAAGCGCGCATCCCAGTAGAGGCCGTTGATGAGGGCCGTGGCGAAGGGCAGGTACATCGCGCCCACCGAGAGGTAGTGCTCGGGGTGCTTGAGATAGTGGCCAAAATCGAAGCGCCGCGACCCAGCCCGAGTGTAGATCATGTCATCGGTGAGGTGCAGCACCCGCAGCGTGCGATCGCCGGGCGACTCGACCTTGAGCTTCAGCGCCTCGTCGACGGTACACGGGATGGCGCCGACCTTTTCGAGGTATTCGAGCGAGCCCTGCGACACCCGACCGTTGCCCGTGACCAGCACCACGAAGGGCTCGAACACCGCGGGGCCCTCTTTGCGCAGGGCCTCAAGGCATTGACGGGTGTGCACCACCATCTCGGCGAGGTCGTGGTAATCGACCGCGTGCTTGAGCGCCGAGAGGGCGTTCGGGTGACCGAGGGCGGCCATGCGGTGCCCGAGCGTCCACAAGGTCTCGTGGGCGCCGGCGAGACCGGCGTAGCGACCGAAGGCCACCTGGCGCACGTTCTGGTCGTCGACGATCACCTCGTAGTCGATGAGCGACGCGCCCACGTCGAGAAAGTGCTTGAGCAGCGGCATGTTGTGCGACTGCCCCTTGATGGTGTGCGAGAAGCACACCACCGTCTGCCCGGCCTTCACCTGGTGGGGCTTGACCTCTTTGACGCCCATGATGAAGCGGCAGTCGGTCGCGTCGTCGACCATGATGGCCCCCGCGGCCACAAACTCTGCCTCGCCGATCGCACGATTGGGCGAGCGCTCGACCCGCACCTCGACGCCCTGCGCGATCAGGGCCTTGATCTCAGCGGCGACGAGCGGCACGCGCCGCTCCCACTTGTTCTTGGTCTCACGGAGGATGCCGAGGGCGTTACGCAGTGCGCTCATGGGGCGCGGTCTTTCGCTCAACCCACGGCGCGGGTCAAGACCGTGACGTCACCGCCGCCCGGGCCGGGCCCTCGACCCGCTGGCCCTCGGCCTCGTGCTCGTGCTCTGGGTCGCCCTCGTGATGCCCCGCGTGACGGCTCCGCAGCCGCACCTCGACCTCGGCCGGGAGGGCCTCGATCGGCACCCCGAGCACCTCGGCCGCGAGGCTCTTGAGGTCTTGCTTATGCTCGTGGGGCATCTCATCTTCGGGCGACTCGACATCGATCACCAACACGCTGCGCGCGGTGACCTCGTCGTGGCGGTACCGAAGCGTCACCCGACGGCGATCGGCTCGTGCTTCTTTCATGCTTGCACCGTGATCGTGACTTCGTAGCTGCCGCGGGCGTCGCCCTTCTCTTGAATCGACTCGACTTCGCCCATGCTACGCGCCTTCTCTTCGAGGGCCTCGCGGTACACGCGGTTGAGCGCGGTCTGAAGCGCGGCGCGCAGGCCCGGCTCGGCCGCCGCGATCTCGCCGAGGGTCTTGGCCCTGAGCCCCTCTTGGGCCTGCGCCGTCACCCGAGCGAGGTCGGCCTTGGCGGCCCTTTGGGCCTCGCGCGCGGCGTCTTCATCGTCACCTTGGGCGCGGCCGACGCCCTCGACCTCGACCGTCGCCGACGCGCGGATCACCACCTCGCGGCCGTCTGGGGTCAGCGACGCGGTGACGCCGCCTTCAGACTTCGACAGCCCCCCGTCGGCGGTCTCGGCCCACCCGGCGGCCTTGAGGGTCTCGCGCAAGAGCGCGCGCATGCGCCCCTCGTCGAGCAGCGGCAAGAGCGTGACCTGGAGCCGCACCTCGTCTTCGACGTGGGCCGTACCCTTCTCGCGCTCGGTGCGCAGCCGCGCGACGCCCTCCCACCCTGCTTCGAGCAACAATCCGCATGCCATGGCTGGGCCGCGGCATAGCACAGCGGCAGCCCCTTGCACGCCCCCTTCGGGCGGCGCCGTCACGGCCGCTGCGTCGGAGGTCTCTGGGCCGATTCGGCGCTTGTTCAGGCGCGGGCCCCGAGGGTACCTAGCAGCGCAGGGCCCGGGCGGGCCTCAGGAGGGCCCCCATGAGCGACCCGGTCGACCCGTCAAAGCATGAAAAGCCATCTGGTTTCAGGTACTTCGACCTGATCGTTGGCATCTTCGTCACCTCGCTGATTACGAGCAACATCGTGAGCGCGAAGGTCGCCTTGGTGGGCGGCGTCACGATGGGCTGCGGGATCTTCGTCTTCCCGGTGTCGTACATCTTCGGCGACGTCTTGACCGAGGTGTACGGCTACGCGCGGAGCCGTCGCGTCATCTGGATCGGCTTCCTCTCGGCGGCCCTCGCGTCGCTGGTGTTCTGGCTCGCCGATTTGATGCCCCCGGCGCCGACCTGGCACGGTCAGGCCGCGTTTCACAGCGTCTTGGGTCAGCTCCCTCGGGTGGTGGCGGCGAGCCTCGTGGCGTACGTGATCGGCGAGTTCGTCAACAGCTTCGTCTTGGCGCGGCTCAAGGTGTTGACCCAGGGGCGGCATCTGTGGGTGCGCACCATCGGCTCGACGATCTTCGGTCAGCTGGTCGACTCGCTGGTGTTCTACCCGCTCGCGTTTCTCGGCGAGTGGCCGCTCTCGCTGGTGCTCAGCGTGGCCTTTCACAACTATCTCGTGAAGTGCGCCGTCGAGACCTGCTTTACGCCGCTCACCTACCTGGTCGTCAATCACATCAAAAAGACCGAGCAGATCGACGTGTTCGATCGAGACACCGACTTTAGCCCGCTGAAGCTTCGGGTCGATTGATCAGCGCGCGATGACCCACTGACCGTTGACCTTCGCGGCCATCATCGCGAAGGCGAAATGCCGCGCGCCGGCCTGGCCCAAGATGGGCGGGTTGCCGTACGCGTCGGTGAGCCGAACGAGACGCCCGCGGGCCTGAGGCACGGCGGCGAGCGCGGCGGGGTCGAAGGGTTCGAGCACGAAGGGGCTCTCGGCGAACCAGTCTGCCCAGGTGGCCCGCTGGTCGGCGGCGAACTCGGCCGGTTCGAGGCCCAAGGCGCGACAGAGCTCGGCGTCGCGGAGGGTCGTGAGGGCCACGAGGCGGTCGACGTCGCGGGCCTCGATCGCGGCGTGCACCTCACCCACGAGCCCGATCAGCGACGGCGCATCACCCGCTTCGACGGTCTCGGCCGAAGGAGCGCTCCAGCTCCAGGGGCCGAAGGCTTGGGCGGCGGCGACCGAGAATTGCCGCGACCACACGGCGGTGATGACCCCGGGTTCGACGGGCATCGACCCGGCGTCCCACTCGAAGCGCGCCACGCGGCCTTCGTCGCCCGGCACCACGCCGTGAACCCCGCGATGGAGCGACAACCGAAACAGCGTCGCGAGCCCGAGCGCCCGGCCCTCATCGTCGGTCATCGGGGTGAGCGCGACCTCGAGCGCGTTCGACCCCTCAACGATGAAGTGATTCACCTTGGTCTGGGTGAGGCGTTGGGCGCCCTCCCACTCGGCGAAGACGTCGACCCCGTTCAAGATCACACGGGCCACGAGGCCCTCACACTCGACCGAGAGGGCGTAGATCAAATCACTCGACATGGCGCGACGCGATCAGGCCCCGAGGGGCCGCCAGACCTTGGGTTGAGAGAAGAGCGAGCCGCCCTCGATGGGCTTCCATTTGCGCTTGTATTCGACCATGCCCCAGGCCGCTTCGATGGTGAGCTCGATCTCGAGCCCGGTGCACTTCAGGTCGAACTCGACCTCAGGCTTCTTCGACACCGGCGCCTTCGCTTCAAGCACCAAGGCCGAGCCGCCGTTGACATCGAGGTTGAGCGCGCCGCGCTTCATCAGAAAGAGGTTGCCGCCGACCTTGAGGCCGAGCTTCCCCTCGCCCTCGACCGTGGCCTCGTGGGCGTCGGGGCTCTTCTTGGCCCACTTACCGGCCAACGAGAGCTCGCCCTCAAACTTGATATAAAGGTAGAAGTCGCCGATGTAATCGGTGACCCATCGCTTGATCCACGGGGGGATGGCCGCCGTGGGCCCGAAGGGGATGGTGAAGGTGCCCTTGATCAAGGGGTCGAGCTTCACCTGGCAGCTGTACTGGTAGAACACCCGATGGTCGGTGTGCTCGACATACTTGCCAGAGAAGATCAGCTTTGTTTTGAAGAACTCCCACTTGTCGGTCGGGCCCACCAAGGGGGTGAAGACCTTCTCAAGGGCGTACTCGAGCTGCTTCTTCTTGTCTTTGAGGGTCTGGCCGATCTCGCTCTTGAGCTTGAGGCTCGTCTCCTCCCAGGGCGCGACCTCGACATCGAAGACCCACTGGGTGGGCGGCTTCTTGAAATCGACCTCGACGGTCACCTTCCATTCATCGATGGGGTAGGCCTTGATCTCAAAGTTCCGCGAGAGCCCCGTGCAGCAGCCGACGTGAACGGTGTAGCTCTTGGGCACCACCTCGAAGATGTGGAGGGTCTTCCAGCCCCAGTTCTTCGCCAGAAACGACGAGTCGACGCCGACCTTGCTCTCGGCGTTGCCGGGCGAGCGCACCTCCCACAGCGGGTGCTTGCCGCAGCCGCCCCGCACATCGGCGTGCAGCTTGATGCGGTCGTCGTCGCGACCCGGAACCACCTCAAGCAGCCCCGCCCGGTTCGCCTTGCGACCCTTGTGGCTGCACGAGGCCTCGGCCGCGATGAGCTCGCAGACGACCTCCTCGACGCGACGGCTTTGTGTCGTCGTTTCAACGGGTTGTGAGCGTTCGCCCTGCCCCGGCGCGACCGCCCCCCCGGTGCCCCGCGGCCGCGCGCCCTGCCCCGGCGCGACACACGCGAAGGCGTGACGCTGCAAGAGCCCGCTGAGCACCCGCAACACCTGCGGGTCGGTGGGGCGCGTGCGAAACATCGCCGGGTCGACCCCGGGCACCGCCGACTGGCTCGCGAGGTAGGTGAGCAATCGACGCCGTTCGTCGGGCAGGAGCGTGCTGAGAAAGCCATCGACGGTGTACGGCGGCGGCACCGGCCACACCCCGCCCGCGGGTCGAAGCTGCACCTCGAAGCGTTGCCCCTGACGCGTCACGATCTGCATGCCCTGACTGTACAGCCACGACATCGCCCGCGAAAGAGCCGCGTCGCCCCTTCGACGACGCTCAGCCCGCGGGCCGCGAGAGCCCGTCGGCCACGCCCCGGAGCACCGCCCCCGCGTCGGCGTCGATCACCCCGCCGTGCCCCGGAATGAGCCGCGCGAGCCCCTCACGCCCCGCCTCGCGACGGAGCGCCTCGGCCAACGCCGCGCGGTCGCGCACCCCCACGAGGCGCATCACCCCCGAGACCCGCGGCCCCCCCGACGAGCCCACGGCGCGGAGCACGAAGCCCCCGAAGCCCCCCGTGTGCGGCACATTGAAGAGGGTGTCGTTGAAGATCAGGGTCTCGCTTCGGTCGTCGTCGCGCACCCTGAAGACCCCTTCGCCCATGCGCGGGTGCTGGCCGTCGAGGAGCGACACCGTGATCGCGGGCTCGAGCGCGAGCTCGGGGTAGGTGAGCGCGACCGGCACCCGCTCAGAGACCGCCTTCACCGCCGACGGAGGCGCCACCACCCGGGCGCTCGGGTACCGCGCGTGCCAGGCCGCGCAGTCGAGGCGGTGGTAGCCGTTGGGCACCACGATGAGCGACACGGGCCCGAGGGCGTCGATGGCCGCCATGGTGGCCGCGTCGCAGTTGATGGCGTTGTGAACGAGGAGGCTCCCGTCGTCGCGCTGAACGAGCGTCATGCGGCGCTTGAGGGCCATGTTGGGGAGGTCGCCCTCGACCGTGAGCACCCGCGGGCTCAGCCGCGCGAGGGGGTCGTGACGCAACACCTTCCAGTTTGATGCTTCGGGCATGGTTCGCTGCCTGTCTCCGTCGAGGGGGCGCTCAGACGCGCGCTTGGGGTCTTGCAGCCGACCGGGCGCGGCTTCAAGGCCCATCGACCGGGCGTCGAAGAATGTCACCAAGCGGGGCCGGGGGCGCTTGCGGCGCGGGGAGGCGTGCGTATCCTCGCGGCGTCTTCGAGTGGCCCAAAGGGTGGGCCGAGAGGGCGGGGTGTCGCGATGGCTGCAATCAAAGCGTGGAAGGTGGGCGAAGCCGGCGCCCCACCCTTCTCAGACGACTTCGAGATCGTAAAAAAGTGTGTCTTGCAGGTCACCGACATCAAGACCAACCACAACAAGTACTACGCCATCGAGCTGCACCGCGGCAGCCACAACAAGAAGCCCGTCTTTCGCGTCTACACCCATTACGGCCGCACCGACGACCTCGAGAACAACCCCGAGGCGGGGCAGAAAGAGTGCCGCTACGCCAGCACCGAGGGCGAGGCCGACGCGATCTACCTCTCGATCTTTCGAGAGAAGACCTCAGCCCGCAAGGGCTACAAAGAGGTCTCCCTCGCCTCGTCGAAGATCGGGTCGCAGAAGGCCCGCGGCACGAGCGCCGGCGAGATCGACGCCAAGACCGTGCAGCGCCTCGCCGAGCAGAAGGCCGCGCGCGGCGAAGCGCCGGTGGTGAAGAAGACCAACCTCTCGCCCGAGGTCGCGACGCTGATGGCGTACATCTACGCCGAGGCCACCGAGGCCCTCACCACCACGGTGAACGTGAAGATCACCGCCAACGGCATCGAGACGCCCCTGGGCATCCTCACCTTGGGCCAGATCGAGAAGGGCGAGTCGATCCTTCAGGATTTGTACAAGCTCTTTCAGAGCGGCAAAAAGAGCGCGACCCGGGTCGAAGAACTCTCAAGCGAGTTCTACACCACCATCCCCCATCGCATCGGCCGCTCGCGGGCCGCCGCCGCGAGCTCGATCATCGACAGCATGGAGGATTTTCAATCGAAGCAAGAGACCCTTCAGCTCATGAAAGACATGTTGCAGGTCAACGGCGACAGCGGCAGCGTGCTCTACGACTCGCAGGCCGACGCCAAGTACGACGCGCTGAAGTGTGACATCGCCGCCCTCGACCCCAAGAGCCCGACCTACGCCGAGATCGAGCAGCACGTCTTGAAGAGCCAGATCAAGGGCACCAACATCAAGGTGAAGGGCATCTTCAGCCTCGCGCGGCAGGGCGAGGTCGACGTCTTCCGCAGCGAGCTCAGCAACCAGCGGCTCCTCTTTCACGGCTCGCGCATCAAGAACTGGGTCGGTATTCTGTCGCGCGGCATCCTCTTGCCGAAGATCGTGGTGAGCCTCGGGGTCAACCGCACCGACGCGGGCTGGCTCGGGAGCGGCATCTATTTCGGCGACGCGTCGTGCACGAGCGCGTTCTACACCTCGCCCGGCAAGCGCGGCACCCGCTTCATGGCGGTGGCCCGGGTGGCGCTCGGCAAGATGAAAGACTACTCGAAGATCACCTACGGGCTCTCCGCGCCGCCCGACGGCTTCGACTCGTGCCACGGGGTGCGGGGCACCCAGTTCGCCGACGACGAGTACGTGGTCTACGACAGTCGGCAGCAGCGGCTCGAATACCTGGTCGAGTTTACCATGTAATGAAAGCCTTCTGTTTGTGGGGCGGGGCGTGTAAGAGAGGTGCACCATGGCGGTAAAAGTGACCCTGGTCGATGTGAACCCGAAGATGGTGGCCGCGTGGCGCGAGGTCTTCGCTGACCACCCCGAGGTCGACATCAAGGTGGGCTCGATGCTCGATCAGGCCGTCGATGTGTGGGTGTGCCCCACCAACCCCAGGGGCCAGATGGACGGCGGGCTCGACGCGGTGATCAAGCGCCACCTCGGGCCGCAGATTCAGACGCGGGTCCAGGCCGAGATCGCCAAGCGGTTTCAGAACCATCTTGGGGTCGGGTGCGCGACCTGTGTGGCGACGGGGGCGGCCGTTCCGCGCTTTCTGGTGTCGACGGCGAGCGTGGCGAGCACCCAGCACGACGCCCGCGACACGGTAAACGTCGCCCTCGCCGCCGCGGCGGCCTTTCAAGCCGTGGCGATGAAGAACCGCGAGAGCCCCGGGGCCATCCAGTCGATGGCCCTGCCGGGCCTCGGCGCGAACCACGGCAAGGTGCCCGTCGAAATCTGCGCCGACCTCATGTGGACGGCGTACGCCCTCTTCATCGCCCAAGATTTCGCGGGTTTCGCAGAGCTTCGCCTCGCGCTCGAAGATGAGCTCGGGGCCCTCGGCAACGCCGTCGCCCAGAGCGCCCAGGGGGTGGTGGCCCAACCGCCCGCGCCCGCGGTGAAGGCGCAGCTCGCGCCGATGGCTCAGCCCAAGGTCGCGGCCGCGGTGCCCGCGACGGTGCGGCGAGCCGGGGTGATGGGCCCGGTGGTTCCGCTCGGGCCGGTGGTGCCAGGGGTGGGCGGGCCCGCGGTGTCTCGGCCGAGCCCGGCGCGGCCCTCGGCGGTGGTGCCCGGGGCTGCGTTTCACGGCGCAGCGCGGGGCGGGGCGGCCTCGATGAAGCTCTTGCCCGACTTCGACGACAGCGAGTGACCGGGCCACGATCCCGCATCGGGTCGTTGAAAACTCGCGCGGGGCGGCACAACCCGCATACACCCCTCATCCCCACCCTCTCTCTCGGAGCAGGCCGTCGGTGCGAACACTTCCGGTGCGGTATTACAATCTTCGCGGCCCTGACCGGGTGGCGGTGGTCTCGTCACAAGAGGTCTTCGGGCGCCCCGGCTGGGTCAACCTCGTCGTCGCCCGCGGGCCGCGTCGCACGGCGCTCAAGCTGACGGCCACACGCGGGCCCTTCGCTCCCGAGGCGCTCGACGCGAGCCTCGACGCCCTCGACGCCGAGCTCCGCGCAGAGGGCTTCGCGCCCGCGGGGCAAGACTACGCGATCAAGGCGCTCCAGAGCTTTCAGCCTCGGCTGAGGGCCCACGCCGCCGCGCGGCTCGGCTGGCGACGGGTCAACGCGGCGGTGCCCGAGCTGCTCCGCGTCGCCGCCGTCGAGAGCATCGACCTCACCAGCGTGGTCGAAGCGCTCGGGCGCATCGGCGACCCCCGCGGGCTCTCGGTGTGTCGTGCCGAGGCCGACCGCTTGCTCCTCTCGCGTCGCCGCGCCGGGGCCGAGGCCCTGCGTAACCTCAGCGACACCGTCGGGCTCGACGCGGTGCGGGCGCGGGCGCTCAAGCGGCTCCCCGAGGCGGTGGCCGCGCTGGTCGAAGAGACCCGCGATGCGGCCTGGTCGACGGCCCTCCAGGCGCGCTTCGACGAGGCGCTCAAGGGCGTCGAGGCCAAGGCCCTGGGGCTCTGCCTTGACACCCTCTACGACCTCGGGGCGCCGGTCACCGACCGCGTCGTCGCGGGGGTCATGGGTCGCGTCGTCGTCGAGGCCCCGCACCAGTGGCGGTACACCCGCAGCATCGCCAAGCGCGCCATGGCCCGCGGCGATTTTGCGATGCTCGCCTTGGTCTCGCGCCGCGTCGAGCTCGCCACAGCGCGCAGCAAGGGCACCTTCGCGCCGCTCAAGAGCGGCCTCGACGGGTCGGTGCGGCGCACCCGGGTGTTCGGCCCAGGCACCCAACGCTATTGGCGGCGGGTCTTCTGGCGGTACCTCCACGCCCTCGCCCGCACGCGACCTGCGGAGTACGCCTTCGCGGCGGCCGAGATTTTGTGCGCGTGGCGGGTCGAAGACCGCAAGAGCCCGGGGCCGACCGACGACGGGTTTTCGCGCGCGTACACGTTCAACCAGGTCTTCCGTGGGGGCGACGCGTCGCGGTACTTTTTGAACCCGCGCTCGCTCCGCTGGCGCCCCGTGCGCACCGGGCCCGCGCGACGCGGCAGCACACAAATCGGTCGCACCGAGCGCTTCGCCTCCCTGTGGGACGCCACCCCCCGCGCGTACCTCCGCGTGCTCGCCGACGCCAACATCCCCGAGGTGCTCGCCTGGGCCCTCGAAGCTGTGTCGCAGCGCCACCCGACGGTGCTCGCCGAGGCCGCCCTCGCCGAGGTCTTGGCCCTCGTCGGCGCGACGCTCCCCGCGGTGGCCGCGCTGGGCCTCGCCGAGCTCGACCGACGCTTCGACCCGAAGCGGCCCGACACGGCGCTCCTCGAAGCGCTCTGCAACGACGGCCGCGAGGTCGTGCGCCGCAAGGCCGCGGTGTGGCTCGGGCAGAGCGCCGCCCGCTGGTCGGCCGACCTCGGCCTCACGATGCGCTTCCTCACCCTCGCCGACGGTGCGCTGCGCCAGGTCGCGGTCGACTGCGTGCTCGGCCAGCTCGCACACCGCGACGCCTTCTTTCGCCGCGAGCTCGGCGAGCTCATCCTCGCCGCCCTCGGGGTCGCCGAGCGCTTCGAAGACGAGCACCTCGGGCTCGCACAGGTGGCCCGCGAGGGTCTTGCTGACGCGCTCTCCGAGGTGCTGAGCCTCGACGAGATCTTCGCCCTCTTGCGGGGCGCCTCGGCCGCCGCGCGGGCCGTCGCGGGGGCGCTCCTCGCGCGTCGCCCCGAGGCCGTCGACGCCCTCGGCGAGGCCGCCATCGTCGCCATGGCGGGTCACGACACCGCCGCCGTGCGCGAGGCCGCGATGGGGCTGATCCGCGGCGCCGTCGGCCGCTTCGCCGACGACCCGTCGATCTTCTTCGTACTCATCGAGAGCCCTTGGGCCGACGCCCGGGCCTTCGCCTTTGAGATGCTCCGGGGCCCGGTCGACCTCGCGCCGCTCGGGGCCGTCGGGGTGCTCGGGCTCCTCGACGCGAGCCCCGCCGACGTGCGCGCCTTCGGCCGCGAGATGGCCCTCAAGCACTTCGACGACCTCGACCCGCAGGAGCTTCTCTCGCGGCTCATCGAGCACCCGGCGCCCGAGGTTCGGCGCTTCGCCGTCGAGCTCGTGGTGGGGCACCTCAAGCCTGGGTTTGTGGCCCTCTCGCGGGTCGAACCGGTGTTCCGCGCGGCGCTGCTTGACCTCAGGCCCTCGCGCGCCGAGAAGGCCGCGGTGATCGCGTTCCTCGTACAGCGCGGGCACACCGACGAGCGCCAGGCCGAGGTCGCCGCGCGGCTCCTCTCTGAGCTCGCGCGCTCCAAGACGCGGCGCGACGCCGAGCGCGCCTGGGTGGCCCTCGCGGGGCTGAAGCTGAAGTTTCCCGAGGTCGAGATGTTGCTCGCGGCGCCGTCGGTGCAGCGCGGGCCCGAGGCATCGCTGTGATCGTCGAATCGCGTTACCAGGGCCGCAGCGCGGTGGTGTCGGGGCTCCGCGAGACCCGCGCCCTCTTCGCGACCAACCAGCTCCGCGACCCGGCCTTTCTGCGCGCCGAGGTGACCCGGCCGCTCCCGCTCCGCGAGGCCCTCGGGGCCCTGCACCAGGTGGTGATCAGCGATTACAAGTATCACCCCCGCGACCGGGTCGCCTTTCGCGCCTGGCTCGCGGCCCAAGACCGCCAGTTTCTCGCGTCGCTGCGCATCAAGAGCGAAGCCGCCCGGCAGAAGATCGCCGACCTCGAAGCCGAGCTGAGCGCCCTCGATCAGCGCCGCGCCGACCGGCTCAGGCCCTTCTACCGCGCCCGGGCTCAGTACTTCGACTGGGTCTTCACGCACCAGTACGAGCTCAACTACCTCCTCGACCCTGTGGTCACGGTGCACCCCGACGAGGTGTCGTTCGAGGCCTTCTCGAAAGACGAGAGCTCGTACGCGCGGCTCGGGGTGCGCCACGACAGCTTCGGCAAGGTCGACGCCTTCGCCTGCGGCACCACCAACATCGACTACTCGGCGGGGCTCGCCCGCGCCTTCGACCGGATGCGCTCGTACCGGGCGACGCGCTTCGAGGTCGACGCCGCGGGCCTCACCGTCAACACCGACGCGGTCGAAGGGCACCGAGAGAAGAAGATCGACCTGCCCGACTCCTGGGTGAAGGGCTTTCTTCAGGTTCAGGCCACCATGACCCTGGGCCTGAAGCGGGTGCGGCTTGAGGCCGTCGATCTCTACAACCTCTGTCGGTTTCTCAAGCGGCACAGGGCCAAGGTGTCGCCGCGGGCGATGCGCTTCGAGCTCACCCCGGGGCGCCCCACGCGGGTCGTCTTCGAGCCCTGGGATGTCGCCTTTACGCTCTCACCCGGGAGCGCCTACGACGGCCCCGAGGCGGTCACGGTGCGCACCTGGGGCCGCGATCGGCTGCTCACCCTCGGGCGGCTCATCGCGCAGATCGAGCACGTCGACCTCTACCTCGCCGGAGACGGCCTCCCGACGGTGTACGTCGCGCAGCTCGGCGGCATGACCTTCACCCTCGCCCTCTCAGGCTGGACCGACAACGACTGGACCACCTCGGGCACCCGCTTCGACCTCCTCTCGCGGCGCCTCCCCACCGACGCCGAGAGCCTCACCCTGGTGCACCAGAGCCTCTCGGAGACGCGGCGCGACACCGACGCGGCCCTCGCCCTCCGCACCGGCCTCGGCGTCGAGAAGGTGCGGTCGACGCTCTCGTACCTCTGCCAGACCGGGCGGGTGATGTTCGACCTCGGGGCCGGGGTGTACCGGCTCCGCGAGCTCTTCGCGACGCCCTTCACACCGCGCGAGGCGGTTCAGACCGCGCGGGGCGTGGGCGGGGCCCTCGACCCGGTCGAGAAGGCGGGGCAAAAGATCTTCGCCTCGGGGGGCGTGCTCCTCACCGCGCGGCGCCCGGTGGCCGACGGGTTCAAGCTCTCGGGGAGCGTCAAGGGCACCGACGGGGCGCGGGTCCGGCCGGTGCTCCACATCGGCATCGATGGGCGGGTGATCGACGCGTCATGTTCTTGCGCGGCGTTCACCAAACATGGTCTAACCAAGGGGCCGTGCGAGCACATGCTTGCGCTGCGATTGGCGCACATCGCGCGGCTCGAAGAAGAAGACACGGGGGGGTGACCCAGCACACGGCACCATCGTAGGGTGCGTCGGTAGGTCGGTTGAAGACGGGGCGAAGGGCGACGATGTAGCAACCAGTGCGGCGTTACGCCGTGCTTGTCTCCGTGCCTGTCATTCGTCACGAGCAGGTTCGTCACCCGCCTACCAGGGGTACCGCGCAAGGCTACTGGTTCGACCGCTCCGCGGTCAGCCTTGCCGCGGTACCCCCGGTAGGCTTTCTGTTGAACCCGCGCGTCGATCGTAGGGATGTTCGTACAACACAGCCCTTCGCCTCGTCTTCAGCCGACCGAACGCCCGCGCAGCCCCTCGACGGTGACGCCCCGTGCGGGCCCTTCGCCCCCCGTCGCGCGACTGATTCGGAGTGCACCGCGGTGGCATACGACGACAAAGCACGGCTCTATCGACGCCTCGTGACCGGCACCAGCGACGCGACGGTGCTCGCACGGATGCGCCTCCACGGCTTCTGGCCGCTCGGCCGGGGGCTCCCCGCTGACCCGCCCGACGAGCTGAAGAAGCGCCTCGACCTTGAGCAGAAGCTCGTGATCTTGCGCGACGCCGAGGTGGTGGCGACGCAGTCACCCGAGAAGCTCCTAGAGGCCGAGCGCAAGCGCCGTTGGGCCGCGCTCAAGCAGCGCCGCGCTGAGAAGAAGGCCGCCCGGGCCAAGGCCGTTCAGGCCCGCCGCGACGCCTTCGCGAAGCTGCGCCGGAGCAGCGTCTTGCACGCCGGCATTGGGGTCTCGAAGCTCCTCAACGACACCAAGAGCGACCACGCGGCCTTGCGGGCCCGGGGCCTCCCGGTGCTCGACGCGGGCCCTGACCTTGCGATGATGTTGGGCATCCCCTTGGGGGTCTTGCGCTGGCTGACCTTCCACCGACGGGGCGCGACGCTCGTTCACTATCACCGGTTCAGCCTCCCGAAGAAGACCGGCGGGCAGCGCGCGATCTCGGCCCCGAAGCCGCGGCTCAAGACCGCCCAGGCCTGGGTCGGGCAGAACGTGCTCGGGCCCCTGGCGCTCTCGCCGCACGCCCACGGTTTCGTGCCGGGCCGCTCGACGGTCACCAACGCGGCGCTCCACGTCGGCAAGAAGGTCGTGGTCAACCTCGACGTGAGAGACTTCTTCCCCACCTTCGGGTTTCGCCGGGTGCGGGGGCTCTTTCGGCACCTCGGGTACAGCGGCCAGGTGGCGACGCTCCTGGCGCTGCTCTGCACCGAGCCTCCGCGGCTCGAAGCGAGCGTCGACGGCACCCGCGTCTGGGTGGCGCTCGGGCACCGGGTCTTGCCGCAAGGCGCGTCGACGAGCCCTGCGCTCACGAACCTCCTCTGTCACCGGCTCGACCAGCGCCTCGCGGGCCTCGCGCGGCGTCACGGCTTCGCGTTCTCTCGCTACGCCGACGACCTCACCTTTTCGGGCGATCACCCCGAGCGGCTCGGCAGGCTGCTCAAGTCGGCGCGGGCGATCTTGGCCGCCGAGGGCCTGGTCGAGCACCCCGACAAGACCAAGGTGATGCGCGCGAGCCAGCAGCAAGAGGTCACCGGCATCGTGGTGAACACCCAGCTCGGCCTTCCGCGCGACACAATGCGGCGCTTGAGGGCCACGCTCCACAACTGCGCCCGGCACGGGCTCGACAGCCAGAACCGCGAGGGCCACCCCAATTTTCGCGGATACCTCGAAGGCATGGTGGCCTACGCCAGCATGGTCAACCCCGAGAAGGCGGCGCCCCTCCGCGCGGCGCTCACCCTCGCCCTCGGCGGCTGACGCGGGCCCTCGCGCGCACGCGTCACGGCCCTACAGCCTCCGAGCGACCTCACCCGCGGGCTGAGATCACGCCGAGCGAGGCGCGTTCGCGGCGCCGAGTCGGCCTCACCCCCCGCACGGCGCTGGGGCCCCGCGGTCACTCAGCGCCCCTTGCAGAGCAGAGGCTTGGGTCGGTACCCTCGGTCGCTATGGCCAAGGCGAAGAAATCGGTTTCGACTCGAACAAGCCCCCGCAAAACGACCAAGCCGAAGGCGAGCGCGAAGAAAAAAGCCCGCACCCGCGAGGCTCCCGCGCAGCTCGACGCCCTCTCGGCGGCCCTCGCACAGCTCGGGGCCCTCAGGGGGCGCTTCGCCGCCCTCGACCCGGTCACCGTCGCCCAGCTCGTCGCCCACCACGACGACGCGCGGTGCCGGAGCCGCGGCAGCAACACCCGCGCGAAGACCACCTTCCGCGACGCCATGGTCTGGGCCCGGAGCCTCGACGGCGCGAGGGCCGAGCTCGACGCGGCCGAGGTGATGCTCCCGGCGCGGTGGTTTCTCGATTGCTTGATGCTCCTCGGGGCCGCCCTCGACGGGCAACAGCTCAAGCCCGACCTCCAAGGGGCCCTGGCCCTCGCCGACGCGCGGAGCGCCTTGCGCCGTAGCGTCGATGAAGCGCGCCGACGGGCCCGGGCCGCCGCGGGCAGCCTCGCCGTGCCGCGCACCCTCGTCGACGAGGCGCTCTCTCACGATGAGGGCGACGACCCCGAGCTCACCGCCGCGGTGGCCCTCTGCGAGCTGCTCGATCAGTGGGTGCGGCACAACCCGTACAACCTCCCGCTGGGCTTCCACCGGGTCGACGCCGCCCTCGTCGCGAAGCTCAAGGCCGAAGCCGCGACGCTCTCGCAGCGCCTCGGGAGCAAAGCCGCGCCCGCCCAGCTCGACCGCGACTCGCCCGAGATCAACCTCCTCGAAGGCCGCCTCCAGTTCGCGATGCGGGTGCTCTGGGATCGCCTCGCCGAGGCGCGCGAGATCGGGCAGACGGGCTTGCTCTTGCTGGTCACCCCCACCCTCATCCGCGGGCTCGACCTTCCGAGCCGCAAGCGCGCGCGTCCCACACCGGCCTGAGCGCTGCGACCGACGCGCCCGCCGCCCCTGACCGACACGGCCCCCGCCCCTGACCGACACGGCCTCCCGCCCGACCGACGCGGCCCCCCGCCCGACCGACACGGCCCCCCGCCCTGACCGACACGGCCCCCCGCCCTGACCGGCTCCCAAGACCGACTGCCTCGCTCACCAGACCGAGACGGCCAACACCCTGACCGAGTGCGCGCTCTCACACCGAACCTGTCGCGGCGAACGACGCGGAACACCCGCCGCCGACAGCACCTCGACGGTGCCCCGGCGCAGCGCCATCGCCGGCCAGCCCTCGCACCGAAGGCTCCCCTCGCCAGGGCTCTCGACCCGCAGACCCAGCGCGCTCACCCGCGCAGCGCCGCGCCCCGAGAGCGTCACCACCCGGAGGCGCTCGGCCGGCCACGCCATCGGCCCCACCCGCCCGCGGATCGCACGCCCCACAAGCCCGAGCTCGGTCATCACCGCCACCGGCTCGGCCAAGGGCGCGCTCGGGTGGGCGGAAACCCACGCGGCCGCGAAGGGGCTCTCAAGCCTCACCAGGGCCCGCGCGGCGGCCGAACGAGTCAGGGGGTAGGGCGTGGCGCTCAGGGCCCCAGAAAGGGCCTCTACGGCCCGGCGATCGCCGAGCTCGCCCAGGGCCTCGGCGGCGGCGGGCGAGAGGCGCGGGTGTGCGAGGAGGCGCTCCCACAGCGGGCGGGTGCTCGGGTCGCGCAAGAGGCGCAGTGCGGCGACGGCGCGGTCGACGTCGTGGTCGGGGGTCTCGTCGGCGGTGACGGCGGCGGCGAGGGTCGCGACGCCACGGGGGTCGCGGCAGCGGGCGAGCCCCAAGGCCGTGCGGAAGCGCATGGGGCTCGCGGGCGGGGCGGCGGCGTGGAGGGCCGCGAGGCGCGGGGTAACCGAGACGACCCCGAGGAGCCCGAGGGCGCTCACGGCCTCGTCGGCGACGGCGGGCGCGCCGCGGGCGGCGAGCGCGGTGAGGGCCGCGACGATCTCGGGGCGGGCGTCTCCGAGGTCGCCGAGCGCCCGGGCGGCCCGAAGGCGTACGGCGCCGCGCGGGTCAGAGAGGGCGGGCACCACCCGCGGCGCGGCCGACACCGCCCCCTGTTCGGCTTCGAGGAGCGCCTCGGGAACGGCCATCGCGGCCCCGCGGTCGGCCTCGGCGTCGAAGCGGGCGTGTTCGGCCTCCCAGCCCGCGACGCGGGCCCTGAGGGCGCGGGCGAGGTCGGGGTGCTGGTCGGTGAGGTTCTGCCGCTCGCGGGGGTCGGCGCTGAGGTCGAAGAGTTCGAGGGTGTCGTCGCGCTCGTCGACGATGAGCTTGAGGCGGTCGCGCATGACGGCCCGGAGGCTCCCGGTGGCGGCGAAGACGTCGGCCCCGAGGGGGCGCCCCTGGATGACGCCGCCGAGGTCGAGCCCGCGGAGCCTGGGCGGTCGGGCGAGGCCCACCCCTGCGAGCACCGTGGGCACGAGGTCGACGTGGCTCACCGGGGCGTCGATGACCCGCGGCGCGACGCCGTCGAGGGCGATCACCAAGGGCACCCTGATCTGCTCGTCGTACACGGTGGTGCCGTGGAAGGTGCCGCCGTGGTCGTTGAACTCCTCGCCGTGGTCGGCGGTGACGATCCACGCGGGGGCGCGGTGATGGGCGTCGAAGACCTCGCGGAGCCGCCGGATGGCCCGGTCGGCCACGTCGCACTCGCCGTCGTAGCGGGCCTCTGGGCTGTCTCCGCGGGTGACCCCGGGGTGGCGCTCGTAGGGCTCGTGGGGCTCGAAGAGGTGGACCCACACGAACACCCGCTGCGAGGCCCCGCGGGCGTCGAGCCAGCGCGACACGGCCTCGGCGCGGTCGTGGCCCGAGCGGTAGTCGACCTCGTCGTGTCCGAAGCCGAAGTGCCGGGCCCTCAGGTCGGCGAAGCGGTCGCCGTCGACGGCGAAGACCGCGGGCGGGTAGAACGCCGCGGTCTCGTAGCCCGCGCCGCGCATGAAGTCTCCGAGGGTCTCGCGCCGACGGGGGCCGTCAGAGAGGGCCATCACCGCCCGGGCGTGGGTGCCGAGCATGATCGACGCGAGCGAGTACGACGTGTGCGGGGTCGTGCACCAGGCGTGGGTGAAGAGCGCGCCGCGGGCGGCGAGGCCGTCGAGGGTGGGCATCACCGTGCGCCCTCCGATGCGGGCGAGCCGGTCGGCCCGGAGGGCGTCGATGGTGACCAGCACCACGTCGCGCCCCGCGAGCGGGAGCGGCGGCCCCCCGCCCCAGGTGGCCCGGGCCTGGGCGGCCTCGACCCGCGACGTCGGCCAGAGGGCGCCGAGCGCGAGCGCAGGGTACTGGGCCACCGGCGCGCGACGCAGGGCCCCGCGGACGCTCATCGGCGCGAAGCCCCACGCCCCGAGCGCGAGGGCCGCGAGGCCGAGCCCGACGACCCGCGACGCCCCGAGCGAGGCGCCCCGGAGCGCGCCCGAGAGGGCCCAGACCGCGGCCGCCGCGAGGAGCCCGTGCAAGAGCGGATACTGCCGCACGAGCACCGTCGCGTGGACGGCGTACACCAGCGCCGCGCCCACGCCGAAGAGCCCCCGAGAGGGCCCCCGAGAGGGCGGCAGGGTCGCGGTGAACCACCCCAGCGCCGCGAGGCCGAGGGTCGCGGCGAGCACGAGGGGGCGCGTCAAGTGGAGCCGCGCGAGGCCCGAGCCCGAGAAGAGCGCGAGGCCCGAGACGAGCCCGACGAGGCCCGCGGTGAGGGCCCGCAGGGCGCGGTGTCGGGCCGCCACGGCGTTGAGGGCCGCGACGACCAGGGCCAGCGCGAGGGCCGCCGCGAGGTCGAGGCAGAGGGCCGTGAGCGAGGCCCGGGGCGCGTGGGCGCGGAGGTAGACCAGCGCCGCGTCGACCCCGCCGACGAGGGCGCCCGCGGCGAGCCACGGCGCGAGGGTCTCGGGCTTCACCCGGCCTCTTCGCCGACCGGCGCGGCCCCGCGCTTGAGCATGCGCTGCACCGCGCGGCCGAGGGCGCCGTGTTGGGCGAGCCGCGGGTCGGCGGCGACGAGCTCGGCGGCCAGGGTCCGGGCGGCGGCCCCGAGGTCGGCGTCGCGCACGGGGTCTGCGAAGCGGAGCGAGGTGTCGGCGCCCGATTGGGCGGCCCCGAACCACTCGCCGGCGCCGCGTCGGGCGAGGTCGCGCTCGGCGAGGGCGAACCCGTCGGCGTGGGCGGCCACCTCGGCGAGCCGCGCGTCGCCCTCGGGGCTCGACGCCTCGGGCACGAGGAGGCACGCGGCCCGCTGCCCGCCCCGGCCCACGCGACCGCGGAGCTGATGGAGCTGGGCGACTCCGAAGTGCTCGGCCCCGAGCACCACCATGAGGTTGGCCTCGGGCACGTCGAGGCCCACCTCGACCACGGTGGTGCCGAGGAGGATCGGCGTCGCGCCGCGGCGGAAGGCGTCGAGGGCGGCGTGCTGCGCGTCGGCGGCCATGCGGCCGTGGAGCACCGTGAGCCGGGCGTCTCCGAAGGCGGCTTCGAGCCACCCGCGCGCCTCGGCGATGTGGGTCTTGGCGAGGGGTCGCGGGTCGTCGCCGTCGCCGTCGTCATCACGCTGCGTCGGCGCGTCGATGCGCGGAACCACCACGAACACCCGCCCCTCTGCGTCGAGGGCGCGGGCGATGGTTCGCACGACGAGGGCCCGATCGTCGGGAGCCACCACCCGGGTGGTGACCGCCTGCCGACCCGCGGGGCGCTCGTAGAGGGTGACCAGGTCGAGGTCGCCGTACTGCGCGAGCGCGAGGGTGCGCGGGATGGGCGTCGCCGACACCACGAGGAGGTGCGGCGAGGGCGCGCGACCGGCCACCATGGCGAGGCGCTGGGCGACCCCGAACCGGTGCTGCTCGTCGATCACCACGAGGCCCACGTCGGGCGGGATCATCGCCCGTTCGAGCAGCGTGTGGGTGCCCACCACCACGCGCACGAGACCCTGCGAGATCACCGTCTCGGCGTGCTTGCGCGCGCGGGCGGTGGCGCTGCCGAGGAGCACCGCCACGGGCCCTCCTTCGCCGCCGAGGCCGCGCTCGACGGTGCGGGCGTGCTGCTCGGCCACCAGCGTGGTCGGGCAGAGCCAGACCACCGAGCCCCCGGCCCTGACCACGGCGCGGCTCGCGGCGAGGGCCACGGCGGTCTTGCCCGAGCCCACGTCACCGACCAGGAGCCGCCGCATCGGCGCGCTGCGCGCGAGGTCGTCGAAGAGCACCCCGATGGCGTCTCGTTGCCCCTGGGTAAGGGTGATGCCGAGGCGGGCTTCGACCGCCGAGACCGCCCCAGCGTCGACGGCGAAGGCGCGGGCCCCGCCGGCCTGGAGGCGCGCCCGCTCAAGGGCCGTGTTGAGGGTGAGGAGCTCTTCAAACCCGAGCCGTCGGTGGGCCTCGCTCGTGCCCGCCGCGAGGGCCTTGAGGGCGGCGGGGTCGACCTTCGCATCGGGCTGGTGCAAGAGCCGAAAGGCCGCGCCGGGCGAGAGGAGCTTCAGCCGCGCGGCCGCGGCGGCGGGCACCGGGTCAGCCCAGGCGTTGCTGAGCGCGACGGCGGCGGCGACGATGCGCCCGACGGTGCCCGGGGCGATGGCGCCGATGCCGGGGTAGACGGGCTCGATGGCGACGCTCCGGGTGCCAGGGGCCACGACCTTGGGCTGAACGAGCTCGGGCCCGGTGGGGCCTCGGTGGAGCGCGCCGGTGACCTTCACCGTCGTGCCGATGGCGAAGCGCGCGGCCATGCCGGGCTTGGCGTGAAACCACACGCACCGGAGCGTGGTGGTGCCGCGGGGCTCTTCGAGCGCGACGAGGAGCCGACGGGCCCGCGGTGTGCCAGCCCAGCGGAGGTCGCGCACGACGCCCTCGACCGAGAGCAGGGTGCCGGGCGCGCCGTGGCGTACCCGTCGCCAGTCGTCGGCGTCGCGGAGGTCGAGGTAGCGACGCGGGGTGATGGCCAAGACGTCGGCGACGGTGAGCACGCCGTGCGCGCGCAGCATCGCGGCGACCTGCGACCCGACGTTCTTGAGCACGTCGACGGGCTGGTCTTGGAGGTCGAGGGTGGTGACCGCGGGGGGCGCCTTGGGCATCGCGTCAGCGCAGGGGGAGAGGGTGGGTCGAGGCGCGGGAGGGGCTCAGCCCCAGGTGACCGAGACGACCTCGTAGACCTTCGAGCCGCCGGGGGTCTTGACGGTGACCTCGTCGCCCTCTTCGCGGCCGATGAGCTGCTTGGCGAGGGGCGAGTTGACCGAGATGCTGCCGCGGTCGAGGTCGGCCTCTTCGGGCCCCACGATCTGGTAGGTGGTCTCTTTGCCGTTGTCGGCGTCGAGGAGCTTCACCCGCGCACCGAAGGCGATGCGGGTGCCCGAGAACTTCGACGGGTCGATGACCTCGGCGCGGCCGAGGGTGCCTTCGAGCACCTCGATGCGCCCCTCGATGAAGCCGTGCTTCTCGCGGGCGGCGTGGTACTCGGCGTTCTCACGGAGGTCGCCGTGCTCGCGGGCGGTGGCGACCTCGGCGATGATCTTGGGCCGCTCAACAGACTTGAGGTGCTGGAGCTCGGCCTTGAGGCGGGCAAAGCCCTCGGGGGTCATCGGAATCGTCGTCGACATGGGCGTCTTCGGGGTCGTACCAGATTCGCGCGGCTGCGCAATCGTCTAGCTCACCCCGCAGCGCCGAGGGCCCGCCGAAGCCCCAGCGCGCGCGACGGCTCGGGGCGGATTCCTACCGGCACCGAAAGCGCCGCGCGACGAGGCGCCCCTCGCGCCGCTGGAGGGTCATGAGGGTGTCGCCCGCGGGGGCCTCGCGGAGCGGCAGCGCGTCGCCGAGCGAGGGCACGGCAACGGGCGCGCCCTCGGGGCGTCCGGCGAGGTCGACGCGGCGTCGAAAGGTGGCCACCGCGCCCTCGCGGCGCTCGCGCCAGAACACCGCGGCGCCCTCGCGGTCGGCGCGCACCGCGGGGGCACCGCTCGGCACCGCGCCTGGGGTCGTGACGAGGCTCGACGCCACCACCCGCGTGAGGGCCCCGCGGTCGACGGCGATCAGCGCGACGGCCAGCTCGCCCCCGTCGCCCCGCGCCTCGCTGTCGCTGTCGGGCGCGTTGCGCCACGCGAGGTACACCCGCTCGGGCCCCGCGCTCGCGGCGGCGAGGCCGAAGCGGTGGCCGACGGCGTGGGTGATGCGGAGCGCGCGCCCGACGGCGACGCCCTGGTCGTTGAGCCCTTGGGCCCAGAGATCCGAGAGGGTCTCGTTGTGCTCTCCGGCCCCGGTCTCGACGTCGCGGGCGGTGAGCCAGAACACCGCCGCGCCCGGCCCGACGCGGGTGATGATCGGGTCGGAGGCGTCTTGCTCTTGCGGCGACAGGAGCCGCGGCGCGGGGCAGAGCCCGGCCACGCCGCGCGCGTTCACCGGACGCATCTGCGCGCGGGCGATCGCTTGCACGAAAATGCGACCCGCGGCGGGCTCGGGGCCCACCTCGTCCCACACGACGACGATGCGGCCGCCGAGTTCGACGGCGTCGAGGGTGAGGCCTTCGTCGCGGCCTTCGGCCTGTTCGCAGCCGAGGTCGAGGCCCTGCCCCCACCGCACGAGGTGCCGGCGGCCTTGCATGTCGTGCCTGACCCACGCGACCCACGGAGCCCCCGCGTCGCTCACCCCGAGCCGCGGGTCGCTGTGTTCGAGCCCGACCGCGAGGCTCCCGCGGGGGGCGCTGCCTTGCCAGAGCCTCAGCGCGCCCGCGACGCCGTCGACGGCGAGGGCCCAGGAGCCGACACGGTCGAGGGCCTCCCAGCGGCTCACCGAGGCGTCAACCTCGTCGAGGGCCGCGACGGTCTCGACGCCCGTAAGGGTGCAGGGGTCGGGCGCGGGCGCGTCGCGGCCCGGGTCAGCGTCGCGGGTCGCTGGCGCGTCGGCGGCGTCGGCCTCGGCCGCGGCGTCGCGGGCCTCGGGTCGACGTCGGCAGGCGAACGAAAACAACGCGACGAGCAGACCGAGCCTCGAACGATGGCCACGCAGCACGGCGGTTTCGTACTACGATCCTCGGCGTGATGCGCGCTTCGACTCTGGCCATTGCGGTCTCTCTCCTGGGCCTCAACGCATGCGGCGACCTGCCCTCGACGCTGTCTGACGCTTCGGCCTCAGGCGACCTCGGGGCCGACGGGGCCGCGCGCGACTCCGGCCCCGGCACCGACGACCTCGGCGAGCCGCCCGACGCGGGGGTGGCGACGCCCGACGCGGGGCCGCCCGAGCCGGTGGCCTTCTGGCGCATCCCGCGGGCCGACGCGGGGGTTGAGGCGTGGCAGATGCCTTGGCCCAATGACCTTGAGCGCGACGCCGAGGGCCGGGTGACCTTTGGGGTGCTCCCGCAGCAGGGCATTCACCCCTTGGTGCGCGGGTATCTCACGCAGTTCGCAGGGCGCCTCGACGGCTTCTCGCCGAGCGGGGCGGTGTATTTGCGCTTCGGCGTGCCCCTCGACACCTCGGCCTTGCCCGCCGACGCCGCGCTGACACGGAGCGCCGAGAGCCCTGTCCAGCTCATCGACGTCGACCCGTCGAGCCCGCGGCGCGGCGAGCGCGTGCCCTTGCAGTTTTATTACCGCGAGGCGCCGACGCGGTATTGGGGCGCGCACACCTTGGCCGTGGCGCCAGTTCACGGCTACCCGCTGCGTCTCCGCACACGATACGCCCTGGTCGCGACGCGGGCCCTCGTGGGGCGCGGGGGCGTCGCCCTTCGCCGAGACGCCGACCTCGACGCGGTGCTCGACCCTGGCGACGCGGGGGTCTCTGACCCGGTGATCGCGCGGGCCCGGAGCGTGTACACCCCGAGCCTCGCGATGGTCGAGAGCGCGGGGGTTCCGCGGGCGCGCATCCTGTCGATGACGGTGTTCACCACCAGCGACCCGACGCGCGAGTTCTTGAGCGCTGCGACGTGGCTGCGCACCCAGGGCCCGGAGCCGCGGCTCATCGACATCTCAGACGCCACCGACAGCGGCGAGTATCACCTCTTTCGCGGGCATTACGGCCCCAACCCGATCTTTCAGACCGGCACCAACCCCTACGCCGAGACCGGCAGCGGCGACTTCAGCCTCGACGCCAACGGCGTACCGCAGGTGCAGGGCATGGAGCCCATTCGCTTCGTGCTCACGGTGCCCACGGGCCGCCCGATGCCCGAGGGCGGCTGGCCCATCGCGGTCTACGCCCACGGCACCGGCGGCAACGCGGGGAGCTTCGTCAACGACCGAACCGCCGCCGCGCTCGCCGCCGAGGGCGTGGCCGGGCTCGGCATCGACCAGATCTTTCACGGCGAGCGGGCCGCGCCGGGCACGACCCCCGACACGGCGTTCTTCAACTTCACCAACCCCTTCGCGGGCCGCACCAACAACCGCCAGGCGGGCCTCGACCTCGTGCAGTGCGGGCGCTTCGTGCGTGCCCTCGCCTTCGACGCGCGCACCCCGGGCGGGGTCGTGGCGACGCGCTTCGACCCGAACCATGTGATGTTCTTCGGGCACTCGCAGGGCGGGCTGAACGGCCCCCTCTGGCTGGCCGCAGACCCGCTTCCGCAGACGGCGGTGCTGTCGGGCGCCGCGGGGGTGATCGCGCTCTCGATCGTGCTCAAGACCGAGCCGGTGAACATCCCGCAGACGATCACCTCGGTGCTGATGTTGCAGCGCGACGAGCTGGTGGCCCTGCACCCGCTCGCGACGCTCTTGCAGACCCTCGCCGACCCCGCCGACCCGATCAATTATGCGCACCTCATGAGCCGCGCGCCGCAGGGCGCGATGCGGCCCAAGAGCGTCTTTCTCACGCAGGGCTTTGTCGACTCGTACGCGCCCCCGCCGGCCATCGCGGCGCTGGCGCTTGCCGCTGGCTTTCCGCTCACCGGCACCGTCAGCCACCCCGAACCCGGGTGGAACATCCTCGGACTGAGCCCCCTCGCCCTCCCGAGCCGCGGCAACCTCGTCGACGCCCTCGGCATGCCCACGGCCACCACCGCCTGGATGCAGTTTGACGCCCCCGCCGGCCGCGACGGCCACTTCGTGGTCTTCGACGTCGCCGACGCCCGCCTCCGCGCGGCGCACTTCCTCGGCTCCGCGGCCCGCGACCCGGGGCGCATCCCGACGGTGCTCGGCGCCCTACCGACGATGTGACCCTCGACCGCGGGGCGCCTCGTCAGCGCACCGCGCAGGCGCGACGGCTCGACCGCTCGACCGCGCTGGCCGCTGCGGCGTTGCTGCCGTTGCGGGCGATCCACGCGCGGGCGCGGGCGACGTCGATGCGCGCGATGGCCGCGAGGGCGGCCTCGCCCACCTCAAGCTCGTAGGGCGGCAGGCTCGGATCGCTGGTGCTCTCAAGCAACCGTTCGAGCGGCCCCAAGGCCGACGCGTCGCAGTGATTGCCCGCCGCGTCGACCGCGTCGCGGCGCAGCTCGGGGTTGTGACGGCCGTCTTCGGCCCACGCCACGAGCCGCCCCGTCACCTCAGGGCCCGGGGTCTGCCCGAGGGCGTGGAGCGCAGCCCGAACCACCCCCACGTTGCGATCTGACAGGGCCCCGAGGAGGCCCGACGCGGCCCCCGACGCGCCCGCGAGCGCGCTCGCCGCGGCCACCCGGGTCGAAGGCCAGCGATCACGCCCGAGCGCCTCGACGAGCCCCGCCGTGGCCCCCGCCCGCCCCGCCAAGGCCGCCGCCGCCGCCGCCCGCACCCGCGGCACCGGGTCTGCCCCGAGCGCCCTGAGCAGCGCCGCGTCGCCCGCCCCGCTGCGACCGAGCACCCGTGCCGCCTCGGCGCGAAGGTCGTCGTCGTCGTCGTCGGTGACCAGCGCCTGCAACCGGGTCACCCCATCGGGCGAGAACGGCAAGGCCGCAAGTGCCCGATATCGCATCTCAAATGCTGCTTCTTGGGTGAAGTACCGCAGCGCCCTCTGGCCGAGCGTAGGGGTCGACGCGGTGCCGGGCGTGAGGCTCTCGGCCGCCACCCGGAGCCCGCGGGTCTCGGCCCTCGGGTCGTCGCTCGGGAGCGCCGCGAGCCACGCTTCGAAGTGAGGCGTCGTGACGAGCCCCGGAAGCACACGTTCAAGCGCGCCGCGGGTCGCGCGCCAGGCCGCGTCGTCGGTGCTGAGGCCGCGCAGAAGCGCCATGGCACGGGCCTCGATCGGCGCATGCAGCACCGCCAGCGCCCCCGCCGCAGCCGGGTTCTCACCGAGCGAAGCGCCGAGCGCGGTGACCGCCTGAGGCCCCGCCGCCTGGAGCGCCGCCAGCGCCGCGTCGCGGGTCTCGTCGTTCGCGAGGGCCGCGACCATGAGCGCGAGGGTCTCGGGATCGCGATGCCCCGCCAGGAGCCGGAGCGCGCGCCGACGCGCCGGGGTCGGCATCTCAGGCACCCGCGCCCGCAACGCGGCGAGGGCCTCGGGCCCGAGGCTCAGCAAGAGTCGCAACGCGCCCTCTCCTTGCGGGGTCGACGCTTCTTGGGCGAGGCGCTCGAAGGCCCGTGGGCCGTCGGCGTCGAGGGAGGTCCGCAGCGCGAGCCGCGAGAGGGTCACCGCCGACCCGAAGCGCAGGGCCACACAGCGCGCGGCCTCGACACCCGGCCAGGCGAGCCGCACCACCCCACGCCCTTCGGCGAGGGCCGTCGACCCGACCGTCGCGTCGCGCGGCCCCGACCCGGGCTCGGTGAAGACCGCGAGGCGGAGCGGGTCACCGCCAGCCCGTTGCAGGCCCAGATCGACCCCTTCGAGGCCCACCCCCACCGGCAGCTCGAAGCTGATCACGCTGCCCGCCCCGAGCGCCACGCCCCGGGCGCCGTCTTGATCGAGCCGCGGCCCGACCGCGACAGCCTCGCGGCCGGTGGCGTCTTGGTACCCGCGAAGCGCGACCGGCGCGACGAGCCCCGAGGCGTCGCGGGCCGCCGTCACCGACGCCTCATCCTCCGCGCGCGGGAGCGCACCCCCAAGGCTCACCCGCGCCTCGACCCACCGCGACGTCGCGGGGTCAAACCACGCCGTCTCGGCCACGGCGTAGCCCACCCCGCACAGCCGACGGCCCTCGTCGTAGGTCACCCGAAGCACCCGCTCGACCCCGGCCACCGTCGCGACCGAGAGCGCCTCGCGGCGACGCTGACCGACGTCTTCGCCGACCCAGCGCTCACGGCCCTCGGCCACCCGCGCGACGGGCCCGGGGCCGCAGCGCACCACCGCAGACCACCCGGGCCCGCTCGGGTCTTCGGCGCCGCGCAACAGCACCAACGGCCCCACCGCGCGGAGCTCGAGGTCGCCCGCGCCGAGGAGCGTCTGGGCGCCGCCGACCGCGAGGCTCCACGGCGACGACGCGGTGTCGCGGGTCACCGACGCGGCGCCGCCGCAGAGGGCGCGAGACTCCGCCGAGGCGCGCGCAGAGACTAACAAAATCGCGATTGCAATCGCGAACTTAGGCATCGACCAGCATGCTCTTTGCGAAGGCCTCTAGGGCCTCGCGTTGCGGGGTCGAGAGCGCCGTCGGCACCTCGACCTGGAGCACCGTGATGAGGTTGCCCTTGCCCTTGCGCTCGACGAAGGGCACGCCTTCGCCGCGCACGGTGAGGGTGCTGCCGGGCTGGCTCCCGGGCTTGACGTCGAGCTCGAGGGTGCGACCGTCGAGGGTCTCGAAGGGCACCTTGCCCCCGAGCGCCGCGACGGTAAAGGGCACATGGAGCGGCGCCACGAGGTCGCTGCCGTTGCGCTCGAAGACGTCGTCTTGGAGCACCTCGACGACCACCAGGAGGTTGCCCGCGGGGCCGCCGTTAAGCCCGGGCTCGCCCTGCCCTGGCACCCGAATGGCCTGCCCGTGGTCGATGCCCGCGGGGATGTTGACCTTGATCTTGCGCTCGGCCCGCACCTCGCCGCGACCGTTGCAGTCGCCGCAGGGCTTGGTGATGACCTGCCCCGAGCCGCCGCAGTCGTTGCAGGGCATCGAGATCATGATGCCCATGCCGCCGTGGGCGATCTGGCCGCGGCCCTTGCAGGTGGGGCACTGTTGGGGCTTCGAGCCCTTGGCCGCGCCGCTGCCGCTGCACCCCTCGCAGGTCTGCGGATACACCACCGAGATGTCGCGCTTGCTGCCGAGCACGGCGTCTTTCAGGCTGAGCTGCACGCCCGTCCGCAGGTCGCGCCCCGCCGTTGCGCGGTTGCCGCCGCCGCGGGCGCCCCGACCGCCCCCGCCACCGCCACCGCCGAAGGGCCCGCCGCCGAAGCCCCCGCCGAAGAAGTCTGCGAAGAGGTCTTGGAACTGCGAGAAGATGTCTTCAGACGGCCTGAAGCCCTGGCTGTCGAGCCCGGCGTGACCGTAGGTGTCGTAGAGCTTGCGCTTCTCGTCGTCTGACAAGACCTGGTAGGCCTCGTTGACCTCTTTGAACTTCGCCTCGGCCTCGGCGTCGCCGGGGTTTCGGTCGGGGTGGTACTTCAAAGCCTGCTTGCGATAGGCCTTCTTGATTTCATCGGCCGAGGTGCTCTTCTCAACACCGAGAACCTCGTAATAGTCACGCTTCGAAGACATGGCGGGCTGAACCTTCTCACTCCAGTGGCAGCGTCAAGAGCGCGGGCTGCGACGACGCTATTCGAACAAGCCCTTCAGCTTTTCAAGAAAGGTCTTCTGCTGAGGGTGCGTGTCTTCGCCGAGCGACTTGGCGAGCTGCTCGATGAGCTCGCGTTGGGCGTCGCTCAGCTGGGTCGGCACTTCGAGCGCGATGCCCACGATCTGGTCGCCGCGCCCCATGCCGCCGTAGCGCGGCATACCCTTGCCGCGGAGCCGAAGCTCTTGCCCCGGCTGCACCCCCGGCGGGAGCCGCATCTTCACCTTGCCGTCGAGGGTCGGCACCTCGAGCATGCCCCCGAGCGCCGCTTGGGGGAAGCTGACCGGGATGGTGCACCGCAGCTCGGCCCCGTCGCGCCTGAAGATCGGGTGCTCGGCGATCTTGACGGTGATCTCGAGGTCGCCCGTGGCGGCCCCGTTCGACGGCGCCTCGCCGTAGCCCTGAACCGTACGCGTGGCCCCGTCTTCGATGCCCGCCGGGAGCGACACCGCGAGCTTCTCGGTCTTGCGCATCACCCCCGTGCCCGCGCAGGTGCCGCAGGGCTTCTCGGGCACCGAGCCCCGCCCCGCGCACTTCTGGCACGGCCGCGAGAGCCTGAAAAAGCCCTGCTGAAACACCACCTGCCCGCGCCCCTGACAGGCCGAACAGGCGGTGAGCGCGGTACCCGGCTCGGCGCCCCGCCCGTGGCAGGTCTCGCACGCCGCCGAGCGCTCAAATTCGAGCGTCTTCTCGCAGCCGCGGGCGGCCTCTTCGAGGCTGATCACCAGCTCGGCCGAGACGTCGCGCCCCGAGATGCGGCGACGCCCGCCGAGGTTGCCGAAGAGGTCGCCGAGCACCTCTTGCAGAATCTCTTGGGGGTCGAAATTGCTGAAGTCAGGCGCGCCGCCGGCGTACCCGCCGCCCGAGGCCTGGGGCGCCCGCCCGAAGCGATCGTAGTGGGCGCGGCGGTCGGCGTCAGAGAGCACATGGTACGCCTCGGTCACCTCTTTGAACTTCGCCTCGGCCTCGGCGTTGCCGGGGTTGCGGTCGGGGTGAAACTTCAGCGCCTGCTTGCGATACGCCGACTTGATTTCATCGGGGTTCGCCTCGCGCGAAACCCCCAGGAGGTCGTAATAATCTTCGCTGCTTCCGGCCATTGGGAGGCGGACCCTAAGTCCCCCCCGCGCGACGCGCAACACTGCGCCGCAACCGTGGTATGGTCTGACCCGTGATGCATCGTTTCGCTGGCGCGCTTTTAGGCCTCTGTTTGGTGACTTCGTTGGCCGGGTGCGGGGTCGATCTCGACGATCCGATCACAAACGCCACCTGCGGCGACGACGGCCAGGCGTGCTGCTCGGGCAACTCCTGTTTTCACGGCGGCGTCTGCGGCTTCGACATGGTCTGCCGCAAGCCCGTCAACCGCCCCACCAACGAGTGCCGCAGCGCCGACGAGTGCCCGAGCAACGGGGTCTGCGGCGGCACCTACGACTGCCTCGGCAACCGCGCCTGCTTCCTCTGCGAGTCGGCCCGGGTGAACGCGGTGGTGCCCTTCGGCGGCGCCTGCATGTCGAGCTCCGACTGCCTCACCAACACCTGCATCCAGGGCCGCTGCACGGTGCCGTGCCGCAACGGCAACGACGCCCTCTGCCGAAGCCAGTCGAACTCAAGCCAATACGAAATCTGCGCCACCTCGTCGGGGGTGCTCGAGACCAACACCATGGCCGCGCCCACCACGCTCTCGTTCTGCGCGCGGCGCTGCGCCGACTCGGTGCCCTGCGACCGCGGCTTCACCTGCGTGCCCGTCGACGACGGCCTGCGCATGCGCACCTACGGCATCTGCCTCCGCCCGCGCATGCAGTGAGCCCGGGCCCCGGCGGGGGCGATGTTCACACTGTCAACATCGCCCTTGGGCTTGGGTCTTAGAGCCCCTCGCGGGGTTTGATGTTGGCGTCGACCCAGGTGACGATGTCGCCGAGGGGGGTGCCGGGGGTGAAGACCTTGGCGACACCGGCGCCTTCGAGGCGCGCGAAATCTTGCTCGGGGATGATGCCGCCGCCGAAGACCTTCACGTCGTCGGCGCCGTGCCCCTTCAACGCGGCGATCACCGCGGGGAAGAGGGTGTTGTGGGCGCCCGACATGATCGAGAGCCCGACGCCGTCGACGTCTTCTTGCACCGCGGCGGCGGCGATCATGTCAGGGGTCTGGTGCAGGCCCGTGTAGATCACCTCGAAACCCGCGTCACGGAGCGCGCGGGCCACCACTTTGGCGCCGCGGTCGTGGCCGTCGAGGCCGGGTTTTGCCACCAAGATTCGTGCCCTTCGCTCGTTCGCCATGACCCCTGCGGCTCTACGCGCGAGGTGCCCTTCGGGTCAAGCGCCCGCGACAGGCTTGGCGCGGCTTCGCTTCGCCTTCTCGGATTTTGCCGCGCGACGCGACGCGCCGAGGCCCTCTAGGAGCGGCGCGAGGGCCCGCCCGGTGAGCGAGCGCGGGTGCGCGGCGACCTCTTCGGGCAGCCCCGCGACGACCACCTCGCCGCCCTCGTCACCGCCGTCGGGGCCGATGTCGATGACCCAGTCGGCGCGCTTGACGACGTCCATCTGGTGCTCGATGACGAGCACGGTATTGCCTTGTACGACGAGCTTTTCGAGCAAGCTGATGAGGGTGTCGATGTCTTCGAGGTGGAGCCCCGTGGTGGGCTCATCGAGCACGTAGAGGGTCTTGCCCGTGGCGCGCCGGGCGAGCTCTCGGGCGAGCCTCACCCGTTGGGCCTCTCCGCCCGAGAGGGTGGTCGCGGGCTGCCCGAGCCTGAGGTACCCGAGCCCCACGTCTTGCAGTGACGCGAGGAGCTCGCGCACCTTGGGCACGGTCTCGAACACCTGGGCGGCCTCGTCGGCGCTCATCCCCAGCGCGTCGGCGATCGAGTACCCGCGGTAACGCACCGAGAGCGTCTCGGGCTCGTAGCGCGTGCCGCCGCAGGCCTCGCAGGGCACCGTCACGTCGGGCAGAAAGTGCATCTCGACCCGCCGCACGCCCTCGCCCTGGCAGATCTCGCAGCGGCCGCCCTTCACGTTGAAGCTGAAGCGCCCCGCGCGAAAGCCGCGGGCCTTGGCCTCGGGCATCGTCGCGAAGAGCTCGCGGAGCAGCGCGAAGATGCCCATGTACGTCGCCGGCGACGAGCGAGGGGTGCGCCCGAGCGGGGCCGCGTCGACGGCCACCATGCGATCGATCTGTTCGGCGCCGTCGAGGCCGCGAATCGGCGGCAGCCCCTCGCGACGCGCGACGGGGCTCAGCCTGGCCCGGAGGTGCGGAACGAGGGTGCCGAGCACGAGCGAGCTCTTGCCGCTCCCCGAGACCCCGGTCACCGCCACGAGGCACCCGAGCGGGATCGACACCGTCACATCGCGGAGGTTGTGCAAGTTCGCCCCCCGCACGCTCAGGGTGCCCCAGGGCTTCCGGCGCGACGCGGGCACCTCGATGCGGCGCACCCCCGCGAGCCACGGCCCGGTGACGCTGTCGAGGTTCTTCGCGAGCACCTCGGGGGTGCCCTCGCCCACGATGCGGCCGCCGCGCAGGCCCGCGCCCGGCCCGAGATCGACGACGTGATCGGCCGCGCGGATGGTCTCCAGGTCGTGTTCGACCAGGAGCACCGCGTTGCCCCGATCGGCCATCGCGCGGATCGTACCGAGCAGACGCTCAGAGTCGCGCGGGTGGAGCCCCACCGAGGGCTCGTCGAGCACATAGAGCACGCCCACCAGGGCGCTGCCGATCTGCGTCGCGAGGCGCACGCGCTGGCCCTCACCGACCGAGAGCGTGGCCGCGGGGCGGTTCATCGAGAGGTACGGCAGGCCCACCGCGTCGAGGAATCCGAGGCGGGCGACGAGCTCCTGGTGCAGCCGCTCGACGATGGCGAAGACCTTGGGCGAGAAGCCGAGGCCCTTCAGAAAGACGTGGAGGGCGCGCACCCGCATCGCAGAGAGCTCGGCGATGTTGCGCCCGCCGAGCTTCACCGCGAGGGCCTCGGGGCAGAGCCTGAGACCCTGGCAGGCGTCGCAGCTCGCCTCTTTGCGCCAGCGGGCGTCGGTCTCGTCGACCTCGAGCTCGTCTTCGTCTTCGCGCCCCCCCGCACGCGAGCGGCGCTCGAGCAGCGCGAGGACGCCCGGGTACGCGTCGCCGTCGCCGTAGAGAATCTCATCACGGGCGCGCTCCGGGAGCTCACCCCAGGGCGCGTCGAGGTCGACCCCGAGGGCCCGCGCATACCGCTCAAGCTCGCGCGGGAGCGAGCCCTTCTTGAAGCCCGCCAGGGCCCCGCCGCGGATGCTCTTGCCCGTGTCGGGCACGAGCTTCGCGAGATCGGCCACGCTCCGAACGCCGAGCCCGTGACACACCGGGCAGGCGCCCGACGGGGCGTTGAACGAGAAGAGCGCGGGCTCGATGGGCGGCAGCGTGATCGAGCACACCGCGCAAGCGAAGCGCTCCGAGAGGAGCACCTCGTCGCCCTCGGTCGGCGCGATGCGAACGAGCCCGTGTCCGTGACGGAGGCACAGCTCTACGGCGTCGAGCACCCGCGCCCGCACGCCGTCTTTGATGACCACGCGGTCGATCACGAGGTCGACGTCGTGGCGCTGCCGCGGGTCGAGCACGAGCTCGTCGCCGAGGTCGCAGAGCTTGCCGTCGACGCGCACCCGCACGAAGCCCTCGCGGCGCCAGGCCTCCAGGCGGTCGGCGTGGGCGCCCTTCTCGCCGCGCACCGCGGGCGCCATCAAGCTCACCCGCGCGCCCGGCCCGAGCCCGAGCACCGCGTCGACCATCTCGGTGACCGTGCTCGCATGAACCGAGCGGCCACAATTGGGGCAGAAGGGCTCGCCCGCCCGGGCCATCAAGAGCCGCAGGTGATCGTCGATTTCGGTGACCGTGCCCACCGTCGAGCGCGGGTTTCGCCCGAGGGCGCGCTGCTCGATGGCGATGGCCGGAGAGAGCCCTTCGATGCTCTCGACCTCGGGCCGGGCGATGGGGCCGAGGAGCTGTCGCGCGTAGGCCGAGAGCGACTCGACGTACCGCCGACGACCTTCAGCGTAGATCGTATTGAACGCCAGTGAACTCTTGCCTGAACCGCTCGGCCCTGTGATCACCACAAGGCCTTCGCGGGGGATCTCGACGTTCACAGACTGAAGATTGTGCGTGCGCGCACCGCGTACAACCAGCCTGGCCATTGTCAACCCGACACTCTGCCAGAGGCCGGGGGCTCATTTCAATCGTACACTTCGCTGGCGCCCGAGGCGCACGCCGAGGCTCAGCGCCGCGCGCATGCCGCGGCTGTCGGCGACCCCCTGCCCTGCGATGTCGTACGCCGTACCGTGGTCGACGCTGGTGCGCACGAAGGGCAGCCCCAAGGTCACATTCACCGCGTCGCCGAAGTCGACGAGCTTCGAGGCGATGGTGGCCTGGTCGTGGTACATCGCCACCACGGCGTCGTCGCGGCCGTCGCGGGCCTGCCGAAACACAGCCTCGGCGGGCACGGGGCCGCGCACCGTGAAGCCCTCGCCGAGGGCCTCGCGCGCGGTCGCCACCGCGGGGCCGATCACGTCGCGCTCTTCGTGCCCGAGGAGCCCGCCTTCGCCCGCGTGGGGGTTCAGCCCGCAGACCGCCACCCGCGGCGCCGCGAGGCCCCACCAGTCGCGCATGGCCCGCGCCGTGAGCACGACGGTCTCAGACACCGCGTCGCGGGTGATCGCCGCGCTGACCCGCGCGATGGGCAGGTGCGTGGTGACGAGGGCGGTGTTGAGCCGAGGCCCCGCGAAGAGCATCACCACCCGCGCGACCTCGGCCTTCGCGGCGAGATACTCTGTGTGCCCGAGGAAGGCCGCGCCCGCGTCGGTGATGGCCTTCTTGCTCACCGGCGCGGTCACCATCGCGAGGGCGTCTTCGCCGCGCACCAAGGCGTAAGCGCGGTCGATGGCGTCGCGCTGGGCCACCCCCCCCGCGCGGCTCGGACGGCCCGGCGCCCGCGACGCCGCGTCGAGCGAAGAGACCTCGTCGATGTGCGCGCGGTCGAGGCTCAGCCCGAGGCCCCGCGCTGCGTCTGTGAAGGCCCCGCGGTCGCCCACCAGCACGAGCTCGACCTCGGGCTCAGCGCGCTGAAACCAGGCCGCCGCGGCGACCGCGACTTCGGGCCCGATGCCCGAAGGGCAGCCCATCGTCAACGCCACCCGGGCCCTCACCGTGAGTCTCCTTCGGGCGAGACCGAGACCGAGACCGAGACCGAGACCGGAGCCTCTCGCACGACCCCGTCGGGCGCCTCGCCGAGGCGATACCCCACGCCCCGAACGGTCACGAGCGAGACTTCGGCGCCGAGCGCCGAACGCAGCCTCCTGATGTGGACGTCGAGGCTGCGGCTCTCGGTGCTCCGAGCGCCCCAGACTTCGCGCAAGAGGGTGGCCCGAGTGAGCACCCTGCCGCGGTGTCGCGCCAAGAGCGTCAAGAGCGCGAACTCGCGGGGCGTGAGTGAGAGCGCGCGCCCTCCGACCGCGGCCTCGTGGGCCGAGAGGTCGATCACCAGCGCCCCGAGCTTGATGCGCTCGGGCCCCGAGAATTCTGACGCGCGCCACTCAAGGGTGCGCAATCGAACATAGAGCTCTTGTGGGACGTAGGGCTGAAGCACGAGGTCATCGTACGCCCAGCGCGGGTCGACGCGGGTGAGCTGCGAGGTCTGCACCGCCAAGAGCGTCGGGATGTGCTCTCCCAACGCGCGCACCCGCTGCAAGACGAAGCGACCCACCTCGGCGTCATCTCCAGCTTCGACCACAAGGGCATCGATGCCGCGGGTGTAGCGACTCGGCAATTCAAGCGGAGACGCCGTGCGCACTGCGCACCCGAGGTCGCGCAGGGTCACGGTGGCCTCTGCAACGTTTGCGGTGCTGACAACGACGATGCGCACGCCCGCGACCATAGCAAAGCCTTGTCTTGACGGCGCAAGCGTCGTTCTGTTACCCGCTGTGGGGGCCGGTTCTTCGGCATCAAAAGCGGGTACAATTTCACATGCGCTGGCTAGTTGAGCTCCCAGCTCCCTCAGGTGGCACCGCCGCCGCTGTGACCGTCGATGCTGACTCGTGGGCCGGTGCCCTGACGAGCGCGCGCGGCGGTTCGATCAAGAAGTTCAAGTGTGAGTTCGAGGCCGACGGCGTCGTGCGCGTGATCGACCTCGAGAACCGCGACCGGTACACGATCCGCCCGCTGCGAGCGACCGAGAGCGTGCGCCCCGCGCCTGCCGCCGAGCCGCCCGCCGCGAAGCCCGAGCCCGCGAAGCCCGAACCCGCCGCGGTCGCCGAGGCCCCGAAGGTCGAAGCCCCCGCTGTCGCCGCCGAGCCCGCGAAGGTCGACGCTCCCGCAGTCGCCGAGCCCGCGAAGGTCGAAGGCCCCGCCCCAGCCGTCGCCGAGCCCGCGAAGGTCGAAGGCCCCGCCGTCGAAGAAGCCCCCAAGGTTGAGGCCCCCAAGGTTGAGGCCGCGGCCCCTGCCGAAGCGCCCGCGGCGGCGGTCGAGGCCCCGGCGGTCGAGGCCGCGCCCGTCGAGGCCGCGCCCGTCGAGAGCGCGTCGCGAGATTCGATGCCGATCCAGGGCGTCGAGTCGCACGAGCCGCTGCCCGCCTCGAAGGTGCTCTTTGAGCGCGATCAAGAGCCCAATGCGACGAACCCGCTGAGCTACCGCGAGCGCGTGTTCGCGGTGCCCGCGGGCACGACCGTGCAGCAGGCCGAGCAGGTCGCGCGGCAGACCCTCGCGGGGCTCCGACGGGGCCTCGCTACGCGCCCGCGAGGCCGCTACGTGATGGTCGCGGTGTTCGACCATGAGTTCAGCGGGCGGGCCGAAGCGCCCCCGTTGGTGGTCCTCCGGTGGAAGGATTGGCGCGGCGAGCCTGAGATCCAGGTGCGTCCGGCGTTGGCGCCGCGGCCTGTGTCGACGCCCCCTCCGGCTGCGAGCAGCGTGGTCAACGGGGTGGTCCACACCACCGTCGCGCCCTCGTCGCCGCCTGTCGCCGCGGCCGAGCCTTCGATCGTCGTCGACGCGCCCGCGGCCCCCGAAGCCCCCCTCGCCGCGCCTTCGCTGCCCGAAGCCGCGCGGGCCCCCGAGCTGGCCGGGCGCGACGAGGTCACCGTCGCCGACACCAGCGCCGCCGATGCGGCCGCCGAGGCGCGCGAGACGTCGACGGAGCCCGCCGCAGACCCGCTGAAATCGAGCAGCCCCGGCGAGGAGCGCGGCGGCAAGAAGTCGAAGAAAGACAAGAAGCGCAACCGCTCGCGCACGCCCTCGCGCGAGATGCCCACCGCCAACATCGTGACCGCGGCGGTCACTGCGAAGGCTCCCGAGGTCACGCCTCAGGTTGAAGCGAGCTCGCCCGAGACCGCGCGCCCCGAGACCGCGTCGGCTGAGGCTCCCGCGGTCGAGACCAAGGCCGAAACCAAGGCCGAGACCCCCGCCGTCGAAGCCAAGGTCGAGACCCCCGCGGCCGAAGCCAAGGTCGAGGCCCCCGCGGTCGAAGCGCAGCCCGCCGAGGCGCCGAAGGTCGCGGCCAAGGTCGAGGCCCCCGCGGCGAGCGCGAAGCCCGTGCCGGTGTCGAACAAGAACTACCGTCGCGGCAAAGACCTCTTGAGCGAGCTCTTTGACTCCCTGATGGATCTCGCCTTTGTCGCCGACCCGGGCGAGGCCGCGGGCTATGTCGCCAAGATCGTCCACGAGCAGATCGCCGCCACGGCGGTGTCGGTCTCGCTCTACGACATCGACAAAGACGAGTTCGTCGCCTCGGGCGTCGCGGGCGATCTCAGCCAAGGGGGGCAGCGACACTCTGCCAAATCGGGCGGCCGCGGCCAGGCCGTTCGCAAGCGCAACGCCCTCGTCACCGCGGTCACCGAGTCGGGCGAGGCCCTCACCGAGCAGAGCCGCGGGGGCCCGAGCCTCTTCGCGCCCGCCATGCACCAAGGCCGACTCTTTGCGTGCATCCAGCTCGACCGACGCAGCATCCACGCGGGCTTCGAGACCGACGAGCAAGACGCGGTGATGTACGTCGCCGGGCAGCTCGCCGAGCACCTCGCCCAACAGTCGCGGCGCCTCGCCGTCAAGGCGTTCGCCGACGACAACGACGCCCGCCGTCGCTGAGCCCTCGCCCTCGCAACGACGAAACCCACCCCTCGGCGGCCCGCGCGACCGAGTGGGTGGGTTCTCTCTTTGCACCGCGCGGGAGCCGAACGCCCCCGCCAAAAATACTGTGATTCAGCGCTGATTGATGAGATCGAGCTCGTCTTGGATCCACTCCCGGAGGGGCTCGCGCTGCACCGGCAGCTCGTACCGCCGACCGTTGATGTAGATCGTCGGCGTGCCCTGAATCTGGAGCCGCTCGCCCTCGCGCCGGGTCGCCGCAATGGCCGCCTCGATCTCGGGCGACGCCGCGTCGGTGTGGAAGCGGTTGAGGTCGAGCCCCAACTGCGTCGCGTACCGATCGAGGTCGGCAGGCTCAAGGTGCTCGCGGTTCTGAAAGAGCAGGTCGTTCATCTCCCAGAACTTGTTCTGTCGGCCTGCGGCGAGGGCCGCGCGGGCCGCGGGCATCGCGTGGATGTGACCGCTCAGCGGGAAGTTCATGTGCACCATGCGCACGCGCCCCTCGAACTCGCGCGCGACGGTGCGCAAGACGGGCACCGCGTGGGCGCAGTGCGGGCACTCGTAATCGCTGAACTCGACCACGGTCACCGCCGCCGTGACGCTGCCGTGCGAGGGCGCACCCTCAAGCCGGATCTGTTGCGCGGCGCTCGCGGCGTAGCGGGCCCTGAGCGCCTCGGAGAGGTCTTCGCGGCGCATGCCGTCTTGCACGCGGCGGGCGAGGAAGCGCAACGCCGGCAGGCAGGTGCGGCACGCGAGGCGGTCGCGGGCGCACACCGCGAGGCTGTGCGGATCGCCGCAGGTCGAGAGCTCGTCGTTGGCCACCGCCCAGAAGCTCTCGCGCTCGGCCGACGAGAGGGCGTGGAGGTCGAGGCCCTCGACCTCGGTCACGAGCGACGAGCCCGCCGCGATGGTCGGCGTCGGCCGCGCGGCCGCGGCGTCGCCCCCCTCGGCCTGCACCGGAGGCGGGTTCGTGCGACCGTTGCGACAGCTCGCGCCCATCCCGACGCTGCCAAGCAGGAACACCGCCGCAACACCCAATCGCACCCGATTCATGCCGCTGGCACTACGATGCACGACGAATCACTGTCAAGACAGTCAATCGCCGCCCCCTGCGTTCAGTTGTCTGGGGCCCCGGCGGCGATCCATCGGGCGAGCAGGTCGAGCTCGGCCTCGGTCAAGCGCGCCGCGCCCCCGGGCGGCATCACCTCGCCCACCATCGGGCCCTCGCCGATCAGCTTGTACATCAAGTAGCTGTACTCAGGCCGCCCCTGGGCCTCGGCCACTGAGAGGTCGATGCGGTCGAGGGCGCCCCACGCGGGGTCGGCGCGGGTCACCGGCCCGTCACCCCATTGCCGCGACCTGACGCCCAGGGTGGTGTTCCGAATCGAGGCGGGCGACGAGAGGTCGAGCGCCATCACCGGTGCGGCCCCGCCGTGGCACGGGCTGGCCCCGCAGCGGCTCGCGAGGAGCGGCGCGACCTCCCGGCGCAACGAGGGCGCCGCGGTCGACGCAACGGGCACCCTCGGGCCCGCGCGAAACCTCACACGGAGCTCGGCGGCCTGGGCCGCGCCGTCCCAGCCGCGGATCGCCGGGGTGGCCACCATCACGTACTCCAATCCCGGGCGCAGCTCGGCCGGGTTGGGCGTGAACACCACCGCCCGGCGCACCATGTCGTAGCGAACGCCGCCGAAGACGCCGAGGGCGCCCGAGCGGAGCCCGAAGCTCCCCCGGGTCACCGTGGCGGGCGCCAGGAGTCGGTCAAAGCGCGCCTCGACCGGGGCGCCCGAAGGGTAGACAAGCACACCCCCGTCGAGGCCCTCGGCCGAGGGCACCGTAGACACAACACGAAGAGGGGTGGGCTGGGCTGAAGGGCCGCCGACATCACAGCCGGCGAAGAACAAAACTACGGCGGAAGCGGCGAGTCGCGTCAGGACTCCGAATACTCGGCGATCTGCTCGCGGATGACCTGGTCGGTCACGCCGGTGGGGAGGTAATTCTTGAGCACGTCGGCCAAAGAGATCAGCAGGTCGTCGACGGTGCCGTCCTGGTTGAGCTTCTGCAACAAACGACGGGCCTCGTGGCTGTCGTCCTTCCGGAGGATCTCCCGAACGGTATCCAGGTCGAAATCGCCCTGAAAATCGATGGTCATATTCTCCAAAAGGTAACGAACGAGTTCCTTCACGGGTGATCTCCTCGGGAGGCAGGCGCGTTCGCACGCGGACCGTTCTCCTAGCGCATCCCGACAACGGGCGGCAAGGTGAAACGACCGCGCGGCAAAACGCTCAATTTGCTTCCCACCACTGGGTATTTCCAGTGCTGCCGGGGTTGTTGGGGGTCGGCGTGGTGCCGGGGGTCGGGGTGCGGTTCGGCGTGGTGCCAGGGGCGGGCGTCGTGCCCGGAGCGGCCGGGCGCGTGCCCGGGCGCGTCGCGGGGGTGGCCGTCGGCGGCGGCGGGTTTTCGACCGCGAGGGTGGGCGCCGAGACGAGCCACCACGGGAGCTCGCGGCCCTGCCCATCAACACCGAGGCCCGAGTAGTTGTTCTCGGCGCCGTCGACGGGCCGCGAAGCCCGGGTGTCGATCACCCGCCGGAACTCCTGCCGCCCCGCCCTGAAGGCCGGAAACTGAATGCCCTGGATCACAGGGTCGAGGCACTGCTGGAGCTGCGTGTCGCGGGGCGAATACGTGATCTGCCGGGCGGTGCCGTGGAGCGTGCCGAGCACCTCGCGCTGCGCCGCGATCCACGCCATCGCCTCGGCGTGGGTGGTCGGGTGCGACTCGCTCTGCCCCTCGGGGGTGGTGCGCGCGGGCGGGTTCGGCTGCATCGCGACCCGCGGGAGCTCGCTCCGCAAGGTCACCACGAGGCGGATCTGGTTGAGCGAGGGGTTTCGCGCCACGGCCCCTTGGGCGCACTCGCGGATCTCATCGAGCCGGGTGTTCCACGCCGTGTCGAGGGCCTCGTCGCTCAGCGATTGGGCCACCGCGGCCTGGGCCTCGCGCAGGGCCGTGAGCGCCGCCTCGCGGGCCGCCTGCTCTTCACCCTCTGAGGCCTGCCGCGCGCGGCTCGCGGCCTCGTTGGTCTCGCGCGCGAAGAGCTCCTCGATGTGGGCGCGCACGAGCGGGTTGGCGGTGGCGTCGCGCTGAAACTGCTGCAACCACTCGCGGTGCCCGGCGTCGCCGTAGCGCAAGATCGCATCGACCGCGGCGTTGAGCGCGGCGGCGTTGTCGGCCCCGCGGAAGGCCGAATCGCTCTTGTAGAGCTGAACCCAGCGCTTGAGCGGCTCGACCACCGCCGCCTCGCCGAGGGTCGCCACGGCGTTGACCACCGCGGGCAGTGCCGCCACCGGCGTCTCGTGGTCGAAGAGGTGCGACAAGAGCCCCTGGGTCGCGTCGCGGGCGTTCATCGCCACGAGGGTCGGCGCGATCACCTGAAGCGGCGGGGCCTGGCGATTCTCAAGGTAATCGTAGTGATCGCTGAGGGCCGCGACGAGGAAGTTCGCGCCCACCCGACGCGACTGGAGCGCTGTCGCGATGGCCTGCTTCAGCTGCACCGGGATCGACCGCTGCGTGTAGAGATCGAGCAGGTCGCGGGTCACCTCGGGCTCTTCGCGGCGCGCGAGGACCCCGGTCAAGAACGACCGGAACGGCACGAGGCGGTTGTCGGTGTCGCGCACGAGCGCCACCAGCTGCGCCCGCACATCACCCTCGGGGGCGGCGCCCCCGGCCGCGAGCGCGAGGCCCTCGGCGTCGAGGTCGATGGCGCCCACCTGAGCCCCAAGCTCGCCGAGCGACGAGACGGCCCCGGTGGTCGCGTCGACGCCGCGCACCTGGCCGTTGCCCGCCACCACGATCACCCCCGCCGAGGTGACCTCGAGGGCCTCGACGTCGTCGTCGAGACGCACCGCCCAGCGCACCGTGCCGTCGCTCGTGTTGATGGCCAGAAGGTCTCGATAATACGCGAGAAACACCGCGTCGTGCTGGAGCGCTACGGCGTTGCCGGTCGCCCCCGCGCGGGGCCGCATCGCGAAGCGGATCTTGTCGCGCGCGGTGCGGGTGCCCGTGGTCGCGAGAAACGCGTCAGGGTAGAGCTGCGGGTCGCCCGGAACGCCTTCGAGCGGGTTGCCGAGGTACGCGCTGCCGGTGCGCGTGCCCGAGGCGCTGTCGGGGGTGAGCCGGTACACCCCGCGGCCGCCGTAGAACACCCCTTCGGGGGTCGCCGAGACCCACGAAAGCACGTCATCGGTCGAGCGAATGCGCGCGACCTCGTGGCCGTTCGAGAGCTCGAGCACCGCGATCGACTGGCGATCCCAGGGGATGAAGGCGAGGCCACCGCGGGCCGACGGGCGGCCGACGATGCCGCCGATCTGGTGGCTCCAGCGCTCGGAGCCAGACGCCGCGTCGACGGCCACCACGCGGCCCGCGCGACGCGAGCCCCCGGAGAGGCCCGAGGCGAACGAGAGCACCACCGTGTCGCCGTCTTGCGCCGCCCCGGCGAGCTCGAGACCCGCGTGCTCGATCTGACCGCGCTCGGCGCCCGAACGGAGGTCGAGGAGCCGCGTGCTCGACCCCGTCTCGACCACCACCACGTCGCCCACGATTTCGGGCGTGCTCGACGCCGCGAGGGGGCGCGACCAGAGCGCGCGGTGGGCGCTGAGATCGTAGAGCGCGACGGCCCGGGCGTCGCCCTGCACCACCGCCGCCATGAGGGCCTGGTTGAGGCTGTTGACCGGCCGCGACGCCGCCGTCTGGACCCGCGCGAGCACCGCGTCGATGCGGGCGCGGTCGTTGTCGCGGAAGCGCGACGAGAAGGCGTTGGTGACCCGAATCGGCGGCATGCAGCCCGAGGGCGACACCGCAAGACAGACCGCGAGCCCGAGGCCCGCGCGTGTAACCCCGCGCTTCATCGCGCACCCCCCGCCGGAGCCGCCGGCGCCGCTGGGGCCGCCGGTGCATCGTTGATCTGTCGAATCGCGCGCTCGGCCCGCTGACGCGCACGGGTGCGGTCGGTGGGCAAGAGGTGCGCCACCCACTCTTGCAAAAAGCCCTTGATCTGCGCCGTCGGAGAGCGCGCCACGAGCTGCTCGACGATGCGGACCTTCACCTCGTCGGTGAGGTCACGTCGGTCGAGGAAGCGCCGAAAGCCCGGCAAGAGCACCGAGAGCGGCGCGCGCCCCACCGATTCGAGAAGTCGGTCGGCGGCGGCGGCGTCGCCCAACGCGCCGATGGCCTCGGCGGCCTCGGGCACGTTGCGCTCGAAGGCCCGCTGAAGGAGCTCGATCGAGGGTCGCGCGTTGGTGCGACCGAGGGCCTGCGCGGCCTCGGCCCTGACGTTGCTGTCGCTGTCACGGAGCCCCGCTTCGAGGAGCCCCCGGACCCGCGGGTCGCGGATGCGCGAGAGGGCCGTGAGGGCGTGCTGACGCACCGCCGCGCGACGGTGCCGGAGGAGCGACGAGAGCTCGTCGATGGCCTCGGGGCGACCGATGATGCCGAGCTTGTCGACCACCTTTTCGAGCATGTCGTCGCTCAGGCCGCCGTGGATGAGCGAGACCAAGGGCGGCACCACCTCGGGCGTACCGATGCGGGTGAGGTCTTCGAGGGCCTGCTCGACGGCGTCAGGGTTCGACGACTGCAACGCAGTCACCGCCTCACGCACCGTCGGAATGCGCCGCGGCGCCTGCCCCGCGGGCGGTCGCGCTGGCTGAGCCCAGAGATTTGCAGGCGCCGTCGCCCCGGCCCCGAGGGCAAGGACACCCGCCAACATCGGCATGAGTCGCTTCGAGTGGTTCATCAGGCTCCGAATCGGGCCGAGGCATACCGCGAGCCTTCGCCTGCGATCAAGACACCCTTTTCAAGACCCCATCGCCCCGGGGCCCCCGCGACCGTTGAAGTTTTGTCTCATCGCCTTGCTTTGAAGTACTACCCCCGCCTGGAGCTCTATGCGACGGCGGCCTACACGTTCGATCACCTTTAGCCTCCGCGCCCTCGCGGTGGGCCTCTCGGTCGGCGCGCTCTCGGCCTTGGCCAGCGGCCGCCCGGTCTCGCTCGAAGCCGCGCTCGCGGCCCGCGGGCTTCAGGTCTTGCCCGAGCGCGCCCTGTGGATCGACCCGCCCACCCTCGGCCCGCGACGCGCTTTAGTGCTCGCCGCGCGCGGCACCGACCCCGACGACCTCTACGCCGTCACGGCTCGGAGCACCCCCGACGGCAGGGTGTTGAAGCTCCTCGACGTGTCGAACCTCACGCGCTCGCCTGACGCCTCCGAGGGCAACCTCCGGGTCGCGGGTCGCTTCGCGGCCTTCACCACCCGCGTCGGCACCCGGGTCGCCGCCGTGACGGTGCTCGACCTCGCGGGCGACAAGGCCCCTCCGGCGAGCGACCTCGGCACCCGGGCGCGGGCCGCCATCACCCGCTGGCAACAAACCGGCCGTCTCTCCGGGTACGGCGTCGACCGCTACGACCTCACCCCCGAAGCCCGGGCCGTCTCGCTCGACTTCGACGGCGCCCGGCTCATCGTGCGGGCCGACACGCGCACCATCACCCTCGAACCCGCGGCGCACAGCCTCGTCGAAGGGGCTCGCTTCGCGCGCTACCGGCCCCGCCTCGCGGGCACCACCGGCGCCCTCACCTGGGCTGTCGACACGGTGCGGGCCATCCCCTGGATCGGCGGCGCGCCCATCGCATGGGCCGAGCACCTGGCCTTCGGGCTCCAGCACGAGGTGGCGCGGGCGCGGGTTCGGGTCGAGGGCGACCGCTCGCAAGACGAGGTGGCCGAAGACCTCGCAGACGTGCTCCATCACGGCGCGACCGACGTGGTCGCGGGCCCCGTCGCCGACTGGCCGCCGCCGCCGATGCGGGGCCCCCTCTCGCCGCCCCTCGCCCACGAGGGCGAATGGATCGCGGCCTCGCACGACGACGTCTTCGTGGCCCGCTCGCCGGGCGCGCCGCCGACCTTCTATCAGGGCTTTGTGCGCACCGACCCCGAGCGCCCCGACACCCGGGTCTACGTCACCCTGTGGGACGCCCGCCAGGTCGAGCTCCACGTCGTGCCCGGCTCGCAGGAGCCCATGGGCGCGACAGGCGAGACCGGCAGCGGCTCGGTGCCCCGCGACGCCCGCACCCTCACCCGCCTCGCAGCGGGCTTCAACGGCGGGTTTCAGGCGCTGCACGGCGAGTGGGGCGTCTACGCCGAGGGCACGCTCTTTCTGCCGCCCAAGCCTTGGGGCGCGACCATCTTCGCCCTCGAAGGGGGTCGCACGGGCTTCGGCTCGTGGCCCGGCGGAACGACCGAAATCCCCAGTGAAGTCAACGAGTTTCGCCAGAACCTCACGGCGCTCGTGGAAGACGGCCAGCTCAACCCCTACCGCCGCACGTTTTGGGGCGGCACGGTGCCGGGGGCGCCGCCTGGCGAGACGCACACCGCGCGCACGGGGCTCTGCATGACCCGCGAGGGCTTCGTGGGCTTCTTCTGGGGCAACGGCCTCACCGAGCGCTCGCTCGGCGACGCGATGCTCGCGGCGCGGTGCAGCTACGGCGTCCACCTTGACATGAACGGCGCGAACACGGGCTTCGAGTTTCTGCGGGTGACCCCGACCGATGCGACGCCGACGCGCCCCCGGCCCCTCGCCAGCGGCGAACACGAGGGCCCGGTGCCGAGCGCCCCGAGCTTCACCGTGCGAGCCCGAAGGATGGTGCGGGGCATGCACGAGATGAGCTTCCCGCGGTACATCAAGCGCGACCCGCGCGATTTCTTTTATCTCCTCCTCAGGCCTGTGTTGCCGGGAGAGAACCTCAGGCCCCCGCAGGCCTCGGCGCAGCCCAACGAGGGCGTCTTCTCGGTCGCGGGCCTCGGCGACGCGCCCTTCCCCTGGCCGATGGCCCGAACTCGGGTGCGCCCCGACCCGGCCCAACCCGACCGCTGGGTCAACCTCGTGCGGGTCGACCCGCGGCGCGTCGCCCTTTGCGCCCCCGATCAGGCGCCCGCCCCCTTCGCGCGGGTGGTGGGCCTCGGCCCCGACGCGCCGCAGGGCCTACGAATCGTCTGGAGCGCCCCTCAGGGCGGCGGCCGTTGGGGGGTCGCCGACGCGGGCCCGGGCATCGCCGTGAGCCCGCTCGAACCGGGCGCGACGGTGACCCGCGGGGCGGGCCTCGACGATGACGGCTTCCTCGTCTGGGCCGTGGCCGACCGCGGGACGCCCGACCTCATCGACCGCGCGCTGCGCCTCGCCGGGTGTCGCAGCCGCCGCTTCGCCTTGCCGCCCTCGGCGGCCCTCAGCCTCTCGGGCGGGCGCGACGCGGCCGGGGCGGCCATCGACCCGAGCAGCACCGCGGCGTGGGCGCTGACCCTCCGCGACGAGCGCGGGGCCACCAGGGTGTTTCCCGAGGTGACGCCGGTGCCGCAGCGGGTCTGGTACGAGGCCCAGCACCGACGGGTGCGGTACCAACGTAGCGAAGACGGCGCGGTGCAGGTTCAGCTCAACGGCGGCCACCGCGTCTCGGTGCCTGCGTGGGGCGGCTCGACCCCGCGAGACGCAGGGGCGACACCCGGCCCGAACCCGTAAAAGCAAGCCGTCGAGGCCCGGCGCCCCCAGCGCGTGGCAATCGCACCGCGCACCAAAGGCCCGGCGCCCCCTTGCGGTCACACAACTCCAGCGACGGAATCAATCAGCAAAACACACGGTGTCACTATGGCTTCGCATCGTTGACGGCGCGCGCGGCGTGTGAGTAGAACACGCTCGCCATGGTCGTGAGCGGGGCTCGCCACGATGGCTCCGAGGAGTGCAGTTGCGGTGAAAAACCCGGTAAAATTCGGCAAATACTACCTCCTCGACCGAATCAGCGTCGGTGGGATGGCGGAGGTCTTCAAGGCCAAGGCATTCGGGGAGGCCGGGTTTGAGCGTCTGGTGGCGGTCAAGCGCATCCTCCCGTCGATCGCTGAAGACAACGATTTCATCGCGATGTTCGTCGACGAGGCGAAGCTCGCGGTGCAGCTCACGCACCCGAACATCGCGCAGATCTTCGAGCTCGGTCGCGTGGGCGACGCGTACTTCATCGCCCTCGAGTACGTGGGCGGCAAAGACATGCGCGCGATCTTCGAGCGCGCCAAGCGCTTCAACCAGCAGATCCCCATGCCCATGGCTTGCTACGTGGTCATGAAGCTCTGCGAGGGTCTCGATTACGCGCACAACAAGAAAGACGCCGCCGGGCGCGCGCTCGAGCTCGTGCACCGCGACGTGTCGCCGCAGAACATCCTCGTCTCGTACGACGGCGACGTGAAGCTGATTGATTTTGGCATCGCCAAGGCCGCGAGCAAGAGCTCGAAGACCCAGGCGGGCATTCTCAAGGGCAAGTTCGGGTACATGTCACCCGAGCAGGTGCGCGGCCTCCAGGTCGACCGACGGAGCGACGTCTTCGCGGTGGGCATCTGCCTCTATGAGCTCCTCACGAACGAGCGACTCTTCGTGGGCGAGAGCGATTTCTCGACCCTCGAGAAGGTGCGCTCGGTCGAGATCATGCCGCCGAGCACGTACAACCGAAAGATCCCCGACGAACTCGAAGCCATCGTGCTGAAGGCGCTCGCGAAGCACCCCGAAGACCGGTACCGCACCGCGATGGACCTGCACGACGACCTCCAGTCGTTCATGTACACCTCGGGCAACTTCTTCGCGCGCAAAGATCTCTCGTCGTACATGCACAAGATCTTCAACGAAGAGATCGCCAAAGAGGCGATGCGCGATGAAGAGTTCAGGCGCTTCGATTTTCGCAAGGCGAGCGACCTCGAAGCGCTCGAGAGCGCCGCGGCGCCGCCCGCGATGGCCGCACCGAGCGCGGCGCCGCCGTTGCCTGGGGCGCGCAACAACGTTGCTGCGCCGCCGCCGCCGCCCGCGCCGAAGTCGAGCGTTCCGCCGCCGCCGCCGGGTCGCGGGGTGCGCGGTACGGTGATGGGGGTCGGTTCGCTCGGGGCCCAGGCCGCGGCGCCTGCGCGGGCTTCGGCCGTCGCGCCGCCGCCCCCGCGTCCGGGCGCCTCGGCCGCCGCCGCGCCCGTGGTCAACGCCCCGGTCGCCGAGATGGACATGGACTGGGACGAGGAAGAGCTTGCCACCCAGGTCTACGACAAGCCCGAACAGATGGGCCGCGCCCTCGGTGCGATGGTGCGCGGTGCCCCGGGGTCGGGGCGTCCGCCGGCGCCGCCGCCGGGGGCGAAGGGCGCGCCGGTGCCCGCGGTGCCTGCGTTGCCGTCGCTCCCTGGGGGTCGCGCGTCGGTTGCGACGAGCCTCGGGGTCGCGCCCGTGGTGTCGACCTCGCTGCAACCCGTCACCAACGGCGCCGCGATGGTGCCCGCCCCGGCGGTGCCTGCCCCCGCAGTGCCCGCGCCCCCTGTGCCCGCGGCGCCCATCGTGGTGCCCGCCCCTGCGCCGATGGCGGCCCCGGCGGCCCCAAGCCTTCCGCCGCCTTCGCACAACCCCCTGATGGATCCGCTGGCCCCTGCGCGCCCGGCCCCGCGCGGCTTCGACGCGGCGGCCAACCGCTCGGGCGGCTACAAGCTCAGCGGCGCGGCCTCTGCGGCCCTCCCCGCGGCGCGGCCGAAGCCCAAAGACAACAGCAGCCAGATGCTCCTCGCGGGCCTCGGCGTGATCGCCGTCGCGGCGGTGGTCGTGATCGGCCTCAAGGTCACCCGGGGTGAGCCCTCGGGCGGCCTCGCGATCACCACCAACGTCGGCGGCGTGGCGGTGCTCGTCGACGGCCAACCGCAAATCGGCAACGGCCAGAGTTTCACGGTGACCGAGCTCACCGCCGATCGCCCGCACCGGGTCGAGGTGCGCAAGCCCGGCTTTCGCTCGTTCATGCAAGACGTGCCGGTGCGCAGCGGCGTCACGGTGCCGATGCAAGTGGTGCTCGAGCCCGAGTTGGCGATGAACGTGCCGCCGCCCTCGATGCCCGACCCGGTTCAGCCCTTGGTGCCGCCGGGCACGCCGGCGGTTCAGCAGCTCTCGCCCGACCCCGCGGCCAACCCTGCGGCCCCCGCAGCGCAGCCGTTGCAGCCGACGGCCCAGCCCCTCGCGGCGCCCCCTGCGCCGGTGGTGGCGCCTCCGCCGCCGACGACGGTGCGTGTCGCGACGACGGCGCGCCCGTCGAGCCGTCCGTCGACGCCCCGTACGACCCCGACGGTGCGCCCTGCGCCGGCGCCCGCACCCGCGCCCGCTCCGGCCCCTGCGGCGGCGGCAACCGGGGGCGGCGACGGCACCCTGCTGATCTCGACCCGGCCTGCGGCGACCTGCACCATCCCGGGTCGGCCGAGCTTCCCCACGCCGCGGCGCATGACCTTGCCGCCGGGTCGCTACACCATCACCTGCACCAACGAAGAGATGAACGTGCGGGGCAGCTTCCCCGTTACGATCGCGGCTGGCGAGACGGCCGACCTTCGAAACCGCCCCCTCGAATGATGTCGGCCCTCGGGCCCACAAACAGATAGAGCGTCGGCGGCATGTAGGGGTACTCCTCGCGCCGCCCTCGCTCGATTTGTCGGTTGACCTCGACCAAGGGGTCGTCGCCCGGTGCGGTGCGGCTCAGCTCGGCGATCTCGGCCGCGATGCGCGCTTGCAGCTCGGGCTCTTCGACCCGCCCGAGCGAGGCCCTGAGCACCCCGAGGGCCTCGGCACGCCGCCCGCCCATCACCAAGGCCCGCGCCGCCGAGAGGCCCAACCACGAAGGCCCCCACCCGGCCAGAAAAGCGCTCGCGAGCTCGGCCCCGCCCTCGCCGCGGTGCTCCCTGAACGCCGCACTCTCGCGCGGAAAGCGCGGCGCGTACTCGTACGCCAGCACGTACCCGAGCTGCCCCTGGAGCTCCAGGTCTGTGGGCCTCGCGCGGTGCCCGCGTCTCAGAAAGTCGACCGCCGCGGCGATGTCGTCGACGGGCACCTCGGTGGCGCGCATCGTGAGCGCGAGGGCGCCCCAGAGGTAGCCCTGCGCGAAGGTCGGGTCGAGGCCCACGATCGCCTCGCCGTACACACGGCTGAAGCGCCCCGGGAGCCGCCCGAGGAGGCCCTCGCCGTAGTAGATCTGGGCGTTGATCCAGAGCACGTCGGCGGCCCACTCGGTGTGCCCGAGCGACAGCGCTTGCGCGACGGCGGGGCGCGGGATGCGGGCCTCATCGACCACCGTGGGGGCGGTCTCGTAGCGTCGGTTGAGGTCAGCCGCGAGGGGGCGCGACGCGAGCGCGGCGACGGCGGCCACCGCGAGCCCGAGGCCGAGGTCTCTCACTCAAGCTCGCTCGTGACCGCGAGGGTGTTGCCGTTGCCCGAGAAGAGCCGAAAGGTGCTGAGCGCGCTGTCGTTGTCGAGGTTGCCGTAGGCCTCGGTGACGTACCACGCGTCTTGGTTCGGGTTGCTCGACCAGGTTGACTCACCGGGCGGCGCGTTGGGCGGCGCCCCGGCCACGGCGACGTACCGATACCGCACGCGGCCGGCGGGGCGGAATCCGAGCTGCGTCCACTCGCGGGGCATGCCTGTGACGGTGAAATCGACCGGGGTCACCGTGGGGCTCGACGCCGGGTACGCGCTGCTCGGCCCGAGCGAGGCCGGCGGCATCGAGTCGGTGCGCCCGGCGCCGCAGTACACCCCAAACTCTTGCCGGTACGCCTCTTCGCGCCCCGCGATGCTCTGCAACATCGTGCTCGCCTCGGTGGTGCGGGTGCGCTTGATGTAGCGGCTGTACGACATCGTCGCGATGCCCGCGAGCACCGCCAAGATGACCACCACGATCATCATTTCGATCAGGGTCATGCCCCGCGATCGTGCCCAGCGTCGTGCCATTCGACCCATCACAGCTGCACCTCTCTCGCGATTGAAGCACATCACGACGCGCCCTGTCAGCGACCCTTGGCGCCCGGCGCGTCGCCCTCGAGCTCGTCGGCCTCGCCCGAAGCCATGCCCAGCTTTTGAAGGCGATACCGAAACGACCGAAACGACAGCCCCAGGATCTTCGCCGCGTTGGTGCGGACGCCCCCCGCGCGCTCGAGGGCCTGCCGCAAGAGCGACCGCTCGATGCGTTCGAGGGTGGCCTCAAGGTCGAGGCCCTCTTTGCCGAGCGCGACCTCGGCCCCCTCGCTGAGCCGCGCCCCGAGCGCCTCGGGCGGCAGGTCGTCGAGCGCCACGGTGTTGCCCTGGGCCAGCGTCACCGCGCGCTCGACCGCGTTCTCGAGCTGTCGGATGTTGCCAGGCCAGTCGTATCCGAGGAGGGCCCGGGTGGCCTCGCTGCTGAAGGCTACGAGCTCGCGGCCCTGTTCGCGGGCGAAGCGGGCGCGAAAATGCTCGATCAAGCTCGGCAGGTCTTCGCGCCGGTCGCGCAGCGGCGGGAGGTGCACCCGAAGCACGTTCAATCGGTAAAAGAGGTCTTCGCGGAAGGTGCGGTCGCGCACCATCTGGGCGAGGTCGCGGTTGGTCGCGGCGACGATCCGCACGTCGACGGCGATCTCTTGCGAGGCCCCCACGGGGCGCACCTTCTTCTCTTGGAGGGCGCGCAGGAGCTTCACCTGCAAGGGCAGCGCGATCTCGCCCACCTCGTCGAGGAAGAGCGTGCCGCCGTCGGCGTCGCGAAACATCCCGAGGTGCTTCGAGGTCGCCCCGGTGAAGGCGCCCTTCTCGTGACCGAAGAGCTCAGACTCCATCAGCTCGGCGGGCACGGCGCCGCAGTTGAGCACCACGAAGGGCCTGTCGCGTCGGTCGCTGCCGTTGTGCAGCGCGCGGGCGGCGAGCTCTTTGCCCGTGCCCGATTCGCCCGTGATGAGCACCGAGGCGCGGCTCGGACCCGCCCGACGGATGAGCTCCATCGCGCCCACGAAGGCCGGCGACTGGCCCACGACGCGGGCCCCCTCGCTCTCAGAGCCGAGGCTGCGATTGAGGAGCCGGAGCGAGGCGTTGTCGCGGAGCAAGACCCGCTTTTCGAGGGCCTTCTCGATCTGGGCGCGGGCCGTCGCGAGGCTGAGGGGCTTCTCTAGAAAGCCGTAGGCGCCGCGGCGCATCGCCTCGACGGCGGTCTCGACCGAGGCGTGGGCGGTCACCATCAAGACCTGGGTCTCGGAGCTGCGCTGGCGGGCGCAGGCGACGACGTCCATCCCGCTGCCGTCGGCCATGAGGAGGTCGGTCACGACGAGGTCGAAGGGCACCGCGACGCCCTCGATGCGCTCGACCGCCTCGGCGACCCCCGACGCGAGGGTCACCTCGTGACCGGCCCTGCGCAAGAGGACCTCCATCATCTGTCGCAACGACGCCTCGTCGTCGACCACCAACACCCGCGCCACCGGCATGGCGACAAGTCTACCCGATCAGCCGCGGCGGCGCGCCAGATTAGACGCGGCGAAGTACGGCAATCAGGAAGCCGCCGAAGCGCGACAGCGGCGAGTCGACCGCGAGCGACTCGGCCCGCCGCAAGAGCGAGCCCACCACGGGCACCTTCACCGCGGCCGCCACCGGCGTGAACACCCGCACCCCGCGGAAGCCCTCGAGCACCAGGCCCGGCGGCACCATCGCCGCGATGTCGCGCGGCGAGTCGAAGCGCGTGTACACCGCCGCCTCGGTGGTGCCCTCTGAGATCTTCCCCGCGGGGCCGAGGCGCTTGGCGAGGTGGCGCAGGCTCCAGGGGTTGTAGAACTCGGCGAGCACCACGCCCCCGGGGGCGCAGACCCGGCCCATCTCGCGCAAGGCCTGCGCGATGTCGGGCACATGGGCGAGCACCTTGAACGAGCACACCACATCGAAGCGGCCGTCTTCGAAGGGCAGCGCCGTGGCCGAGGCCTCATGCACGGTGAGCCCGCGCGACCGGGCCGTTTCGAGCATGCCCGGCGACAGGTCGATGCCCACCGCCTCGCTCGCGTGGGGCGCGAGACGCTGAAGGATCAGCCCCGTGCCGCAGCCCACTTCGAGCACGCGGCGGTTGCGCGCGAAGGGCAAGGTCACCCCGACCTCGAGGTCGTCGATGAGCTGGTGATAGCCGCGCCCTCGCTCGCGCTCGTACCAGCGTGAGAACTCGTCGTAGTAGGCCCTGTTGGCCGCGTCGGTGGTCTCTGGAGTCGCCATCGGGCTCTGCCCTACCACAGCCCCCGCGGCCGCGGCGAGCCCGCGAGCGCCGCTTCGTACACCCGCGCATAGGCCGCGGCGACGGCGGCGGGCGAGCAGGTCGCCGCGAGCCAGGCCCTCGCCCCCTCGGCGTAGTCATCGCTCGGGGTGTCGACCCGTGCCAGCACCCGCGCGGCGAGGGCCTCGGCGTCACCCGGCGCGAGGGCCTCTGCGCCGCCCGCCACGAGGTCTTCGGCGGCGGTTCCGGCGCCCACCATCACGGGCACACCGAGGGCCATCGCTTCGAGGAGCACGAGGGGGTAATCCATCTTGGCGTTGAGGGTGTCGACGACCAGGGTGTTGACCGAAGCGGCCTTGACCACCGCGAGGATGTCGTCGAGGGCGCCGAGAAAGGTCACCTTCGCGCCTGTGTGTTCGGCCAGGGCCTTCAGCGCCGCGAGGGCTTCATGGGCGCGGGCGGTCTTCGGTCGCGCGGCGATGACCCACCCGACCGAGGGCGCGAGGGCCGCGGCCTTGACGAAGGTCTCTGCCCCGTTCGAGTGCTCGAGATCGCCCGCGTAGAGGGCAAAGCGTGCGGGCAGGTCGTAGCGCCGGCGGGCCGCCGCGACGGCCTCGGGGTCTACGCTCACGGGCCCGAGGCAGGGCGCGATCACGGTGCTCTCGACGCCCACCCGGGCGAGGCGGCGGCGGGTGTGCTCGCTCAGCACCACCACCTGGTTGGCAAAGAGCGACGGGGCCACCGCCTCAAGGCGATCGGGCGCCGAGGCGAGGGTGTGAACCGTCGGGGTCTTGCGCAGCCACGCGGCCGCGCGGCCGGCGTGGAGGGTCGGCGGGTTCGGCGCGAAGAAGAAGTGCCAGAGCGCGTATCGGGGGCCCGCGACGAGGTGCTCGAGCACGCGGAGGTTGGCCCACTTCGAGGGCGCGTAGGTGCCGAGGTCTTGGTAGAGCGCGACCTGCGCGGCGCCGTCGAAGTCGACCCCGCGGGGGGTCATCACCACGGGCTCGACGCGGGTCGTGGCGCGGGCGAGGTCGCGGACGAGGTTCTTGTTCGAGTCGTTCCACGGAGGGGCGATGGGCTTTGAGACGAAGAGGGCGCGGGGGCGAGCCATGGCGTCACTCCGCTAGCACACTTCGTTGACGCTTTGCGGCAGCGATGGCTACGGTGTCGCCGTGAGCAACCGCGACGACCGAGCCCGCGACCCCGAGGCCCCAAACTCTGGCGAAGAGCCGCGGGGTGCCGAGGGTCGGGGCATCCTCGGGCGCATCGTCAAGAAGGGCATCGAGACCGGCATCGGCAAGATCTCGCAGTCTCAAGACACCGTGCGCGGCCTCATCGAGAACGTGAAGATGCCCGGCGAGGTCGCGCAGAGCCTCCTAGAGCAGGTCGACGAGACCAAGCGCGGGCTCTACACGGTGGTCGCCCAAGAGATCAGAGAGTTTCTTCAGTCGACCAATTTCGCGAGTGATATCAAGAAGATCCTCACGGGCCTGGCCTTCGAGGTGAAGATGGAGGTGCGCTTCAAGAGCGTCGAAGACGAGGCCGGGGGCGACAGCGTTCGCCCTGACGTGAAGGCCGACGCGACGGTGAAGAACACCCGAAAGAAGCGCACGAGCCTCGCCCCCGAGCCGCCCAAAGACGACGAGCCCGAGGGCTGAGCGGCTCAGTCTTCGGCGGGGCTCACGGCGCCGCGGTCGACCCGCGCCGAGAGCAGCCCGAAGCTCACCTTGACGACCCGCGCGTCAAGCTCGGCCACGGTGCCGACACGACCCGCGAAGGGGCCTTCGTTGACGCGCACCCTGGCCCCGAGGCTCACGCCCTGCGGCGCGGCGCTCGGGCTCGGCTTTGGGGCCGCGGCGGGGGCCTCGGCGACGGTCGGGGCTGCGCGGCGCTCGGGGCGCGGCGGCGACACCCGCGGCTTCTCAGCCTTCGCCGGACGCTCGACCTCGGCGCGGTCGCGCACCACCTCGCGCATCACCGCGAAGCGAGCGGGCGCCGCGGCGGCGACGCGCTCTTGGGCGCGCTCTTGGGCGGCCTCGCGGGCGCGGGCGAGGTCGGCCTCGCGGGCCTGCTCCCAAGCTTGGGTGCGGGCCGCGAAATCGGCGTCGAGGGCGGCGCGGTCGCGGTGCACCTTGGCGAGCTCTGCGTCGAGATGGGCGAGGTCGTTGTCGGGCCGCCACGCGACCTGGCGGTACACCGCAAGGAGCGCCGCGAGACCGCCCTCGAGGGCCTCGGCGAGGAGCGCCCCCGCGCCCACGGCCTCGGCCTTCGACACGGTGAAGCGCACCGACCACCACTGGTCGTTCTGCGTGAGGGCGGCGACGCTCGCGCGCAGCCCCGCGAGGTCGAGGCCCGTGACTGCCGCCTCGGCGTGACCCGTGACGCCCACGGTGAAGCCCTCGGGGAGCGCGCGGAGCGCCGCGAGGAGCGTCGCGCTGGCGGCGGCATCGGCGGCCACGGCGCGGAGGTGCTTCACATCGACCCAAGCGTCGCCGTGGACGTTCAACCCCACCGAGACGGCCTCGGGCGTGAGGTGCAGGGCCAAGAACGCGTGGCGATAGAACGGCGTCGGGTCGCTGAGCGTGGCCGCGAGGGTGCGCCCCGCGTCGAGGAGCTCTTCGAGCACCTTGCGGGCCGCGGCGTCGCGCCAGAGAAAGACCCATTGGGCCGAGACGCACCGCTTGTTCCACACCGAGAGGGCGACGTCGCTGGCGCGGAGCTCGAGCGAGAGGCCCTCAGCGAGCGCGGCCGCGGCGGCCTCTTTAGCGACGGCGACGCACTTGTCGGCGACGCGCATCCGCGTGAGGGTCGCGGCGTTCGACCCTGACATCGGGGGCGCATAAACTTCAAACTCAGCTTCTTGGAAGCCCGCAAACTGCGACGACACCGTCGACCTCCGTGGGCGCGCAACATGATCGACCCCCTACGGTTCGTCAACGCGCCCGTGCGCCCTTCGACCCGAATACGCGCCGCGTCGTGACGGGTGACGATTGCCGAAGGGTCTCAGCATCCCCTACCCTCGGCGCCGCCATGAGCACAGCGCGCACCGTTCGAGCCCCCCGCGGTACCACCCTCTCGGCCCGCGATTGGCCCCAAGAGGCCGCCCTTCGAATGTTGATGAACAACCTCGACCCCGACGTGGCCGAGCGCCCCCAAGACCTCGTCGTCTACGGCGGCACCGGCCGCGCCGCGCGCTCGTGGGAGGCCTTCGACGTCATCGTGCGAGAGCTCAAAGACCTCAAGAGCGACGAGACCTTGCTCGTTCAGTCGGGCAAGGCCGTCGGGCGCTTTCGCACCCACGAAGACGCCCCCCGGGTCTTGCTCGCCAACTCGCTCATCGTGCCCCGCTGGGCCACATGGGACGAGTTTCGCAGGCTCGAAGGCCTCGGGCTCACCATGTTCGGCCAGATGACCGCCGGGAGCTGGATCTACATCGGCACCCAGGGCATCCTCCAGGGCACCTACGAGACCTTCGCCGAGGCCGGGCGGCAGCACTTCGGGGGCTCGTGGCGCGGGCGCTGGATCCTCACCGCGGGGCTCGGCGGCATGGGCGGCGCGCAGCCCCTCGCGGCCACCATGAACGGCGCCTCGTGCCTCGCCGTCGAGGTCGACCCCCACCGGGTCGAGCGTCGCCTTGAGACCCGCTACGTCGACCGCGCCACCCGTTCGCTCGACGAGGCCCTCGGGTGGATCGCCGAGGCCTGCAAGACCGGCGAGGCGCTCAGCGTCGGGCTCGTGGGCAACGCCGCCGAGGTCTACCCCGAGCTCGTGCGGCGGGGCGTCTTGCCTGACTTTGTGACCGAGCAGACGAGCGCCCACGACCCCTTGGTGGGGTACATTCCCCCGGGGCTCGACCTCGAGGCCGCCGCGGCGCTGCGTTCGCAAGATCCGGCCGCGTACGTTCAACGCGCCCGAGAGGGCATGGTGGCCGAGGTCGAGGCGATGCGTACGATGATGGCCCGCGGGGTCTTCGCGTGCGACTACGGCAACAACCTCCGCGGTGAGGCGCGGAGCGCAGGGGCCGCCGGGGCGTTTGACATCCCGGGCTTCATCCCGAGCTACATTCGCCCGCAGTTTTGCACGGGCCGCGGGCCGTTTCGATGGGTCGCGCTCTCGGGCGACCCGGCCGACATCGCTGTCACCGACCGCGCGGTGCTCGACGCGGTGCCCGACGACCCCTCGCTCCGCCGGTGGATCGAGCTCGCCCAGACCCGCGTCGCGTTTCAGGGCCTCCCCTCTCGCATTTGTTGGCTCGGCTACGGCGAGCGGGCGCGGGTGGGGCAGGTCTTCAACGAGCTCGTACGCACCGGGCGCGTGAAGGCGCCCATCGTCATCGGCCGCGATCACCTCGACTGCGGCTCGGTGGCCTCGCCCTTCCGTGAGACCGAGGCCATGCGCGACGGCAGCGACGCCATCGCCGATTGGCCCATCTTGAACGCCCTGGTCAACTGCGCCTCGGGGGCGACCTGGGTGAGCGTGCACCACGGCGGGGGGGTCGGCATCGGCAACAGCATTCACTCGGGCATGGTGGTGGTGGCCGACGGCACGGCGCGGGCGGCGCGGTGCCTCGAACGAGTGCTCACCAGCGACCCGGGCATGGGGGTCATTCGGCACGCCGACGCGGGCTACGACGAGGCCGTCGCGTGCGCGGGCGAGCGGGGCGTGCATGTGCCTCACCGCGTCGGAGCCTAGAGCCGCATGGGGCGCTTCTGTTTACGGCACGCGCGCGAGCTCTTGACCCTCGCTCGGCCGCTCTCGGGTGACCCCTCGGCCGACCCGTGGGACGAGGCCCCCCTCGGGCTCATCCGCGACGGCGCCGTGCTCGTCGACGGCGACCGCATCGTCGCCGTAGGGAGCACCGACGCGCTCGACCCATGGCTCGTCAAAGACCCCAGCATCGCCGTCATCGAGGTGGGCGATCGCGTGCTCGCGCCGGGGCTCGTCGACGCGCACACCCACAGCCTCTTTGCGGGCTCCAGGGCAGGCGAATACGCCCTCCGCGTGCGGGGCGAGAGCTACGCCGCCATCGCGGCCCGCGGGGGCGGGATCGCCGCCTCGGTGCGGAGCCTCCGCGCCGCCGACGACGCGGCCCTCTCGGCCCAGCTCGCGCAACACCTCGCGACGATGCGCGCCCACGGCACCACCACCGTCGAGGTGAAGACGGGCTATGCGCTCTCGATCGACGACGAGCTGCGGTCGCTCGGCATCATCGCGGGCGCGGGCGCGATTCCGACCTGGCTGCCGCTCCACGCGGTGCCGCCCGAGCTTCGCGGTCTCGCAGACGGTCGCGCGCGGTACCTCGCCTGCGTCGAGGGCCCGATGTTCGACGCGGTCTTGCGCCAGGGCCTCGCCCGCGCCATCGACGCGTACATCGACGGGCCGGGCTTCTCTGTGGCCGAGGTGCTGCCGACGCTCACCCGCGCGAAGGCCGAGGGCTTCGCCATTCGGCTCCACGTCGGGCAATTCGAAGACGTGGGCGGGGCCGAGCTCGCGGCCTCTCTCGGGGCCCAAAGCGTCGACCATCTCGAACACGTCTCGGCGCACGGGCTCGACCGTCTGGCCGCCGCGGGGGTGACGGCGGTGCTCCTCCCGGGGGCGGCCTTCTCGCTCGGTCAGTCGATGCCGAACGCCCGCCAGATGCGCGCCCGGGGCGTGTCGGTGGCGCTCGCGACAGACTTCAACCCCGGCACGAGCCACACCCAATCGTTGCCCCTCATGGCGGCCTTCGGGGTGCGACAGATGGGCCTCTCGACGGTCGAGGCGTGGCACGCCATCACCCGCGTCGCGGCCGACGCCTTGGGCCTCGCCGACCGAGGTCGTATCGTGCCCGGGGCCCGCGCCGACCTCGCGGTCTTTGCGTACCCGACCTACGAAGCGCTGCCCTACGATTTTGGCACTCCGCGCGCGGTCTGGGCCTGGTCTGGGGGCGCCCTCACGCACGGCGCCCTCGGCTGAAACCGCGCCGCTAGCTCCGCGGCACCCAGGTCACCCAGGTCACCGTGCGGCGGTAGAGCGGCACGTCGAGGTTCACGCTGGCCCCCACCCCAGAGAGCACCAGCGTGGCCGAGCCCGCGCCCTCGCGGGGCACCGAGAGGTTCAGCACCGCGGCGATGCCCCGGTTGCCGGTGCGGGGGTCGCCCACCTGGAGCTGCCCGCTCTGCAACGCGCTGTCGTAGTAGGTCACCACGGGCTGCGAGCGGGCCTGAACGCTCACTCCCGCGAGGGGCATGCCCCCGGTGTCGAAGCTGTCGCGCACCAGCACGATGACGTGGGCCGCGTCGAGGTCGACCACGCCGTTGGCGCCCGCGACGGCGGTCTGCAACGCGTCAAAACCCACCGCGGGCACGATGGCGAGGCTCCCGTCGGCGGGATAGTACCGAAACGAGCCGAGCTCGCGGGTGACCGGCGGCGACGCGAGAAGCCCGTAGAAGCGCCCCGCAGTGCCCGCGAAGACCTCCGAGGGGATGCCACTCAGGGAGAAGCCTCCGGTGTCGCTGCTGAGCCCGCTGAGGGCCTCGTCGCGGCTGCTGCGGAGCGTCCACCCGGCGCCGGGGGTTGAGGCGCCGCCGAGGGCGGGGCCGACGATGTCTTGGTAGACGACCACCCGGCCGCTCACGGTGACGCGCCCGTCGGCGCCCGCGTCGAGGCCGCCGCTGCCGGCGTCGCGGAGCGTGACCCCCGCGTCGAAGCCGCCCCCGCCCCCGCCACCGCCCCCGCCGGTGCGGTTGCAGCCGCCGTCGAGGTCGTTGCAGAGCAGCGGCGGCGCGCGCGGGGTCGCGTCGTCAGAGCAGCCGAGCAGCGCCATCGAGGCGCAGAGCGAGAGCGTCACGCGGAGCACAGCGCGAGGGTACTACGCGCGCCCGAAGGGGGGTGCAATTCAAGGCACGATCAAGGTCACCGGGGCGCCCTCTTTGACCCGCGCCGCGCGGCGCTTGAGCTGCACCGCGAGCCAGGGCAGCGGGAGGCAGATCGCGAGGGAGATGAGCTGCGAGGTCGAGAGGCCCAAGAGCCCGCCGCGCTCGTCGTTGCGGAGAAACTCAAGCAAGGTGCGGAGCACCGAGTAGCTCGCGAGGAACCACACGAACACCTGCCCGTCGTAGCGCTTCCGCGGCGCGATGCCGTAGTAGCAGGCCGCCGCGATGAGCAGGCAACCGAGCGATTCGTAGAGCTGCGTCGGGTGCACCGGGAGGCTCGGGAGCGACTCGGCGGGCAAGACGTGCTCGCGAAACTGAGCCTCGCTGGCGGGGCTAAACGCGGGGAAGATGGCGCCCCAAGGGCGCGCGGTCTGAACGCCGAAGCAGCACCCCGCGAGGAAGCACCCCATGCGCCCCCAGGCGAGCCCGAGGGCCACCGCGAAGCCCGCCATGTCGGCCGCCTTCCAGAACGGGAAGGCCTCTCGCCGGAGGAAGTACACCGCGTACCCGGTCGCCCCGATGAGCCCGCCGTAGTAGGTGAGCCCCCCGGCCCAGAACGCCGCCCATTGAAGACAGTTGGCCTCGCGGGGGTGGCACACGCCGCGGGCGCCGTCCCACACGCCGCCGATGGACGCGTGCTCGCAGTAGGCCCGCGACACATGCCAGTCGACGCGGCTCGGGTCGGTGCAGAGATGCACATAATCCCAGAAATGCCCGTCGGCGACGACGTGCAAGAGCCGCGACCCGACCACCCCGGCCACCACCATCGCGAGCCCGAGGTCGATCACGACTTCGCGGTCTTGCCCGAGGCGCCCGAGCCAGCGCGCGCCGAGCCAGGTGGCGAGGGCGAAGCCCACCGCGAGCATCGCGAAATACGCCGGCAGATCGATGTGAAAGAGAGAGACGAGGTTCGGCCGCATGGGTCGCGGCCTCAGGGGCTGGGCGTCTCGACCGTCGCCTCGGCGCGGGCCTCGACCTGCGGCGCGGCCTTCTTCTTCGGCTTCGGCTCTTCTTTCGGGCCGACGATGTACTCGAGCACCATCAGCCCGATGCCGACGGTGATGGCGATGTCGGCCACGTTGAAGGTCGGCCAGTGGGCCTTGTCGCGCCAATGGGCGTGGATGAAGTCGACGACGTACCCGAGCCGAACCCGGTCGACGAGGTTGCCGATGGCGCCGCCGAGCACCAGCGGCAGGGCCCACTTCATCGCCGTCTGACCCTTCTCAAGGCCGCGGTAGAGATGCACGATGAAGGCGATGGCGCCGAGGGTCACGAGCAGGAAGAAGGGCTTGCGCACCGCCTCGCTCGCGCCGTGCAAGAGCCCCCACGCGCCGCCGCAGTTCTCGGCGTATTGCAGGTCGAGGTAATCGCGGATCCACGTGACGTCGCGGGTGCCGACGCGCTGCGGGAGGTAGTGGCTCATGCCCGCGGGCGGGGTGCAGAGCGGCGGCGGCGACGACGAGGTGCGCGAGAGGGCGTTGAGGGCCCAATGCTTCGACCAGAGGTCTGCCACCGCGGTGCCGAAGCTCACCACCGCGAGGAAGGCCCAATCACCCGCCGTGCGACCCGGGCTGACCGTGGTCTTCGCCGCGTCGGGGGCGGCCGCTTCGACCGCAGGAGAGGGCGCGGGCGCCGCATCGTCAGAGGTCGCAACCGTCGCTTCTGTCTCTTTGCTCTCGTCACTCATTGCAGCACTCTCACCCTGTCACAGTACGCGCATCGAAGGCCGACACCGCCGCCGCGCAACGACTACATAGCCCCGTCGCCGCGACGTCGCCACGCCGACGCCAACACCGGGCGCAGGCCTCACCCTCGGCCCGGCGGGCCGCCACGCGGTTCGACTCGCCGCGGGTCAGCGTCAAGACCCCGACCCCGAGGAGCTCGGCGGGGTTGTCACCCATCGCCCCGAGGGCGTCGTGCTCGGCGGCCGCGAGGGTCACCGTGAGCGCCGCGTCGCGGGCGTGGTCGATCTGCATCGCGGGCTCAAACGTCTGCGGCCCGGCGCCGGCTTCCCGCGATTCGCGCTTGGCGGCTTGTTTCTCGGCGCCCCAGGCCGACACCATCGGTTCGAGGGTCGCGTGGGTCGCGTCGCGCAGCTTGCGCAAGCTGGTCATCGCCCGCGCGAGCGCGGCGGCGTCGTCGAAGCCCTGCACCGTCGGCCACGACGCCAGATGGACGCTCTCGGTCTTGCCCTCGAAGCTCGGCAAACTATCCCAGATGTCTTCGGCCGAGAAGGGCAAGATCGGCGCGATCATCACCGCCACCGCGGCGGCGATGGCCTGCATGGTCGCGAGGGTCGAGCAGCGCCGCGGCGAGCGCGGGTCGTCGTTGTAGAGCCAGTCTTTGCTGGCATCGAGGTAGAAGGCCGAGAGCTCCTGGCAGAGCTCAAGCACCAGCGCGAAGGCCTCTCGAAACCGATAGCGCCGGTACGCCCCTTCGACGGCGCTCAGGGTCTCGCCGAGGCGCACGAGGGCCCACCGGTCGAGGGGCTCGAGGGCCACCGCGGCGGTCATCGGGGCGGCCTCGTCACGCAGCGCACCGAGGAGGAAGCGGGCCGTGTTGCGCACCCGGCGGTAGCCGTCGATGGCCTGGTTCAGGTGATGCCGCGAGTACGGCATGTCGTGCTCGTAGTCGACAAAGGCCGCCCAGGCGCGAAAGAGCTCGGCGCCCTGCTCGGCGATGATCTTCTCGGGCGCGATGTACTCGATGTCTTCTTCGGCGATGGCCGCGGCCACCTCGGCGAGGCTCTGCTTCTTCAGCCGCTTGTCGGCCTCTGCGAGCTTCTCTGCGCCGGCCCAGGTGCTCTTGAGCGCGCCGAGCACCGCCGACAGGGTCTCGCCCGCGGTGACCCGCGCGACGATCTCGTCGCGACGGCTCTCTTGCCGCCGAAGGATGTCGCTCTTCGAGTACGGGCGGCCGTGCTCGTCGCACACGAACCCGTGGGTCAGCACGGCGTTGAAGGGCGCCCGGCCGAGCACCGCGCAGCCCACCAGGAGGCTCGAATGAAACCACCCGCGGTGCTGGTCTGAGCCTTCGAGGTAGAGATCGACGGGCATGCCGATCTCGGGGTCTGCCCCGCAGACCGCGTAGAACGAGCTCCCTGATTCGAACCACACGTCGACGATGCTCGGGTCGCGGGCGAACTCTTCGCGCGGGCGACGCTCGCCGCTCGCGAGGGCGATGGTCTCGGGCAAGACCGCGGCGTCGTCGAGGTACCAGGCGTCGGCGCCCTTCTCGGCGAACACCGCGGCGACGTGCTCAAGGAGCCCCGGGTCGAGCACCACCTCGCCGGTCGGTCGGTGATGCACCGCGGGGATGGGCACCCCCCACGCGCGCTGCCGCGAGATGCACCAGTCGGGACGCCCCGCGATCATCGCGCGGATGCGCTCGTAGCCCCAACCGGGGATCCAGCCGACCGCGTCGCCGTGACGGCCGGCCCCCTGCCCTTCGGCCTGAAGGCGGTCGATTTCGGCGAGGGCGAGGGTGCGGAGGCTCCTGCCCTCGGGGTCGCCCTTCATGGGCTCGTCCATCGCGATGAACCACTGGGTGGTGGCGCGGGTGATGAGCGGCGTCTTGGTGCGCCAGCAGATCGGGTACTTGTGGGTGATGGTCTCGCCGACGCGGTTCAAGAGGTGCCCCGTCTCGGCGAGCCTGGCGGCGATGATCGGGTTCGCGTCGAAGACGAACATCCCTTCGAGCCCGAGGGCCTTGGCCCCTGCGCCGAGCTCGGCGGTGTAGCGCGCGTCGTCGTCGACCGGCGCGTAGGGGTCGAGGTCGTATTTGCGACCCGTGTTGTAGTCATCGCGGCCGTGGCCCGGCGCGGTGTGCACGAGCCCCGTGCCGGTCTGATCGTCGACGTAGAGCGCGGGCAAGAGCGGCGACGGGCGGTCTTCGAAGGGGTGCCGCGCGATGAGCCCCACGAGCGCCTCGCCGAGCACCGCCTCGCTGGTGACCGCCGCGTCGAGGCCGGCGGCCTTGGCCACCGCGGCGGCGAGCGCCTCGGTCACCAGCACGCCCTCGTCGGGCCCGACGGTGAGCACCCGGTACTTCAGCGCGGGGTGAACGGCGATGGCGAGGTTGGCCGGCAGCGTCCACGGGGTGGTCGTCCAGATGAGGGCGGAGAGGCGGGCGTGGGCGGCGCCGGTGAGGGCGCGGAGGCGGGCCGCGGCATCGGCGTCGAGGTCGAACTTCACATACACCGACGGCGAGACGTGCCGCTCGGCGTACTCGACCTCGGCCTCGGCCAGCGCCGTGCGCGCGCCCCAACTCCACTGCACGGGCTTGAGCCCGCGGTACACGATCCCGTGGCGCACGAAGGCCGCGAGGGCCTCGACGATGCGCCCCTCGAACTGCGGGTTGAGGGTGAGATACGGCGACTCCCAGGTGCCGAGCACGCCGAGCCGTTTGCGCTCTTCGCGCTGCACCCCGACCCACTTCAGCGCCTCTTCTTTGCAGAGCCGCCGGAGCACCGCGGTGGGCACCGCCTTGCCCTTCTTCTTCAGCTCTCGGTCGACGTTGAGCTCGATCGGGAGGCCGTGGGTGTCCCACCCGGGCACAAACTTCACGGGCTCGCCGAGGAGGGTGCGCGAGCGCGTGACAAAGTCTTTGAGCGCGTTGTTGAGAATGTGCCCGTAGTGCATGCGCCCGTTCGCGTAAGGCGGGCCATCATGGAAGCGAAAGCTCGCCTTCGCGGGGCGCGCGCGCATCTTCTCGTAGAGCCCCATCGCGTCCCAGCGCTTGAGCCAGAGCGGCTCGCGCTTGAACAGATCGGCCTTCATGGCAAACCCTGTCTTCGGGAGCAGACAGGTCTCTTTGTAGTCTCGGCTCACGGCCGAAGGCCCTACCACACCTGCCCCCAAGCTGCATGGGTCTCGCGCGCGTCAAAGCGCCTCGCGGGTCAATGCTGTCGAAGGCTGATGTGTGTGCGATGGCGAAGGCGCGGCCGAGCCGCAACGGGGCGCTTGCGTCGCGCCGAAGAGGCGACGATCAGAAGTAGTAACGGATGTGCGCGGCGCCGCCGATGCCGAAGCCGAGCCCGAACTCGTTCGAGCTCAAGAGCGTCAAGACCGGCACGGCTTCGAGGCCGATGTCGATGGGCACCCGGCGAAACTGGAAGGCGAGGCCGACCGGCAGCTCAGCGCCGAGATAGAAGCCGTCGGCGCGGCCGAGACCGAGGCCGAGGTTCACGCCGGGGCCGACGTAGAACTTCAGGTCGAGGGCCGATGCCCGGGTGAGCACCGCGGGGTAGAAGAGGTAGTCGCCGCGAAGAAACAACCCGCCCGACTCTGAGTAGTTGCGGTACCGCAGCGCGCCCACAAGCTGGATCGAGTTCGAGCCCTGAATAATGTTCGCGCTGATGCCCACATTGGGGAAACCGAGCGCGAGGCCGAGGCCGAAGTTACGACCGCCACCCACCTGCGCGTGCGCCTCCGAGGGCGCCCCCGCGAGGGTGAGCGCAAAGGCCGACGCCGCTACAAGACCCGCTGAAAGCGTGAGCTTCATCATGACCCGAAGGTCGTCGAACTCGCACCGCGAAATCAACCAACACTTTGTGCGCATCGGCCCCGACCCGGCGACGCCGAGGGCCGCAGGTCGCACCCTTGCACAGTTACTGAGTGCGCTTGATGACGTGAAAACCGAAACTTGTCTCGACCACGTCTGAGATTTCTCCAACGTTGAGGGCGAAGGCGGCTTGTTCGAAGGGCGGCACCATTTGACCGTGGCCGAAGGCGCCGAGCGCGCCGCCCGACTGCGATGCGCCGGGCTCGTCTGAGAACTGCCGGGCGAGTTGGGCGAAATCTTCGCCCCCTCGGGCGCGCCGCAGCACCTCGCGGGCGCGGGTCTGGGCCTCGTCGCGGGTGCGGGTCACGGTGCCCGGAACGCGCTCGGAGCCGCGGTGCATCACCAGCACATGCGAGGCCGTGACCTGGGCGGGGGCCTGGCGACGGTTCGGGTCGGGCGGCGGGGCCGGGAGCGCGCCCGCACCGGGCCGCATCTCGGGCTCGGCGGGGGCGCGGTTGCACCCGAGGGCGAGCGCGGTGATGACGAACAGCGAGGCACAGGCGGGGTGCGATGAATTCACCCCTCAGGGCGGTAGACGCACCCGCGCGCGAGGTCAATCTCTGCGCACGCCGAGGGCCCGGATCTTCTTGTGTAGGTTGGTGCGCTCGACCCCGAGGAGCGTCGCGGCGCGAGAGATGTTCCAGTCGACTTCGCGGAGGGTGTCGGCGATGTATTGCTGCTCGCAGCGGTCGCGGTACTCGCGGAGGCTCGGGCGCTGACCCGGGCCCCGCGGCACCGGCGGCGGCGCGCCGTCCTCGTCGTCGTCGTCGTCACCCGGCGGCGCGATCGACGGCGAGGCCGCCTCGCGGGTGAGCTGCGCGCGGGCCCGAAGCTCACGCGACGAGCGCGACTCTTCGGGCACATCGAGCATCGTCACGCTGTCGCCCGAGAGGATCACCAGCCGCTCGACGAGGTTCTTCAGCTCGCGCACATTGCCCGGGAAGCCGCGCCGCTGGAGCTCGTCGAGCACCTCGGCCTCGACGGTCTTGGCCTTGAGCCCGTTCTCGCGGCAGAAGTCTGCGACAAACTTCATCACCATCCGCGGGATGTCTTCGCTCCGCTCGCGCAAGGGCGGAGAGTGCAGCGGCAACACGTTCAACCGGAAGTACAGGTCTTCTCGGAAGCGCCCCTCTTTGACGTCGCTCTCGAGCTCGCGGTTGGTGGCCGCCACCACCCTCACGTCGACGGTGAGGGTCTCGCTCCCCCCGACCCGGGTCACCTCGCCGCTCTGCAACGCGCGCAGCACCTTGGCCTGCGCCGCGAGGGGCATGTCGCCGATCTCATCGAGGAAGAGCGTGCCCCCGTGGGCGACCTCGAAGTACCCGCGCTTGCGCCCCACGGCCCCGGTGAACGAGCCCTTCTCGTGGCCGAAGAGCTCGCTCTCGACCAGCTCCGCCGGGATGGCCGCGCAGTTGACCTTCACAAAGGCCTCGGCCTTGCGCGGCGAGAGGCGATGGATGGCGCGGGCGATGAGCTCCTTGCCCGTGCCCGACTCGCCGGTGATGAGCACCCTCGCCCGGGTCGGCGCCACCCGCTCGATCTCAGCGAAGAGCTTCTTCATCGCGGGGCTGTCGCCCAACATCTCTTCGCGCGCCCCGGCGCCGCTGCGGAGCTCGGTGAGCTCGCGCTGGAGCCTCACCATCCGCAGGGCGTTGCGCACGCTCACCAGCACGCGGTCGCGGTCGAGGGGCTTCTCGAAGAAATCGACCGCTCCGAGCTTCACCGCGTCGACGGCCTCTGAGACCGCGGCGTGCCCCGAGATCACCACCACCGGGATGGCCGCCCACTCGGCCGACCGCTTCATCCTCTCGAGCAGCTCGATGCCGCTCATGCCAGGCAGCCGAATGTCGGTCACCACCACATCGACGGGCTCGTCATCGAGGAGCGCCAGCGCCTCTTCGGCGCGCTCGGCATCGCGAACCCCGAGCCCCTCACCTTCGAGCACCATGCGCAACGTGCGACGGATGTTCTTCTCGTCGTCGACCACCAGCACCACGCCGCTCATGGCACCCCCGCGCTCTCAAAACGCCCGCGCAGCGTGAGCGGAACGCGGCCCTCGGTGAGCGTGGCCTCGAAGCGCCCCGCCACCCGGGTCGCGTCGCGGGCTTCGAGCTCGACCCACCCGCGATCGGGCTCGACCTCGAGGGTGTTGCCCGACGCGAAGGTGAGCACGAGCCGCGCGCCGCTCGCCGTCGCGAGGCGCTCGCCCGCCGCGCCCTGCGTCTCGATCAACAAGCTCCGCACCGACCCCCGGGTGCCCATCGCCCGCAGCCGCAGCGTGCCCGCGCTCACCGTCGCGTCGCGCGGACGGATCGGCAGCCGAGACTCGCCGGCCACCCCCGTGTTGCCGTTGGCCTGCCCCACCGCAGCCAGAGAAAACTCAGCAAAACCAGGCACTTGCGCAAGAAGTCGGGGCGCCCCCGTGAGCGCAACGGCGAGGCCCGAGGCGAGCCCGACGACCCACCGGCGGCGGCTCCAAAGCATGGCGTTCATCGCGACGAGGGTACACCCATCTTCACACGGCGGTAGTGCCCACGAAGCGACGGTGCAGCGCCACCGTGAGCGCGTTGACGTGCCCGGCCTGCACCCTGAGCGCGACCCTGAAGGGCCCGCTGGTCACGCCGTTCACCGTGACGCCGAGCGCGTCGGCGGCGTCGAGGGCGCGGCGTAGCACCGAGGCGTCTTCGGCGAGGCCGTCGCCGACGAGCGAGACGATGCCCTGGGCCACGTCGGTGTCGGGCTCCAGGGCCGTCATCCCGAGGGCCTCGAAGGGCGCCTTGCGCGCGCGCCAATCGGGCACCCTGAGGGTGCTCACCAGGGCGCCGACGACGCCCCCTTCGACGTTGAGCGCGCGGAGCGAGACCCCCGCCTCGTCGGCGCAGCGCAAGAGGGCCGCGAGCCCGCCGCGGGGCGCGCCTTCGAGCCAGACGACCTGGAGATCGCCGACCACCGCGATCACCCCCCCGGCGTGTCGCGGCGCGTCGTCAGAGACGACCGTTTCGCGGCGCGCGGGGCTGTCGACCTCGTCGCTCGTGCGGCGAGCGTAGATCGCGATGCGCTCGCGACGCGCGAAGGCCACGGCCTCGGCGTTGAGCACCTTCGCCCCCGCCTCGGCCATCTCTTGGAGGGCCTCGTAGCCCACCGCGGGCAGGTGCTCGGCCTCGGCGACGACCCTCGGGTCGGCCGAGTAGACGCCGTCGACGTCGCTGTAGATCTCACACCGTTCGGCGCGCAGGGCGGCGGCGAGGGCGACCGCGGTGGTGTCGCTCCCGCCGCGGCCGAGGGTGGTGATCTCGCGGCGGTAGCTCATGCCTTGGTAGCCCGCGACGATCACCACGCGCCCGCGGGCGAGCTCGTCTTCGATGCGAAAGGGCCGCACCTCGATGATGCGCGCGTCGAAGTGGCGGTCGTTGGTGAGGATGCCCGACTGCGACCCCGTGAACGAGATCGCGTCGACGCCGCGGGCCCCGAGCGCGATGGCGAGGAGCGCCATGGTGGTGCGCTCGCCCACCGAGAGCAGCATGTCGAGCTCGCGCCGCGGGGGCGCGTCGCTGAGGCCCCGCGCGAGGGCGAGGAGCTGGTCGGTGGTCTTGCCCATCGCAGAGACCACCACCACGACGTCGTTGCCAGCGCGACGCGCGGCCACCACACGGTCGGCGACGAGCCCCACGCGGGTGAGGTCGGCCACCGACGAGCCACCATATTTCTGAACGATGATCGCCATGACGGAGGGCGAGTAGACACCCGCGCCCCCGCGGCGAGCAAAAAGACTGCGAGGCTCAGAACGCTTCGTCGAAGCGAACCTCGCCGTCGACCGCGACCTGGTAGGCCGAGACCCGGCGCTCGAAGAAGTTCGCGAGCTCCTGAACGTCTTGGAACTCCATGAACGAGAAGGGGTTTTTGGCCCTGAAGCGCGGCGCGTACCCGAGCATCGCGAGGCGCTGATCGGCCACGAATTCGAGGTACTTCCGCATGTCGCTGGTCGAGAGGCCGCCGACCCCTCCGCCGAGCAGGTCGTCGGCGAAGCGGGCCTCGCAGCGCACGGCCTCTTCGAGCATCGCCACCACGTCGCGCTGGAGCGCGGCGTCGAAGAGCGAGGGCTCCTCCTGGCGCACCACGTTCACCACCTCGAAGGCGAAGGCCATGTGCGCGCTCTCATCACGAAACACCCAGTTGGTGCCCGACGCGAGGCCCTGACACATGCCCCGCGAGCGGAGGAAGTACACGTACGCGAAGGCCCCGAAGAAGAAGAGGCCCTCGATGCCGCAGGCGTAAGCGAGGAGGTTCCGCAAGAAGCCTTGGCGGTCGGCGCGGGTGCTGAGCCGGTCGAGCTTTACCATCGCGTCGGTGTGCTTCAGGCAGAAGGCGGCCTTGTCGCGAATCGACGGGATGTGCTCGACCGCCGCGAAGGCCCGCACGCGCTCCTCTGGGTCGGGCACATAGGTGTCGAGGAGGGTGAGGTAGAACTGAACGTGCAGCGCCTCTTCGTAGAGCTGCCGCGAGAGGTACATCCGCGCCTCGGGGGCGTTGATGTGCCGGTAGAGGTTCAGCGCGAGGTTGTTGGCCACGATCGAGTCGCCGGTGGCGAAGAAGGCCACGAGGCGGTGGATGAGATGCCGCTCAGCGTCGGTCATCCGCACCCTGAGGTCGTTGAGGTCGGCGCTGAGGTCGACCTCTTCGACGGTCCAGGTGTTACGGATGGCGTTTCGGTACATCTCGTAGAAGACCGGGTAACGCATCGGGCGGAGCGTGAGCTCGAGCCCCGGGTCAAGGATCGCGCTCATTGACAGGCCTCACATGACTCGGGGTTCTCAAGCGAGCAGGCCACCGCCGAGGCGTCCGCCGCAGGGGCCGCCGCGGTCTCAGGGGTCGCCGTCGAGACGGTCACCTTGGCGATCCGCGTCGCGGGCCGCGAGCGGAGGTAGTACGTGGTCTTCAGGCCCTTCTTCCACGCGTACATGTACATCGACGAGAGACGGCCGATGTTGGGGCTCTCGACGAAGAGGTTGAGCGACTGCGACTGGTCGATGAAGGCGCCGCGCGCGGCGGCGAGGTCGACGAGCCCGCGCATCGGCAGCTCCCAGGCGGTGCGAAAGAGCATCCTGAGGTCTTGGGGCAGCTCGTCGAGCGGCTGGATCGAGCCCTCGGCGAGCTTGATCTTGTTGCGGGTGTCCTCGTTCCACCGGCCGATGCGGCGCAGCTCGCTCACGAGGTAGCGGTTGACCTGGAGGAAGTCGCCCGACAAGGTCTCGCGCTTGAAGAGGTTCGACACCTGCGGCTCGATGCACTCGTAGCACCCCGCGAGGCTCGCGATGGTGGCCGTCGGCGCGATGGCGATGAGCAGCGAGTTACGCAGCCCCTTCTCGACGATGCGCGCCCGAAGCGCCTCCCAGCGGCCCGTGTCGCTCGGCGTGACACCCCAGGCGTCAAACTGAAGCTCGCCGCGCGCCGCGCGGGTCTCGCCGAAGGCCGGGTGACGCCCGAGCTTCTCAGCGAGCTCGCACGAGGTCTCAAGCGCCGCGAAGTAGATCTCTTCTGAGATCTTCGTCGAGAGCGCCAGCGCCTCAGGCGAGTCGAAGTTCATCCGAAGTTGGAAGAAGACGTCTTGCAGGCCCATGAGCCCGAGGCCCACGGGGCGCCACTTCGCGTTCGAGCGCGCCGTCGAGTCGATGGGGTAGAAGTTTCGGTCGATCACCCGGTCGAGCTGTGCCACGGCGATCTTCACCGTGCGCCGCAGCTTGTCGAAATCGACGCGCCCGTCGGTGACGTGCCGCGCGAGGTTGATCGAGCCGAGGTTGCACACCGCCGTCTCGTCGTGCTGCGTCACCTCGATGATCTCAGTGCAGAGGTTCGACAGGTGCACCGTGCGCCCGGGCTCGGCGGTCTGGTTGCACGCGAGGTTCGACTTGTCTTTGAAGGTCATCCAGCCGTTGCCGGTCTGCGCGAGGGTGCGCATCATCCGCGCGTAGAGGTCGCGCGCGGGCACCTTGCGGCGAGCCTTGCCGGCCTGCTCGGCGGCCTCGTAGGCGCGCTCGAACGCGGGCCCGTAGAGGTCGGGCAGCTCGGGCACCTCGGCGGGGTCGAAGAGCGACCACTCCTGGTCACCCTCGACGCGTCGCATGAACAGGTCGGGCACCCAGTTGGCGACGTTGAGGTTGTGCGCGCGGCGCGACTCGTCGCCGGTGTTGTCTCGGAGCTCCAGAAAGTCTTCGATGTCGGCGTGCCAGGGTTCAAGGTAGACGCAGCACGCGCCCTTGCGCTTGCCGCCCTGGTTCACCGCGGCCACCGAGGCGTCGAGGGTCTTGAGCCACGGCACGATGCCGTTCGAGAGCCCGTTGGTGCCGCGGATGAGCGAGCCCCGGGCGCGGATGCGGTGGTACGCGAGGCCGATGCCGCCCGAGAACTTCGAGAGCTGCGCCACGTCGGCGTAGCGCTGATAGATCGACGACAGGTCGTCGAGGGGCGAGTCGAGGAGGAAGCACGACGAGAGCTGCTCGTGCCGCGTGCCCGAGTTGAACAGCGTCGGCGAGCTCGGGAGGTACTCGAGCGACGAGAACAGGGTGTAGAGGTCGAGCGCGTCTTGCACCGACTCGGCCAGCCCGGCGGCCACGCGCATGAAGAAATACTGCGGCGTCTCGAGCACGACGCGGCTCCGCGGGTGCTTGAGGAGGTACCGGTCGTAGAGGGTGCGGAGCCCGAAGTACTCGAAGCGGTCGGTGAGCGAGGGGTCGATCGCGGCGTTCAGCTTTCGCGCGTTGGTCGCGACAAAATCGTGCACCCGCTCGTTCACCAGGCCCACCCGGTGCGCCACCCCGATCGACTGCGAAAACGCGTGGATCTCCTGGGCCTCGACCTCTTTGTCGATCACCGTGCCGAGGATCCGCGCCGCGAGCCGCGCGTACTCGGGCTCCTCAGACACGAGCGCCGCCGCCGTCTGGATCGAGAGCGCGTCGAGCTCGGTGGTCGGCGCGCCGTCGTAGAGGCCCGAGATCGTGCGGGTGGCCACGCGCAGCGCGTCGACGTGGGCGAGGCCGTGGCAGTGCCGGCTAATCGCCCGCATGATCTTGTTGAGGTCGACGGGTTCGAGCGCGCCGCTGCGCTTCTTGACCCGCATCGTGGTGAGCGGGAGGTCTTCTCCGGCAGCGCCTGGGCTGCGGCGGGGCGGCGTCAAAACAAGGGTGTCAGCAAGGTTGAAGCTCATCGCAACCGCTCAGCTCCTCTGCGATCCATCACGATGACCCGGGGCCGCGGTCGCGCCAGAGGGCATCACGTCGCAGAGGTTGCCGAGGGCGCAGACGCACCGGCGCCATCGCAGCGCGCAGAAGCACCTGACATCACCGACGGCTCGACTGCGCGTGGCTCTCCCGCGAGGCCGAAGCAGGGTCGCGCGCGCCGAAGGCCCACCCGCGGCGCCGCACATCGGCACCGGGGTAACGCCCTCGACGCATCTACGAAAGGTATCCGGACTCTCGGCCGCGCAGCCCTTGTGGGAGCGTGCGCGGCGATCACCGTTGCGGGGCAGCCCTGGAGTCACACCAGGTTCCCTTTGCGCTGTCGCCCGCCGAAGCGAGCGACAGACCGTAGACACCTTCAGAGCCTAGAACAGCCTCACGGGAGCGCCAAAAAAACGTCTCACCCCGACGTCACTACCGCAGCAGCCTGCCCACCAAGATCACCACCAGCGCGATCAAGAGCGGCAAGGCCACGAGCAAGAGCGCCAGGGTCGTCTGCGTCACCGCGATGCCAGAACGCGGCGCCACGCTCGGCGCCGTCGGCGCGCTCGTCGGAGCGGGCCGCGCGACATCACTCTTCACCTGCCCCATGTCAGGCGCCCACCCGTCCCACGACCCGCGGTCTTCCCACGGGGCGCGGGTGGCACCGCTCGGAGCTCCGGTCGGCGCCGCGCCCGAGCCGCTCACCGTCAACGACCGCTGCGGCGTCTCTCCGCTCCGCTGGAGCGGCGCCCGCGGCACCACCCGCTCGTCCATCACCTGGGTGGGGCGCTCGCTGGGGTCGTGCTCGGCGTCATCGACCTCGGGGCGCATCGGCGGCGCGAGCACCAGCCCCATCTCAGGCCTTCGTACGGGCTCAGCCCCCTCGCCCCTGCCCTCGGGTCGGTACACCGGCACGCCGCGGTAGGGCGTGGGCATCCCGGGGCCGAGGCGCCGCGCGGTCACCTCGGCGATCACCGCCGCCAGCGAAGACGGGCTGCGACCCGCCTCGGGCTCGGGCGTCACCACCGACGAGACCGGCCGCACGGGGCCCGCTGCGAAGGCCGTGTGGGCGCCGCTCCGATCGGCGTCGCCGCGGCCCCTCGCCCCCGGAAGTGTCGGAGAACGCAAGTGATTCGCCGGAGCCGGCACCGGCGGTGGCATCTCGCTCCGCGCGTTCGCGACCCGCTCGGGCTCGACCATCGGGATCGCCGCCCGAGTCGCCGTGGTGCTGCCCACCGCGCTGATCTCGAGCGGCGTCGCCCGCGCGAGCTTGCGCTGCTCCCACACCTCGCGCAGCGCGCCGACGAACTCCGAGGCCCGCCCGAAGCGCTCTCTCGGCGCGAGCGACCACGCGCGACGCAACAGAGGGTCGAAGTCGCTGAGCGGGTCGCGGCTGGCCCGCCCGAGCTTGGGCACACGGCCGCTGCGGGCCGCGTCGATCACCTCGGCCTCGCTGTTGCCGAAGGCGGGCTCGGCGCGAAAAAGCTCATAGGTCAGCGTCGCGAGCGAGAACACGTCGCTCGCCGCGTCGGCCTTCTCGGGCGCAGCGAACTCTTCAGGCGCGAGATAACGCGGCGCAGCGGCGGCGGGCTCGACCCGGTCGCAGTCGCCCAAGCCCACCAGCTTCACCCGGTGATCGGGTTCGAGAAACAACACGTTTTCAGGCGTGAGCGCGCGGTGCACGATGGTCGGCGACTGCTCGTGCAGATAGTCGAGCGAGGCGGCCAAGGCGCGCAGCACCCGCAGCCCCTCTTCGATCGGCAAGGGCCCTTCGGCCTTCAGGCGCTCGCGCAGGGTGGTGCCTTCGAGCCACTCGACCACCATCGCCGAGAGGCCGCCGTCTGCGGTGCCGAAGGCGAAGCGCTCGACGAGGTTCGGGTGAGACACGCGCTCGTGGAGGCCCGCCATCTGAGCGAACCAGGGCCCGAGCACGGCCTCGAACATCGGGTGCAGCACCACGGCCTGCGCGCGACGCTGACCCTTGCGCGTCGGGATCGCCTCGTACACCTCGCCAATCGGCTCTACGCGGAGCATTTCGCCGGCGAGGTACGCCCCGGGGAGTTGGGCTCCGGCTGTCACGATGCCGCCCATCGCGGGAAAAGGTGCCCGATTTCGCCGCGGGGCGAAACTCCCAAAATCTCAGCCCCGCACGCCGCGCCGCGCCGCCGCGGGCGGTGGCTCCGCCGCAGGCCAGATGCGGGCGATCCACCCGGCGAGAGAGCCGGCCTCGACGAGCCGCTGGCCGGTGCGCCCGAGGGCGAGCGCGAGGGCCTCGGGGTGCGAGCGCGCGTGCACCCAGTGCTCGGTCTGGATGCTCGACTCGCTGCGCGCCGCGGCGGCCCCTTCGTCGTGCCCGACGGTGATCACCGTCACCCCGAGCATCCGCGCCGTCGAGGCAACGCTCAGGAGCTCCAGGAACACGCCCTCTGAGGGCTCCCGCAGGCCCGAGAGGTCGAAGATCAGGGCCTTCGCTTCGAGGCGCAGCATGAGCCGCCCGACGCGGTCTGCGAGGGCCCTGGCCGCCTCGGGGTCGAGCTTCGCGGCGGCGCACGCGAGCACCACACCGGGCGCGAGGCGCAGCACGGGCAGGTCTTCGCAGAGGGCTTCGTAGAGGGCGCTCTTCAGCCGGTCTTCGCGGCCTTGGGCGTATCCGTCGAGGACGAGTGCGTTGACCTCACCGAGCCTGAGGGGCGCGAGGCCCTCGGTCTTCGCGGCCCACGCGGAAACCGCGGCGCTCACCGTGAGGGCGCGAAAGCCCTGGTCGGCGAGGCGATACGCGAAGAGGTACACGAGCGAGCGGGCCTCGTGCCAGAGCGCCTCGACGTGCGGCTCGGCCTCGGCGCGGGCGGCGGCTTCGAGGAAGGGCACGAACTCGTCAAAGACCGCGCGGCGCCGCTCGGGCGCCTCGGCGACGAGGGCCGCGGTGGCTTCGAGCTGGGCCCCGAGCGCGACGAGGGCGGGCGAGAGGAGAGAGGGAGCGTCCACGAGGGTGCCCCGAGGGTAGCAAGGCGCTTAGGGTCGACGTCCATTTCCGAGCGTGGCTTCGACGAGGACGAACTTGTTGTCGTCGCGCGCGGTGGTCACGGTGCGGCCGTCGCCGCCGGTGTTCCGGATGTTCGACAGGAGCGTCTCGACGCGGCCGTGCTCGGTGACAAAGAAGGCCCGCTCGCCGGGGTGCTGCCGCATCCACTCGTTGCTCGTGCCGGTGCAGTACTTCAGCCCGCACTCCATCGCGACGACGTGGTTGCCGGTGTAGAAATTCTCACCCTTCCAGTTCATCTGGTGGGCCACGACGGGGTCGAAGCGGTAGCGCGCATCGGCCGCGTTCGGCCGCGCCCTGCGCATCGCGTAGTACCGCGCGAAGAGCCCGCGCTGCGACCAGTGCGGGGTCAGGTCGATCATGTAGACGTCGAGGGTCCACAGGGCGAAGAGGCTCGCGAAGACCACAGCGCCCCGCACGCCGTACGCGCGGAGGCGCGGCACCGCGATGAGCGCCATGGCCACCATCGCGGCCACGCCGAAGCCCAGAAACGCGGGCCGAAAATCGAGGTACGGCCCCGGCCACGCGCGGTCGTAGTTGTACACAAAGAGGTGAATGAGCCGCTCGCCGCCGGGGGGGTTGCTCCGCACGGCGGTCATGTCGCGGGCCACGAGCCCGACGACGCCGACGGCGAAGATCGCGAGCCCCGACCAGCCCGCGCTCGCGTCGTCTTGGGCCCCGTCGTCAGCGTCGTCGGCGCGCCCGAGCGCCCACCCTGCCCCGAGCGCCGCGACGCCGAGCACGAGCATGGTGACGCCCAGGCCGAGGTGCCCCGCGGGCGCCGGGCTCGTGCCCGCAGGGAGCGCCGCCGAGAAGGGGCCGACGCAGCGCGCAGCGCCGTAGACCACCATCGCGAAGCCGAGCCCCTGCACGATGAGCGACGGCACCCGCGCGCCGCGCGACCCCGAGGCGCTGCGCGGCAGCATCTTGTCGAGGGTGAGCCCCACCATCACCGCGGCGCCGGGCAGGGCCGGAAAGATGTAATGGTGAAACTTCGTCACCATCGCCGAGAACAGCACAAACGCGAAGCCGAACCAGTAGAGGCCCAGGCGCGCGATGGCCTTCTCGGCGACGCTCGGCGAGGGCCCGAGCACCGTGCGCCACCCCGCCACGGCCACCGGCACGAGCCCCGACCAGGGGAACATCGCGTACCCGAGCTGCAAGATGAAATACCGCACGCTCCCGGTGTCGCCGTGAACCCCCGCGACGGTGCGGTTGATGATGTCGTGCACGACGAAGCGCTGGATGAACTCGTTGCCGAGGCGCCCCGTAATCGCGACGTACCAAGGCATCCCGATCACGAGGAAGACCAGCACCCCGAGCCCCAAGCGCACGCGCTTGAGCCCCGCCCAGTCACCCGCCGCGGCGTAGTGAAGAAAGGCCACCGCCCCGGGGATCACCAGGCCGGCCGGCCCCTTGCCCATGGTGGAGATCGCGCACCACAGATAAAAGAGCGTAAAGTAAAGCCCTTCGCGCTTCTTCTCGTGCTGAAGGATCGACAGCGCCCACGCGAGCACCACCGCCCAGACCGCCCCCTGGAGCGCCGAGGGGAAGAGCGCCACGCTGCTCGCGACGCGCTCCCAGGCGGGCGAGCCCGGCAGGCTCGGCGCCCCGTCGACGCCCGAGTTGCCCGGCGACCCCGAGTAGAACATCTCGAAGGGCAGCTGAACGCCCCCCACCCGGTTGAGCGCCGCGATCTGACGGCACTGCGCCGTCGCATCGCCGGGGCACCCGAGCACCATCGGCCGGGTGAGCAGGTACGCGATCTGCGGCAGCGAGAAGACCAGCACCGCGCCCACCGCGAGGTGCCAGAGCGACACCCTCACGCGGCGCCCGAAGAGACGCACCTCGTGGGCCTCGGCGAGGGCCTCCGGGCCCGCCGTAAGCGCGAGCCCGAACATCGACAGCGCCAGCGTGAGCGTCGCCACGAAGGGCATGTCGGTCATCGCCTGGTGCGCCAGAAAGAACCACTGCGGCATCGTCGCCAAGACCAGCGCCGAGAGGAGCCCCGCGCGCTTGCCGAAGGCGCTCGACACCGCGCGGTAGAGCGCCACCAGCGCCGCCATCGCGAGGAGCACGATGGGCACCCGGATGCACCACTCTTGCCACTGGGGGCCCGCGTCGGCGCCTACGTCGAGGCCGAACATCGTGCCAAAGCCCATGCCGAGGGCGCCCATCCAGAAGATCAAGATGGGCTTCGACATGAACCACCCCTCTTGGGCCCACCAGAGGGTGATCCAGTCGTCGCGCGACAAGATCTCGCGGGCGACCTCCATGTAGTGGGTCTCCCACGGATCCCACAGGCCGAAGGCGCCGGCCATGGGGAGATACAGCAGGCCTGAGACGATCAAGACCCAGCCGAGGGGGGTCTTCCACCACGGGGGGGCGTCGGGGTCGGCGGTCTTCTCGTCGCCGCGCAGGTCGAGCGGCGAGTCGCCGAGGAGCCCGAGCAGCCCGAGGGTGGCCGCGAGGGTGCAGAGCAGCCCCACGACCACGCCGACCCGGTGCTGACCGGGCCATGCCATGAGCCCGAGGAGGCCCAGGGCGCCGCCGAGGGCGAGGCCGCCGTCGCGTGACTTCAACCGTTCAACAAGGGGCCGCCGTCGCGTCTCTGCGGGGCCTGAGGGGGGGTCATTCTCAGCCATGGTGCCCGATCGATCAGTTCGAAGGCCAGGTCGCCTCGACGAGGACGAACTTGTTGTTGTCCCACGCGTCGGTCACCTCGCGGGCCTGGGCCCCGGCCGACTGGGCCACTGACACGATCGAAGACCCGTGGGTGCGCTCGGTGACGAAGAACAAGCGCTGCCCGCGGTGGTTCGGGATCCACTGCCGCGCGTGGTTCGAGCAGAAGGGCAGGTCGCCGCAGTCGAGCATCGCGCAGCGGCCGCCGGTGTAGAAGTTCTCGCCCTTCCAGTTCATCATGTAGGCGCCGACGGGGTCGGCGGTGTACCGGGCGTCTTCGTTGGTGTGCGTCTCGTCGGGGCTGCGATTGCGCCGCATGGCGTAGTAGCGCTCGAAGAGGCCGCGCTGCGACCAGTGCCGTGACGCATCGATCATGTAGAAGTCGAGCGCCCAGACCGCGAACACGGCCCCGAGCACCACCATCGCGCGCACCGCGTGGGCCCGCAGCGCGTGCACCACGAGGGCCGACGACACCACGATGGCCACCACCGCGAAGCCCGCCATGATGGGGTGATAGTCGATCGACTCGGTCGGCCAAAGCCGCTCGTACTGATAGGTAAACAGCTGGAGCAGGCGCTGATACCCCGGCGGCCGCTGGCTGCCGTGATACGCGAGGTCGCGGCCGACGAAGGCCACCACCCCGGCCGCGAAGGCCGCGAGGGCGCCGTGCGAAATGCTGCCGTGCCGCAAGGGGTCGCGGGCGGCTTCAACGGCGCGCTCGGGCGCGGGGTCGGGCGCGGTGAAATACGCCGTGAGCCGGGCCACGGGGTCGAAGCCCGCCACCGCCGCGGCGCCGTCAGCCTGAGAAGACGACGCGTCGGCGGTGTCGGCCGCGAGGGCCTCTTCGCGTGCCCAGAGCCACGACATCACCACGGCCGCGAGGCCCGCGAGCACCAGCACGAGCCCGAGGCCCACGTTGGGCCCCGCGAGGGTGCCGTTGCGCGGGATGAGCCCCCGCGCCGAGCCTACGAAGCTCGCGACGCCGATGACCAAGGCGCCGATGCCCACGGTGAGCGCGGCGAGCGAGCGCCCCGCGTTGGGCGAGCGCGAGAGCCGCGTCGAGCCGAGCATCCGGTCGAGGAGCAAGCCCACCATCACCGCGGCGCCCGGCACCGCAGGGAAGATGTAATGGTGGAACTTCGTAATCATCGCAGAAAAGAGCACAAACGCGACGAGGAACCACAGCACCCCGATGCGCGCCACGTCGCGCTGCGCCTCGCTCGCCGTCGAGGGCACGAGCTGTCGCCACCCGAGAAGCGCCACCGGCACGAGCCCCGACCACGGGAACATCGCGTACCCGAGCTGCAAGATGAAATACCGCACGCTCCCGGTGTCGCCGTGGACGCCCACCACCGTGCGGTTGATGATGTCGTGCACCACGAAGCGGTCGAAGAACTCGTTGCCGAGGCGGCCCGTGATCGCGATGTACCAGGGCATGCCGACGATGAGGAAGACCAAGAGGCCCGTGAAAATGCGCGCCCTGAAGATCAACTTCCACCGGCCCGAGATCACGAGCCAGGCGCCCGCCACGGCCACGGGGATGGCCAGCCCCGCGGGGCCCTTGCCGATCGTCGCGACCGCGCACCAGACGTAAAACATCACGAAGAAGAGGTCTTGCGCGCGACGCTCGCGGCGCAACATCCACATCGCGAGGGCCCCGAGCACCGACCAGAGCACCCCTTGCACCACCGACGGGAAGAAGGGCACGACGTTGGCGAGGCGCTCCCACGCGGGCGAGCCCGGCACGCTGTTGGCGAGGGTGTCAGCGCTGTTGTTCGCCGAGCCGTAGAAGTACGTCTCGACCGGAAACTGCATCGACCCGAGGCGGTTCTGCGCGAGCATGTCTTGGCACTGCGCGAGCCGCGAGTCTTCGGGGCAGCGCGTCACCATCGGCCGCGTGAGCAGGTACATCACCTGCGGCAGGCTAAACAGCAGCGTCGTGCCGATGACCCCGTGCCAGAGCGAGAGGCGGAGCGTGCGACCGAACACCTTCACCGCCCGGGGCGTGGCCACCCGATCGCGCGCCGTCACGGCCAGCATCAGCATCGAGATCGCGATGGTGAGCGGCGCCACGAAGGGCATGTCGGTCATCGCCTGGTGCGCGAGAAAGAACCAGTGCGGCATGGTGCCGAGCACCATCGCCACCAGCACGCCGGCGCGCTTGCCCCAGGCGCTCGACACCGCGCGGTAGAGCGCGAAAAGAGCCGTGATGGCCAGGAGCGAAATCGGCACCCGGATGCACCACTCTTGCCACTGAGGCCCCGCGTCGGCGTGGGTCTGCAAGCCGAAGAGGCTCCCGAAGCCCATGCCGAGGGCGCTCATCCAGAAGATCAAAATGGGCTTCGAGAGGAACCACCCCTCCTGGCCCCACCAGGTGGTGATCCAGTCGTCGCGCGACAAGATCTCGCGGGCCACCTCGGAGTAGTGCGTCTCCCACGGATCCCACAGCCCGTACGCGCCCGCCATCGGCAGGTAGAGCGCGGCGCCGAAGAGCAAGACCCAAACGCCCTCGCGCTTCCACCAGACCTTCTCGGCCTCGGGGCCCGGCGCCTCTTCGTCACCGCGGAGCGACAGCGGCGAGTCGCCGAGGAGCCCCAAGAGCCCCAAGACCGCGGCCACCGTCGAGACGAGCCCGAAGAGCACGCCCCATCGCTGATGCCCGCTGCGGGTGTAGAGGAACACAAGCCCCGCGAGGCCCCCGAGGGTCAAAGCCCAGTCGCGCCCCGCAGGCCGTCGCGGCGCCCCAAACGGGCTCGGCGGCGCCGCCTCTGCGGTGGCCTCTTCGGTCACCCCAGCGTCGGGCGCGGCCGCGGCGGCCGACGTCGCGGTCGGGGGCGCTTCGGGCGAATCGTTGCGGCTTTCTGGCGTCTCGGCCTGGGCGGCCTCAGACTCCTCGGGGCGATCGTTTTCGGTCGGATCCGACATGGCGGTGGAGGCTTCTAGCAGAAGTCTCAAGCCTTCGGGTGCATGTCGTTCACGACGCCGCGCGAGCCTCGGGGTGGGGGGCGGCGACACAAGGGAATTGTGCGCCCGCAGGGCTCAGAATTGTTCGAGCCCCTCAGCGCTTGCCCGGATGTCAGACACAGTGCAAAGCTCAGCCACGGTTCGGTTCACCGATCTGCGAGGATGGCGGAATGGCAGACGCACCAGACTTAGGATCTGGCGCCGCAAGGTGTGAGGGTTCAAGTCCCTCTCCTCGCACTCAGATCGCACGAAGGAGTGTCTCTCTGTGGCCTTGAGCCTTCACGCTGAGTATCTGCTCGGGTACCTCGCGGGCGCGCGCTCGATGCCCATCGCCGAGGCGCAGTTTCTCGGCCGCGCGGGCGCCCCTGACGCGGCCCAGAGTCGCGCGCTCCTCAAGGCCCTGGCCTTGGGAGTGGCCGACGCGCGCCGCGGGCGACCGCCCCGCGAGGCGAGCGAGGTGCGCATGCACGTGCTGACCTTGGTCACCCGAGAGAACCCAGGCTCGGGCCTCGCGCGGGTGAAGTCGGGCGCCGAGTCGGTGCGTCCGCCGGTGCCGAGCGCCGCGCCGCTGACCCACGACAGCACCACGGCCTCGCTCTCAGACTTGATCCGCCAGGCCTCGACCGTCGCCTGAGCCCGCGCCGCGGCCAAGCTACGGCTGCGCGGGCCGCGCGGCGAGGTCACAATCCCACAGCGAAATGTCGACGTGGTCGCGGCGCGGCGCCTCGACGGCGTCTCGCCATGAGATCCACGGCAGCACCTTGACGCCCTCGGCGGTGACCACCAGCCCTTCGAGCCAGCTCGCCCAGAGGCCCGCGGTCGGCCCTGATTCGCGCCCCACGAGCAAGAGCCTGTCGATCACCACCGCGCGATGCGCGAAGCCCTCGGCGCCGGCCTCGACCACCCGCACCCCGCGGGCGCACCAGCCTGCCGACGCGCTGCCCCGGAGCGCCCGAAACCGCACCCACCGGAGGTCGCCCTCGCTCGGCCCGCCGCTGGCGAGCCCTTGGGCCGCCCGGGTGAGCCCCGCGGCGTCGAAGAGCCCGAGCCTGAGCCCCTCGCTGAGACCGAGGGCGCGCTGCGTCGCGCGCGGACCGGCCAACATCGCCCGCAGCACCACCGGGCTCGACGCCTGGAGCTGCGCGCTCACCCAAGGCCGATGGGCCACGCCCTCAGGCACCGCGACCGCGGCGATGGGCGCGACCTGGAGCGCCGCGCCGCAGCCGAACGCCGCGATGCCCGCGAGGGCCACGGTGGGCCACGGCGGCAAAGGCCTCATCGCGCTTGACCTGACTCCGACCCGATTGACCATGTGGTGTGCGCCTGCTGCCGTCTCATGGTGCGCAGGAGCGCCGAAACGTTCACATGCTCGGGCGCCTCGACCGCGAGCTCGAGGCTGACCTCTTCGGCGTCGCTGCCGCAGAGACCGAGCGCCACCGCGCTCTCGCCGCGGTTCTGGGTGATCAGCGTGCCGTCGCCGCGCCGCGCCGCGAGGCGTAAAGGCACCCCGGCCCGCATCGCGGTGACGCTCGCGCGCACACACGCGTCGGCGTCGCGACGCAGCGACACCCGTTGAACGGCGCCCCCCGCCAAGGCGAAACTCTGGGTCTCGCCCGGGCTCCAGGTGCCCTCGGGGAGCGAGAGCTCGTCGCCCGGCCGCCCGAGGTAGGGGCGCCCCGCGACGAGGGCCGCGGTCGGCCGAAAGGCCTCAGCCGACGCGTCGGCCCGCAGCACCATCGCCCCGGCCCCGGTGAGCGGCTGCCAACGCGCCCGGAGCTCCAGGGCTTCGAGCGAGCACACCACCGCCGCCGCGCCGACGCCGCTTGAGTCGCCCTCGGCCACCCGCGCGGCGCCGTCGTAGAGCGACACCGCGATGCGCCCCATGCCCCGGCCCCCGAGCCCCGTCACCGCGACGCAGCGCCCCGCGGGGACGCGCACCGCCCGCTCGATCACCTGGCCTGCGATGACGTTCACGGTGTTCGCGGCCATGACAGTCTGGGTGAATCCTGCGGCGACCCTGCGGGCGTCGAGCACGGGCTGCGCCGCGTCGAGGCTGAGCCCCGAGGCGCTGCCGTCGAGCCGCTCGCCGAGCCAGAGCGCCGTCACCCCCGCGGCCGACGCGTCGACGTCGTAGGCGGTGAGCAGCGCGCGCCCCCCCGGGCCTCCGCGAACGCCGATCGCGTCGACAAACCACGTCGTCGCGAGGGTCGGACAGAACTGCACGAACGCGTCGCGGGCGGCGCTCCGGCTCCGCGCGACCACGGCCCCCGCCGCGTCGATGACCTCGAGGTCGACGTCGTCGAGGTTGCCCTCTGACAGGGCCGCGAGGGTGTAACAGCGGTCGGGCGTCACGGGCCGCGGCAGGCGCACCCGCTCGCCGGCCGAGAGCTGCACCACCACCGGGTCGCCGGTCTGTTGAAAGCCCGCCCGCGCGAGGCTGTCGCGCAGGGTGTTGTTGCGCCGCTCGATGTCGCTCCGCGCGGCGCCGCGGGTGCCGGCCATCGCGGGCGCGCCGCCGACCACCTCGACGACGCGATCGAGGCTCGCCCGCGGGCCCTCGTACGCGAGGGCGACGAAGGCCCCCTGCCCGTCGAAGGCCTCGACGACGTGGTAGAGCGTGCGGGCCTCCGACGCGCAGAGCTGCACCGTCGGGTGCGTGTCGGTCTCGACGTCTTCGACCACCACGTCGCCGTTGGGGTCGTAGAGGTGGGCGTCGAGGTCGCGAAACCCTGTCGTGCCCAAGGTCACGATCGAGACGCAGCGCCCTGACTCGACCCGGAGCGCCGTCGTGCGTCGCCCCTCTGCGCTCAGAAAGCCTTGCCCGAGCACCGCGACGCGGCGCAACCCGCGGGTGCCGAGGCCCTCATCGAGCGACCGAACGCGCTCGCGAAACACCGACTCGACCGGCGGCGCGACGCTCACCTCGGGCGCCGTCGGCGCCGCCGCGCGAGGGGCCCCCCGCACGCATCCGAGGAGCCCCGCCAACGCCACCGAGAGGCCCCGCCCGGGCGCCCAGGTCAACTTCACGGTTCACCGCTTTCGAAAGCCATCCAGAAGAAGGGGCCGAGGCCGCTGCGCACCCGAACGTGGGCCTGAAGCACCCCGTCGCGGGCCGCGCAGTGAAACACCCGCGCGCGCTCAAACTCGGTCGTGTCGCTGGCCAGGGTCACGCCCCCGGGGCCCGAGAGCCAGGTCTCGATCACCTCGACCCCGTCGCTCGCCGCGGCGCCCGCCAGGTAGCACCGCCCCGCGCGCACCGGGAGCTGAAAATCAAGCGTGTTGGCCCCGCCCCACGGCTGCCCGAGGCGCCCCGCCTCGACCGGCCGCATGCCCCGCTCGCGGGCCTCGATGGCGAGCTCGAGCGCCCGCGCCCGCATCACCCCCCGGAGCCGCGCGCTCAGCACCCCCGCCCCTGGCCCGTCGGGCATCCGCGCGAGGGCCGCGCTCCACGCGCCGCGGCCTGTGGCGGCCCGCACCCCGAGCCGATACGCGGCGGCCTCGTGGGCGCAGAACCGCATGGTGGCGTGGGCCCCGAGCCCGTTGTCGCGGGCCACGAGCCCCTCGACGCGACCGAAGAGCGCGAGGTCGAGCTCGGCGATGCCCCGGTCGCCCCAGGCGTGGGCGACGTAACACGCGTCGGCTTCGAGGTTCACCTCGGCCTCGTCGCTCTCGTGCGCGCCGAGCTGGCCCGAGAAGACTTCGAGGGTCGGCCGAAACCCTCGGGCGCTCAGCGCCGCCATGGTCTCGTCGACGAGCACCCGCGGCGCCACCTGGGCAGGGTCGTGACCGAGCTCCGGCCGCCCGGCCCTCGGGCCAGAGAACAACCCCGTTAGCGTGGTCGCGTCGCCTGCGATTTCGGGCACCGGCGTCACCCCGGGGGCCCCCCTCACCAGCATCACCGCCACCTCGCCCGCGCCCCGCGCCGCCCGCGCCCGCACGGCCCAACGCCCGGCCTCGCCGCAGAGCTGGACGTAGGGCCTCGCGTCGGCCCTGAGGTCGTCGCCGGCTCGCTCGCCGGAGGCCGAGAAGACCTCAAGGTTGAGGTCGACCACGCCCTCGCGGGCGAGCCCTTGGAAGCCCACGCAGCCCCGCGCCCGGGTCTCGACCTCGAAGCCGTCGCTCTGGCCCTCGCGTAGAAAGCTCACCCACACCTCGCGGGCGATTTCGGCGGTCGATGACGCCTCGGCGAAGGCCTGTCTCGCCGCCGTCACCCGCGCCCCGAGGGGCGCCGACGCGACACCGCCGAAGCCGTCACCCCCGCCCGCCGCGAGCCGGCGAACGCCCGCCGCCGGAGGCGTCATCACCGGCACCTGCGGCGCCAGACACCCCGCGGCCCCGAGCGCCGTCGAGAGCGCGACCCAGCCCGCCCTGCGCTTCATGCGCGCGCCTCAGCGCAGAGCGGCCACGCGGCGACGTCGTCGAGGCGCAGCACCTCGGGGTAATGCGTGCGCAGCTCGTCAGGGCTCATGCGGTCGGCTTCTTTGGTGGGAGACCAGATCACCTCAAGGGCCACCACCTCGCCGCCGTCGACGGCCAGGACGCGCATAAGATCAGGCGCCGCGGCCCGCGAGGTGAGCGCGAATTCACCCTCGGCGAAGGGCGCGTCGAGGGCCACCAGCAGCGTCACCACGAGGTAACCGTCGCCCTCGTCAGCGCGCGGCGGGGCGAGGCTCACCGGCGTCTCGACCCCGTTGCGCGCCGTCTCGACGACGTACCGGCCCCGGAGCGAGGTCGCCAGGGCCTCGAAGCGCTGCGGCGCCTCGGCAGCGGTGAGCCACTCGCTCGACGCGGCGGCCCCGACGAGGCCCGAGACCGCGCGCGACGCGAGCGCGAGCGCCGACCCGAGCGCGGCGCGGCGGCCCTCGCCCGAGCCGAGGTCGACCGAGGCCCCGAGGGCGCCGAGCGCGGCCTGGAGCGAGGCCCGCGCGGTGAAATCGAAGGCCAGGCTCAAACGCCGCAGTACGAAGTCAGGGTGCATCGGCAAAACCGCGCAGAGCGTACATCAAACGAGCGCCCCCGCGCAGCATCGTTGGCGCCCGGTCGGGGCCGTCGGGCTAGCCAAGGGTCACTAGAAAGTTCTACTCTAGCAGACGAGGCATCGACTCGAATGACGATCGTAGACTCTCTGCTTGGCCTCGTCGGTGAGACCAGCTTGTTGAAGCTGTCGCGGGTGGCGCCCGCGGGCGGGGCGACCGTTTGGGTGAAGCTCGAGCAGCAGAACCCTGGCGGCTCGGTGAAAGACCGCATCGCCGTGTCGATGCTCGAAGCCGCCCTGCGCGACGGCCGCGTGGCCCGGGGCGGCACGGTGATCGAGCCCACCAGCGGCAACACCGGCATCGCCCTCGCGATGGCCTGCGCGGCCAACGGGCTCCGCGCCGTGCTCACCATGCCCGAGAGCATGAGCCTGGAGCGTCGGGCCCTGCTCGAAGCGCTCGGCGCCAAGGTCGTCTTGACCCCCGAGGCCGAGCAGCTCGACGGCGCCGTGGCCCGCGCCGAGGCCCTCGCCCGAGAGACGCCCGGGGCCTTCTTGCCGCGTCAGTTCGCCAACCCAGCGAACCCCGAGGCCCACCGGCTCGGCACCGGCCGCGAGCTCGTCGAGGCCCTCGACCGCATCGACGCCTTTGTCGCGGGCGTCGGCACCGGGGGCACCGTCACCGGCGTCGGCCGGGCGCTGCGCGACGCGGGGCGAAACACCCGGGTGATCGCCGTCGAGCCCGCCGCGAGCCCGACGCTCTCGACCGGGGCGCGCGGTCCGACGAAGATCCAGGGGCTCGCCGCGGGCTTTGTGCCCGACAACTACGACCCCGGCGTGGTCGACGCGGTGATGACCGTCGGCGACGACGAGGCGTGGCAGATGAAGACCCGGCTCGCCCGCGAAGAGGGCCTGCTCGTCGGCATCTCGGCCGGGGCCAACGTCGTCGCGGCGCTCAGGGTGGCCGAGCGACTCGGCCCCGAGGCCGTGGTGGTGACCGTGCTCTGCGACACCGGTGAGCGGTACTTCTCGCTCCGCGAGCACTTCGGCGAGGCCGTCGCGTGAGCCCGCAGGTCGCGCTCGTGGGCCTCGGCGGCCTCGGCTGCCCGGTCGCCTTCGCCCTCGCCGAGGCGGGGGTCTCGCTCAGACTCATCGACGAAGATCGGGTCGAGCGCTCGAACCTCCATCGCCAGATGCTCTTCACCGAGGCGCAGTTGGGCCTGCCCAAGGTCGAGGCGGCGGCGGCGGCCCTCGCGGCGCTGAACCCGGGGCTCCGGCACGAGACCCGCGTCGAGCATGTGGTGCCGGGGCGGGCCGAGGCCCTGCTCGCCGACGTCGCGCTGGTGGTCGAAGGGTGCGACAACGTACCGACGAAGTTCCTGGTGAGCGACACAGCGGCGCGGCGCGGGGTGCCGGTGGTGCACGGCGCGTCGGTGGGCTTTGTCGGCACCGTGCTGAGCGCCCAGGTCGGCCGGGCGGCCTGCTACCGCTGCGTCTTCGAAGACGTGCCCGGCGACGACGAGGCCGTCGACTGCGCCACCGCGGGGGTCTACGGGCCCGTCACGAGCCTCGTGGGCGCGCTGATGGCCGCCGAGGCCCTGCGCGCCCTCGAAGGGCGAGACTGGCAGCCCGGTCGGGTGACCCGGGTCGACGCGTGGCGCGGCACCCTGCGCAGCACGACCTTCGCGCGGAGGCCCGGGTGCCCGGGCTGCGGGCCTTCAGTCTGAGCGACGGCGTTCACACTGCCGAAGGCCCGTGCTAGAAGACTGAACACTGTCGTCGGCGCGCTTTGGCGCCGCGGCGCCACTCAACGAGAGGTACTTCGATGTCGATTGTGGTTCGTATCCCGACGCAGCTCCGCACCTTGACGCAGAACCAAGAAGAGGTGACCGCGTCGGGCGACACCGTGCGCGCCCTGGTCGACGACCTCGGCGGGCGCTTCCCAGGGTTGCGCGAGCGCATCGTCGACGACAAGGGCATCCGTCGCTTCATCAACGTGTTCTTGAACGACGAAGACGTGCGCTTCCTCGACAAGCTCGACACCGCGGTGAAGGCGGGCGACGTGGTGTCGTTGATCCCCGCGGTCGCCGGTGGCTGAGCCCGCCCTCGACTGGGCCCGCTTCGCGCGGCAGATCGCGCTCGCCGAGGTCGGCGTCGCCGGGCAGTCGCGGCTCGGCACCGTTGGGCTCCGCTTCGTGGGTCACCCCGACGTGGTCGGCCTCGCGGCGATGCTCCACACCCGCGCTGGCGGCCTCGTCGACCCCGGCGCCGCCGCGACAGTCTCGGTCGGCGACGCCCCCCCCGCGAGCGCCCCCGAGCGCCTCGGTCGCGCGGCCCTCGCGGCGCTCGAAGCGGCCCGCGCGGTGCTCGACGGCCCCGCGGCGCCCGACCCCTCGCCCTTCCTCTCACGGCTCTCGCTCGCCCCCTCGGCCCGCTGACCATGCTACGCCCTCGGCGCCTTGACTCGATCCTCGACGCGGTGGGCAACACCCCGCTGCTCCGCCTCCGCACGCTCGAACGAGAGACCCCCGGCGTGTCGCTCTACGCCAAGGTCGAGTTCGCCAACCCCGGCGGCTCGGTGAAAGACCGGGCCGCGCGGCAGATCTTCCTCGACGCCATCGCCCGCGGCGAGCTCACCCGCGACAAGATCCTCATCGACTCGACCTCGGGCAACACCGGGGTCGCCTACTCGATGGTCGGCGCGGCCCTCGGGTACCGCGTCGCGCTGGTGATGCCCTCGAACGTCTCGCAGGCCCGCAAAGACATCACCCGCGCCTACGGCACCGAGCTCATCTTCTCGAACCCCCTTGAGGGCTCCGACGGGGCCATCCGCCATGTGCGCGAGGTGGTGGCCGACGACCCCGATCGCTTCTACTATCCTGACCAGTATTCTAATCTTTCGAACCCGAGGGCCCACTACCTCGGCACCGGGGTTGAGATCTTGCGCGACGTGGGCGACCGCATCACGCATTTCGTCGCGGGCCTCGGCACCACGGGCACCTTCGTCGGCACCACCCGGAGGCTCCGCGAGCACCACCGCCGGGTGCGCTGCGTCGCCGTCGAGCCCGCCGAGCAGCTCCACGGGCTCGAAGGGCTCAAGCACCTGGCGAGCTCGCTCGTGCCGCCCATCTACGACCCCTCGCTGGTCGACGAGACGCGCTTCGTGAGCACCGACGACGGCTGGGACATGACCGACAGGCTCACCGCCGAAGACGGCCTGTTTCTCGGCCACAGCGCCGGGGCCAACGTCTTCGCGGCGCTCTCGATCGGCCGCGAGCTCGCGGCGCGCGGCGAGACGGGCTGCATCGTGACGGTGCTCTGCGACCGCGGCGACCGATACTTCGCCCCCATGCGTTGGGAGAAGCGCTACCTCTGGTAGCCTCGCCGGAGCGTCGTGTTGCGTCTTCGCGCGGTCTTCTTCGGCGCCCTCTGGCTCGGCTTCGTCGTTTACGCCCTTCGCCTGAGCCCCCCCGACGACCCTGCGCTCACGGCGCGGCTCGTTCGGGCGGCCTTCACGTTGCGGCGAGACGGCCTCGACCCGCTGGTCTTCGCGGTGTTCATGACCCTCGGCGTGGTGCCTTGGGTCTACGCGGCGATGCTCGTGCCGCTCCGCAGCGCGCTCCGGCCGCCCGCGTGGCCCTTCGTGCTGGCGATGCTGGCCCTCGGTGGCTTCGCGCTCTTGCCCTGGCTCGCCCTCGCCCGTGCGCGAATGACAGGGCAGCCCGAGTCTCGCCTCGACGCGGCCTTTCGCGCGCGCTGGCTCGGGGCGCTCAGCCTCGGGGCCATCGCGGGGCTCCTCGGGTGGGGCGCCGCGACCGGTGATTTTGCCTTGTACACGCGGCTCTTTCACACAAACCGCCTCGTGCATGTGATGACCCTCGACCTCGCGCTCTGCGGGCTCTTGATGCCCTACACGCTCTCGCTCTGCCGGCAGAACGAGCGGGTGACCGAGGCCCCGCGGCTCGCGGCCCTCTCGCGGCTGCCGCTCCTCGGCGGGCCGATCTGGTGCATGCTCGCGCGGCGGCGCCCGCGCTGACGGCCCTGATGAGCTGCCCTTCAAACTACGACAGCACCGAAGACTTCGACCGCGGCGCCCTCGGGCTCTTCGGGCAGCGCCTCCGCCTCCACTGGACGGTCGCCCTCACCCCATGGCTCCTCGGCGGAATGGCCTGGCATCGCGCCGCGCTCGTCGCCTTCGTCGCGCTCTCGCTCACCAAAGCCTTGGGGCACCACGTGATGGCGCGCCGCCTCGGCAAGTCGGTGCGCGCCTGGCGCTTCTCGGCCCTCGGCGGCGACATCGTCTGGGGCCCCGAGACCGCGCCGGCCGAGCGCTCGCGGGTCGCCCTCGGCGGTCAGGTCGCGCTCTTCATCGCGTGGCTCCTCGCGCGTTGGGCGGCCGAAGACGCAGACCTCGGGCTCTCACACCTCGCAGCCGTGACGGCCCTCGCGCGGGCCGCGAGGCTCGCAGCCTTCGCGCACTTTCTGCCCTTCTTCCCCCTCGAAGGGTGGGAGACGTGGCAGTGGCCCTTCCGCGCCGCCTCGCGCTGGAGCGTCGAGACCACCCGCACCCGGCTCGCCGCCCAGCGTCGCCAGGGCCCGACCGCGGCGCCCTCCGACCAGGCCCCCGCGGCGGCGTCACCGGAGCCCCCCTCGGACCACGACGCGGCCGTCGAGGCGCTGGTCGCCGAGCCCCCCGAGGCGGTGCAAAGTGTCGTCAAAGACTTGTGGGCCCAGGCCCGACGCGGCACCTCGTCAGACCCGTGAGCGAGACCAGCACCGCACTCAAAGACCGCCTCTCACCCGCCCTCGTCGCCGACATCGCGGCGCGCATCACCGCCGTCGACCCGCGCTTCGACGCCCCCCGCTTCGTCGCCGAAGCCGCCGCGGGCCTTGATGCCCTCACCCTCATGGCCCGGGCCGAGCACGTCTCGCAGGCCCTCGAGCGCGCCCTCCCGCGCGACGTCGTCGAGGCCCTCGACACCCTCGTCGCGTCGATGCACCCGGTGTCGCCGTCTGGCCAGAGCTTCGGCGACGCGCTCTTCTTCTACCTCCCCTATTCGCGCTTCATCGCCCGGGTCGGCCGCGGGCACTACGGCCCCTCGATGGACGCCATGCACGCCCTCACCCAGCGCATGTCGAGCGAGTTCTGCATCCGCCCGTTCATTGAAGACAACCCCGACCTCGCGCTCCAATACTTTACAAAGTGGGTCTCCGACCCGAGCCTCCATGTGCGCCGCCTGGTGAGCGAGGGCACCCGGCCGCGGCTCCCCTGGGCGGGCCGGCTCACGGTCTTCGCCGCGCGCCCCGAGCCGATCTACGCGCTCCTCGAAGCCCTCGTCGACGACCCCGAGCTGTACGTCCGGCGCAGCGTCGCCAACCACCTCAACGACCTGAGCCGCAGCGACCCCGAAGGGCTCCTTGCGCGCTGCGCGGCGTGGCTCAAGGCCCGCCCGAGCCGCCACCCGGTGATCGCCCACGCCCTGCGCTCGATGGTCAAAGCGGGCCACCGCGGAGCCCTCGCCCTCCTCGGCGGCACGGCGGCCCCGGCGCACCGTTACCGCCTCGACGCCGCGCTCTCGACCCGCGCGCTCTGCATCGGCGACAAGCTCACCGTCAAGGTGACCCTCGACGGCCTCGAAGCCACCGACGCGGTGGTCAACGTCGACCTGGTGTGTTTCTTCATCAAGAAGGCCGGAGACGCGGCGCCCAAGGTGTTCCGCGGCGCGAGGCTCTCACTCGCCGAGGCGGGCCCGCAGCGCTTCCAGAAGACGATTCATTTCGCGCAGTTCAGCACCCGCACGGTGTACCCGGGGCCCCACAAGATCGCGCTCCGGGTCGACGGCACCGATCGAGAGATCGGCACCGTCGACGTGAAGCCCTGACGCGGTCACTGCGTGTTGCGCGCGAGGTAGCTCGCCCAATCGAGGGGCTTGAGGTCTTCGACCTTGTAGCGCGCGATCGCTTCAACAAAGGCGCGAGCGAGCTGAAGGTTGGTGAGCAAGGGCACGTTCAGGTCGACGGCCCTGCGACGGATGCGGTACCCGTCGGGGCGCCCTTCGCGGTCGTAGCTCCGCGGGATGTTGATCACCAGATCGATCTCGCCCCGCGAAAGGAGCGACACCGCCGAGGGCTCGCGCGCCTCACTGTCTTTGTACGCGACCTTGGCGTCGATGCCCTGCTCGCGGAGCACGTCGAGGGTGCCCGGGGTGGCATAGAGCGTGAGCCCGAGTTGGGCCAGAAGCTGCGCCTCGCGCTCGAAGCGGTACTTGTCGGCCACCGGGCCGAGCGACAAAAGAACGCCCTTCTTCGGCACCCGCATGCCCGTCGCCAGGAGCGCCTTGAGGAGCGCCTCGTGCAAGTCATCGCCGAGGCACCCCACCTCGCCCGTCGAGGCCATCTCGACCCCGAGGGTCGGGTCGGCGCCCGCCAGGCGCGAGAACGAGAACTGCGCGGCCTTCACCGCGACGTAATCGAGGTCGAGCGACTCGCAGGCCACCGGGGTCGCCACGCCGAGCATGCGCCGGGCCGCCTCTCGAATGAAGTTCACCCCGGTCACTTTTGAAACAAAGGGGAAGCTGCGTGAAGCCCGGAGGTTGCACTCAATCACCTTGACGACGTTGTCTTTGGCGAGAAACTGCATGTTGAACGGGCCCGTGATCGCGAGGGCCCGGGCCACGTCGCGGGCGATGCGCCGAATGCGCCGAACGGTCTCGATGTAGAGCTTCTGCGGCGGCAGCACCAGCGTGGCGTCACCCGAGTGAACGCCCGCGTTCTCGATGTGCTCAGAGAGCGCCCACAGCACGATCTCGCCGCGGTCGGCCACGGCGTCGATCTCGATCTCTTTGGCGTGGGTCTCGAATTTGGTCACCACCACCGGGTGCTCGGGCGACACCGAGGCCGCGCGCTGGAGGTAGTTCGCGAGGTGCGAGGTCTGATGGGCCACGGTCATCGCGGCGCCCGAGAGCACATACGACGGCCGCACGAGCACCGGGTACCCGCCGAGGGTCTCGACGAGGCCTTCGAGCTCGGCCTCGCGGGTGTCGGCGGTGCTCATCCACCGGGGTTGGTCGATGTGCAGGGCGTCGAGGAGGTCGCTGAACTTCTTTCGATCTTCGGCCCGGTCGATGGCCTCGGGGGCGGTGCCGAGCACCTTCACGCCCGCCTGGTCGAGCCGCAGCGCGAGGTTGTTGGGCACCTGGCCGCCCATCGACACCACCACGCCGACGGGGGCCTCGCGGTGCCAGAGGTCGAGCACCGTCTCAAGGCTGATCTCATCAAAGATCAGCTTGTCGCACACGTCGTAATCGGTGCTCACGGTCTCGGGGTTGTAATTGAGCAAGAGCGTCTCGTACCCGAGCTCCTGCGCGGCCTTCACGGTGTTGACGCAGCACCAGTCGAACTCGACGCTCGACCCGATGCGGTAGGCCCCGCCGCCCAAGACCAGCACCTTCTTTCGCCACGAGGCGGGCACGTCGTCGGCGCTCGCGTGATGGCTGAAATAGAGGTAATTCGTCTCGGCGGGGTACTCGGCCGCGAGGGTGTCGATCTGGCAGAGCTTGGGCAAGACGCCGAGGGCGCTCCGGTGGGCCCGCACCGCGGCCTCGTCGCTGCCTTGCAGGAGCGCGATGGCCCGGTCGCTGAAGCCGAGCTGCTTGGCCTCGCGCATCGAAGCCTCGTCGAGCGGCTCAGGGCGCGCCGCGAGCGAGGCGCGACACCGCATCATCTCGGCGATCTGCTCAAGAAACCAAGGGTCGATGCCCGTGTGCCCGTGCACCGCCTCGACCGACATGCCCTCGGCGAGGCAGCGGGCCACGGCGAAGATGCGACGCGGCGAAGGGTTGCGAATCTCGTGAACGAGGTCGTCGAACGCGAAGGCCGCGGGGTCGAGACCCGTGACGCCGATCTCGAGCATCCGCGTGGCCTTCTGCAAGACCTCGGCGAAGGTCTTGCCGATGGCCATGACCTCGCCCACCGACTTCATCTCGCTGCCGATGCGGGTCTCGACGGCGCGAAACTTCTGCAAATCCCACCGGGGGAATTTACAGACGATGTAATCGAGCGCCGGCTCGAAGAAGGCGCTCGTGCGGCGGGTGATCGCGTTGGGCAGGTCGTTCAGCGCGTACCCGAGGGCGATCTTCGCGGCGACGTAGGCCAGCGGGTAGCCCGTGGCCTTTGACGCGAGCGCCGACGAGCGCGAGAGCCGCGCGTTGACCTCGATGACGCGGTAATCCCACGAGCGCGGGTCGAGGGCGTACTGGATGTTGCATTCGCCCACCACGCCGAGGTGCCGAATCGTCTTGATCGCGATGGTGCGGAGCTTCTGATACTCCTCATCGTTCAAGGTCTGCGAGGGCGCCACCACGATCGACTCGCCCGTATGGATGCCGAGCGGGTCGACGTTCTCCATGTTGCAGACGGTGATGCAGTTGTCGCGGGCGTCGCGCACGACCTCGTACTCGATCTCCTTCCAGCCGCGGAGCGACTCTTCGACGAGCACCTGGGTGGTGCCGCCCGAGAAGGCCCGCAGGAGCGCGTCGTCGAGCTCGGCCTGGGTGTCACAGATGCGCGAGCCCTTGCCGCCGAGCGAGTAGGCCCCTCGCAAGATCACCGGCAGGCCGATGCGCTTGACCGCCTCGTTCACCTCTTCGGGCGAGGTGCAGGCCGCAGAGCGCGCGGTCTTGACGCCGATCTCGTCGAGCTTTCGCTTGAAGCGGAGCCGGTCTTCGGTGTCGCGCACCGTCTCGATGGGGGTGCCGAGCACCCGCACGCCGTACTTGGCGAGAACCCCGCTGTCGTCGAGGGCGACGCCGCAGTTGAGCGCCGTCTGCCCGCCGAACGAGCAGGTGATGGCGTCGACCTCTTCTTTGACGATCACCTCTTCGACGAAGTGCGGGTCGACCGGCAAAAAGTAGACCTTGTCGGCCATCTCTTCGCTGGTCTGAATGGTGGCGATGTTAGGGTTCACGAGGATGGTCGTGATGCCCTCCTCGCGAAAGGCCTTGATGGCCTGCGAGCCTGAGTAGTCGAACTCGCCGGCCTCGCCGATTTTGAGCGCCCCCGAGCCGAGCACCAACACCCTGCGGGGCTTCTTCGGTAGATACTGCCCGAACATCTCAGCCACCTCGCTTCATGCTGCCCACAAGGCGCAGAAAGTCATCAAAGAGAAAGCCCGTGTCTTCGGGCCCCGGCCGCGCCTCGGGGTGAAACTGAACGCTCGCGATGGGCCGGTTGCGACAGCGGATGCCCTCGTTGGTGCCGTCGTTGACGTTGACGAACCAAGGCTCCCAGTCGGCCCCGAGGCTCTCGTCGCGCACGGCGTAGCCGTGGTTCTGTGAGGTCACATAGCACCGGCGGGTCAAGAGGTCTTGCACCGGCTGGTTCTGCCCGCGGTGCCCGTATTTGAGCTTGTAGGTGTCGCCCCCTGCGGCCAGCGACAAGAGCTGGTTGCCGAGACAGACCCCGAAGATGGGGATGTTCTTTTCAAACAACCCGCGAATCTGGTCGACCAGGGGCATGAGGCTCTTGGGGTCACCCGGGCCGTTCGACAGCAGCACGCCGTCGTAGCCCTCGACCGCGCGGGCGAGGTCGGCGTGGGCCGGCACCCGCAGCACCGAGGCGCCGCGACGCAAGAGCGAGCGCGCGATGTGGTCTTTGCAGCCCGTGTCGACCAGCACGATCTTGAGCGAGCCGCCCTCGTAAGTGATCGGCGCGCGCACCGTGGTGTCGGCGACGGCCTGCTCCATCGCGACGCCGCGGGCCCGGGCCCGGGCGCCTTCGAGCGTGTCGACGTCGTCGGCCACGAGGTAACCACGCAAGGTGCCGTGCTCGCGCAGCTTGCGCGTCAACGTCCGCGTGTCGATCCCTTCAATGGCCGGAACGTCTTCCGACGCGAGCCATGCCCCGAGCGTGCGCGCGTTGGCGTGGTGACTCGGATGCGCGCTATGCCGAAGACACACCAGGCCCTCGACCTGGATGCGGTCGCTCTCAAAGGGTTCATCGAGGGTGCCCGCCGCCCGCGCCGCCGGCACCCCGTAGTTGCCCTGCAAGGGGAAGGTCGTCACCAAGATCTGCCCGCGGTAGCTCGGGTCGGTGAGGGTCTCGACGTACCCGCTCATGCCGGTGTTGAAGACCACCTCTCCGGCGACCTCTCGCGGGGCGCCGAAGGCCCGGCCGCGCAACACGGTCCCGTCCTCAAGCACGAGTTTCATCCACTGCATCGATGGCACTCCTTCGGGCGCTCTGTGCCCTTCGCGTGGCGCGACACCCTCACCAGATCGGCTTCGGGCGCGCGTGGCGTCGGGCGCGGGAAGGTACAGAGTTTTCAACGCGGCGCAGCAACATTCGGGCGACATCGCGCAGGTGTGGCGTCGAGGGCGCACAATCCGGGGCTTCCGGTGGCGCGTATTGGTGCTATGAACGGCGGCGTTGTGCCTCGGCCTGAGGAGGGCTTTGTGATGCGTTCGATGATGAAGCTTGGTTCGTTGGTGATGCTTGGCGCGACGGCCTTCGGCTGTGGCTCAAACACGGGTGACACCGGCATGACCGGCACAGACGCCGGGGTGGTCGTCGACGCACCCCCGCCGCGCCTCGCGCCCGAAATCGGCCGAGGCGACCACTCGGCGAGCACCGTCACCCTCACGCCCATCGTCGAGGGCCTGCGGCAGCCCACGGGGCTCGCCTTCAACCCCGAGAGCCCCACCCAGCTCTGGGTCACCAACTGGTCGGGCGACAGCTTCACCATCGCCGACACCATGAAGCAGATGCCCGAGGCGCCGCTCACCATCCGCGACCTCAGCTATCACTTCCTGGTCTACCCCACGAGCCTCGCCTTCGGGGGCGACGGCACCGTGGCCACCTGCCAGGAGTCGCGCAACGACTACCGCGGCCGCGCGGCGCCCAACAACTTCATGGGCCCCGTGGTGCACACCACCGACATCGCCCAGCTCCAGGCGCGCCGCCCCTCGGGCTCGCACCTCGACATGCTTCACCACTCGCCGCTCTGCATGGGCATCGCGAGCACCGCCCCGCGCATCTTCTGGGCCTTCAACGGTCAGGCCGGCAGCATCGACAAGTACGAGTTTCACGACTGGCACGCCCCGGGCGCCGACGACCACGCCGACGGCCTGACCTGGCGCTTCGCCGCGGGCGAGCTCAGCCGCGTCGAGAACGTGCCGAGCCAGATGGTCTTCGACCGCGAGAGCAACTTCATCTACGTCGCCGACAGCGGCAACCACCGCGTGGTGCGGCTCAACACCGCCGTCGAGACCGACCGCACGATGCCCAGGGTCACCACGGCGATCCGCGAGACGCCGCTCTACGAGGCCCCCGATTCGCACGTCGAAGAGGTCGTCGGCGCCGCGGGCGAGCTCGACACGCCCTCGGGCATCGCCCTCCGCGGCGGCTTCCTCTACGTGAGCGATTTCGCCACGGGCCGCATCTCGGCCTTTCGCGTCTCGAACGGCGAGCGCGTGAACTACCTCGACACGGGCATCACCAACGGCCTCCGCTCGATCGCCTTCGGCCCCGACAACAAGCTCTACGCCGTCGACGCCTCGGGCGGCGAGGCGAGCCGCGTGGTGCGCATCGACCCGAACTGACAGGCATCACAATGCCGTCTCGGCGGCCGTAAGGGGCAGCGACCCGCGCCCCTCACGGCCGTCGGCCTTTGGGCCCGCCCGAGGCCGTCTCGGCGGCGCTCAGGGCCCGCGGCGGGCGGGCTGAACGACGTGCAAGACCCCGTAGCGCCCCTCGGTGCGCTTCACCGCATAGCGGCCATCGGGCGGAGCCTTCGCGGCCTCACAGAGCGTCGCGGCGTTGAAGGGGCACGCCCTGCATTTGCCGCGCGACGCGGTGCCCTCAGGGGCCCGGCGGCCTGACCAGTAGTGGAGGGCCCACGAGAGGTCGCGCTCGACCCGGGCCCGGTGGTGACGAAAGACCCAGAGCCCGAAGGCCTCGTCGTCGATGCGGCGCGCGGTGAGCCCGGCCAAGGGGTCGGGGGCCCCCGTCGGCGGCCGCGGGTCGGTCATGCTGAGACCGTCGCGGGCGGCGCGAAACGCACGCTCTGCGATCTGCGCGGCGAGGCCGTCGGTGACCTTGCGGCCCCGCGGGAGCACCGCCACCGCGTAGACGAGACGGTCGGTGCTAAAGCCGTTGGCTTCGAGCATCCGGCCGTAGGCCTCGACCTGCACGATGTGCGAGGGGAAGAGCTCTCGGCGGCCGCTGAACTTAAACTCCAGCACCAGCGTGGCGCGCTTGCCTTCGAGGTGAATGCGGTCGGCCCGGCCGACGATCCGCACCCCGTGAACTTCGGCCGAGAGCGGCATCTCGACGAGCTCGAGGGGCTCGCCCGCGGTGATGGCGCGGTTGATCTCTTCGGGCGAAATCTCTTCGGCCTCGGCCTCGAAGGCCGCATGCCCCGCGGCCCCGGCGGCGAGCTCGGCGCTCTCGGTGCGCAGCGCGTGCGAGCGCGCGAGGTGGACCTGCATCTCGCAGTAGAACTGATTGGCCAGCGTCGAGACGCTCACCCGCGGGATGGCGAAGGGCGCTGGGTTAACGATCAGCGCGCGGATGATCGCCAGACGGTCGAGGGTGAAGAGCCCGTCGAGGGTCGCTTCGAGCCCGTACTTTCGCACCGCGGCGTAGAACTTCCCCGCGGCGTCGGGGAAGAGGCCCGCCTCGTGCAGCACCTCCCACGCCGCCCGCTGCGAGCCCACGCTCGACACGAGGGCGTACAGCCGCGGCGCGCACTCGGCCCTCGCCTGCGCGATTTCGGCAAGCTGCGCAACGTCGAGGAGGTTCGGGGCTGGGTCCATGAGCGGGCGACGCGAGCGACACCCGAGCATAGCCCATTGCCCCCCTCCGACCTCGGTGAAACTACACGCCGCCCCGTTCAGGCGGCCTGGGTATCACCCGTGGCGCTCGCACCGCGCCGCTGGTCTTCTTCCGCGATCGCCTTTCGGAGCCAGATCTTGGCGTTCTTCATCTTGCCCACCTCCTCGGTGCGCAGACAGAGCGCCTTCCACGCGGCCTCGCGCACGGCGGCGTCGAGGGTCGCGATGTCAGCGCGGTGCTTGACCCAGACCCCCACGGCCTCGCCCGGCAGCTCGATCTCGCCGAGCCGCGCATAGAAGCTCTCGAGCGCGGGGTGCGCCTCGCTCGGCGCCGGGCTGCCCTCATCGTTGGCCGGCACCGGCGGCGCCTCGTGGGCCCGCGCCTGGTTCGCGATCGACGCCAGGTCAACACCGCCCGCGGGCTCCTGAACGTTGGCCGGAATGGTCTCAAGCTCCATCTCATCGAGCACGCCCAACCCGAGGATCGACAGCGTGGCCCGGCGCTTGGCCTTGGTCTCGACCTTCATGAGCACGTTCACCGGGTCGACCAGGGGCACCGTGGCCGTCGCGGTCTCGACCCGACCGTTGGGGTGCGTCGCGCGACACACCGCGTAGACGAGCTTGGTGCCCGCGAGGTCGATCACCTTGGGCCCGTCGATGATCTCGCGGTTCAGCTTATGAATGGCCGCGAGCTGATCGGTGGCCCCGCGGGTGGCGTAGAGCACCTCTTTGCCGTTCAGCTTGAGAAACGCGAAGGGCTGGGCGTGCGGGTTGAGCCCCAGGCCGTCACACATCTGAACGTAGAACTTCGCCCGGTCGGTGCCGTTCAGCGCCGACACGTCGCCCCGCAGCACCAGCGACTCGATCACCCGCGCGCCGGTCAGGGCGTCGACCCCAAACTCGGCCCGCTCGCCCACGCTCTTCTTCTCGGTCTTTTCAGCCTTCTCGTTCATCGCTCTACCCTGTGTGTTGGGCCCCTCGGGCCGCACCGATGCTGGTCGCCGGCGCGCGCGCCCCATGCGCGAGCCCGGCCTCTCGATCACTCGTCGTTGTCGGGCCCCTGCGCGTCGAGGGCGTCGATCCACGCCTCGAAGGCCGCGTCGCAGCGCTGCAAGTACGCCTCGTCGGCCATGAGCTCGGCCTCAAGCGAAGGCGGCAACGGAGAGGTCGCGTCAGGCACATCGTTCGCCGGGCGGAGCTCCGCCACGACCCCGGGCAGCACCGGCCAGCGCAGCGCGCCCCAACCCGCGCCCAGCGTGCGCTGCGCCTCGCCGAGCACCCGGTCTTTCTTGAACCGCGGATGCGACTTCCAATCAGCCCACGAGAGCTCGGCCCGCAGCCGCACGAGCTCGTCGAGCTCGAGGGCGCTCTCGACGGGGCGCTCGTCGTAGCCGGGCGATGACAATGCTGAAGCAATATTGCCAGCGTCGCCCATCGGCGCCCTGCGCGGCAGCTCGGCGCCGCCCCGAACCCACCGCGCCCCGTTTTGTCGGTCGTCCTTCACGCCCCGGAAGGTACGCACCCTCGCGACCCTCGCAAGGGCACGATTGACATACTCTGTCACACCAGATGTCAGACCGCGCCGACGCGCTTCGTCTTAGAGCTCCGGCCGCGGGCGCTCACCTCAGGCTGCGCGAGGGGGAGGCGCTGCGCCTCGGCGAACCACCCCCCGAGGGCGCCCCGGTCGTGGGCGCTCTGGGCCTCGATGGCCAGGAGGCTCCACCCGTCGCTGTCGCGCGCCATGCCGCGGCGCGAGAGCGATTCGAGGGCCATGGCCACGGCCCGATCGGGCGCGAGGGCCGCGATCACCTCGGCGAGCCCAGGGTCGCGCGAGCCGTAAGCCACCGACACCGGCGGCGCCCGCAGCGGCCCCGGCCCCGTCGCCTCACCCCGCAACGCCGGAACCGCCCCCACCGCCGCCCGCGCGAAGGGCCGCGGGTTCGGCGCGAGGGCGCTGTCAAAATAGTCAGCCGGCAGCCCGTAGGCCTGCACCACCGCCAACATCACGTCGCCCCCGAGCGCCCGGTGCCCCCCGAGGATGGCCGCGATGGTGCCCTGCTCGCGCCCGATCGAGGCCGCGAACTCTCGCTGCGTCACCTTCGCGCCGCGCGCCGCCCCGAGGGCCTCGATCAAGGCCCCGAGACGCGCCCGACGGCGCGCTGCATCCTCGGTGGCGACGGGTCTCGGCATCGGCTCCCGCAAAGCTAACCCGGGCGCACTTTTTGAGCAATCATTGCTTGACTGCCAATTTCGACTTAAGCAGTATTGCTTGCATGCGAAAAGGGCAGCCCCCTGGTACCCCGGGCACACCGGGCCCCACTCTCACGGTCGCCGCGGGCCGCGGCCGCTCGCGCCGTCGCCCGACGGTGCGCATGACGCTGCTCTCGCGCGAGGGGGTGACCCTGGCCGAGGCGCCTGAGTCGTTGCAGCCCGCGCGGGGCGCCGCGGTCGAGGGGCGTTCGGCGCGGGTGTTGCCGCTGAAGGGCCTGCCGTCGCCGCCGCCCGGGGCGGGGCCGCGGCAGCTCTCGCTGGGCCTCAAGCCCGCGCTACAGACGGTGCCGCCGTGGGCTGACAACCCCTCGGTGGTGCTCCCGCGGGGTCTTCGCACCCTCACCGACGCGCTCGAGCCTGACGATCACCACGGCCCCGCGGGGCCGCGCGATCACGTCGAGTCGGCCATCGCGCTCTTGCGTGCGGCGGCCCAGGCCGAGCGGGTGGGGGCCCGGGGCGACGCCCTCCTCGTGGCCATCGAGCACCTGAGCCGCGCCCTGGCCGAGCTCTTCGACGGCGACGTCGCCCGGGCGCACCTCCGAGCCATCCTCGGGCGGCTCTAAGTCGCGGCGGGTGCGTAGCTGGGGCTTGCTTCTCGGGTCGACGCGAGGGTAGACCCGCGGCCCAGACGCTATGGCAGAACAGACCGCGGGCACACCTTCGCCGACCACGCTGCGGCGCGCCCACTTTTTCATGCGCCTCTCGCGCGCGTGGGACTCACGCTTCGAGTCGATGGCCCGGGCGGGCAACATCGGCCGTTGGTACAGCGCCGTCGGCAACGAGGCCACCACCGTGGGCGCCGCGCTGAGCCTCTTGCCGAACGACGCGCTCTCGACGGTGCACCGCGACCTCGGGGCCATCCTCACGCACTACCTCGACCCGACGCGGCTCGCGCCCGCGCTCTTCGAGCCCCAAGACCGCACCGCGTGGGACGCCCTCCGCCCAGACCCCGGCGCGCTCTTGCACCGCCTCGCCTCGCAGGTCCTCGGCCGCCGCGACGGCTTCACCCGCGGGGTCGACCGCTCGTTTCACTACGGCCTCATCGACCGCGCGACGGGGCTTCGGCACGTCGGCATGATCTCGCACCTCGGCGCGATGATCCCCGTGGCGGCAGGGCTCGCCCTCGCCAACCTCCAAGACGGCAACCAGAACGTGGTGGTCGGCTTCATCGGCGAAGGCGCGACCTCGCAGGGCGATTTCCACGAGGCCCTCAACATGGCCGGGGTGATGAAGCTCCCGCTCATTCTCGTGGTCGAAAACAACCGCTACGCCTTCTCGACCCCGCTGCACGAGCAGTTCGCCTGCGAGAAGCTCAGCGATCGGGCCCCCGGGTACGGCATCGCCGGCGAGACCTTCGATGGCACCGACTTCGAAGCCGTGCATGGCGCCTTCGAGCGCGCCCTCGCCCGCGCCCGAACGGGTGAAGGCGCCACGCTGCTTGAGGCGATGCTGCCCCGCATGCGCGGTCACGCCGAGGGCGACGGCTCGTACGAGCTCATCGCCGCCGACGAGCGGGCCCGCTGGCTCACCCACGACCCCTTGCCGCGCTTCGAGGCCTGGCTCACCCGCATCGGCGCCGCCGACGCGGCACGCATCGCCGCGGTGCAAGAGACCGCCACCGCGATCATCGAAGCGGCCGTCGCCCGCGGCCTCGCCACCCCCGAACCCGAGCTCCACGAGGCGTGGAGAAACCCCTTCGCGCCCGGCCCCGTCGCCGACGCCTTCGCCCGCCAGCACGCCGAGGTGACCCGTGGCTGAGACGACCTACCTCGACGCCATCCGCCGCGCCCTCTTCGAAGAGATGGAGCGCGACGCCAACGTCTTCGTCATGGGCCAAGACGTCGCCCAGTTCGGCGGCGCGTTCCGCGTCACCAAGGGCCTCTACGAGCGCTTCGGGCGCCTCAGGGTGGTCAACACCCCGCTCTGCGAGTCGGGCGCCCTCGGCGCGGCCCTCGGCGCGGCCCTCGTGGGCAAGCGCCCCATCGTCGAGATGCAATTTGCCGATTTCGTGTCGTGCGGGTTCAACCAGATCGTCAACAACATCGCGCGCACCTACTACCGCTGGGAGCAGCCCGTGCCTTTCGTGCTGCGGCTGCCTTTTGGCGGCGGCGCAGGCGCGGGGCCCTTCCACTCGCAGTCGCCCGAGGCGTGGTTCGCCCACGTTCCGGGGCTCGCGGTGGTGGCGCCCTCGACCCCGGCTGACGCCTTGGGGATGATGAAATCGGCCATCCGAGACGACAACCCCGTGGTCTACCTTGAGCACCGGTTTCTCTATCGGCGCGAGAAAGAGAGCCTCGGCGAGGGCGAGCAGCTCACCCCGCTCGGCAAGGCCCGGGTGGCCCGCGAGGGCCGCAGCATCACCATCTTGTCTTGGTCGTGGACGCTCCACGAGTCGCTCGCCGCCGCCGAAGAGGTGGCCCGCGAGGGCATCTCGGTCGAGGTGATCGACCTGCGCACCCTCGTCCCGCTCGATGAAGAGACGGTGATGGCGTCGGTGAAGAAGTGCTCGAAGGTGCTCATCGTGCACGAGGCCACCGCCACGGCGGGGTACGGCGCCGAGCTCGCCGCCCGCATCGCCGACCAGGCCTTCGAGTGGCTCGACGGGCCCGTCAAGCGCGTCACCTACGCCGACCGCTCGTCGCCCTACAACAAGCACATGGAGAAGGCCCTCCTGCCCGGCCGCGAGGCCATCGTCGCGGCGCTCCGCAAGCTGGCCCGTTACTGAACGCGGTCGATGCGGTATCCTTGCCGCGATGATCGGCAAGACCACCCTCCCCGTGCTCGCGCTCGGTGCCCTCGCGCTCATTGATTGCGGCGGCGACACCGGCGCAGACCCCAACCTCGGCGACCCGCTCTGTTCGGCGACGACCTTTGACATCCCGGGCGGCCGCGTCGCGACCTTCGGCACCACCGCCGACGGGCGCAAGGTCGAGAACTTCCTCAAGGCCACCATCGACCTCTCGGCCTCGGTGACCGCCCTCAACGACCGCCTCCTGACCGCGTGCCGGGCCATCGGCACAGACCTCGGGCTCGCCGAGCGAGACTACACTCCCATGGCCGCGAGCGAGCTCCCGGTGGTGACCGTGTGCCGCCGGGTCTCGCGCGAGGTCCAGACTCAGATTCAGCAGGCCTTGCCGCAAAACGCGCGGCTCACGCTCACCTACACGCCGCCCCTCTGCAACGTCGACGTCAACGTCGCCGCCGCGTGCTCGGCCCAGTGCAGCGGCACGGTGATGGCCATGGTGCCGCGCTGCACCGGCGAGGTCATCGCAGACTGTCAAGGCAGCTGTTCGGGCTCGTGTCAGGGCACCTGCGCGGCGGGCTGCACAGGCTCGTGCAACGGCACCTGCTCGGGCAGCTGCTCGGGCACCTGCGTCGGAGAGTGCCAGGGCGAATGCAGCGCCCGCGACGGCGCCGGGCGATGCGTGGGCACCTGCTCGGGCACCTGCACGGGTTCGTGCTCGGCGCAGTGCACGGGCTCGTGCCAGGGCACCTGTTCGGCAGGCTGCATGGGCAGCTGCACGGGCTCGTGCCGAGGCAGCTGCTCGGTCGCGTCGAACGTGCGCTGCGACGGGCGCTATGAGCTCGAAGGCGACGTCCAGTGTCAGGCCGCGTGCCGCGCCCAGGCCAATGCGCGGGCGACCTGCTCGCCCCCGGCCCTCACGGTGACGACGAGCGGCGCCGTGGCCATGGCGAGCGCCGCCCGGGTGAACACCTTGGTGACCTCGCTCCAGCGCAATTACGGGGCGATCCTGGCGGCCCAGGCCCAGCTCACGACCCTCCTCGGGGTGAGCGTCCCGACCTTCGCCCAAAGCCTCGACGGAGCGGCCACGGCGGCGCGCAATGTAGGGGTCACGGCGGTGGCGTGTTTCGCCCGCGCGGCCGGCGCGACGGTCGAGACGGCGAGCAAATTCAGCGCGTCGGTCAACGTCACGGTCGAGTTCTCGGCCTCGGTGAGCGCCACCGGGTCGGCCACGGGGTCTTGACCGACCCCCTCGACAATGCCCCCGGTCGTCGCCTAGAGATGGCGCCGAAGTCATGTACCTCGGCGTCTATTTCGATCCCACCCTCGATGAAGAGCGCCTCGAGCGCTTCAAAACCATGCTCGACACCGCCGGGCCCTGGGCGCGACGCAACGCGTGTCGCACCCTCACGCGGGCCCAGATGGTGGCCCTCTACGACGCCGTCGAGGCCAGCGGGGCCATGAGCCTTGAGCACTTCGTGCCATCGGGCGAGGCCCTCGTCGAGGCCATTCACTACGGCAAAAACTCGCTGCCGCTCTTCTCGCTCTTTCAAAAGCGGTTCTGCCGCCCCGACGGCGAAGACCCGGGTGAAGCGCTCTGGGGCTACAACCACAACGACGCCCTCGTGAGCACCGTCGTGGGCCACGGGTACTTCACCGCGTCGCTCAATGAGAAGGGCGAAATGGTGATCGATTACGCGAAGGTGCCGCCGCGCAAGCCCGCCGCCTGGCCCGCCATCACCCAGCCCACCGACCGCCTCGGCGGCCTCGTGTGGAAGGGGCTCACCGATCACATTCGAAAGGTCACCGAGCACGTCTCGATCGGCATGGCCTTCCGCGATGGTAAGCCCGAGGGCAGTTACTTCGTGCTCTGCCGCGAAGACCCGCCGGTGGTCTGACCCGCCGCACGGCGACCGACCGCGGCCGCACGCGTGAAGCTGGAGTTCAGGCGCAGGGTCTCGTAGGGTCTCGGCCCGGAGGCTGTACGGTTCTGTGGCGACGCGGCTTGACCCCAATGCTGAGCTCCCTGAGCAACACGTCGTCGAGGCGTTGATCGCCGACGGGCCGGTCACGTCGGTGTACCGGGTGCGGGCGCGCGACGGGTCGGTGCGGGTGGCGCGGCTGCTGCCGATCGAGCGGGTGGCGCAGTTGGGGCGGTGGTTCCGCGAGGGGGCGGAGCTGCGGCAGCGGCTCGTGCACCCGGGGCTGCCGCGCACCTTCCTGGTCGACGTCCTCGACTCGGGCGAACCCATTGAAATTAGTGAATTTTTGACGGGTCGCAACGTCCGCCAGGCGCTCCAGCGGAGCCCCCGCGGGTTGCTCTTCACCGAGGTCGAGCGCATCACGGCGTCGGCCGCCGAGGTGCTCGATTTTCTGCACCGGCAGAACCCCGTCCGCGCCCACCGGGCCCTCTCGCCCGAGCGGGTCTTTCTGCGGGCCCGCGACAACGGCGTGCGGGTGCTCGACCTTGGCGTGGCCGACCGACCGAGCCCCCCCGCCGCGGTGCCGCTGGCCGCCGCGCAGCGACCGCCGAGCGGGGTCTCGGCCGCGCAGCAAGACCACTTCCTCCTCGCGAGCCTCGTGTTCGAGATGCTCACTGGCAAGAGCCCGTTTCGCGAGGCCGTCGGCGCCAGCGGGGTCACCCAACCGCCCTCGGCCCAGGCGCTCAGGGCCGAAGTGCCGCCCCACGTCGACGCGCTCCTCGCCGCCCAGTGGCGCTGCGACCCCGACGCGCCGCCGCAGACGGCCCAACAGTTCGCAGACCGTCTTCGCAAGCTCCTCTCGGGCACCGACGCGCCCGAACGCGCAGACGAGAAGCCGACCCGCGAGGTGTCGATCCCCTCGGTGTCGACCCGCAAGCCCACCCTCATCGGCACCGGCCGTGCGCCCCTCGCGGTGGCCTTCGCGGCGCCCCGCGGAGCGCGTGAGGGTGCGCCCCCCGGCACCCGCCCCGGGCCCCTGCAGCGGCTCCGCGCCCCGACGCCTCCGACCGCCGCGGCCGCCGAGGCGAACGAGCCGCCCGCCCGCGACGACCCGACCGACCCCGGGGTGGTCTCGCCGCCAGATCCGCCGACGCCCATCGAGGGCCTCCAGTTGCAGTCGCTCGCGGCCGTCGAGGCGACCACCGAGTCTCCCGCGGGCGTGTGGCAAAGCCTCGACGACGCCGGGCGGACGCAGCCCATGCCCGGCCCCCCCGCGCCGCCCCCGGCCATCGCGCCGACGCCGCCGGCCCCCGAGCCCGAGTCAGCGCCCGCCGTGGCCGAGTCAGCCCCCGCCGAGGCCGAGTCAGCCCCCGCCGTCGCGCCCGCGCAGCCCGAAGCGCCAGCCCCGATCGTACGGCCCGAGATGCGCGAGCCCTCGCCCTTCGAGACGCCCGCGATGCGGCTCGCCGAGGCCCCCCCCGAAGCGCCCGAGGCGCCGCCCCCCGCGGCTCAGCCCATTCGCCTGTCGCCCGAGGTGTTGCGCGCCCCTGAGCACGCCCCCTTCGCGCCCGCGACGGCCACCCCGACGCCGCGCCAGGCGCCCGCCGAGTCGCCCGTCTCGCCCGACTTTCTCGACGCCACCGAGGTCGAGTACCCGAACCACCGACGCCGCGCCCGCGAGGTCACCCAACTCTTGCCGAGCCTCGCGGCCGAGACCCCGTGGCATCGCACCGGAGGCTTCCTCGGCGGTCTCTGCGTGGCCGTCGCGCTCCTCATCGTGGGCCTCGCGCACGCGGTGTCGTACGGCACCGCGGTGAAGGTCGCGGCGGCGCACGCGGCCCGGCCGAGCTGCGAGCCCTGCCCGGTGTGCCCCCCTACCCACGCGCAGCCCGCACCCCCGCGCGGCCCCGCGGTCACCGCCGACGCCCCGTCGCCGCCCGCCCCAGCGGCACCCGAGGCACCCCGCCCGCCCTCAGGGAGGCCCCTGGCAGCCCCAACAGCGCCTCCGAACGCGGGGGTGGGCGTGTCGCTTCAAGCCGCCCCCGCCCCGGCCCCTGCGGCGCCTCGTGCGAGCGGGCGCCGACGCCCCCGGCAGGGCATCATCGCGACGATGCCCAATTTCTGATCGCGCGGGGTTTACGAGCCCTCGTCGCGGCTCACGACGCCGTCGCGGTTGACGTCGAGGGCGTTGACGATGCCTCGCACGAGCACGGCGTTGTCGGGGTCTTCGCCCGCTTTGGCGAGGGCCTGCCGGAGCTCGTCGACCGAGAGCACGCCGTCGCCGTCGAGGTCGAGGTCATCGAAGCGCCCGAGGCTCCGCCAGAGCGCGCGGGCCACGTCTTCGACCACCAGCACCTTCAGCTCGCGGCCGCTGTCTCGCGGCGGAATGGCCACCCCCGGGCGGCGCGCGAAGTTGACGAGGGGGTCGATGCCGTCCATCCCGTCGAAGAGCACCCGCACGGTGGCGACGCGATAGACCCGCGCGGCGTCGAAGTCTTGCCCCGCCACCCGTCGCAGGCTGCGGTTGTCGACCACAGTCACGCCGTCATCGACCTGGAGGAAGCCCGGCGCCGCGACCGGCGCGCGCGACCGCGACGCCGCGATGGCCTCTTCGAGCACCGCGCCCGGCATCTCGACCACCACCACCTCGTTCGCAAACGGGAGCTCGGTCTCGAGGTCGCCGCAGGTGAAAACGCCGGAGTACTCCTTGGCGCCGCGGATGCCGCCGCCGTTGATCACGCACACGTCGGCACCGGTGGCGTTGCGCACCCGCGAGGCGACCATGGTGCCCACCGAGGTCTGCTGATAACGGGTGCCCACCGACGACAGGGTCTGCCCCTCGGCGATGCGCGCGAGGGTCGTCGCATAGAGCGCCTTCACCGCGCGATGGTGGTGCTGAACCCGAGCCTTGAGGGCGGGCTCCTCGTCGAAGGCCGAGACGGGTTCGAGGCGCACGGCGACCTTGGGCAAATCGCGGGCGCCCGCGGGCGGCGGATCGGGGCTCCACTCGAGCGCGATCACCGCGGCGTAGTGGGCGTCGGTGCCGGCCTTGACGATCCAGCTCGGCCCGATCTCTTCGACGTGCGGCTCGTGCTCGTGCCCGCCAAGAATGAGCGGAATCGGCAGCCCCCCGTGCTCCGCCGCCAGACGCCGATCGCGCGCGAGCGACTGGTGCGTCATGGCCACCACGGCGGCGCACCCGGCCTCGACGAGGCGCCCGGCCTCTTCGCACACGGCGGCGTTGAGCGGCGCGATCTCGAGGCCGCCGAAGCGGTCTGGGCGGTAGAGCGTCGGGTCTTCGGTCACCGCGCCGACGAGGCCCACCTTCACCTCGCGCGGCCCCGGCACCGTGACCACCATCGCAGGCGGCAAGGCGACCGGCAGCTGCGGGATGTTCGCGTTGAGCCACGCCCCGCGAAACTCGCCCACCCGCGCGAGGAGCTCGCCGAACGCGATGTCTTGCTCGTGGTTGCCGAAGCACACCGCGTCGACGCCGAGGTCGTTCAAGCAGTCGATCATGCCGACGCCCTGATCGATGCTCGACAAGAGCGAAGGGGCCACGAAATCGCCCGCTAAGGTGACCAGCGTCGGCGTGCTCGGCGAGGCCGCGCGCACGCTCGCGATCAGCGTCTTCAGCCGCGGCAGATGGTCGAGGAGGTACACGTCGTTCACCGCGACGATGCGCAGCGTCGGCCCCGGCCTCATCGCGCCGACTCCTCAGGGATCACCTCAAGCACGAGGCGATTCGAGGCCGTGAGGTACTGCCGCGCGACCCGCTGGAGATCGGCGAGGGTCACCGCCTCGAAGCGCGCGAGCTCGCCGTTGAGGAGCCCCGCGTCGCCGTCGTAGAGCTCATACTCGGCGAGGGTCTGAGCCCGCTGGAGCGGCCGTTCGAGGCGAAACACGAGCCCCGCGCGCACGGCGTTTCGGGCCTTCGCGAGCTCTCGCGCGGTCACGCCGCGGGCCACCACGTCGGCGAGCACGAGGTCGATCTCGCGACGCGCCTCGGCCAGCGAGTGGCCGGCCGAGAGCACGGCCCACAGCGCCCAGATGTCGGGGCCGCGGCGGCCCTCGGCGCCCATCTCGACCTCGGCGAGGATCTCGCGCTCGCGCACGAGACGGCGGTAGAGCCGCGACGAGTCGCCGCCGCTCAGCACATGGTTGAGCAGCTCGATGGCGTAGTGATCGGGGCTCCGTCGCGGCGGAACGTGCCAGGCCATGTGCAGGCCCGGGGCCTCGGCGTGGGCGTCACCGATCTGCGCCACCCGCTCGCCCGACGGAGGCGTAAACCCAGGGTCGCGCCACACCTCGCCGCGGCGGCGGGTGATCGGGTCGAAATGACGCCGGATCAAGGCCATCGCGGCCTCGGGGTCGAAGTCTCCCGCGAGCGCGAGCACGGCGTTGTCGGGCGCGTAGAAGCGGGTATGAAACGCCCGCACCCGCGCGAGCTGCTCACGCGGCGCCACGCCGGGCATCTCGAGGTCGACCTGATCGCCGATGGTGGCGTGGGCGTAGGGGAAGTACCCCTCGTAAAAGAGCGCGTCGCGCCGCAAGAACGAGAGCATGTACGGCTGATTCTGGTAGCTCTGGCGGCGCTCCTCCATCACGGTAAGTCTTTGATTTTCAAAGGCTTCTTCGGTGATCGCGAGGCCCGCCATCCGGTCGGCCTCAAGCCACAGCCCGAGCTCGAGCGACTGGGCCGGGAGCATCTCGTAATAGTTCGTGCGGTCTTCCGACGTGGTGGCGTTCGAGTCTGCGCCGTGCACCGACAAGAGCCGGTCGAACTCGCCCTTCGGGAGCGACGCGGTGCCCTCGAACATGAGGTGCTCGAAGAGGTGGGCGAAGCCCGAGCGGCCGGTCTCTTCGGCCCGCGACCCGACGTCGTAGTAGAGGGCGATGGCCACCGTCGGCACGCTGTGATCGGGCGAGAGCACCACCCGCAGCCCGTTGGCGAGCTGCCCCCGCTGCACCGCGACCCCAAGCGAGGCCTGCGAGGGCTGCGACTGCGCCGCCGAGGGCGACGGCGGCGTCTGAGTCTGCGCTTCTGCGTTGAGCCCGAGGCAGAGAACTGCACCGAGCGCCCACCGGGCCCTCTGACCGAATGACATCACAGCGCGCGAGCATACAGAGCTCCCCCCGGGTGTGGTACGCCCTCGTACTACGGTGATCATGCGGGCACGGGCAGGCTGGGTGGTCGGGCTCATCGCGGCGGCGATGCTGGGCGGTTGCAACAACGGTTCGAGCGAGGCGCCCCGCGCTGCCGATGCGGGGCTGAGGCGCGACGCGGGGGCGAGGCGTCGGCTGCCCGAGCTCACGGTGCGCTTCGACGGGCCGCCGCCTGACTGCTTCCCGGTGGCGTTCCGCACGACGCGGGTGCGCGTCCGGCAGGGCCCCGTCGAGCTCTGCGGGCTCACCCGGGGCAACACCCCGCGCTGTTACCTCATCGACCCCGTGGCCAACACCATCCGCCGGATCGACGTCGACGACGCCCCGCGCACGGCGCCCGAGCGGGTCGAGCTCGTGCCCCCCGTCCAGGCCGTCGAGCTCTCGATGCAGGGCGCCCGGGCGAGCCTCCGGGGCGGCAACCTGGCCATCCGCGCGACCACCGGCTCAAGCCGCACGGTGACCGCCCAGCAGCTCGGTTTTCACGGCCTCGATGGCGTGGTGCTCGCGCCCGTGAGCGAGGGCGCCTTCCTCGCGGCCATCGCGACCCGCAGCGACGACCTCGGCGCCTCGGCGGTGGCCGACCCGAACACCCTCCAGATGATCTCGCACTCGGCCAACGTGCCCTGCCAAGGCAGCGAGTAACTTTCTCGGGGCCGCGGTGTAAGCCGCCGCGCGGTGGCGTCGTTCTCCGCCCATCCAAGCACGGAGCACCCCGCCCATGACCCGACTCACCGCAAGCTTCGCCCTCGCTCTCGGCACCCTCACGGCCCTCGGTTGCACCGCGTCGAACCAAGGCGGCGGGGGCTACTACCGCGGCCCGAGCGCGACCTCGTACACGACCGCCGCGTCGCCTTCGGTGCAACGCGCGCCCGCGGTCGCGCCCGGCGCCTGGGTCTCGGGCGAGGTCACCGCGAGCGCCTCAGGCGACGTTGACAGCGCAGTTCGCAGCGCCGCGCCCATGCAAGAGAGCGTCGCCGAAGGCGGGGGCGGTGCGGGCCCGGCCCCGTCGACGAGCGCCGCGCCGCCGCCCCCGAGCTGGCGCCCCGGGCTCGCCACCCAGTGGGGCGAAAATCGCCGCTCAAACGTGCAATTTACGAGCTTCGAGCGGGCCTCGAACAGCCCCTTCGAGACCGCCATGATCCGCTACAACGACGCCTCGGGCTCGATGGCGCAGCTCAACCACCACGTCTCGAACGGCGGCGGCTCGCGGTGGTTCGGCGCCTACCACGACGGCATCCGCATCTCGCTCCGTGATGACAACGGCGAGCCCCTGCCCGGGTACTCGTCGGGTGACCAGATGTTCGTGGTCGGGCGACCCGGTCAGCGGTACACCATCTCTCTTGAGAACAACACGCCCCAACGCTTCGAGGCGCTGGTCAGCGTCGACGGGCTCGACGTCGTGCACGGGCGGCCCGCGAGCTTCGGCATCCGGGGGTACATCATCCCCGCGCACAGCCACATCGAGATCGACGGGTGGCGGCGCAGCCAAAGCACCGTGGCGGCCTTTCGCTTCGGCGCCGTCGCCGACTCCTACGCGGCCGACCGGGGCGACGCACGAAACGTCGGCGTCGTCGGCGTCGCCCTCTTCACCGAGGCCGGCGTCGTCTACAACTGGACGGGCGACGACGAGGTCGAGCTGAGGGCCCGGGCCAACCCCTTCCCCGGCGGGTTCGCCGAGCCCCCGCGCAACCGCGCGATCTACTGAGCGATCAGCCTTCGAGCTGCTGGGCGAGGTAACCCGCCTCGCCGAGCGCGGCCACAAGACCCATCTGCGTCTCAAGCCAGTCGGTATGCTCTTCTTCTGACACCAAGATGTGGCGAAGGAGCTCCTCGCTGCCATGGTCGCCGCTGTCGCGACAGAGCTTGATGCCGTCGTTCAACCGCTGGAGCGCCTCATACTCGAGCGCAAGATCGACCTTGAACTGCTCGGGCACGGTCTCACCCACATTCACCTTGCCGAGCCGCTGAAGGTTCGGAATCCCCTCAAGGTACAGAACGCGCTCGATGAGCGCATCGGCGTGCTTCATCTCGTCAATCGACTCGTGCTTGATCTTCGCCGCGAGCCGGTTGTACCCCCAGTTTTTACACATCTTCGCGTGGATGAAATACTGGTTGATGGCCGTAAGCTCGCCGGTCAAAACCGCGTTGAGCAGGTCGATGATCGCTGGGTTACCCTTCATGGTGCCTCCGACCCTCAACTAGCACCATCGCGCAAAAGCTGCGTCAAAATAAGCATTTTGCGCAGTGATTCGCATTCTCAGGTGGGGCCCGAGCCCGCCATCGGGAGGCTCAGCCGCCGACCGCCGCGCACCATCGCCGCGGGCCGCGGGGCGCTCTCTTCGAGGCAGCCCTCGATCAGCTCGTCGATCACGCCACGACAGCCGCCACAGTCGGTGCCCGCACCGCAAGCGCGCCCCACGGCGTCAACGTCAGCGGCGCCCTCGCGCACCAACCGCCGAACCTCGTGGCACCGAACGCCCTTGCAGAGACACACCACCATCACGCCCTCGCAGACCTCGTAAAGCCCTACGCCCGCGGCCCTCGCAAACCTCACACCGAGGCCGCCGCGGTTGACGAGAAGGAGCATAATGAAATCCGTTCTCGTTTTCAAGGTGCGATTGGTCGCTTTGCGGCGCACGATGCGTGTCGCGTGCTGGGCTCAGGGTGCGCTACGATGGTGAAAGGCGCCGCGCGGGTGTGCGGCGGGCGCTTCGGCAGGGCCTCGGGTGGCGACCGAGCGGCATGAGCAGACGAGGGATGTGACGTGGCGCGACCAGTGACACCGGCGGCAACAGGGGGCTCAGCGGCGACCGCTGAGGCCCGCGGCGGGGCAGAACCCGAGTCGCTCGTGGGCGTGGTGGTGAACGGCAAGTTTCGCGTCACCGGCGTGGTCGCGAGCGGCGGCATGGGCAAGATCTATCGGGCCGAGCAGATCCCCCTCGGGCGCCCGGTGGCCATCAAGGTGCTGCACCCGAAGTACACCCGCAGCGAGCAAGACCCCGCGTTTCAGAAGCGCTTCTTCCTCGAAGCGTCGATCTTGTCTCGGCTCCAGCACCCTAACATCGTGACGGTGTTTGACTACGGTCGCATCGAGAACCTCAGCGATGAGGCTTACTTCATGGCGATGGAGTTTCTCCCCGGTGAGACCCTCCATCGTCGCCTGAAGTCGCACGGCCCGCTCCCGGCGCAGGCGGCCATCGCGCTCGTTCGGCAGGTCGCCCGGGGGCTCCGCGAGGCGCACCGAAACGGCGTCGTGCACCGCGACCTCAAGCCCAGCAACATCATGCTGGTGCCCGAAGACGACGGCGCAGAGAACCTCAAGATCCTCGATTTTGGCCTGGTCAAAGTGCTCTCCGACGACTCCGAGGAGCTCACCAAGGAGGGCAGCTTTCTCGGGTCGCCGCGGTACATGTCGCCCGAGCAGATCGCCCACGGCCGGGTCGACCACCGCACCGACATCTACTCGCTCGGCGTGATCTTCTATCAGTGCCTCACCGGGCGGACGCCCTTCGAAGCCGAGAACAGCGTTCACATCCTCATGGCGCATCTGCACCAGCCGGTGCCGGCGATGCGCGAGAAGACCGACCTCGCGGTGCCCGAGGTGCTCGAGCGCTTCGTGCTCCGGTGCCTCGACAAGCAGCCCGAAGGCCGCCCAAGCGGGATGGATGAGTTCTTGCGCGGGCTCCGCGAGTGCGAGGTGAGCCTCGGGCTCGCGACGGGGCCTGCGCCCACCACGGGGGCCTTCGCGGGGCCGCAGATGGCCTCTGCGATGGCGCAAATGCTCCGCGAGTCGCAGCCGAGCCACCCGCACGACCCCTCGGGCTCGGGGCACCGAACGGGCTCGGGGCAGCTCCTCGGGCCGTCGATCTCGCAGGTGAGCCACGTCGGGTCGATCCCGCTGGCGATGATGCCCGTGCAGCCGAGCCCGGCCCCGGCGGCCTCGAAGGCGCCGTACATCCTGGTCGGGGTCGCGATGGTGGTGCTCGGCGTCGTCGCGGCGGCGGCGCTGAGCGGGCAGCGTCGCGGCGACTCGGCGGCGCAGAGCGCGAGCGCCGAGGGGGCGCCGCGGGAGTATCAGCTCGTGATCGACGCCAACGTGCAGGGCGCGCAGGTGTTCGAGAACGAGGCCCTCCTCGGGCAGACGCCGCTCTCGGTGCTGGTCGACAACGTCGCGGCGCGCACCCGCGGGCGGCGCCTCGAAGTGCGCCTCGCGGGCTACGAGCCCTTCCCGTTGATGGTGGGGCCCTCGGGCGAGCGCTCGGTGCGGGTGGTGGCCACGCTGACCCCTCGGGTCGCAGCCCCCGCGACCCCGACGCCCGCGACCCCGACGCCCGAGACGCCCGTGTCGCAAGCGCTCACCCCCGAGCCGACGCGGCCCTCGCCGAGACCCCGGCCGCGCCCCCAGGCGAGCCCTCAGACACACCCCGTCGTGGCGCCGCCTCCGCCTGACGACATTCGCTCTCACCGATGAATTCACGCATGATTCGACCTTCGCGGTTCGCGCGCGCGCTGGGCGCCCTCGCCCTTGCCCTCTTGCCCACCCTCACCCCCGCCGACGACCTTGCCGACGAGGCCGACCTGCACTTCGAGCTCGGCAACGAGGCGTATCGAAACCGCGACTTTCGAGGCGCCCTCGAACACTTTCTGGCCTCGAACCGCCTCGTCGCGAACCGCAACGTGGTGTTCAACATCGCCCGCGCGTACGAGCAATTGCAGCGCTACGCCGACGCCCATCGGTACTACTCGCTGGCCCTCGAGACCGAGACCGATCGGCAGTCGCAGGCCAACCTCAGGGCCTCGCTCGCGCGCATCGCGCCCTACGTCGCCGTGCTGCGGGTCGCCACCGAGCCCCCAGGGGCGACGCTCTACATCGACCGCCGCGACCTCGGGCCCCGCGGGGCCGCGCCGCGCTCGCTCGCCTTCGCCCCCGGACGGGTGCGCGTCATCGCCGAGCTCGATGGCTACGAGCCCGCCGAGAGCCCGCCGGTCGACCTCAGGCTCGGGCAAGAGTCGCCCGTCACCCTGCGCCTGGTGCCCATCTTGGGCCGGGTCAGGGTCGAGGGAGACACCCCAGGCGCAGAGGTCAGGGTCGACAGCGACGACGGGCCGGTGCGCGGTCGGGTGCCCTGCGAGCTGGAGCTCCCGCCCGGGCCGCACACCCTCATCGTCTCTGCCGTCGGGTTTCAGGTCACCCGCGAGACCGTCACCGTCGAAGCCCGCGGCAGCGCCACGGTGCGCCCGACCCTCGCCCCCGTCACGGGCGCCCTGCTCGTGAGCGCCGACGAGCGCGACGCCCTCGTCGAAGTCGATGGCCACCCGGTGGGCTTCACCCCTGCGGTGACGACTCCACAGATCGGACAGCGTCGGGTGCGTGTGTCGCTCTCGGGGTACCGCCCGGTCGAGCAGGTGGTGACGGTCCGGCGTGACGCGCAGCTAAGTCTGAACCTTCAGCTTCGACAGATTGAAGAGGTGTCAGCGGCCTCGCGCGCGACGGAGTCGGTCGAAGATGCGCCGAGCTCGGTGAGCCTGGTCTCTGGGCAAGAGATCCGGGCGATGGGATACCCCACGGTGGCCGAGGCGCTGCGCGGGGTGCGGGGCGTGTTTCTCAGCGACGACCGTCTGTACTCGTCGGTGGGCTTTCGGGGCTTCGGTCGCCCGGGCGACTACGGCAACCGCGTGCTGGTGCTCGTCGACGGGATGCCCACCAACGACAACTGGGTCAACAGCTCGTATGTGGGCTTCGACGCCCGCACCGACCTCGACGACGTCGAGCGCATCGAGGTGGTGCGCGGCCCCGGGTCGGTGCTCTACGGCACCGGCGCGTTTTCGGGTGTCATCAACGTGGTGACCCGCGGGCGCCCCACGGCGCGGGCCGTCGAGCTGAGCACGGGCACGTCAGAGTACGGAGTCGCGCGGCTCCGAGGCAGCGTGCGCACGCCGCTCGGGCGAGACGGCGGGCTGTGGCTCTCGGTGTCGGGGGCTCAGGCCGCGGGTCGAGACTTCGCCTTTCCGCAGTATGCGCGGCCCGCGTCGGGGGCCGACCCGGGCTTCGACGGGCTCGTGCGAGGCGCCGACGGCTTCACCGCGGGCACGGTGACGGGGCGGTTCTTTTATCGCTCGCTCACCGCGCAGTGGTTCTTTCATTCGCGCGAGAAGCAGTTTCCGACGGGGGCTTATGACACCGTGCCGGGCGACCCTCGCAATCAAGCGACCGACACCCGCGGGCTCTTCGAGCTTCGCTTCGAGCCGCGCCTCAGCGACCGCGTCCAGCTCTTGTCTCGTGCGTTCTTGAACTACTACCGATACCGCTCGACCTACGTCTACACTGACTCCGTCGAAGACCCCGGGCAAGAGACCTTCAACGGCGCGTGGGGCGGCGCTGAGATGCGCCTGGCCTTGCAGCCGAGCGCGGGGCTACGGTTCAACGTGGGCGCCGAGGTGCAGCGGCACTTCCTGGTTGAGCAGCGCTCGGGCACGGCGTCAAACCCCATCGAGGGTCTCAACGAGTCTGACCCGTACACCCAAGCGGCCGGATACGCGACCGCAGACTGGTCGCCCACCGAGCGCTTCCGCGCCTCCCTCGCGACGCGCTTCGATGTGTACAGCTATGACGCCACCGGGAGCCGCGAATCGCAGACGCTCTCATCGTTCAACCCGCGCCTCGCGTTGATCTTTCGGCCCTCGCCCCGCGACACCGTGAAGCTGATGGGGGGCCGCGCGTTTCGAGCGCCGAGCATCTATGAGCGGTATTACCAGAACGGCGGCCGTACGCAGATCCCAGGCGGCAACCTCAGGCCCGAGACCATCGTCTCGGCGGAGCTCGAATACACGCGACGGCTCAGCAACACCGTGAGCGTCACGGCGTCAGGGTATTTGAACTACATTCAAGACCTGATCGCCCTGCGCCCCCTCGCGACCAACGCTGACATTTCACAGTATCAAAACACCGGGGTGCCGGTGCTGACCCTGGGCGGCGAGGCCGAGCTCCGGCGCGAATGGCGTCAGGGCTGGATGCTCTCGGCCTCGTACGCCTTTCAGCGGTCGAGCTACGTCGAGTCGGGGGCCGCGACGCTGCGTCAGGTGCCCAATGCGCCTGAACAGTTGGTAGGGTTTCGCGCCGCCGCGCCGATCGTGCCCGAGCTGTTTACTTTAATGACACGGCTCGCCGTCACCGGCCCGCGGTGGGACCGCAACGACGGCGTCGGCGACCCGCCGCAGCAGCGCACAGAGTCGGCGGTGATCGCAGACCTCGTCCTCTCGGGGCGCGCCCAACGGTGGAATCTCCGCTACAACGCGGGCGTTTATAACCTCTTCGATTGGCGTTACACCGCGCCGGTGAGCGTCGAGTTTCCCCAGAATACGACCCGCGTTCTTCAGAACGGCCGCACGCTCCTCGCGAGCGTGGCGTGGTCGTTTTAAGCCGTCGAAGCCCCGTTGAGGTCTCATGGCCGAAGGTATCTACCGCGATCGCTTGACGGGTCTTCGGGCGCAGCTCAGGCACCGTCTTGAGGGCCTGAACGCGCGCCTCGACCGCTTCGAGAGCCTCTTCTTCGAGGCCCTCGACCCGGCGGTGCGTCACAGCCTCGTGAGCCTCCGCGGCCGCCTCGACCCGCACGGGCTCGACCGCGACGCGCCCGAGGCCCTCGACGCCTTCGCCGCCGACCTCGACGCGGCCGAGCGCCTCGTCGACGCCGAGCTCGCGCGCTTGCCCGAACGCGAACAGGCCTGGTCGACCCCCGCCGACCGACCGCCCGAGCCGCGGGTGGTCGAGGCCTTCGCGATGGCCTTCGATCTGATCGACCCGCGCGAGCGCACGACCCGGGCCGAGCGGCTCCTCGGCGAGCTGCGACACCTCGACCCCGCGGCGAGCCTCAGCGCGGGCGCGTCGGGGCGCTTGTGGTTGGGGCAGTTTCGCGTCGATGGTGTGGCCCTCGGCCTCGGCTTCGGCTGCCAGATCGCCGTTCAGAACAACAACCCCCTCGACCTCGTGTACGCCACCGTGGCGATGCCCCCGGCCACCGCGCCGCTCACCCTGAGGCCCCAAGGCTGGGGCGCCGAGCTCGGGTCGTGGCTCGGGCTCGTGCGCGACCAGCCCACCGGCGACGGCCCCTTCGACGCCACCTTCGTGGTCGACGCGAGCGCCGAGGTGACGCGGCGGCTCCTCGGGCCGACGGTGCGCGGGTGCCTCCTCACCCTGGCCCGCGAAGATGTGCCCTCGCTGCGCGTGGGGCCTGGCTTTGCCGAGCTGCGATGGGTCTTCGAGCCGCACCGGCGCGCCCTCGCGGCGATGGCCGAGGCCCTGGTGGCCTTGCACCGGGTCGGGCCCACGCGGGCCTTTCTGCGCCCCGAGATCGACTCACGCGGCCCTTGAGCCGTCGCGCGGGGCCGCCACATCGTTGGCCGGGTCTTCGTCGACGGGCGGGCCCTCTGCGGCCTCTGACGCGTCTCGGGCGCTCAGCCCGAGGCACCGAAGCACCCGCCGCGCCGTCGCCGCGTCGAGGTCGACCGGGTGGCCGTGCGCGAGCCAGTCGACCTGCCCCGCGGGCATCGCCGCGGCCGCCGCGAAGCTCGCGAGGTCGTGCCCCGCGAAGGCCAGCGAGGCGTGAAAATCTCGAAAACGCAGCACCGGCACAGCACCCTCGCCCCTAAACACTGAACATAATATCAGCACCCGGCGCAAGCCCCTTCGCCCGAGCGGCCCCTCGTGCGAGGCTCGGCGCCGAACCTCTCACCCCCTGGAGCCGCCCCGTGAGCACACGCAAGCCAGCCGCCAGCCGCGCCTCGAAGGCCGATTTCGGAGTCGACCCGAACACCGCCACCCGGGTCGTCGAGTCGCTCACCCAACGCGGTGACCTCTCGGCCCTGAGCGACACCGAGCGGGCTCGGTTCTACACACAAATGTGCGAAGGGCTGGGGCTCAACCCGCACACGCAGCCCTTCGCCTTTCTCAAGCTGAACGGCAAAGAGGTGCTCTATGCGACCCGCGGCGCCACCGATCAGCTCGCGGCGATTCATAAGTTGAATCGAGAGATCATCGACGGGCCGAAGGTGATCGACCTCGCGGGCACCAAGCTCGTCTATGCGGTTTGCAAGGTGACGCACCCCAATGGGCGCTACGAGACCGCCACGGCGACGGTGCCGCTCAGCGATCCTGTCAATGTGCTGATGAAGGCCGAGACCAAGGCGAAGCGGCGCGCGACGCTGTCGCTCCTCGGGCTCGGCATTCTCGATGAGACCGAGGTCGAGACTTTGCCTCAAGGGCCCGAGGTCGAGCGCGAGATTGATATCAACGCAGACCTCGAAGCGTCTCCGCGGGCGCCGGCCGAGGCGCAGCCCGGCGGTGAACCGAATCGGCCCAAATTGCCCCAAGCGCTCGTAGATTTTTATCAACGACTTGAGACCGTGTCGCTCTTGGGCGACGCCGTCGACGCATGGATTGAACACCGCGCCGCCATCGCCGGGCTTAACCCGCACCACCGAGAAGAGGCCTGGCGGACCTTGGTCGAACGCACCGAAATGGTGTGCAGAATTCGTAACGCCAAGGTGGTCTTGAACAAGGCGATTAAAGACCGCGACGCGGTTTGATTTTTCTTGTTCGCCCCCTGCGCTGATTTGATGCAGCGCCCTTCACATGTCGATTCGAAGGAATTCTATGGCGAAATGCTTTGCGCAGATTGGCCAATGGGGGATAGCCACCCGATACAAAGGTGAAATTGTTGTTGCCAAAGGTGCTGGTCGTGTCGGGGCCCGGCGCTCGCAGCCATGACCTCTCGACGCTGCTGGCCGCGTACCGCCTGAGCTTCAAGCTTGAGAGCGTGGTGGGCGGCGCTCAGGCGCAAGAGCGCCTCTCGCAGCGCGACCTCGCGGCGGTGGTGACCGAGGCCGACCTCGGGCCCTTTGATGTGTGCGCGCTGCTCGAGCGGCTGAACCATGAGCAGCCGCGGCTGCCGGTGCTGGTGGTGACCGATCGCTTCGCCTCGGCCGACGACCAGCTGGTGGGCAACGGCCCGCTCTGGTGCGTGTCGCGGAGCCGCCTCACCGAGGTGCTGCCCAACACGCTCCTGCCGCGCCTCGACGGGCTGATCGAGCCCGCGCGGGTGCAGCAAGACTCGGTGCTCAAGGCGATGGTGGCGCTCCTCGGGAGCGAGCAGCGCAGCTGCACCCTGCGGGTGTTCGGTGACCGACAGTTTGGCAGCTTGCACTTCCTCCGCGGCGAGGTGGTCTCGGTCGAGTGCGGCGTGCTGCGCGGGGCCGAGGCGCTCAAACGGCTCTACGGGCTGGTGACGCCGACCATCGAGTGCGCGCACCTCCCGCGGCACGACCCGCGCTTCGCGACCGACGCGCAAGGGCAGGTCTCGTTTCGGGCGCCGAGTGGCGAAGACCCGAGCACGTACCCTCCCTTGGGGTGGCGGGCGGCGCTGTCGGTCACTGCGGCGCAGACTCCGCATCGCATCACTCCGGTCAACCGGGTGACGGCTGAGCGGCCTGCGCAAACGCGCTCGCCGTCGGGCGCCGGGGTGCCGCGGGGGCCCTCGTCGACCTCGCTCGCGCGTCGCAGCTCGTCGCCGCCGAAGCCTCGCAAGACCCGCGCCTTCGCGGCAGAGCTTGAGCCGAGCGCGTCGCTCTCGGTGGCCGTCTCGGGGCCGCCCTCGACGATGCCGGCCCCGCCCTTGACGGCGAGCGCGATGTCATCGCCGCCGGCGCACGATTCGGCGCCCGAGATCGAGGCGACCCAGTGGCCCGAGGGCACGACGCCCGACACCCTGCGCCCCGAGTCGTGGGACGCCGCCGACGTCGCCACGGCGGTCGACGCGGCGGTCGAGCGCCTGTCGCGGGAGCCGAACGAGATCGCGGGGCTCGTGCCCTTCGACGCGGTGTTGCGGTCGCTTGAGAAGCTCCTGGCCCACCGGGGTTGCGTGGGGGTGGCCTTGCTCGACTTGAACGCGGGCCTGCCGCTCGCGAGCGTGGCCGACGCGGGCTTTCCGATCGAGCAGACGGGGTTGTTGTTTGTTGAGGTCGCGCGGGCCCAGGCGGCGGCGGTGCGGTCGATCGGCGGCGGCCCGAGCCTCGAAGACACCCTCGTGGCGCAGGTCGAGCGCTACCACCTCTTGCGGCCGTTGAAGTCGCACCATCACCTCGTGCTGTATACCGTGCTCGACCGGCGGCGGGCGAACCTCGATCTCACGCGGCTGAGCCTCGCCGAGACCGAGCGCGCGCTGCGGGTTTGAAGCCTCGGGCTCGCAAAAATCTCACGGAGCGGAGCGTCGCCGGGGCGCTTCTGCTACAACTCCGCGCGCCTCCCGAGGCGGGTGACGCCCTACGAGTCGCGCCCTGCCGTGCGGTCACGCGGAGCCCTAATGTGAGAGCAGAGACACGATGAATCGACGGTGGTTGGCGGCGTGCCTGGCGATGGCGGTGAGCGCGACGGGGTGGGCTGATCCGCAGCCGGGCCGAGCGTTTCCGGCGTTTGCGGTGAACGATCTCGCGGGGCAGCGGCACACCGAGCGAGACTTGCAGGGGCGCTGGTCGGTGGTGCTGGCAATCACCGACAAAGACGCCGCCGGGGCCGTCACGGCGTGGCACCAGGCCCTCGAAGGGCGAGTGCCGGGGCACGCGCGGGTGCTGTACTTTACGGCGCTCGACATCTTTCCGCTGGTGTCGACGTCGACCATCGTCTCGCGGGCGCGGGCGCGTACGCCTCAGAACCGATGGGACGTCACCTGGCTCTCGCGTGACGGCGCCTTCGCCGAGCAGATGGGCCTCCCCGAGAGTGAGACGCCTTGGGCCTACGTGGTCGACCCCGCGGGGCGCGTGGTGCTCGCGGTCCACGCGATGGTGTCGCCGCCGCAGGTCGAGCGGGTGTTGGCCGCGGTGGGCGGCCCCTGAGGGCGCCGAGACGGCATCGCAGGGCGTACGGCTGTCTGGGCACCGCGGGCGCGCGAGGGTGATTGACCGTATGGGTGATTCCAGCGATCGTCGCGCGATGAAGCGCCCGATCGTGATGTGGGTCTTGATCGCGGTGGCGCTCTTTGGGTGTTCCGACGCGCGCGGCAACACGGGGTCGGCGTGCCCGCCCGGTCAGACGCGGGTCTGCATGTGCGCGACCGGCGGCGAAGGCACGAGCCTCTGTTCGAGCGAGGGCGCATCGGGGCCGTGCCGCTGCGGAGACGCTGGGCCCGACGCATCACCCGACGCCGCGACGGCATACGAGGCCTACGCGGCGTGTACGCCTGGGTCGATGTGCCCGACGGGCCTCTCGTGCCTGGCCGCGATGTTCGCCTCGGGGCCTGGCGTGGCGGGCAGCCTGTGCGCGACCTCGTGCGCGGCAGCGACCGGCGCGTGCGTTGACGACGGGTCGGTGCCCGGGCGGCGCTTCGTGTGCCTCGTCGCGACCCCGGCCGATGCGATGGGGCAATGCTACGTCGCGTGCGCCGGCAACCAGGATTGCGCCCGGGGCACGGTCTGTCGCGCGATCCAGGGCACCACGGCGCAGATTTGCGTGCCTTGAGGGGGAGAGGTCGGCGGCCCGCAGGGGCCCGACGCGAACCACGCTGCGACGCCTGATGGCGTGTCGGTCGACCGGTGTCGTGTGCACCCAGAAGCGCGGCCCAGCATCTCAAGGCCCTCCGCAGAGGGTCTGAGGAGCATCCGCTGCGCGGTCAGACGCTTTCGGCGGACTCTGCCGGGTGCGAACTAGAACGGACCCGGGGAAGCGACAGGCGCCCCACGAGGTGCAGCACGCCGCGTAGCGCCCCAAGGCTGAGGCCTCGAAGCACCGTCGCGCCATCACGTCGGCGCCGCGTTGTATTGAAGCGCATAGGTCTTGTCTGACTCTCTCGTTTTGCTGGCTTCATTGAAGCGCTTGCAAGGGGAGACGCACCACGCAATCGCGTGATTTGCAGTGCGGGCAGCAGGATTCGAACCTGCGACTTCCACCGTGTGAAGGTGGCACTCTACCGCTGAGTTATGCCCGCTCGGCGAAGGGAGACGCTTTGTACCCCCTCGCCTTCTCGCCGTCAAAACAAATCGTACATCACTCTTCGGTGCGGTTGTGCACGAGCACTTTCACGCCGCTCTCGAAGCGAACCTCGATCTTGTTGTCGGCGAGCTCGGCCATCACGAGGCCGATGCCGAAGGTCTTGTGCGCGAGCCACTGATCTTTTCGGTACCGCTCGGTCATCTTGAAGGGCAAGAGGTGGGCGTGCGAAGGCGGCACGAGGGCGACGTGGTCTTCGGGCACGCTGGCCCGGGCGCGGCGCGCCGGCTCGGCTGTGGTGCGGCCCCGTGAGGCGCTCGCGGCGCTCACGACCCGGGTCGCGGCCGCGGCGCTCTTGGGCGGGCGATAGTTGTGTGACGAGTAGCAGGTGCGGCACTCGACCTTCACGGGCTTGTCGCCGACTACCGCGATCACACGGTGGGTGAGGTCCATTTTGCAGCGGGTGCAATAGGCGTCGATCTCTTGTCCGGCGCGAATCGGCATGAGGGGGCTCTACCTTGTTGTCTCCGGTCGAGTTGCGCGAAGAAAGAGGGTCGACCGGGCGTTGCGTGCTAGCAGATTCGGCCATGTCGGCAAAGGCTCATCGTGGTGCGTCGCTCGTAAGTCTCGTCGAGGTGATGCAAAGGCTCCTCGGCGACGGCGGTTGCCCGTGGGATCGCGAACAATCGCTCAACGACCTCAAGCGGTACGTGGTCGAAGAGGCGCACGAGGTCTGCGACGCCATCGACGGGCTCGGGCCCGACGCGGCGCGCAGCGTGACGAGCCCCGGGGCGGTGCAGGCGGGGCCAGAGAGCGAGGCCGTTCGCGACCTCCGCGAGGAGCTCGGCGACCTCGCCCTTCAGGTGGTGTTTCAGAGCGAAATCGCCGCGCATTTTGGGTGGTTTACCGTCGACGACGTGGTCGCCGCGATCGTTGACAAGCTGCACCGACGGCACCCCCATGTGTTCGGCGACCAGAAGGTGAGCGGCACCCGCGAGGTGCTCGCCAACTGGGAGAAGATCAAGCAGGCCGAGAAGCGAGATCGGGGCTTGCTCGATGGGGTTCCGCGGGGGTTGCCGTCGCTGTTGGCGGCGGCTCGGATGGGCGAGAAGGCGAGCCGCGTGGGCTTCGACTGGCCTGACCCGAGCGGGCCCCGCGCCCGAGTCGACGACGAGCTCGCCGAGCTCGACGAGGCCATCGCGTCGGGCGACCGCGCGGCGATGCAACACGAGCTCGGCGACGTGCTGTTCACCGTGGTGAACCTCGCGCGAAAGCTCGGCCTCGACGCCGACGCGGCGCTCGGTGAGACCAACCGCACCTTTCGGCGACGCTTCAACGCCGTCGAGGCCCAAGCCCGCGCGGCCGGCACCACCGTCGACGCCTGCTCACCCGAGACCCTCGACGCCTACTGGAACGAAGCCAAGCGCCGCGAGCGAGACGGCGCATGAAGCGCCCGCTGGTCACCCCGGGCGGGGCGCGCAACCTTGAGCTCCTTCAGCGCGGAGAGGCCGACCTCGCGCTCGTGTCGAATCACCTCCGCGGCAACGCGCGGGTGCGCCTCATCGCGCCCCTCTACGACGAGTGCGTCCAGCTGATCGTTCGCGCTGACGGCGCGACGGTGCGCCCGGCCGAGCTCGGGGGTCGGCGCGTCTCGCTCGGCCCCGCGGGCAGCGGCACCGAGCTCATGGCCCTCTCGATCTTGGCGCACCACGGCCTCGCCCGAGCTGACCTCACGGCGCTCAACCTCGGCCCCGAGGAGGCCCGCGACGCGCTCCTCGACGGGCGCCTCGACGCGATGTTCTTGGTGAACGCGCTCCGCACCCCGGTGCCCGAGAGCCTCTTGCGCGGCGGCCGGGCGCGGCTGGTCTCGCTCGGCGACCCCGAGCGCCGGGGCTCGGCCCTCGACGCGCTCCGCATCGACTCGCCGTACTTGAAAATCACAGTGATCCCCGAGCGGGCCTACGGCGCAGAGCCCGCGCAGCCCGTCGGCACCGTGAGCACGACGGCGCTCCTCGTGGCGCGGCGCGAGCTCGACGAGGCGCTCGTGGCCGACCTCACCGCGAGCCTCTTCCGCAACAAGGTGAGCCTCGCGGCCTATGACCGTAACCTCGCCCACCTCAGCGAGCGCTTCGACCCCGGCGAGAGCCCCTACCCCCTGCACGCCGGGGCCGACCGCTACCTCCGCCGCGACGACCCGAATTTCGTCGACAAGCACGCCGACGGCATCAGCCTCGCGTTCACCACCGCGGCCCTCGCGTGGTCAGCGGTCGGGGCCGCCCGCGCGTGGCAGCGGCAAAACCGCCAGAGCCGCGCCGAGACCTTTCACCTCGCCATCACCGAGGTGCTCGAGGCCCTCGGAGAGCGCCCCGGCGAAGACGCCCTGCGGCGGGCGCGAGGGCGACTCGAAGCGCTGCGCCGTGAGGTCTTTGTCGCCCTCACCGACGAGAAGCTCGTGGCCAACGACGGGTTCTTGATCCTCCAGGGTCGCCTCGACGGCATGCTGGCCGAGATCGACCGCACCTTGCTCGTCAAGGCCACCCGAGAGGCCGCCCACCACGACGACGGCGCGTGACGTGCGCGAAAACGTCGGCCCGGGTGGCGATGTTGACAGTGTGAACATCGACGCCGCGTGGCGGCGGTCGCAGCAACCCGGGCGGGCTCAGGCTCAGTCTTTGCGCATGTGGATGAGGTTCTCGAGCAGGGCCCGCTTCATCCCGGTGAACTCGGTGAGCCGGTCGATGCGGTCTTCGGCGTAGCTGAGGTTCACGATCATCATGTCGACGTCGAGGATCTTCACCAGCGACCCGTACTTCTCGCTCAGCTCGACGGGGTTTGCGATCTCTTGGGCCAGGGCGAGGTGGAGCCCCGAGCGGAGCATCGACATGACCGACTCGGGCCAGAAGGGGTCGATGCCGATGCGCACGTGGGTCTTGCCGATGCGCCAGCGCGACTCGAAATAGGCGTCACCGTAGTCGCCGGCGACGAGCTCGAGCATCCACTTGGCGTGGGTCTTTTTGAGCGCCTCGACGCGGCCCTCGACGAATTTGGCGGTCTCGGGCGTGCGCGCGATCACGGCGTAGAAGTCGTCGGTGACCCGGGGGCCGTGCTTCTCGACGATGCCGCGGATCGCCGAGAGGTTGGCGATGTCGCGGTCGGTGAAGCTCAAGAAGGTCTTGATGTTGCTGTAGATCTCAAGGGGCGTCGGCATCGAAAGGGTGCTCCGTCGTAGTCTTCGGTGTGAGAGGTCGATCGTGGCGAGAGGGTGTCAGGGCGCCTGGGCCGTGAGGATGCGTTCGAGCATCGCGCGGGCCTCGCGCCTGACCGGGTCGGCGCTGATGAGGCCGAGCACGAACTCGGTGCCCTGGCGCTCGGCGCGGAGGCCGGTGAGGTAGTTGTCGTTGAACTCGAGCGAGACCGCGCGGCCGCCGTGCCCCTCGCCCGCGAGCTGCTGGGCCTGGTCGAGCATCGCCTGGAGGCGCGCCCCGAGGGCCTGGGCCTCGTCGGGCGTGATGGCGAGGCGCGTGGCGATTACGAGGCCGTGGTTGTCGAGCACGAAGGCCGCCTCGGCGCCGACGAGCTCGACGCAGCGGTCGAGGATGTGGTTCCACCCTTCGATGCCGAAGTTCTCCCATCGGAGCTCGGCGGCGGGGCTGATCGAGGGCGCGAAGCCTCGGGCCGAAAAGCGGATGTACCCCATCGCTTCGCGGTTGGCCGGCTGCGGGCCGCGCCCGTCACGCGCGTGGGCGGCGAGGCGCTGCGAGATGCGCCGCGCGATGTCGAGGTCAGAGAAGTTCGCGCTGCGGTCTTGAGACATCGTACGACTCCATGGCGCTGAGGGTCATGTGCTGGCCGAGCTCGCCCGCGAGGGCGTCAAAGCGTCGGGCTTCGGGTGAAGGGCGGCCTCCCATGAAGCCGATGGGCAGACCGCGGAGCGACGCCTCCGCGTAGACGTCAGCCCGGGGGATGACCGTATCGAGGACGCCGTCGAAGCCGCTCCATAGGTCGTTCATCACGGCCTGCGAGGGCTCCTTCTGGCGCTCGGCCATGGTGGGCAGGATGCCCAAGAGGCGAAGCTTCGGGTTGTCTGTCGCGGCGACGTGCTCGACCACCCGCAGCACCTGCGAGACCGAGCGCACCCCGAGCGGCAGGGCTTGGATCGGGAGCAGCGCCCAGTGCGCGGCGGTGAGCGCGGCGCGGGTGATCATGCCGAGCCCCGAGGGGGTGTCGAGCACCACGTAGTCGTACTCTTCTTCGTGGGCTTCGAGGGCCGAGGCGAGCACCCCGGGGCTGCGCAGCGCGAGCTCGAATTCGACCACCTCGGTGGGGTCGAGGCGGCCCCGCGGCAGGAGCGAAAAGCCCGGCACCCGGGTGTGACACACCGCTTCGGCGGGCGTCACCACGCCCATGAGCTGGTCGGCGAGGCCCGGCAACGCGGAGTCGCCCTTGGCCAAGACGTGCCCGATGCCGCCCTGCGGGTCGAGGTCGACCAGGAGCGTCGGGTGACCGCGCTCGGCGAAGGCCAGCGCGAGGTGCAGCGCCACGGTGGTCTTGCCCACCCCGCCCTTCTGGCTCGCGACGGCGATGCGTTGGGTCACCGGGAGAGAACGCTGACTCTGGCGCTGCCCGTCGGCGAGGGCGGCGCCGTCGCGCGGGAGATACGGACGGGTGTTGCGACTCACGAATCCTCCTGCAAGCCGAGGCTGTTGAGCCTGGCCAGGTTTGCCTCGACCGCCGAATCGCCGGGGCGAAGCGCTTGACAACGAATGAAGGCCGCGCGCGCAGCCCGGTAATCACGAACGAGGACGGCCTTGACGGCTTCGTCCCACAGCGAGGCGAAGGGGTCTGAGGGGGCGACCGGCGCAGGGGCCACCAAGGCGCTCAGAGCCGCCGAGGGTGGCGGCGGGGCCGCGAGGGCCTGAGGGGCCGCGAGGGCCTGAGGGGCCGCGGCGGGCAGGAGCGAGGCCGCCATGACGGCGCTGAGCGGCGCCACGGGCGCAGGGGCCTCGGGCGACCAGGTGCTCAGCGGGTCGTTCGGGGGCGGAAAGGTCGTCCTCCGGGTGCGCGTCGCGCTGGCTTCATCGGCGACCCGGGCGGCTTCGAGGAGGAGCCCCTCCCACGAACCCTCGATGCTGCGCGGCTCGGTCACTTCGCCGCTCGCGCCGCAGCGCACCGTGAGCCCCACGCGCATGCAGAGCCGGGTGAAGGCCTCGGGGCCCTCGCCGAGCTGATCGCGGGCGCTCCAGAGCACGCCGCGGTTCATGAGCACCGTGCCCGCGGGGCGCTTGCCGACGTCGAAGCACTCGATCTTCACCGAGTGGCGCCCCATGGCGGCGAGTTGAACAAAGTCTGCGAGGCCGAAGGGCGGCGCGTCTTCGGTGATGGTGCCGCAGCGTCGCTGAACCTGCGCCCGAAGCTCGTCGAGGCTCACAGGCTTCTCGAGCACGTCGACGTCGGCGTTGGGCGGGATCTGACCGCCGTAGGCCTTGAGATACGCCGAGACGTAGAGCACAGGCACGCGGATGCGTCGGGCCGAGAGCTCGCCCAGGAGTTCGAGCCCCGAGCGCTCGGGCAGGTCGATGTCAGACACGATGAAGTCGGGCGTCTCGCGGTCGAGCACCGCGAGGGCCTCGCCGAGGGTGCCCACGTCGGTGACTTCGATACCAGGGAGCTTGCCGATGCCCCGGGCCATGTTGCTACGCAGAGAAGGTTCGTCTTCAATCAACAAGACCAGGCCCATGGTGCGACTCCTGTGGTGAACTGCCCCTCAACCCGAACGCCCGACACGCACGTTGTTTAGAGGATCTTTCGAATCTCGGCCGCGGCGCGCCCGGTATCGAGGAAGATGAGCCCGAGCTTCGCGTCTTTGCCCGTCAGCACGAGGAGCAAGACCCCCTGCCCCACCTCGCTCATGACGGCGTAGCCGGCGTCGCCGCGGATGAGCACCTGCTCGAGTTTGCCGCGACCGAGCTCATTTGCTGCGCGGGTACCGAGTGACAAGAGGGTCGCCGCCATACCGGCGACGCGCGCCTCTTGAATGTGCTGCGGCAGCACGCTGGCGATCACCAGACCTTCGTCTGAGATGAGCGCGCAGGCCTCGATGTCGGGGGTACCTGATTGGAGCGAGCGGAGCGTTCGGTTCAGCAGTTCAACACGAGACATTCTGAGACTCCTTTACGATGATTGAATTCAGCCCTGACGCTCGTCGCGAGGGGCTGACACGGGAATGAGCAGGGTGACCGTGGTGCCCTGCCCGGGCTGAGACTCAAGGCGGAGCTGGCCGTCTGCGGCCCGCGCGGCGGCGTCACAGAGCGCGAGCCCGAGCCCAGAGCCGTTGGCCTTGGTGGTAAAGAACAGATCGCGGCATCGCGAGAGGACCTCAGCGTTCATGCCGCAACCGTTGTCGCGAACCACGAGCTTGAAGACCTTCGAGGGCTCTTCGATGCTGACCTCGACCGCGATGCGGCCCTTCGCGACCGAGGCCTGGATCGCGTTGGTCACAAGGTTGAACACCACCGCCCGCACCACCGACGGGTCGAAGGGCAAGAGCGGCAGGCTCGCGGTCTGACAGTGGAGCACCATGCCCCGCGCCCGGGCGCTCGCCTCAAGCACGCGGCAGGCCTGGGTCACCACGTCGTCGATGGCGTGCACCCGCGCCGCGCGGAGCGGCCGCCCGACGGAGCCGATACCCTCAAGGTTGAGCTTCATGCGCCGAAGCTCTTGGAGCACCGCGAAGAGCGACTGCTGCAGCGCGGGCTCTTCGTAGTCTTCAATCAACAACTCGACCGACGAGAGCACCGAGGCCAGCGGCGTCTTCAGCTCATGCAAGAGCGAAGGCAGCACCTCGTGCACCGTCGCAAACTGCAAGAGGCGGTCGCGCTCGGCCCGCAGATGCTCGATGCCCGTGACGTCTTGGACGAACACCGCGCGGCACCCCTCGGCGGGCTCAAACCCCGGCAGTTCAAGCGGCGTAACCCGAAACGAAACCACCATCCGGAGCCCGTCGGGCGTCGGCAAGGTCGTGCGCCCCGCGAAGCCCTCGGGCTCGTTCGGCAGCTCGGCCACGCTCGGCATCTGACAGCCAAAGAGCGCCTCAGCCGAGAGACCCACCACCGACTCGACCGAGCGCTTCAACACACGATGCGTGCGCCCGTTGGCCCATCGAATCAGACCGTCGGCGTCGAGCACGAACACCGCGCTCGGCACGCGCTCGAGCACGCGAATGGTGTCATCGCTCAAACCACGAATGGCCGCGGGGATCGACGCCGCCATTTCATTCATGGTTGGGTTTGAGGGGTGATCGTACATTCGACGTCTCTTATGAGTGCAGCCCGCGTGCCGCCCACCTCACGCAGGGTCGCCTACATGGCCCCTATGGCCTGAATCATTGACGAGGGTCGCTGTCAGGACGCATCCCGGTGGCGCTTGTTTGGGCCTTGTGCATGGTTTGTCTAACCACTCGACTGTTCGGCGCAGAACAGACAGTGATCGGCGTCGCGAACGCTCGACGGCGGCACCCGCGCCCGCGCGGGGCACCGGGCCGCAGACGGCGGGCGATGGACGTGGGCGGGATGACCGGCGCGGCGAAGCCACGCAGCTCGGCGGGCGGCGTGTCCGGCAGAGCGACGGCGTCGAGGGTCGTGGTGGTGTCGATGGCGGTGCCGAAGGGGAAGGCGGTGCGGGTGTCGCCGTCCCAGAGCGCGAGGGCCTCGAAGCGCACGGGCTCGGGGCCGAAGCGTTCGATGGGGGGGCGCAGCGTCGTCGGGCGCGAGGTACGCGAGGGTGACGTGCGGCGACGGGCCGTGGATGCGGTCGATGAAGCGCCAGTGCTCGGACTCGATGCGGGCGCGTCGACGCTCAGGTAGAACGCGTCGCCCTCAGCCACAGGCGACGCGAAGCGCCCGGTGCCCGACAGGGTGGCCGCGAGGGGCGCAGCGTGGGCCGCGAGGGCGGCGAGAGAGCCGAGGAGGTCGGGCGGCGCAGACGTGAGCGCCGCCAGCGTCACATGCAGGTCGCTCGCAGGGAGCGCGCCAGGCACGGACGCAGGCAGGGCCACGCGCGCCGCAACCTCCGCAGGGAGCGGAAGCACGAGGGCGAGGGGCATTTGGATGGAGGAAGCTAGGGGTTAGAAGTCCCTACGTGCTGAAGCCGCAAGGCGACAGCGTAACGCTCAATGCATCGCAGATCCGAGTGGGTAGCGCCGACGGCTTCCGCCGCTCGGACCGCGGCCTCGTACGTTTGTTGGTCGAACCGCCCCGCAAGAACCGCCTCGCTCGCTTCCTTCAGCACGGCGCGCAGTTCCGGCGATGGCTCAACGTATGTGAATGGGCGGCTCATGGGATGATTCCTTCGCGTCTGAGAATATACTCTATCGTCTCGTACTGGTCAGGGTCCCTGGCTCGCAAAATGTCTGGCGTGTGCAGGTACGCTGTGACGCTCTCGGCGAAGTACTCCTGGGGGTTCTTCCGCGCGTAGGCACTTACGGGACCGCGGCCGGGACGGGTTTCCTGCATGGCGGAATAATAGTTGCGCTCCGACTGTAGCGAAACCGACCAGTCGTTGCCCCCACGGTGGACGAGATCAGCCTCTAGCGCGTGGGCGAATTCGTGCGTGGCAATCCGGGCGATTGTGTCGCGGGGCGTCCTTGCCCACGAGTCCACAAACGCCCCACGAGGTTGCTCCGCAAACGAGCTCGGCTCGCCGCGGGTCTCAGCGGGTATCTCACCGTAGGTGCCGATCCACCGTGACAGGCGGATGCGGGGAGGCGGAACCCATGGGTCCACCGTCGCAGCCTCCTTTCCAACCACCTTTCCGTCAATGTCGATGACATCAACCAGGTCGTCGCTGATGGGGTCGACGGGGATCGATCGGCGCGCCAGCCACTGCGCGACCCTTGTGTTGCGAACGTAGGCATCGTCGACGCCGTCTTGAGCAGTCACCGCATCAAGCTGCTGTGCGATGGCGCCCCCTTTGGACATCGCTGGCGCATCTCGGTCTACAAGCGCCCGCTTCGTAGCCTCCAGGGCCTTCTCCGTCGGCCGTAGCGCCTCCCCAGCGAGATCGGGCCGCGTGCCGAATCCTTCGCCCGGCGGCTTCGCCTTCGGCAGCTCCCCCGCGCCGCCCGCACGGGCAGCCTCGGCGCAAGAGAGGCTCACGACGGTCGAGCGGCAGTTGAAGTGCAGCGGTGGCCAGTGCGTGCGCCTGAAGTCGTCGTCGTGCCGGCGGACGGTGCCCTGGAGCGGCGCGCAGGTGGCCGTCGTACGCCCGTCGAGGATGGCGACGTACTTCCAGAACGGCCGCACCGCGCGCATGGCGGGGCGGCTCAGCTCGGCGAAGCGCCCTGCGTTGTAGGCAGCCTGGACGTTGGTGCGGAAGATGGTTTCGAGCCGCGCCGCGTTGGGAGCGCCCCAATGCCTCGGTGAGTCTCGCGCCCACCGCGCGCCTGAAGTCGTCGAGCGTCGTGCCATCGGCGATGGCCCGCGCGATGGCCTGGTGAACCTCCGTCACGAGGTTGACCGAGGTGATGCCCGCAACCCAGAAGGCCCGCGCTGGCGCAGCGCATCACCACGCCCGACACGCGCTCGTGGAGGGCCGAGTCGTCTACGTCGTTGACCCGCCGCACGCGCTCAGCCCGGAGCGGCTCGTCGCCTCGCGCACGGCCTTCTGCACCGCGCCGAGGATCCCGGCGTCGAGGGCCTCGGGGGCCCGCTTCATCGCCGCGTCAGCGTACGCCTCAGTCGTTTCGGTCGCACCGCCCGCGTCACCGGAGGCGCGCGCGGTGGCCCAAAGTAAAACACCCTGCCACTCTTGTGAGAGATGACAGGGTGCTGCCCAGTGTCCCCAGGGGGATTCGAACCCCCGTTAGCGACGTGAAAAGCCGCGGTCCTGGGCCTCTAGACGATGGGGACCGCTCTGCAAGCGACGGGCGCTTTCTACACGATCTCTCTCCCTTCGCAAGTCTTCTCTTGGCACCCGGCGTCGATTTCGCCACAACACGCCATCACCGTGGAGAGCCGTCGACCCCCGCGCCACCCGCGCCCCGCCCCGTCATCGAAGCAAACCGCAGCGCCCGCGCAGCCCCCGCGGCCCGCGCCCGCTCCGGCGAGCCCCGCGCCCGCTGCGGGAGGCCATCGACGGCCCGACAAGCCCGCCCTGCGACCGCAGACCACGACCCTGTGGGACTACCCCTCGCAGCACTACGGCGCGACCCAACAGGGCGACAGCCGCTACATCGGCGCGACCCCCAGCTACGTCATCTGGAACGTCATCTCGCGCTACTCAGCCCCCGGCGACACCGTGCTCGACCCGATGTGCGGGAGCGGCACCACCCTCGACGTGGCCCGCGACCTCGGACGCGAGGGCCTCGGCTTCGACCTCAAGCCCTACCGCGATGACATCGTGCGGGCTGACGCGCGGCGGCTCCCGGTCGACAACGAGGCCGCCTCGCTCGTGTTTCTCGACCCTCCGTACGGCGACCACATCGCGTACAGCGACGACGGCCGCTGCATCGGCAAGATTTCGGCCTTTGACCCGCGCTTCTACCGCGAGATGGGGCGCGTCTTTGACGAAGTGAACCGGGTGCTCAAGCCCGGCGGCGTCTTCGCGCTCTACGTCTGCGATTACTTCGAGAAGAAGAAGGGCTTCGCCCCCGTCGGGATGAGCCTCTTCGCCCTCATGGGCCAACACTTCGAGGCCGTCGACGTGGTCTCGGTGGTGCGGCACAACAAGTCGCTCGGCCAGGGAAACTGGCACCTCGCGGCGGCCGAGGGCAACTTCTTCCTCCGCGGGTTCAACTACCTCTTCATCGTGCGTAAACCCTTGATCGATGAGGAGAATTTGCCACACGGCGGCCGCCCCTCGCGGCGCGGTCGGTAGTGGTATGGTGATGGCGAGCCCCAGGCTCAGGGCGCGCGCGACCCTTCTTCTCAACACGCGGAGGCACGCTCACGTGCGACACGGTACTTCCTTGAAGGTTCTTGCGCTGACGGCCCTCGCGGCGCTCTCAGCGTGTGCGCGCGGCTCGGGCAACGTCATCGGCACCGACGCCGGGCAGAGCGTCGACCTCGGCGCGCCAGACGACACGCCCATGGGTGACGTCGGCGAGCCCGACGCCGCCGATGTGGCCCCCTCGCCCGACGACGCGGCGACACCGAGTGATGCGGCTCCCGACACGGCTCCTTCGGGCTGTCAGCGCGACGAGCAGTGCGCGAGCGACCCTGCGGGCGCCGTCTGCGACACCGCGACGGGGCGCTGCGTGGGCTGCGTGGCGGCCCGCCCCACCTGCCGCTCGGGCACCTACTGCGAGGCCGCCACGAACACCTGCCAGGCGGGCTGCAACGCCGACTCCGACTGCGGCGCCGGGGGGGTCACCCGCTGCGAGCTCAGCTCGCACCGCTGCGTGGGCTGCAACGCCGACGGAGACTGCGCCCTCGGCACGGTATGCCAATCTGGGGCCTGCGTCGCGGGCTGCAACGAGCGCCAAGGCTGCGGCGTCGGGGCGATCTGTTGCAACAGCCAGTGTGTCAACCCGTCGAGCAGCGCGACCCACTGCGGCGGCTGCGGCCAGGCCTGCGCGACGGGGTCGAGCTGCTGCGGCGGGGTGTGCATCGACACCCAAGGCGAGGTGGCCAACTGCGGCCGCTGCGGCAATCAGTGCGTGGTTCCGGGCGCGACGGCGACGTGCTCGCAGGGCCGCTGCGCCGTGGGCGCTTGCGCCGCGGGCTTCGGCGATTGTGACGCGAACGCCGCCAACGGGTGCGAGACGCCCACCGCCGCCGACCCCGCCAACTGCGGCGCCTGCGGCATGGCCTGCGCGACGGGCCCCAATGCCACCGCGCGCTGCGCGGCGGGGCGTTGCAGCACCGAGTGCGCGACCGGCTACGGCGACTGCGACAACACCCCGGGCAACGGGTGCGAGGCGCGGCTGCCCGAAGATCCGCGCAACTGCGGGGCGTGCGGGCAGGTGTGCCCCACGGGGCCGAACGCGGTCGCGCGATGCAACGGCGGGGTCTGCGCCTCGACCTGCGCGAGCGGCTTCGGCGACTGCGACAGCGACCCGTCGAACGGATGCGAGGCCGCCCTCGGCACGAGCACGAGCCACTGCGGGGCCTGCGGCGTGGTGTGCGTGACCCCGAATGCGACCCCGAGCTGCAACGCGGGGGCCTGCGTGGTCGGGGCCTGCCGCGCAGGCTTCGCCGATTGTGACGGCGACCCGCGCAACGGGTGCGAGACCGCCACCGCGGCCGACAACTCGAACTGCGGCGCGTGCAACCGTCGCTGCGGCGCCGGCACGGCCTGCTCGAACGGCGCGTGCTCGTCGGTCTGCGCCGGCGGCACGACCTTCTGCACCGACCGCTGCGTCGACCTGCGGAGCGACGTCGCGTCGTGCGGGAGCTGCGACCGCCAGTGCCCCGCGGTGGCCAACGGCAGCGCGGCGTGTGACCAGGGCGCCTGCGGGCTGCGCTGCAACCCCGGCTTCGCAGACTGCTCGGGCGGCGGGGTCGACGGGTGCGAGACCAACCTCCGCGCGAGCGATCAGCACTGCGGGGCCTGCGGCGCGGTCTGCCAGCGGAGCAACGCCCAAGCGCGATGCAGCGACGCGGTGTGCCGCATCACCCTCTGTAGCCCGGGCTTCGACAACTGCAACGGCAACGACGGCGACGGCTGCGAGACGAGCCTCGTCAGCGACACCCGCAACTGCGGCGGCTGCGGGCGGCTGTGCGTGCGCAACAACGCCGTGCCGAGCTGCGTGGCGGGCGCGTGCGCGATCGCGGCGTGTACGGGCGGCTTCGGCAACTGCAACAGCCTCGACGCCGACGGCTGCGAGACGAGCCTCGTCAGCGACAACCTGAACTGCGGCGCCTGCGGGCGCGCCTGCGGCCCCGGCACGGCCTGCTCGAACGGCACCTGCGCCTCGGTCTGCACCGGCGGCACGACCTTCTGCGCGGGGGCCTGCGTGTCGCTCCAGACCGACCTGCGAAACTGCGGCGCGTGCGGCAACGTCTGCGCCGCGGGCCGGAGCTGCGTCGCCGGGAGCTGCGTCACCGTGGGCCCCGCCAACGACCGCTGCAACGCCGCCCAGGAGCTCAACCTCGGGCAGCGCCAGTCGACCCTCAGCGTCAACCTCACCGGCGCCAACCACGACGTCGACGCCCTCTGCACGAGCCTCTCGGGCGCCGACGTCTACTACCGCTTCACCCTCACCAGCCGCGAGCTCGTGTACGCCGACACCTTCGGCACGAGCTTCGACACGGTGCTCTTCTTCGCCTCGGGCTGCACCACCCCGATGCCCTCGGGCACCACCGCGGGCGACCAGACCTGCAACGATGACAGCGTGTGCGGGTCGCTCCAATCGCAGGTGGTGGCGCTCTTGAACCCGGGCACGTACTACCTCGTCGTCGCGGGGTATTCGTCGAATGTGGGCACTGTCAACATTCGCTTCCAGCATCTTCCCGCGGGCAACGGCGCGGTGAGCCTCTTGAGCGCCGGGGCGACCAACCCCTCGGGCACCACCAGCGGCACGGGCTCGACCAGCGAGTGCGCCGGGAGCGGCCCCGAGAACACGTACTGGTGGCGCACCTGCCCCGCCGACGGCGGCGGGACCCTCTCGGCCCAGACCTGCAACCGCGCCAGTTGGGACACCGTGCTCTACCTCCGCAACGGCGACGGCAGCGTGGTCGGCAGCGGCGCGACCTGCAACGACGACGGCTGCGGCACCCAGTCGACGATCTCGGCGGGAGTCTCTGCGGGCGCGGGGCTCCACACCCTCACCGTCGACGGTTACTTCTCGACCAGCTCGGGGAGCTACACCGTGGCCGTGACGCGCCCCTGAGCGCGGCTCATGCGTAGCGCGCGTGCGATTGCAGGATGCGGGCGGCCGCAAAGGCCGCGCCGAAGCCGTTGTCGATGTTGCAGACGGTGATGCCCGAGGCGCAGCTGGTGAGCATCGCGAAGAGGGCCGCGAAGCCGCCGCTGCCGGCGCCGTATCCGACGCTGGTGGGCACCGCGATCACGGGGATGCTCACCATGCCGCCGACCGCCGAGGGGAGCGCGCCCTCCATGCCCGCGACGACGATGGCGACGCTGCTGCGGTCGAAGACCTCGCGCCGCGCGAGGAGCCGGTGGATGCCCGCGACGCCCACATCGTAGACGCGCTCGATGCCGACCCCGAGCATGCGCAGGGTCTCGGCGGCCTCTTCGGCCACGGGCACGTCGCTCGTGCCTGCGCAGACGAGCGCGACGGGGCGCTTGCCGAGCGGGGCGATGGGCTTTTGCACCAGGGTCACGACCCGCGCGATGGGGTTGTACGCGGCGCCCGCGATGGCCGCGGTGACCTGGGCGCCGACCTCCGGGGCGACCCGCGTGGCGAGCACGTTCTGGCCCTTCTCGGCGAGGTTCTTCGCGATCGCGACGAGGTGCTCGGGCACCTTGCCCTGGCCGAAGATCACCTCGGGCACGCCCTGACGGAGGGCGCGGTGATGGTCGACCATGGCGAAGCCGAGGTCTGAGAAGGGCAGCTCTCGGAGCGCCTCGACGGTGCCCTCGAGGCTCGCGTCACCCCGCTGGAATTGCTCAAGAAGGGCGCGAAGTTGTGCGGTGTCCATGCGTGGGGAGGTTCTCTCTTGCGGTCGGCGCGGGGGCGGGTGTTACGAGGTGGTCATGCCGCCGTCGACGGCGAGGGTCTGCCCGGTGATGTAGCCCGCCGCGTCGCTGGCGAGAAAGAGCGCCGCGGCGGCCACCTCGTCGGGAGTACCGGGTCGACCGAGGGGCGTCTTGCGCATCACCTCGTGCATCACGGCCTCGTTCGAGACGATGGCCGCCGAGAGCCTCGTCGCCACGAGCCCGGGCGCGAGGGCGTTCACCCGGATCTGCGACGCCGCGAGCTCGTAGGCCAGGGTGCGGGTCATGCTGATCACCGCGGCCTTGGTGGCGCCGTAGACCCCTTGCAGCGGCGCCGCTTCGAGCCCCGCGACGCTGGCGACGTTGACGATGCTCCCGCGGGCCCCGCGGGCCTGGAGGTGCCGCGCCACCTCGCGGGCGCACCAGAAGTAGCCCTGAAGGTTGACCTCGAAGGTCTTGCCCCAGGCGCCCATGTCGGCGTCGAGCATCGGGCCGAAATAGGGGTTCGTGGCGGCGTTGTTGACCAGCACGTCGACCTGGCCAAAATGTGCGACGGCCTTCTCGATGAGGGCCACGCATTGGGCCTCGTGCCCGGTGTGGGCGGTCACCGCGAGGGCGCGATCGCCGAGCGACTGGGCGACCTCGGCGAGCCCCTCGGGCTTGCGCGCCGCGAGCACCACCCGCGCGCCGTGGGCGACGAAGCTGCGGGCGATGGCTTCACCGATGCCGCGGCTCGCGCCGGTGATGACGGCGACCTTCTCATCGAGGCGAATCTCAACGCTCATGGCGAAGAGCACGCATAAAGCAAGCCTCAGCCCCGCGAAAGGGGGCCCGCGCAGACGCCCGCCGAATCTCAGCCGCCGACGGTGAAGCGCCGCGCGGGCGCGACGAAGGGGCCGCTGCCGGTCGAGATGAGGTTCTGGTTCAAGGTCGCGGTGTAGAGCGTGACCGTCACCGCGCTCGCGCCCGCCGCGGCGCGCACCCTCGCCCACTCGGCGGCGTTGAGGGTGTAGCGCGTGGTCGACTGTTGCCGTCGAAAGACCACCGTCGCGCCGACGCTCAGCCTGAGCTCGTACGCGCGGCCCGTGAAGGGCGCACAGTGGGCCTCGGCGGCGTTGATGAGCCGGGTGTATCGCCCGAGCTCGTCGCGGGGGCTGAGCGGGCGCGTCGCGTACCGCGGGCCCGGGCCGAGGTCGAGCCGTCGCGCGACGGGAGCCTCCCACACGAAGGTCGGCGCCGTGGCGGCCGAGAGGGTGGCGTTGTCGGGCGGCTCGGTGAGGGCGGCCGCGCGGTCGGCGCTGGGCGTCGCGCGCGCCACCGTGTCATCGAGGGCCGTGCACGCCTCGTCAGAGAAGAGGTCGGTGGCGCCGCTCGCCGAACAGTTCGGGAGCGACACGAGGTCAGGGTTCGTGCACGCCGGCGCGACGTTTTCGCTGTGGTCGTGGCAGCCCGCGAGCGCGGCCAGGGAGAGCATCGCCGAGAACAAAGAGCGTCGCATCGCGTTCACCTCAGAGGTCGTATACCGTGGGATTGTCGCACTGTTACAGAAACTCAGCCCGATGTCGGTGCGACACGCGGTCGCAGCGCTCGCGCCGCGGAGACAGACCTTCAGGGCGCGAGGCTGAGCGCGTAGAGCCGCCAGAGGGTCGTGGTCGCGCCTTCGAGCCGCGCCGCGGTCTCGACCGTGGCCCGAAGGGTGTCGTCGCGCCAGCGCGCCGTCGCTCGGTCTGCGCCGCGGCGGTGCGCGCGGCCGACGAGGGCCCCGAGGTAGCGAAAGAGCCCCGCGCGCTCGCTCGGTTCGACCCGGGCGAGGTCGAGCTTGTCTTCCTGGGGCGTGAGCCGACGCAGGGCCATCGCGCGGCCGCCGAGGTCGAGCGTGTCGAGACCGCGCGGGAGGGCTCCGAGCAGCGCCCGGGCCCCCGCGAGGAGGGCGGCTCCGGGGTCATCGTCGAGAGGCCGCAGCGCCGTCGACGGGAGCGGTTCGACCTCTTTGAGATCGAAGACCTTGACCCGCTGCGCGCTCTCGACGAGGAGCGCGAGCCTCAAGCCTCCGAGGCTGCCGTTTCCGGCGATGCGAAACGCGACGTCGGCGACGGTGTGGGCCTCTCGGGTGCGCGCCATGAGGTGGGCCTCGACCGACTCGGTGACCTCGCGCGCGAGACCTCGGGCGACGTCTCGGTACCGCGGGCCGCGGAGGAAGCGCGTCCGCCCGTCGACCTTCTCGGTGCGCGCGGCCAGGAAGCTCTGACGCGAGCGCCCCTCGGCCTTGCGCAGGAGCTTCTCGACGGCGGGCGGCGTGGTCGGAAGGCGCCCTGTTTCGAGGGCGCCGCGCCACGCGTCGAGCATCGCGAGGGCCTCGGCGTGTTGGGCGCCGACGTCGAGCCCCGAGCCTTCGCGCGAGAGAAACAGGCTCGTGGTGAGGCGCAGGAGGTCAACGCGCCACGGGCCGCGCCCGGCGCAGTCGAGGTCGTTGAGGTCGAACACAAGGGCGCCCGGGCCCTCGTCGGTGCGCCAGGCGCCCACGTTCTCGAGGTGGAGGTCGCCGACGATGACGCCGCCGTCGGCGGGGAGCCGCGCCACCTCGGGCGACATCGCGATCAGCTCGTAAAAGAGCGGCACCTCGCCGCGCAAGAACGCATGGGCCGACGCGCCGCGCCGCGCATCGATGACCTCAGCGAGGAACGGGAAGCGGGCCACCCGCGCCGCGCGCCGCCGCATCACGCCGTCGAGGGCGCGATCGAGGTCGATCACGGGTCGATCCCGAGGGGGCCGCGGTGTTCGCGCACCAGGAGCCCGAGGATGCGCGCGATCACGAGCGGCAGGTAGAGCGCCACCGCCCAAGCCGCGACGGTGACCAGGGCGCCCAGGAGCGGCACCCGCACCATCGCCGCGAGCGCGAGGCAGGTCTGCCAGACTACCGCCGCGCCCACGCCGAGCGGCAAGAGCATCGCGACGGTCTTGGCGTAGGCCCCGGGGATGGCGCTGATCAACGCCACCACCGGGAGCGGGTTGAGCACCGACAGACAGCCCTCGCGGTAGGCGGCCACCACCAGCATCGCGGGCAAGAGCGCCACCGCCCAGAGGCCGCAGAGCGCCATGCCGACGGCGCTGAGCCCCGAACGCTCGTTCATCACGGTGTGACGGAGGGCGAGGAAGATCAGCGGCCCGAGGCCCATGACCCCGGCCATGAGCACCCGCAGGCCCGGGCGCGCGATCTCGAACCAGCTCGACACGTCGTCGGCGAAGGGCGCCTCGTCTTTGCCGCGTGCGGTGTGACGCATCACCGAGAAGCAGTATCCGGCGGTGATGCTCAGCGAGAGAAAGCCCCCCACCAGCGGAAAGTACCCCACCGCCCAGACGCCGATGGCCAGCGCCACAAGCGGAATCAGCCCGTCGCGCTGAAACGGAAAGCGGAAGGCCCCGAGGTACACCGAGACCAGGTCGGCCTGCGGCGCGTGCACGATCACGGGCTCGGTGGCGAGGCTACAGAGCGGGCAGAGCAGCACCGACTCTGCGCCCAAACGGAAGGGCTTGCACGCCGACGCGGGGTGCTCAACCTCACACCGCGGGCACCACCGAGGCGCATTGGGGTCGACCGAGCGATCGAGACTTGTCACTAGCCGAGTTTGATCATCGGCGACGAAATCGCAACCATCGCCGGCGTCGTCGTGACCGAAGAGGCCGCCGTTGACATCTTCGCCGAAGCCGGCGTGACGCCCACCTTGCCCAGGAGCGCCGACATGTCGACGGTGGTGCCCTTCACCTCGATTTTGCCCATGATGCCCGAGTCGATCACGCACGAGCTCGGGGTCACGGTGATGGTGAAGCCGCCCACCACGATCTTCACCTCGGCCATGCCATCGATGAGAACCTTGTTCTCAGAGTCGATGGTGACGGTCTGAAGCGCCGCGAGGGTGATCTCGTTGGTGGGCTGCTGCATCGAGGCCGAAAAGACGTTGCCCGCCACCGAGCCAGGCGCCTGGTTGCCGATCTGAATCGTCGGCGCGAGCACCTCGGCGGTGGCCGTACGCGACGCCAAGGTGGCCGCTGCCATCGCCGAGAAGTCAGCCTTGGCGGCGCTGAGCACCGTGACGTCGCCGCTCGCGAGGGCGTCGAGCTTGGCGTGCGTACGGAGGTGAAGATCGCCCCCCGAGAGGAGCGTCATCTCGGCGCTGCTCTCGGGCCCCGCGAGGAGGTTGACGCCCCCGTTGGCCTGCACGTCGAAGGTCGTGGCGGTGCTGGTGAACACCGCCGTCTTCGAGGCCGTGCCCACACCGACCACGCTCGCATCAGAGCCCTCTTTGAGGTTCGCGAGGTCGTCGCTGAGCACCGAATTGGCGGCCGTGATAGGCTCGGAGCCTTGCGCGTACCCGAGCAAGATCCTCTCGCTCCCGTGCGCGCTGGCGAAGGCGCTGATGGGCGCGAGGGCCTGGGTCTGGTCGTCGGCGAAGGTGTCGCGGAGCGCCGAGTAGGTGGCCACCTCGGGGATGGGGTCGCCGTGAATCTCTTGCAGGTCTGCGCCCGGCGGCGGGTTGAGCCCCGTGTCAGGCAGCGACGACACCACGATCTGGGTGCAGGCCGACATCGTCGTCGACCCGGCCGACTGGATCGTAAACTGCCCCGTCACGTAGTGCTGCCAGTTCGAGGGCGTCTGCGTGACGACGTTGCCGCGGAGCTGGACGAGGCTCAGCAGCGTGATGTCGACGAAGAAGTTCTCGACCGTGTGGAGCGTGATGCCGTTGTACCCGAGGGGCGGGTCGTCTTTCCAGCGCTCGCCGAGGATCAAGGTCGTGCTCGGCGACGGCACATGGGCTCGGTACCGCTGACGCGCCCCGAACTGCCCATGATCGACTGGCACCTTCACATTCGCTGGCCTCTTCACTGGCATCGCGGGTCTCTCCTCTCGGTCACTTCGTGCGTCTCGGTCGCGTCTGTCTTGACCCGGCGGCTCACGCGTCGTCGTCGTATTCGAGCACGACCCCGCTGCGCGTACGGATGGCCCCGCGCATCTTCGTGGGCACCACCTCGGGCACCTCGGGGGTCACTTGGTCGTGCACCGCGCCGACGATCACGGGTCGGTCGGGGTCGCCGTCGACAAAGGCCAAGATCACCCCGGTGCCGAGATGCAACGGGAAGTGCTGCCCGTAGCCCGGCCCCACGAAGGGCTGGGCCCGCCTCACGGGGATGCTCATCACCCGGTTCGGCTGCGAGTTCTCGTCGAAGGGCAGGTGCACCCAGTAGAGGTTCTCGGGGGTCTGGGCGGCCATCGTGGCGTCGTGCGCGGGCTCGTCGACGATGGCGTGCATGATGCCGCGGATGCGCGGCCAGGGAGTGCTCCGCGGGGCGCGCCACACCGTCGCGATGGGGATGCACTCGAGCTCGTTCTCGTACCCCACGCGGCCGTCGTTCGACACGTTCTCGGCCATGCCCTCCTGGTCGAGCATGTGGTCGGCCGACACGACGAGGAAGTCGCCGTTCATCGACGCGATGGGGTGCCCCCAGACGGTGATTTTGTGCCCCGCGCGCACCGCCGGGGTGTTGGTCTTCATGCGAAACCGCTTCGACGGCGTCTGGTACATCTCGCGTCGCATCTGCGCCACCTTGGCCGTGGCCGCGTCGCTCTGGAGGTCGCCGAAGTGAAACATCGCGCCGTCGCCCGGGCGATCGCCTGGCCACTCGCCCGGCTGCGGCGCCACCACCTGCGAGATCAGGCTCGGCTTGGTGGTGAACCAGTCGCGCTCGGTGGTCGCCACCGGCGTCACCCGATACGTCGCCTGGATGTCGCTGACGACATAGTTCCAAACCGACTCGTGCACTTGCTGGTCGGTGCCGCGGAATTCGAGCGTGTGGGCGTCGCGGCCGAGGCCGTCGTTCGAGTCGCTGAGGCAGAGCACCTCGACCGCGTCGTCGTGGGCGAAGTGATAGGTGATGCCGTCGCGCTCGATCCACCGGTGCAAAAAATCGAGGTCGGTCTCTTCGTACTGCACCGTGAAGGGCCGCACCGCCCGGCTCTCGCGGAGCTGCATCGCGAGCGCGGTCACCCCCGCGTTGCGGAGCACGATGCCCAAGATGTCGCCGAGCTCTTTCTGCAAATACACCCGCGAATGAAGGGTCTGCGAGAGAAACCAGAGCCGCGGCACGATCACGAGGAGGTAGGCCGCCTTGCGCGTCGCTGGCTCTGGGGCCACCCGCACCTCGCGCACGAGGCCCCGCACGGGGTGCGTGCCCTGCGGCCCGAGGTAGAGCGTCGCCGCGTTCTTCATGAGGTCTTCGATTTCGCCCTCATCGAGCACGGTGTCGCACGCCACCGCGACGACAAACTCGTAAGGCTGACCCAAGGTCTCGCGACCCCTGACCGAGGTCAAAAAGAAGCGATCGACGAAGCCGTCGATCTGGATGGTAGACAAAGGGTCGTTCGTGAGTGCCATCGGAGCCCTCCAGCATGGCCAGCGTGCCGGCCCGCAGCGACGGTGGTGCCGCGAATGGATCGCTCACCGGGCGCCCCTGTCAAGGAGAGCCCGCAGCACTCAATCTTTGCCCATGCGCGCGCCCCGACGCGGTCGCTCACTCGGGGTCGTAGGCCAAGACCGGCGCGAGCCATTTTTCGACCTCGCGCAGCGGGCGATCGAGGCGCTGGGCGTAGTCGAGGCACTGGTCTCGGCCCACCGCGGTGACCGAGAAATAGTGAGCGTCGGGGTGGCCGAACACGATGCCCGAGACGCTCGCCGCGGGGTACATCGCGAGGCTCTCGGTGAGCGCCATCTCGGCCTGCGCCGGGGCGTCAAGGAGCGAGAAAATCGTGCGCTTGAGCGTGTGATCGGGGCACGCGGGGTAGCCCGGGGCCGGGCGGATCCCGCGGTACTTTTCGGCCAGGAGCTCGCCGTGCGAGAGGTCTTCGGCGAAGCCCCACTGCGCGCGAATCTCGGCGTGGAGCCACTCGGTGAGCGCCTCGGCGAGGCGGTCGGCCAGGGCCTTCGTGAGGATGGCCCCGTAGTCGTCGTGTTTGGCCTCGAACTCGGCCACCACGGCGTCGGCGCCGAGGCCCGCGGTGACCGCGAAGAGCGCGACGTGGTCGGCGACGCCGCTCTCGCGAGGCGACACGAAGTCAGCGAGGCAGTTCGAGACGCCGTTGCGGGTCGGCTCTTGTTGGCGAAGCATCGGGAGCCGCGCGCTCTCGGTCGTGCGCGAGGCGTCGGTGTAGAGCACCACGTCGTCGCCGTCGCGGGCCGCGGCGAAGAAGCCCCACACCGCGTTGGCCCTGAGGCGCTTGTCGCGCAAGAGCGTGCTGAGGAGCTTCTGCGCGTCGTCGAAGAGCTCGCGGGTCTTGCCGCCGTACCGCGGGTCGTCGAGGATCGCAGGGAAGGTGCCGCGGAACTCCCACGCGTGGAAGAACGGCGCCCAGTCGATGAAGGGCACGAGGGAGGCGAGGTCGACCTCGCGGGCGCTCGCGACGCCGAGGGCCTTCGGGCTCGCCACGGTGTCGGCGTCGAAGCGGAGCCTCGGGGCGCGGGCGCGGGCCTCGCCGAGGGGCCAGAGGGCCTGCTCTTGCCGCGCGGCGTGGCGCTGCCTGAGCCGCTCTTGCTCTTCGACGTTGTCGCTGAGGAAGGTCTCGCGGTCGCGGGCCGACAAGAGCCGCGTGACGACGTTGACCGAGCGCGAGGCGTCGCGCACATGCACGGTGCCCTGGTACGAGGGCGCGATCTTCACCGCGGTGTGCTTGGCGCTGGTGGTCGCGCCGCCGATGAGCAAGGGCAGCGTGAAGCCCTCGCGCTTCATCTCGCGGGCGACGTGCACCATCTCGTCGAGGCTCGGGGTGATGAGGCCCGAGAGGCCCACGATGTCGGCCTTCTCGGCGCGGGCGGCGGCGAGGATCTTCTCGCTCGGCACCATCACGCCCATGTCGACCACGCGGTATCCGTTGCAGGCCAAGACCACGCCCACGATGTTCTTGCCGATGTCGTGGACGTCGCCCTTCACCGTCGCGAGGAGCACCGTGCCCTTGCCGACGCCCTCGGCCTTGGGCATGTAGGGTTCGAGCCACGCGACGGCCTTCTTCATCACCCGCGCGCTCTTGACCACCTGCGGGAGGAACATCTTGCCCTCGCCGAAGAGGTCGCCGACGACGCTCATGCCGTCCATGAGGGGGCCCTCGATGATCGAGAGGGGCGTCGGGTACTGGGCGAGGCAGTCGGCCATGTCGGCCTCGATGTACTCGTCGATGCCCTGCATGAGCGCGTGGGCGACGCGGTCTGCGACGGGCCGCTCGCGCCACGCGAGGTCGACCTGCTGGCTGCGGGCCTCGCCCTTGTTGGCCGCCGAGTACGCGATGAGGCGCTCGGTGGCGTCGGGGCGGCGGTTCCACAAGACGTCTTCGACGAGGGTGCGGAGGGTGGGCTCGATCTGATCGTAGACCGCGAGCTGGCCCGCGTTGACGATGCCCATGTCGAGCCCCGCCTCGATGGCGCGATACAGAAAGGCCGCGTGCATGGCCTCGCGCACGGGGTCGTTGCCGCGAAAGCTGAAGCTGATGTTCGACACGCCCCCCGAGACCTTGATGCCCGGGCAGCGGCGCTTGATCTCTCGTGTGGCGGCGACGAAATTCAGCGCGTACTCGTTGTGCTCGTCGATGCCCGTGCCCACCGTCAGGATGTTCGGATCGACGATCACATCACCCGGCGCGAAGCCCACGGTCTCGGTCAGAATCTTGAACGCGCGCTCGGCCACGGCGACCTTGTGCTCGGCGGTCACCGCCTGGCCGGTCTCGTCGAAGCACATCACCACCACCGCGGCGCCGTACTGCCGAATGCGACGGGCCTGGGCCACGAACTTCTCTTCGCCCTCCTTGAGCGAGATGCTGTTCACGATCCCCTTGCCTTGGAGGCATTTTAGGCCCGCCTCCAAGATCTCCCAGCGCGACGAGTCGACCATCACGGGGATGCGCGCCACGTCGGGCTCAGACCCGATCTGGTTGAGAAAGCGCGTCATCGCCGCGACGCCGTCGAGCATGCCGTCGTCGAGGTTGACATCGAGCACGTTGGCCCCGCCCTCGACCTGTTCGCGCGCGACCTGGACCGCGGCCTCGTAGTGGCCCTCCATCACGAGCCGGCGAAATTTCTTCGAACCCGTGACGTTGGTGCGCTCGCCGATGAGGCTGAAATTGCTCTCAGGGCGCAGGGTGTAGGGTTCGAGCCCCGAGAGCTGGGTCAGCGTCGCGTCTTGCTTCGGCAGCGCGCGAGGCGCATAGGGCGCGACGGCGCGGGCGATCGCGGCGATGTGATCGGGGGTGGTGCCGCAGCAGCCGCCCACCACGTTCAACCAGCCGTTGCGCGCGAACTCCGCGAGCTGCGGCGCGAGGCTCTCAGGCGTCTCAGGGAAGCCCGTCGGCGACAGCGGGTCTGGCAGGCCCGCATTGGGGTAGCAATGCACCGCCACGTTGGCCTGCCGCGCGAGCGCCGCGATGTAGGGCCGCATGTCGTTCGGCCCGAGCGCGCAGTTGATGCCCACGGTGGTGAGCGGCGCGTGCTCAAGGCTCGTGTAGGCCGCCTCGATGGTCTGCCCGCTCAGCGTGCGCCCCGAGCGGTCGGTGATGGTCACCGAGGCCATCACCGGGAGCCGGATCTGACGCCGCGCGAAGACCTCTTCGATGGCGAAGAGAGCGGCCTTGAGGTTCAGCGTGTCGAAGCTCGTCTCTGGCAAGATGAGGTCGACGCCGCCGTCGACGAGGGCGTCGACCTGCGCGGCATAGACCGCCACCATCTCGTCGAAGGTGACCGCCCGAAAGGCCGGGTCTTCGACCTTCGGCGAGAGCGAGAGCGACTTGGTGGTCGGGCCGAGCGCGCCCGCGACGAAACGACGCCGCCCGGTGCGGGCCGAGACCGCGTCGGCGGCCTTGCGCGCCACCGTGGCGGCGGCGTGGTTGAGCGCCGCGACCATCGACACGAGGTCGTAGTCGGCCATCGAGATGGCGTTCGCGTTGAAGGTGTTGGTCTCGATGATGTCGGCCCCGGCGTCGAGGTACGCCGTGTGGATCGACTCGATGATCTCAGGCCGGGTCAAGACCAGGAGCTCGTTGCAGCCCTTGAGCGGCGTCGGATGCTTCGAAAAATACGAGCCGCGGTAGTCGTCTTCGCCCAATGGGTGCCGCTGGATCATGGTGCCCATCGCACCATCGATGATGACAATGCGCTCGCGGAGGGCTTCTTCGAAGGCAGACCGTGCAGATACCATTGGGAGCGTTCTCGCTTTGCAGGGCGGCATTACGGCGCCGCACGCGTTAGAGGTGCCGCGGCTTCTACCGCAACTGCCCCTCCGACGCATCCCTCGGGCGCGGCGTTCAGCCCGGCAGGGCCTCGGGCTCGGGGGCCTCTCCGGCGAGCCAACGCCGCACCCACGCGAGCACCGCGCGGAGGTAAGGCCCCGACCCCGGAGTCAGTTGGGCCCCGGTGACCGTGCCCGGCGCGACGGCGTCGCCCCATCGGCGCAGCACCTCGACGGGCTGGGCGGGCGCGTCGAGCATGACCTCAAGGGCGTCGAGGCTCAGCGCGACGGCGCCGTCGAGCTCGTCAGGGTGCAGCCTGAGCGCGTCGAGCGACCAGGGCTGCCGGGTGACATAGACCCGCTGGTACTCTCGGTCTCGCCACGCAGGCGTGAGCCGTTCGAGGCGGCGCCACCCGACGAGGGTGACGGCCCGCCGATCGACCGCGAGCCCGAGCTCCTCTTCGCTCTCTCGGAGCGCGTCTTCGAAGCCCTCGCCCGCTTGGAGGTGCCCCGCCGCCGACACATCGAGACAGCCAGGGTGGGTGTCTTTGTGAGACCCTCGAACCTGCAAGATGAGCGTCGGCGGCGTCGCGGTCGAGAGCACCCAGAGGTGCAGGGCGCGGTGCCAGTCGCCGTCGCGGTGCACGAGGCCGCGGGCCTTGACCTCGCCGGTGGGGCGACCGTCGCGGTCGCAGACGTCAAAGCGCTCGTTCGGGTCTTGGGCCGCCATGGCCCTGATCGTGGCAGGGTTTTGTGCGCCCCGCGAGGCCTCGGCGCAGGCCTGGGCCCGCGACAGCAGGCTGCATTTCAGCCTCAGCGCGGCGATGGCGGGCGGGGCCTACGGGCTGAGCGCGCCGACCGGGTGGCCGCACACCGAGCGGCTCGCCGCGGCGGCCGCCCTGAGCCTGAGCGTGGGCGTCGCCAAGGAGCTTTACGACCTCAGCGGCCGCGGCGACCCCGAGTGGCGAGACCTCGCCTGGGACGCCCTCGGCACCCTCACCGGGCTCGCGCTCTCGCGAGGTCTTGAGTGGATCATCGAACAGGCGCTGGGCCGCGACGCCGGGTCACCTGCCAGATGACCCCGCCCGCGTCGTCGGCCACCAACAGCGCGCCGTCGCTGCGCTCGACGAGGCCCACGGGGCGGCCCCAAACCGTGTCGTCGGCGAGCACGAAGCCCGTGAGGCGGTCGTCGAGCGAGACAGGGCGGTCGCCCTCGAAATGGACCCTCACGACCTTGTAGCCGACGCGTTGGGCGCGGTTCCATGAGCCGTGGAGCGAGACGAGGGCGTCGCCGCGCGCGACCCCGAGCGCGCCCCGGGTCGGGAACACCAACCCCAAGGCCGCCACATGGGCCCCGAGGGCGAGGTCAGGCACCACCGCCCGGGCCACGAGGTCGGGCCGCTCGCCCCTGCGATCGGGGTCCTCGTTGGGCCCGAAATACGCATACGGCCAGCCGTAAAAGCCCTGGTCTCGCACCGAGGTGAAATAGTCAGGCACCAGCCCGTCGCCGAGGCCGTCGCGCTCGTTGACCACGGCGTAGAGCGTCTCGGTGTCGGGCCGAAAGGCCATGCCCACAGGGTTTCGGAGCCCCCCGGCGAAGACCCGAAACCCGCCGCCGTCGGGGGCCATGGTGCTGATCGCCGCGCGCCGCGGGTCGGCCTCGGGCTCGTTGTTGGTCTCGCTCCCGACGGTGACGTAGAGCGCGCGACCGTCGGGCGACACGATGAGGTTGCGCGTCCAGTGTTGGTTGTAGCCCTCGCCCGGGAGCGCCACCACCTCGTCGGCGCGGCCCTCTGCGACCCGCTGACCGGGCCGGTAGCGCCATCGCATGACGCCATCGGTGCAGGCGACGTAGAGCCATCCGTCGGGGTGGAACGCGATGCCGAAGGGCTGCGCCAGGTTGGCGACGAAGCGTCGGCGCGGGCCGTCTGCGCGGCCGTCGTGGTCGGCGTCGGTGAGCACCCAAACGCTCGACGCGACGTGGTCGGTGACGAAGATGTCGCCGTTCGGCGCCTCGGCCATCCAGCGGGCGCCCTCGAAGCCGCCAGCGAAGCGCGTCACCTCGAAGCCCTCGGGCGCTTGCGGGAGCGCTCCCCGTGGCCGGGGCACGATGCGCGGCGGGTTGCGCGCCGAGGGCGTCGCGTACGGCGCAGGCAGCGCAGGAGCCTCAGGCGCCCTCACCGACGGCGGCGTCTCTGCGCGCGCGGGGGTTCGTGCGACCGCGATCTCCGCACGGGTCGAAGGCCGACGGAGGGCGGCGTCGTGAGGGTCGCGCGTCGGAGGCGCGGGCGACCGGCGAGCGCACCCGAGAGAGAAGAAGAAGACCGCCAGCCCGAGACGACATCGCGTGCACACCGTGCCCTTCGACGCAGCAACGCGGCCATCGGCTTCTCAGGCTGCGAAAAATCGGTGGCGGCGTGCACCTTCGGGTGGCAGGTGACAACACCCGGGAGACGGTTTAGAGCGCCGGGCCATGAGCAACGCCGAGTCTGCAACTTCGTCTGCGTCGGGCGCACGGCCCTGGCCACGCACCGTCGCCGATGCGCTCCGAGAGGCCGCCAGGGTGCGGGGCGACAACGGGGGCTTCAGCTTTCTCGACCCGCGCGAGCCCGACAAGACCTACGGTTGGGCGTCGCTCCTCGACGCGTGCCGCGCGCGGACGGCGGCGTTGTACAGCGAGGGGCTCCGCAAGGGCGACCGCCTCGCGATGGTGGTGCCCGGGGCTGAAGATTTCGTCTTGAGCTTCCTCGGCGCGGTCTTGGGCGGCATCGTGCCGGTGCCGATGTACCCCCCGGTGGCCCTCGGTAAGGTCGAGAGCTACGTCAAGAACGTCGAGCACATCGTGGCCTCGTCGGGCGCCAAGGCGCTCTTGGTGTCGAAGCAGGTACGGCCCATCGTCGGCTCGGTGCTCGAGACCGGCGCGGTCGAGAAGCTCATCCTCGTCGAGTCGCTAAACCTCGCCGCATCGCGCGAAGGCAGCGAGCCCGCCGTCACCGCCGACGACCTCTGCTTCTTGCAGTACACCTCGGGCAGCACCTCGGCCCCGAAGGGCGTGATGGTGTCGCACGGCAACCTCTCGGCCAACTGCCTGGGCATCATGCGCTCGGGGCTCAACGCCAACCCCGACACCGACCGCGGCGTCTCGTGGCTGCCGCTCTACCACGACATGGGCCTCATCGGCTTCGTGCTCGCGCCGCTCTTTGACACGGTGTCGGTGTCGTTTCTGCCGACCATGGAATTCGTCAAAAAGCCTTCATATTGGCTCGAAACCTTGCATCGGCACAAGGGCACCATCACCTTCGCGCCCAACTTCGCGTACGCCCTCGCGGCCCGCCGCGCCAAAGACAGCGAGATCGCCTCGTGGGATCTGTCGCGGGTGCGCGTGCTCGGGTGCGGGGCCGAGCCGATCCAGCCCGCGACCCTTCGGAGCTTCGTCGAGCGGCTCAAGCCTTCGGGTCTCAAGGGCGAGGCGCTCTTGCCCTGTTACGGCATGGCCGAGGCCACTCTGGCGATCTCCTTCGCGTACGCCGAGGGCGGCGTTCTGGGCGTCGACCGCGTCGATGTGGCGCGCTTCCGTGAGGGCGAGGCCGCGTCGGCGGTCGAGGGGCAGCCGAGCGTCGAGGTGGTGAGTTGCGGGCGTCCGCTCGCCGCGCACGAGGTTGCGGTCTTTGACGACGCGGGCAACCAGCTCGGCGAGCGCCAGGTGGGCGAGCTCGCCATCCGGGGGCCTTCGATCTGTGCGGGCTACTACCAGCGCGAAGAGGCGACCCGCGCGGCCTTTCGCGACGGCTGGCTCTTCAGCGGAGACAAGGGCTACCTCGCCAACGGCGAGGTCTACGTCTGCGGCCGCGTGAAAGACATGATCATCATTCACGGGCGCAACTACTACCCCCAGGACATCGAGTGGGTGGTCAACGAGGTCGACGGCGTCCGCCCTGGTAGCGCCGTGGCCTTCGCGTGTCAGCCCGGCGACGCCCCAAGCGAGCAGCTCGCCATCGTCGCCGAGTGGAAGGCCAAAGAACCCCCCGCCGAAGCCGCGCTCGCGGCGCTCAAGGCGGCGATCGTCGATGTGGTCCAGCGCGAGATCGGTCTCGCGGCCTGGCAGGTGGTGTTGATCCCTCCGGGCACGGTGCCCAAGACCTCGTCGGGCAAGCTCCAGCGTCGCCGCACCAAGCAGCAGTTTGAAGACGGCACGCTCGGTCAAGAGGCGCCCACCACCGAGAGCCTCCAGGCCAAGGTCGCGGTGACAAAGCAGGTCGCGCGCTCGTATGTCTCGCTCGCGAAGAACGAGGTGTTGAGCAGGCTCCCCGACCCCATCCGAGGCCTCTTCGGCCGCGGCAAGAAGGCAGACTGAGACCCCGCGGGGGTCGTCTCGACCCCGCGCACGGCACGAGCCGCCAGGCGCAGAAGCGCCGACCCGCCGCGGCCCTCACCCCTCGCGGCTCACCTTCACGATCCGCGTCGTGCCCGGAACCAAGCTCAGCCGCAGCCCCGGCCAGCGCGGATTCCACGGGCCGCCCGGGTTGTCTTCGATGATGTAGACCGCCCCGCCCTCAGCGAGCCAGCGGCGCACCCGTGCCTCGGCCCCGGGCTGCCCTGCGCGGTCGAGCCCGAGATTGACGAAGCGAATCTCGCGGCGATCATGCAGCGCGAGCGCTTGGTCGAGGGCGTACCCGCCGAGCAGCATGAACCGCGACTCTGGCACCCGCGCGAGCTCGCGTGTGCGCGCGTCTTGCTCTGACCGCAATCGCGCGACCGCCATCGCGTCGACGCCCAACACCAACGCGCTCTGGTACCCCAGGCTCAGCATCACCGTCACCGTCAGCGCGCGGGTGCGCCACCCCTGACGCTCGCTCCGCAGCGCGAGCAGCGCCCCCGCCAGCCCCAAGGGCAACAGATGCGTCGCCCAACGCTGCGTCGCCGTGAGCGCCAGCGGGTCGGCCCCCAGCCACCGCGCCCCCGCCAAGGCCGCCACCGCCCAGACCGCGAGGTGCCCCGCCCCGAAGCGGTACCCTTCGAGCGCGAGCGCCGCCAGCACAGCCGCCGCGGGCATCACCACGACGAGGTAACGCACGTTGAGAAAGGGGTTGCCCCACACCGCCGACGACCACTCGTGGGCGCGCAACACCCCCATCGTGAGCACCCCGCACACCACCAACGACGCGGCCCATCGCGCCGTCCGCCGCGCAGGGGTCTCGGCCCCCTCGCGGCCCGCGTGCACGCCCAACACCATCACCGGCACGCACTGCAAGAACGCCCGCACGGGCCAGCCGTTGTGGAGGTTCGACAGCCCGTCTTCGGTGTGATGAAAATTGGCGATCTCGATGCCGCCGAGGTCAATCAAATAGCCGTAGAGTGAGCGAATCGTGAGCACCAGCGAGCGCTCCGGGGGCACCACCCTGAGCGTGTAGAAGAGCGCCGCGCCGAGCGCGATGAGCCCTACGCCCCGCGCAGACCGTCGCCCCACCCACAGGCACACCCCGAGCGGCGCGAGCACCGTCGCGAGCTGACGCGCGATGGCCGCGTAGTGATCGAAGTCTTGCCCCGAGGCGCCGAGACAATTTTGCGCGCCGCAGGGGCCGTAACTCAACGGGCTCCAGGTGCCGAAGCGCTGATGGTTCACCCACGCCATCAAGAGCACCGACGGCATCGCCCCCAAGAGAAACGCCCCCGCCCCCCGCGCACGCGCGGCCCAACCCGGCGCCCAAAGGGTCGAGAGCCCGAGCAGCCCCAAGGCCCCAACGGTCACGAGGTGCGCGCCGAACGCGAGCCCCGCCAGGAGCCCCGCCGCGCCCAGCGCCGCCGCGCCTGAGAGCCCTTCACGCTGCCCGCGCACCCGCGCCTCGACGGCCCACCCGAGGAGCGCCCCCGCGGGCACAAAGGGGCACACCGTGGTCGACCAGAAGAGCCACGAGGTCGAGAGCATGAGCGCCCACGCCGCCCCCACCGCGAGCCGCCGGTCGCGGGTCACCCGCGAGAGCGTCGCGTACACCGAGAGCGCCGCGGCCAGCTCCGAGAGCCAGAGCGCCGCGATGATGCCGCGAAAGCCCGCGAGCTTGCAGAAGGGCGCGAGGAGGTACGTCAGCGGCGCCGGGTAGATGCCCCAGATGCGACCCCCGCGGGCCACAAACCAGAGCGTCGAAGACTCGGTGTTGGTGACAGGGTCTTCGCCGTTGAAGAAGCCGATGGAGCCGGTCTCGGCGACGCTCCGCACCTGCTCGAACCAGGTGAGCGAGTCGACGTCGAAGTTCGAGTACCAAGGGAGAAAAGGCAGCGCCGCGAGCACCGCCGCGACCATCGGCGCGAGGGCGACGAGCGCGCGGCGGTCGCGCCACGGAGAGGCAGCAAGGTCAGGCTCAAGCACAGGGTCCGAGGGTGTCGCGAGCGAGCCCGACGGTCGAGGGCATTTCGGGCGTTGCCGAGTCGAATCGAGTGGGGCACCCTCCGCGCGATTTGGAGCGCTCGAGGGTGACCCTTGGCGTAGACCTTCCGAGGTGAACGATGCTCGGCACCCTCCTCAAGCCTGACCTCGAAGAGCTGATCCACGCCAAAGAGTGGGACGCCCTGCGCGAAGTGCTGACCGAGTTCGACGCCCCCGACCGCGCCGAACTGATCGAGCACTGCGAAGTGCAAGAGGCCGCCCTGGTGTTTCGCATCTTGCCGCGCGACACCGCGGGCGAAACCTTCGAATACCTGCCGCTTGAGATGCAGACCCGCCTCGTCGAGACCCTCGGCGACGAGCAGCTCAAGCGCGTGCTCGACGAGATGGCGCCCGACGACCGCACGCGGCTCCTCGAAGAGCTCCCGGGCGAGGTGACGCGGCGCCTCGTTGCGACGCTCTCGCCCGACCAGCGCAAGATCGCGAGCGCGCTCCTCGGGTATCCCGAGCGCACCGCGGGCCGCGCGATGACGCCCGAGTACGTCACCATCCGCCCCGAGATGAGCGTCACCGAGGCCATCGAGCAGATCAGGGTTCAGGCGAAGAACTCCGAGACCATCAGCGTGGTGTACGTGGTCGACCAGCGCGGTCGGCTCCTCGACGACCTCCGCCTCTCGACCCTGGTCTTGGCCGAGCCCGGGGCCAAGGTCGCCGACCTCGAAGACCGCCAGCTTGTGTCGATCCTCGCGACGGCCACCAACGAAGAGGTGGTGGCGATCTTCGAGAAGTACGACCGCGTCGCGCTGCCGGTCACCGACACCCGCGGGCAGCTCCTCGGCATCATCACCATCGACGACGTGCTCGATGTTCAGTCTGAAGAGGCCACCGAAGACATTCAGAAGCTCGGCGGCACCGAGGCCCTCGACGCGCCGTACCTCGACGTCACCTTCGGCGAGATGATCCGCAAGCGCGGCGGCTGGCTCGCGGTGCTCTTCCTCGGCGAGATGCTCACCGCGACGGCGATGCAGTATTACGAACACCAGATCGAGCGGGCCGTGGTGCTCGCGCTCTTCGTGCCGCTCATCATCTCGTCTGGCGGCAACTCGGGCTCGCAGGCCACATCGATCATGATCCGCGCGCTGGCCCTGCGCGACGTCGAGCTCGGCGAGTGGTCGCGGGTGCTGCGCCGCGAGGTGATGGTGGGCCTCACCCTCGGAGCCATCCTCGGCGCGATCGGCTTCCTGCGCATCGTGCTCTGGCCTCATCACACCACGGTGTACGGGCCGCATTTCGTGATGATCGCCGGCGCCGTGGCGATCTCGCTGGTGGGCGTGGTGCTCTTCGGCACCCTCACCGGCTCGATGCTGCCCTTCCTCTTGCGCAGGCTGCGGCTCGACCCCGCCACCGCCTCGGCGCCCTTCGTGGCCACCCTCGTCGACGTGACGGGCCTCGTGATCTACTTCAGCGTGGCCAGCGCGATGCTCCGCGGCATCTTGCTCTGAGCGCCTACGGAGCCGCCGCAGCGGCCGCGAGGCGCGCGCGGGCCGCTTGAAAGGCCTCGCGGGTCTTGGCCCAGGCCACCCGGTCGTAAATCACACCGTGATGCCCCACCCACGGAATGTCGACCACCAACGAGCCCGGAAGCCGCGCGCTCTCGGCTGGCACCAGCACGTCGAGCCCCGCCACGATCGACATCACCGTCGAGTGATCGAGCCGGTCGCGGGTCGCCTCAAGCCGCTTGAGGAGCGCGCTGTTCGGAGACAGATCGCGCGCCAGCTCGATGGGCCAACCCCGGGCCGCCGCGGTGCCGAGGTGCGGCGTGCCCATGGCCACCAGGGCGTCCATCCGGCCGCCGAGGATCTGCGCGTAGTAGCGCGAAATCAGCCCGCCGAGCGAGTGCGCCACGATCTTCACGGGCCCGTGCGGATGCACCCGCTCGACCTCCCGCGCGAGGCGCTCGGCGTGATGGGCCACCGAGCCGAGCGGCGCAAAATTGAAGTGCAGCTGCCGCGGCGCCACCCCCGTGACGGCCATGTGCTGCGCCATCGGGCGCCACACCCCCGCCGAGGCGAAAATGCCGTGCACAAACACCACCAAGGCGCCGTGTTCTTCGTCGCGGAGGTTCTCCCTCGGCATCTGAGGGATCAACCACCCTTGCCGGGCCACCGAAGCGACCTCGCGCAGCACATCGAGCCGAGCCTTCAGATCAAGCGCCATCGAGAGCCCTACGACTAGCACAGCCCGTGCTCGCGCGAAAACTCCTTGTGAACGCGAGGGATCGTGAAATCGAGCGCGGCGCCCGCACCGCAGACGTGAAAACAGCCCGCGTGCAGCGTTGCAAGGCCGCAGGGCTCACCGACGCGTGCACGCGCCCTCCGGCCACGCGCGCTGGGTACAGCCCGGTTTGCCGATACGTTGGGGTGTATCTGCCGATACGTCAGAAGCCCGAAGGCTGCGTCGGCAAATGGGGTGGCGTCGGCGGAGGGGGCGAAGTGCCCAATCCGACGCGGTTGCGCCGCGCCTCAACCCCTGCGTGACCTGCACCCCGAGGGGCGTACCGCCCGGCAGTTGGCGTGACCTCACCCCCCGGGCATGCCCGGCCCTGTAGTTGGCGTGACCTCACCCCCTGGGGGATGCCCGGCCCTCGCGCCCCCTCTCCCTGTCAGGAGAGGGGCAATTAGAGACAAATTAGAGGAACGATCAACAATAACAATGTTAATCTGTTGAATCATGATCGAACAAATGAAATATCAAATTGGAATCTGTCGTGCTTTGCCCCTCTCCTGACAGGGAGAGGGGGCGCGAGGGCCGTACGTCCCCTCAGGGGGTGAGGTCACGCCAGGCGCTGGGCCGTGCGCCCCTCAGGGGGTGAGGTCACGCCAGAGCGCAACCCGCTACGAAAGGCGCGGCTCACCCCCACACGCATTCGATGTTGGAAACTACCTTTGCGGACACAGCCTGGTTGAGGGCCCTCAACCGCGCGGCGTTCGCTCCGATGCGGCCGCGACGAGGGCCGCGTGGGAGGTCTCAGGCGAGCTCGAACGAGGCTCTCGCGGTTGCGATCGCACCTAGGCCGACTCGCCGCCGGGCCCGCGGGGCGCCGCCGCGTCGGTGTTCTCGTTCGAGACGTCGACCCACCGGGCGAGGGTGCGGCGCGCGGCCCCGGAGTCGATCGCGCGCTGCGCCATCTCGGCGGCCTCGCGGAGGTCAGTGGTCACCTCGGCCACCACCAGCGCGGCGGCGGCGTTGAGCACCACGGCGGTGCGGCGGCCGCTCGGTTCGCCCGCGAGCACCGAGCGCGTGATCTCGGCGTTGGTCGCGGGGTCGCCGCCCACGAGGGCCTCGGCGGTGGTGGGCTCGACCCCGAAATCGCTGGGCACGACGGTGCTCTCGATGAGCACCCCTTGGCGCACCGAGACGACCTGGGTGGGCCCGAGGGGACTCACCTCGTCCATCCCGCCGGCGCCGTGGAGCACCCACGCGCGACGCGCCCCGAGCCGCGAGAGCACCTCGGCCAGGGTGCGGAGGTACCGCGGCGAATGGACCCCAAGGAGCTGGTGCGTCGCCCCCGCCGGGTTGGCGAGCGGCGCCAAGAGATCGAACATCGTACGGATGCCGAGCTCTTGCCGCACCACCCCCGCGTTCAAGAGCGCGACGTGAAAGGCCGGCGCATACAGAAACGCGATGCCCACCTCGCGGAGGCACCGCGACACCGTCGCCCGCGACGCGTCGATGCGAACCCCGAGGGCCTCGACGAGGTCGGCGCTGCCCGTGCGCGAAGTCACCGCGCGGAGCCCGTGCTTGGCCACCGGCACCCCGCACGCCGCCACCACCACCGCGGCCACCGTCGAGACGTTGAAGGTCTTCGACGCGCCGCCCCCCGTACCGCAGGTGTCAAGGAGCACCCCCGGGAGCCCGTCGACCGGGTCGCACCGACGCCGGAGACACCGCGCCGCCGCGGCGATCTCGGTCACGGTCTCGCCCTTCATCCGCATCGCCGTCGCGAAGGCCGCGATCTGCGCCGGCGAGGCCTCCCCTGAGAGCACCCACTCGACCGCCCGGGTTGCCTCAGCCTCTTCAAGGTCACGCCCCTCGATGAGGGTCCGCAACACGTCTTGGATCATCGTGTGCTCTCGCCCGTCGAAGCCTACCACCGTCGCGCGACGGTGACGCCGACAAACTTGGGCCGCACCCGTTGGGCAGAGCAATCGCCTTGACACCCCGAAGAATGCGAAGATACCGTCGCGCGGCGAGTCGGCCTCTGCGCGCGGTTTTCAACGTGAAACGGCGACCTCCGCAGAGCACACACCGCACCCGAAATCTGACGCCCCTGAAGGAGCTCCGAGACCACAATGGCAGCTGAGGAGAAGAAGAAGCCTGACCTCAAGGCCCGACTGAACAAGACGATGGTCGGTCAGGCCCCACCGGCCGGCGGGGCGGCCCCGGCGCCCACCGCGGCGGCCGACGCAGCCTCTGAGATGCCGGTCGCGGCGGTCGCTCCGGCGGCTCCTGCGGGCGACGACGACCTTGTGGTGCCCGAGTTCATCAAGCAGCAGATGGCCGAGAAGGCCGCCGCCGAGGCCCGCGCCGCCGAAGAGGCCCGCCGCCGGGTCGAAGAAGCCGACCGCCGCGCCGCCGCCGAAGAGGCCGCCCAGCGCCGCGCCGCCGCCATCGCCGCCGACCCCTTCTCAGCCTCGGGTTCTCCCGCCGCCGCCTCGCCCGCCGACTTCCACATTGTGGTCGACGAGAAGCCCGTCGACGACGCCGAGGTGGGTCGCAAGCGCACCGGCTCGATCATCGCGGTGGCCGTCACCGGCGTCATCGCCCTCACCGTGGGCTACCTCGGCGGCAACCAGTCGGCCGAGCGCGAGCAAGCCGCCCGCACCACCGCGGCGGTGACTGAAGTCCGCCGTCAGGTCGACGCCGCCGGCGCGATCATCTCGACCATGAAAGAGAAGGTCGACCACGCGGCCACGGCGGCCCGCATTCCCGCGGCCAACGCCAACAGCGACGACCCGCCCGCCCCCGCGGCGGCCCAGGCCGGCGCGCCCACCGTCGACCCCGAGCTGGCGACGTGGTTTCAGGCGCTGCCGAGCGACCCTCCGCTGAGCCCCGAGACCTACGCCGGGCGCGTGGGCCGTCTGCGCCCCGACCTCGTGCAGAAGCTCATGAAGGTGCAGATCGAGCTGCAAGAGGCCTTCTTCCAGCTTCGCCGCCACTCTGAGCTCTCGAGCGGGCCGCAGCAAGCGCTCATCACCGCCTCGATCGGCAACCTCGTCTCGACCCGCGCCGAGATGTCGCGCCTCATGGTGGTCTTCGGCCCCGGCGGCAACGGCGGCCCGCCCGTCATGGGCAACCTCGTCTTCGCGCAGCCCGCGCCCGGCGAGGGGCAGTTCACCATCACCCCGGCCATCCCGGGCACTCCCCCGACCCGGGGGATCTACACCGCGGGCGACCTCGCGGCGGCGGCCACCATCCGTACGGTGGGCGTGCCGGTGGCGATGGCGGGCGTTCCGCAAGCGATCACGGTGGGTTCGGGGCGTCCGTTCCAAGACTACCAGACCCGTCTTCGGGCGATCCGCGGCCTCGTCGATCAGCTCGTGACCGACCACCGCGCCCTCGCTGAAGCGCTCAACCACTGAGCGCCTCGCGTCTCCGGTTGGGGGCGTCGCCTTCGGGCGGCGCCTTTGCCATTTGGGCGCCGCTCAGGGCTCCATCGTATCGAGCCAGCCCTGCTGCTCGGCGCGGTGCTCGGGGTCGAGCGAGGGCATCTTCGCGAAGAGGTACTTCAGGTACCGCTGAAAGGTCTCGTTGCGGCGCAAGAGCGCCCGCTGGGGGCCGCTGAGCGTCGCCGCGAGGCCCACGTCGACCAGGGCGCCAACACCCTGGTGCGCCGAGAAGACCCACCCGAGGAGCGCCTCATCGGGCAAGCTCTGCCCGAGCTGAATCACGAGCTCTGAGGCCGGGCGAAGCACCGGGTGGGCGACACCCCGGGCAGACTGCTCGCGGTCGATCTCGCCGCAGAGATTCTTCAAGATCGACAGGGCGTCTTGGGTGCGGCCCATCTCGACCGACTGACGCACCAGCTCGACCACCACGCCCATGCCCGATGGCACCGGCGACCCAGACGAGGCCGCGCTCAGCACCTGCGCCGTTTGCTTCTCGACCGAGGGCGTCACGTCGCAGTCGCCGACGAGGAGCTGAAGCTCGGTGGTGCCCACCGCCACCTGGTCGCGATGACCCAATCGCCGCTGACCCGAGACCCGCAAACCGTTGACCCGGACGCCGTTGCGCGAACCCAGGTCTTCGACGAGCACCCCCTCGGCGTCACAGACGAGGGCCGCGTGGTGGCGCGAGACCAGCGAGTCGTCGACGACGATCTGGCAGTCGGCGGCGCGCCCGATCGTCCACCGGCCGGGGCCGAGCTCAAAGCGCGCGTTCTGTAACCTGACGATGTACCGCGCGTCGCTCAATCACGCCTCGACCGGAAAGCCGCCACCCTCGACAAAGCGGCTCAGCACCGAGAACGCCGCCAGGTCATCTTCTGCCATCTCAGCGCGTCGCCCCTGCCAGGCGCGCACATACTCGCCCAAGGCCGCGCCCACCCCGGGCATCGTCGCGGCCGCCGCCTGGAGCCGCTGCAACACCGTCGAATGCGGCACCCGACCGGCCCGCTGGTGGACCTCGATCAGCCACAAGATCCAGTTGGGCTCGCCCTGGAGCCGCGACACCGCGAAGGCGTACTCGGCCACCCGTGAGAGCATCTCGATGTCGACCACGCCGCGCGAGATGCGGGCCTCGGTCTCTTCGGCCACCTTGCGCAAGAGGCGGTGCGACTCTTCGGCGCGCTGCTGCGCGATCGCGCGGTCGAGCACCTCGCCCAACATCTGAAGGATCCACCCGCGCTGCACCGGCACCGAGATGCCCGCCACGGTGTCTTCTTCGGCCACCACGGTCACCGCCTGGCCGCAATGCGGGCAGTGCGTCGGCCCCTCAGGGAAGGGCGTCTTACACCGCGAACAAAGCCGCATCGCACCGGTCGAGCGCGTGAGCCGCTGGTCGACCCCGACCTTCAAGAACACAAGCTCCTGAGCCCCGAGCCTGAGACGGTCGCCGTCGACCAGGTTCACCGGCTCGAAGGCCGGCTTGCCGTTCACCCTGGAGCCGTTGCGCGACCCGAGGTCTTCAAAGGTCGCCACGCTGCCAGAGACCAGAATGCGCCCGTGTTGCCGCGAAATCAGCGGATCTTCGATGGTGATATGACACTCGGGGCTGCGCCCGATGAGGGTCTCGCCCGGCAACAGGTCGAACTCCTCAAGGAGAAAGCGAAGCCGAAACCGAAGTGCCACGCTCCGATGGTACAGACCTTCAATCCGCTGCGTCAACGCGCCCGTGTGCTGTGGTAGCGTTGTCGACGTGGTGCGCGCAGACACTCTCCGGTCGGTGATTGAGTCGGTGATCGGGCCGCTCGTGGCCCGCGACGGCGGCGCCGTCGAGTGGGTGGGCCTGCGCGGCGACGTCGTCGAGCTACGGCTCCTCGGCGCGTGCCGCGGGTGCCCAGGGCAACGCAACACCCTCGAAGGCGTGATCTTGCCGGCCTTGCGGGTGAGCGACCCGACCGTGAGCGAGGTGCGCGTCTTGCCGTCGCTCGTCAAGGTCGAGCGCGCCCGCGGCGGGCCCCGAAAGGCCAGCGACGACGAGGCCCGCGAGGTCTGAAGCGCCCCGCGCGGCTGAAGAGTGACCGATGGTGAGAGGCTCGGCCCTTCGAGGCCCGGCGCGACGGCGGGCCCGAAGGTGAGCAGGGCGGGGTCTCGGGCCTAGAACCCGAGGCCGCCGAGGGGGTCGTTGTCGGCCGGCGCGGGCGGCGGAGGCGCCACCACCCCGGCGTCGCGCCCTGAGCGCCCCGGAGGCCCCGCTGCGGCGCCCGTTTGGGCCGAGGCCGCGGCCCCCGCCTCGGCGTTCTGAACCCTGCGCATCTTGCCCGTGATGCGGTCGACGATGTCGGCGTTCGAGTCGCCCGTGGTGACCCCCGCGGCGTTGGCGTTGGCGCCCGCCTCGACGGCCCCGGCGACCCGGCGCTGCTGCTTGGTGGGCAGGGTGTTGCGGCGGAGCTGGGCGAGCTGGTCTTGGGTCTGGCGCTCTTGATAGATCAGGCAGAACGCGCTGAAGAACGTGGTGTTGTCGACGACGTGGAGCCGCGTCGTGTCGTCGAACCAGCGCACCGTGGTGAGGCGCTGGCCGGCCTGTTCGCGCTGACCGGGGCCGAAGATGGCCTCAAGCTGCGAGGCGAAATCGTCGAAGTCGATCTGCGCGCCGGCGGTGTTTCGCGCTTGCACACGCTTCCACAAGCGGTCGTTGATAAAGAAGAAGAACTCGCGGTTGTGCCGCGCGTCTTCGTACATCAACATCGCCTCGCCGTTGCCGTGGGTGTACTCCTCGCCGATAAACGACGAGTCCCATTGGCGGTGCGCCAGGGCGCCGTCGAACTCGACCCAGGTGCGCTCAAGGGTGCGAATCTCGTTCTCGCGCTGGTCGATGATACGATTCTGTTCGAGCATCCCGACGTTGCGGAGCCGGGGCGCGTAGCTGGCGCTGATGAGCCCGCGGTAGTACGCGACGACCTGGGCGTGGTTCATGCCCCAACGGAGCTGCCCGAGCTCTTGCGCGATGCGGGGCGACGGCGGAGGCGCGGCGGGCGCTTGCGCGACGGGGCGCCGAGGGTTGCGGCGCGGTTGCGAGATGCCGCTCGCCGCGACGGCCGCGACGGCGAAGCTGACCAGACCCATTGAGAAAAGCTTTCGCATGACCACTCTCGTTGCAGAGGTCGCGGCCCGTCGACGGGCGCGCGCGGGGGGACTATACCCGAAGCGTCGGCGGTTCGACGAAGGCTCCGACGCTCGATTCAAGCTGTTGCGTTGCATGCACGCCCTGCGGCAAGCGTTCGCGACACACGCAGGGCGCCCGCGGTGGGCGCCCGAAGGGTTGAAGGTTCAGTGATCTCTCGCCGTTGGCTGCCCCGTTCGATCTTGGCCCTCGTGAGCGCCCTCGCGGCCTCTGCGCTGCCGCTCACCGCGTCGGCCCAAGACAACCTCTTCTCGACCGCGCTGGCGCGTCACGGTTGGGCCGCGGCGCTGCCCACGGCGATGTTGGTCGGCCTGCTCACCGCGGCGACGCCGTGCGTGTACCCGATGATCGCGATCACGGTGTCGGTCTTCGGCGCGCGCAAGGCCGAGAGCCGGGGCAAGGCCGTCGCGCTCTCGACGGCCTTCGTGCTCGGGCTCGCGGCGCTCTTTGTGCCCTTGGGCCTGGCGGCCGGGCTCTCGGGCACCCTCGCGGGCAACCTCGCCGGCAACCGTTGGATCCAAGGCTTCGAGGCGGCGCTGATGCTGCTGATGGCCGCGAACATGTTCGGCCTCTTCGAGGTGTCGCTCCCGCAGAGCCTCCAGAATCGCCTCGCGGCGGTGGGCGGCCTCGGCATCAAGGGCGCGTTCCTCATCGGCTTCGCGATGGGCCCCATCGCCGCGCCGTGCGCCACCGCGGGCCTCGTGGGCATCCTCGATTATGTGTTTCGCCAGCGCGACGCGGTCGGCGGCGGCGTCTCGCTGTTCTTCTACTCGCTCGGCCTCGGTCTCCCCTTCTGGATCGTCGGCGCCCTCTCGGTGGGCCTGCCCAAGCCCGGCGTCTGGATGGAGCGCATCAAGAGCGTGATGGGCCTCGTCTTGGTGGTGCTCGGGCTCTACTACCTCCGCCACATGGTGCCGCTCTTCGCCCAGCCGCCGTCGTTCATCCCCCCGAAAACACTGGTCTTTCTTGGTCTCATCGCGTTGGGCCTGGGGCTCGGCGCGGTGCAACTCTCGCTCAAAGACGGCCGCCCGGCCGAGCGGCTCCGCAAGGTCGTCGGCATCGCGCTCGTGGCCTTCGGCGGGGTGTGGGCCATCGCCTACGAGCCCCCTGCCCCGCAGATCGGTTGGGAGACCGAGGCCGCCGACCTCAGCGCCCGCGCGGCCCGCGAGCGTCGTCCTGTGATCGTCGATTTCGGCGCGACCTGGTGCACGGCCTGCGAGGAGCTCGCGCACCGCACCTTCACCGACGACGCGGTCCGGCGCGAGGCCCGGCGCTTTGTGGCGGTGAAGGTCGACGCCACCGAAGAGACCGAGGCCACCCAGGCGCTCCACCGTCGCTACAACGTGCGGGGCTTGCCGACGGTGATCGCCTTCGATTCGCGCGGCCGCGAGGTGTGGCGCGTCACCGAGTTTGTCACCGCCGCGCGCATGCTCGAGCTCATGCGAGGCGTTGATTGAGCCAGCGGCTCTTTGGGCTCGCGTTGGGCCTCGGGTTGGGGGCCTGCGCCGCGCCGCCTTCGGGTGATGCGGGCGTCCTCGACGCGGGCTGTTCGGCCGCGGGCGTGAGCGTCGAGATGGGCGTCGGGCGCGACGCGTCGTTCGCCAATTACCGCCCCTTCGTCGACGGCGACACGGTGTACCTCACGCCCGGGCCGCAGGGCGGTCAGCATCTCTGGGTTCAGCTTCGAGGCCGCGGGTTCGACCCCACCCAGCCGCGCATCGAGCTCACCGCGCGGCGCGCCCGCGACGGGGTGGTGATCGGGCGGCTCCGCATCCGTCTCCGCATGAGCCCGGCGCCCGAAGACCCGAGCATGTACGGCCTCTCGTCTCAGACCTTGGTCATCGACGACGATCAGTATTGCTCAGTGATGCCGGGCGACATCGTGGTGAGCCTCGCGTTCAGCGACGGTTTCGGGCGCTGCACGACCCTCGAACGCAGGCTCCACATCGAGGGCATCGACCCCGCCGCCCTGGCCGTCGACCGAGAGGCCCGGACCCGCTGTTGCACCGAGCGTTTGCCGCGTTGCTACCCGCCCGACGCGGGCCTCTGAGGCCGAAGCGCCGAGAGACGCGACCAAGTAGTCTCCCGTCGCCCCACTTTAGGTCCGCGGCGCGCTGCTGCGTTGCCGGGTCTCGACGGGCCAACAGCCCGTCTTCGCCCCGTCGCCTTGCATCACTTGCGCCCCTTCGCGGTGCTCGGTCCGACTACTTGGTCGCGTCTCT
>JAEUKH010000052.1 GCA_016792845.1 Myxococcales bacterium | reverse complement strand
CGATGCCCAGCGTGACAAAGAGATCGGCGAGCCCGCGCGACGTCATCGCAGCGCCGCGATCGGCGTGCACGGTGACCTGTCCGGGCTTGACCCTCTCGCGCTCGTAGATGCCGCGAAACAGCGTTCTGGCAAGCGTTTGGCTCTCGCACTGTGCCACCATCCAGCCCACCACATACCGGCTGAAGACGTCGATCACCACATAGAGATGCAGGTATGTCCCGCGTGTCGCGCCGCGCAGTTTGGTGATGTCCCATGACCACAACTCGTTCGGCCGCGTGGCCAGAAGCTCGGGCCGCGCGTAGGACGGGTGCTGCCGAAGCGCGCGTCGCTCGCGCACCTCCTGATGCCGCGCGAGCACGCGGTAGATCGTGCGGATGGAGCCGAGATACGTGCCCTCATCGAGCAGCGTCGCGTACACCTCCGCGGGCGCCTTGTCGACGAAGCGATCGGCGTGCAGCGTGTCGAGAATCTGCTGCTCTTCACCCTCCGACAAGCGTCGCGGCGAACGACGCGAGGCGGGCTTCAACGGCGTCGGCGGCTCGGTCTTGATCTCTATGCCCGCACGCCCTTCGGACTCAGCGCGGAGGCGGTACCAGGTAGCACGCGGAATCCCCAACGCTCTGCAAACAGCGACCACGCCGAGCAGCGCGAGCACGGGCAGCGCGAGCGCGATCATCGCTTGTCGCCCCGCTCGGTTGAGTGCGTCGAGAGAAGCGCCGCAACTTTCCTAAGAAGCTCATGTCGCTCCCGCCTCTACGATGGTCATTCCGAGGGCCTCGGCGCGGCGACGAAGGTTGTCGACAGCGCGTTGGCGGTACCGTTCCTCGTAATAGTTCGCGCCGGGATCCACGTACGCCGAGCCGTGGCGCAGGGTGTTGTAGAAGAGCACCGCGATCTTGCGCGCGGTCGCGGTGACGGCCTTGGGCTTGCCCGCCCGTGCGGCTACGCGGCGGAAGAAGGCCCCGAGCGCAGTGGGTGTCCGGCTCACGGAGACCGCCGCGATGCGCAGCAACACCGCGGCTCGGTTCGTCGAGGGACGTGTGCGAGCGCTGAGCACCTTGCCGCCCGAGATCTTGCTGCCCGGCGCGAGGGTCAACCACGAGGTGAAATGTTTGACCGTGGGCCAGCGCGTCATGTCGGTCCCGCACTCGGCGAGGATCTGCAGGGCCGAGGACGGTCCGAGACCGTGGATCTGGGTGAGGTCCACGCCAAGCATCGCGAAAAGCAGGGCGTGCACGTCGAAGCCCGGCTCGTTGCGCGAGGTCTTCTTCGTGCGCGGCTTCGGCGCCGGGGCCTCGGGCTCCTTCTTCGGGATCGACGCCAGACACCGCTCGATCTCTGCATCGCAGTCACGCACCTTGGCCTGGTAGGTGTCGTACAGCTCGACCGCTTGCCGCAGCGCGAAGACGTGCTCGGGCTGGTAGTTGCCGCTCAGCGCGCCGCGAATGGTCTCGACCGACGCCTTGCAGCGTACATCGCGGTGCGCGGCGAGCACCTCGGGGTTGCGCTCGCCGTCCAGGATCGCACGCACGATCTTCATCCCCGTCAC
>JAEUKH010000043.1 GCA_016792845.1 Myxococcales bacterium | reverse complement strand
CGGACCGAGCACCGCGAAGGGGCGCAAGTGATGCAAGGCGACGGGGCGAAGACGGGCTGTTGGCCCGTCGAGACCCGGCAACGCAGCAGCGCGCCGCGGACCTAAAGTGGGGCGACGGGAGACTACTTGGTCGCGTCTCTACGACGGCGGCGTCGCGCGCTGAGCACGGCGCCGAGCCCTGCGAGCGCGGCGAGGTGCGTGGCGCGCGCGGGAGCGGGCCCGCGGTCGACGTGGCATCCGCAGCCGCCTGAATCGCCTTCACGGAGCGGCTCTTGGGTCGGCCCGGGCTCGGGGTCGGGCCCTGCGGCGTCGACGGGCTCTTCGCTCCCGGCGTCGACGGGTTCGGCGTTGCCGACGTCGACAGGCTCAGGGTTGCCGGCGTCGACAGGCTCAGGGTTGCCCGCGTCGACGGGTTGGGGGTTGCCGGCGTCGACGGGTTGGGGGTTGCCCGCGTCGACGGGTTGGGGGGTGCCCGCGTCGCGGACGCCCGCGTCGAGGGGCGGGGGCGGGGGCGCGGCGCGGGGGTTGACCCTCACCGAGCAGCGGGCCACCGAGTCACCGGGGCCGAACCAGGTGACGCCTTCCTGCACGGGGGCGTAGGTCTCTGAGAGGGTCATCGCGGCGCTCACCTCGGGGATGCCCAAGACGAACGAGAAGCGGCCGACGGCGTTGGGGGCCGTGGTGCGGTCGACGCCCGAGGGGCGGTTGCGGGTGACCCAGTTCTCTTGGTCGAAGAAGATGCCGTTGTGGTCGCGGGGGTTGGTGGTGCCGACGCGCGTCGACGCGGGTTGCCAGGTGGCGGTGCCTGTGTTGCGGTACTCGATCCACGCGACGGGGCGCTCGCCCGAGGTGGCGCTGGTGGGGCAGCTCATCTGCACGAAGGTCGCGGCGTACGCGGGGGGCGGCGGCGGCGGCGGCGTGGTGCTGCCGTTGTTGCGAACGAGCTCGAGGAAGCGGGTCCAGTTCCATTGGGTGCCGCCGTTGCCGGGGTCGGTGTGGCCGCCTGCGCCGCCGCAGTTGGTGGCCGTGGTCGCGCAAGGCGCACCCGAGCCCGAGCGCGGGATCTGGTAGTGCCCGATGATGTGCGACCGATCGATCGGGATGTTGTACCGATCGCAGAGCGCCCGCACGAGCCGCGCGCTCGAACGGTACATCGCGTCGGTGTACCAGCGCCCCGGGTCTGCGACGAAGCCCTCGTGCTCGATGCCGATCGAGTGGGTGTTGTAGTACCAGTTGCCGCCGTGCCACGCGGTGTCAGTGTGGCGCACCATCTGCGTCACTTCGCCATCGCTTGAGCGAATCATGTAGTGCGCCGAGGCGCTCGACGACGGGTTGCGGAACCACGAGATCGAGCCCGCGTAGCTGCCCTGCATCGTGTGGATCACGATGTGCGTGATCGACGCGCCCGAGCGCCCTCCGGTGTAGTTGCTGGTCGACGCGGCGCTCCACAGCGCGGGGCCGTAATCGGCAGAGTGTTGGGCGGCCTGTGAGACGCCGAGGAGCGACTCTGCGTCAGGCAGCTCGGGGTGCCCCGTGACGCTCACGGGCTCACCCGTGTACGCCGTCTCGGTGACGCCGTCGCGCAAGACCGCGAACACCTGCCGCGCGTACGAGGCCTGAAACGGGCGCTCAGCGAGGCCCGAGAAGCGCGCCACGGCCTCGGCCCATGAGCCCAGGTCGCCCTCGCGGGCGTGGGTCTCGGCGCCGAGCGCTGCCAACACCGCGGCTGCGCCCGCGACGCCGTACCCTACGTGCTCGGTGAGCTGCGCCCGCGAGAGGCCCGTGAGCGCCATCGCGCGTGACAGCGTGTCGAGACCGCGCGCCTGACGGCCCGTCTCGCCTTCGCCGAGATGCAGCGGGCCCACCCCGGGCACCTGGTGCGCGGCCTCGCCCTCGGCGCCCTCGACGACCCCGTCGGCGTGCGCCTCGGGGCTCACCGGCGGGCCGAAGCGCGTCTCGCTCCACGCGATCGCCGCCAAGAGATCGGCCGGAATGTGGTACATCGCCGCCGCCTGCCCGATGGCATCTCGAAGGGTGACCGCGCCCGCCGCGCGCCCGAGGTCAGGCGGCGCCTCGTCGGCCGGGGCACAGCGGCCCGCGAGGGCTGCGAGAAGCGCGATGGCTGCGAGGCGATGGTATGAAGGCTTCACGCTCGCCATTAGAGCAACCCTCGGGCCGACTGTCACGCCACCCGCAAACGCCCGCAAAATCCCTTTTCAGAGAAGAGTGTCGCTCACCCCTATGACCCAGATCGTCGATGGTAAGGCGCTTGGTTTGTCGCTCCGTGCCGCGGTCGCCGCGGCGGTCACGCGCTTTGTGGCGCACACGGGCCGTCGTCCGGGGCTCGACGTGGTGCTCGTGGGCGAAGACCCGGCCTCGCAGGTTTATGTGCGAAACAAGGCCCGCGCTTGCGAGGAGGCGGGCATGCGGGGCGAGGTCCACCGCCTCGACGCTGACACCGACGAGGCCGCGCTTCTTTCGTTCCTCGCGGCCCTTCAAGCGCGCGACGAGGTCGACGGGCTGCTCGTTCAGCTCCCGTTGCCGCGGCACATTGACGCCGAGAAGGTGCTCCTGGCCATCGACCCGGCCCGCGACGTCGACGGATTTCACCCGCTCAACGCGGGGCGCCTCTTCGCGGGTCAGCGCTCGCTCGTGCCGTGTACGCCCTTGGGGTGTCTGCGCATGCTCGACCACGCCGGAGTGCGCCTCGACGGGGCCCGCGCGGTGGTGCTCGGCCGCAGCAACATCGTCGGCAAGCCCATGGCGATGCTGCTCGTCGGCCGCAACGCGACGGTGACCTTGGCCCACTCGCGCACCCGCGACCTTGAGGCCGTCTGTCGCGAGGCCGATGTGCTCGTGGCCGCGGTGGGCAAAGCCAAAATGGTGACCCGCGCGTTTGTGAAAGAGGGCGCCGCGGTGCTCGACGTGGGCATCAACCGCACGGCCGAGGGCAAGCTCGTGGGCGACGTCGACTTTGACGCGCTCGTGGGGCACGCGGGCGTCTTGACCCCCGTGCCGGGCGGCGTCGGCCCGATGACCATCGCGTGCCTGCTCGAAAACACCCTGCGCGCCGCGTGGGCCCGGGCCGGGCTCGACCCCGCGACGCTGGGGGTCTAGCTCTGCCCAGTGGGTGGGGCTGTGACCACCCGCGCTAGCGCCCGAGCACCCGATCGAGGAAGCCGTCGAGCTGGTCGAGGCTGTCGAAGGCGACCTCGATGGTGCCGCTGGCGGCGCCGGGCTCGCTGCGGATCACCACCGCCATCGAGAGGGCCGCTTCGAGCTTCTTCTCAAGGTCGCGCACGTTGGGGCTCTTGCGGGCGGCCTCGGGCTCGGGCTGCCTCGGGGCCTCGGGCTCCCGGGCGGGCTCTCGCTTGCGCGCCGCGGCCTCGGTCTGACGCACCGACCAGCCCTTCTCGACGGCCGCTTTGGCGAGCCGCTTGATCGTCGCGGGCTCACCCGCGCTCAAGAGCGCGCGGGCGTGACCCTCGCTGAGCTCGCGGGCCACGACGTGCTCGAGCACCTCGCCCGGGAGCTGCATGAGCCGCAACGTGTTCGCGATGGTCGAGCGGTCTTTGCCGACCCGCACCGAGAGCTCTTCTTGGGTGTACCCGTGGTCGGCGATGAGGCGCTGGTAGGCCGTCGCGGTCTCGATCGGGTCGAGGTCTTGGCGCTGAAGGTTCTCGACCAGCGCGAGCTCGAAGGCCGTGTCGGTGCTGGCCTCGCGCACCACCACGGGCACCTCGCGGAGCCCCGCGCGCTGCGAGGCCCGCCAGCGACGCTCGCCCGCGATGATCTCGTAGGTGTCGCCCCCGCCCTCGCGCCGCCGCACGATGAGCGGCTGAATGAGCCCCTGCTCGCGGATGCTGCCCGCGAGCTCTTCGAGGCTCTGCTCGACGAAGCGCTTTCGAGGCTGATCGCTCCGGGGGAAGATGCGCTCGACCCCGACGGTCTGATACGGGCTCTCGGCCCGCGCGGCGGCCTGCTGGGCCACCGTGGTGACCGGCAAGAGCGCGTCGAGGCCGCGACCCAAGACCCGGCGCGGCTCTTTCAAATCAGGCAATTTCGGGGGCGTCTTGCTCACGTTGGCGTCACGATGCCGCGGGTGAAGTAGGGGCAGAGCGGCGGCGCGGCGCCATCAGCTCTTTGGCGAACGACAGGTAGGCCTGGCAGCCCTTCGAGGCGACGTCGTAGAGCACCACGGGCTTGCCGAACGAGGGCGCCTCGCTCAGCCGTACGTTGCGCGGCACGATGCTGTCAAACACCCTGAAGTGCTTGCGAACCTCGTCGCCCACCTGGCGGGCGAGGTTGCTGCGCGGGTCGTACATGGTCAAGAGCACGCCCTCGATGTGGAGCCCCGGGTTTCGCGCGGCCTTCACGCGCTCGACGGTCGAGACGAGCTGGGCCAGGCCCTCGAGCGCGTAGAACTCACACTGCATCGGCACGAGCAGCGCGTCGGCGGCGCAGAGCGCGTTCAAGGTCAAGAGCCCGAGCGAGGGCGGGCAGTCGATGAAGATGTAGTCAAAGCGCTTGCGGGCACGCTCGATGGCCTGGCGCAAGAGCATCTCGCGGCCCTCGATGTCGATGAGCTCGAGCTCGGCGCCCACCAAGGCCGTCGAGGCCGGGCACACCTTCAAGGTCGGGATCGACGTCTGAACCAACACGTCTTCGAGACGCGCGCGGCCGAGGAGCACGTCGTAGGTGCCCTGCGTCACCTCGCGCGACGAGACCCCGAGCCCAGAGCCCGCGTTGCCCTGCGGGTCGGTGTCGATCAGCAACACCTTCTTGTCGGCGATGGCCAGCGAAGCGGCCGTGTTCACACTGGTGGTGGTCTTGCCCACCCCGCCCTTCTGGTTCGCCACAGCGTAGACCCTACCCATCGCGACTTCGCTCCTTTGACGGGCACTCTCCCGCAGGGACTGCCGCCCTTACCCCACCTCGCGCCCCCCGCGCAACGCCCCATCGCCCCACAGGCCGCAGGCCGTGCCGAGACGACCCGTGAGAAGAAATGCAAGCGGATTTCTTCGTCACACAAACGATCTCGGTTACATGAGGGGCAGATGTAGGTGCGGGTGGTCGCAGGGCGTACCCGGTGGAGACGCACCCCAGGCGCAGGCCGTCGTTTGATGGCTTTGGAGGACACGATGTCGAGGTTTTACCGGTCATTCGAGGAGTTCGCGCGTGAGGAGCTGAAGCCCTCGAACCGTATCGGCTGGTCGATGGACGACCTTGAGTCTGAGGCCGACAACCAGCGCGAAGAGGTCTTGTTCGACGAGATCGACCTTGACGACGCGTGAGTCCACACTGGGCGGGTGAACCGCCTCTCGATTGTCGCCGCTGCCCGCGCCTGGCCCGACGCCCTCGGCCTTGTGTTTGAGGGCGAGCACGAGACCTTTCTTCAGCTTGCGCTTCGCGCCTCCGCGGTGTGTGACCAGCTCACGCGCCGCGGGGTGCGTTTGGGCGACCGGGTGGCGCTCCACGCGTCGAACACGCCCGCGACGATGGTGACGCTTCTGGCGCTGATCGAGATGGGCGTCACGGCGGTGTTGCTCCACCCGCGGCTTCAGGGGCCCGAGGTGGCCGCCCTCGTCGACGACGCCGCGCCCGCCCGGGTGCTCGACGCGTCGGCGGTCGCTCAGCTCGGCGCGCTGCCGCCTTCTGAGACCCTCTGGGCGCCGCCTGGGGGCGCGAGGGTGCCGCCCGATGGGGTGGCTGCGATGGTGTACACCTCGGGCACCTCGGGGCGCCCCAAGGGGGCCCTCTTGTCGACCGCGGCGTTGATCGCGAGCGCCCGCGCGAGCGCTGAGAACCTCGGGTGGCGCGACGACGACCGGTGGCTCCTGGCCCTGCCGCTCTGCCACGTCGGAGGGCTCTCGGTGCTGACCCGGTGTCTTTTGGCGGGGCGCGCGGTGGTGCTGCATCCGCGCTTCGAGGTCGAGCGCGTTGTGCGGGCCATCGAGGTCGAGGGGGTGACCATGGCGAGCGTGGTTCCGACGATGTTGGGGGCGTTGCTTGATGGGGGGGGCGCGGCGTTGGCGCGGCTTCGGGTGCTGCTGGTGGGGGGCGCGGCGACGCATCCGGCGCTGCGGGCGCGGGCGCTGGCGGCGGGCGTCCGCGTGGTGCCGACCTATGGGCTCACCGAGGGGTGCTCGCAGGTGGCGACGCGGCCCCTCGACGATCGCTCAGACCGCGAGGGCGTGGGCTACCCTCTCTCGTCGGTCTCGGTTCGGGTCTGCGAGGGCGACCGGGTGTGCGCGCGCGGCGAGGTGGGCACGCTGCAAATCCGCGGCGAGAGCGTGATGCTGGGCTACTGGCGCGAGGCCCCGCTCGGGGGCGCGTGGTTCGACACCGGCGACCTCGCATCGCTCGCCGACGACGGGTGGCTGACCCTCTACAGCCGCCGCAGCGACCTCATCGTACGCGGGGGCGAGAACGTGTACCCGGCCGAGGTCGAGGCGGCGCTGGCGGGCCTCGCGGGCGTCACCGACGCGGTGGTCTACGGCGTCGACGACCCGCATTGGGGGCAGGTGGTGGCCGCGGTGATCGCGAGCGACGCGCCCGAGTCGGTGCTCGTGCCCAGGGTGCAGGCCGCCCTCCGCGCCCGGATCGCGGCCTTCAAGGTGCCCGTGCGGTGGCGGGTCGTCGCCGAGCTACCGCGGCTCGCGAGCGGCAAGGTCGATCGCCGCGCCGCAGTGGGCTGAGCGTTCTCACCCGGCGACGCTGAGGGCGCGCCGGATCGCGTCGGGTACCGGGGTCGGGCGCCCCGTGCCGAGGTCGAGGCACACATGCACCGTCTGGAGCACCGCGTGAACCCGGGCGCGGTCTTCGCTCACGATCCGAAACCCGAGCGAGAACGAGGTGCCGCCCGCGCGCGCCGCGACCAGCTCGGTGACGAAACGGTCGCTGAAAAAGAGCGGGTGCCGAAAGTCGCTCTCGGCCCGCCGTAGCGGGATCGCCAGGCTGCGCGACTCCAAGAGCGAACGGAGCTTGATGCCAGCTGTGTCAAGATGTGCCACATAGACGTCGCTCGCGTACTCGAAGAAGCGCGGGTAGAACACGGTGCTCGCGGCGTCGACGTCTTGAAAGCGCACCACCCTGGGCTCGCTGCGCAAGACCTCGGCGGCCGCGACGAGGGCCTCGGGGTCGAAGGGGCTCTGCATGGTGATCGCGCTCTTACCCCGCATCGGGCGTTGACGCGAGGGGGCCAAATCTCGCAGAAGTCTCGGCCATGCGCAGCGTCGTGCGGGGCGGGCTCCTCGACCGGAGCCCTGAAGAGATCGAGTCGTCGAAGTTTGCCAAAGAGTACGTGCTCGAAGCGGTCGAGCCTGGGGCTCCGAAGGCAGACCCGCGCTTCAACGGGATGACCCGCAAGACCTGGCGCCTGGCCATGGTGGGCGAGGTGGTCGAGCTCGAGGCCGTCTTCGCCGCCGACGGCCACGCCGAGATCGTGACCCTGTGGCTCGACCGTCGGTGGCTCAACAACCGCGACGAGCTCGCCCTCGCGATCACCCTCTACGGGCGCTTCTTGCGCGACGCCGTGGGCGAGCTGCCGGCGGCCGATCAGAAGCCCTTCGCGAGCATGGTGGCGGTGCCCTACGACGCGATCAAGAGCTTCCAGGGCTTCTTCGCTTCGTTCCCCTCGACGCCGCGTGATGGGGCGGGGGCGATGACCGACGTGTTTCTTGGGCGCAGGGTCGACGCGACCTTGGTGATCCGCAACCGCGGCGCGACGGTGTACGCCCGCAACGACCCCTCGGGTCGCATGTGCGTGGGCATCGCCACGCAGTCGTCGGCGCTGGCCTTCGGCTCGCTGCTCTTCGCGCCTCCGCAACGCTTTACAAAGCGCGAGGGCCAAGGGGTCGCGGGGTGGCGCACGGTCGAGCTCGAAGCCACCCCCTTCGGTCGACGGTACGGCATCGACCTCGATCGCGCGGCGCCGCCGAAGGGTCGCATCGCGCGGCGGTACTATGGCTCGACGAAGATCCCGCGCTCGCTCAAGCTGGAGCTCTTGCTCGAACCGACCCGCGGCATCGCCGGGGTGCTCCTCCGCATCGAACAAGAATGGATGGAGCAGAGCGAGCGGAACTTCTTCGCCGGCCTTGAGCTCCTCTCAGCGTTCATCGCCGAGGGGGTCGGCGACACGCCCGACGCGCCGACCCGGGTCGAAATCGGCGATTTTCTGTCGTCGGGCCCCGAAGACGCCGACCTCTTCAAGGTCATGCTGCGAGAGCTGCCCTTTGTGGCGAAGGGCAAGCTCGGGGCGGGCCTCGCGGTCTTTGTGGGCGAGGCCGCCGAAGGGCACGCGAGCCTCGAAGAGGGCCGGGTGAGGGTCACCCTCCGCGAGAACGACGACGGCTGGCTCGATTGCTTGTTCGTGCTCGAAGAGCTGAGAGAGGCCGTCGCCGAGAGCGTGCGCTGAGCCTCAGTTGAGGGCCGCGAGGCCGCTGTTGCCCGCGCCGTCGAGCACCCTGAGCCCGGTCACGTTCGGGGCGTCGCTGCCGAGCTCGACGCTGAAGCGACCCGGCGCCGCGGGCGAGACGCTCTCGAAGCGACGCGAGCCGCCGCCCCGGAGCGTGGCCTCGACGGTGACGCTGCGCTGGAGGTCGACGGCCTCGCCGGGCGCGTTGCGGAGGCCCAGGAGCCTCCAGCCCTCGGCGGCCTGGTAGCGGGCCGTGACGGTGGCCGCGGTGCCCGCGCGGATCGCGCTCACGACCAGCGTCGCGGGTTCGACGGTGAAGGGGCTGCTCGTGAGGTTGTACCCGGCGCCGCGGGCCCTGAAGCGGTAGCGCCCGAGGGCCACCGCGGCGCGGTCTTCGAGGGCGTCGTCGCCGGTGCCGTAGGGCGTCACGACCTGCCACTCGGCGACCCAATAGTGCGAGCGCGACTGGCGCCCGACGGGTTCGAGCGGGAGCGGGGTGTGCATCAGCAAGACGTCGCCGTCGACGACGGTGCGGCCCGAGCGTCGGGTGAGGGGCGCCCACTGGTCAGGGGCCGTCTCGCGCTCGACGGTGACCGTCGGCGTCTCGGTGAGGGCGTCGACCCCGAGGAAGACAAAGCGCGCGCTCGCGAGCCGCGCCACGCGCTCGGCGGGTTGGGCGCGGGTGATGCGGTTTTCGCCGGTAAACACCCGGCGACGCGAGAAGACCTCGGGCGGCACCGCGGCGGGCACGGTGCCCGGGTTGACCCCCGCCTCGAAGGCCGGAGGGCTGTTGTTCTCGGGAGGCGTCACCCAGCGCGAAGCGCCGCCGCGCTGACCGTCTTCGCGGGTCGGCGTCACGGCGAGGCGGGCCAACTCCATCGCGCGCTCGACGATGTATTCGCCTTCGAGCGGGCCCCAGAAATTGATGTTGGGCTCGTAGCCGCCGCGGAGCCAATCGTCGGCCGTGAGCAAGTACCCGACGTGGCCGTTGGCGTAGCCGATGACCACGGTGTTCTCGGGCGCCACGGGCGACAGCGCGCGGGCGCGATCGGCCAGGAGGGTCAGCGGCTCGCCGGGCAGGGTGACGAAGAGATGGGCCCCGATGCGAAGGGCCGCCACGGCGGTGCGGGTCGAGCCGCAGAGCACCTGATTGGGCGTCACCACGGGCTCGTAGGGCAGCACCAGCGTGTTGACGAGTCGGGTGAAGATGTCGACCCGGTTGCAGGTGCGATACGGCCGCAGGGCCACCGACCCGCGAATGGCCGCGGGGGGGTAGTTGCCGTTCTCGTTGCCGCAGAGCGCTGCGCCCGCGGGCGCGCCGAACTCGTCGACGGGCGAGAGCACCGCCCCGGCGTCGTCGAAGATGCGCCCGTCGGGGTCTCGCGCGGGGTTGAAATCGCTGTACGACAAGCCCCCGTCGCGCACGGTGAAGGTGCGCCAGTCGGGCCCGAGGGCCACCGAGCGGGTCACCATCTCGAGCTCGGTCTCGCGCTGCATCTGTGTACCTGCGGCCTCCCAGGCGCGACGCAGGAGCGGCAAGGCGAGGCGCCCGACGCTCTCGACGCGCGAGAAATCGTAGCAAAACCGTGCGGGGCCGCGCGACTCGGCGCCGCAGTCCATGCCGCCCGAGCCGCCCGGCGAGACGTCGCCCGCGGCGCCCTGGAGGTGCATCACGACGACCCGCCGGTCGAAGCTCTCTTCGAGCGAGCGCTCGATGGCCGTCGAGACATCGCCCGAGATGAGGTTGTTGTCGCCGCCGAGCACCGTGGGGTGCACGCCGAAGATCGGCACCACCGCCATGGGCGCGCCGTCGACGGTGTCGACCCTGAGCACGAAGAGGTCGCTGTCTTTGCGGTCGCGCCCGCGCGGCAGGTCGTCGTTGTCGCGGCGGCGGTCGCGCGAGACGGTGTTCATCGGGTCGAAGTTGGCGTCGTGCGAGATGCCCACCCGGGCCGCGACGCGGGCCTCGATGGCCTGCCGCGCGACCGCCGTCAGGGCCGCCACCAAACGCCGGTAGCTCTCGTTACGGAAGGGGCCAAACCCGAGCGTCGCGAGCCCCTCGTTGGCGATGGTGTGCCCGGGCGCCGAGTGGCTGTGGCTCGTGGCGAAGATCACCTTGCCCGCGTAGGCCGGGCCGAGCGCCGCGGCGACGTCGTAGGCCACGTTGGTGTCGGCCGCGCCGAGGTCGGCCTTGAGGATCAGCACCGTCTCGCCCCCCGCGCTGAGCGCCAAGGCGCGCACCCGGGTGCGGGTCTCGACCCCGACGCTGGGGTTGAACCACGCCGCGTACTCGTTCGTGCGCGCGTCGACGAAGCCCTCGTTGCCGAAGAATTTCGCGCGGCCCGTGTAGGCCCCGAGGGCCGATCCGACGGGCAGGTCGACGTAGTCTTCGGCGGCGCCCGCGGTGATCGCGCCCGCGCTCACCGTCGCGCCGGTGTTGCCGTTGGCCGGCGGGTCGACGAACTGGCAGTGCGCCGTGCTGAGCGGTTGAACGTCGGCGCCCGCGGCCCCCGCGTCGGTGGCAGGGCCGAGGTCGTTCGAGGCGTCGAGGCTGGCGTCAGCGCCCGGGGCGGGGCTCGTGCTGCACGCCGAAACGAGGCCCAATGTCAGAGCCAAGAAGGAGAAACAACGAAGGGTCACGCCGCGATGGTACTGCGCAGCGTGACCCTACGAAAGTAGCGAGCGAGATCAGGTGTAGGTGAAATCGGCCACGGTCTGGAGACCCGAACCGGTGCCGCCCATCGGGGCCGGCGTCACGGTGCTCACGAAGGGCACCGGCACCACGTCGTTGATGCCGCTGATGATCTCAGCGCCGGCGCCCGCGACCTGCTGGAGCAGCGCGTGGAGCACGATGAAGTGCTGCGTCTCGTCGCCCTGGATGTTGGCCGAGAGGAAGCGGTTGGCCGCGCTCGACAGGGTCTTCACCGCGTCGTTGTAGGCCAGCGCCGCGCCGCGCTCGAGGTTCGCCGCGAGGCGGAGCACGTTGGCGACGGTGCCCGTCCACCCTGAGGGGGGGGTGAACATCACCGAGGCTTCGGTCACCGGGGTGCCGCCGATGGCCGTGATGGCGCTCGCGAGCACCGTCGCGTGCTCACGGTGCTGCGCCTGCCAGCGCGTCGCGATCTGACGGAGGATCAGCGACTGTTGGGCGAGGGGGTCGCCCATCGGCGGCGAGGTCAGCACCATCGCGCCCGCGGTGTACGCCGCGATGGCCGTGTACTCGGCCGAGAGGAGGCGGTTCAGGATCACAATGTCGGGGTTCGGGCCGGCCGGGGCTTCGTCTTCACCGCAGCCCGCGAGGGTGGCCGAGGCGCCGAGCGCGGTGGCGCCCTGAAGAAGAAGGCGCCGCGAGAGCTTGTCGTTGTTGTCCATCGTCGTGCACTCCGTCGATCAGGTGGCGTTGGGGGCGTACTGGTACTCGGCCACGGCCTCGAGGCCCGCGGTGCCGGTGCCCACAGAGGCCACAAAAGCCTGCGGACAGAGCTGGTTCAGCATCGTCGCGGCGTTCATGCCGGGCTGCACGACGCCCTTCGCGAGGAGGTAGAGCACGATCCAGTGCTGGGTCTCGACGCCGCCGATGGCGGCCGCGAGTTGGGCGCGCTCGGCGGTGCCGAGTGAGCGCACGGCCTCGGCGTAGGCCACCGCGGCGGCCTTCTCTTTGTTCGCCGCGAGCTTGATGATGTTGGCCACCGTCGCGCGGAAGCCCGTGGGCGGCATGAAGAACACCGTGGTCGGGTCGATGGGCGTGCCCCCCGCGGCGGTGATGGCGGTGCGGAGCGCGTTCGCGTGCGCCTCGTGCTGGCCGCGGTAATACGCCGCCACGGCGCGCACCGTCGAAGCCTGCGGATCGCTCGACAGGTCGGTCATCAAAATGCTCTCGGCGGTCGAGTACGTGCGGATGGCGTCGTACTCGGCGCGCTGAAGCGCGGTGAGCGTTGTGACGTCACCCGCCGCCGCTTGGGCGTGGGCTTCTCGCGGACGTGCCATCGAAGCCGCCATCGCGGCGCCCATGCTCGCCGCGAAGGCAAGCGCGCCTCGCAGCGCATCCCGTCGTGATTGATCTTCACTCATTCGAACAGACCTCCTACGTCTTAAGGCCCCAGTCGGCGGCAGTTTGAGCACTTGCCCGCGCCCGCGTCAACGTCAAGACACGGCCGCCCTCGACAAGGCTCACCCGCCTCAGGCAACGTCGTTTGACGATGCATCCATGCAAGCGCTTCATTCGTATGATACCCCTTCTCGCGCTCGGTTGCGGCGGTGAGGCGGCCGAGGTGACGGGGGTCGCGGGGCCGGTGCTCCATGGTTGCACAGCCAACGGCTACGTCGATCGGCGCGCGCCGACCGCCTCACGGAGCGTCTTCTACGGCGGCGCCGCCGACGCCGGGGCGCTCTCGTACGCGCCCGCGTGCATGGTGATCGCCCCGGGGCAGACGGTGCGCTTTGACGGCCTCGAACGCGGCACCTTCTCGGTTCACCCGCTCGTGCCGGGGCCCGTCCAGGGCGTCGATGCGGGCGCGTTGCCGAACAACCCCATCGTGCGCGCCGACGACGGCCGCGCGGCGGTCGAGGTTCGCTTCGACGCCGCGGGGGTCTACCCCTACCACTGCGAGTACCACCAGCCGAGCATGGCGGGGGTCATCGTGGTGAGGCCCTAACGGCGCTCTCGCGGGCGGCCTCGGCGAGGGGCATCTCGACGGCCAGGCGGTCGCCCGCGATGCACGCCGTAAAGCCCTCGACCCACCCCGGATACCGCAGCGTCACGTCGGTCGCCGCGAGGAGCGCGCGGCTGTCGACGGCGCGATGGTGCCGCAGGCTCTCGGGCGCGTCGCCCACCGCAACGCGCGGCGGGAGCGGGCGTCCGAGGGCGCGACAGAGCGCGCGCACGACCTGGGCCTGAGGCACCGCGCAGAGGTCTGCCACGGGCCAACCTCGGCCGCGCAGCGAGGGCACCTCAAGGCTCGCGAGGCAGAGCTGGGCGAGGTCGGCGACGTGCACCCGCGAGACGACCTTCTCGGGGTCGTCGGGGAGCGCGAAATCACCCCGCGCGATGCGCAGGTGCAGGCCCCGTCCGGTGCCGTAGATGCCCGCGGCGCGCAGCGACACCGCGCCCTTGTCGCACCACGCGGCCTCGGCCTCGGCCCTGAGGCGCGCCTTGTCGCTGTCGGGCGCGATGGGGGTGGTGTGATCGATGTGGCCCGCTCGGGCGCCGTAGAGGCCCGTGGTGGCGATGTAGACGACGCGGTCGCGGGGCCCGATCGCCGCCGAGAGCCGCGCGTCGGTGAGGCCGTCGGGGGGCGCGGTCACGATGAGGTCGCCGCCGTCGCCGAGGTGGGCCCGAAGGGTCTCGGGCGAGAGGCTCGGGGCGACCCACCAGGTCACCCGGCTGAAGCGCTCGGCGAGCGCAGGCTGCGGGCGTCGGCTCGCCACCACGGTGTCTGATGCGGGCGCGCGTTGTGCCAGAATCTCTTGGCCGGTGAAGCCCGGTCCGATCAAAACAAGGGGCCGTCGCATGGCGGTCTCGGTCACTCTCTGGAGCGTAGAAGATGGCACTCAAGGTGCGTGTGGTGGGGGTCGGTGATGCCTTTACGGCTCGGTATTACAACGCGTGTCTGCTCGTCGAGAGCGCCAACACGCGCTTGCTCATCGACGCGCCGCCGGCCCTCGCGCGGGCCCTGCGAGACCTCGGCGAGCGCGGCGGCGAGACCGTGTCGCTCGACGACGTCGATTCGGTGCTGATCACACATCTTCACGGCGACCACTGCGGCGGCCTCGAGCAGCTCTTGTTCTGGCGGCGCTTTGTGACCCAAAGAAAATGCAGCGTGTACGCCATCGCGCCGGTGCTCGCGGGCCTGTGGGAGGGGCGCCTCCGCGGCGGGATGGACGTGCTCCTCGACGGCGAGGGCGCGCGCCACCCGCTGCGGCTCGAAGACTACGCGACGCTGGTCACCCTCGGCGCCGAGGGCCCGACCGAGATCGGCGACCTCTCGATCGCCTGGCGCGAGACGGTGCATCACATCCCGACCTCGGCGCTCAAGATCACGCACCGCGGCGCGACATTCGGGTACAGCGCCGACACGAGCTTCGACCCGAGCCTGATCGCGTGGCTCGCCGAGAGCGCGCTGTTCTTTCACGAGACCAACCTCGGCATTCACACGCCCCTCGGCGCGCTCGAGTCGCTCGACGCCGCGACCCGCGCCAAGGTTCGGCTCATTCACTATCCAGACTTTCACGACCCCGCCCAGACCTCGATGGCGACAGCCCGAGAGGGCGACGCGTACACCGTTTAGCCCGCCCCGCGACGCGAGGCGACCTCGGCCCGCACCACCTCGATGAACGCCCGCAGCGTCGGCGACGCTCGCCCGCTCTCGGGGAAGTACAAGAAGTACCCTGGCACCGAAGGGGCGTAGGCTTCGAGCACGCGCACGAGTCGCCCCGCCGCGAGCGCCTCTTCGACGACGTGCTCGGGCGTGTACGCGAGCCCGAGCCCCGCCTCGGCCAGCGCGACGCTCAACCCTACGTCGTCGGTCACCGCGGGGCCGCGCACCGGCACACGCCAGCTGCGCGCGCCGCGCTCGAACTCCCAGGCGTAGAGCGTTTGGGTGCTCTTCATCCGAAAGGGCACGCAGGTGTGGGCCGCGAGGTCTTCAGGGCGCTCCGGCGCGCCGCAGGCCGCGAGGTACCCGGGCGACGCGACCACCACGAAGCGAAAGGGCGCCGAGAGACGAACCTGGAGCATGTCGCGCGCGATCGACTCGATCAGACGCACCCCCGCGTCGTAGCCCTCGGCCACGATGTCGACGAGGCGCTCGTCGATCGACACCTCGACCTCGACCCCAGGGTGAAGCGCGCAAAACACCGGCAAGATCGGTGTGATCGCGTAGGGCACCGCCGAGCGCGGCACCGAGAGCCTGAGGCGACCGACCAGCGCGCCGGGCTGAGCGGTCACCGCCCGGAGCGCGTCGGTGACCTCTGCGAACGCGGGCGACACGCGCCCGAGGAGCTGCGCCCCGGCCGGGGTGAGGGCCACGCTGCGGGTCGTGCGAGTGAGCAGCGACACCCCGAGCTGCTCTTCGAGCTGACGAACGGCCTGGCTGAGCGCCGAGCGGGTCAGCGCGAGCTCGCGCGCCGCGCGGCTGAAGCTCCGGTGCCGCGCCACCGCCGCGAAGAGCTGGAGCTGAGCAAACGGCAAGGTGTTCATACGCCCGAAGCCTCAAGCCACCGTCGGCGGGTGTGTCAAGATGTGCCGAGATGAGACGGAATCAGCCCGGCGAGGCCATCCACTGCGAGACGGTCTGGCAGACCCACTCGGGCGCGTCGACGGGGAGGTCGTGGCCCGCCGACGGGTGCACGGCGAGGGCGGCGCGGTAGTGGGCGGCGAGGCGTCGGCCGTTGTTCGGGTGGGCGAGGGCGTCTCCCTCGGAGACCATCACCAGGGTCGGCGCGGCGATCGCTGCGGGCGCACGGAAGCGCATCGCCGCCCCGAGCTGCCTGAGAAAATTGCCGGGTTTGAGCGGGCGCTCGGCGGCGTACTCGGCCCAGCGCGCGGCCACCCCGTCGAGGTCGCCGACGAAGCGGGTGGTGAACTTCAAGATGCGCTTCTGACGGTCGGCTTCGGAGCGGCTCCGGGCCGCTGCGAGGGCTTGCCGGGCGACCGAGAGGCTCATGCGCTCCCAGGGCAGGGCGTGGCTCGCGGCCGAGGTGTTCACCAACACAACGCGCTTGAAATCACCAGGGTATTGGACGGGCCACGATTGCGCCACCATGCCCCCGAGGGAGATGCCAAAGATGCCCCAGGTGCGCTCGGGGTGGGCCGCCGCGAGGGGCTGCCAACGGGCTCTCAGGTCGTCGACGGTGGCCGCGATGGAGGTCGGCGCGACCCGGTGGCACTCGGTGCCCACGCCGGGCAAATCGAGGCATTGGACCCGCACCCCGAGCGTCGCCGCGAAGACCTCGGGGAAGGCCTCCCAGTGACGCTGCTCGCGCCCCAACCCGCGGAGAAAGACCCAATCGCTCGGGGCGCTCACGCGACCCCCTTTCGGCGCACCGCCTCGGCGGTGTCGAAGAGCGCTTGCTCGTGCTCGGGCTCCCAGACGATGCCGATGACCGTGTCGCCGAACCGGCGCCAGGCCGCCTCGGGCACCTCGGTGAAGCCCGCTTCGACCGCCGAGGGGCGCGCCGCGAAGCCGAGGGAGGCCACAAACTCGGCGAGGTCGGGCTCGGCCTCGATGGCCTCGTCGGGCACACGGACCCAAACCTCCCGCGCGCCCGGGCGCTCGGGGTGAGGGTGGCTCACGGTCGGAAACTGAAACGCCTCCGCCGCACGGAGATCGCGCACCCGCTTCTCGTGGGTGCCGTCGCGCCAGACCCACCCGCGGCTCGTGCGGGAGAGCAAACCATTCATGGCAGTGAGGGTCGTAGAGGCCATCGTCGCCCGGCCCTCGTAGCACCGCCGTCGACAGATTTCAGCAACCCAGCGCGCCCTCGCGCTCAGCCCGACGCGCCCTCGCGGCACGGCGCGACCGGCGGCACCGTGAGAAACACCGTTGCGTCTTCGACCGTGTCGGGCACCACCCCGAGCAGCCACAGGCCCACCAAGGGGCCATAGGGGTTCGACGCCTCGGCGTCTCCGAGGCGCCAGAGGAGCGCGCGGGCGTGATCGCGAGCGGCGGCGCTCACCAGGGCGTCTCCCGGGGCGCGCCGAACCACCTCGGTGAAGGCGCGGAGGTGGGCCCGGTCGAGCACCGCCGAGCGCGCCGCAAGTGATTGAAGTCTCAACGAAATTTCAATCGAGAGGAGCGTCCCCCGGGGGCCGTCGAGGGCGCCTCGGGGGCGGGTGCTCCAGACTACGCGCTCGATCACCCTGGGGGCGCGCGAGGCGCGGGTGATGGCCTCGAGGGCGAGGGCCTCGGCGCGCGCGATGAGGGTGCCTCGGCTCGCCATGGCCTCGACCAGCGCGAGGCTCGTGGGCTGCGCGCTGACGGCGACCCGACGGCGTCGCTCGCCCCGGGCGCGCCCGTCGCCGAGGTCGTCGATGTGGGAGCCGAAGCGACGCTCCAGGCCTTGCATCCACGAGGGGGGCGTGAGCCCGAGGTTGTCGAGCCGCTCCCATGCCTCGGCCGGGTCTGAGAGACCCTCGAGGGCCGCCGCGACCTGTTCGCGCCGCGGCGTCTCGGCGTTGTAGACCGACCCGACCAGGCGCTCTGCGCTGACCGTCGACTCGTCGCGAGGGCGCTCTTCAAAAGCAGTACGGGCCTCGCGAAAGGGCGACCCTGCCGATGGCCAGAACATCACCGACGGTGCCGCGGGGCGTGGCCCGTTGTGGGTCGCGCGGGCACCTCAGGGCTCGGGTCGACGGCGCGCAACCCGCCATCGATTTGCAGTGTGTTGGTCGGCATCGGCGGGCTCGGGGGCGGCACCGTCAACGGCGGCGTCGGCGTCGCGACCGGCATCGCGCCTGCCACATGTTGCGTGACCCCGGTGTTCGCGTGGCGCAGCATGCCTGTGGCGAGGCCGATCTCGCGCAGCACCGCGACGAGCTCGGCCCGCCGAGCGGCGCTGCTGACCCGCGGGGCGTGGGCCTCAAGCTCGTCAAAGCGTGTGTCGCCGCAGACCGGCGATTCGGGGATCAGCTGAAGACCCATGGCGCTCACGGCGCCCGCACACAGACCCGCGCCGAGGCCCACCTTCAGCGCGCGCTGGCGGCGCGTGACCCGCGACGCGCCCAGCGACCCCGCGGGCTCAGGGGGCTGCGTTGACACCGGCGGGAGCGCCCCCGCAGGAGGCGCGACGTGCCACGCTTGCGGCGCCTCACACTGCGGAGACGTCGGAGCGCTGGGCGCCCAGACCTCTGAGACCGTGGGCAAGACCGACGCTTCTGTGGCCGAGACGGGTTTGCGAGCGCTCATTGGTGGTGACGGCCCTCCGACCCGCGGAGTGTGCCCGTTCTTGGCGCCGTCGCAACCAAGACCCGACCCGAACGGTCGCGGTCGGGCCCGCACGCTGTCGGCGCTCCTCGCCCGCCGCGAGATCGGAATCGCCTTGCGCGGTCGGGCCGCCCGGTGTCGCGCATCGCGACAGGTGTCAGTCACCGCGACGCCCCGGCGCCGGTGTCGTCGAGGAATCGTGCGAAAAATCAGCATCTCGCGGGTTGGCACGCGCCGCGCAATGCGCTCTGTTCGTCTCGCCATCGAATCGAGGTCACCATGAAGAAGTCACTCGCGTTTGTAGGTCTTGCGTTGTTGGTCGCGTCGGTCTCGGCTGTGGCCCAGGTGCCGCCGGGGTCGAACGGGGCGGCGGGTTCGCCCAACGCCGCCGAAGGGCGGGCGCGCTTCGCGGGTGAAGCGGCGCGCGCGTCGGGCGTTGTGGGGCGCTACCTCGTGGGGCCCTTCGGTCACACCCGCGGGCTTCAGCTCCGCGACGGCACCGTGGTGCTCTTTGGCCGCCACGGCAGCGACGACGTGTCGGGGCGCCTCGCGGTGGGCAGCGCCGTGCAGGTCGAGGGCTTTCGCTTCGCCGGGCAGAGCGGCGTGATCCACCACGCGTCGCTGCGCCTCGCCGACGGCACCGAGGTGCTCGCGTCGCGTCGCATGGGGCCTCCGGGCGCTGAGGGCGCGACCGAGGGGCGCGGCGAGGGGCGTCGCGGCTGGTTCGGGCGTCACGGCCGCGGCGCCGGCGCTGAGGGCGGGCCCCACCACGGCCGCGAGGGGGCCGACGGCGCGGGCCACGAGGGCCTTCGGGCTCGCATGGCCGAGCGCTTCAACAGCCTCGCCCCGATGACCACCAACGGCCGCGTCTCGGCGGTGGTCGGTGGGCCTCACGGCCGCGCCCACCTCCTCGTGCTCGAAGACGGCACGACGGTGATGCTGGGCCCGCAGCTCAGCGGCGATCACACCTTCGCCGCGGGCGAGACGCTGCGGGTTGAAGGTCGCGGGGGGGCGTATCCGCAGGGCCGCTCGGTACTGGCGCAGCGGGTCATCCTCGGCGACGGCACGGTGCTCGCGGCGACGCCGCGGGCGCCCGTCGCGGGTCGCTGAGCGAGGGCAGGGGCCGTCATGCGCTCGCTCCGTCAACGCTTCGTGGTGCTCTCGGTGTTCGCGCTGCTCACCCTCGTCGGCGCCCTTGCCGCGGTGGTGGGCCTCGCGCAGACGAGCCTCCGAGCGCGGCTCGAACGGGGCGAGGCGATGGCCGAGGCCGAGGTGCTCAGAATGCTCTCTGAGCACCCGGCGCTGGGCCCTGACGACCCGTTGATGGGCGCGCCGCGGCACCGCGGGCGGGGGCCGTGGGGGGTGCGCTTCGCCGACGGTCGCGAGCTCGGAGGCGGGCTCCTCTCGCCTGAGCTCGTCGCCGTCCGTGACGCCGCGTTGGCGCGGGCCGCGGGCGCCGAGGGGGTGGTCACCGTGGCGGGCGAAGCGGGGCCTCCGCGCGGGCTGCGGGGCAACCGCCGACCGCTCGAGCGCAGGGTCGTGGTGGGCGCGGCGCGCCGCGTCGATGGGGCGCGGGTCTGGGCGGCGGTGTATGTGCCCGCGGGGGTCGACGAGCGGTGGCGCGGCGCGGTGGCGCTCCTCGCGCTGTCGGCGGTAATTCTCGTGGGCCTCGCCCTGCGCGGGGTGGCCTCGCTGCGAGACGGCGCGAACACCCTGCGTCGCTCGCTCGCGGCCCTCGCGGGCGACCTCGCGGCCCCCATCGAGCGCCCCGAGATGACCGAGCTGGCGGCGATCTCCGACGGCATCGCCGAGCTCGCGCGGGCGCTGCAATTCGAGCGCAACGAGCAAGCCCGGCTGCGCGAGGCCCTCAACGCCCGCGAGCGCTTGGCGGCCCTCGGGCGCGTCGTGGCAGGGGTGAGCCATGAGGTGCGAAACCCCCTCGCGTCGATCAAGCTCAAGGTCGACCTCGCCGCGATGGAGCTCGCGGAGCAGCCGCCCGGTGTGGCCCAAGACCTCCGCGACGTGGGCGACGAGATCGCGCGGCTCGACCGCCTCGTGAGCGACCTCCTGGTGATCTCGGGTCGCCGCGCGGTGGTGCGCGCCGAGACCGACCTCAGGGCGCTCTGTGAGGCCCGCTGCGAGCTCGCCGGGCCCCTCGCGGCGCAGCGCGGCGTGCGCTTCGAGGTCGAGGGCGCGGGGCGCTTCTCGCTCGACCGAGACGCCGTCACGCGGCTCGTCGACAACCTCCTGCGCAACGCCGTCGAGGCCTCGCCCGAGGGCGGCGTGGTGCGCGTCGAGGTGGCCGTCGACGGGCAGGTTGCGCGGCTCGCGGTGCACGATCAGGGCGCCGGCGTCGACCCGAGCCGAGCGCACGAGCTCTTCGAGCCCTTCTTCACCACGCGGCCGTCGGGTACGGGGCTCGGGCTGGCGCTCTCGCGGGCCGTGGCCGTCGCCCACGGGGGCACGTTGCGGTACGAACGCCGCGGCGCGACGACCACCTTTCGGGCCGAGTTTGGTGCATAGAAGCGGGTCACCATGGGCAGAGTGTTGGTCGTCGATGATGAGCGCGGGCTTCGCGAGGGGCTCGTCAAGGCCGTCGAGCGCCTCGGGCATCAGGCCGTGGCGGCCGAAGGGGTGGTCGAGGCGCGCCGCCGGATCGAGGCCGAGCGCTTCGATTGCGTGCTGCTCGATGTTCGGCTGAAAGACGGCGACGGCATCGCGCTCCTTGAGGCCATGCGCGGGGGCCTCGCGCCCGAGGTGCCGGTCATCATGGCCACGGCCTACGGCGACAGCGATCGCACGATCCGCGCGATGCGCGCCGGGGCCTTCGATTACGCCACCAAGCCCTTCGACCTCCCGAGCCTGCTCGACATGGTGCAGCGGGCCATCCGTCAGCGAGAGCTCAAGCCCGCCGTCGAGCGGCCCGTCGAGTCGGCGGCGCCGCGCGCCGAGGCGCCGGGCGACCTCGTAGGCGCGAGCGCGGCGATGCTCCAGGTCTGGAAGTTCATCGGGCGTGCCGCCGCGAGCGACGCCCCGGTCTTGATCACCGGCGAGACCGGTACTGGCAAAGAGCGGGTCGCCGAGGCCATCCACCGTAACAGCGCCCGGAGCCGCGCGCCCTTCGTGGCCGTCAACCTCGCCGCGCTTCCGCCCACGCTCATCGAGAGCGAGCTCTTCGGCCACGAGCGCGGAGCCTTCACCGGCGCGGTCGCTCGCAAGGCCGGGCGCATCGAGCTCGCCGCCGACGGCACGCTCTTTCTCGACGAGATCGGCGACCTCGAGCCAGGCCTCCAGACCCGGCTCCTCAGGGTGCTGCAATCGCAAGGCTACGAGCGGGTCGGAGGCACCGAGAGCCTGACGATGAAGTGCAGGGTGATCGCCGCGACGCACCGCCCGGTGCGCCCCGGAGAGGCCGGGTCGACCCTCCGCGACGACCTCTACTACCGCCTCGCGGTGCTCGAGGTCGCGCTGCCGCCGCTGAGGGCCCGCAAGAGCGACATCGCCCTCCTCGTCGCCCACGCCCTCAAGGGCACCCACGCCCGGGCCGTGTCGGAAGAGGCCATCGCGTGCCTCCAGCGCTACGACTGGCCGGGCAACGTGCGTGAACTCCTACACTCCATCGCGCGGGCCGCGGCCATGACCGGCGGCGAGGTGATCGACGCCCAAGACCTCCCTGAAGCGATTCAGAGGGGGCGTGCGGGGCCTGAACAGGCATCTGGCGGGGTCGACCCGACCGAAGAGTTCGGGAGCCTCCGTGAGGCCGTTGCGGCCCTTGAGCGACGGATGATCTTGAAGGCCCTCGAACGGGCCAAGGGCAACCGCGCCGAGGCCGCGCGCAGTTTGGGCATCGCCCGGCCGCAGCTCTACGCCAAGCTCGACGAGCACGGCCTCGGCAAGCGCGGCGAGCGCGACGAGGGCTGAGCGCGGGTTCTCGGCGGGCGATCGGTCAGTGAAGGGAGCTACGAGGCGGGTGAGACGCCCCTGCGGCGGCCCGAGGGCTGCACCGCAGGGGGCGCTACGCTTCGGTCAGAGGTTCAGCACGATCGCGCCGGGGAAGCTCGTCGAGCACACGGTGTTGCCGTCGACCCGGTTACGCACGCCGGTGCGGCGCGCGACCTCGACGCCGTTGCGCACGACGACGAGGGTCCAGTTGGCGCTCTGCGCGGCGCTGTTGTACGCCTCGGGGCAGACCACGTACTGGCCGGGGGTGTACGACGAGCTCCAGAAGATGTTCTCGGGCCCGGTGGCCGAGGTGTCGTCGCGGTCGAGGGTGCCGCCGCAGGCCATGAGCCGACCGTAGTAGATCTCGGTGCCGCAGGGCGGCAAGAGGTGGAGATCCATGTCGCCGGCGCGATCCCAGGTGAGGGTGAAGCGCAGCGAGCCTTGGCCGACGCAGACGCCCGCGACGCAGGCCTGGTTGGTGCCGCACGCGCGACCGCAGGCGCCGCAGTTGGCGTTGTCAGTGGTGAGGGTGCGGCAGGTGTTCGAGCAGTTGGTCTGGCCCGTGGGGCAGGCGCAGACGCCACCCGCGCCGCAGGTGCCGCCCGCGGGCGCGGTGCAGGTGCCCGAGGTGCGCGGCACGGCCGAGCAAGCGGTGGTGGTGCCCGAGCACACGAGGGTGCCGGTCTGGGCGCATCCGCCGGTGCCCGCGCTGGTGCAGGTCGCGCCGGTGGGGCGACACACCCCGCCGCAGTTCGACTGACCCGCCGGGCAGGCCTGGACGCAGGTGCTGTTCGCGCAGGTCACCGAGCCGCCCGTGGGGGCGGTGCAAATGCGGCCGCAGGCGCCGCAGTTGTTCACGTCGGTGGTGAGGGCGCGGCAGGTGTTCGAGCAGTTGGTCTGGCCCGTGGGGCAGGCGCAGACGCCACCCGCGCCGCAGGTGCCGCCCGCGGGCGCGGTGCAGGTGCCCGAGGTGCGCGGCACGGCCGAGCAGGTGGTGGTGGTGCCCGAGCACACGATGGTGCCGGTCTGGGCGCATCCACCGGTGCCCGCGCTGGTGCAGGCCGCGCCGGTGGGGCGACACACGCCGCCGCAGTTCGACTGACCCGCCGGGCAGGCCTGGACGCAGGTGCCGCCCGTGCAGGTGGCCGAGCCGCCGGTGGGGGCGGCGCAGACACGGCCGCAAGCGCCGCAGGCCGCGAGGGTGGTGTTGATGTTGGTCTCGCAGCCGTTGGCCGCGTTGCCGTCGCAGTTGGCGAAGCCCGCGTTGCAAGTGCCGAGGGCGCAGGTGCTGTTGGCGCAGGTGGCCGACGCGTTGGCGAAGCTGCACGCGCGGCCGCAGGCGCCGCACGACCCGACGGTGTTGGTGAGGTTGGTCTCACACCCGTTGGTGGGGTTGTTGTCGCAGTTGGCGAAGCCCGTCGCGCAGGCCCCGAGGCCGCAGAGACCGCCCGTGCAGGTGGTCGAGGCGTTGGGCAGCGTGGGGCAGGTGCGGCCGCAGGCGCCGCAGTTCAGCACGCTGGTGTTGGTGTTGGTCTCGCAGCCGTTGGCGGTGTTGTTGTCGCAGTCGGCGGTGCCCGACGTGCAGGTGCCGATGCCACACTGGCCGAGGGTGCAGACCGCGCTGCCGTTCGAGGGCGTGGGGCACACGCGGCCGCAGGAGCCGCAGTTACGGATGTCGCTCTGGACCACCACCTCGCAGCCGTTGGCCGCGTTGTTGTCGCAGTTGGCGAAGCCCGTGTCGCAGGCGCCGACGCCGCAGGCGCCGTTGGTGCAGACCGGGGTGCCGTTCGCGGTGTTGCAGACGCGCCCGCACATGCCGCACGCCGAGAGCGAGGTGTTGGTGTTGGTCTCGCAGCCGTTGGCGGCGTTGCCGTCGCAGTCGGCGAAGCCCGCGTTGCAGGTGCCGATGGCGCAGGAGCCGCCGCGGCACACCGAGCTCGCGTTGGCGAGGTTGCAGGTGTTGCGGCAGGCGCCGCAGTTGTTGGTGTCGGTCTGCGTGTTGGTCTCGCAGCCGTTGGCGTTGTTCGAGTCGCAGTTGGCGAAGCCGTCGTTGCAACTGCCGACGGTGCAGGCCCCGGCGTTGCAGCTCGGGGTGCCGTTGCTGGCGGCGCACACGGTGCCGCAGGCGCCGCAGTTGTTGACGTCGCCGCGGGTGTTGACCTCGCAGCCGTTGGCCGCGTTGTTGTCGCAGTTGGCGAAGCCCGTGGTGCAGGTCGCCACGGCGCAGGCCCCGGCGGCGCACGACGCGGTGGCGTTGTTGAGCCGACACTCGGCGCCGCAGGCCCCGCAGTGGGTGGCGCTGGTCTGGGTGTTGGTCTCGCAGCCGTTCGAGGTGTTGCCGTCGCAGTCAGCGAAGCCGGCGCCGCACATCGCGATGCCGCAGCTGCCCATGGTGCAGGCCGCCGCGCCGTTCGAGGGCATCGCGCAGGCGCTGCCGCAGGTGCCGCAGTGCGAGGTGCTGGTCTGGATGTTGGTCTCGCAGCCGTTGGCCGCGTTGGTGTCGCAGTCGCCGAAGCCGTTGGCGCAGGCGGCCACCGCGCAGCGGCCCGCCATACAGGCCGCCGTGGCGTTGGTGAGCATGCAGCGCGTGCCGCAGGTGCCGCAGTTGTCGGCGCTCGAGTTGAGGTCGGTCTCGCAGCCGTTGGCCGGGTCGTTGTCGCAGTCGGCGAAGCCGGTCACGCAGGTGAAGCCGCAGCTCCCGGCGGTGCAGCTCGCGGTCGCGTTCGGCGGCGTGTTGCAGACGCGCCCGCAGCCGCCGCAGTGCATGAGGCTGGAGTTGGTGTCGGTCTCGCAGCCGTTGCCGACCATGTTGTCGCAGTCGCGGCGGTCGCCGGTGCACGAGCCCACGGCGCACTGCCCCATCGCACAGGCCGCCTGGGCGTTCGGCACATTGCAGACCGTGCCGCAGGTGCCGCAGTTGTCTGCGTTGCTCTGGGTGTTCACGCAGGCGCCCGCGCAGCAGCTCTCGCCCATCGCGCAGCGGCTCGAATCGGTGCACCCGCGCACGCAGCTGTTGCCGCGGCAGAGCGTGCCCGCCGGGCACTGGGCGTCTTCGTAGCACTCGACGCAGGTGCGGGTCATCGGGTTGCAGCGGAGCATCGCGCCGGTGCCAGCGTCGTCGCCGCCGCCGCCGCCGCCCATCGCCGTGTTGCAGGCGTTGTCGTCGCGACAGCCGCGCACGCAGTTGCTCGTGGCGGTGTCACAGTACTGACCGGCCTCGCAGGTCTCGCTGCCGAGACACTGGACGCACTGGCCCGTCATGGTGTTGCAGACGCCGCCCGCGGCGTTGCCCATGCAGTCGTTGTTCGACATGCACCGGGTGGGGCCTGCATCGACCGGGCCGCTGTCGTTGCCGCCTGTGTCGTTGCCGCCTGTGTCGTTGCCGCCTGTGTCGTTGCCCGTGTCGAGGGTGGCGACGTCGGCATCGCTGCCCTGTACGTCGGTGCCTGTGGAGGCGTCGCCCCCGGGGCCGCCCACCACCGACGCGCCGGTACAGCCCGCGAGGGCCACCAGAAACGTCGACAGGAGCGCCAGCTTTTCAGCCTGTTTCATTGCGCAAATGTCCTCTCGTAGAAGCGAATCGAAAACGTCGCGTGGGCGCCCGAGGCCCACGACGAAGCATCATGGCCCTCAGAATGTCGCACGAATCGCCCCCGTGCGGAAGTTTCGCCGCGTCACCTGCGGCTCAAAACTACGAGCCCGCGGAGCTATGAAAATGTTTGTAAGTGCGCAGAGAACGAGTGTCCGGCGATCAGACACTCCGGGTCAGGCCCGGAGTGCCTGTGGGGCGCTCTGTCTCAGAGGTCGATGGTGAGCTGGTTGAAGCCGGGGCCGCAGGCGCGGTTGCCGTCGGTGACGCCGCCGCGATTGCCCGTGACGGTGCGCACGGTGACGCCGTTTCGGACCACGGTGAGGGTGTAGTTCGCGCGCGACACGGCGCTCGAGTACGACTCGGCGCAGACGTAGTACCGACCGGGCGTGTACGAGGAGTTCCAGAACACGTTCTCGGGGCCGCGCACCGAGGTGTCGTCGCGGTCGAGGGTGCCGCCGCAGGCCGAGAGGCGACCGTAGTAGATCTCGGTGCCGCAGGGGGGCAAGACGTGGAGGTCCATGTCGCCGTTGGTGTCCCAGGTGAGGGTGAAGCGGAGCGAGCCTTGGCCCACGCAGACGCCCGCGACGCAGGCCTGGTTGGTCGCGCACGCGCGCCCGCAGGCGCCGCAGTTGGCGTTGTCTGCGGTGAGGTTCCGACAGGTGCCGCCGCAGTTGGTTTGACCCGCGGGGCAGGTGATCACGCAGGTGCCCCCGGTGCAGGTGGCCGAGCCGCCCGCCGGGGCGGTGCACACGCTGCCGCAGGCGCCGCAGTTGGCGTTGTCGGTGGCGAGGGCGCGGCAGGTGCCGCTGCAGTTGGTCTGACCCGCGGCGCAGGCGCAGACGCCGCCCGAGCCGCAGACGCCGTTCACCGGGGTGGTGCAGGCGCCCGAGGTGCGGGGCGTGGCCGAGCACACCGTGGTGGTGCCCGAGCAGCTCAGGCTCCCGGTGGTCTGGCATCCGCCGGTGCCCGCGCTCGTGCAGCTGCCCGAGGCCCGGCAGACGCCGTTGCAGTTGAGCTGGCCCGAGGGGCACGCCTGGATACAAGCCCCGGCCGAGCAGGTCACCGACCCGCCGGTGGGCGCGACGCAGCGACGGCCGCAGCCGCCGCAGTTGTTGACGTCGGTGGTGACGTTGACCTCGCATCCGTTGGCGGCGTTGAGGTCGCAGTCGACGAAGCCCGTGTTGCAGGTGCCGAGGCTGCACACGCCGCCCACGCACACGGCGCTGCCGTTCGCGGGGGTCGGGCACATACGGCCGCAGGCGCCGCAGTTGTTGAGGTTGTTGCTGATGGTGGTCTCGCAGCCGTTGGCCGAGTTCATGTCGCAGTCGGCGGTGCCTGAGGCGCAAGCCCCGATGCCGCAGGTGCCATTGGTGCAGATGGGGCTGCCGTTCGAGGGGCGGGGGCAGACGTTGCCGCAGCGGCCGCAGTTCGCGATGTCGCTGTTGACCACGGTCTCGCAGCCGTCTGCGGGGTTGCCGTTGCAGTCGGCGAAGCCCGGGTTGCAGGCCCCGATGGCGCAGGTGCCGTTGCGGCAGGCCGGCGAGGCGTTGGGCGTGCGGCACGCGTTGCCGCAGCGGCCGCATGAGGCCACGCTCGCGTTGAGGTTGGTCTCGCAGCCGTCTGCGGGGTTCATGTTGCAGTCGGCGAAGCCGTCGTTGCAGGCGCCGATGGCGCAGGCCCCCATCTGGCAGACCCCCGTCGCATTGGGGATCGAGCAGCGGTTGCCGCAGCTCCCGCAGTGGAGCACGTTCTCGTTGAGGTTGGCCTCGCAGCCATCGCCCGCCTCGCCGTTGCAGTCGGCGAAGGGCATCGCGCAGCGGGCCGAGCAGCTGCCGTTGGCGCACGCGCTGGTGCCGTTGCTCGGGGCCGAGCACATCGTGCCGCAGGTGCCGCAGTGGGTCGTGCTCGTGCGGGTGTCAACCTCGCAGCCGTTGGGCTCCATCATGTCGCAGTTGGCGAAGCCCTCGTTGCAGGCGCCGAGGGCGCAGGTGCCGTTGCGGCACGCCGCGGTGGCGTTGTCGCGGGCGCAGCGGTTGCCGCACATGCCGCAGTGGGCGGGGCTGTTGTTGAGGTCGACCTCGCAGCCGTCGGTGGGGTCCATGTTGCAGTCGGCGAAGCCGTCGCGGCAGCGGTACTCGCAGACGCCCATCGCGCACGACGCCGCGGTGTTGGGGCGCTCTTCGCAGGCGCGGCCGCAGCCGCCGCAGTGCCTGAGGTCGTTGTTGGTGTTGGTCTCGCACCCGTTGCCGACGTTGTCGTCGCAATCGCGGAAGCTGCCCATGCACGAGCCGACGACGCAGCGGCCCATGCTGCACGCGGGCTCGCCGTTCGGCGCCTGGCAGAGCGTGCCGCACATGCCGCAGTGGGCGGTGTTGTCTTGGGTGTTCACGCAGGCCCCGGCGCAGCAGCTCTCGCCCGCGGCGCAGCGGCTCGTGTCGGTGCACCCGCGCACGCACTGGTTGCCCATGCAGAGGTTGCCCGCCGGGCACTGGTCGTTCGAGACGCACTCGACGCAGGTGCGGGTGTTGGGGTTGCAGAAGAGGCCCGGGCCCGCGCTCGCGTCGGCGAGGCCGCCGTCGACGGCCACGGTGCCCGCGCGGCAGGCCATGTCGTCGCGGCAGCCGCGGGCGCAGCGGTTGGTGGTGGGGTCGCAGTACGCGCCCTCGCCGCACATCTCGCTCTGCGCCGTGCACTCGACGCAGCTGTTGGTCATCGTGTTGCAGACGCGGTACCCGAACTCGTTGCCCGAGCAGTCTGCGTTGGTGCGACACCCCGAGAACACATCGGGCGGCGGGCCCGTGTCGGGGCTGTCGAAGCCGATGTCGGCCCCCGCGTCATTGCCGCTGTCGGCCGCCGCGTCGGCGGCGTCGATGTTGCTCGTCGGACGATCGCTCGCCGGGGCGCCGCTGTCTTCAGGGCCGCCCACCACCGACCGACCGCTACACCCAAGCACCGCAAGCACTGAAAGAGCCCAGACCGGCACCGTCGGCCCGGCCCATCGCCTTCGGGTTGACATCTTCGTCGCCTCCAAATTGAAAGGCCCACGAAGACGTCGCCGCCCACTACGGGTCGCCCTCGCCGCTCGCAGACCTCGTCACGCGAAGGTAGCTGACTTCGGCCGCGGGAGACAATCCCCATGCGGCGGGTGCACCCGCCTCAGCTGATGCCGTACGACTTCAGCTTCTTGTGCAGACCCTCGCGGGTGATGCCCAAGGTCTTCGCGGTGGCGCTCTTGTTGTTACCGTGTTCGCGCAACGCCTCGATGAGGAGCCACTTCTCGATGTGCTCGATCATGTCTTTGAGGGTGCCCCGCGGGGGGCGAATCTTGTCGAGGATGCCCTCGATGTTGCGGATGCGCGGAGAAAGGTGCTCGGCCATCACGTAGCCGCCCGGGTCAGACTGAATGACCAGGCGCTGCACTTCATTCTCGAGCTCGCGCACGTTGCCGGGCCAGTTGTAACTCATCATCAGCTCAAGGGTCTGCTGAGAGAAGCCGTGAATGGCCTTGCCCATCTCGTGGGCGTACCGCTTCAAAAAGTGGTTCGCCAGAATCGGGATGTCTTCACGACGCTCGCGCAAGGGCGGGATGCGCACCGGGAAGACCTGCAAGCGATAATAGAGGTCTTGCCGGAAGCGCCCCGCCGCGACCTCGTCTTCGAGCTTACGGTTGGTGGCGGCGACGATGCGAACGTCGACGGTGCGGGTCACCCCAGAGCCCAACGGGCGCACCTCGCCCTCTTGAAGGACGCGCAAGATCTTGGCCTGGAGCCCCAGTGGCATCTCGCCGATCTCGTCGAGAAAGAGCGTGCCGCCATCGGCCAGGTCGAAGAGGCCCTTCTTGTCTTCGGTGGCGCCGGTGAAGGCGCCCTTCTTGTGACCGAAGAGCTCGCTCTCGAGCAGCGTCTCGGGCAGCGCCGCGCAGTTCTGCGCGATGAAGAGCTTCTCTTTTCGGCGAGACTGATAATGAATGGTGCTCGCCACGAGCTCTTTGCCGGTGCCGGTCTCGCCTTCGATCAACACCGTGACCCGGGTGTCGATGACCTTCGAGAGCTTCTCGAAGAGCTGGCGCATGGCGCTGCTGTCGCCGATCATGCGCTCGAACTTCTTCTGGGCCCGCTGCTTGAGAAAGCTGTTCTCGCTGCGGGCGCTGGCCTCGGCGAGCTTGACCCGCTGGTAGAGCCGCGCGTTGGCGAGGGCCAGGCCGGCCTGCTGCGCCACCACCATCAAGAGATCGAGGTCGCGCTCTTTGAAGATGCCCGCGCTCGCGCGATTGTCGACCTGCAAAATGCCCGGGATGTCTTCACCCTTCCACAAGGGGACGCCCATCGTCGAGAGGATCTTCGCGCCCATGATGCTGGCGCTCTCGCCCACCTCGCGCATCGCGTCGGCCGCGAGCACCGCGGCGCGCTGCTCGATCACCTTGCGCACCACCGAGCGGGTCACCGGCACCGGCTCTGCGGGGATGCCCGTCGCACCGCGCACCCGCGTCGTCACCGGCACATAGGTCGGCTTCTCGACGCTCTCGTCGCGGAGGTGAACCGTGAGGTGCGTCGCCCGCGGCACCACCTCGAAGACCGCGTCGGCCACCGCGTCGAGCACCTCGTCGAGCTCGAGCGCCCCCGAGAGCTTCTGGAGCGCCGCCAGCACCGTCTTGAACGACACCGGGTCGCGCTCGACCTGCTGCCGCGCCTCGCCCACGTCGGCCACCGCGCGCTGCGCCACCACGTGGGCCTCGGGGTCGACCTCGACCTGGGTCGAGCCGCGAAGCACCCCCCGGGCCGCGCCCTCGCCGCCCGGCATCGTCGCGCTCAAGGCCGAGGCCGTCGGCGGCAGAAAGGGCCCCTTGGCGGCGGTGGGCGTGAAGCTCACCTTCACCACCACCGCGTGCTGCGGGTCGCCGAGCTCAAGGCGATCACCCGGCTGGAGCTCTTGCTCGAACTCGACCGAGCCGTCGACCGGCAGAAGCGCGCTGCCGCGTCGCACCCGCGAGCCGTTGGTGCTGCGCAGGTCGCGGTACCGCACCGCGCCGCTCTCGGGCAAGACCCGCAGCACGCCGTGCGAGCCCGAGATGTGCCAGTCGGGCAAGAGCAGGTCAGAGCTCGGCGCGCGGCCCAGGGTGATCTCCGCGGCGTCACGCTCGGTCGCGCGACCCCTCACCTCGCCAACCTCAACCTCCAGTCGAATCACGACGCCACCCTAGCCTAAGCCCGCGCGACTCACCATCCCCTCAGTGAAGGCGCCAGAAGCAAAATTCGCCCCTTCGGCCCCAAACGACGGACCCCGTCTGAGGGCCGCCCGAAGGGCCCCCGACGGGGTCTGCCGACGCACGCCGCGCGAAGGCTCAGCGTCGGCTACGGAGCCGCGCGATGAGCATCTGCGCTTCGAGGTGCATGAGCGATTTGCTCTCTTGGCCGCGCTCGGCGGTGATCACGCCTTCGAGCCGCGTGATGCACTCGGCGCAGCCGTGCGGCGAGAGGCTGTCGATGGCGATGTTGATCGAGCGCCGGACGAGCGGGTCGACGTGGTCGGCGTGCTGCAAGAGGGCCTGCCGCGCGGCGGGGTTCTCGCCGCCCGTCCACGCGATCATGTAGGCGGCCTTTCGCACGACGTTCTTCTCGGCGTCGCTGAGCTTCGATTGGTAGCACGCGAGGTCGCCGTCGTTGCAGTCGTGGGCCACCTGGGCCACCGCGCGGATCGTCGCGAGCTGCGTCTGCACCGGCGCGATCTCAGACTGGGCGTCGGGGTTCTGCGCCACGAGCTGGGTGAGCTGCGCGCTCGCCGCGGTGGCGAAGCGATCAAAGGTCGACCAGCTGTCGTGGCGCACCGCCGAGGCGAGCGGCATGAGCAGGCCCAAACGATACGCCACCGTGTCGGCCCCCTGGAGCTGCCGCGACTGCAAACGCTGCTCGATCACGCCCACCGCGCGCGAGTCACCCAAGAGCACCAGGGCCGGCGCCACGCTCGGGGCCATGTCGTCTTCGCCGCCCGGGGTGCCCTCGCGAAACACCGTCGCGAGCGCGTCGAAGATGGTGGCCCGGCGCGGGTCGGCGGCGGGCAGGGCGAGCCCGGTGTACCCGAGCGCCTCAGACGAAGCGCCGCGCACGTTGGGCGTCTGCTCGTGGTCGCGCAAGAGCGTGAGAAGCGGCTCGATGCCGCGCGGGTCGGCGAAATTGCGCAGCACGTCGATGGCCGTCGCTTGCTGGTATCCGGGCGGCGGCGGCTGAACGCCGGGCAGGCCCGCGTACGAGTTGATCAGCACCGTGACGTCGGGGTTCTGATTCTGAATCGTCGCGATGAGCGCCGGCACCGCGGCGTCGGGGCCGAGCTTCACGAGGGCGCGCGAGCAGTTGTTAAACGCGTTCGCGCGGCGCACATTGAGGAAGAGCCCGTACACCAGGGCGTTGACGCTGTCGGCGCTGGTGTCGCCGAGCTCGCCCAGGGCGTCAGCCGCGGCCCGCGCCGTGCGGATCTCTTGCTGATCGATCGGCTTGCGGAGCACCCGCTGGAGCACCGGCACCGCGTCGCGGGCGCCCACCGCCGCGATGGCCTGGATCACCGCCTCGCGGATCGCCGGCGCCGAGCCGCTGTTGCCCGTGGCCCGGTCGATGGTGGCGATGAGCCGTCGGTTGACGTCGGCGTTGTTCTGCGGGTGAAGATCACGCAGAGCCTGGGCCGCGCGCAGCGCGATGCGCTCGCTCTCAGAGTTGCCGGGGCTGAACTCGAGCGCCGCGAGGAGGGCCGGGATGGCCCGCGCGTCGTCGACGGTGGCCAAGATCTCGATGGCCTCTTTGCGGGTCGCGATCTCTTCGCGATGCTCGATGAAGGCCTGGGCCACCGGGCCCACGATGGTGTTACGCATCTGCTGAACCTGCGGGTCTTGCAGGTTGTTCGGGGGCGTCGTGCTCGCGAGCTTCGACTCCCACATCTGGCGCAGCCTGCGCATGGCCGAGGGGCGCTTGTTCGCCGTCGGGAGCCTGTCGACCCAGGTCTTGGGGTCGTTTTCGTCTGCACAGCCTGAGGCGCTCACGACGGTGAGGCCAAGGCACGCCACCAGCGCCAGACGGCGCAGAAACCCTGTGGATCGCATTCGATCTCCTCGTGCTCGAACCCGTTGTCTCGGCGGCTGCGATCGCCCCGCAGCGCCCCTCGCGGGAGCCGCGACCGTAGTTCGCCTTCGGAACGCTTTGCAAGCCTCGATCGGCCCCATCGCCCCGCCGTCGCCGCTTCGCCCCTCCGCCGCCCCTCCGCCCCGGTGTGACACCGCGCCCCGCGCCCGCGCCGCCGTCACTCGAACGAGGGCATCAACGCCGCCTGCTTGGTCCCGCGCCCGCGCCGCCGTCACCCCATCACCCCCTCGGGCGCGACGCGGCTCCTCGGCCCTCGCGCTGACGGCGCTCCGAAAAGATCGAGCCGCCGCACGCGTCACCGTGATCGCGCCGCTGGTTGCATCGTTGCGGTGAAAATGACCTCGCGCTCACGCTGAGATCCGTGTGAGCGAAGGTCTGCGGCGGCCGCAGCGTGAGGGCCCGTCGGGGGCGGGCGAAGGGGGTCGAAGGCGAGGGGGGCGGGGCGAGGGCATCGCCGGGTGCGACGCTCTGCCGAAGGGCTCTTGCCGAGCGAGAAGAAGGGTGGTAGGTAGGCGCCCGTCTCCGGGGTTCAACTCCGCACGCACTCCGACGCGTGACGGGCCCTCCCAGTAGACCGCCCCTTTGTTGTGGGCGTGGTCCACCGCTGCGGCGTGTGGGGCCGGCCGACCGCGGCGACCGCTCTTTTGAGGGGCGCGCGGGCGGGTTCGGCGCCTCACTGTTCGCGGGCGGGGGCAGCGGGCTCTCTGAGCGATCAGGGCGTCCGATGGCTCCGCAACCGGGTGACCGCGGTCGTCTCGCATGACCCTTGAGTGGCCCGTCTCGTTCGGGCACGGTGCAAGGTTGCGCGTCGACGTCTCCCAACTTCGGTCTGAGCTTGAACCCCTCGTAACGCCTCACGGTCTCGACCTGGTGGCCATCGAGTGGTTGCAGGGCAACGGGCGCGGCATCCTGAGGTTGTACATCGACCTCCCGGGGGGTGATCCGCGGGTGTTGCCTTCGGCCGAGCGCCCCGGGGTGGCCGCCGACCAGTGCGTGGCGGTGAGCCGAGACGTGTCGGCGCACCTCGACACCGTCGACGCGATCGAGCTCGCGTACGACCTCGAGGTGTCGAGCCCGGGCTTCGAGCGACCCTTGCAGAAGCGCGAAGACTTTGACCGCTTTCAGGGGTTGACGGTGCGCTTGAAGCTCCGGCAAGCCCTCGACGGCAAACTCGCGTTTGAGGCGCCCTTGGCGGGCACCGCGGCCACGGCGCCGGGGGCCAAGCATGGCCCGTGGGCCGTGCGGGTGACGGCCAAAGAGGGCGTGGTTGAAGTCCCGGTGGGGTTGATCGCGCGGGCCAAGCTCGCAGAGATCAAGGCCCCGCCAAAGGTGCGCCCGGGCAAGGCGCGCGCGTCAGATACGAAGAAGAACCCGAAAAGCCCGAAGGCCCCAGTGGGCGCTGAGGGCACCTGAAGGGCGACGGGCGCCGCACCCATGCGGCGTCCCTCGCACGACCCCACGACAGTCGGAAGGTCAGACACCATGGCGACCAAGCAACCCCAGGCACCGGCAGCCCCGGCTCCCGCGAACCCCAACCTCGCGTCGACCCTCGACGTGGTCGCGAAGGACAAGGGCATTGAGCGTGCGGTGCTCGTCGAGACTCTCGAGAGCGCCATTCTTTCGGCGGCGCGCAAGCACCTCGGTGGCACCCGTGACCTCGTCGCGCGCTTCAACGAGCGCGAGGGGGGCGTCGACCTCTTTCAGCGCATGACCGTGGTCGACGACGTGGCGCAGCCCGAGCAAGAGATCTCGCTCGAAAAGGCGCACGCCCTCTCGCTCGACGTCGAGGCCGGCGACAAGCTCGATTTTCAGGTGTTTTACCGCATCGAAGACAACCGCAAGGCCGAAGAGCAAGAGCGCCAGTTCGGCGACATTTTGCTCCTCAAGGCCGCGCGCAAGGGCTTCGGGCGCATCGCCGCGCAGGCCGCCAAGCAGGTGATCATTCAGCGGGTGCGCGACGCCGAGCGCGAGCTGGTCTTTAACGAGTACAAAGACCGCAAGGGCGAGATCATCACGGGCATCTTTCGCCGCTTCGAGCGCAACGACATCATCGTCGACCTCGGGCGCACCGAGGCCATCCTCAAGGCCCGCGACCAGGTGCCGCGCGAGAACTACCGGCCCGGCGAGCGCATCGTGGCGTACGTTCGCGACATCGACCGCGAGGCCAAGGGGCCCCAGGTGCTCTTGTCGCGCACCGACGTGGGGCTGCTCATCAAGCTCTTCGAGGCCGAGGTGCCTGAGATCTATGAGGGCATCGTGCGGGTGGTGGCGGCGGCCCGCGAGCCTGGCGTGCGCAGCAAGATCGCGGTGACCTCGAAGGCCACCGACGTCGACCCGGTGGGCGCCTGCGTGGGCGTCAAGGGTTCGCGGGTGCAGGCCGTGGTGCAAGAGCTCCGGGGCGAGCGCATCGACATCGTGCCCTACGACCGCGACCCCGCGCGCTTTGTCTGCAACGCCATCGCGCCGGCCGAGATCGCGCGGGTGGTGATCAACGAGAGCGACAAGAGCATGGAGCTCGTGGTGCCCGACGAGAAGCTCTCGCTGGCCATCGGCCGCAAGGGCCAGAACGTGCGCCTCGCGTCGCAGCTCACCGGGTGGAAGCTCGACATCATCTCAGAGAGCAAATTCAAGCTGCAAGAAGACGAGAGCATCGACGCCCTCTCGCTCATCGCGGGCATCACCCCGGCGGCGGCGCAGACGATGTACAAGCTCGGCTTCCGCAACCTCGAAGATGTGGCCGAGGCGAGCAGCGAAGAGCTCGGGGGCATCCCCGGGCTCGGGGGCGCCGAGAACGCCGACCGTATCAAGGCCGCCGCCGAAGAGGCGATGGAGGAGCTTCGGCAGAAGCGCATCCGTGAGGCCTCGAAGCGCACCGACGCGCTCAGCGAGCGCGACCGGCTGATGTTCGTGCGCGGCGTTGGCGAGCACACCGTGAGCCTCCTTGAGACCTCGGGGCTCAAGACCGTCGAGGCGCTCAACAGCATCACCGAAGAAGAGCTCGTGAAGCGTACGGCGCTGTCGCTGAAGAAGGTGCGACAGATCAAGCAGGGCGCGGCGACCTTCTTGAGCAGCGAGCAGAAGGTGATCGAGGCCGCGCGCCGCGAGGCCGCCGAGAGTGCATCGGGCGACGAGGCTGCGGCCTCGTGATGAGGCCCGAACGCGTCGCGTAGACCATCGTTGAGGAGACGAACAGACCCTTTGATCACCATGGCAGAAGCGTTGAAACCCACCCCGAAGTCACCGCGAAAGGGCCGCGCCCCGCAGGCGCCCAAGCCCCAGGGTGGCGCACGCCCGACGGCCCCGCGTCAGGCGGCGTCGGCGGCGTCGCCCGCGGCGGCAGGGAGGTCGCCGGCGGTTGAGGTGCCGACGCGCGAGGTCGAGGCCCCGACGGGCCCGCGGCGTACGTGCGTCGGCTGTCGTCAGGGCGACCGGCCCGAGGTGATGCTGCGAGTGGTCGCGGGCCCCGACGGGCGCGTCGCGGTCGACCCCGGCAAGGCCCGAGGCGGGCGCGGCGCGTGGGTTCACCCGACGCGTCGGTGCGTGACCGAGATGGTCAAGCGGCACGCCGCCGAGCGCAGTTTGAAGGTCGAAGTGCAGCGCGACCTTGACCCCGTGGTGGTCTTGGGTGATTTGGCCCGCGGTCTGAGGTCAAAAGCGGCTTCCCTTGTGGGGGTCGCATGGCGTACCCGATCGCTCGCGGTAGGCACCGAGGCGCTCATGACCGCGTTGGAGCATACGTTGGTACCGTTGATTGTGGTGGCCCGCGACGCCGGCGAACACGCCCACGCGCTCGCGGCAGAGACCGAGGCCGAGGGCGAGAGCCGCGGCCCGGTGCTTAGAAAATACGGCTCAAAGGCTGAGCTTGGGCAGTGGTTGGGTCGCGGTGAGGTTGCGCTCCTCGGAGTGCAGAGCGCACCGCTGGCGATGGAGCTCGTGGCGACACTCGATCGCCTCGCGGGACTGGAGGAGCGATGATGAGTACGGTGAAAGTGTACGAGATCGCAGCGGATCTCAAAATGGATACGGAGACCGTCCTCCAGAAGATCCGCGCCATGGGCATCGACGTGAAGAACAAGATGTCGAAGGTCGAGGGGTCGAGCGTCGAGATCATCAAGAGTCAGATCTTGAAAGACCGACAGGCGAGCTTCGTCGAGGTCGAGGTCGCGCCGGGCATTCGCAAGCTGAAGCGCGTCGAGCCGCCGGCCCCGCCCGCGCCGCCGCCGCGCCCCGTCGCCGCGCCCCGGGTCGCGCCGCGCGAAGAGCCCGCCCCCGAGCCCGTTCGCGCAGAGGCCTCGCATGACGCCTCGGCCGAGGCGCCGCGGGGTGAGAGCCCCCGGGTCGAGGCGCGCGAGCCCGAGCCCGTGAAGGCCGAGCCCGCGGTCGAGGCCCCGAAGGCTGAGCCCGTGAAGGCCGAGCCCGCGGCGGTCGAGGCGCCCAAGGTCGAGGCGCCCAAGGTCGAAGCGCCGGTCGTCGAGACCCCGAAGGCCGAGCCCGTGCGGGCTGAGGCGCCGGTGGTCGAGGCCCCCAAGGTCGAGCCCGTGAAGGTCGAAGTGCCCGTGGTTGAAGCGCCGAAGGTTGAACCCGTGAAGGTCGAAGCGCCCAAGGTCGAGCCTGTGGCGGTTGAGATCCCCAAGGCCCCGCCGGTGGCGCGGGTCGAGGTGCGCCCGCAGCCCGCGGCGCCGCCGCGCGGGCCTGCCAACGAGAGCCGCCAAGCCGAGGCGCCGCGCGAGGAGTCACGGCCGAGCAACCCGCCGCCGCGGCCGAGTGTTCCGCCGGGGCCGCCGGGTGAGAAGCGTACGGGCATCGCGCGATGGGATCCGATCAAGAAGACCATCGTGTACGAGGAGACCAACACGCGGCCGCAGGGTCGCCCCTCGATGGGTCCGCCGATGGGCGGGCCGGGTCGCCCCTCGATGGGTCCGACCTCAGGCCCGGGTGGGCCCGGGATGCCCCCGCGGGGTCGCCCGACCATCGTCAACGTCGACCGCAACCAGGTGGGTCGTCCGGTGCCGGGGCGGGGTACGCCGCAGCGCCCGGGCGGGCCTGGCATGGGCGGCTCGATGGGTCGCCCGGGGTATCAGGGTCAGGGCGGTCGCCCGTGGGGTCAAAACCAGGGTCGCATGGGCGGCCTCGGGCGCGGCCTGCAGACGCCTCAGACCGAGATGGCCCAGCACAAGAAGGTCATCAAGATCGAGGCCCAGATCTCGCTGCAAGAGCTCGCGCGCCGCATGAGCATTCGTGCCACCGACGTGCTTATCAAGCTCATCCAAGCGGGCGAGACGGGCAAGAACATCAACTCGACGCTCGACTCTGACACGGCCAAGTTCCTCGCGAGCGAGTTCGGGTTCACCGTCGAAGACGTGGCCCTCAACATCGACGACATCATCAAGAAGGCGCTCCCGGCCGACTCGGGCAAGACCGAGCTCATGCCGCGCGCGCCGGTGGTGACGGTGATGGGTCACGTCGACCACGGCAAGACCACGCTGCTCGACGCCATCCTCGGGTCGCGGGTCGCCGAGGGCGAGGCCGGCGGCATCACCCAAGAGGTGCGCGCGTACCGGGTCAACACCAAGCGCGGCACCGTGGTGTTCTTCGACACGCCGGGTCACGAGGCGTTCACCGCGCTCCGTGCCCGCGGCGCGAAGCTCACCGACGTGGCCGTGCTCGTGGTGGCCGCCGACGACGGCGTGATGCCCACGACGGTCGAGGCGATCAACCACGCCAAGGCCGCCAAGGTGCCGCTCATCGTCGCCCTCAACAAGATGGACAAGGGCGACGCCAACCCCGACAAGGTGCTGCAACAGCTCATGCAGTACGAGGTCATCGCTGAAGAATTCGGCGGCGAGACCCTCGTCTCGAAGGTGAGCGCGAAGGCGCGCCAGGGCCTCGACGAGATGCTCGAGACCCTCGCCCTTCAGACCGAGATCCTCGACCTGAAGGCCGACCCGAAGAAGCCCGGCGTGGGCACGGTCTTCGAGGCCAAGCTCGACAAGGGCCGCGGCGCCGTGGCCCGGGTGCTCGTGCAAGAGGGCACCGTGCGCAACGGCGACGTGGTGCTCGTCGGCTCGGCGTACGGGCGTATCCGCGCGATGTTCGACGACCGCGGCAAGCCCCTCGACAAGGCCGGCCCCTCGACGCCGATCGAGATCTTGGGTCTCAGCGATGTGCCGAACGCGGGCGACAAGCTCTACGTCGCGAGCGACCTCCGCAAGGCCCAAGAGGTGAGCGAAGAGCTCAAGGCCATCGAGAAGGTGAACAAGCCGCAGATCGACCTCACCCGCGGCCTCGACGCCATCGCCCGCGCGCTTCAGAAAGACGGCGCGGCCACGGTGGGCGTGGTCATCAAGGCCGACGCCCAGGGCGCCGTCGAAGGTCTGCGCCAGGCCCTCACGGCCCTGTCGACCGAGAAGGTGCAGGTTCGGGTCATTCACGGCGCGGTGGGCGCGATCACCGAGACCGACGTGCAGCTCGCCTCGGCGAGCAACGCGGTGGTCATCGGCTTCAACGTCCGCCCCGCGGGCAAGGCTCAGGCCGCGGCCGACGACGCCAAGGTGGCGCTGAAGTTCTACAACGTGATCTACGAGGCCGTTGACGACCTGAAGCAGCTCATGCTCGGTCAGCTCAAGCCGGTGTTCGTCGAGAAGGCTCTCGGCAAGGCCGAGATCCGCCAGGTGTTCAACATCACCAAGGTCGGCATCGTCGCGGGCTGCATGGTCATCGACGGGTCGGTCAAGCGTGGCGCGAACGCGCGGCTCGTGCGAGACGGCGCGGTGAAGTGGGAGGGCAAGATCGCCTCGATTCGCCGCATCAAGGAAGACGTCAAGGAAGTGGCGCAGGGCTTCGAGTGCGGTATCTCGCTCGACAACACCCCTGACATCAAGGCCAACGACGTCATCGAAGCCTACGAACTCGAAGAGATCGCGGCGACGCTCTGAGCGTCACCACAGGGGCGGTGCCAGATGCAGCAACTCTCAGGTCGAACGCGCTTTCAACTGATCGACGAAGACGGAGACGAGCTCCCTGGCACCTGGGAATTCTCATGGGACGATCGCGACCCCTTCGAGGCCGTGCTCGCCGCCGTGACCGAGGCCTCAGGCCGCCCGTGGAAGTACACCGCCCGTAACCCCCACGGCGGGCGCTTCTCGCCCGACAAGGCCCGCGCCATGGCTATCAGGGTCAAGAACGTGCTGTCGCCCGAGCTCAGGCCGCGGGTGGCGGCGGTGATCGCCCGGGTCATCAGCGACGGCTGGGTCGGCAAGAAGCGCCGCGTGGTCAAGGCCGAAGACGTGCTCGCGGTGCTCTCGGGGCGCCGCGTGCCGGGCCCCGACGAGCTCGACGCCGAGCCCGAGAGCCTCGCGGCGATGATGCTCCTCGCGCTGCGAAGCGCGCTCCTCACGGCGCGCGAGCACGAAGTGGGGCTGCGGGTTGCGTGGCAGGTTGAATGAAGGCAAACCTTCTGCCCCTATGGTGGTAGGTCTTCTGCGTCTCAGGCTGCACATCATGGCGGCCCATTCTTTGAAAGATCGCCGCGCGGTGGTTCGCAAGGCGGTCGACCGCGTGCGCGCGCGCTTCAACGTCTCGATCGCTGAAGTCGGCGACCTCGAGCGGTGGCAGCTCGCCACCCTCGGGGTGGTGATGGTCACCAACGACCGTTCACTTTGTAATGAGGTCTGCGACAAGGTGACCTCGACGGTGGCGTCGGCGGTGGCCGGAGAGGCCCTGCTGACCGACCGCGAGATCGAGATTGTGTCGTACGGCGACGACGAACCCGTCGGCGAACGAGACCCCTTCGCAGGCATCGAGGAGAAGCTCTCAGATGACAACCCCGACGACGCGGAAGATTGACCCGCACCGTCGCGCAGGCCGCGTGGCCGCGCGCATCCAACAAGAACTCTCGGCGATCCTGCTCCGCGATTTCGACGACCCGCGGCTCCGCGAGCTGGTGATCTCGTCGGTGGAGGTCACCGACGACCTCTCGCTCGCGCGGGTCCGCTACGTGATCATGGGCGAAGACGCCGACGGGCGCCGCGCCCTGACCGCGGGCAAGCGCCTCGGGAGCCTCGCGCCGAGCCTCCGGGTGAAGCTCGCGCCGCGCCTCGAAATGCGAAGGGTGCCGGTGCTGAGCATCGAGCACGACGCGCACCTCCACGCCGGCGATGGCCTCGACAAGCTCCTGGCCGAAGTGGCGACCGAACTGAAGAAGCCGTGACCCGCCGCCCGGCGCTGTTTCATGGGGTGCTCGGGGTCGACAAGCCCGCGGGGGTGACCTCGCACGACGTCGTCGCCGCGGCGCGGCGGGTGTTCGCGACCCGCGAGGTGGGCCACGCGGGCACCCTCGACCCCATGGCCACGGGCGTCCTCGTGCTGTTGGTGGGCGAGGCGACGAAGCTCTCGTCGTGGCTCACCGCAGACGACAAGGTGTACCGCACCACCCTCCAGCTAGGCCGCGCGACCGACTCCCTCGACGCCGACGGGGCCGTGACCGCTGAGGCGCCCTTCGACCCCGCGCGGCTCGACCCCCACGCGCTGCGGGCCCTGCTCGACACGATGACCGGGCCCCTCGCGCAGGTGCCCCCGGCGGTGAGCGCCATCAAGGTCGACGGCGAGGCCATGCACGTCAGGGTGCGTCGCGGCGAGGTCGTCGCGCTGCCGCCCCGCGACGTCGAACTTCATGAAGTGCATCTCGATGCGGTCGACCCCGCGCGGGGCGCCGTGAGCCTCACGATGCGGGTCTCGAAGGGCTTCTATGTGCGCGCATTCGCTCGTGATCTGGCCGAGCGACTCGGCACCCTGGGGCACCTGACGGCGCTGCGACGCATCGCCTCGGGGCGGCTCTCGGTCGAGGGCTGCGTGCCGGGGCAGGCGCTCTTCGACGCGCGCGCCGACGCGGGCCTCGTGCCGGGGCTCCGCGGGGCCTTGCGGGGCTTCGCGGCGCTGGGCGAGCTCGTCAGGGTGGTGACCGTCGAGGAGGCCGCGGCGCTGGCGCTCCATCGCGGGCAGCGGCCGGTGAGCGCGGCGCCCGAGGGCACGGCCTTGGTGTTGCGTGAGGGGGGCTCGCCGGTGTGTGTGGCCGCGAGCGAGGGGGGCGTCTGGCGGGTGCTGCGGGGCCTCGGGGTGCCGGTCAGCGAGCCGTGAGCCCGAGGGTGTCGAGGTTCTGGGTGACCCGGGCCTCGCCGTCGACGTTGACCCGAACGAGCACGCCGTCGTCGGTGACGAACACGCTGGCGGGGCGTACGCCGGTGATCTGCCCGCGGAGCGCCGTGCCGGGCACGAGCTCGCGGGTGAGGGCGGTCTGGGCCTGCGTGCGCAGCCGGTCGATGCGGGCCCCGAGGGGGAAGACGGCCCGCCGCGCGACGTCTTCGCGGAGGCTCCCGCGCATGAACCACTCGCCCGCCGACAAGAGCGCGTTGCGGGTCTCAAGGGTGTAATCGACGTTGCGCACGACCATGCTTGAGCTCGCCGCGTCGAAGGCCGGGAGGCCCGCCAGGTAGACCGTGCCCGCGGTGTTGCCGAAGGGCGGGTCGGTGAAGCGCACGTCGAGCTCGAAGAGCATCGCGGCCTCGCTGGCCCGCGCGCGGATGTCGCGGATGAGCACGTCGTGACCCGAGAGCTGCATCGTGCGACCCCGAAACTCCTGGCCCACCAGGGCGTTGATCTCGTCGAAGCCGACCCGCGCGTCGAAGGTGATCGAGAAGCGATTCGAGCCCGCCGCGTCGCTCATTTCGAGCGCCGGGAGGCGGGTCTCCTGGGTATCGGGCCTGCCCCCGGTGGTGACCGTGGCGACGGTCTCGATGCCGACGTGGGTGCTCACGCGCTCGGGGCTGAGCGTGATGGGCGCGGCGAAGACGCGGCGGGGCGAGAGGGTCAGCCAGAAGCCCTCGCCGAGGTCGACGGGCGCCTGGAGCGAGGCCCAGAACCGCTCGGCCCGGGGTCTGAGGTCGCCGCGCTCGGCGATCCGAGCGTCCATCTGGTGGGTGGCGGTGCGCATCTGGGCGACGACGAAATCGCTGGCGATGTTGGTGACGTCGACCCTGAACGCGGTGAGCTCGCAGCGGTCGACGAAGCGCACCCCCGCGGGCTCGGTGCGGCTCACGATCTGCCACTCGGGCGTGAGGCCGAGCTGCGTCGCGGTGCGGATCACCACCCGCCGCCGCGCCTCGTTCACCCCGCACGACGCCACGGGCTGACACACCCCCCCGAGGAGCGGGATGGGCAAGCCCCCGGGCGCGCCCACGCAGGCCTCGGCCTGCACCGAGAGCTCGGTCTCTGCGACGAGTCGGTCGCCCTCGACCGAGAAGCGAAAATCGCTGCGGGTGACCTCGTACCGCACGCCCACCGGGGTCACCCCGAGCATCTGAAAGCGACCCTGGGTGCTAAAGGTGCGCGGCACCTCGCGCTCGAGCCCCGCGAGGGTGCTGCGCACGTCGCTCTCGAGCGGCACGTCGATGCGCGAGGCCTCAAGCGGAGGCGGCCGCGAGGGCGTGCCCGGCGGGGGCCTCGGCACCTGCAACGCGTGGCTGCACCCGAGCGCCCCGGCGGCGGTGGCGAGGGCGGCGAGGAGGGGCAGACGCGTCGACACGTTCATCATGGTCGAGTCTATACGCGCCGCGCCGAGAGAGTGTTCTTTGCGACCAAACCAAGACCCCGAGAGGGTGGTACCGTCTCGGGCTCAACGTTGACACCGAAAGGTCGGCCGCACTCCGATGTCGAAGCTGGCGCTGAGGCTCCCCGCTGAACAGCGGTATCCTGATGAAATCGCTGCACTTTTGGCCAACGATCGAGACGCGCGGCCGGCGGGCTGGCGGCTCTCTCCGCGGGCGGTCGAGACCTTCCTGCTCGGGTCGAGCGGTCGCGCCTTGAGCTTCCCGCGCGACGGCGCGCCTGCGAGCGTCGAGATCTCGCGGAAGTTTTACGGCGACGACGTGCTCGTCCAGCGGGCGATCGTGACCTTGGCGAGCGACCGGGGGCTGTTGCTCATCGGCGAGCCTGGCACGGCCAAGAGCTGGCTGAGCGAGCACCTCGCGGCCGCCATCTCGGGCAGCTCGCTTCTGACCATCCAGGGCTCGGCCGGGGTCACCGAAGACCAGATCAAGTACGCGTGGAATTACGCCCTCTTGCTCGCCGAAGGGCCGACCCCGCGGGCCCTCGTCCCGGGGCCGCTGTACGTCGGCATGCGCGAGGGGCAGATCGTGCGATTTGAAGAGATCACCCGCACGCCCCACGAGGTGCAAGACACGCTCCTGAGCGCCCTCAGCGACAAGGTGATGGTGGTGCCCGAGCTGCGCGGCGACGACGGCGTGGTCTTGGCCCGCCAGGGCTTCAACATCATCGGCACGGCCAACACCCGCGACCGCGGCGTCAACGAGATGTCGTCGGCGCTGAAGCGCCGGTTCAACTTCGAGACTGTGCCGCCCGTCGAGGCCCTCGCCGAAGAGGTGAAGATCGTGCGTACGCAGGTGAAGCACCTCCTCGCGGGCTCGACGGCCGAGCGGGTGAGCCTCGGCGACGACGTGCTCGACCTTCTGGTCACGACCTTTCATGAGATTCGGTCGGGCAAGACCCTCGACGGCGTCAAGCTCGAACGCGGGGGCGCCGTGATGAGCACCGCCGAGGCCGTGAGCGTGGGCTTCAACGCGGCGCTCTATGCCAACTTCTTCGGCGAGAACGTCGTCGAGCCCGAGCACCTGGTGATCAACCTCGCCGGGGCCGCGGTCAAAGACGCCAGCGAAGACCTCAAGGTGCTCAAACAGTACTGGGACGTCGCGGTCAAACCGCGGGCCACCAAAGACGTCGGCTTGTGGAAGAAGTACTACAAAGCGCGCACGTTCTTGAAGGGTTAGGAGGCGCTCGGCGTGGCCGCACGGAAGAAGACCGACGCGCCCGCGCGACCCGCCGAGGTCGAGGCCGCCGTCGAGGCGATCGTCACCGACCCGCGGGTGCTCTGGTGCCCCGTGCGGCACTTCTCGCCGACCGCGGCGTGGCATGTGCGCAAGGCCATCGAAGCGGCGCGGCCCGCGGCGGTGCTCGTCGAGGGGCCCGCCGACGCCGACGGGTTGATTCGGTACATCATCGACCCCGAGACCCAGCCGCCGCTCACGCTGTTCTCGTCGCTGAGCGATCACGACAATCAGTTCGGGCAGAACGGCGTGCTCTCGCCCTCGGCCGACATCGCCGTGCGCTACCGCGGGTGGTGGCCGCTGACCGAGCACGCGCCCGAGTATGTGGCCCTCAAGGCCGGGGCCGCGCTCGACGCCGAGCTCGCGTTCTGTGACCTGCCGCTCAGCGAGACCATCGCGTACAAGCACCTCGCGTCGGGCGAGACGCAGCAGACCGTCGATGACGGGCACCTCGCGCGGAACCGCTATTTCGAGGCCCTGCGCCTCGCCGAGCGCCGCCGCAACTTCGACGAATTCTGGAACGCCCGCTTCGAGACCGAGGGCTTTCACGCCAGCACCGAACGCTACTTTCGCGCCATGCTCACCTTCGCGTGGTGCGTGCGAAACAGCGTGCTCGACGACGGCGAGGCGGCCCTCGTCGCAGACGGCACCCTGCAACGCGAGGCCTTCATGCGGCAGCGCATCGACGCCGCGCTGAAGACCCACAAAGACAGGCCCGTCGCGGTGGTCACCGGGGCCTTCCACACCGTCGCCCTCCCGTGGACGGTGCCGGCCAAGGGCAAGCTCGCGAAGAACAAGAACCTCGACACGATGGTGACCGCACACGCGTACACCGCCCTCGCCAACCTCTACGGCCTCAACCGATTGCCCGGCTACAACCACGCGGTTTGGGAGCACATTGAGGCCGGCGACGAGACCCCCTTCAGCCACGCCGCGCTCGCGCTGCTCACCGAGGTCATGCGCAGGGTGCGGGCGCAGAAGGCCAGCGCCAGCACCGCCGACGCCGTCACCGCGTGGCAGTGCGCGCAGAACCTCGCGCGGCTCCGAGGCAACCGAGAGGTCACCCGCGAAGACCTCGCCGACGCGCTCGAAATGGCGCTCATCAAGGGCGACGCGCGGCTCCACGGCGGCGTGGTCGAGGCCGCGGCCCGCGAGGTGCTCGTCGGGCGTCGGGTGGGCCGGGTGACCCCCGAGGCGGGCAAGGTGCCCGTGATGCGCGACTACTACCAACAGTGCAAGGCCTTCAAGCTCGACGTCTCGGGTGAGGCCAAGACCGTGCGGTGCGACGTCGGGCGGGTCGAGGGGCACCGGCAGAAGAGCGCGTTCTTGCATCAGTGCGCCTTCCTTGAAGTGCCGATGTTTACCCGGCTCGGCGAGGGGTCGCCCAATCAAGGGGTGCCCGCGGGCTTCTTCAAGGGCCCCGATTTCGCGACGGGCGAGAACCTGCACCTCCTCGGCGAGACCTGGGGCCTCCGCTGGAGCGAGCGCGTCGACGAGGTGCTCGTCGACCTCAGCGACCGCGGGGCCTCGATCGCCCAGGCCGCGGCGCACCGTCTCCGCGACGCGCTGGCCGAGGCCGAGGGCGACGCCGCGGCGACCACGCGGCTGCTCTTGAAGACCGCCCAGATGGGCCTCGTCGACGCCTTCGACGCCGTGCTCGTGGCCGTCGAGGCCGCCATCGCGAGCGACGCGCGCTTCGAGCGCCTCGCCGGGGGGCTCGCCGACCTCATGCTGCTCTACCAGTACCGCGACACCCTCGCGACCCAGGGCAACGCGCGGCTCATGGCCACCCTCGAAGCGCTCTTTCAAAAGTGCGCGCTCACGGTCTCGGGCTGCGTCTACGCCCAGGGCGACCAGGCCCGGAGGGTGCTCGACGGGCTGCACACGGTCGAGCGGGCGGCCCTCTCGCTCGACGCCGCGCGGCTCGATCGGGGGCTCTGGGTCGCGCAGCTCCACGCCCTCTGCGAGACCGAAGACGGCCAGCCTATGCTGCGGGGCGCGGGCTACGGGGTGCTCTTCGCGATGGGCGCGACGCGCGAGAAGGTGGTGGCCGCGGCGCTCACCCGGTACCTCCGCGGGGGCCGAGACGAGGTGCTCAAGGCGGGGCCCTTCCTCGACGGGCTCTTTCTCTCGGCGAAGAACATTTTTCTCGGCTCTGCGCGGCTCTTACAGTGCGTCGATGAGGTGCTCGGGGGCCTTCCGTGGGAGACCTTCAAGCTCCTCTTGCCCGACCTCCGACGGGCCTTCACGCAGTTCATCCCGAGCGAGATCGATCAGATCAGCGCGCGGGTGAGCGCCGCGGTAGGGCTCGACGCCGAGGCGCCGGTCGCGGCCGCGCTCGACGAGACAGGCCGCGCGACGCTGGCCGCCGCCGAGGCCCGGGTCGCCGCGCAGCTCGATGAATTTCTGGGCCCGCGCTGAGCGTCGCGGCTCAGATCGTGCGCTTCGCGATCTCGGCCGCGAGGCGACGGTGCAAGAGGCTCGGCACGAGGCGCTTGAAGGCCTGGATCGCCCAAGCCTCGCGGTGCGGAAAGATGTAGAGCGCGTCGCGCTCGCAGCCCTCAAGGGCCAGCCGCGCGACCTCTTCGGCCTGCTGCCGCGTCGACTCCATGATGCGGGTGACCTTCGACGTGTCGGGCATCGCCGTGGCGCGGCTGTTGTCGAGGATGCCCGTGCGGAAGAAGTACGGGCAGAGCACCGAGCAGCCCACGCCGGTGCCGCGGAGCTCGCCCGCGAGGGTCTCAGAGAGCGCGATCACAGCGGCCTTGGTGGCGTTGTAGGGGCCCATCAGGGGCGACGACGCGAAGCCCGCGATCGAGGCCACGTTCAGCACATGGCCGCGGCCGCGCCGCTTCATCGCGGGGATGAAATAGTGACACCCGTGCACGACCCCGCGGAGGTTGACGCCGACGATCCACTCCCAGTCGCGCAGCGGGATCTCGCCCACCGGGCCCGACACCGCGACCCCGGCGTTGTTGATGAGCAGGTCGCATCCGCCGAGTCGGGCCTCGCTGAGGTCGAAGAGCGCCTCGACCTCGGCCGCCACGCTCACGTCGCAGCGCAGGGTGTCGGCGCTGCCGCCGCGGGCCCGCACCCCGTCGGCGGTCTCGGCGAGGCCGGCCTCGTTGACGTCTGAGAGCACCAGCTTCGCGCCGCGCGAGGCCAGCACGTACGCGAAGGCGCGCCCGAGCCCGCCGCCCGCGCCGGTGACCACCACCCGAGGGTTCTGTCGAAGTTGCATCGTGGGCGAGAGCATACCGAAATGCGCGCCCGGATGTGCTACCGCTCGCCCTCACCATGATCACCGTTCGCACCCGCGCTGCGCGATGGCTGGCCGAAGACCCTGACCCGGTGACCCGCGCAGAGCTCCAGAGCCTGCTCGACGCCGACGACGAGGCGGGGCTCGCCGATCGCTTTCGGGCCACCCTGGCCTTCGGCACCGCGGGGCTCCGCGGGGTCGTCGGGGCGGGGCCCAATCGCATGAACCGGGTGATGGTGCTCAAGGCCAGCCACGGGGTCGGCGCGACCCTCGTCGAGAGCGTGCCCGACGCGGCCTCGCGCGGCGTGGTGGTGGGCTACGACGGCCGCCTCGACTCGCGCCGCTTCGCCGAAGACGCGGCCCGTGCCTTTCTGGGCCTCGGGCTCAAGGTCTACCTCTTCGACGCGCTCGGCCCGACGCCGTGCACGGCCTTCGCGGTGAAGACCCTCGGCGCCGCCGCCGGGGTGATGGTCACGGCCAGCCACAACCCGCCCGAGTACAACGGGTACAAGGTCTACTGGTCAGACGGCGCGCAGATCGTGCCGCCCGTCGACGCACTCATCGCGGCGCGCATCGAGGCCCTCGGGTCGCTCGCCGAGGTGCCCTCGGGTGCGCTCGACGAGGCGCGCCGCGCGGGGCGTCTCGTGGGCTTGGGCGAGGCGCTCGAAGCGGCCTACCTCGCGGGCGTTCGGGCCCTCTCGCGGGGCGCTCCGGCGCGGCTCTCGGTGGCCTACACGGCGATGCACGGGGTGGGCGCGCGGCTCGCCACGAGGCTTTTGGCCGAGGCGGGCGAGGTGCACAGCGTGGCGGCGCAAGAGGCCCCAGACGGGCGCTTCCCGACGGTGCGCTTTCCGAACCCTGAGGAGCCCGGCGCGATGGATCTTGCGCTCGCGCTGGCGGCAGAGAAGTCGGTCGATCTGGTGATCGCCAACGACCCCGACGCCGACCGCCTCGCGGTGGGGCTCCGGGGCGCCGACGGCCGGTACCGCATGCTCAACGGCAACGAAATCGGCGCGCTCCTGGGGCACGACGCGCTGGTGAGCGACCCCGGCGGCGATCGCAAGCTCGTGGCCACGACCATCGTCTCGTCGCCCCTCCTCGGCGTCATCGCCGCGGCCGAAGGGGCCGAGTACGCCGAGACCCTCACGGGCTTCAAATGGATCATCGCCAACGCCGACGCCCGATGCCAGGCCACCGGGGCCCGCTTCGTCTTCGGCTACGAAGAGGCCCTCGGGTACTGCGTGGGCACCCTCGTGCGCGACAAAGACGGCCTGAGCGCGGCCGCCGCGATGGCCTCGCTCGCGTCGAGGCTCAAGGCCCGAGGCCAGACCCTCGAGCACCGCCTCGAAGAAATCGCGCGCCGCTACGGGCTCTTCGTGTCGGGGCAGCACAACGTCACCTTGCCCGGCGCCGAGGGGCAGCGCGCCATCGCGGCGATGATGGCCCGGCTCAGGGCCGCCCCGCCCGGCGCCCTCGACGGCCGCAGGGTGGTGGGCCTGGTCGACTACGCGCGGGGCGAGGGCACCCTCGACGGCCGCCCGGTCGCGACGGGCCTTCCCCCGAGCGACGTGCTGAAATTCGTGCTCGACGACGGCTCCCGGGTGATGGCGCGGCCGAGCGGCACCGAGCCCAAGATCAAGTTCTATTTTGATCAGAAAGAGCGCGTGGGCGCGGGCGAAGCGATGGCCGCGGCGCGGGCCCGGGCCGAGGCGGCGCTCGGGCGCATGATGCGAGCGTTCGTCGCAGGGCTCGGCTGAGGGCCGGCCGCGGGGGCTGCGGTCAGACCGGCATCTCGATGAGCTCGCCCTCGATCTTGAGCGTGGGCTCGGTGATGGCCTGCACGTCGCGGGCGCTCACGCCGGGCGCCACCTCGCGCAAGAAGAGCCCCTCGGCGGTGATGTCGATCACGGCCATGTCGGTGATGATCTTGTGCACCACGCCGCGGCCCGTGAGCGGCAGCGAGCAGCGCTTCACGATCTTCGGGGTGCCGTCTTTGGCGGCGTGCTCCATCATGACGATGAGCTTGCGGGCGCCGTGCACGAGGTCCATCGCGCCGCCCATGCCTTTGACCATCTTGCCGGGGATCATCCAGTTTGCGAGATCGCCCGATTCGCTCACCTGCATGGCCCCGAGGATGGCCAGGTCGATCTTGCCCGCGCGGATCATCGAGAAGCTCTGGGCGCTGTCGAAGAAGCTCGCGCCGGGGCGCACGGTGATGGTCTCTTTGCCCGCGTTGATGAGGTCGGGGTCGACCCTCGCCTCGACCGGGTAGGGCCCGACGCCGAGCACGCCGTTCTCGCTCTGGAGCACGACCTCGACGCCGGCTTCGACGTAGTTCGGCACCAGGGTGGGCATGCCGATGCCGAGGTTGACGTAAAAGCCGTCGCGGAGCTCGCGCGCCACGCGCTGGGCGATCTGTTCACGGGTCAACATGGTGCTCGCCTCTCAGCCCTTCTGAACGGTGCGCCGCTCGATGCGCTTGACGTAGTCTTTGCCTTGAAAAATACGCTGCACGAAGACCCCCGCGAGGTGCACCGCGTCGGGGTCGATGACGCCCGGTTCGACGAGCTCCTCGACCTCGGCGATGGTGACCCGAGCGGCCATCGCGCAGAGGGGGTTGAAGTTGCGCGACGAGGCGCGAAACTGGAGGTTGCCGTGGCGGTCGCCGCGCCAGGCCTTGACGATGGCGAAGTCGCCGGTGATGCCGTGCTCCATCACGTACTCGCGGCCCTCGAAGGTGCGGGTCTCTTTGGCCTCGCTGGCCTTTCGGATGCTGCCGCCCGGGCCGTACAGCATCGGCAGCCCGCCCTCGGCCACCTGGGTGCCGACCCCCGCAGGGGTGAAAAACGCCGGAATGCCCGAGCCCCCCGCGCGCAGCCGCTCGGCCAGCGTGCCCTGCGGCACCAGCTCGACCTCGAGCTCGCCCTGGAGAAACTGCCGCTCGAACTCCTTGTTCTCGCCCACATACGACGAGGTCATCTTGCGAATCTGCTTGTTGTTGAGCAGCAGCCCGAGGCCCCAATCGTCAACGCCGCAGTTGTTCGAGATCACCCAGAGGTTGCGGGTCTCGCGGCTGCGAATCGCGGCGATGCAGTTCTCAGGGATGCCACAAAGCCCAAAGCCCCCCGCGAGGAGCTTGGCCCCCTCGGGGATGTCTGCGCAGGCCGCCAGGGCGTCGGCGACGGTCTTGTCCATGGTGTGTGCTCCTCTCGCGTCGGTCGCGAAAATCGCGCGGAGTTCGCCACGCTTCGCGCGTCGCTGTCAACGCGCCCGGTGCGAGCCGGTGCAAGCGACTCGACGCCGCCGCCGCGGTGCGTACTCTCTCGGGCACGTCATGAAGATCGCGCACCTGTCAGACCTGCACCTGCTCGACCTCGCGGGGGTCTCGGCCTCGCGGCTCTACCTCAACAAGCGCCTCACGGGCATGGTGAACCTCCGCATGAAGCGCGAGCACAAGCACCGCCCCGCCGTGCTCGAAGCCCTCATCGACGACCTCAGGGCCGGCGCCGTCGACCATGTGATCGTCTCGGGCGACCTCACGAACCTCGCCCTCGACGAAGAATTCGCCCTCGCCCGTCGGGTGCTCGACCGCCTCGCCTTGCCCGCCGAGGCCCTCACGGTGGTGCCCGGCAACCACGACCTCTACACCCGCGGGGCCGCGCGCAGCGAGCGCTTCGCGAAGCACTTCGGGCCCAACATCGCGAGCGACCTGCCCACCCCAGAGGGGCTGCGCTACCCCTTCGTCAGGCTCCGCGGGCCGGCGGCCATCGTGGGGCTCTCGACGGCGGTGCCGCGGCTGCCGCTGGTCGCCTCGGGGCACCTCGGGGCGGCCCAGTTCGAGGCCCTCAAGGCCCTGCTCGAACACCCCGAGGTCAAGGCCCGCACCCCGGTGGTGGTGGCGCACCACCCGGTGGTCAACCCCACCCGAACGATGGCCCGGCTGCTGCGCGGCTGGCACGACGCCGACCCGGTCCGCGAGCTTCTCACGCGCGGTCGGCCGGTGACCCTGAGCCTCCACGGGCACCTGCATCACCGCGGGCAGGCCGCGCTGCACGGCGACGCGGGCGAGACCCTCCACGTCTTGGGGGCCACCAGCGCGTCGCTGCTCGACCCGCGCCCGGGGCGCATGGGGGCCTACAACCTCTACGAGCTCTCAGACGACGGGCGGCTCGCCGGGGCGCGGGCCCGGGTGTGGTCGCCCGCCGAGGGGGCCGTGGTCGACGCCCCGAGCCTCGGCCCGAGCGCGGTCTGGCACGGGTGATGAACGCTGTGTTGACGCGGGTGTAGGTGGCGTTCTGGGCTTGACGTGGGGCGGCATCTGGGGCCGACTCGGCGTCGGCGTGTCGAATCATCGAGACAGTCGCGAAGCCGTCGATGAGGCGTCACGATTTGGCAAATACTCGCTCATCGCGCGGCTCGGCCAAGGGGGCATGGCCGAGGCGCACCTCGCGATGCTTCAAGGCAACATGGGCTTTCAGAAGCTCGTGGTGGTCAAGAAGATGCACGCGTCGCTCGGGCACGATGAGCACTTCGTGAAGATGTTCGTCGATGAGGCGCGGCTCGCGGCGCGGCTCAACCACCCCAATGTGGTGAGCACCCAAGAGGTGGGCGAGATCGACGGGCAGTACTTCATCGCGATGGAGTACCTCGAAGGCCTCTCGCTCGACCGCATCGTGCGGAAGTACCTCGCAGACGGGGCCGGGGTGCCCATGGGCCTGCTCCTGCGGGTCGGCACCGACGCCCTCGACGGCCTCCATCACGCGCACGAGCTGCGCGATTTCGACGGCCGCCCGTTGCAGGTGGTGCACCGCGACGTCACCCCGTCGAACCTCTTTGTCACCCTCGACGGCGTGGCCAAGGTGCTCGATTTCGGCATCGCGAAGGCCACCCTCCAAGACGAGGCCACCCGCACGGGGATGCTCAAGGGCAAGCTCGCGTACATGGCCCCCGAGCAGTTTTACCCCAACCCCATCGACCGCCGCACAGACCTCTGGTCGATGGGCGTCCTTCTGTGGGAGATGACCACCGGGCGGCGGCTCTTCAAGGGCCCCAACGACGCGGTGACGTACAAGAACATCATGGGCATGGCCCTGCCCTCGGTGCGCGATTTCCGTCGCGACGCGCCGCTCGGGCTCGACGCCGTGCTCGCGAAGTCTCTCGCCCGCGACCGCGACCAGCGCTACGCCACCGCCGAGGCGATGCGGCAAGACCTCGAAGCGGTGATCCAGGCCGAGCTGAGCGGCGCCACCCGCAACGACGTGGCCGGCGAGATGCGCCAGGCCTTCGGCGAGATGCTCGAAGAGAACCGCCGCATCATCCGCGAGTTCGCGCGGCCCGGGGCCCGGCGCCCGGGGCTCGCCCTCGGGCTCTCGGTGACCGGCGAGCTCAAGCCCGGCGGGGGCCAGACCCTCGCCCCGAACCAAGACGCCCTCGACGTACGCTCGCTCGGCATCGCGCCCATCGCGCCGCTCGGGGCCGAAGCGGCCCACGAAGGCACCGCCACCGACGAGAACGACGACGAGCAGTTCGAGACCCTGGTGAACCAACGCGACGGGCTCGCCTCGCGCACCATCCGCGACATGGTGGCGGTGATCGAACCCCTGGCCTCGGGGCAGCTCCCCGCGGTGCCGCGCCCCGTCGCCGCCCCCGAGCGCGAGCGCAACACCCGGCTCGACGGCAGCTACGACCCCGACGCCTTCGGTGACGGGCCCAACGCCCCCACCAACCCCGGCGCCGTCGAGCACCGCGCCTCGGCCCCCGACCTCGACACCCTCATCGAAGGCCGCGACGCGCTCTGGCAAGGTGCAGGGCTGCCTCCGCCGGTGGCCCCCATGGCGCCGTCGCTGTCTGCCGTTCAGGGTGGTCAAGGCGGCCTAGGGGGCCTAGGGGGCTCGCAGGGGCCCTGGAGCCACGCCCAGGCGGTCGGGGTCGCCCAAGGGCCTCAGGGCGCCTTCTACGCGTTGCCAGGGGCCCCTACGGCGATGCACGCGGCGGGGCCCGCTCCCGGGGGGGCGAAGGGCGCGTGGCTCGGATGGTTGATCTTGCTCGGCCTCGTGGGCGGGCTCGGGGCGTTGGGGTACAGCCAGCGCGAGGCGCTCCAGAGCTCTTTTCTGGCGCTCACCGGGGCGACCCCGGCAGATCCGCTCTCGACGGGGCAGTTTCGGATCCGCGTGGTGAGCAACCCCCCGAGCGCGCGGGTGTTCGAGGGCGACTCCGTGCTCGGGATGACGCCGCTCGAAATGGTGCTCGTTCGGGCTGAGGTGCGGGCCCGTCCGCGGCGGCTGACGGTGCGAAAAGAGGGCTACCGCGACGTGGTCATCGAGCAAGGGACGAGCCCGCACGGGCTGGTGGTCTTGCAGGTGAACCTCGTGCGATGAGCGCGAGACGGCGAGGGCGCGGCGGGGTCAGCGCGCCGCGAAGCGGTCGAGGCGGAGCGTGAGGTAGAGGAGCCCTGAGGCCAGCGCGAGAGGGAGTGCTGCGAGGAGGAGGTCCATGGCGTCGTAGAGACAGCATCGGACGTGCCGCGCAGAGAGCGCAAAATATCTGTGCCGATGTGCCCTTCGGGGCGTGTACGGGTTGACGCGGGGCCCGTGGTTGCGCCACCTCTCGGTCGCCAAAATGGATCTAAACTTGACCTCGAAGCGCGTCGTCGTGGTGGGCGCGAGCCGCGGCATCGGCCTCGCCATCGCGACGCTCTTTTGTGAAGAGGGCGCCGAGGTGACCCTCGTGGCCCGCGGCCGAGAGGCCCTCGACGCGGCGACGGCGGCGCTCACCGGGCGGGGCCTCCGCGCGCACGCCGTCGCGGCCGATGTGAGCGTCGAGGCCGGGGCCCGGGCCGCGGTGGCCGAGGCCGTGAGCCTCATGGGCGGGCTCGACGTGCTCGTCAACAACGCCGGCGGCAGCCTCGGGAGCCGCCGCTTCGACGAGGCCACCGGCACCGAGTGGAGCGCCGTGCTCGACCTGAACCTCATGGCCACGGTGTGGGCGAGCCAGGCCGCCGTGACGCAGATGAAGCAGCAGGGCGGCGGCGCCATCGTGCACGTCAGCTCGATCTGCGGCCGCGAGTACTGCACCACGAGCCCGTACATGACCGCCAAGGCCGGGGTCATCGCCCTCGGCAAAGAGATGGCCGTCAGCCTCGCGCGGCACAACATCCGGGTGAACACCGTCGCGCCGGGCTCGATCCTCTTTGACGGCGGCTCGTGGGATCGTCGCGCCCAGAGCGACCCCGCCCGCATCGAGAAGATGAAGCGCGAAGAGCTGCCCTTCGGCCGCTTCGGCACCGTCACCGAGGTGGCCAACGCCGTGGTCTTCCTCGCCTCGTCGCGCGCCAGCTGGGTCACCGGCGCCTGCCTCACTGTCGACGGAGCCCAAGGCCGCGCCCTGTGATCTGGGCCTTCGAGTCGCCCGAGGTTCACCGCTTCGAGCACCTCTCGTACCCGCTCAGGTTTCGCCTCGACCTCACCGGCTGGCGCATCTCGCGCGCCGACTGGCAGGGCCTGAGCCTCGACGCCCGACAAGCCCTCACCCGCGCCGCCCGCGACGCCGACGACCCGTCCTTTGTCAGCTGCCTCCGCGGCCTCGTCGCCACGGCCCAACCGTGCCCGCCCGTCGATGCGGCGCGTTACGACGACCCGAGGCCCGTGGCCGACTTGCTACAAACCGTCGATGTGACATTGACGCCCGAGGTGTGGCAGAAACTGCCGAGTTGTGGGCGCTTTGCACTCACTCGTCTCTCCGCGTCGCCAGACAATTTAGGTCGAATCTTGCTTGCTTTGAGCCAAGATTGGTGAGAGACGCCTGCCCCGCGAGGCCCGCGCTGCTTTCAAGCGAGCTTGAAAATGTCAGATCGGCGCGCCGCGATGCATCGAAGCCTTGCAGGGTGTGACGCAGAGTGTACACCTTGTGGGGCTGTGTAGGTGCGAGTCCGCTGACGCACAGAGCTGTTGAGACGCGCGATGCAATCGGTCGTGGGCATTGATCTGGGTGGTTCGGTGGTGCGGGCGATGGCGCAGTCGGGGGCGGCGTCGTTGGCGGGGCGCGGGCCTGTTCGGCGCGAGCTTCCGTTGGTGCTGGCGCGAGGCGCTGCGGGCCATTGGGAGGTGGGGCTCGCGGCGCAGGCGGCGGCGTTGATGCGGGGCGAGCCTGCGCTCTCGCGTTGGGCCGAGGTGCTGTCTGAATCGCATGACGCGACGCGCGGCCTCGGGCTCGTGATGGGGAGCCTCCGGCGCAGCGTCGAGACCGGCGGCATCGCCCTCGACGGCGGGCGGGTGGTGGTGTCGCTGCCGCCGCGGTGGGCCTCGCAGCACCGCGAGCGCCTCGACGCGGCGGCGCGGAGTGCCGGGCTCGTGATCGACACGACGCTGGGGCGCCTCGACGCCGCCGCCCACGCGATGGCGCGTCGCACCCGGGGCACGGTGCTCGGGCTCGTGCTCGACGCCGACGGGGTCGAGGCCGCGGTGTTCGCGATCGCGTGCGAGGGGGTGTCGTTCGTGGCGCGGGTGCACGACGCGCGCTTCACCCTCGACGAGGTCGACGCCCTGCTCTTGAAAATGGCTGCGCCGAACGCGGGCCCCGGGCTGCGCGGGTCGTTGGCGTTGGCCCTGGCGACGGGGCAGGCGCGGCGCGCGCTCCTTGCGGGTGAGCCGGTCGAGCTGGTGGCCCTCGACGACCAGGTGGGCGCGGTGACCACGCTGCGGCTGCGGGCGGCGCAGCGCGAGGCGGCGTTGGGCGCCCTCACCGAGGCCGTGGCGGCGGTGTACGCGCTGGCCCTCCACGACGCGGGGCTCGATCGAACGGCGGTGAGCGCGGTGGTGGCGCTCGACCTCCTCGGCGAGAGCGAGGCGCTGCGCGAGGCGCTCGAGACCCGACTCTCGCTGGCCATCTCGCGCGCCGACAGCTTCGCCGCGGCCGAGGGGGCGGCCCGTTACTCGGCGGCCCTCCTCGCGCCGGTCGAGCGCCCGTCGCGCATGACGCCGCGGGGCGGGGTGGGGCAGTGGGTTCGCGCGCCCGAGAGACCCGCGTCTGAGGGCTCCGCGTCTGAGGGCCCCGCGCCCCTGGCCCCGCCGCCGTCCGAGGCGCGTTCAGCGCGTGCGACGCTCCTGCCTCCGCCCAACGCCGAACCCGCCACGGCGTCGCCTCGCACGGCGTCGCCAGAAATCGCGCGGGCGACCGAGGCGGGCGATGCCCCGGCGGCGCGAGCGGGCGAGTCGCAACGCCCGCGGCCCCTGTCGCTGCCGCCTGAAGAGAGCCAGCGGGCGGTGCGTGGGGCCTCGCTCCCGCCGACCCAGCTTGGGCGCGAGGGGCTTTGGGTGGGCGCGCCGACGGCGGCCGCGGCGGTCAGTCTACGCGACGCCAAGGGGCCCCGCGACGGAGGGGTGTGGCCCCTGTCTTGGCTCCTGCTTCGCATCGAGCGCGCGCGGCTGCCGTACGCTCTGCTTGAGCTCGAGAGCGCCGAGGGGCGCTGGGCGCTCGCGATCGAGCACGGGCGCCCGACCCTTGGGGCTGCCGAGCGGGGCGTCTTGCGTCAGATCTTCGCCCAGACCGAAGGGCGTTGGCGTCTCGTCGAGGCCGCGGGGCCGCGAGAGGGCGCGACGCTCCAGTGGTCGATGTTCGCCTTCCTCGTCGAGGGGGTTCAATCGGTGCTGCGGGGCGCCACGCAGGCCGAGCTCGAGGCCGCGGTGGTGCCCGGGCACGAGGCGATGGCGCCCGCGGTGCGCGAGCACCGGCGGTGGATGGTGTTCAAGCTCGGCCTCACCGAGCGCGAGCGCCGCATGGTCGAGCAGGCCCTCGACGGTCAGCAGAGCCTCGGGGCGCTCCTCGGCGGCGCGGCGGCCTCGCGCAGCGGGCTCTTGCATCTGTTGTGTCTCCTCACCAGCTTCGACGCCTTGCAGTGGGTGGTGCCGCCGACGCGCGACGAGGCCCCCGAGGGCCCCTCGCTGGAGGCCCTGGTCGCCAGGGCGCCGACCCTGCACCATTTTGCCCTCTATGGCGTTCATTGGAGCGCAGGGCGAGACGAAATCGATCAGGCGCGGCGTCATTTTGTCGCGCAGTGGGGCCCGGGCTCGGCGGCGTCGCGCGCGCACCCTGCGTTGACGGCGCAGCTGATGCGGCAGGCCGACGCGGCGTGGGCGGTGCTCTCTCACGATCGCTCGCGGGTGGCGTACACGCGAAAGACCTTCCCCACGGTGAGCTTTGAGATGCTCGCGACGGTGGTTCAGGGGCGCGTCGTGGCGCTGTCGATGCAAGAAGGGGCCGAGGCCGAGCGCGATGAGGCGCGGCGGCTCCTCCGCGAGCTGTCACCCGAGCTGTGGCATGAGACCGAAGAGTTGCTCATCAAAAAGCAAGATTTGCAGATTGAGTAGCCAGGTCGCTATCTAGCGCTTGGTTGATTGTGAAGAGATTTCGGCTAAATCGACGGGTGCAGTGCGAATTTGCACAGTGAAGGCTTGACGCCGCACCTCCTCGGAGTAGCAGCATCGCGAGCGTGGCGGCCTCTGCGGGTTGAGGCGTGCGCGATGGGGCGTTCGCGCGTTGCCGCGGGCGCTTGACGCCGGTGCATGGCGCCGGGTGCGTGTGACGAGGGTGTCATGGCGGTGGTGCAGGGCCTCGACCTGGGCGGTTCGATCATTCGACTGGCGACGGGGGCGCTCGGGGGGGCGCCGCGGGGGGGCGAGCTCCCGGTGTGGGTGGCCGAGGGGCCGACGGGGGTGGTGGCGGTGGGGCACGGGGCGCGGCTCGCGGGGGGCGCGGGCGTGACGCGGCGTCTCGGGCGGTGGTCCGAGGTGCTCGCGGCGCCGTCGGGGGCGGCGCGCTTGGGGGCGCTTTGGGGGGCGCTGCGGGGGCCTGACGCGGTGGCGGGGGTCACCGTGGCGATGCCCTCTCGATGGATCGGCGTGCACGGCCCCATGGTCAACGACGTCTTGCGCGCCTCAGGGGTCGGGGTCGACCGCATGGTCGGGCGGTGCGACGCCGCCGCGGTGGCGTTGGGGGCCGCGCTTCGGGGCGACGTGCTGGTCTTCGTCCACGACGCCGAGGGCCTCGAAGCGGCGGTGTTTTCTGTGTCTGGGCAGCGGGTCGCGGCGCGGTCGCGGTCGCGGTCGCTGCACCACACCCTCGACGCCGTCGACGCGTTGCTCGCGTCGTCGTTGGCGGGGCTCCGCGAGGGTCTCTCGGCCGAGGCGTTGGCGGTGGCGTTGGGGCCCTCGCGCGAGGCGCTGCTCGCGGGCGACGAGGTGAGCGTCGCGGTGCCCGAGCTTGGGGCCATGGCGGCGCAGCTTGGGGTGGGCCAGCGGGTTCACATTCAAGACCTCTTGGCCCGGGCGGCGGGCGAGCTTGGGCGCGCCGTGACCGAGGCGGCGGGGCTTCGGGTGAGCGCGCTCTCGGCGGTGGTGGTGGTCGACCTCCTGGCGCGGGTGTCGGGGGTGGCCGAGGCCGTGGGGCGCGACCTCGGGGTTCCGGTGGTTCGTGCAGATCGCGGCGCGGTGGCCGAGGGGGCGCTTCGCTTGTCGGCGTCGCGGCATCAGCAGCCCGGGTGGCAGCTCGACGACGCGCTCGGCCCTGCGGGGCGTCGCACGTCGGAGAGCGTGGCGGTGTCGTTGCCGCCGCGGGTCGCTGTCGACGGCGGGCGTCAGACCGTGGTGCCGCCGCCGTTGGCGCGGGCGGTGGGCGCGGGCGAGGCCAGGCCGACGTCGCTGCCACCGCCGCGGGTGTCGGGCTCTTTTTCGCCGCCGTCGTCGCTGCCTCCTCCGCGGTTGACGGGCTCTTTTTCGCCGCCGACGTCGTTGCCTCCTCCGCGGTTGACGGGCTCATTTTCGCCGCCGTCGTCGCTGCCTCCGCCGCGGTTGACGGGCTCTTTTTCGCCGCCGTCGTCGTTGCCTCCGCCGCGGCCGACGGGCGCCTTCGCGCGGCCCGCAGAGGTGGCACCGGCTGCGCCCGCGCGCCCGCCGTCTGATTCGCCGCCTCCTCGGGCGAGCGCGCCCCCGAGCGCCCCCGTCGCGCCGACGGTGACGGCGTCTGCGGCGTCGCGCCCTCTGTCAGCGCCGTCGGCCGCTCAGCCGGGTGACGCCTCGACGGCGCGTTCGCACGAGGGCCGCGAGGTGCTCGGCCGCGGGCCGCAGGGCGCGGTGTCGTCGCTGCCGCCGTCGAACCTCGCGCGGTCGGGTCATTTCGTGGGGCTCACCAGCGCGGCGGCCTTGGCGACCTTGCCGCGGCGCGGGCAGCCGAGCCACGAGGGCGAGCCCTGGGTGTTGCCGAACTTGTTGCTCCGCATCGAGCGGGCGCGGCTCGCGCGGGTGCGGGTTGAGTTTCAGCCGCCTCGCGGCCGGGCGCTCTCGCTGCACATCGAACACGGTCGCCCGATCGTCCTGGCCACCGAGAAGAGCCTGGTGCGAGAGCTGTTTTCGCTCTCCGAAGGGCAGTGGTCGCTGCACGAGCCGTCGAGCGCGCCGTCAGGGCCGACCCTCACGAGCTCGATGTTCGCCTTCGTGGTCGAGGGCTGCCAGTCGATCTTGCGCATGAGCACCCAGGCCGAGCTTGAGGCCATCTTCGCAGATCAGCGCGGGCTGGCGCCGACGGTGCGCGAGGCGCGGCGCTGGGTGATCCAAAAGCTAGGGCTTCACGACCGCGAGCGCCGCATGGTCGAGCACGAGCTCGACGGGCAGCAGAGCCTCGACACGCTCCTCGGCGGGGCCACCGCGTCGCGCAGCTCGCTCTTGCACCTTCTGGGGCTCCTCGCGGCCTTTGATGTGGTGTCGTTCGAGCCCCTCGCGGCGAAGCAGGGCCCTGACGCGCTGAGCGTCTTGCAAGCGCGTCGCGAGCGCGGGCTCACGGCGAACCACTTCGAGGTGCTCGACACGCACTGGAGCGCGCCTCCGGCCGACATCGAGGCGGCCTGGCTCAAGGTCGAGCGAGAGACCGGGCCGCGGTCAGAGGCCATGGCGCGCTCGCCCGACGACGCGACGGCGGTCTACGCCCGGGCCCGCGAAGCTTGGGACGTGCTGCGCGACGACATGCGCCGCATCGCGTACACCCGCAGGGTCTTGCCGACGGTGAACTTCGAGATGCTCGCGCCGCTCGTGCAGGGGCGCGTCGTGGCGCTCTCGATGCAGAAGGGCAGCCCCCGCGACCTCGACGACGCGCGGCGCCTCTTGCGCGAGCTCTCGCCGACCCTCGCGGCCGAGACCGACAAGATGATCTTGCGCAAAGCCTGAGGGGTGAGAGAACGCGTCAGCGTCGCGGCGCGTCGAGGGGCAGCCGAAACGCCAGCGCCGACGGGCCCGCGGCATCAAGGCTCAGCGCGACGCGGAACCACGCCCGCGCCGGCACGCACAAGCCCTCGGCGTCGCTGCACAGCATCGCGTTGAGGGTCACCAACACCTCGCTCTCGATCTGCGAGGGCGCGAAGCGGGTGACGTGACCGTCGAGCCGGAGCGCCCAGGCGGTGCTCGGTTCGCCGGGCGTCTCGCCCACGCCGGTGGTGCCGAGGTCTACGAGATCACTGCGCCGTGATACTTCGAGCGCGGCGAGGCGGGGCGCGTCGGCGGCGAACTTCCACCCCGCGGGGGTCTCGAAGGTGAGGGTGAGGGCGACCGGGCCCGGCCCGAGGCTCGCCGGAGTGTGCGCCGGGACGGCTGAAATGAAGAAGCTCCCGGCCCCCGCGAAGGTCTGCGCGAGCGCGACCGGCGGCGCGTCGGCCTCGGCGGGCGAAGGGGCCCGGAGGCCCTCAAAGACCATCGGCCCGAGGGGCTCACCGTCTGGTGAGAACATCATGATTCGGTGATGCCCGGTGTCGGCCACGACGATGCGCCGGTCGTCGGGGTCGACCGCCAGACCGCCCGGGTCGCGGAGCTGCCCCCGCGCGGCCGCGAGGGTGCTCACCCGGCCTGTGCGCGGGTCGTAGCGCTTCAGCGCGTCGTTGTAGGTGTCGGCGATGAGCACGGCGCCGTCGTGGGCCACGGCGACCCCGAGGAGGTGCTGGAGCCGCGCCTCGCCCGCGTCGCCGTCGACGTCGCCGAAGTCGAAGAGGCCGGTGCCGACGAGGGTCGAGACGCTGCGATCGGCGAGCGACACCACCCTGAGGGCGCTGGTCTCGCTGTCGGCGAAGTAGAGGCGCCCGCCGTCGAGGCTCAGGCCCGAGGGTTGGGCGAGGGCGGCGTCGAGGCCGGGGGCGTCGATGAGGGCTTCGCGGCCGCTGCCGACCCAGCCCGCGACGGTGCCGTCGGCGGGGCGCCAGACCGCGAGCTGGTGCGTGCCCGCCATCGCGATGAGGAGGGCGCCGTCGTACCAGAGGCAGTCCCACGGCGAGCGCAGGGGGGTCTCGCGGGCGGGGCCCGGCGCGCCGAGCGGGAACGTGCCCATCGCCCCCGTGCCGAGCGCCGTGGTGACCGCGAAGGTCGCGAGGTCGATGCGGCGCACGGCGTGGTTCTCGGTGTCGCAGACCCACACCGCGCCGTCGGCGATGCAGAGGCCCTGCGGCGCGTCGAAGCGGGCCTCGTGAGGGCCGCCGTCTGCGAGACCGCGGGCCCCCGAGCCGATGGCGACGACCGCGCCCGCGGCGTCGCGCACGACGACCCGGTGGTGCCCCGTGTCGGCCACCGCGACCCAGCCCTCGCGGACGGCCACCTTGCCAGGAAAGCGTAGCGGCGCAGGCGCTTCGGACGTCGCGCGCGGAGCCTCAAGACGGAGCGGCGCCGACGCGAGGGTCTTGGCCTCGCGGGCCTCGTCGAGGAGCCGGCGCACAAAGGCGTCGAGCACCGCGGCGTCGGGCTCTCCGGGGGCGATCGAGGCGATGGTGCCGTCGGGGCGCACGATGACCAGGGTGGGCCACGAGCGCACCGTGAAGCGCGACCAGATGCCCATGGCGTCGTCGACCACGACGGGGTGCGTGACGTGGTGACGGGCCACCGCCTCGGCGACCCGCTGGGGGTCGTCTTCGGCGTCGAATTTGCCGCTATGGACGCCGATCACCACCACGGGCTCGTCGGCGAAGCGCGCCTCAAGGTCGCGCAAGATCGGCAAGACGTGCAGGCAGTTGATGCAGCAGCTCGTGAAGAAATCGATCACCACGACGTGGCCGCGGAGGTCGCGGAGGCGCAGCGGCGCGGCGGTGTTGATCCAGCCCTTGTGGGGCGCGAACTCGGGTGCATGGAGGGCCATCGCGGAGGCCCTACGCGTAGGTGATCGCGGCCACGACGTCGAGCCCCGGCGCGAGCTTCGCGCGCCCGCCGAGGAAGGCGAGCTCGATCAGAAAGGCCGCGCCGACGAGCCTCGCGCCGCCCGCTTCGAGGAGCGAAATGGCCGCCCCGGCGGAGCCCCCGGTGGCGAGCACGTCGTCGATGAGGAGCACCCGCTCGCCCGGCGTCACCGCGTCGGTGTGCATCGAGAGGGTGTTCGTGCCGTACTCGAGGGCGTAGCCGACGGAGTGAGTTTTGTACGGTAATTTCGATGGTTTACGAATGGGCACGAGGCCCACGCCGAGGGCGATGGCGGCGGGCGCCCCGAAGAGAAAGCCTCGGGCGTCGATGCAGGCCACCCGGTCGACGCGGCCGCGGAAGGGCGCCGCGAGGGTCTCGATGCTCTGCGCGAAGGCGCGCGGGTCGCCGAGGAGGGGTGTGATGTCTTTGAACAAGATCCCCGGGCGGGGAAAGTCTGGCACGTCGCGCACGAAGGCCCCGAGGTCGATCATGCCGCGATTGAGCGCCCCGCGGGCCCCGGCGTCAACCGCCGACGAGGCCCGAGGCGCGGAGCCATTCGAGGTAGTACTCGGCCTCGCGCTGGGCGTCGAGCTCGCCGCCTTCGACGGCCTCTTTGAGCTTCTTCATGAGCTCGCCGAGGCGCGGCGAGGGGGCGATGCCGAAGGTCGCCGAGATGGCCGTGCCGACGCCCTTGGGCAGCGGCGGCACCCGCGCGTCTTCGTCTTGGATCTGTCGCACCCGGGCGGCGAGCTCGCTGATGGCTTCGAGGCCGCGGCGCTTCTTCTCGGGGCGCTTGGTGGTGATGTCGGCGCGCGACAGGTCGAGGAGGTCGCCCATGCAGCCGCCCATCTCTTTGGCGAAGCGACGCACGGCGCTGTCGGTCCACGAGTCGTCGTATTGGCTCGCGCGGAGGTGGTGCAAGATCAGGAAGCGCACGCTCGACGAGAGGGCGTCTTCGCCCTTGAAGAGCGGCAGCCGCCGTTGCAGCCGGTCGAACATGCTCGCGCCGACCTCGGCGTGCCCGAAGAAGTGCACCTCGCCGTTGGGCTCGATGCGCCGGGTCTTGATCTTGCCGATGTCGTGCAAGAGCGCCGCCCAACGCACCTCGGTGCGCGGCACGGCCTGACGCACCACCTGCTTCGTGTGCTTCCACACGTCTTTGTGGCGCCACTCGCCGTCGCCGAAGCCCACCATGGCGTTGATCTCGGGCAAGAGGAGCTCGAGGGCGCCCACTTCGAGGAGCGCGTCGAGGCCCTCGTCGGGGTGGCGACCCATCAGCACCCGCTCCAAGCTCGCGCGCACCCGCGCCACCTCGACTTCGAGGAACCACTTCGGATCGCAGCGCACCACGCCCTCGGGTCGAGCGCCGCTCTCGCTGGTCTTCACCGTGGCTTCGAGGGCCATCACCGCCAGATCGACGGTACGCAACCCGAGCCGCGCGAGGGCCTCGGGGTCAAGGTTGGCATTCACCGTCGTCATCTCAAAAGGGCGCGGACCCTATACCCCTCTCGGGCCCCGAAGCAAGCCGCCCCGCGAGCCCGCGCCCTCGCGACCGAAGCCCCACACATTCTCGCTGAAGTCTCGCGCCCCGCGCGACCCCTTTGGGCTGCACCGCGCGGCCCGCGGCCCGCCGACGCCTCGCGCCGCGCACACGCCCGTCGGCGCCGCGCGAGGGTAGAGGCCGACGCATGGGTTTCGAGGGCGCCTCGGGCCGCTTCGTGCGAGGCTCCGGCGGTGATGCGAAGGGCGCTGCGCGGGCTGTGGGTGCTGGGGTTGTTGGCGTGTTCGGGCGGTGCGTCTCCGCCGCCTGGTGACGCGGGCGGAGACGCCGCGGTCGACCAGGGTGTCACCGCGCCCGACGTCGGCGTCGACGCGGGGCCCCTCGACGCGGGCCCGGTCGAGGCTCCGCCGGTGGCGCCCTTCACGTGCCAGCCCTGTCTCCGCGATGAGACCTGCGGCCTCGACGGCCTCTGCGTCGAAGTCGACCGCATGCGGGCCCCGGGCTTTCGCGAGTGCCGCGCGGTGTGCAGCGAACTCGGCGCGCCCTGCGAGGCGGCGGTGCCCTCGACCTGCCGCGAGGGGCCCCGAGGCGCGCTTCTCTGCACGCCCGACACGGCCTTCTCGTGTGTGGTGACGGGCTCTCGGCGCGGCGACCGATGCCCCGAGGCGGGGTGCTCGGGGCGGTACACCGAGTGCGCCGACCTGCGCGACCCGAGCCTCTCGGTGGGCCGCAGCGACTTTCTGTGCACCGCCCGCTGCGCCCGCGACGAAGACTGCGAAGACGGCGCGCGGCGCTGCCGCACGGTGCAAAATCGCGCCGGAGCGCGCGTGCAAGTTTGCATCCCCGACGACCGAATCGGGCCCGAGGCCTGCGGCGCTGCAAGGGTCAACACGCGCGGCGTGGGCGCGCCCTGTGACGCGATGACCCCGTGTGCGGCGGGGCTCTCGTGCCTAGAGGGGCTCGACCCTGCGGTGCGCGGGTTCTGCTCGGCGGCGTGCACCGACGCGGCCTCGTGCGGGGGCGGGCCGGTGGGCTGCGTGCCGGTGGGGAGCCTCGGGTCGCGGTGTGTCCCGAACGAGTGCGGGTGTCTCGGGTCGGAGGCGGGGTCTGCGCTCGATCGCGCCTTGGGGGCCGAGCCGGGGGCGCCCTTCTCTCGCTGCAACCTCTTCTTCCCGAGCGCCGCCCTCGACATCTTCGGCAGCAACGTCTCGCGCGACCGTTACCGCCTCCCGCTCTTTGACCGCGTGCACCGCGACTGGCTCGCCGGGGCCCGCTTCGCGCGCGGTCTCGGGCCCCAACTCGACACCGGCGTCGGCACCCTCTCGGCGGCCCTCGCGCGCACGGCCTCGCTCCGCCTCGGGGCTCGGGTCGACGCCCTCGAAGTGCCGTCTCCGCGGGTCGCCTCGGGCGGCCACGACGCGCTCCTGCGGGCCCTCGAAGCGCTCCAGCGACGGGGCGGCGCGACGCCCGATGCGGCCGCCCTCTCGCGTGAGGTGATGGGGCTCCCGGCCTCCCTTGCGGGTGCCCTCGCGGCGGTGCTCGAGGTCGCGCGCGAGACCCTCGACGCCCGCGACGCGGGGCTGATCGCGGCGCCCGACGCGGTGGCCCGCGAGCGGCTCTTTCGCATCGCGCCGAACACCTTTCTGCCGAGCAATCGCCTCAACGATCGCCCTGATTTTACGCAGGTTGATGACCTTGTGATGTTTCGCGACACGGTGCGCCTGCCCACGGCCGAGGCGCTGCGCCTCGCCGCCACCGTCGAGGCCGTCGCGTGGTCGACCTGGCGCGGCGCGATGGGCCCTTCGCTGAACGTCGACACGCCCGCGGGGCGCGTGGTGGTGCGCGACGCGGCCGACCACCGCTACGACGCCGCTGACTTCCCGCGGACGCTGGTGGTGATCGACCTCGGCGGGTCTGACACCTATCTCGCGCCGGTGGCGGCGAACCAAGACGTCGACAATGGCGTGAGCGTGCTCGTCGACCTCGCCGGCGACGACCGCTACGGCTACCCCGAGGTGCCGTCGCCGCTCGACACGCCCGAGACGCTCGCCAGCGACGCCGACGGCAGGGCGCGGAGCGGGGCGGGCTCGCCGTCGATGTCGCGTACGGCGCGGCAGGGCGCGGGGCGCCTCGGTGTGGGGCTCCTCTACGACCTCGGCCAGGGGCGCGATCAGTACCGCTCGCTCAGAATGTCGCAGGGCTTCGGCGCCCTCGGGGTGGGGGGTCTCTTCGACGACGGCGGCGCCGACACCTACTCGGTCGAAGCCGCGGGGCAGGGGGCCGCGGTGGGCGGCGTGGGCGTGCTCGTCGACCTCGGCGCAGAGGCCGATCGGTACACCACCTGGGCCTTCGCGCAGGGCTACGGATACGTGCAGGGCGCGGGGCTCCTCTACGACCGCGGCGGCGACGACGTGTACGACAGCAAGGTGACGCCGATGCTCTACCCCTCGGCCCAGTCGCCGACGACCAACTCGAGCTTCACCCAAGGCGCGGGCTTCGGTCGCCGCGGCGACGCCTACCCCGACCGCATCAACATGTCGGGCGGCCTCGGCATCTTGCGCGACGCTGCGGGCAGCGATCGCTACACCACCAGCGTCTTCGGCCAGGGCACGGGCTACTGGGGCGGCATGGGCCTCTTGCTCGACGGCACCGGCGACGATCACTACGACGGGCGGTGGTACGTGCAGGGCGCCGCGGCCCATTTCGCGTACGGCGCGCTGGTCGACGGGGGCGGGCGCGACGTCCACAACGCGACGGCGACGCGGCAGAACATGACCGCCGGGGCGGGGCACGATTTCAGCTTGGGTCTCTTGCTCGCGCTCGGGCCCGAGGGCGACCGTTACGGCGTGCCGAACCTCGCGCTCGGCGCAGGCAACGCGAACGGCGCGGGGCTCTTCTTCGACGAAGGCGGCGACGACACCTACGACGCGGCGAGCGCGCTCACCCTCGGCAACGCGGCCCTCGAGACCCTCACCGACCCGGGCCGGCTCATGCGCGCGACGGTCGGCATCTTTCTCGACACCGGCGGGCGCGACACCTACCAACGGAGCCCCGAGGCGCCCCTCGCCAGCGACACCCGATGGTTTCAGCGGGTGCACGCCGAGGCGCCCAGCGAGCGCGGCTTCGGCGTCGACGGGCAGCACCCGGCGGTAGGGTTTTAGGCGATGATTCGCGTCGAATTCGTGCGCACCGGGTACAGCGTCTCCTGGGCCGGAGGGCGCCTCGTCGATCTCTGCGATGACGACGTGCGGGCGGGCATTCCGTTCGCGTGTCGCCACGCCAATTGCGGCACCTGTCGGGTCGAGGTCGAGGTCGGCGCCCCGCTCTGCGAGCCACCCGACGACGACGAGCTTCAGCTCACCGAAGGGGTCTTCGGCGACGGCCCGACGGTGCGCCTCGGGTGCCAGCTCCGCGCCTCGGGAGACGGCGTCTTGCGGCTCCGGGTGCTGCTCTGATCGCCGCTCAGGGAAGCCCTACGGCCGCGAGGTGACGGTCGAGGGTGCGCGCCTCGCGGTCGAGAAACTGCGCGGGTCGGCCTCGGGTTCGAGCGTCGCGCCTCGTGCTGCGAAACAAGACACAGCGCGTGACCCGGTGCCTGCCTCTCGTCGCTGCGACAGAGACCGCGCAGCGCACTCGGGTCGAGACCAGCGCGAACACCTCGTCGATCGGCTCGGGGCGCTCGTCGCCGCGGGGCCGCGCAGGCGGCAACGTCAACGTCGCGAGGCCGCACCAGAACGCGCCAAGGGTCGCCCCGCGGTACGGTCTCACCCGCCGCCGGGCCACTGCGCGACCTGCGCGCGAAGGCTCAGTCGCGGCCGCCGTCGGCGCGGGCGGCGCGCGCGTCGAGGCAGTCTTCGCGGGCGGCTTCGAGGCGCGCCGGCTCGTTCGCGCGGGTGGTGCTGAGCGAGAGCCGCCAGCGGGTGCCGCCGCAGAGCACGGTGCGGGTGCCCTGGGCCCGGGCGAGCACCGCGGGCGCGTCGGCGAGGGGCGCGTCGAGGGGGCGAGGAGGGGCAGCCTCGGTACGCGAAATCAGCCGTGAAACGAGGGTGTTTTGCTCGTCCCAGTAGCGGGCCTCGACGGTGTCGGGGTCGCGCTCGAAGACCCCCGCGAGGGCGCTCGGTGCGGTGCGCAGGTCGACCCGCGACGGCGCGCCTTCGCCCACCCACGCGAGCCGCGCCATGCCCCGCTCGGCCCCGAGCACGGTCTGATAGAGCACGGCCCCCGAGGCGCTCGCGTAGGGGCTCACCTCGAAGCGACCGTGCCCCAAGGTGAGGCTCCCGAGCCGCGTCGCCGCGTCGGGCGGGAGCGCCCCAAACTGCCCCGCGCGGATGCTCGCCCCGAAGGCGCCCGCGAGCCTCGGGTCGATGCGCCATCCTGTGAGCGACCACGGGCCCGCGGCGCCGCGTTCGAGGCGCTCGGCGGTGGCCACCGCGACCCAGGCCCGCGCGCCCGGGTGCACCGCCACCGCCACGCCGTCGCCCAAGACCGCGCCCGCCGCGGGGATCTGCCCGTCGGTGCTCACCCGCGCGATGAGCACGCGCTCGTGCCCGCGCTCGGCGAGGGTCACCGCCACCACCGCGAGGTTGTCTTGGGCCCAGAGCACCATGGGCTGAATCGCCGCCACGCGCCCGAGCTGAACAGGGTCGCTGCGCCGCAGCACGTCGTTGCGGAGCGAAGCCACCCGGAGCGTCGGCCCCGGCGACTCGTAGGCCACCCACGCGCCCTGCGCCGCGCCGAGGCTCGTGCCCATCGCGCTCGCCTCGCGGCTGATCTCGACGGCGTCGCCCCACGCGCTGTCGGCGCTGAGGCTCCGCGAGGCCGCGGTGAGCGTCGCGCCGCGGTGCCAGAAGGCCACCAGCGCGCGACCCGTGCAGGCCACGTCGAAGGCCGTCACCGCCTCAGGAGCGGCTGCAATTTCGAGGGCGCTCTCGGCGGGCCATTGCCACCCGCAGCGGGCCTCGCTTGGGGTCTCTGTGGCCGTCACAGGGGCCGCCGCCCCGGCGTCGACGCTGCCCGGCGCGAGGTCGATCGAGAGCCCTGGGGCCGGGGGCGCCGCGGGCGCGACGGGGCGCCGCTGGCAGCCCAACAACGCGATCGACAAGAGGAGGCCCGAGCGCCGCACGGGCCCGAGGATATGCACCGCGCGCGGCGACGCAAACTTCAGGGCGTTTTCGTCTGAACGGGGGCGCGCGACGCGGTCTGCCAACGGTGCTAAGGTCGCGCGGCGTGATGGTGACGGTGCGGCGGTGTTGGGCGGTTGCGGCGGTGGCGCTTGGTTGCAAGGCCAGGCCCGCGGCCTTGGGGGCCGTCGAGCGGATCGTCCCGCAGTCGGCGACGGCGTCGGTCGACGCGGGCAACGTGGCGGCGGCCCGGGCGGCGGCGGCGCGTCGTACGGCGATTCGGCCCATCCAAGATCGCCCCCCGCCAGACGGCGCCCTCGGGGCTCGCTTCGGGCAATCGCGGGCCGAGCTCCTGGCCTTGCACCCGGCCGGTCAGTGCCGCGGCGAGGGGCGCTATCTCTTCTGCACGGGGGCGCGGGTCGCGGTGCCCGTCGCGGGGGTGGTGACCTACGAGTTCTGCAACGCGCGCCTCTGCGGCGTGGCCATCGACGGCACCCGCACCCGCGACGAGGCGCTGATGGGGCGCGAGTTCGACGCCTACCGCGCGATGTTGGGGCGCGACCTCGGCCCGCCCTCGACCGAGGCCCGCCGCGCGGGGCCGGGCTGTTCGGGGCACCTCTCGCTCTGCCTCGCCTCGCATCAAGCTGACTACTCGGCGAAATGGTCGTGGCAAGGGGGCGCCCAGGTGGCGCTCTCGGTCGACCAGCTCGAAGACGACGCGCTCATGGCCCAGGCCTCGGTCACCTGGCTCGCGCCCGAAGGGGTGGCCGCCCAAACCGACGAGCCGAGCGCCCCGCCGCGCGATGCGGGGGCCGACGCGCCGTGACCGCGAGGGGGCGCACCCTGCGCCAGGCGGCTGTGCTGACGGCGGTGATGACCTGGGCCGCCGAGGCCGCCGCGCAGCCCGACCCGAGGCTGCGCTGGCAGACCATCGAGACGCCGCACTTTCGCGTGCATTTCTACCAAGACACCGAGGCCGTCGCGCGTCGCGTCGCGCGCATCATGGAGCGCGTCGCCGACCGCCTCGCGGCCCCGTTGGGCTGGCGCCAACAGCAGCGCACCGAGGTGGTGCTCACCGACGACAGCGACGACGCCAACGGCAGCGCCACCGCCTTGCCCTTCAACACCGTGCGGCTCTTTCTCTCGGCCCCCGATGACCTGTCGGTGTTGCAGCAGTACGACGACTGGCTCACGAGCCTCGCGACCCACGAATACACGCACATTCTGCACGTCGACAACATCCACGGCGTGCCCGCGCTGGTGAACGCCGTGGTGGGCCGGCAGTGGTCGCCGAACCAGGTGCAGCCGCGGTTCATCTTGGAGGGGCTCGCGACCTACGAAGAGAGCCTTCACACCCGCGGCGGGCGCATGCGCTCGTCGATGTGGGAGATGTACCTCCGCGCCGACGCGCTCTCGCAGCAGCTCCTGACCCTCGACCAGGTGGCCAACGGCCCGAACCGATGGCCGCACGGCAACCTCTGGTACCTCTACGGCTCGTATCTCATGCAGTTCGCGGCGGCCCGGCACGGCGCCCAGAGCCTCGCCTCGCTGAGCCGCGAGTACGGCGCGATGACCATCCCCTGGCAGCTCAACCGCGCCGCCCGTCGCGTCTGGGGCGAAACCTGGGAAGACCTCTACGACGCCTTCGCGGTGGCCACCCGCGCGCGCTTCGAGGCCCAACGCGACGCCATCGCGGCCGAGGGGCTCACCTCCGCGCGGCGGCTCACGCACCAGGGCGAGGTGGTGCGCGCGCCACGCTTTCTGTCCGACGGCACGCTGCTCTACGAGTCGAACGACGGGCAGTCTCAGACGCAGCTCCGGGCCCTCGCGCCGGGGGCCGACGCGCCCCGCGACGTGGGCTGGCTCGGGAGCCCCTCAGCCTTCGGGGTCGTCGATGACAGCACCCTCATCGTGAGCGACGTTGCGCCGCACCGAGACATCTACCTCTACCACGACCTCTACCGCTGGCGGCTCGAACGCGGGGGCCGCGCGACGCCTGAGCTCGTCACCCGCGAGCGGCTCACCCACGGCGAGCGCGCCCAACAGCCCGACGTCTCGCCCGACGGCGATCACGTCGTCTACACGTCGAACCATCGCGGCACGACGGCGCTCTTTGAGCGCAGCCTCGCGCGCCCCGAGGAGGCGCCGCATTGCCTCTTTCGCCCGCTCCGGTTTGAGCAGGTGTACGCGCCGCGGTACAGCCCCGACGGGCAGACCATCGCCTTCTCGTGGTGGCGCCGCGGGGGCCGCCGCGACATCGCGCTCTATCACCGCGACACCGGGCAGATCGAGCGCGTCACCGACGACGTCGCTCTCGACCTCTCGCCGACCTTCAGCCCCGACGGGCGCTACCTCGTGTGGTCGAGCGATCGCACCGGGGTCAACAACCTCTACGCCCGCGACCTCGTCGAGGGCGTCACGCGGCAGGTCACCAACGTCGTCGATGGCGCGTTCCAGCCCGTGGTGAGCCCCGACCAGCGGCGGTTGGTGTTCGTCGGCTACGGCCCGCGCGGCTTCGACCTCTTCGAGATGCCCTTTGACCCTGCGCGCTTCCGCGAGCCTGCGGCGGTCATCGTCGACCCCTTGGGCCGCGACGTCGAAGACCCTCACCACGACGACCTCGTCGACGTCGACGACACGCGGCTGCCCTTCGAACATCGCGTGGGGCCGTACTCGCCGTGGCCGACCCTCTACCCGCGGAGCTGGCTCGCCGAGCTCGGCAGCGACGGGTTCGGGCCTCAGCTCGCGCTGCGCCTCGGCGGGGCCGACGTGGTGGGGCGCCACAGCTGGAGCGCGCGGCTCGCCCTCGGGCTCGCGCGCTTCGACCCGGGCTTCGACGTCACCTACAGCTTCGCGGGCGTGCGCCCGACCCTGAGGATGCGGGCCTACCGAAGCGTCGAGGCCGGGAGCGGGTACCGGCTCGGGGGGCGCGAGACCCCGTGGGCCGCCGAGCGATGGGGCGGCGAGAGCGAGCTGTCGGTGACCTATCCCGCGCTCTTCGAGCGGAGCACCTTTGCGCTCAGCTACGAGGCGCAGTGGGTGCGCGCGCTGGGGGGCTTTCCGGGGCTCGAGCGCGGCATCGACCCGAACGAGGTGCCCCCCGGCATCCCCCAGACGGGGTGGACCACCGGCCTCAGGATGAGCTGGTTTTACGGCCGCGTTCAGCGCTTCGCCTATTCGATCAGCGCCCAACAGGGCGTCAACGGCTTCGTCTCGGTGCGCGTCAACGACCCCATCTTCGGCGGCACCAGCCAGGGCACCGTCGACGTCTCGGGGGGCGTCAACGCGTACATCCCCATGCCCTTCGCGCGAGACCGCCGTCGGCACGTATTGGCCCTCCACCTCGGCGCGGGCATCGCGGCCACCGACCGCGGCGAGCGCGGGCTCTACGCGCTCGGGGGCTTCCCGCAACTCACGGTGCAATCGCTGCTCGACGCGTTTCGCTACGGCGCCCAGGCCGGCGGCGTGGCCCTGCGCGGCTACCCCGCGTACGCCAGGGTGGGCAGCCAGTACCAGCTCTTCAACGCCGAGTACCGCTTCCCGGTGTGGCAGGTGCAGCGCGGGCCGAGCACGCTGCCGGTCTTCGTGCAGCGCGTCTCTGGCGACGCCTTCGTCGACGTCGGGCACGCGGGGTACGGCCCCTTCAACCCCGACAACCTCGCGGTGGGGGCCGGGGCCGAGCTGCTCATCGATGTGGTGCTGGGGTACATCCTGCCCTTCACCTTCAGGGTCGGGTACGCCCGCGGGTTCTCGAAGGGGGGAGGCGACCAGGGCTACGCCCTCTTCTCGTCGCCGTTCTAGGCAGAAATCTCAGGCCGGCGCCGAGATCTCAAGGGTGCGAAACGCGAACACCGTGGCGCTCTCGGTCTCAGGCGAGCCGCCCTGCGCCTGCAAGGCGATGTGCCCGTCGCGAAAGGCGTCATCGTTCACCGTGGTCAACAGCTGCCCGTTGGCGCGCACGGTGATCTTGGTGCCCTCGGCCTCGATCTGAATGCGGTTGGCCTCGCCGATGCCGGGCTTGAGGGCGTCGTGCCGCGTCCAATCGACGAGCGCCGTCGAGACGTTGTCGACGCGCTTGGTGAGGCGGTAGTACCCGTCGCCGTCAATGAACAGACGATAGTTGTCTTTGTCTGAGAGGGCGCGAAAGCTAACACCGCAGTAGCTCTGGGTGGGCTCTTGTGCCGACAGCACCACCAGGGTGACGGTGATCGAAACGTCGCTGAATTTGCGGGCCTCGTACCAATACGCGGCCACCGAGGTCTCGCCGCCAGGTAGGGTCACGGTGACGCCCGGCGCGTCGTACCGCAGCGGCGGAGCCTTGGTGGTCGCGGCGAAGCTCCAACCCTCGGGCTTCTTCTCGAAGGCCTCCTCAAGCACCGTCGGCCACGCCACGACCTCACCAGCATCCTTGTCAGCGTCGCTCATCGAATCCCTCGTCGCTCTCTCAAAAGCCTGCGTCGCACCCGGTCTACGCTCTGCCCGCCCGTCGCCCGACAGACGACGCGCCGTCGACCCACCCCGAGACTTTACCCGAGAACCCGCTCCCGCGGCTACGGTCTCTTCGCGCCCGGCGCGCCCCGCCCCCTACAGGACACGCGCCGCCTCCGGGGCGTCACTCCGCGGAAACCCACCGCGGCGTGATCGACCATTGAAAGCCTCGTCCCCCGCACTGCCTCCGTTGGTCGCTTTGACACTGCAATCATGCCCAGGCCCCGCGTGCGCCCCGCATGCGCTTCGGGGTCGCGCCTCGCAATGGGGGGCTGTGAAGAGAAGGTGCAGCCCGCTGCGCCGTCGGTCGCAGCGCGGGGCCGCATCGAAGCGGGGCGCCGGCGTACATTGAAGAGAGGGCGGAGCTCCGTCGAGTCGAGATGCGATGGTTCTAAAGTGAGTCTATGGCGACCATCTCACTTGACAAGGCATCACTTTGATAAGAAAGCTCCGCGTTGAGGTGTAAGGTTATGGCCAACGTGTCCAAGAAAGAGATCGACTCGCTCGTTCGATCGTTCGCTGATGAGCTGCTCGCACTTTTCCGTCAGGCGGTGCTCGGCACGCTTTCTACGGGCAAGGGCCGTCGTTCGAGCGCGTCGAGCGCAGAGCCCAAGGCCGAGCGCGGCGTGCGCGGTCGCGCGAAGGCGGCCAAGGGCGGCCGCCGTTCGAAGAGCTCACCCGAAGAGGTCGAGGCCCTCGCGGTGAAGATCCACGACGCGCTGAAGAAGTCGAACAAGCGCCTCTCGTCGAAAGAGCTTCAGAACCTCGTAAAGGTCTACGGCGGCGCCTTCCAGTATGCCCTCGGCAAGCTGAAAGAAGACGGTCGGGTGAAGCAGCTCGGCGAGCGCCGTATGGCCAAGTACGAGCTCGGCAGCGGCACCGGCGGCGGCTCGGCCCGCAAGAAGCCCGGCCCGAAGAAGGGCTCGACCCGCAAGCCCAAGGCCCCGGTCGAGGCCCCCGCGGCTGAGAGCGTCGAGGCCCCCGCCGCTGAAGGCTGAGCGCAGCGCGTTCACCGTTGAAGGCGAGGCGATGCTCACACGAGCGTCACTTCGCCTTCTGCGTTTGGGGCGCACCCGCCGCGTCGCCGACGGTCGCTCTTCAAAGAGAAAGTCAGGGCCGGGGGCCCACGCTCACCCGGCAGGCTCGTGGCGGCGTCGCCATTGTGACAAGCCGAGGCTCGCGATCAGGGCCATCGCCGCTGCCGCGATAAACGCCGTGCGACCGTGATCGATACGATAGAGGCGACCGAACAAGAGTGAGGCCGGGAGGGTGAGAAGACCCAACACCAGGTGATACCGACCGAAGCCGCGGCCGAGGCTCTCTTTGGGAGAGAGCGACGCGATCATCGCCCGCTCGGTGCCCTCGGTGAGCCCGTAATACACGCCGTAACACGCGATGGCCGGCGCGAGGTGCCAAGGGCGCGTGGCGAGGCCGAAGAGCAACCACGCGAGGGCGTAGGCGGCGCGCCCGTATTGAATGGCGCGGGCGCGCCCGATGGTGTCTGCGAGGCGGCCGCCCGGCGTGGTGGTGAGCGCGCGCAAGAGCGAAAGCGCACCCCAATAAAGCGGGAGCTGCGTCAGCGGTACACCCAAGTCGGTGGCCCGCAGCATCACAAAGGTGTCGCTCGCGTCGCCAAGGGTGAACACCGCATCGAGCCAGAGATACTCTTGAAAGGCGCGCGAATAGATCACCCGCGGAGGCCGCGACGCGCGGGCCTCGACGGGCCCCTCGGGGGTCGCCTTCGCCTCTGACGCGGGCGCCTCGCGCACCCCGAGGGCCAGCACCAACAGCGCGACCGCGCCGGGGATCGACGCCGCGAGAAACACCCGCCGGAGGTCGCCCGGCCAGCGCGAGAGCACCCCCACGGCGACCAGCGGGCCGATGACGGCGCCGAGGTTGTCCATCGCGCGGTGAAAGCCGAAGGCCGTCGCGCGGTCTTCGGGCGGCACCGAGAGGGCCAGGAGGGTGTCCCGGGGGGTCGTGCGGAGCCCCTTGCCGACCCGGTCGATCAGCCGAATCGTGAAGACCATCCCCGGCGCCGTCGCGAGGCCCATGAGCGGTCGCGCGAGGTTCGCGAGGGCGTACCCGAAGAACACCATCGGCTTGCGCGCCCCGGGCCGATCGGCGAGGCGCCCCGAGACCCACTTCATCACCGCCGAGAGGGTCGTGGCGGCGCCCTCCAAGAGCCCGAGCACCTCGGTCTGGGCTCCGAGCTCGCGGGTCAGGAAGAGCCCGAGGTAGGGCGTCACCATGTCGGCGGCGACGTCGGTGAAGAGGCTCACCACGCCGAGGGTCACCACCGTCGGCGTCAAGATCGCGCCGAGGGCGCGGCGGGTGTCAGCCATCGACCGCGTCGGTGATGGTGGTCACCATCTCGGCCGGCGCGAAGAGCGAGAGCTGGAGCCACCGCGCGAGCTCGGTGCCGCTCATCCGCGCGACACACTGCTGCGCCGCCCGGTTGAAGCGAACGAGCTCGCGCAGCCGCGCCGTCGCGTCGTAGGGCAAGAGGTCGACAAAGCGCCACGCGATCTTGCCCTCGGGCGACACCACACGCTTGAGCCACTGCCGCAGCTCGCCGGCCGAGGCCTCGTCGAGCACCTTGCGCGCGAGGTCGTGCAGGGCCTCGGTGGCCAGCTCGTTGCCGTGCGTCGACTCGATCACGTTGCGGGTCGAAAACTGCCCCATCGAGCGCACCCAGAGCCCGCAGACCTCGGGCAGAATCGCCCGCGCCACCTCGGCCAGCGAGGCCATCTCGCCGAAGCTGCCCTGCTCGCTGATCTTGGGCGCCGCGAGGGCCAGGAGCGGCTCGTCGGTGAGGGCGTCGATCTGCGTGCGCGACGAGACGTGGTACTGCAAGGCCGACGCGAAGCGGATCGCCGTCGAGGCCGGGGTGCGCGGCGAGAGCTCGAGCTGCGCGCTGTGCCGGGTGATGACGAAGGCCGCGCTGCGCCCCACGTCGAGGTCGGTGGCCCGCACCCGAAAGTGCTCGACCCCGTCGACGGTCTCGCGCACCGGCACGCCCCAAAGCCTGAAGGGCTCGGCGCCTGAGAACATGCGCGCGACGGCGTATCCGAGGTCGTCGGTGGTCCACGGCACGGGGATCTTGATGGCGCGCGAGGCGGCCTGTGCGGCCTCGACCGAGGCGATGTGCCCGGCGTGCGCGCCCAAGAGAATGTTCACGAGCCGCTCGTGCTCAGCGAAGCTCGTGCCGATGGCCGTGAGCTTGCCGTTGTGAAAGGCCTCTGCGAGGCAGTACCGCTCGTCGTCGCCCACCCGAATGCGCACCGAGTAGACGCTCGTGGCGTCGGGCAAGACCTCGCTCTGCCGAAGCTTCTCAAGGGTCTGCTTCGCGCGAGGGCCCCAGAACCGCAGCGTCACCGAGTCGATGCCGTGCTCGTCAGGGGCGCGCCGCAAGGGCCGCCGGTCGTGACGGAGCGAGAAGAGCACCATCTTCGCCTCGGCCACGTTGGCGAGGTGCTCGAGCGCCTCGGGCGGCAACCAGACGCACTCGAGCAGACCCGAGCCCGACACGAGCTGGAGGTGCACCCGGTCGGCGTCTTTGGCCGCCCCGACGGTGTAGAGCCGACACACCCGGCGATCGCTGGTGTCGAGCCAGAGCTGGAGCTCTCCGAGGGTGAGCGCCAGGAGCTCTGGGTCTTGGGTCGCCTCGACGGTGATGCCGAAGGTGCGCGCGTAGGCAGAGAGCGCCGCGAGGGGCTCGGCGCGCATGCGCCCGTGGGGCTCAAGGAGGTAGGTCTTGAGCGCCGTGCGACCCTCGATCTCTTCATCGATCGCAGGGGCCCCGCTGCGGGTTGAGGCTGCGGTCATTTGCTTCTCAAGAAGCAGGTTCAGGTCGCGCCGCGATCGGATGGTCAGCATCGTAAAGGCTCTCGGGGTGACCATACCCGAAGCCTCGAAACGAACGCGAATCTGCCGCAGGATTCTCGCGACCCAGGCCGCGGGGCCTCAGCCGCTCAGTCGAGGAAGGGGTATCGCCACGAGGTCGGCGGCGCGAGGGTCTCTTTCACCGTGCGGGGCGAGACCCAACGCAAGAGGTTGAGCACGCTGCCGGCCTTGTCGTTGGTGCCCGAGTGCCGGGCCCCGCCGAAGGGCTGCTGCCCCACCACCGCGCCGGTGGGCTTGTCGTTGATGTAGAAGTTGCCCGCGGCGTGCCGGAGCCGCCCAGCGATGTGCTCGATCGCCGCGCGGTCTTGAGAGAAGACCGCCCCGGTGAGGCCGTAGGGCGAGCCCGTGTCGCAGAGCGCGAGGGTCTCGTCGAGGGCCTCGTCGCGGTACGGAAACACCGTCAAGAGCGGCCCAAACAGCTCGTCGCGCATCAAAGGATGGGCCGGGTCTGTGGTCTCGACCAGGGTCGGGTGGATGAAGTACCCCACCCGGTCGTCGGCCGCGTGGGCGAGCACCGCGCAGCGGGTGTCGTGCCGCGCGGCCTCGGCCCGGCCCTTGAGGCGCTCGTAGGCCGGGCGGTCGATCACCGCGCCGAGGAAGTTTGAAAAGTCACTGACGTCGCCGACCTTGACCTCGGCGATCATGTCGACGAGGCGACCCCGCACCTGAGGCCAGAGCGACTGGGGCACGAACGCGCGGCTCGCCGCCGAGCACTTCTGGCCCTGAAACTCGTAGGCCCCGCGCAAGAGCGCCACCGCGAGGGCGTCGACCGAGGCGCTCGGGTGCGCGAAGACGAAATCTTTGCCCCCGGTCTCGCCCACGAGGCGCGGGAAGCTCTTGTATCGCCCCGCCCCCACGTTGGCCCCGACCGTCGCGCAGATCTTCTGAAAGACCGCCGTCGAGCCGGTAAAGTGGACTCCCGCGAGCGACGGGTGCGCGAGGGCCCGCTCGACCATCGCCGCGGGCTCGCCGAGCACCATGTTGATCACCCCGTCAGGGAGCCCCGCCTCGCGCAAGAGCCCGAGGATGAAGTGCCCCGAGTAGGTGGCGTTGATCGACGGCTTCCACACGATGGTGTTGCCGAGGAGCGCCGGGGCCGCCGGGAGGTTGGCCGCGATGGAGGTGAAGTTGAAGGGCGTCACCGCCAAGACGAAGCCCTCAAGGGGGCGGTGGTCGAGCACGTTCCACACGCCGGGGGGTGAGAGGGGTTGCTCTTCTTGGAGCCGCTCGGCGAAGGCCACGTTGAAGCGAAAAAAATCGATGAGCTCGCAGGCCGCGTCGATCTCAGCCTGATGGGCGGTCTTGCTCTGCCCCAGCATCGTGGCCGCGTTCAGCACCGGCCGCCACCGCGTCGCGAGGAGCTCGGCGGCCTTCAGAAACACCGCCGCCCGCGCCCGAAACGGCATCGCCGCCCACGCCGGCCCGGCCCCGAGCGCCGCCTCGACCGCGCGGTCGACCTCGCTCACCTCGCTCACATGCCAGTGCCCGAGCACCGCCTCGTGCCGGTGCGGCATCGTCATCGCGCGCAGGTGCCCCGTCGGGCGGTCGACGCCGCCGATGTGCGTCGCCACCTCGACGGGCGAGGCCGCGAGCCGCGACAGGGTGCTCTGCAAGATCGCCCGCTCTGCCGAGCCTGGCGCGTAGCCCAACACCGGCTCATTCACCACCGGCGGTACGTGTACCCGACCTTCGAACATCGCCCTCACCTTTCACCCCGACTCTAACCCCAGTCGGGCGTCGCCGTTCGTGCGTTTCGCCACTTTGCCTGCGCGCGAATCAATGGTTCGATCAGCCCTACCATGCTTCAACTTGCGCGTGCGAAGTCTGCGCTTCAGAGGGTGTCGCTGGGCCTCGTCGCGACCCTCGCGGGCGCTTGTTCTCCGGGTGAAAACCTCGAGTGCGGGGGCGGCGTCTGCGAGCCCGATACGGGGGTCTCGCGCGACCTCGGGCAAGACCTCGGGGCCGACCGCGCGAGCCTCGATGCGCCCGGTGACGCAGGCGCGCCAGGCTTCGACGTCGCCAGGCTCGACAGCCCCTCGGTGTCGCGGGAGCTCGTCTCGGTGAGCCTCGACCCGCCCTCGGCGATCGTGGTGCATCGCAATAACACCGCAGCAACACAGAGCTTTCGGGTTATCGGTCGCACCAGCGACGGCGAGTCTGTCACGGTGCAGACGCCCACGTTCTTGATGAGCGCCAACCGCGCGCTGACCCTCGACGGCGCCGCGGGGGCGGTGCGCACGACGGGCAACGCGGGGGGCGTCGAGACCCTGCGGGTCGAGGTCGCGAGCGGCGGTCGCACCCTCACCGCGTCGGCGATGATCGACGTGCGGGTCGAGCGGGCCCTGGTGGGGCCGGGGCTCCTCGACGACGTGGCCAACCGGTTCAGGGCCGGGCCGGTGAGCGACAGCGCGCGGGCGGTGGTCTTGCGGTATCCGCTCGACGGGGCGGTGATCCCGAGCAACCTCGCGCCCCCCGACATTCAGTGGGAGCGCGGGAGCGCGGGCGACATCTACCGGGTTCGGCTCCGCAAGACGCGGCTCGAGCTGAGCGCGTACGTCTTGCACTCGGGCAACGGGTTTCGGTACGGCTGGCTCGCCGACCGCGACCTCTGGCGCGCGGTGCTCGAGACCGACGTCACCGACCCCCTGCGCATCAGCGTCGACCGGTGGGACGGCGACCGCAACGAGGTCATCGCCGGCGACGTGGTGAGCCTCGAAGTCTCTCGGGCCGTGCTCTCGGGCTCGATCTATTTCTGGGATCTCTCAGCGGGCGAAATCGAGCGCATCGACGCCATCACGGGCGAGCGCACGGTGGCCATCCCGTCGCCGCCGCCGAAGCCCGACGCGCCCGACCAGGGGAGCCGCTGCATCGCGTGCCACACCGTCTCGCGCGACGGTCGCTACATGGCCGTCGAGATGTGGGGCGGCGACCGCGCCGGGGCCGTCTTCGACCTCAGCGACGCCAACCTCCGCAGCGACCCCGCGCCCACTGTGCTCGCGCCGCAGAGCGACCGCGTGTGGCTCTTCTCGACCTTCTCGCCCGACAGCGAATACCTCATGGTGAACCGCGGCACGGGCCTCACGCTCATGCGCCGCACCGAGGGCACGCCCATCGCGGGCACCAACCTCCCGAGCATGGGGGTGGCCCACCCGGAGTGGTCACCCGACGGGCAGTGGCTCGCGGTGGCGGCGGGCCTCACGGGCGGCTGGGCGGTCGATTTCGAGCGCTCCGACCTGGCGGTGATCCCCCGGACGGGGCCGACCACCTTCGGGGCGCAGCGCATCGTGCACCGCGGGGCGTCACCCGGCGGCACCGCCGACGCGCACCCGAGCTTCTCGCCCGACGGCCGATGGATCGCCTTCCAACACGGCACCCACTCGCGGAGCAGCGTCGAGGTGAGCCCCGGGGTGAGCCAGCGCCGCCCTGGCCGCCTTGAGCTCATCGCCGCAGACGCGACCGAAGGCACCGCCCGCGCCCTCTCGCGTGCGAGCGGCGACAACGAGGGCTACTGGCCGAACTTCTCGCCCTTCTTTCAAGACGGGCGGTACTGGGTGGCGTTCTACTCGCGCCGCGACTACGGCAACGCCCAGGTGGGCACCCGCGGCACCGGTCGGCGACAGATCTGGGTGACCTCGGTGCGCCAGGGCGCCGGGCCCGAAGAAGACCCGTCGAGCGTGCCGTACTGGCTCCCGGGCCAAGACGCGCGGGTCGAGAACATCTCGGCCTTCTGGGCGCCCGTCGCGTGCCGCATGAACGCGCAACAGTGCACCACGTCGAGCGAGTGCTGCTCGGGCACCTGCGAGCGCCAGGCGAACGGCACCTTCGCGTGTCAGCCGCCGCCCCCGGCCATGTGCCGCCGCGCGGGCAACACCTGCTCGCAGTCGAGCGATTGCTGCGAGGGCCTCATGTGCATCGCCAACGTCTGCGGCGCCGCGCCGGGCTGAGCGCCTCAGCGCCCGTGCCCCGCGATGACGGCGGTGCCGAGGGCCCGCGCCGTAGCCTCGTGGCGGAACCGAAACATCGCGTCGAGGCGGCGCCTGACCCACGCCCCGGCCACGCGGTCGGCGACAAAGCCCAACGGCAACGCGTAGGTGATCGTGTCGTCGAGCCAGCTCTCCGACGCGCCCTCGGCGGTCACGCGGTGAACATGGCGCCAGTGCGCGAAGGGCCCGCGCTCGGCCCGGTCTGCGAACATCGTTCCCTCCTCGAAGGCGTCGTGAACGGCCACCCAACGGAGCCACACGCCGGGCAACACCCGGGTCTCGATCACCGTGCGCGCCCCCACCGCGAGGCCCCCCGTGCGCGACACGACGCGGGCGCGCTCCCACGGCGGCATCAACACGCTGAGTGCGTCGTCGCGGTGATGGAACGCGAAGAGCGCCGCGGCCGAGACGCCGAAGCGCGAGCGATACTGCACGGTCTGGAGCGCCACCGCCCTACGATGCTCGACTCGGCCCTCGGGTCGCGGCCGCGCCCTCGTCACCGATTGACGCCCGCCGGGTGAGCCCCGCACCCGACCCCTGCGGTAGGCTCCCGCGCGCCATGCGCGACGCCGTCGCATCCCTCACCGAGAAGTACCAACGCCTCGTCGCGCTGCGCCGCGCGCCCCCGAGCGCCGAGCCCCCCACCGAGGCCATGCGGGCCCTGGCCGCGCGCTGGCCCGGGGCCCTGAGAGAGCTCGACCGGCTGCCCATCGAGGCCCTCGAAGCGAGGCTCGCCGCCCTCGCCGCGGCCGACCCCGAAGCGCCTCCGCGTTGGGTGCTCCGCGACGACGCGTGGCACCGCACCATGGCCGCGGCGCTGCGGGCCAGGGCCCTCTTGCGCGGCGTGCGACACCCCGATCCGGCGCGCTGCGAGGCCATCGCGAAGGCCCTCGACCCCGACGCGCCAGACCCCGCCTTCGTCAGCGCCGTGGCCGCTCCCCCCGCGGGTCGACTCGGATGGGTCGTGGCCGCCGCCCTCGCGCCGCGATTCGGCGTCTCTCCCGAGGCGCTCTGGCAAGAGGTCGCGCCGAGCCATGACCCAGCGCGTCGCGAGCGCGTTGCGGGGCGCGCGTCGCGAACGTAGGGTTCGCACTTGAGATGAGCGATTGCTTTGCGCAAGCGGCCCTGACGGGCCCGGTGACCAGCCTCGGGAGCCTCGACGACGCCACGCTCTTGCTGCGCATGCGCTTCGGAGAGAGCCCCCTCGGTGCCGCGGCGGTCTTGGCCTCGCGGGGGCACGCCGAGGCGGCGCGGGTGGCCGCGGGCGGGGCGGTCTTCCTCGGGCACGATGCGCTCGCGAGCCTGCCGGCGGCGGGCCCGATGGGGGCCGAGGGGCTCCTGGCGGTGGTGACCGCGCCGTGGCTGTCGCCCAATGCGCGGGTCGCGGCGGCCGAGGCCCTCGGCCTGTGTGAGCCCACGTCGGCGATGGTGGCGGCGCTCTCGCAGCTCAGCGAGGGGCCCAAAAAGCCCCCCTACGCCCAGTGCTTGAAGGCGCTCCAGGGGCTCGCCGCGCGGGTGCCCGACGCCCAGTTCCAAGAGGCCGAGCGGCTGAAATCGTGGGCTCGGCAGGTGCGCGAGGGGGTCAAAGGGCTCCTGCGGAGGCAAGAGGTCCAGCGCATGGTGGCCGCGGGCGAGCTTCACCCCGTGGTGGGGCTCCTGGTGGGCGACGAGGGGGCCTTCCTCGCGGGGCTCCTGCCGCCGGTCGCCGACGGGGCCCGCGAGGGCCTCACGCCGTCGCTCGTGGCGGTGCTCAGGAGCCCCGCAGAAACCGAGCGAAATCGCGTACTTGCGATGTTTCAGCGGCGCTGGCGCGACCCCGGCGCTCGGGTCTTCGGCGCCCTCGCGCGCACGCCCCACAAGGGCCGCGAGGCGGGGCTGGGGCAGGGGCTGGTCAAGGCCCTCGGGGTGATGGGCGCGGTCGACGAGCTCGCGGCGGTGCTCGGCGCGATGGGGGGCCCGCTGCGGGCCGGGGCCTTGGGCGAGCTCGAAAGGCTCGGGGCCCGCGGGCTCGTCGAGGCAGACCCTGCGGTGCTCGGGGCGGCGCTCGGCCGGGCCCAAGACGACCCCGACCCGGGGGTGGCGGCGCGGGCGCGGGCGCTGTCGGCGAGCGCGTTGACGATGCTCGAAGGGGCGTGATACCGCGAAGGTGGGATGTCGACCGAGCACCTTCTGCACGCTCGTACGGACGTGGGGCGCGCCCGCGAACACAACGAGGACAACTTCTTCTGTGACCGCCCGATGGGCCTCTACGTCGTCGCCGACGGCATGGGGGGCCACGCCGCGGGTGAGGTCGCCTCGGCGATGGCCATCCAGGCCGTGGCCGCGACGATGCAGCGCGCCCGCGCCCAGGTCGAGGCCTTCGCGCGCGGCGGCGAGGGGGCGGCCCGCGCTGAAGACATTCGGCAGCTCTTGGGCCACGCGGTGAGCCAGGCCAACCGCGAGGTCTACGCGGCCGCGCAGGCGAGCGTCGAGCGCCGCGGCATGGGCACCACCCTCACGGCGCTCTTGCTGGTGAACGACAGGGCGTTCATCGCCCACGTCGGCGATTCGAGGGTGTACGTGATGCGCGGCGGCGAGGTGCGGCAGCTCACCGAAGACCACTCGGTGGTGAACGAGCTGCGGCGGCGCGGGCGGCTCAGGCCCGAGGTGCTCTCGCAGATTCAGCACAAGAACGCGGTCACGCGGGCCATCGGCGTGTTCGAGAACGTCGAGGTCGACACGTACATGTTCCTCGCGGCGCCGGGCGACCGCTTCGTGCTGTGCAGCGACGGGCTGCATCGGTACCTCGACCGCGAGCAAGACCTCGGGCCGCTCTTGACCGACGCGACCGAAGAGACCGCCAGCGGGCGGATGATCAATTTTGCCCTCGAACGCGGGGGCGCCGACAACGTCACCGTGGTGGTGGTGACGCTGCCCGACGCGTCGAGCCGCGACCGGGTCGTGCGCGAGCTCTCAGAGCAGTACCAGGCCCTCTCGGGGGTGCCCTTCTTTCGGCACCTTGAGCCGCGAGAGCTCTTGTTCCTTCAGGCGACGGCGAGGCTTCGTGACGCCATCCCGGGCGAGGCCATCGTGCGAGAGGGCGACGCCGGCGACGCGATGTTCGTGATCGTGTCGGGCACCTGCGCGGTGAAGAAGGGCGACGTCGAGATCGCGCGGCTGAAGGCCGGCGAGCATTTCGGCGAGATGAGCCTGGTCGAGAGCGTCCCGCGCAGCGCGAGCGTGGTCGCTGACGACGATGCGCGGCTCCTGGCCTTCGCGCGAAACGATGTGTTCAAGGTGCTCCGCGAGAACAAAGACCTCGGCATGAAGCTGTTGTGGAACATCATCACAGCCCTCGCCGGTCGCCTCCGCGAGACCTCGACCCAGCTCGGCGAAGCGCGCGAGGCCCTCGCGGCCGAAGACCTCACCGCGCATCTCTTTCTTCAAGAGAACTACGCGACCCTGCCGACGCACCCGCCCCCGCGACGGAGCGGCGATCGAGACACCCTCCTCGATCTCGACGCCGAGGCCGACGCGGGGGCCACCCAAGAGCTCCGCTTCGTGCCGAAGATGCCCGAGTTTTGATGCGTCTCGCCGCCGCCCTGGTCACGCTCTGCCTCGGGCTCGGGTGCCGCGCCCGGGCGCCCCGGGCCCAAGGCGATGAAGCCCCGATCGCGGCCGATGCCGCACCCGCGCCGCGGGCCCTCGTGCCCGACGAAGCGGTCGATGCGGGCGCGGTCGATGCGGGCGGGGTCGATGCGGGCGCGCCCGTCACCGCGTCGGCGGTCTGGCAGGTGCGCGAGGCCCAAGGGGCCACCCTCGACCCGAACCTCCGGGTGAGCGCTCCGGGCCGCCCCGCCGAGCGCACCGCGCGGAGCCTCGTCGCAGGCGACTGGCTCTACGCGGGCGACCTCGTTCGGGTCGCGCCGACCGGGAGCGTTCGGCTCGAAACCCAACAAGGTGTGGCGCTCTCGCTCGGCGCCGCGTCGGTCGGAGAGGTGCCCCGTTACGAGGGCGCGTCGTGGGTCGCCTCGCGCGGTCGCCTCGGGCTCGCGGCGCCCAGTGAGGGAGGCGCGACGGGTCGGGTTGACACCCCCGCGGGCCGGGTGATGGTCACCGCGGGGCGCGCGGCGGTCTCGGTCAACGAGGCGGGCGAGACGCAGCTCACCGCAGAGACCGAGGGCGTGACGCTCTGGGCGTCGCCGCCGCCGCCGGGCGCGAGGGTCACGCAGCTCTCGGCGGCCGAACGGGCGCGGCTCGCGGCCGACGCGGGGGGCCACCCGATCCTCCTCGATGTCAGCCTCGACGAGCGCGCGGCGAACCTCCGCCCGGTGCGGGCCGAGCCGCTCGCGCTGGGCGCCGTCAGGGCCTTTGACACGCTCGGGCAGGCGCTCCCGAGGCCGCGCGGGCCGCGTGAATGGGCCCGCCCCGTGGCGGGCGTGGTGGTGATCGGCCAGCTGAGCCGGGCCGGTGCCGGAGACCTCGCCGACGTTCGGGCCGCGCTCGCCTCGCTCGACGCAGACGCAGGCAGCGCCGACCGCCGCGACCGCCTCCTCGCCGTAGCCTCTCTCGCGCTCGGGCGCGCAGCGGCCCGGGCACGGCGCGGGCGCGACCTGGCCCTGCGCGGCGGCGATGTCACGGCCCTCGTCCAGCTGGCGCGGCTCGATGAGCGCATCGACGAGGTGGCCGCCGCGGCCCGTTCGGCGAGCCCCTAGGCGCGGCAATGTGCGGCCCGGCTCGGCCCCAGAAACGGCTTAGCTTGACGGGGCTTTGTGCCATTCGATAGCGTGCCCGACGAGGTACTGTGGTCGAGCGCACCAAGAGATCGGTCGGGCGATGGGCGGCTCCCTGTGCAATGGCGGTGTTGCTGAGCGCAAGCACGCGGGCTGAGGCCCAGACGAGCCGCGAGGGCGACGGGGGCAGCGGCGCGCCGCTGGTGATGCTCAACGAGACGGCGCGGGTCACCGACGTGGTCGATTCGTTCGACCAGGGGTCGAGCTTCAGCGTGCGGCTCAGCGCGGGATACCTCTACTCGAACCGCTCGGCCCAGATCGAGCGCGAGCTTCGGGTGAGCGACGCGCGGGGCCTCGGCACCACGCAGTTCGCCCACGTCGCCGACGCGCAAGAGAGCACCCACTCGCTCCTGGTGGGCGCTGAGATCGGGCTCTTCCGCGACCTCGCCCTCACCATCGGGGCGCCCATCGTGCTGTCGAACCGCAGGCAGCTGAGGCTCCCCGCGGGCGCCGACGCGCAGGCGGTGAACGACGCGCTCCGCGACGGGTGGTCGCACAACGGGCAGCCGACCACGCTCTTTTCACCCAACTTCGACAGCCCCGAGCGCTCAGGGGTCGATCAGATTCGCTTGGGTCTCCAGTGGGCGGTGTTCAACCAGCGCCGCGACCCCTCGCGCCCCACATGGATGGTCGGCTTCGAATGGCGCCCCCCCGTGGGCGCGGCCCTCTCGGCCTGCCAGGCGACCTCGGGCGGCACCGTCTGCCCGAACCCCGCCGATGTGCCGGCGCTCCCTCCGGGCGGCGGCTCGGCCAGCAGCGGGGCGGCGCCCTCGCGGGCCAACAACGCGGCGTACCAGCCTGGCATCTCGCGCGGGGTCCACGGCATCTATTTTCAGACCATGCTGTCGCGGCGCATCGGGTACCTCGAGCCCTACGCGGGCTTCGACATCCTCGCCGAGTTTCCGACCCGCGAGTCGCCGTTTCGGTACCTCGACACGCCCTACGGCATGCTCGCGACCTTTCCGCCGATCGTGAGCTCGCTCACCGTCGGCACCGAGATCATCCCGTGGGAGAACCGCGAGACCTGGCAGCGCCTCGTGATCGACCTCCGCGTGCGCGGCACCTACCGCTCGCAGGGCCGCGACTACTCGATGCTCTACGACGCCCTCGGCACGAGCACGAGCCGCGCGCTCCTCGCCCCTGGGTGCCCCTCGAACGTGCGCGGCAATGACGGCAGCTGTCAGCCCGGCCGCGAGGTCTACTTCGACGGCCTCACGGGCACGGCCTCGCACGTCGTGATCGCCGGCGGGCTCGGCATCACCGTGCAGCCCGCGAAGTTCCTCCGGTTCAGCCTCGGCGGCAATTTCGCGTGGATCAGCCCCCACCTCCTCACCAACACCGACGCCTGCAACCCCAACACCCAGCCCCCCGCCGACCACCCCGAGTGGCGCGGCGGCTGCGTATCCAACAGCGCGCCAGACCCGCAGCATCGCCCCGTCATCGACCAGCCCGGCGGGCGCTTCCGCTCGACCAGCGACACCCAGTTCGACATCTACGCCAGCATCGCGCTGACCCCCCGCTTCTGAGACGCCCCCCTCGGGCCAGGCCACACAGCGGCCCCAAGCGGGCTGCCTGGTGACCTTTGGCGGCCCGACCTCGCATCGACCCCTCGGAGCGCCCGCACGGGCCCTCGCCGCGACGCCTGCGCGGGGTTACGACCCTGGCAAGAGGCTCAAGAGGTAATCTCTCGGGCTCGCGTAGCGCACCTCGACCCTGCACACCGCGGGCGCTTCGACCCTCGCGCTCCCGAACGAGAGCACCAGCGGGCCGTTGGCGGCCGACGGGAGGCTCACGCTGTCGAGCTGCGCCGACGCGCGGGCGCGCTCGGTGACGGTGAGTGCGCGTCGGGCGTCGCCCTCGGCCCGGCTCGCGTATTGGGTGTGGTCGAGGGCGAGGCTGTGATCGCGGGGCCACCCGAGGCCGGTGAGGGTGCCCGTGACGCTGACCCGCAGCGAGGCGTCGAGCGGCGTCGCGGCGAAGCCGACGTCGGGGGGCAGCGAGGGGTCGCTCTGCACGCGCAAGAGCCGCGCTTGCACCGAGGCGCCGTCGAGGGTGGCCTCGCAGAGCGTCTCGGTCACGCGGCGGGCGCGCACGAACACGTCGCGGGGCACGGGCCAGGCCGCGGCGTCGCTCGTAAAGACCCGCGGGCCGGGTTCGAGGGTGCGCACCTGCTTCAGCACAAAGCGCGCGGGGCGCACGCTGCCGTCGCGCATCGCAGGCCAGCCCGCGAGCATGTCGTGGAACTCGAAATCGAGGGTGATGCTGCGGGCCCGTTGGGCCTCGGCGCGGGGCTGGTTCTCGCGGGCCAGCCAGCGCTCGGCGACGTCGCGGGTCTGGGCGAGCACCGCGTCGAGGGCCGCGTCGCTGAGGAGCTCGGCGTTGGGCGAGAGCGTCGAGCGGCGCACCCGCACGCGTTGGGTCATCGCGTCGGCGGTCACAAGCACCCGGTCGACCTCGGGCAAGATGCTCGGGTCGGGGTTGGCCACGCTCTCGGCCCCCGCTTGGACGTTGACCTCGAGCTGCACCCGCACCGGGCTCCCAGGCGGCAGCAGCGTGAGCGTGCACACCCCCGTGGCCCGTTCGAGCGCGTCGTCGAAGCGCGGCGCGACCAGCACCGCCATCGCCGCCGAAATGTGGTCGATGTGCTCAAGCCGACGCTCTTCAAACGCCTCGAACGACCAGAACGAGCCCCACACCCGCAGGATGGCCCGCGCGAGGGTCTTGTCGCGGTCGCCGCGCGGCAAGAGCGAGGGGTCGAAGAAGCCCGTGTACGACTCATAGAGCCCCGCGCCGTTGAAGCCCTCGATGTCTTCGACGTTCGACGACGAGCGGAAGCGAATGCCCTGCGTCGGCGCGAGCCCCGCGTACACGGTCTGGAGCGCGCGGGTGATCGCGTCGAGGGTCGGGGCCGCGATGGGCGATGCCTCGATGAGCCCCCGAATGCCGCCGTTGCGGGCGAGGCTCCCGAGCGCCGAGGTCGGGCCGTGCTGCGCGAGAAAGGTCTGCAAAAACCGCAGGTCGTCGGCGCCCGTGCGGAGGCTCCGGTAGCGGGTCTCGCCCTCCAAGACGAGGTGACGGGCCCGCGCGTCGAGGGCGAAGGCCTCGGCCCCGAGGGCGGCCTCGATGCGGCTCCTGAGCGGGGTGATGTGCTCGGTGTAGGCGCGGATGGTGAGGGCCTGCGGCGCATCGGGGGTCGCGACCCCGGGCGCGTTGACGAGGGCGATCATCCCCGCGTTCTTGCCGCCGATGATGGGGGCGAGGGCGGCGGTGTCGCCGGGGTCACGGCCGCTGAGGGCGATCACGTACGGGAGCTCGCCCACCGGCGGGACGTTGAGCCGTCGGGCGGGCCGGGTGATGAGCTGCCCGTACTGCTGATACTGCGCCTCGGTGATGGCCGAGAGCACCACCCGCGAGGGCGACTCGGCGTAGAAGACCACCGGGGCGTAGCCGCGTTCGAGCTGGTCGAGCTCGGGGTTGTCGAGCACCCCGGCGAGGAAGGCGTTCGGGATGCCGCGGTTGCGCGCGAGGAGGTTGATGTGCGCGAGGGGCGTCTGCGGCACCGCCGTGAGCACCCCCGCGGCGGGCGGCAAGAGGTCTGGGATGTGCTGAAAGATCACCACATCTTCGGGCCCCGTGGTGCCGCGCCCGTCGCCGCTCCGGAGCACCCTCAATCGGCCCGCGGTGATGCCGTCGCTGTAGACCTCGGCGCTGCCGGCGACGACGATGTCGCGGAAGCGCAAGATGCGGTCGTGGTAGCGCAGACGCCCTTGCTCCATGCTGACCGCGAGGGCCTCCTGGTCGGGCGACCGTACGAGAAAATAGACCCGCTCGGCGAGCTCGGGCGGCAGCGAGCGGGCGAGCATCTCGAAGAAGATCACCAGCTCGGCGTGGGTGACCATGTCGCTGTATTCGAGCTCGAAGGCCCAGCGCTCGGGGTTGCCGTTGCGCGGCGGCACCCGCAGGAGCGTGCCGAGGCCGAAGCGCCGGTCGCGCCCGAAGCTCTGGCTGTAGAAGCGCTCTGAATAGACCCGGTCTTCGTAGCGCATCAGCCCGAGGGGCGGGGCGGGGTTGTTGCGGACCCAGCTCGCGGCCTCGGCCACGGTGTCAAATCGGAGCCCCTCGACCGGGTCGTCGATGGCCCCCGGCACGGGCTGGCCGTTGAGCAGCCGGTACCAGTACCACTCGTCGTGGAGCTGATAAAACTGCGCGTCGTAGAAGCGAACCGCGCGCTCGGCGGGGGCGTCGAAGCGGGTGATGACGAACTTGGTGAGGCTCGTGCCGAAGGCCGTCACGGCGAGGCGCTCGAAGCCCGAGGTGCTCGCGATCGCGGCGACGGTGTGGTCTTCGTACGGCCGCTCGGGCCCGGCGCTGCACGCGCTCGCGACGAGGGCGACGGGTGCCAAGGCCCTGAGGCCGTGTGCCATTCTGTGCAGCCGTGACGTCATGGGTCGGCGCAGAGCATACCCGATGCCAGGGGCCCGCGCCGACCGCCGAGCGGCTCAGAATTCAGCGTGCCCGGGCGTCCGCGGGAAGGGGATCACGTCGCGGATGTTCTGGATGCCCGTGGCATACAGAATGGTGCGCTCGAACCCGAGGCCGAAGCCCGCGTGCGGCACGGTGCCGTAGCGCCTGAGGTCGCGGTACCACCAATAGTGCTCTTTCACGAGGCCCATCTCGGCGATGCGGCGGTCGAGCACATCGAGCCGCTCTTCGCGCTGCGAGCCGCCGATGATCTCGCCGATGCCTGGCGCTAGCACGTCCATCGCGGCGACGGTGCGGTCGTCGTCGTTCAGGCGCATGTAGAAGGCCTTGATGTCTTTCGGGTAGTTCATCACCACCACGGGGCGCCCGACGTGCTTCTCGGTGAGCCAGCGCTCGTGCTCTGACTGCAAATCGATGCCCCACTTCACCGCGAACTCGAACTTCTCGCCCGAGCGCTCGAGCGCCGCGATGGCGTCGCTGTAGGTCATCTGCTCGAAGTTCGACGCCACGAGCCGCTCAAGCCTGCCGACGCAGTCGGGGTCGACCCGGTCGGCGAAGAAGGCCATGTCATCGTGACGCTCGGTGAGCACGGCCTTGAAGAGGTACTTCAGAAAGTCTTCGGCCAGCGCGGCGTTCTCGCGCAAGGTGTTGAAGGCCACCTCGGGCTCGATCATCCAGAACTCGGCCAGGTGCCGCGAGGTGTTCGAGTTCTCGGCGCGAAAGGTCGGCCCGAAGGTGTACACCTTGCTCATGGCCATCGCGTAGGTCTCGACGTTGAGCTGACCTGACACGGTCAGAAACGCGGGCTTGCCGAAGAAGTCTTTCGAGTGGTCGACCCCGCCCTCGCGGGTGCGCGGGAGGTTCGACGTGTCGAGGGTCGAGACCCGAAACATCTCGCCCGCGCCCTCGGCGTCGGCCGCGGTGATGATCGGCGTATGCACCCAGAAGAAGCCCCGCTCGTGGAAGTACCGGTGCACCGCCTGGGCGAGGCAGTGGCGCACCCGGGTGACCGCCCCGAGGGTGTTGGTGCGCGGTCGCAAGTGTGCGACTTCACGAAGGTATTCGAGGGTGTGGGCCTTCTTCGCCATCGGGTAGGTCTCGGGGTCGTCGACCCACCCGACGACGGTCACCTCGGCGGCGCGCAGCTCGCACGGCTGCTCGCGCCCGGGCGTCGCGATGACCTCGCCGGTGACGATCACCGAGCACCCGGCGCCGAGCTTCAAGACCTCGGTCGGGTAGTTCGAGAGCGAATTGGGCACCACCGCCTGGATCGTCGCAAAACACGACCCGTCATGAAGGTGGACGAACGAGAGACCCGCTTTCGAGTCGCGCCGGGTACGCACCCAGCCTCGCACCGTCACCGTGGAGCCCGCCTCGACGGCGCCTGACAAGACCTCTGCAATCGAACGAATCGAAGACGACATGGCGGGCCTTGGAGTAGCGGCCCAACACGGCCCGCGTCAACCGCTTCGCGCGGCCCGCTGCGGGTCTCGCCGCCCGGCGAGCTCAGCGCCACGGGCGGCAAATCGCGCGCGGCGCTCAGTCGCAGGTCGCCGCGGCGCAGATCGTCGGCGGCGCTTGGGGGCAGGGGCCGTCGATGAGCTGGATGGCGTCGAAGTCAGCCGTGCCCGCCGCGCCGCCCGAGAAGATCTCGGTCTTGATCACCACGAACGAGTAGTTCGGCATCACAAACTCGCGGGCGTACCAGCGCCACTCGCTGTTCGCGTTCACCGGCGAGACCGGCGGGCCGAGGCCCGAGGTGGTGTAGCACCGCGCCCCGATGAGCCAGTGCTCAGACCCGACGCTGCCGTTGGCGTCCGAGGCGTTGATGCCCACGAAGGGCTGGGTGGCGTTGCTCCCGCGGATCCACGCCGCGAGGCAGTGAACCTGCCCCGGCCGCACGGGCACGCCGCGCCGCAAGAACGTGCGCCCGCCCGACGCGAGCACCGTCTCACGCATGAACGTGCCCCGGCACGCGCTCGAGTCGGTCATGAGCTGAATCGCGCCGTTGTCGGTGGTGCGCCAGAGCGCCGAGCCGCCCTCCCAGTTCTCGGTGAAGACCGAGCTGCCGCAGGTGTTGCAAGCGTTGCCCGAGCAGGCCCGGGAGGGCAGACACTGAGTGCTCTCGCAGGTGCCGTTGAGGCAGGTGGTGCCCGCGCCGCACACGATGCCGCAGCCGCCGCAGTTGTTGTTGTCGGTGTTCAGATCTCGGCAGGTGCCGCCGCAGTTGCGCTCGCGTGCGCCGCAGCAGACCCCGGCCTCGCACGAGAGCCCGCCGGTGCAGGCGTTGCCGCAGCGCCCGCAGTCGGTGTTGCTCGTGAGCGGGTTGACGCACATGTCATTGCAATTGAGCTGCCCGCTCGGGCACACGAGCACGCACGCGCCGGTCATGCAGCTCCGGCCCGCCGCGCAGGTGTTGCCGCAGCGGCCGCAGTGGGCGTCGGTGCTGTTGAGGGCGGTCTCGCAGCCCGTGGCGGGGTTGCCGTCGCAGTCGCCGAAGCCCGCGTTGCAGCCGAGGCCGCAGGCGCCGTTGGTGCAGCTCGGCGCGCTGTTGGCGCCGCCGGGGCACGCGTTGGCGCAGCGGCCGCAGTGCGTGACGCTCGTGCGGGTGTCGACCTCGCACCCGTTGGCGGCGTTGCCGTCGCAGTCGGCGAAGCCCGTGTTGCAGGCGAAGCCGCAGGCGCCGCCCGCGCAGGTGGCGGTGGCGTTCGCGCGGGCGGGGCAGGCCGTGCCGCACGCGCCGCAGTGAGCCACCGTCGTGTCGAGCGCCGTCTCGCAGCCGTTGCTGGCGTCGCCGTCGCAGCTGTCGAAGCCCGCGTTGCAGCGAACGCCGCAGGCGCCCGCGTTGCAAGTGGCGGCGCCGTTTGCGCGCATCGGGCAGGCGTTGTTGCAGCGGCCGCAGTGGTCGAGGCTCCCGCGCACGTCGGTCTCGCAGCCGTTGGCCTCGCTGCCGTCGCAGTTGCCGAAGTTCTCAGCGCACGCGCCGAGGCCGCAGACGCCCATGCTGCACACCGGCGCGCCGTTCGCCGAGGTGCACGCGTTCATGCAGCGACCGCAGTGGGCGGCGCTGCTGCGCAGGTCGACCTCGCAGCCGTTCTCGGCGACGCCGTCGCAGTCGGCGAAGTTGTCGAGGCAGCTGTACGCGCACGCGCCGCCCTCGCACGCCGCGCGGGTGTTGGGTCGCGTCGCGCAGGCCTGACCGCAGCGCCCGCAGTGGGCCGTTGCGGTGTTGGTGTCGGTCTCGCAGCCGTTGGCCGGGTTCGCGTCGCAGTCGCTGTTGGCGCCGGTGCACATCGCGACCGCGCAGGCGCCCGCCGTACAGGCCGCCGCGGCGTTGGGCACCATACACACCGTGCCGCACGCGCCGCAGTGGTCCGTGTTGCTCTGGGTGTCGACGCACGCGCCGCTGCAACAGCTGCGGCCCGAGGGGCAGCCCTGCATCGTGTTGCATCCGGGCACGCACTGGTTGCCCGCGCACACGTTGCCCGGCGGGCAGTGGCTGTCGGCGGTGCACGCCACGCATTGCCGGGTGGCGGTGTTGCAGCGCTCGGCCACGACGCCGCCGTCGCCCGACGAACGCGCGCAGGCCATGTCGTCGCGACAGCCCGCCACGCAGCGCAGCCCCGCGGGGTCGCAGTAGGTGCCGTCGTTGCACACATCGCGGGTCGGCGTGCACGCCACGCAGCGCCCCGAGGCGAGGTCGCAGACCCTCAACCCGAGCTCGTTGCCGGCGCACTCTTGATCGCTCGTGCAGCGGCTCGGAGGCACATCGACCCCGGGCACATCAGGCGCGGGCGCATCGAGGCCGCCGTCGCGCCCCCCGTCGAGGGTCGCGTCGAGGGTCGCGTCACGCGCCGACGCGTCTTCGGCCGGCCCCCCCACCACCGAGCGACCGCTGCACCCCAACGCAAGCGCCGCGCACACCAAGAATCCTGACCATCTCATGGCCCGAGACTGCGGGTCCGCGGCGCGCGCCGTCAAGGCGATCACCCCCGCCGAATCGCGTCGCGCCGCACGACGACGCTCGCCGCGGTCACCGCGGGGCAGAGGCTAAGATCGCCAGCGTCACCGCGATGGCCAAGGCCACCGGGAGCACCATCCACCAGCGGCGCCGCCTCTCAACCCGCGGCGGCGGCCGAAACGACCGCTCGGCCACCTCGCGGGTGATCACCGTCTCGGGCATGATTCCGTCGAGCGCGTCGCGCATCGCCGTCGCGCTCTCGGGGCGCCGCGTCGCGTCTCGCTCTAGACATCGCAGCACCAGGGCGTCGAGGGCCGGGTCGATACCGGGCGTGCGCGCCGAGGGCGGCTCGGGCCGCGTCACCCCGCGCGCGATCTCGACGAAGAGCTCAACCCGCGACGGCGCGTCGTACGGCAGGCGCCCCGTGAGCATCTCGTACAGCAAGACCCCGACGGCCCAAAGGTCACACCGCGCGTCGACGCTGGCCGCGTTCAGCCACTGCTCGGGGCTCATGTAACCGGGGCTGCCGAGGAGGTCGCCCTCGCGGCTCAGCTTCGTCTGGTCGTCGTGCACGGCGAGCTTCGAGACCCCAAAATCGAGCACCTTCACGCGGTACGGGTCGCCCTCGACGAGGTACACGTTGTCGGGCTTGAGGTCGCGGTGCACGATGCCCTCGGCGTGCGTCGCGGCCAGGGCGTCGAGCACGCCGCGGGTGACCGCCACGGCCACCTCGACGCTGCACTGACCCTCGCGGCGAAGGCGCGCCCTGAGGCTCTCGCCCGCGAGACACTCCATCACGAGGTAGGGCGAGCCCGCGTCGCTCGAGACCCCGAGACAGGTCACCACATTGGGGTGACGCAGGCGCTGGCCGACGGCGGCCTCGCGATGAAAACGCGCCACCGCCTGGGGCGACGAGACAAAGCGCTGCCTGAGTGCCTTGATCGCCACGCGATCACCGCTTACGAGGTCTTCGGCCTCGTAGACCACCGCCATGGCCCCAGAACCGAGCGGCCTACAAAGTCGATACCGACGCGACAACACGTCGCCGCTCGACAGACTCGCCATCACCGCGGAGTCTGACTGATTCGGTGACCTTGGTACAGTTCAAAGCGAGATTTTGCAGAGCCCGAGGGGCGAGGGGAGAGCGGAGCGGGGCGCGACGGCCTCAGCCGTCTTTGCTGCGCTGGCTGCGGGGCGGGGGCTTGAGGCCGTGGCGCTCCATCTTGTAGATCAGCGCGCGGCGAGAGATCCTGAGGTCGCGGGCGGCGCGAGACTGATTGCCGTTGTTGCGAGCCAGTGCGGCCACGATGGCCTGCTTCTCGGTGAGGTCGACGCGCACCCTGAGCGAGCTCGGGGTGAGCTCGTCGAAGAGCGAGCCCGGGCGCACGTTGGCGGGCAGGTGCTCGGGCGCCAAGGGGCCGTCGCCGGCCACCGTGAGGGCGACGTCGAGGGCCGTGAAGAGCTCGCGCACGTTGCCGGGCCAATCGTAGTTTCGTAGGCGCTCGATGAGGGGCTGCGACAAGGCCTGCGGCTTCTCTTGCTGTTCGAGAAAGCGGACGCTGAGGCCCACCACGTCGCCGAGGCGCTCGCGCAGCGGCGCCACCTTCACCCGAACGCCCTGGAGCCGAAAGTAAAGGTCTTCTCGGAAGCGGCCCTCGGCCACCTCGCGCGACAGCTCGCGCCGCGAGGTCGAGAGGAGCCGCACATCGACCGCCGTGCCGCGGGCGCCGCCGACCCGGGTCACCGCGCCCGCCACCAAGACCCGCAGCACCGCCGCCTGACAGGCCGGGCTGAGGTCGTTCACATCGTCGAGGAGCAGCGTGCCGCCGTGGGCCGCCTCGAAGGCCCCGATGCGCCGCGCGTCGACGCCCCCGACGCCCCGCTCTTGCCCGAAGAGCTCGGCCTCGACGTTGGCGTCGCTCAGGGCCGCCGCGCTCACCACCACGAAGGGGCCCGCGGCCCGCGTCGACTGCGCATGAATCGCCCGCGCCACGACCTCTTTGCCGACCCCGGCTTCGCCCTCGATGAGCACCGCAAGCTCGCTCCCCGCGAGCCGCGCCACGAGGCCGAAGAGCTCCTTGCTCCGCGGGTCGTCGGCCACCGGGTTGAAGGCCCGCACCGAGTGCGAGTGCATCGACGCCGAATCGTCTGCGCTGTCATCGTCGTCGTGGGGCAAGAGCGCGATGGTGGTCGAGCCCACCCGCATGAGCATCCCGGGTTCGAGGCTCGTCGGCTCGGTCACCCGGTGGGCGCCCACAAACGTGCCGTTCGAGCTGCCCGCGTCTTCGACCACCACGGCGCGGCCGTCGAAGCGCAGCCGCGCATGCACCCGCGAGGCGCGCCGGTCGTCGAGCACCACGTCAGCCTCGTCGCCCCGGCCGACGCTCACCGCGTTGTCGCGGCGCAACACCACCACCCGCGAAGACTGGCCCGGACTCTCAACAAACAGCCGACGCTCATCGGCCCCCATGGGTGACGTCAACTCGAAGGGTGAGGTATCAGTTTGTTCCATCTTTGGCTTCCTGCCCACTGTCCCCGGTCTGGGCTGATTTGTGACAGCTTTGAATGTGCGAAGGTTGCACAATCGCACACCCCGAAGCGATTATGGGATGTTGAGTGTCTTATGCGTTTGCATTGAGAGACGCCAACGAGGGTGGGCTTTGCAGTATTCGATCGCTGCGCGCGTGTGCATCTCTCGTTCTGGGCCATCGAGCGGTTGCAGATAAAACCGCTCGAATGAGAGCCCTTCGAAGCGCTCAGGTTGAGCATTCTCTTGCGGATACACCAGCTTGAGCTCATGCCCGTGGCGCTGCGCGAGGGGGGCGTCGCCCTTGGGGCTGACGCAGATCCAGTCGACCCCCGCGGGTGCGGCGAGGGTGCCGTTTGTCTCCACCGCGACCGAAAATCCGTGGGCGTGGAGGGCGTCAATGAGGGCGCCGTCGAGCTGCAAGAGGGGCTCTCCGCCGGTGCAGACGACATACTTCGACTCTGGCGTATCGACCGCAGCCCAAGTGTCGCGCACCGCCTCGGCCAAAGACTCCGCGTTCGAGAATCGGCCACCCCCCGGGCCGTTGGTGCCTACAAAATCCGTGTCGCACCACTGTGAACAGACCCCGGGGCCCTTGCCGCGGTCGGCCTCGCGGCCTGTCCAAAGATTGCACCCGGTGAAGCGCAGAAAGACCGCCGCGCGGCCGGTCTGCGCACCCTCACCCTGGAGCGTAAAGAAGAGCTCTTTGACGGTATAACTTCTTGGCATCACACGAGATCCTGACACCGCCGTTGCGTTGAGCGTTGCGGCCCGACCGCGCCCTTCAGCCCTCAGGGAGCCAATGCAGCACGTCGCGCAACACGATGACGACGATGCCCATGAGCCCTTCGCCGGCGACCATGCCCGATGAGACGCTGACGATGTAGCGCTCGGCGAGGGCCTTGTGGCGCTTCTGGAGGTAGAGCGCGACGAGGGCGCCGACGAGCATCGCGAGGGAGTCGTTGAGGTCGAGCACCATGCCGATGCCGAGCCCGGTGGCGCTCGGCAGCCACTGCTTCACCCGACGCGGCGCGAGCTCTTCGAGCACCGCGAGCACCGCGCCCACCGAGGCGCCTACCACGATGGCGGTGAGGGCGAACTGCGGGAGGTTCTGGGGCCCGTCTTTCAAGAGCTTCGCCACCGAGGCCCAGGCCACCGCGGCCGGCGCCGCGAGCTCGCGCCCGAGGCGCTCGGGGCGCGCGATCACGCCGTAGGCCCACACGCACGCGAAGGCCCCCGCGAAGACCCCCAAGACCTGCGCCCAGAACTGCTTCCGGGGCGCGCCCCCGAGGAGGTAGCCGGTCTTCACCTCGGTGAGCAGGTCGGCCGAGTGGCTCGCCGCGCCCGCGGTCACCGTGGCGGTCATCAAGTTGGCTGCGGCGTTGCCGGGCACGAGCACGCCGAAGGTGAGCTGGGTGATCTTGCCCATCGCGCCGATGGGGGTCACGTCGGTCTCGCCCGTCGCGCGGGCGGCCACGATCGAGAGCACGAAGGCCAAGACCACCGACAAGATGCCTTCGAGCACGGGCACGTCGAACCAGGCCTTCTGCATCAGCACCGTGAGCACGCCGCAGACCGCGAGGCCCACGACGAACCACGATTGCGGCACTTCGACTTCGGCCAACGGGTCTTCGACGACCTTGGCGTTGCGGTTGAAGACGCGCCCGAGGCCCGAGAAGGCGCGGGCGATGGTGCGCCAACGGAAGCCGAAGGCCACGAGGCTCGAGGTCACCATCAGCGAGGTGCCCGCCCAGACGCTCCACTTCGAGCGGAGCGTCGCGTGGAGGCCCTCGACGGAGCGCACGGGGATGGCATGAACGGCCTCGGCGGCGCGCACAAACCCGCGCCATTGTGCAGGGTCGCGGGCCACCTCGGGGGGCGCGATGCGGAGCACGTTGTGGTCGAGGAGCCACGGCCCGAGGACGCCGAAATTGATCAAGCCGCCGGCCACCAGCGAGAGGGCGACCTTCATGCCGATGATGGCCCCGGCGGCGTAAAGGAGCAGCGAGGTGTTGAGCGAGAAGCTCCACGCGGCGGCCGGGAGACCGCGCACCGTGCCGGGCAGACCGACGGTCTCGGGGAGGTTGCGGAAGACCCAGAGCTTGCACTCGAAGATGAACTTCAGCGCCGCCGCGCCGAGGCCGCCGTAGAGCAGCGAGCGGGCCTTGGCGATCGACTCCTTGCCCGCGGCGTGCATGGTGCGAATGGTCTCTGCGCACACGATGCCCGACGGGAAGCGCAGCTGCTCGGCGTTGATGAGGTTGCGCTTCAGGGGGATGGCCACCACCACGCCGAGCACCGAGATGGCCAGGAGCCACGCGGTGAGCCGCCAGCCCGTGAGCTCGGGGATCGAGATGGTGCCGTCGGCGCGGAGCATCGTGAGGGCTGGGATCGAGCTGACAAGGCCCGCGCTCGACATGTACGCCGCCGCCGAGGCCGCGGTCTGCGAGGTGTTGTTCTCGAGCATCGAGAACTCGCGCGACCCGGGGAAGACCTTGTTGACCGCCGAGAAGATGGCGAAGGCGAGCACGCTGGCGGTGATGCTCATGCCAAAGTTCCACCCGATTTTGAGGCCGATGTAGAGGTTCGAGGCGCCCAAGACGCCCCCGAGGATCATGCCGGTGACCGCCGCGCGCACCGTCAGCTGCGCCTCGCCGCGGGCGTAGACCCGCTCGAGCCACTGCCGATCGCGCGCCGCGATCTGTTCGGGGTCGCTCAAGGGCGACGTATCAATGGGGAAGGTCGACTCGGTCTCAGGGCTCTCGGAGCCGGGCAGGGCGCTCATCGCACGCGCGAATCAAGCACACCCGCCCGCGCCGATTCAACCTGCCAGCGCAGCCTTCACGGCCCCCAGATCGGGGAAGATGCCCGGGTTCTCGCCGACCCAGCGGTATCGGATGGTGCCCTCGGCGTCGATCACGAAGACCGCCCGCTCGGCCACGTCGCGGAGCCCGAACGCGAAGCCGTGCCTGACGACCCCGTAGGCCGCGATGACCTCTTTGTTGAAATCGCTGAGAAACGCGAAGGGCGCGCCGGTCTCGGCTTTGAACTTCTGCGCCGCCCAGGGCATGTCGACGCTGATCGCGAGCACCGTGGCGTTCAAAGACTCGTAGGCGCTGAAGTCTTCGCCCACGGCGCACATCTCTTTGGTGCACACCGACGTAAACGCTGCAGGGTAGAAGAGCAAGACCACGCTCTTGCCCTTGAGCTCTGACAGCGTGACGAACTCACCCGGCGTGCTCGGGAGCTTGAAATCAGGGGCCGGGGTACCAACCGTTGCGCTCATCGGTCTGTCTCTCTTCGTTGATGGGGGCAGCGAGGCCCTGGCACCCGCTGCCAGCGCGCGCTGCGCCGCCCTTCTACACCATCCGCACGCCGTCGTCGGTGACGGCGTCACCCCCCCGCGCCGTCGCCCGCCGCGCCGTCGCCCTCAGGGCCGCGCGCCGAGGGTGACCGGGGCGATGTTTGTGTTTGAGATCGCGCGAGAGTGATGAAACCCTGGGCGGGCGCGACGCAGAGGGAGACGACGCTTGGCAGACGACACGGTGCGAAACTGGGTGGGGCGGACTTGGATGCGGGTCTTCGGCTGGGAGGTCGAGGGGGCCGTGCCCGAGGCGCCGCGGTACGTGGTGATCGCGGCGCCGCACACCACCAACTGGGATCTGCCCTTCATGCTCGCGGTGGCCTACACGATGGGCTTTGACCCCTCGTGGGTGGGCAAGCACACCCTCTTCGAGGGCCCGAGGGGGCGCTTCTTCCGTTGGCTCGGGGGCGTGCCGGTGAACCGTTCGAGCCGCCGCGACCAGGTGCAGCAGATCGTCGACCACATCCATTCGGTCGAGAAGATCGCCCTCGCCATCGCCCCCGAGGGCACCCGGATGCGCCGCAAATACTGGAAGAGCGGGTTCTATTACATCGCCCTGAGGGCCGAGGTGCCCATCGCGCTCGGGTACCTCGACTACAAGCGCAAGCGCGGCGGCATCGGGCCGGTGTTCATGCCGAGCGGCGACCTCGAGGCCGACTGCGCGCTGATTCGCAACTTCTACGCGGGGGTCACGGGCAAGCACCCCGAGCAGTTCAACAACATCGCGTTTCGCCCCGAGGGCGAAGGGGTCGAGCGGCCCCCGCGCCGCGGCGGGCTCTCGGCTTTTCTGCACGGCGTCGGAATTCTTCGCGCCCGGGGTGCACGCTCGGGATGACGCGGGGGGGGATTCGGGTTAGAAGCCGCACCCGACGCTATGGCTACCCTCGCCCAACTTCAGCAGCAGTTCAACGAGATCAGCGGCTCCTACGATGCCCAGTTTGCGGGGCAGTCGCGCGTGACGCGCTCACTCGAAGACCTCAATTCGCTCCTCAACCGCATCCGCTCGCTCGCCACCGAGCTGGCCAAGTTGCCCCGCGGTAAAGACCGCGACGCCCTCGCCACCGATGTCAAAGACACGGTGCTCATGTTCGAAAATGAGCGCAAAGAGATCATGAAGGCCAAGAGCCAGGGCGACGAGTTCGTCGAGTTCGACGCGCTCCGCACCGAGGCCAACCTGACCTTCGCGGTGTACCACCGGCACTTCGCAGGTAAGTCGCGCAACACCCGCGATCTCGGCCTCCTCGGCGAGATGATCGAAGACCTCGAGCGCATCGAAGAAGAGATGGTCGCGCTCGGCGCCACGGTGACCGGCGCGCAGACCGACATCGACGTGGTGCGCGAGAACTTGAAGATGTACCGCGCCGAGCGCGGCGAGATCGTCGAGTCGGTGAGCATGGGCACCGCCGACGAGCAGGCGAGCACCCTCGCCGAAGTGGCCAACGGGCAGTTCAAGCTCTACGACACGCACTTCGCGGGCAAGTCGCGCTCGACCCGCCGCCCCGAGCTCATCCAGCGCATGATCGACAGCCTCGTGCTGGTGGGCGACAAGATGCGCGCCCTCGAGGGCAAGGGGCTCAACGGCGACTACAACAGCAAGAACATCGGCATCGTCGAAGAGTCGCTGCGCACCTACCGCACCGAGCTCGAAGAGATCCGCAAGTCGCGCCAGGGCGTGAGCTTTCAAGACCTCCAGGGGCAGCTCGGCAACGAGGCCAACGCGGTCTTCGAAGAGTACCGGCTCAACTACGCGGGCAAAGACCGCCGCACCCGCGACCTCGACCTCCTGTCGAACATCTGCGACAAGCTGGCCGAAGTGGGCCGCCAGATGGCGCTCCTCGGGCGCGCCGAGCCCACCGACATGAACGATCGCAACCTCCAGATCGTCACCGACCAGCGCGTGCTCTTCGAGCGCGAGTACACGGCCATCGAAGACGCCAAGGCCGGGCGCACCCGCACCCCCGCGCGCTGAGCGCGACCGCCCACCTGAGACGGGCCCCGCGCCGCGCGGCGAGGGGGCCCGCGCGCCCCTCACATCATTCGATGAGCGCCCCGAAGGCGCTTGTGAAGTCTGCGATGCTGAAAGGCTTTTGCAGAAATCGCGCGCGGCCGAGGGCCAGCACCGGCGCCGCGGCCTCGGCGTCGTATCCGCTCACCACCAGCACCGCGAGACCCGGCAGCGCCGCGCGGACGGCCTCGACCAGGGTCACGGCGTCGACGCCCGGGATGTGCAGGTCGAGCACCATCACGGCGTACCGCAGCGCCCCCGGGGCGGTCACCAGGCGCAGCGCCGCGTCGCCATCGACGGCGAGGTCGCAGTGGTGGCCCAAACGCTCGGCGAGGCGGTGCACCACGTTGCGCACACCGGCGTCGTCGTCGACAGCAAGAATCGGAGGCTTTTCGGTCTGCATGGCACCTAACCGTGAAACATGACCCCGCCGAGAGAAGTATGATGCGCCGCCGAGGCAGCGGGGTGATCGGTCGGGCGCGGGGGTCGCTCGGCCTTCTCACCTTCGTATGACTAGGGCCCACGAAGGAGAAGTGACATGGGTGATAACGATCGTGGCCGCGAACGAGATCTCGTCCTCGCGCCGAATGAGTTCGCGTTTATCTCAGACGAGACCAAAGGCAACATCAACGTCTATGTCGGGCCCCATAAAACCAGCCTTGCGAACACAGATCGGCCCGTTGTGTTCAATTATGAGACAAAGCGCTTCGACCGTTGTTCGTTAGAGCAGGCCATTCAGACCATGGCGGTGGCCCCTGAGGGCTGGTACCTGGTGCTGAAGAACCCCGCCCGCGACGGGTCGCACCCGCGGACCGGGGCCCTCAACAACCTCCCCGAGCTTGAGGTGGGGCGCAAGGTCAACACCCCGGGGCCGGTGAGCTTCGCGCTCTGGCCCGGGCAGATGGTGCGGGTCATCCAGGGGCACCACCTCCGCTCGAATCAGTACCTCGTGCTCCGGGTCTACGACGAAGAGGCCGCCCGCAAAAACTGGAAGGACGCTGTCGTCAAGCCGCGCGAGAACGAGCCCGGCGCGCCCGAAGAGGCGCCGCTCAAGCCCGAAGATCTCAGCCTCGGCGCGACCCTGGTGCTGCGCGGTACCGAGGTGAGCTTTCACATCCCCCCGACCGGCGTCGAGGTGATCGCCGACGCCGAGCGCCGCTTCGTGCGCGAGGCCGTCACCCTCGAAAGGCTCGAGTACTGCATCTTGCTCGATGAAGACGGCAACAAGCGCTTTGTGCGCGGGCCGGCGGTGGTCTTCCCCCGGCCGACCGAGACCTTCATCGAGCGGTACGGGTCGCGAAAGATGCGGGCCATCGAGCTCAACGAGAACTCGGGCATCTACCTCAAGATCATCGCGCCATATGAAGAAGAGGCGCACCCGTACAAGGTCGGCGACGAGGTCTTCCTCACGGGGCGCGAGCAGATGATCTACTTCCCCCGGCCTGAGCACGCGATCGTGAAGTACGGCGATCAAGAGATCCACCATGCGATCGCCATCCCCGCGGGCGAGGGGCGCTACGTGCTCGACCGTAACTCCGGGCAGATCAACCTCAAGCGCGGCCCGGCGATCTTTTTGCCCGACCCGCGGCGCGAGGTGATCGTGCGACGGGTGCTCGACCCGCGCACCGTGCAGCTCTGGTTTCCGGGCAACCAAGAGGCCCTCGCGGTGAACCAGAACCTCATGGAGCTCAAGGCCAAGGGGGGCGGCGATCACCTCGCCGACAACGCCATCCAGCGCGCCAAGCGTGAGGAGGCCTCGGCCCGTGCACAAGCGCCCGCCCCGGCGCCGGTGCCCCAGGGCTTCGGCGGCGACGACTTCAACCGACGCGCCAACTTCACCCCGCCCCGCACCGTCGTGCTCGACACCCGCTACGAAGGCGCCGTCGCCCTCGGCGTCTGGACGGGCTACGCCGTCATGGTGGTCAACCGCCGCGGCGACCGCAACGTGATCGTCGGCCCCCACACGCACCTGCTCGAATACGACGAGACCCTGCAAGCCCTCGAGCTCTCGACGGGCACGCCCAAGACCGACGAACGCCTCTTGCGCACGGTGTACCTCAGGGTGCTCAACAACAAGGTCAGCGACGTCGTCGAGGCCGAGACCCGCGACCTCTGCAAGGTCAAGCTCACGCTCTCGTATCGGGTGAACTTCGAGGGCGAGCCCGCGATCTGGTTCAACGTCGAGAACTACGTGAAGTTTCTCACCGACCACCTGCGCTCGCTCCTGCGGCACGCCGTCAAACAGCGCGGCGTCGAAGACTTCTATGCCAACAGCGTGACGGTCTTGCGCGACGTCGTGCTCGGGCGCCAAGACGAACAAGGCAAGCGCCCGGGCCGCCTCTTCGCTGAGAACGGCATGCGCGTCTACGACGTCGAGGTGCTCGACGTGACCCTCGGCGACGCCGAAATCGCGCAGATGCTCCTCGAAGCGCAGCACGCCACCGTGCGCCAGGCCCTCGCCATCGCCTCAGAGCGGCGACGCCTCGACTATGCGCGGGAGAGCGAGAGCACCCGCGCGAGCGTGAGCGAGCTCCAGGCGAGCACCCGGCTCACCGAGCTGGCCATCAGGCTCCGCGAGGTCGAGAAGCAGCACGAGGTGGCCCTCACCGAGCTGAGGGCGCAGGGCGAGGCTGCCGCCGCCCGCCTGCGGCTCGAAGCCGATGAGCGAGAGGCCCGCGACACGCTCCACGAGGCGCAGCTCCAGCGGCAGCGGGCCGAGGCCGAGCTGGCCCTCGAAATGAGCAAGCTCCAGCTCGATCAGCGACTCGCCGAGCAAGAGGCCGACGTGCGCGCCGTGGTGGCCAAGGCCGAGGCGGTCTCGCCGGAGCTCGTGGCGGCGCTCCAGGCCTTCAGCGATCGCGCCCTCACCGAGCGGGTCGCGGCGTCGATGGCGCCCTTGGCCATCCTCGGGGGCGAGAGCGTCGCCGAGGTCTTGCGGCGGCTGCTCAAAGGCACGCCCCTGGCCAACCACCTGGCCACCGTCGAGGCCGTGCTCGACGAGTAATTTCGCGGCCCCGCAGCCCGCCCAGGCCTTCGGGCGATTGTCGAAAAGTTTACAGGAGCTCCGCAAGTCAGGCATCGGCCACCGAGAGGTACTGGCTGATGGCTTTCAACCCCACCCCGACTGCGACCGACACCCTCGACGATGCCCCGGCCTTCGTGCCCGAGAGAGACCTCAAGAGCATCACGTCTGAGAATCTGCGCCTTCGCCGTGAGCTCGAGACCCTCCAGCGGAGCCAGCGCGAGCTCGAAGAGAGCACCCGCAACGGCGACGGCACTTCGCGGCGCCTCACCCTCTTGCGCAACGCCCTCGTGCAGAAAGACCAGGAGATCCTCTCGCTGCGCACGCACCAGGTGAGCCGCGAGAGAAATCTTCAAGAGCTTCGCGATCTTGCGCGGCGTTCAGAGCGCGAGCGGGCCGAGCTCGAGGCCCGGCTCCGCGACCGCGACGGGGTCTTCGCGGCCATCGAGCAAGAGCGCGCCCGGCTCACCCAGGCCCTCGAGAGCGCCCGGCGCGAGCGCGAGCAGGCCACGGCGACCTTGCTCCAGGCCGATCAGAGCGTCACCGGGTGGCGCGACGCGCACAGCGAGAGCCTGCGTCAGCGCGACGAGGCCCTCGCGGCGCTCGCGGCCCTCCAGGCGAGTCACGCCGCGCTCGGGGCCCGGGTCGAGGCCCTGGTGGCTGAGAAGCAGCGCGCGAGCGAGCAGCAGGGCCGCGAGGCCGCGGCGCTCAGGGCCGAGGTGAAGGCCGCCCAGGAGGCCGAGACGGGGCTCCTTCGGCAAGAGGTGATTCAGCTCCACGCGCGGCTTGAGGGGCTCAAAGAGGCCTCGGCCATCGCGCGGCGCTCGACCGACGACGACCACGCCGAGGTGGTGGCCAACCTCGAAGCCGAGCTCGCGGCGACGAAGGCCGAGCGCGAGTCGGCCCTCGGCCGGGTGCGCGCGCTCGAAGACGAGCTCAAGGCCGGGCGCGGTGCGGTGCGCGACGCCCGCTTCTGGATGCGCGAGGCCGAGCGCTGGGTCACCCAACGCAAGGCGACCCTGGTCGAGCTCTCGACCCACGAGATGCTCTGGGCCGAGCTCGCGGCGCGTGATGCGGCGCTCGCGGCCCGCGAGGTCGAGGTGGCCAGGCTCCAGGGCAAGATGCTGGGGCTTCGGCACGAGATCGTCGACACCCGGCACGAGCTCGCCGAGCTCCGCGCGGCGGCGGTGCGCTCGCTCAAGATCGCCGACGAGACCCGCGCCGAGGCCGAGGTTCAGCTCGATCAGTTGCGCGGCGAGGCCGAGCTCCGCATCGATCAGCTGCGGGCCGAGGGCGACAACGACCGTGCCGCCGCGGGCGAACTGCGCGAGCGCGTCGAGGGGCTCGAGCGCGAGCTTGAGGCCACCCGCGAGGCCCTCGGGAGCTACGCCATCGAGAGCGCCTCGCGCATCGAAGCGGCCGAGCGTCAGGCGGCCGACCTGCGGGTGTACCGCGACCGGTACGCCCAGCGATTGGCCACGGCGATGCGCGAAATCAAGCGAATTTCGACCGGGGCCACGGCCGAGAGCCACCAGCTCGCGGTCGAACTCAAGACCCTCTCGGGCACCGTCGGTCGGCTCACGGCGCGCCTGGTGATCGAGGCCGCCCGGGCCGCGGCCTTCGAGGCTGGGCGCGAGACCCCGCTGGCCCAAGACGTCGACGAGGCCATCACCCGGGTCGCCGAGGAGCTGCCCGAGTGCGTCTCAGAGCAGCTCTGGGGGGCCCGGGGCGCGCTCGAGATGCGCTGCGGCGTGACGGCCCAGGCGTGAGCGATGGGTTCGCGCCCCCCCTTGGCAGGGTGAGGGGGCGTGGTTAGAGGGTGCCCCGCGCTAGCGAGGAGGGCGCCCTTCGATGGATTCTGAGACCCTTTCGACCGAACCGACACCCCGCGAGACCCACCGTTTTCAGGCCGAGGTGAGCCAGGTCTTGCACCTGGTGATTCACTCGCTCTACAGCAACCGCGAAGTCTTTCTGCGCGAGCTGGTGTCAAACGCCTCTGACGCGATTGACAAGCTGCGCTTCCGGGCGCTCACCGAGGCGTCGCTCCAGACGGTGACCGAGACGCCCGCGGTGCGCCTCGTGCCGAACGAAGACGCGCGCACGCTCTCGATCGAAGACGACGGCATCGGCATGACGCACGATGAGCTCGTCGAGAATCTCGGCACCATCGCCCACTCGGGCTCGAAGAAATTCGTCGAGATGCTGAAGCAGCGCGGCGAGGCCAAAGACCTCTCGCTGATCGGCCAGTTCGGCGTGGGCTTCTATTCGGCCTGGCTCGTGGCCGACCGGGTCGAGGTGGTGAGCCGCGCGGCCGGTCACGACGACGCGTGGCGCTTCGTGAGCGACGCCCGCGAGAGCTTCACCCTCGAACCCGCCGAGCGCGCCCACCACGGCACCACGGTGATCTTGCACCTCCGCGACGACCAGAGCGAGTACACAGACCGCTACCGTTTGCGCGAGCTCGTGCGCAAATACAGCGATTTTGTCTCGCACCCGATCAAGCTCGCCAAGGCCGCCGACGAGGCCCAAGAGGGCGACGCCTTCGAGGTGGTGAACGAGGCCTCGGCGCTCTGGCAGCGGGCCCGCGGCGAGGTCACCGCCGAGCAGCACGACGAGTTCTACAAGCACCTCACGGGCGAGTTCGAGGGGCCCCTCGCGCACACGCACTTCAAGGTCGAAGGCTCGCAAGAGTTCGCCGGGGTGATCTACCTGCCCCGCACGGCGCCCCACGACTTTGACACCCCGGGCGAGAAGCGCCGCGGCGTACGCCTCTACGTCAAGCGCGTCTTCATCATGGACGACTGCGACGCCCTCGTGCCCACCTGGCTGCGCTTCGTGCGCGGCGTGCTCGACAGCGACGACCTGCCGCTCAACGTCTCGCGCGAGACGCTGCAAGACTCGGCCACGGTGCGGGCCATCAAGAAGGGCGTCACCAAGAAGGTGCTCGACCTCCTCGACGACCTCGCCAAGACCCGCGCCGACGACTACACCACGTTCTTCGCGACCTTCGGCCGGGTGCTCAAAGAGGGCCTCCACGCCGATTGGGAGCACCGCGACCGCCTCGCCAGGCTCATGCGCTACGAGTCGACCCGGGGCGACGGGCTGGTCTCGCTCGCCGACTACGTGGCCAAGATGCCCGAAGGGCAGAAGGCCATCTACTACGCCATCGGCGAGAGCCGCGCCGCGGTGGCCGACAGCCCCCACCTCGAAGCCTGCAAGAAGCACGGCTACGAGGTGCTCTTCATGACCGACCTCATCGACACCTGGGCCGTCGAGAGCCTGCGCGAGTTCGAGGGCAAGAAGTTCGTCTCGGTGCAGAACGCCGAGCTGTCGCTCGATGAGTCGCCCGAGGCGAAGGCCACCAAAGAAGCGCAAAAGACCGCGTTCGTGGGCCTCTTCGACCGGGTCAAGGCGGTGCTCGGGGCGCGGGTCAAAGACGTGCGCACCACCGACCGGCTCACCGACTCGCCGGCCTGCCTCGTGCTCGCGCCGGGGTCGATCACGCCGCAGGTCGAGCGGGTGATGCGGGCGCACGGCAAAGAGGTTCCGCCGGTGCAGCGCATTCTTGAGGTGAACCCGACGCACCCGCTTATCGAGGCCCTCCAGGCCCGCGCCGACGCGGGCGACCCCGCCGTGAGCGAGTACGTCGAGGTGCTCTACGACCAGGCCCTCCTCACCGAAGGCACGCCCCCCGACGACCCGCAGAAGTTCGCCCGCCGCATCACCGCGCTCCTCCAGGCTGCGGTCACCAAGTAAACACACCTCGGCGCATCTTGGCTCAAGATGGCGCATGATGCCCAGCCTTCGGGTGGCGACGCCCGAGGGCTGTGCCACACTCGGCGTCGCTGTGATGCTGCGTGCGTGGTGCGTGTGTGTGTTGGCGCTGGGCTGTTCGACCCCGCGCCCGGTCGCGTCGCCGAGGGGGTCGCGTCGTGCGGCGCGGGGGGCCCATCGGGGCTCGGGCGCGTCGCGCGCGCCGATGGCGGGGCAGGTCGCGGTCGCGTCGGCGGTGCAGCCTGCGTCGGCGGTGCACCCTGCGGCGGCGTCGGCGGCTGTGTCGGGCGCCGCGGGCCCCGGGCAAGTCGCGGTTGACGAGGCGCCGCGCGAGCTCCCGTCGGGCTGCCTCGCGTGGTCGGGCGACGGGGTCGCGTGCATGGTGGGGGCCTTTGTCGGCGCCGAGCCCGACCCGTGGGGCGTTCACCTCCTCACCGAGGGCGCGGCGGGCTTCGTCGCGATGGAGGCCGTCTCGGGCGAGCCGAGCCCGCAGCCCGGCGTCTTCGAGCCGACCCGGGCGAGTTGGGGCGCGCTCAGGGCGCGGCTCGACGCGTCGGGGTACGCGCCCATCGGGGCGCGGGTTCGTCACCTCGACGAGGGCTTTCAAACGCTCGATGTCTCGCTCGGGGCAGAGCTTCGGCGCGAGACGCGGTCGGCCGGCGGCCCGAACGCGGCCCCGCGCTACAGCGACGCCGTGGTGCTCTCGCGGGCCTCGCGCCGGGTGAGCCTCGGGCTCTTCGACGAGCGCCCCATCGCGCACCCCGAGGTCTCGGCGGCGCTGACCGCTGACGGGGCCCGCTGCGCGATCTGGGCCGTCGGCGAGGTGGCCGACGAGGGCGAGTACGGCCGCGAGTCGGTGGCGTGGTGGTGCGAGACGGCGACGCTCCGTTGTGTGGGGCACGACGGCCACGCGCGCCTTGAGGCGCACGCGCGGTAGCTTTGTTCGGCGTGCCGTCGCGCGAGTGGGTGTAGCCTGCGGGCACGATGCGTGGTGTGAGTGTTCTTCGGTTGGGTGCGCTCTGCGGGGCCCTCGCGGGCTGCGGCGTTCGCTACGGTCAGGTCGGGGCGTACTACGCCGCGGCGGCGGGGCCTCCGACCTCGCAGGGGGCCTCGGTGAGCTGGGCCGGCGTCGCGCGGAGCCCCGTTGAGAACAGCGTGTTGACGCCGGTCGAGGGCACGGGTCAGTGCTTCGAGCCCGCCAACCTTCGCGCGCAGTTTGGGGCCACCTGTCGAAACCGCGAGGCCGAGGCGCCCGCGACGGCGAGCGGCGAGGCGGGCCGCGAGACCTGGTGGTACTGCGATCACCGCACCGTCGTGCGCATGGTGGTCGAGCGATGCGACGGGCGCGGGGGCTTTATGCGCGTCGTTCAGATCGCGGTGACCCTCGACCGGGGCTGAAGGGCGAGAAGGGCGTTCAGCGGGGCGTCGGGCATCTGGTATGGTGCGCGGCGCCCATGAATGCCCCTGTGTTTGTGTTCGACCCGACGCGGCTGCGCGGGCTCTACGACGAAGTGCGTGCCCTCCGTGCGGAGGTCGACGCGAGCCTCGGCCCCGACGATCTCGCGCACTTGAAGAAGATCGAAGGGTGGGGCCGCATCGCCACCACCGTGGGCCTCGCCACCGCGTGGATCGCCCCCAACCCCCTCTCGGCCGTGGCCCTCTCGCTCGGGCGCTCGACCCGGTGGTTGCTCATGCACCACTGCGGTCACCGCGGGTACGACAAGGTGCCCGGCGTCGAGGCCCGCTACACGAGCGAGGTCTTCGCCCAAGGGCCCCGGCGGTGGCGCGACTGGCCCGACTGGATGCTCCCCGCCGCGTGGAACTACGAGCACAACATCCTCCATCACCATCACACCGGCGAGCGGCGCGACCCCGACCTCATCGAGCGCAACGTGGCCTGGCTCAACCGCCCCGAGGTGCCGCGCGCGCTCCGATGGGCCCTCCTCGGCGCCCTCGGCTTCACCTGGAAGGCCTCGTACTACGCCCCGAACACTCTCAGAGTCTGGCTCCACCGCCACGACCCCAAAGGGGCGAGGCCTTCGACCACCCGGGCCCAGCGCGTGAAGATGCTCTTGCGCGAGAGCTACGGCCCTTACATCGCGCGCCGCTTCGTGGGGCTGCCCCTCGCGTACCTGCCCCTCGGGCCCTGGGCGATGTTCAGCGCGCTCTGCAACAGCGTGATGGGCGAGGCGCTCTCGAACTTCCACACCTTCTTCGTCGTGGGCCCGAACCACACCGGCGACGACCTCTACCGCTTCGACGACCGCCCTCAGAGCAAAGACGAGTACCTCGCCCGGCAGATCATCGGCTCGGTGAACTACCGCACCGGCGGCGACCTCAACGACTACGCACATTTGTGGCTCAACTACCAGATCGAGCACCATGTGTTTCCTGACATCCCGATGCTGAAGTATCGGCAGGTTCAGCCCAAGGTGCGGGCGCTCTGCGAGAAGTACGGGCTGCCCTATGTGCAGGCCCCCGTGTGGCAGCGCTTTCGCAAGATGGCCGAGGTCTTCGTGGGCAGCCAGACCATGCGCCGAATGACCCGGGTGGGCGACGCCGCCGCCGCCGCCGCGGTCGACCTCTCGGCCGTGCAGGCGTGACGCCGCAGAGAGACGGTCTCGCGGCGTTTTTCGGTGAACGCGTGCTGTGAAGGTGTGACCCCGATGCCGGGGTCGTGTAGGGTCTGAGGCATGGGGCGATGGGCGAGACCCACGACGCGGCGTATTCGCCATAACGTTCGGCGCCGAGAGCTTTCGACCTTGGGGCTCGACCGCGAGGCGCTCACGGCGCTGGTCGACAAGACACAGAACGCGGTGCTGATCGTTCGGCTGAACGGCCCGGGGCTCACCGAGCTGCTCTTCGCCAATCAGGCCTTCTGGTCGGTGATCGGGTACCCCGAGGCGCCGCCGGGCTTCCGCCTGAGCGAGCTTCGGATCGACGCGATCGACCCGCAAGTGCTCGGGGGCATTCGAGATTTTCTCGCCGGGGCGCGCGACCGGGGCGAGATCACCCTGCGCCACCGCGACGGCGGGCGGCTCGAATTCGAGTGGCAGGCCATCGCCATCGATGTGCCCCTCGGGCCGGCCTCGCGGGTCTTCCTCGTGATGCGCGACGTGACCGCGCAGCGCAGGGCCGAGCGGGCCTTGCGCGACCGCCAGCGCTTCATCGAGCGCCTCACCGACGCGGCGCCGGGCTTGATGTTCATGTTCGAGCTCTCAGAGCCGCGCATTCTGTTCATCAACGACTCGGTCTCGCGCACCCTCGGGTGGAGCCGCGACGAGCTCCTCGCGATGGGCAAGCGGGTCGCGTTCGAGATCCTCGCGCCCGACGAGCTGCCGGGCTTCGCGAAGTACCTCATGCGCCGCATCCGGCCCGACGCGCCCGAGAGCGTCGAGGTGCTCGTTCGCTTCAAGCGCCGCGACGGCGAGCAGATCTGGGTTCAGGCCGTCGACACCGTGTACGAGCGCGGGCCCGACGGGGCGCCGCGGGTGGTGCTGGTGTCGGGCCAAGACGTCACCGCCAAGCGCCGCGCGAGCGAGTTCGCCCGAGAGCGCGACCGGGTGCAGGCCCTCGCCATGCTCGCAGGCAGCCTCGCCCACGATTTTCGCAACATGCTCACCACCGTGGTGGGCAACCTAGAGCTCCTGAGCGAATCTGAGCCCCTCTCGCGGAGCGCCCGCGAGCTCGTCGCCGAGGTGCTCGTGTCGGCTGAAGACGCCGTGCAGCTCACCCGCGAATTGCAGGCGTTTACGAGGCCTCAGACGATGCGCCGCACCCTCACGCGGGTCGGGCCCTTGCTCGAACGCAGCCTGCGCTTCGCCTTCCGGGGGAGCGGGCTCCGCGAGGGCCTTGAGGTGCCTCCGGGGCTCTGGCCCGCCGCCGTCGACGCGGGGCAGATCCGGCAGGTGATGCACAACCTCTTGCTGAACGCTCGCGAGGCCCTCGGCGAGCGAGGCGGCGTGACGGTGCGCGCGCAGAACCGCCACGATGACCACGGCGAGGGCGTCAAGCCTTGGGTCTTCATCGAGGTCACCGACACCGGCGAGGGCATGTCGGCCGAGCTGGCCGCACGGGTCTTCGAGCCGTACATCACCACGAAGCCGCGGGGCAGCGGGCTCGGCCTCGCGTCGTGCAAGAAGATCGTGGTCGATCACGGGGGGCGCATCGAGCTCGAGACCGCGCCGGGGCAGGGGGCGACCTTTCGGCTCTGGCTCCCGGCACAACCCGAGGCCGAGGTGCGGGCCGAACCGGTGGCGCGCGAGCGCGGCCTGCCAAGCCGCGGGCGCGTCCTCGTGATGGACGACGAGGAGTTCGTCTTGCGCACGGTCTCTCGCACCCTTGAGAGCCTCGGGTACATCGTCGAGGTGGTGCGCCACGGGGCCGAGTGCATCGCGCGGTACCGCAGCGTCCACGAGCTCGGGGGCCGCTTCGACCTCGTGGTGCTCGACCTCACCATCCGCTGGGGCATCGGCGGTCTTGAGACCCTCGCGGCGCTGCGGGCCTTCGACCCCTCGGTGCTCGCCATCGTCCACTCGGCGTACGGCGACAGCGACGTGATGAGCCAGCCGCAGCACTACGGCTTCGCCGGGGCCGTCGAGAAGCCCGCCGTCGGGCCCTCGCTCGAACAGATGATCACCCGGCTCATCAACGCGCGCAATGCAGGGCGCGCCACGCCGCTGCCGTAGTCACCGGTCGCTCGCACACCGCGTCGCGGCAGAGCCAGAGCACCGGCGCGCCGTCGACCCCGGGCGCTCGACCCTCAAGCCAGTGGGCCGCGATGCCCAGGGCCAGGGCCGCGTCGGCGTCGCGGGCGAGCACCGTCACCCGGTGCGCGAGGGGCGTCTCTTCGAGGGCCGCCGTCAAGGCGCGATGGTCAGGGTGCGCCGGGTCGCCCAACAGCACCACCACCGAGGCGCCGCGGGCCACGCCGTCGACCGCGTCGAGGAGCGCCGCGCGGTCGTGCCCGTGCCCCCGCGCCGCGGCCGCGTAGGCGCCGTGTTGCGCGTCCACAAAGGCGCGCGCGCCGGGGTGATCGAACAAGAGCGAGGCCCGCGCCAAGGCCGCGAGGCCGAGCCCCACGCCGCCCGGTGTCGCCGGGTCGCTCAGATCGAAGCTCGGAGCGAGCACCGTCTCGGCCCCCCGCGCGGTGTGCTGGAGCCGCCCAGACGCGGCGTCGACGAAGCGCTCAAGGAGGGCGTCACAAAGGGCCCGCGCGAAGGCGAAGGCCGACCCGTCGAGGCCCGCCTCGGCCACCGCGAAGGCCCCGAGCGCCATCGCCGCGTGGTCGTCAAGGAAGCCCCCCGGAGAGGCCACCGAGGCGCCGTCGTAGCGAAGGTGAACGAGGGCCCCGCGGGCCTCGAAGTCGCGCCGCCAGACCGACAAGGCCGTCGCCGCGAGGGCTCCCCAGTCGGGGCGCCCGAAGGCCGCCGAGGCGCGGGCGAGGGCGGCGATGGTGAGGCCGTTCCACCCGGCGATCGATTTGTCGTCGGTGGCAGGGGGCGGGCGTCGCGCGCGGACCGCAAAGAGCGCCCCGCGGCACCGGGCCAGGGTCGCCTCAAGATTGTGCAATGATGTGCCAAGTTGTGCTGCGATTTCGACCATCGGGCGCGGCTGCCAGAGCACCGAGCGGCCGGGCTCCCAGTTGCCTTCGGGGCGCACGTCATAGGCGAGCGCGAAGGCGTCTGCGTCGTCGCCGAGGGCCCCTCGCAGGGCTTCGTACGACCACACGAAGAAGCGACCCTCTTCGCCCTCGGAGTCGGCGTCTTGTGCCGCGTAGAAGCTCCCGTCGGGGCTGAGCATCTCGCGTTCGAGCCACCCCACCAGGGCCTCGCAGACCGCGCGGCAGGTCGGCCCGCTCAGCGCAGTCTCGGGCCCCGCGAGGTGGGCGCCGCGCCACGCGTCGGTGTAGGCCCCGAGCGCGAGGGCGTTGTCGTAGAGCATCTTCTCGAAGTGCGGCACCTTCCACACGGCGTCGGTGCTGTACCGCGCGAAGCCGCCGCCGAGGTGGTCGCGGATGCCCCCGCGGGCCATCGCGGCGAGGGTCGTGTCGCGGGCCGCGCGGGCCGCCTCTGCCACGCCCGGGAGCCCCAGCGCGGCCGCCCGGTCGAGGAGCCCGAGGCTCACATAGTTCGGGAATTTCGGCGCCTTGCCGAAGCCCCCGTGGGTCGCGTCGTGCTGCGCGACGAGGGCGCCGACGGCCTCGCCGAGGAGCGAATCGGCCGAGACGCCGCCCGCTGAAGCCGTGCGGGCGCTGAGGCTCTCGGTGACAAAGGCCGAGAGCTCGTCGGCGTGCGCGGCGAGGGCCTCGCGCTCGGTCTTCCAGCCCGCGACCACGGCCTCGAGCACGGCGCGAAAGGTCGGGGCGCCGCGGTCTCCTCGCGGGCCGAAGTAGGTGCCGCCGAAGAAGGGCCGTCGGTCGGGCCCGGCGAACATCGTGAGGGGCCAGCCGCCGCGGCGCTGCGAGATCGCCTGATGGGCCCGCTGGTAGGCCGCGTCGACGTCGGGGCGCTCCTCGCGGTCGACCTTGACGGAGACGAAGTGCTCGTTCAAATACGCAGCGATTTCAGGGTCTTCGAAGCTCTCGTGGGCCATCACATGGCACCAGTGACACGCGCTGTAGCCCACCGAGATCAGCACGGGCTTGTCGTCGCGTCGGGCCGCCTCGAAGGCCGCGTCGCCCCACTCCCACCAGGCCACGGGGTTGTCGCGGTGGGCGCGGAGGTACGGCGACCTTGCGACCCCGAGCCGATTGCCGCGCGGCCCCGCAGACCCGCTCTCGGGTGCGCTCACGGGCGCTCGAAGCCCTCGGTCGAGAAGCCCGCGCGGGTGACGCTCTGACGCACCTGGGCCTCGTCGAGCAGGGCCTCGTCGTACTGAAACTGCGCCTCGCCCACCTCGACCTTGAGCCCGGTCACGCTCGGGAGCCGCGCGAGCACGCGCTCGACCGCCGCCACACACCCGCCGCAGGTCATGCCCTCAATCAACACCGTCGCCGTCTTCATGAACCGAGTCGGTAGGTCGTCTTCGAGCCCGGCGCAATCGCCGAACGATTTTGCGCGGGTCGCGGGTCGCAGAGCCGTTGACGCTGGGCGCCGGGCGCGTACATAACCGGCGGCTATGGCACGCTTTGATCCGAAGGCCGTCGACGAGTGGGTGAAGCTCAGCCTTGCGCGCTTCGACCCGTACTACAAGGGTGATGCGCCGCGCCCCGAGGCGCCGCCGGCCCCCACCCGGGCGCTCGATCCGAAGAAGACCGCCCACGACCTCGGGTACGACGACCCGGTCTTCAAGAGCCACCCCAAGGCCGGCAAGTGAGCGAGGCCGCCGCGTCCGACACCGAGGCGGTGACCGGGCCGGTGGTGCTCTTCGACGGCGTCTGCTCGCTCTGTCAGGGCAGCGTTCAGTTTCTCATCGCCCGCGACGCCGCGGCGCGGCTCCGCTTCGCCTCGCTCCAGTCTGAGCCCGGCCGCGCCCTCTTGCGCGCCCACGGGGTGACGCCTCCCGAGGGCGACCCCGACTCGATCTTGCTCGTGAGCGAAGGCCGGGTCTACGACCGCAGCGACGCCATCCTACGAATCGCAGGGTTTTTGCCGCACATTTGGTCCTTGGGTCGGGCGCTCCTCTTCGTGCCCCGGGGGCTCCGCGATCGGGTCTACAAGTGGGTCGCCCGCAACCGCTACCGCTGGTTCGGCAAGACCGAGGTCTGCTGGATGCCCACCCCTGAGTTAAAGAAGCGCTTCTTGAAGTGAGGGCTACCGCTGCGGCTCGGCGTCGTCGCCCTCTGGGGGCCACACGAGCGCCTCGCGGCTGTCGAGGGTCAAGATAGCCCGGGCCAAGACCGCGCGGGCCCGCAAGAGGCCTTCACGCAGCCCCTCGACCCTCGCAGCGACCTCGACCTCAGGCGCCGCGGCGGGGGGCGTCTCAGACACCTCGCCGTGCCGCTGGGCTTCGAGCTCGCGGCGGGCGCCCTCAAGGGTGAAGCCCCGCTCGCGCACGAGGTGCCGGACGGTGAGCAGCCGCTCGACGTCGCGGCGCGAATAGATGCGCTGCCCCGAGGGCGATTTGTTGGGCCTGATGCCTGTGAACGATTGCTCCCAGAAGCGCACGACGTGGGTCGGCTCGTCGAGGAGCCGTGCCACCTCGCCGATGCGGTACGCGTGCTTTTCAGGGAGCTTGCTAGAGGGCGACGCCACGTCGGCGTATTGGCCACGCGAATCAGGTCGGATTCAACTGCTTCTTGAGCACCGGCGACGGTTTGAAGCGAACCACCCGCCGCGGCGGCAGGGTGATCTTGACCTTGGTGCGCGGGTTCAACCCAGGGCGCTCGCTCTTGTCGCGCACGACGAAGTTGCCAAAGCCCGAGACTTTGACCTTCTCACCCTCTTCAAGCGACTGCTTCAAGAGATCAAACACGCTCTCAACGAGCTCTTGCGCCTGGCGCCGGGTAAAGCCACCCATGCGGCTGTACACCCGCTCGACAATGTCGGCCTTGGTCATGAATCTTCCCTCGTGTGACGGGCAGCGAACCACACCCGCGCCGACGATGCAACGCTTGCGGAGCCGCCTCGCCCCCGTCACATCGCGGCCCCGCAGGCGAGGCCCCGCCCAGGAGACAGAATCACCCGACGCGCCGTCGCGCGGGCGTCAGCGTTGCTCGGTCTGAAAGTGCGCGCGGGTGGCCTTGAGCGCGGCCTCGGAGAGGGTCTCGACCTCGGCGCCTTCGAGCGAACGATCGTCGGCCCTGAAGGTCATCGCGAAGGCGAGCGAGTGGGTGCCCTCGGGGAGCTCGCGGCCGAGGTACCGATCGAAGAGCTTGACCTCGCGGCAGAGGGGCCCAGCGTGGGTGGCCAGCGTCTCGGCGATCTGCCCCGCGGGCACGTCGCGGTTGACCAACAGCGCCACGTCACGGCGCACCGCCGGGAAGCGCGGCGGCGCCTTCGCCCGCGGCGCGCCGAGGGCGACCCCAAAGGCCGCCAGGTCGAGCTCGGCCACGAAGGCCGTGCGCCCGAGGTCGGCGCGGGCCACCACGTCGGGGTGCAGGGCCCCCATCGCGCCCACCTCCCGCGCGCCGAGACGAACCCGCGCGAAGAGCTTCGGGTGAGCCCAAGGCGGCGCCTCGCCGTCGCGGTGAAAGGTCGCCTCGCCGTGAACCGTGCGGGCGGCGAGCTCTTCGATCACGCCCTTGAGGTCGAAGAGGTCGACCTCGTCGGGCTTCGAGAGCCATGTGTCGCGCGGCCCCGCGAGGGCCACCGCCAGCCGGGTCTCTTCGCGCGGCAACGCGTCGCCCGGCGCGCCAGGCCCGAACACCGCGCCGATCTCGAAGAGGCGCACCCGCGGCTCGCCCCGGCGACGCGCGTTGCCGACGCCCACCACCAGCCGCGGGAGCAGCGACGAGCGCAGCACCGCCCGCTCCTCGGAGAGCGGGTTCGTGAGCCGCGGCGCTTCGGCCGGGTCGAGCCCCAAGGCCCCGATGTCGCGCGGCGTCACAAAGACCGGGAAGACCGCCTCGTCGAGCCCCAACGACGCCAGGGTCTCGCGCACCCGCCGGCGCAGATGCCAGTCTCGCGTCGCGCCCGCCCGCGCGCCCCGCGTCGGCGGCAACACCGGGATGAGCTTGTCAAACCCGTGAACCCGCCCGACCTCTTCGATGAGGTCGACCTCGCGGGTCACGTCGTTGCGCCACCCCGGCACCGTCGCCACCAGCGTCGCGCCCTCGGCGCGCACGCCGAAGCCCAAGCGCGCGAGGTAGCGCCCCTGCGTCTCGGCCGAGAGCGCCACCCCGAGCAGCGCCTCGGTGCGCGCCGTGCGGAGCGACACCGTCTTCGGTTCAATGTTGACAGTGTTTACATCAACGGGGTCTGGCGCCACGACGCCTCCGCCGAGAACGGCGAGCCAGGCGGCGGCGCGGGCGGCGACCGCGGCGATGGCGTCGGGGTCGGTGCCGCGCTCGAAGCGGTGCGAGCTCTCGGTGTGCATGCCGAAGCGGCGCGCGGTCTTGCGTACGGCGCGAGGGTCGAAGCGCGCGACCTCAAGCACCACCTCGGCGGTGTCGTCGGCGATGCCCGAGCCCTGGCCGCCCATGATGCCAGCGAGGGCCGAGGCCGCGTCGCCGTCGGCGATCACGAGGTCGTCGGGGTCGAGGGCCCTCACCACGCCGTCGAGGGTCTCAAGGCGCTCGCCGGGCCGGGCCGCCCTCACCTCGATGCGGTCGCCCTTGAGGTGACGCCGGTCGAAGGCGTGCAAGGGCTGCCCGGTCTCGAGCATCACCAGGTTGGTCACGTCGACGAGGTTGTTGATCGGCCGAACGCCCAACCGATGGAGCCGCACCCGCAGCGCCAGCGGCGACGGCTTCACCGTCAGCGCGCGCACCACCGAGGCGATGTACCGCCCGCAGCGCGGGTCGGAGAGGGTCACCGCGACGCTCTCTCGCGCCGGGGCGCCGCCCGCCGCGGCGGTGATGGGCGCGAGCTTCGGCGCGTCGAGCCCGAGCATGGCGGCGACGTCTCGGGCCACGCCGAGGTGCGAGAGCGCGTCACCGCGGTTGGGCGTGACGTTGAGGGTCAGCACGGCGTCGCGCATTCCCGCGAGGGTGTCGAGCGGCGTGCCCGGCGCGAGGTCGCCGTCGAGCACGATGATGCCGTGATGGTCGGTGCCGAGGCCGAGCTCGTCTTCGGCGCAGAGCATCCCTGTCGAGGTGATGCCCGCGATGGGCTTCGCTTCGAGCACCATGGGCGCGCCGCCCTTGCCGAACACCGTGGCGCCGAGCCGCGCGAAGCACACGAGGCCGCCCGGCGCGGGCACATTGGGCGCGCCGCAGACCACCTCGGTGGTCTCATCGCCGAGGTCGACGGTGACCAGGGTGAGGGGGTTCTTGCTGCTCGGGTGCGCCCGCGACGAGAGCACCCGCGCGACCACCACGCGGTCGAGGTGGGCCCCGTGGTGGGCGATGTGTTCGACCTCGAGACCGCCGAGGGTGAGGGCCTCGGCGACGCGCCCGAGGTCGAGCGAGGTGCCGAGCAATTCTTCAAGCCAACCGAGTGAAACCTGCATAACTGTGGCCCTCAGAGTGACGCGAGAAAGCGCGGGTCGTTGTCGTAGAGGTAACGAATGTCGGTGACGCCGTAGCGCAGCATCGCGAGGCGATCGATGCCCATGCCGAACGCGAAGCCCGTGTACCGCTCAGGGTCGTAGCCGACCTGCTCGAAGACCACCGGGTGCACCATCCCGCAGCCCAGGACTTCGAGCCACCCGGTGCCCTTGCAGACGCGGCACCCGGCGTCGTGGCCGCCGCAGATGAGGCAGCTCACGTCGAGCTCGGCCCCAGGCTCGACGAAGGGGAAGTAGCTCGCACGAAAGCGCGTGCGGATCGACGAACCGAAGAGGCGCACGAGGAACGCGTCGAGCACGCCCCGCAGCTCGGCCAAGGTGACCCGCTCGTCGACGAGGAGACCCTCAAGCTGAAAGAACATCGGGCTGTGGGTCACGTCGTCGTCGCGACGAAACACCGCGCCCGGGCAGATCACCTGGATGGGCGGCGGGTGCGACAGCATCTCGCGCACTTGCACCGTCGACGTGTGCGTGCGCAAGAGCACCTTCTGCCCGGGGTCACCCGAGGGCAAAAAGAAGCTGTCGTGCATGTCCATCGCGGGGTGATCTGGCGGGAAGCCGAGCCGATCGAAGTTGTTCACCGCGAGGTCGACCTCGGGCCCCTCGGCCACGTCGAAGCCGAGCCCCGCGAACACATCGATGACCTCGTGGAGCACCCGCATGATCGGGTGAACCCGCCCCCGCGCCGGCCGTCGCCCCGGCAGTGTGATGTCAACCGCGGGCTGCCCGAGGTCGCGCGCCCGGGCCTCGGTCTTCAACCGCAGCTCAGCCTCGCCGCGGGCCCGCTCGACCGCCGCCTTGGCCTCGTTGAGCTTCTGCCCGAAGGGCTTCCGCGCAGGGCCCGGGAGCTCCGCGATGCGCCGGGTGAGCGCCGTCACGGTGCCCTCTTTGCCGAGGTACCGCGCCGTCACCTGCCGCAAATCGTTGTCGTCGTGCGCCGCGTCGAAGGCTCGCCCGAGGTCGACAAGGGCGGCCTCAATTTCAGCGAGCGGGTCAGGCGTCTGGTTCGGATCGTGGGCCATGAGTTGCGCTGAGCTTTCTGCGTCGCCCGGCGCTGTGCCGCGACGCGGGTCGAGGCCCCGGCGGCCAACTCACCACGCTGCGCCCTCGCGGCGCGGTTGGTGTGTGGCCCGAGGCAGGTCTCGGCCAAAGGTCGCAACGCTTGTGCACCATCTCGGCACGGCGTTGCAGCCCAATCTGAGAGTCGCTGTGATTTGAAGACCCTCGACGCCGCAAAGGGCTGTGAGGGCCAGAGAGAAGGGTCGCGGTCAGCCCGCGAAGGCGTTCGGCTGGAGGGTGATGCCAGCGGCGCTGAGCACACCCTTGAAGCCCGCGAAGTCGCGCACCGCGAGATCGGCGAGGATCTTACGGTCGAGGCCGATGTTGGCCTTCTTCAGCGAGGCGATCAGGCGCGAGTAGTTCGTGCCGAGCGAGCGGGCGGCGGCCGAGATGCGGGCGATCCACAGGCGGCGGAAGTCGCGCTTGCGGAGCTTGCGGCCCACATAGGCGTACTGCCAGGCCTTGTGCACGGCCTCTTTGGCCGGGCCAAAGAGACGACCACGGCCGGCCGAGAAGCCCTGCGCGTGGCGGAAGATGCGGTTACGACGACGACGGGCTTTAAAGCCCCTTTTAGCGCGCGGCATGGTGAGCTCCTACCGTATCTTTCAGGGGGTCCCGTAGGGGAGGAGGAGCTTCACACGCTTCTCCATCGCGCTGTCGACCATGTCGTTCTTGCGCAGACGGCGAAGGTGGGCGGCGCTCTTGTTGGCCATGAAGTGGCTCGCCCCACCCTTGGGGCGACGGACGCGGCCGCTCCCCGAGATGGTGAAGCGCTTCGCGGCGGCTCGGTTGGTCTTCATTTTCGGCATCGTTTGTTCCTCTCGCTCTCGCGGCGCGGGGTGGATCTTCGCGAAAAGACCCGTCGCGCAGCGAGGAATCGCGCGCCCCTCAAGGGAGCGAATCTCCCCCGAACACGAACCCATTCACAGGCTCGCGCGACACAAGCACCCGCTCTGGGTACCGTATGGGGACGATGAACGCGCGGAGCGGCCCCTCTACCCCTTCACCCGCGCCCCCGTCAAGCTCCAATCACCCCAAAGCAAACCGGCCGACACCCCGTCAGGGCGCCGACCGGCCGCCATCACCCTCACGGGCCCAAAAGCTACTCTTCGCTCGCCGCGATCAGCCGAAGGAAGTTCGCCGCCTGAGGCCCGTTCGGATACTGCCGCACATACTGCCGCATCGCCGTGAGGGCCTGGGCCCGCTGCCCCGACGAGCGCAGCGTCGCGGCGTAGAGCCCGAGCTCGCGCTCAGACCCCGTGTGCCCCCGCAACGCGCGGATGATGCAAGCGTTCTGATCAGGCTCGCTGCTGGTGTTCCCGCGGCACGCCATGGCGCCCTCCCACCCGGTGCCGCCGCCGCCCGTCGCCGCCGCCGGTGCGGGTCGCGCCGCAGGGGCCGCCGCCGGGGCAGGTGTCGGCGCGGGAGCCGGTGCCGCACGGGGCGTCGGCGCGGGAGCCGGAGCCGCCTGGTGTGTGGCCGTCGCCCCATGCCGATCGCGATGCCGATCGGGGGCGGTGTTGACGGTCTGCACGTTCGGCGCGGGGGGCTCAGGGGCCGCCGCGGGCTCGGGGGTCGGCGCTGGGGTCGGCTCGGGGGCCGCGGCTTGGGCGGGTGCCGCCGCGGGCGCGGGGGCGGGCTCGGCGGCGGGGGCCGGGGTCGGGGTCGGCGCGGGCTCCGCTGCGGGCGCCGGGGCCGCGGCCGCCGGGGGCGTCGCTTCGGGCTGGGCCGCAGGCGTCGCAGGGGCGGTGGCGGCCGCGGGGGCGACCTCGGGGTTCGTCGGCGAGGGGGTCGAGCCGCCCATCTTGGCGATGGCCAAGACCGCGAGCCCGAGCACCACACCGCCGCCGATGATGCCGCCGATGAGCTTGTTGTTCGGTCGTGTCGCGGCGGCCTTCTCTTCGGCCGCGGCGCGCTGAATCACCACGGTGCTGTCACCGCGGCGGGCGACGCGAAACTCGACCACGCCGAGCTGAACCATGTCGCCCGGCGAGAGCTCGACCTTGCCCGGCGCCTTCTTCTCGTTCACCGAGATGCCGTTGGAGCTCCCCATGTCTTCGATGCAGAGCTTGCCGTCGTCGAGGAAGAGCCGCGCGTGCTCGCGCGAGATCGAGCTGAAGGGCAGCGCGATGTCGGCCGCCTCGCTGCGCCCCATCACCATCGGCAGGCGCTCAAGCGTCACCGGCGGAGGCACCCCGGCGGGGGCGAGGAAGACGATCCGCAGGCCCTTGATGTTCTCGGGGACTGGGCTCTGCTGCGGCGCCGCGAAGGGGTTGTTGAGCGCGGCCGCACCCGGGGCCGCGGGGGCCGAACCGGCCGGGGCAGGGGGCGGCGTCGGCGCGGCAAGGAGCGGCGCGAGCTCGGGGCTCGGCGGCGGCGGCGCGGGCGGCGCGGGGGCGGTCTGCGCCCCGGGCTCATCAACGATCTGGAGCTTGTAATCGCCGATCAGCACCTGGTCGCCGTGCTTCACCGAGCGGGCCTCTTGGAGCCGCGCGCCGTTGAGGACGATGCCGTTGTAGCTGGCCAGGTCTTCGAGCACGAAACCGTCGTTTCGCTTCGAAATGCGCGCGTGCCGACGCGACACATTCCGCTCGGTCAGCCGGATGGTATTGCCCTCCTTGCGGCCGATGGTGATTTCATCGCGCACGAGCGGTACGACGGTGGTCTTACCCTCATCATCGGAGATCACGAGCTTCAACATCGGAGAGAATACCCCTCTGGGAGTCACGGGCTTTGGGCGCCCCGGGTCGATTTCGGCACAATCGCCGACACCGCCCTAAGGGTCGCCACAGAAACGCCGCGAGTCTATCTGTCACCCCTGGGGTGTCAACGCATTGATCAGTCTGCCCCCCGGCCGTACCGTCTCCAACGATGGAAATCCAATTCGTCGGCGCGGCCCAGACCGTCACGGGCTCGATGCACCTCGTCCGCACCGAGCACGCCACGGTGCTCCTCGATTGCGGCCTCTATCAAGGTCGGCGGCGCGAATCGTACGAGCGCAACCGCAACCTGCCGGTGCCCGTCAGAGAGATCGACGCGGTGGTGCTCTCGCACGCCCACATCGACCACTCGGGCGCTCTGCCGATGCTGGTGAAGGCCGGGTACGACGGCCCGATCTACACCACCCACGCGACCAACGACCTCTGCGCGGCGATGCTCCGTGACGCGGCGTACATTCAAGAGGCCGACGCGCGTCACATCAACAAATCGATCTCTCGCGGCGAGATCGAGAGCGAGCTGATTGAGCCGCTCTACACCGAAGAAGACGTCATCGCGACCCTCGAACGGGTGGTGGGGGTGCCCTACCACCGACGGGTCACCATCGCCAAAGGCGTCGACCTCACCTTCTACGACGCGGGGCATGTGCTCGGGAGCGCCATCTCGGCCCTCGACGTCGACGAGGTCGGCCAGACCCGACGGGTGGTCTTCACGGGCGACCTCGGGCGCCACAACATGCCCATCTTGCGCGACCCCGAGATCGTCTCGGGGGCCGAGGCGCTCATCACCGAGAGCACCTACGGCGACCGCCTCCACGACCCCATCGCCAAGATGGACGAAGACCTCGCCACCATCGTCGAGCGCACCGTCAAGCGCGGCGGCAAGGTGATCATCCCGGCCTTCGCCCTCGAGCGCGCCCAAGAGATCGTCTTCGCCCTCAAGGGCCTGCGCGCCCACGGAAAGCTCCCGCGGGTGCCGGTCTACATCGACTCGCCGCTCACGGTGAAGATCACCGAGGTGTTCAAGCTCCACCCCGAGTGCTTCGACGCCGAGGCGCGGAGGCTCCTCCAGCAGCACGACTCGCCCTTCGAGTTCGAGGGCCTGCGCTACGTCGAAGACGTCGAAGAGTCGAAGGCGATCAGCGTGAGCGAGTCACCCGCGGTGATCATCGCCGCGAGCGGAATGTGCGAAGCCGGGCGCGTCTTGCACCACCTCCGGGCCGGCGTCGAGGACGACAAGAACACCGTGATCATCGTGGGCTTTCAGGCCCAACACACCCTCGGGCGTCGCCTCGTCGAGCGGCGCGACCGGGTGCGAATCTTCGGCGTCGAGCGCGACCGCCGCTGCCAGGTCGAGGTGCTCAACGGCTTCAGCGCCCACGCCGACCAGAACGACCTCATCAACTACGCCGAGGCACTGCGCGAGCACGGCAAGCTCCGCACCATCGCCCTCGTTCACGGCGAGACCAAGGCCCAAACCGTGCTGCGCGACAAGCTCGACGCCAAGGGGCACCTCCGGGTGGTGATCCCGCGGCCCGACGATCGCATGAAGGTGTGAGCGAGGCCTTAGGCGCTACGGCAAACCCCGTCGACACACGATTCGTTGCCGCCGCAGCCATGACCGCAGACCCCGCAGTGCGAAGCGTTGATTCTAAGGTCGACCTCGCACCCGTTCGAGGTGTCGAGATCGCAGTTGCCGAACCCCGCCCTGCAAGAGCCGAAGTAGCACTGGCTCGCCTCGCAACGCGAGATCGCATTGGGCAGACTACAAGGCGTTTGACACGACCCACAGTGCGAGACGGTGGTCGTCAGGTCTGACTCGCAGCCGTTGCCTACGATGCCGTCGCAGTTGTCGAAGTGCGTTTCACATCGCGCGAGGCCACAGCTTCCCGAAAGGCAGCGCCCTTCGCCATTGGCGAAGCGGCACACATTGCCGCAGACGCCGCAATGAGTGGCGTTCACTCTGACATCGACCTCGCAGCCGTTGAGCGGCTGCCCGTCGCAGTCGGCGAGCCCCGGCAGGCAGCGCACGAGCTCGCAGCGACCTTGGCTACAGGTCGCTTCTGCGCCAGGAAGGCTGCATGCGCGCCCGCAGCCTCCGCAGTGATTCATGCTGCTCTGGAGCGAAACACAGTCAGGCCCGCACGCCGTCAGCGCTGCTTCGCAGCGCCCTGTGTCGCGAGCGAATCCCACGTCGACGCGTCCAACCTCCGGAGGCGCGTCGACGGCAGGGGTGAACGGGTCGCTCCCCGCGTCGCTCCCCGTGTCACCCGCCGCGTCGCGTGCGACCGTGCGAATCTCAGGCAGGCAGCCCGATGCCATCACGACGATCACGGCCAAGCGGCTCAAGTCATGAGCGTTCATGGTTCGTATTGTAGTGCCGATCGGCCATGATAAAGGAAGCAAGATTGGCACGCGGTCGCGAGGGTTGATGCGTCGACGCGATCCGTCTCTCGGCAGAACCACGCTGCCGTTGTGCGACGAACATTTCGTGCCCGCGACTCTGAGCGTGCCCGCGCTGCCGAGATGCGCGACTCCGACAAACAGAGCCGCCCGCGCGCCCGATCGGTCGTAGCGGGCGAAGGGGCTTGGCGCCGCTCTCGTCGCGCCTGCGTCTGGTATCGTCGACGGCGCATCGAGGCGATTCTTGGGTGCTCGCGGCAGACTCGTCGCCGTCTCAGGGCTCCTGCGGGAGAAGGCAGCGCAACGAACGAATCCGCTGACCCGTGGCGCCTTCGCGATGATCGTGGTCGACGCGTCTGCTCCTGGGAGACCGCGACGTCGGCATCGCGTCTCGATGGCAAACCCAGCTGACACACGACGACGCGCAGGGCGCCTCACGCCGCGGCGCCTCTTCGCTCGCTCGGCTTGCTGAATTGCGCTATCCCTCGCGGCACGGCGATGGAGCGGCGCAACGCGTGGATGCTGTGGTTCTCGACCCTCGGGCTGGCGCTCGGGTGCGGGTACGATGCCCCATCTCCGCCGCGCGGCTTCGACGCGGGCCCTGCGGCCGAGGTGGGCCTCGACGATGACGTCGCCTTGGGGCCGCTGCAAGCGCAGTATCCGAGCTACGACCTCACGCTCACGTTGCCGTATCAGGGCCCGGCGCAGCGCTTCACCCTCGCGGTCGAGCCTCGGGCCACGCGGCTCGACGTGCACTTCCTCATCGACACCACGGGGTCGTTCTCGGGCGAGGTGGCGAACCTCAAGCTCGGGCTCGGCAATGTCATCCTCCCGGGGCTGCGCAACCGCGTGCCCGACCTTGCCATGGGGGTGTCGCGCTTCGCTGACTTTCCGGTGGGGTCGTTCGGCAACCGCACCGACCGGCCGTACGAGCTCCTCGCGCCCATCACGGTTGACTATTACCGGGTCGGTCGCGCGGTGCTCGAGCTCGACCAGCCGATGCTCCAGATCGGCGGCGACGGCCCCGAGGCGTGGGGCGAGTCGCTCTGGCAGGTCGCCACGGGCCGCGGGTACGCCTCGTCGGTGGCGTCGATCGCGCCCTTCGTGCCGCCGACGGGCACCGACCCAGCGACGCTCCCGGCGGGGGTGGGCTTTCGACCCGGCTCGGCCCGCGTGGTGGTCTTGGTCACCGACGCGCCCACGCACTCGCCCGACACGTACCAGGCGCAGGTGCCCAACACCCACAGCCTCGGCGAGGCCATCGCGGCGCTCCGCGGGGTGAACGCCAGGGTCATCGGCATCGCCTCGGGCGACCCCGCCCGACCCCAACTCGAAGCCGTGGCCACCCAGACCGGCGCCAGCGTGCCCGTGGTGGGGGTGGCGTGCGAGACGGGGCTCCGGGGCGGCGCGCTGCGCTACCCGGTCAACGGCCGATGCCCGCTCGTGTACGACTTGAACCCCGACGGTTCGGGCCTCGGGCAGACCATCGTCGACGGCATCGTGCGCTTCCTCGACAGCTTGGCCTTCCTGGCCGTACGGGGCGAGGTGGCCGACGACCCCCGCGGCTTCGTGCAATCGGTCGAGGCCGTCTCGGCGGTGCAACCCGAAGGGGCCGAGCCCCCACGGCGTGAAGACCGCAACAGCGACGGGGTCTTCGACACCTTCGCCGACGTGCCCACCCGCACTCGGCTCACCTACGCGGTCAACGTCCAGAATACACGCGTGCCCGAGGGCGAATTCCCCCAGGTGTACTTCGTGACCGTGCGGCTGATGGGCGACGGCGTGCTGGCCGGTCAGCGCACCGTGCGGGTCATCGTGCCCGAGGGCCCCAAGCCCGACAGCGGCCTCGACGCGCGGGTCGTCGACGCCGTGGCGACCCCGTAGAACGCGAGCGGGCGTTGAGGGCCGCGCGAAAGGGGCGCCAGGGTCGGCGACACGCACCCCCGCGCGAGGCGCTGGAGCCGACGAAGCGGTGCGATCTCGGCGCCTTCGACGGTGTCGCAGATTGACGCGCGCGAAGCTTCCGGCATAGCGTCCGCCCGCGATGAGCGAGCGAACGTTTCGCGGCCTCCGGCGGGTGCTTCCGACCCTCGCTGCGGCTGCGGTTTTGAGTGCAGGTTCTGCGGCCCGGGCCCAGACCGATGGGGCCCTTCAGACGGGCAATGGCTTTGACCTCCGGCTGTTTCGGCAAGCCGTCGACTCGAAGGGTCTGGTCACCGTCAACGGCACCGACATCTTGGGTGCCCGGGCCTTCAGCTTCGGCCTGATGCTCGACGTGGGCGGCGGCCTCGCCCGGGCGGGCCTGCAAAACGGCGAGCGCACCGCGCTCGTCAGCTCGATGTTCAGCGGCAACCTGTCGGCCAATTTTGGCATCGGCAATTTGCTCGTGCTCGGCGCCCAGGTGCCCTTTCACCTCGTCAACGGTCCGGGCAACACCCGCCCCGACGACATGACCGCGGGGGTGGGCTCGTTGGGCCTCGACCTCGGCGAGTACCGCCCCCAGGGGTCGAGCCTGTCGCACCAAGGGTTGGGCGACATCGTGCTCCACGCCAAGCTCCGTTGGCTCCGGGCCGAGTACTTCCCCGTGGGGCTCGCGGTGATCCTCCAGGCGGGCATCCCGACCTTCTCGGGCTCGCGGAATTTTGTCGGCGAGCCGGGCCCCTGGGTGTGGCCCTCGGTGGCCATCGAGCGCCGCTTCGGCCGCCGCTTTCGGCTGGCGGGCAACCTCGGCGCGCGCATCCCCTTCGCGAGCGGCTCGACGCTCACCCCGGCCCAGGGTCAGGGCAGCGCCGTCACCTACGGCCCGAGCCTCACCTTCGGCGTGGGCGTGAGCTACCGGCTCATCAACGTGATCGACCTCATGGCCGAGACCTACGGGGCCCAGTACTTCTCGGGCTTCGGCAACGGCAACGCCATCCCCGTCGAGGGCATCTTGGGGGCCAAGATCTTCGTCGACCGCAACAGCTACCTCACCGTCGGCGCGGGCACGGGCCTCACCGGCGCCCTCGCGGCGTCGACGGTGCGCGGCTTCATCGGCATGACCCTCGAACCCTCCATCGGTGACACCGACGGCGACGGGTACCGCGACGACGTCGACCGCTGCGTGGTCGAGCCCGAAGACTTCGACAACTTCGAAGACGACGACGGCTGCCCCGACCCTGACAACGACCGCGACGGGATCCTCGACACCGACGACCAGTGCCCCCTCGTGCCCGAAGACCGCAACGGGCAACAAGACAGCGACGGCTGCCCCGACAGCGACGTGCAAGACCGCGACGGCGACCAGATCGCCGACAACGTCGACCAGTGCCCCGACGACCCCGAAGACCGCGACGGCTTCGAAGACGACAACGGCTGCCCAGACCCCGACAACGATCAAGACCAGATCCTCGACACCGACGATCTGTGCCCCAATGAGCCCGAAGATCGCGACGGCTTCGAAGACGACAACGGCTGCCCAGACCCCGACAACGACCGCGACACCATCCCCGACGTGCGCGACCAGTGCCCGAACGACGCCGAGGTCTTCAACGGCCTCGACGACGCCGACGGCTGCCCCGACAACGGCGTGCTCCGCCGCGTCGGCACCGAGATCCAGCTGAATCAGCAGATCAATTTTGCGACCGACTCGGCCGAGATCATCGACAACGACGTCAACCGCAACATCCTCGAGCAGATGGCCTCGCTGCTCAACAACAACCCCGACATCGAGATGGTCGAGGTCGAGGGCCACACCGACGAGCGCGCCGCCGACGACCACAACCTCGAGCTCTCGCGCAACCGCGCCCAGAGCGTGATGCAGGCCCTCGTCTCGCGCGGGGTGGCCGCCACCCGATTGGTCTCGGCCGGGTACGGCGAGTTCTGCCCGCTCGACCCCCGCTCGAACGAAGAGGCCTGGGCGCGCAACCGCCGCGTGCAGTTCTTCATCATCCGCACCACCGTCGACGGCCGCACCACCGCCTCGGCCGGGTGCGCGCGCGGGCGGCAGTACATCCCGCCGAGCGTCGGTGCGCCGCGTCGCGCCGAGAGCCAGTGATCGGGCCTTGACGACCAGGGTCGCGCGGGTGTAGAGCCCGCGCACTATGGGTTCTCCGCAAGATCCTCGCGCACGTCACCGTCAGAAAGCCCGCCGCCGTAAGAAGGAGGCTCGGCTTCGCGAAAAGGCCGCCCAGGCCCAGGCCCAGGCGACCCAGGCTCAGGGCTGATTGTTCACCCGATTGAGCTTCACAGGCGCCCTCCTCGCGAGGGCGTTTGTGTTTGGGGCCTCGGCCTGTAGATTCTGCTTGTGATCTTTCGTTTTTCAGGCTGCGTCTCTGCGCTCCTCGCCCTGACCTTCGCGGCCTGTGACCCCCCGCCAGGCGGCTCCGACGCCACCGTCGACGCCGCAGACGACGCTTCGTACGCGCCCGACGCCCCGCCTCGCGACCTCGGCCCTGACACAGCGCGAGACGTCGCCCGCGACCTCGGCCCTGACACAGCGCGAGACGTCGCCCGCGACCTCGGCCCTGACACGCTGCGCGATGTGGCCAACGACGGGTGCGACCCGGGGGCGCACGTCGACTGCTTCGGTTCAGCGCCCACTTGCAACGCGGGCGTGGTGACCGTGCCTGTGCATCGGCCGGTGTACTACTGCACGAACGAAGAGGCCGCTGAGGCCTTCTGGGGCGGCGTCTGTCAGCGCCTCGCGGCCCGCCTGACCTGCGAGGGCGGGCGCTGCGCGCCCCTCGGGCCCCGCCTCGCCGCGTGCTTCTCGGGCCTGGGCCCGCGTTCGGCTCCGGCTGGGTTGCTCTGCGACGGTGCGCTCGCGGGCCCCGACGCCGGCTGCGACGATGACACGCCCTGCCTCGGCGCGCCTCCGGAGCCGAACCGCGCCTACCGCTGCGACGCCGACGCCGGGCGCTGCGTCGAGGCCCCGCGGCGTGACGCTCCGACCCGGCCCGGCGCGGCCTGCGTCACCGACCTCGACTGCCCCCTCGGCACGGCCTGCGCGCTCGATACAGGCTGCGCGTGGCGCTGCGCGGTGCTCGCCGACGGGGGGCTCACCTTCCCCGATGCGGCGCGCTGAGGTGACAGCAATTCGCGCTCCCGCGTCGCGCGCCGATATGCTCTCGGTCGATGACCGACGCCGCACCCAAGGGCCGTGACCCCGGGCCGCTGAGCTTCACCGCGACGCTCCACCGCGCGGGCGGCACCGCGGCGTGCTTTGTCGACTTCCCCTGGGGCCTCCGCGAGACCTACGGGCGGGGCAACCTCGTGCCCATCACGGCGGTCTTCGACGACGCGGTCACCTACCGCGGCGTGTTGGCCATGATGGGCGGCGAGCACCCGATGCTGCTCTGCCGAAAAGACGTCTTGGCCCAACTCCAGAAGGGCCCCGGAGACGCCGTCTCGGTCACCGTCAGCCTCGACACGGCTCCGCGCCCGGTCGAGGTGCCCGCGGCCCTCGCCGAGGCCCTCGACGCGCATCCTGCGACCCTCGCCGCCTGGGCGCGATTGTCGCCCTCGTGCCAGCGCGAGTACGCCGCCTGGGTGAGCGAGGCGACGCGTGACGCCACCCGCGAGGCTCGGGTCGCCAAGGCCCTTACGATGATTGCAGCCGGGCAGAAGCTCAAACCGTCGTCGCGCGGCTGAACGCCCTCCGAAAAAGGCCGACAAACGTGAGCCGGGGGGCGCCCTTGACGGAGCGGGCTGCCTCGGGGTAGCCGACCACACCATGCGCGATGCGGGGCGACGACGGCCGTGGTGGGTGGCGCTGGGGGCCGTTGGGGTGCTTCTCGCGGGCTGCGGTGCGCCGCGGGCCAACAGCAGCGCCGATGCCGCAATCGACACGCCGGCGGTGGATGCACCCGCGGTGGATGCGTCCGCGGTGGATGCGTCCGCGGTGGATGCGTCCGCGGTGGATGCTCCCGCGGTGGATGCGCCCGTGGTGGATGCGCCCGCGGTGGATGCGCCCCTCGCTGACCGACCGAGCGTCGGCGACGGCGGGCGGGCGCTCACCGGCTCCCTCGGAACACTGGTCGAGGCCCACGCGGCGGCGGGCACGCGGCGTCTCGTCGCGTCTGGGTTTGAAGGCGTCTCGCGGGTGTGTGTCGGCACCCGCTGTCTGAGCGGAGGGCTGATCCCGTGAAAAATCTCGGAAGTCGGGCGTGGGTCGGGGCAGGGGCCGCGGGGGTGGCGCTCCTCGGGTATCTCGTCGGGCGTGTGCACGCCGATGGCATCCCTGCGGCGACGCCCTTGGTGTACGCGGGCGTCCTCGAAGACAGCGGGCGGCCCGTCGAGGGCAACCACGCGGTGACGCTGCGCCTGTGGAGCGCCGCCACCGGAGGCTCCCTGGCCTGCCCCGAGGCCTCGTCGACGGCGGCCTTCGCGGCGGGGCATTTTCGCCAGGCCCTCGACCCCGGTTGCACCGCCGCGGTGCAGCGCAGCCCCGACCTCTGGGTCGAGGTGCTCGTCGACGCGGCCTCGTACGGGCGCAGCAAGCTCGCGGCGGTGCCCTACGCCGTCGAGGCCTCGCGGGCGGCGGGCGCCTCGGGCGCGCTCGAAACCCGCCTCACCGGCATCGAAGCGGCTGCGCGTCGGCGACAGGTCGAGAGCGCCTCGGGCCCGGTCTCGGTGGGGTTTACAAACTTCACCACGGCGTGGGCGCTCATCCCCGGGGCGCCGACGCTGACCTTTGTAGCCCGCAGCTCGGGGCGCTACCAGCTCCGAACGATGCTCACGATGAGCTGTCAGGCCCGGGCGCGCATCGCGCCGGTGGTGGGGGCTCCGAGCATCGACTGGCAGCCCTTCGCCACGGTGAACTTCACCGGCAATTCACCGTGTTTGCAGTCGACCGTGCCGGTCGAGCTGTGGGTCACCCTCACGGCGGGCACGAGCTACACCTTCGGCATCGAGTACCGCGCCGACAGCAGCCGCGGCGGCATCGGCGCCCCTGGCGACACGGGCGTCGCCCTCACGGCACTCCAGCTCGAATAAGCCCCTTCGCGCGGCACAACATCGCACCGCGCTCGGCGCCGACAACGCGCGGGCGATGCGCCCCCTCGGTCAGCGAAGCGGACGATACGCGACGACGCTGAGGTCGTAGCCCGTCGCCGTCTGTCCCCGGCCGCGGCTGACGCAGTAGGTGTAGCGCCCCGCCTCCCACACAAAGTTCGGGTAGTTCAACCACCCGCGCTCTGCGTAGGTGTCGTTCGATGCCTGCGTCTCGGCGCGGTCGCCTCGCCAGAGTCGCGCCACCAGCGTGCCATCGGTGCGGCCCATCAGCGCGAGGCGAGACCGCTCCGCGAGGTCGAAGGTCACGCAGTCTTCGTCGTTCGGGTCGAGCGTCCCGCGGCGAAAGATGGGCAGCGCCATGGGCCTCTGCACCGCGTCAGATCGCGCGTCGGGTTCTTCGCCCGCGAGGGTCGCGCGGCAGTACCCGGCGCCCGGGGTCGACTCGTCACACAGCGAGCCTTCGACGCAAGCCCACGGGCTCGGCACACACGACGCTGAGACCGCGCGCGGGGCCTCGTAGGGAGGATGACAGTACGGGCTCTCATCGACGAACGAGAACGCGCAGAGGTCGTCAACCGCACACCGCCGCGCGCCACACAAAATGCCGGGCGCGGCGTAACACATCCCGCGCGTGCACGACCCGAGCGGGGCGTGGCATCCCCCGTCGAACAAGCACCGCGTGCTGTCGCTCCCGTCGCCGACACAACGCGGCCCTGTTGGGGTGGCCACGCAGGTCGCGCCCGCTTCGCAACCCCGACCGAGCGCGCAACCCTCCGTCGACGGCGCGCGGAGCCCGCAGCTGTACGTGGGCATCCCGCGGCGATAGCCGGTCAACAGACAGACAAAGGGCTCGGCGCAGCCCGTCGGCTCGCCGCAGCCTTCGCCGAGACCGGACCCTGGGCCGCGAGGCAGACAACGCCAGGGCGCGCCCGGCGCACTCGGCGCGCAGTGCATGCCCTCAGGGCACTGCGAGCGCGCCCAATCACACAGCCCGTCGGCCGGAACGCGTTGGCGACAGACGTTGCCCACACAGTCGACGCCTTCGAAGCAGAGCCTTTGGTCTGCGAGGTCGCAGCTGTCACCCGGCGCCCCGCGCACCTCACAGCGCCCCTCTGGCAAGATGTAGCTTTGCCGATAGCACTGTCCGCTCGGGCAGTACTCGGTCTGATCGAAGTGGCAGACTGCCCCCGTCGCGAGCGCCTGCAAACATCGACCCGAATGACAGTCGAGCCCTTCGTCACAAGGCGCATCGGGCGCCTCGCGACATCGCCCGCCCTGCATCCCCTGCATCCGGCACACGCCGCCGGGCCGGTGCAACGCCTCGGGCAACGGCGAGACGCACTCTGCGCCGATGACACAGAGCGGCTGCCCGATCCCACAGGGGCTGCCGTGCGGGTTGCGGGCCATGCAGTAGTCCCACCGCCCGTTGTCGTTCTGCCCACAAATGAGCCCCGCCGCGCAGGGGCGCATCTCAACGTGGCAGCGCGTACCGAGCTGGCCATCCATCACACACCGCCCCTCGGTCGCGCCCCGCGCGGCGACGCACCACGCCCCCGCCTCGCAGGCGTTGTATGCTTGGTACGGGTCGGCCTCGCAGCGCTCACCCAACAACACCGGCGTGTCGCAGACCCAGGTCGGAGAGTAGAAATACTGCACCTGTCGGCACGCCAGGCCCGCGTCGCACGGCGTACGCCGACACTCGGAGCCCCGCACGCCGCCTCGCCAGCACGCACCCCGCGCGTCGGGCGCCGTCGCGGGGCGACACCACGCATCGTCAGCGCAATCACGCTCCGTCGCGCAAGACTGCCCCGTCGGCACCATCGCAAACTCCATCGCACGGAGGCGAAGCGGAGATCGGTAAAGCTCGGGCGTGACCAGAGACACATGGATCAAAAAGTGAACGACCTCGCCCGCACGAAAGATGGTCTCTGCCCCTGACCTGGCCGCACACTGGGGCGGATTCGCAGGCGCGCACCCTCGGGCGAGATCGACCTCGTAGGCGTAGAGCGAAGGATGCGACGCGTGGGTGACCTCCATGGTGACCATGCCGTCTCGCTGCATCGTGTAGCGAAGCAACACCACGGCGTCGCCAGGGCGCGTCAACGGACCCCCAGCCTGCGCCCATCGCGGAATCGGCATGGGCACCTCGACGCTCCCCTCCCACCGCACCCCGTCTCGACGCCCGAGCGGCTCCAGATCGATCGACACGTCTTCACGACACGGATCGGGCCCCGGCGGCGGCCTGTCGACCTCGGCGTCTCTCACATCGTCGGTCGCCCTCGCATCGTCGGTCGCCGTCGCATCGTCGTCGACCTGCACCACGTCGAGGGTCACCACGTCGCGCGCGTCGGGCCCCGCCGCAGCGGCATCGTCGCGTCGCGCGCCGCCCTCAACGGCCGGGCTCGTACAGCCCAAGACGGCGAGCAGCATCGCCCAAACGCACAGCTTGGCTCCCACGCTCGGTATGGTTGACACCTTAGGCTGCGAGATTCACCGAAAGCGCCTGCGCGCTCAACCGACAGGCTGATGCGCTCGCCCTCGGCCCGTGCGGTCTACGCGGCGCAGCGGTTGTCTCGCCAGGGAGTTCACGCGAACAAACGAAAACATGCTGAAGCAGGTGTTGACTCGGTGCGGCCTCGGGGTAGCGTCAGCCGATGCAACGGCGTTCACTGGGGGGCGGCGCGTTCTTCGCGCTTGGGTTGTCGGCGGTTTCGTTTCTGGCGCACGGGCAGCCTGCGCCCGCGGGGGCGGGGCTCCCCGAGCAGGCCGCGGTCGCGCGGTGGCTCGAACGCGCGTGCGGGCTCGGGCAGGCCGCCGATGCGACCTGGGCGACGGCCCATCTGCGGGTGCCCATGCGCACGCGCGATCGCAACGGTGAGACCTCCGCGCGCTATCGGCGCGGGCGCATCACCACCGCGGCCGACGCGATCGATCGGGCGTGCCCAGGGAGCCCGTTCGAGGAGCTCCGTACGCATCGCAGCGCGACGTGGTTCGCCGACCTCGTCGAGCAGGGCGGCGCCTTCGATGTGGTCGAGCGGCAGCGACGGTTGCGCTTCACCGTCGGCCAGTTCGGTCAGTCGCTCTTGTTCGTGACGGCGCCCGACGGCGAGGCGATGCTCGTGGGCATCCGCGACGAGTAGCGCACCCGCCCGGCTCGCCCCACCCTCCGCGCCCCTCAGCGGGGCGTCGTAAACAAACACCGGGTCACCGGGACGCCCACATCGGCCAGCACGGCCAGGTAGTACGTCGCACCCGGCGCGAGCGGGGCCGGAGCGCCCATCGCGGGCACCCGCTGCGTGGCGCCGGTCGGCAACACCCCGTACCGCAGCCCCGAGCCGAACGGAGACGCCGTCGGAGGCACCTCGGCCAACCACCGCGTCCCCGTCGGAACATCCAGGTTGGGCGGAACCCCCGGGCTCGCGCTCTCGGCCTCCAACACGTAGAGGTACCGCGCGGCGCCGCCCGTCCACACGAGGGCGCCGTCGGGGCCCTGACCCTGCCCCGCACCGCACGGCCCCGGGCGGTACACCAGCTGGTCGTAGATGGGGCCTCCGAAGGGCGTCGCCTGGGCGAACTCCTCGCGGGTGCGACCCCGGTGACGAAGCTCGGCCTCGAAGAAAGCCCGCATCCTCGCCGGGTCGGTGCTCGGAACGCCCGAGTTCACCCGGTCGAACCCGTTGTTCTCGGCCGGGGGGTACGCCCCCAGGGCCCGCGAATCGACCCACCCGGCCCCCAGGGCGAGGCCCGAGTCAAAGAACGAATCGACGAAGTTGCCCGGCGCTTCGAGGTACCAGTTGCTCGGGCCGCCGGGCGCCGTACGGGTCGCGTGGCAGCACACACACGCGCTCGCTTCGATCTGGCTCCGAACCCAGGCGAGCTCGCGCTGGTAGGCCGGGTCGCGCATCCGGGGGTCGTCGCCGCGGGGCGCTCCGGGGCGGGCGGGGTAGTAGGGGCGCTGGGTGCGCACCCGCTCGCACGAGGCGTAGTCGTCGAAGCGGCGTCCCTCTTCGGTGGCGCCCGCGATGGCCGACCAGGTGCAAACCTGCCCGCCCGGGCCGCGGCCCGGAGGCTCTCCCTCACGCGGGGCCCGGCAGACCCGATCGGCCGGGAGGTACACCCCCGCGCCCGTCGGGGCCACGCCGCCGTCTGCCGGGGTCGTCGTCGCGCACGGGCCCATGGGCTGAAAGCTGCCCCGGGCGAACACCGTGCAGCCCCGCGCCGTCGCCTCACACTGCCCAGCGTCGCTGCCCGGAAAGCTGATGCGGGTGTCATTGCTCCCGACCCTTCGGACGGTGCACTGCCCGAGGAGCCCCGTGCTGGCGCAGCGGGCGCCGAGGGTGAGGGCGCCCATGGCGTTGGCGCAATCGCGGGCGACGCCTTCGGGGGTCCACCTGGGGTCGGGGTATTCGCGGCACTCTTCGGCGCGCGAGAAGGCGTTGACGTACACGCACCGGGCCTCGACGGCGGCGCCTCCGGCCTCGGCGGCGTCGGCCCCTAGGGCCGCATCGTTCGCGGCGGGCGTCGGGTCACCGCAGCCTCCGAGGGCAAGCACCGCCAAGGCCCACGAAGCCCATTCAACACGCATGGCAGACTCCACGCCGGACGCAAAACCCACAGCGGGCCCCGGCTCGCCTTCGATGACCTTTGCATCAACTTTGTTTCATCTCTGTCGAGGTGTCTCCGGTCGCCTCGGGGCGGCCCTCGAAGCCTGGGTGATGTAGGTCAAGGTGTGCAAAACGCTCGTACCAGGGTGGTAGAGGCGTTCCGAGGCGCTCGGAAGGGCGGTACCAGGGTGGTAGAGGCGTTCCGAGGCGCTCGGAAGGGCGGTACCAGGGTGGGAGAGGCGTTCTGAGGCGCCCGGAAGGCGCGGGCCGCGGGAAGACGCCGGGCGGGGCGAGGCTCAGGCCGTCGGCGGAGCGCCCTCGCTCGGGCCCGAGCTTCGCGCGGTGGTGCGGGCGGGCAGACGCGCGATCTCGTCAGACAGCCCCGCGAGGCGCAGGGCCGCATGGACGGTCGACAGGAGCGCCGAGAGCGCACGCTCGGCCCGGGTCGCGGCCCCGTCACGGTTCACCCTGGCGTCTTTGAGCTCGGCCTCTTCGCGGGCCACGTCTCGGAGCGAGGCGTCGAGCTGCGAGGCCAGGGGTTCGAGCTCCGAGGCGAGGTCGTCGAGGTTGAGCCGCACGCCGCGCCGCGCCTTGAGCCTCTCGAGCCGCTCGCTGGCTTGCGCGAGGAGCCGCGCTTGACGCAAGAGCGTGGTGGCATCTGACTCGGTGCCGCCCACGATGCCGAGGGTGGTGAGGGCGGCCTCGCCGTAGGCGCCTGCGATGGCCTCGCGGGCCTCGATGACGAGCCCCCGGAGCGACTCTCTCAGAAGATCGCGTCGCGCCCTGGGTTCGGCGTCGTCGGCGATTTCGAGGTCGAGGCGTTGTTCGGCTGCGGCGAGCTGTTCGACCGCGGCGGCGGCTTCGAGCAGGGCGAATTCGAGCACCGCCCCGATGGCGACGGGCGGCGCGTGCCCGCGGGCGCTGCGTCGCGCGTCGACGCCCTCTTGCACCCGGGTCAGCAGGTTGGCGGCGGCGCCTGAGAGGGCCCGATGGTAGCGTTCGATTTCGGTGACATAGACGGTTGGCATGGCGCGCGACCCCCGCGTGGCAGACGCAGCGCGAACCCCGAGCACCCCAGCGGTACCCCGATGCGCCGCAGTCGGCGACGAGCCTAGTGCTACAGCGCCCCGAGGCTCAAGCGTCGAAACAACGAAGCGTCAGGGGTACGCCCCACGCGCTGGGGGGTGGTCGGAGGAGGGGCTGAGGGGCCGAGGGGGCGGGGCGGTTCGAGGCGTGCGTGACCTCACCCTGTCAGGCTGAGGTTTACCTGCGGAACTTCCTTGTGTTTGCGAGCCTGCGCGCCGATCGGCCCCCGACGTGACCCCAACCACTGGGGGGGTACGGCTCCGCACCTGGCGTGACCTCACCCCCTTGGGGGCGTACGGCCCCGCACCTGGCGTGACCTCACCCCCTTGGGGGCGTACGGCCCTCGTGCCCCCTCTCCCTGTCAGGAGAGGGGCAAAACACGACAAGCGTAAGATGATTCTTTATTATTATAGCAATGATATGTCGAGTTAACAGTCTTATTGTTTTGTCTGGTGGTTGAGTTTGTCTATATTTGCCCCTCTCCTGGTAGGGAGAGGGGGCGCGAGGGCCGGGCATCCCCCCGGGGGGTGAGGTCACGCCAGACGCGGGGCCGTACGCCCCCCAGGGGGTGAGGTCACGCCAGACGCGGGGCCGTGCGCCCTTCAGGGGGTGAGGTCGCGCCAGACGCAAGGCCGTACGCCCCCGGGGGTGCAGGTCACGCCGCGTCGGGGGTGGTCGGAGGAGGAGCGGAGAGAATGCCTACTGGAAGGCAGGGTGTTCGGGGCCGAGGGGCCCCGGTGCGCGCGGGCTCAGCCGCCCGTGGCGAAGGCTTGGATGCCGAAGGTGCCGCCGCCCGAGTACATGATGACCTCGACGCGGAAGCTCCCCTGCCAGTTCAGGCAGAGCTGACGCTGGAGCCCCAAGACCGGAAAGTTGTCGGTGGCCACGTCTTGGTCGATCACGTTGCCCTGCATGTCGAGGAGCCGCAGGTCGAGGTCGCGCACGCCCTCGCCGCCCACGCCGATGATGCGGTAGCAGCGCCCCGGCTGAGCGTCGACGCTCACGTACTGCCGCTGCCCCTGGTACATCTGCCCGCGGTAAAGCTGCGTAATGGGGAAGTAGCCGCCCGCGAACTGACGCGCCCTGAGGCTCATGTGGTAGGCGACATAATCGTTCTCGGCGTATCCCGTGGTCACCCACGACTGGGTCACCGGCTGGAAGCCCACCGCAGGCGGCGCCGCGTAGACGCCCCCGGCCCCGGCCCCGACGACCACCGTGGTGGTGGTGGGCTGTTGATAGACCGGCTGGGGTTGCTGATAGACCGGCTGGGGCTGGGCGTAGACCGTCGTCTGCGCGGGCGCGACAGCGACCGAGGTCGCCACGGTGGGGCGAACCTGAATCGAGCCGTTCGATCGAACGGTGCCGGTGCCCCCCACCACACAGCCGCCGAGCGCCAAGGCGCCGAGCACACAGGTTGCGCCGACACACACCATCGAACGTGCATTCACCATTCGCATTGCCATTCTCCTCACCGCGTTTCGCAGGGCTTTGCCCACCCTCGGACGCCGAAACGCCACCCGGTTGCAGACCCCGTCGGGGCTTTTACCGCCTTCGCATTCGACCGAAAAGACCCCAAGGCGCCGCTCGTACGTCGTCGGCTCCCATTTTCTTTCACCGGTCGGTCAATTCAGTCGCGGGCGGCGGCGAGGGGTGAGCTCGCGTGAGGTGAACCCTCAGGGCATCGAAGCCCTGAGCGCTTCGAGCAAGCGGTAGACGCCCGTTCCGAGGCTCGCGGGCCACTCGGCCGACGCGGGGTCGAGCGATCGGGCGCGCTTGACGGCGTCTTCGAGCGCCGAAGGCTCACAGCAAAGCGCAGGGGTCGTGGCCTTCTGGTAGGCCCCAAGTTCGTTGCGCAAGGCGCTCTGCACGCTGGCGCAGTCGGAAAGCCCCGCGGGGGCGTCGCAGACGTGGAGCAGCAGCCAAAGCTCGAAGCAGGGGTGACTGATGGCGACCTGCCAACCCTTTTGGCGGCAGAGCGTGGTGAGTTCGGAGAGCTGCGCGCACCGGTTTCCAGACTTGAGATCGGTGTCGAGCACAAGCCAGACCGCGTCGTCGGAGAGAAGGCGATACTGCGACAGGAAGGTCTCGACCCGCTCGATGAGGTGTTGCGGCGCCGAACGTCCGTCGGTGGTGGGCAGGAGGTGCAGCTTGATGCGAGAGCGCGGCACGAGGCCGTGGGTTTGAAGGGCCTCGAAGTACCTCGGCTCGGTCTCGGCCCCTTCTGTGGCGACAACAAAGAGCCGGGCGTCGCGGAGCTGGACGTTGCGTTGGAGCAGTCTGGTTCGGTCTCGCAGGCTCATGCCGCGCCGCGAGGGGGCCGCCACGCGAGCTGGTCGCGAGAGGCGATGAAGGGAATGGCGCCAAAGCGGCCCTGGAGATAGCCGTCTTCGAGGTGTTCGAGCAGCTGATCGACCTGGGCGTCGGGAAACTCAGCGAGCGCGTACAGCTGAGACGCGCCGTGGCGGTCCTTCTCAACGAACCAGATGCTGGCGGGCGGTAGCAACTTGCCGTTGAGCAGGTTGGTGTCGTGGGTCGTGAAGATCAGCTGCGTTTGAGAGCCATCGGCAGCACACCCGTCGAGAAAGGTCTCAACGAACTGTCGCGTGAGCGCGGTGTGCAGGCTTCGATCGAGCTCGTCGATGACGAGGAGCGACGGGCCCTTGCCGTGCTCTGTCGCGCGCCGCAGCGCGGGCAAGAGGTGCATCAGCCGACGCGTGCCATCAGACTCGTCTGACCAGGGCAGCGTGGGCGAGCCTTCGGGCCCGTGCCTGAACCTCACGCTCCGTTGCCACAGGCCCGCTTCGTCTCGCTGGAGCCCGTGAGGCTCGTCGTTGACGAGGGGAATCGGGCCGTCGACGGGTCGCTTCTGAATCTCGATGCCCGCGACCCCCGTGCCCCAGCCGTGGAGCTTCGCCTCGACCCAACTGCGGTTTGACGCATCGGCGAGGAAGCCCGTGAGCGCAAGGTGCTGCGCTTCGGGCCGAATGATCGTCGGCGTCTCACGGCACCACGCCAGCACCGGGGTGAGCTCATGGGCCTTGCGCTCGCCGCACTCGGTGAGAAAGGGCTGGTTGTCGCGGGTGCCCGTCGCCACAAAGCTCAGAAACTGTCGCCGCGTCGGGTCGGCCGTGACGGTCTCGCCGAGGGTGATGACCGCGGCCTCGCCCGCCGGGTCAAGCTTGCGCTCGAAGAGCATCTCTTCGCGCGCGCCGTGCACGCGGTAGAGCCACTCTTGCACCACCCGTTCACGGGTGAACACGATGCCGTAGGCGTGGTGTTGCCCATCGAGGAGTAGTTCAAGCTCGAAGCGCGTAGGCGCTGATTCATGGGCCCCGTCGAGCAAGAAGGGCTGCGCGGGGAGCGTCTCGTCGGGACGCACGCCGTGGGTGACCAGGCGTCGGAAGGTGCCGAGCGCCCTGACGAGGTTGGACTTGCCCGATGCGTTGGCGCCGTAGAGGGCCGCGCAGCGCAGCACCTCCCAGGTGTCGCCGACCCGTACGACGTGCCGCGGATCGACCCGAGCGCCTGGCGGCTTCAGCATCGAGAGCACCGCCTGCTCGCGCACGGAGAGGTAGTTTTCTACCGCAAATTGCAGCAACATTCCGCTGCGGTGTGTGCCGCTTCCGCGCCCGGGCGTCAACCCCGTGCGGGGCTCCCCGGGGCGGGCGGCGGCGGGGGCGTGACCTCATCGCTGTGGGGCGCACAATGCGCAGCTGTGGCGAGACTCGCGCGCGGCTGACGTCTCCCCCGGTGTGACCTCACCCCAAAGCGCAAGGGCCGGGCCCGCCGCTCAGCTCCGGTCAGCCTGTGGGCGCCAGAATCGACGCCGTCGTGTCGAGGGCGACGCCCTCTTCGGCCAGCGCCCGGAGCGTGCGCTCGCCCTGCGCAGGGTCGACCGCCGCCACCGCATCGACCGCGAGCCGAACGCGGCTCCCAGCGCGGGCGGAGCGGGCAGCGACCCACCCGACCAGGCCCCGGGCCGCGGCCGCAACGCAGTAGTCGGTGGCCACGCCGAAGACCACGAACTCGACCGGCCCCGGAGGGCAGAACGCGTCGAGCACGGCCTCGGCGTTGGGGTTCGCAAAGAGCGAGTAGACCTCCTTCTCGAAGTACACCGCCTCGGTGCCCGCGGGGATGCGCCCCGCCGCGTCGACGTCGGGCGCCATCGGCACGAAATAAAAACGCGAAGGGAGCGTCTCGGTGAGCTTCAACCACCCCGCCGTGCCCTTCACACAGTGCGGCGGAAAGTTCGGCTTCTCACCCCCAGGGCCGCGCCGGTCGTTGGTGGCGAACTCCCAGGCGTCGTGGCTGTGACTGTCGACGCTCCCGACGATGGGAGAGCCGTCGCGCCGCGCGGCCCCGAGGAGCGCCGCGATGGGCCCCATGGTCGCGGGAGCTCCGCGCACAAAGAGCGCCCCGTCGGGTGAACAGAAGTCGTGTTGGGTGTCGACGTCGACGTAGACCCGGGTGACCATGGCGAAGATGCTCCGTGTGGTGGCCGTCGCGCCGAGCGCCCGACGGGCGCGCCGAGCCTAAGGGCCCTCGACGCCAAAGCTCAAGCCGCGGCGGCGCTTTCGATTGTGCGGGCGCGACACCGCGGGGGCACCGTTCTGACACCGGGTGGGGATTGTCGCCCCGCGTCGGGCCGTGCTAGGTCGCCGATTGCGCCTGCAAGAACCAGTTGGTTGGCATCGGGCGCTGGAGACTAAAAACCATGCGCATTCCTCACTGGATTCTTGTGACAACCCTCCTCGGGGCGACGGCGATGGGCTGTCGCGACAGCCGCGGCAACACGGGCGGCGGCGGCGAAGAAGACAGCGGCGTCGCGGCCGACACCGGCGCCACCGACACGGGCAGCGTGACCCCCACCGACACCGGCAACAGCGCGATGGACGCGGGCCGCGTCGACACCGGCCCCTGCACGCCGACCGGCCCCGAGAACACCCCCGCCGCCTGCATGGACGGGCTCGACAACGACTGCGACAACTTCGCCGACTGCCGCGATTTCGAGTGCAGCCGCAACCCCGCGGTGACCTTCTGCCCCGACGCGGGCCCGACCTTCACCGACACCGGGCCCCGCGACGTGATCCACCCCGAAGACACCGCGGGCTGTCGCCCGATGGGTGCTGAGAACACCCCCGCGGCGTGCAGCGACGGCATCGACAACGACTGCGACGGCTTTCGCGACTGCATCGACCTGAACTGCTCGTGCCAGGGCACCTGCGCCTCGTTGCGGGCGGGCTGCACCTGCTCGGGCTCCGAGAACTCGAACAGCGCCTGCATGGACGGCCGTGACAACGACTGCAACGGCTTCAGCGACTGCGCCGACTTCGCGTGCAGCCGCAACACCGCGGTCACCATCTGCCCCGCGATGGACGGCGGCACTCCCCGCGATGTGGTGACCTTCAACGACGCCGGGCCCCGCGGCGACACCACGGGCTGCGTGCGCATGGGCGATGAGAACTCGTCGACCACCTGCGGCGACGGCATCGACAACGACTGCGACGGCTTCGTCGACTGCTCTGACCGCAACTGCTCGTGCGTCGGCACCTGCGGCGCGGCGGTGTCGGGCTGCACCTGCCGCGGCGCCGAGAACGCCAACGGCACCTGCATGGACGGCATCGACAACGACTGCAACAGCTTCGTCGATTGCGCCGACTTCACCTGCAGCCGCAACACCGCGGTGACGATCTGTCCGAGCGACGCGGGCACGGGCGGCAACGGCTGAGCGGTCGACCCTGACCGGCGCCTCGCCTCGGCATCGGGGCGGCGCCTGCACCGAGGGCCTTCGGGTGTGTCGCGACGCGGCCCCCGCGGGCCCTCTGTGTTTGGGGCTGAGCCGCGAGGCGGCTCCCGCGGGTGTTCTGTGAATGGGGGTGCGTTACTTACGCCAGGCGGGCTGGCGCGCGAGGGCGTTGCGGGCTGCGATCTCGGCGGCCCCGCGGTCGAGCCCGTTGCGGCCCATGTAGTCGTTCACGATCAGCGCTTCGAGCACGGCCTCGAAGGGGCGAAGCTGCCCGCGCCGGTCGCCGCACTGGGCGCAGTACCGCGCGTCGGCCAGGCCCCCGGCCCGATCAGCCTGCGACGCCATCGGACGCCCACAACTCTCACACGCAAGACCACCCATCAGCATCGTGCTCGCTCCTCAACGGTCAAAGGGTTCGACGCGCGGGCCGAGTGTAGCCCGCTCGGGCGAAGATTCCAGCCCGAGCGCGGCGCGGGGCTTGCGACGCCGCGACGACGGTGCCGGCGGGCGCGTACGGGCCTTGCGACGCCGCGACGACAGCGCGGGCGAGGGCGTGCGGGGCTTGCAGCGCCGCGACGACAGTGCGGGCGGGCGGGTGCGGGGCTTGCGACGCCGCGACGACAGCGCGGGCGGGGGCGTGCAGGGCCTGCAACGCCGCGACGACAAACTGCGAAGCGCGCGGCGCGACAAGGCGAAGCGCGTCGGCGCAGGCGGCTAGCGACCGTAGACGAGCCACATCGCGGTGAAGACCGCAGACCAGCTGAGGGCGACCACCGCGAGGCTCCAGAGGGCGCGGGTGAGCGTCGCGGCGCGGGTCGGCCAGCGGCGCGCGAGGGCGAGGCCGGAGCCGAACCCGAGGGCCAAGGCGACGAGACTCCAGAGGGCGCGGGCGAACCAGTCCATCGCGATGAGGGCCGTCGGGGGGGCGAGGGTCCAGCGGTGGGCGGTCGGGAGGTAGTAGAACAGCCCCAGCTTGCCCGCGGTGGTGGCGAGGTAGGTGAGCCCGAGCGAGAGGGCGCCGAGGGCTGTGGCGAGGCGGGCGGCGTCGGGGTTCATACGCTCCGAACGCTCACCACGAGGAGCCCCGCGAGCAGGTTGAACCACACCGCCGCGGCGGCGCCCCAAGCGCAGAGCGCCAGCATCGGGTCGGGTCGTCGGGGGGCCGAGCGGGTGAGGGCGAAGGCTCCGACGAGGAGCGGCGCCACGAGCACGGCGAGGTTCTCTTTCAGGTCGAAGAGCACGCTCGCCCAGACCGCGTGCTGGTCGAGGAAGGCGGCCCGCACCGAGACGCGGTAGATGGGGTAGGTGAGCGCGCCGAGCGCAAAGGTGAGCCCGAAGGCGACGAGGGCCACGGCGGGGTAGAGCTTCATGAGCCGCGGGTTGGCCCGCCCGCGCCGAGCGGCCCAGACGACCACGGCGAGGTGGGTGACCGCGCCGGTGAGCACCGTGGCCGCGAGGGCGTGCGAGAGCAGCGCGAGCTTGACCAGCGCCGTGGGTGACCCGAGAGGCATCGCGGCGAGGGGCCTAACACATCTCGGCGCTGAGCGTCTTGACGCGGGCCGCGTGCCGGAGGTACCGCCCGTGGCCTTGTGGTGATGCGCGCGGCGAAGAACCCATTGCGAGCCTCGCTCCGTGCGTTGGCCTTGTTGTGTGTTGTGACGACGGCGGCGGAGCTCGCGCGCGGGGGGGCGTCGGGCGCGGCGGTCGCTGCGGGGCCGCGGGCGCGGATGGTGTCGGCGCTCTCGGCGCGCTCGGGGCTCGCGGTCGATGCGGGCTCGATGGTGTTCGAGTCGGGCGCTCCGATCGGTCTCGGCGACGCGCTCTGGGGGCGCTCGGTGCTGTTCACGGCGCCGGTGGGTCGGGCGGGGCTCCGCGACGTGTTTCGGGCCCGGGTGCGCTTTACGGCCTCGGGCGCGGTGCTCTCGGTGGTGTCTCTGGCCAACCTCACGCGCTCGCCCCTGGGCGACGACGGCCCGCTGGTGGTCGAGCGCGAGGTGGCGCCGTCGCGGCTCCGTCGGTGGGGCTTCGCGACCCGGGCCTTCGGTCAGGTGGGCAGCGTGACGGTGCTCGACCCGAACCGCGGCGACGACGGCCCGGTGCCGCTCACCCGTCGCCTCACGCGCTGGTCTGAGCGGGCCTCGTTCGGTCCCGACCGTCGCTGGGATCTTCGCCTCGATCACCCCGCCGCCTCGACCCAGCTCGAGCTCGGGGCGGGCGCCGCGGTGCGCGTGGCGGCGGGCGCGTCGCGCTGGCAGGTGTCGCTCGACGGCGAGCGGGTGACGCCGGTCGACGGCCTCACCCTGGTGCGGGCCCAGGAGATCGAGAAGCCCGCGCTCATCTGGGCCGTCGACACGGTGAGGGCCTTGCCCTTCGTGGGCCCTGCGCCCATCGCGTGGCTCGAAGAGACGGTGTTCGGGGTGCGCGACCGCTGGCGTCGGGTGGCCTTCCGCTACCTCGGGGTGCGCCCCTCGCAGGCCGCGAGCGAGGCCGTCGAAGAGGCGCCGCGCGAGGGCCAGTCGGTGGCCACCGAGGCGCTGGTCGACCCTGACGACGTGCACTGGCCGCCGCCGACGGTGCCGCCGCCCTTGGGAGACGCCGAGCGGGGCGAGGGTCAGTGGGTGCCCGCGTCGCCGTCGTGGCTGCGCCGCCTAGAGGGCGCGCCCCCGGCCTTTTACCGCAGCTTTCTGCGGCTCGACCGAGAGCGCCCCTACGCGCGGGTCGAGGTGCTGGCCATCGACGCGCGGCAGATCGAGCTCGGGATGCAAGCCGGCGTCGAAGACCCGGTGCCCCTCGTGGGCCCGCGGGGAGACGGCAGAATTCCGCGCGACCCTGCCCTCATGCCGCGGGTGGTGGGGGCCTTCAACGGGGCGTTCAAGACCGAGCACGGGGGCTACGGCATGGTGGTCTCGGGGCGCGTGCTCTTGCCGCCTCGCCCGCGGGCCGCCACGGTGGCGAGCTTCGACGACGGCACGGTGGCCTTGGGCTCTTGGGGGCCCGACACGGGGCTCCCCGAGGGCCTGGTGTCGCTGCGTCAGAACCTCGACCCCTTGGTGGCCGACGGCGTCGAGAACCCCACCCGGCGTGCGCTTTGGGGCTTCGTGCTCGGGGGCATCGAGTCGATGCCGACGGTGCGCTCGGGCCTCTGCGGCGACCGCCACGGGCACCTCTTCTACTTCTGGGGCGAAGAGACCACGGGGCGCCTCCTCGCGCGCACGATGCGCATGGTGGGCTGCGATTACGGCCTCCACCTCGACATGAACCCGACCCACGCCGCCTTTCATTTTCTCAGGGTCGAAGACGTCGCGCGCCGTCAGTTTCAGTATCAGCCGCTCTTGCACGGGATGCAGTCGCACGGCGACCGCTTTCTCTATTACACCCTCAAAGACTTCTTCTACCTGGCGCTCCGCCCGGTGGCGCCGCCGCCGTTGCGGGGCGTCGCGTGGCGCACCGAGGCCTTGCCTGAGCCCGCGCCGCGCTGGCTGCCGAGCTTGCATCGGCTCACGCTGAGCGTCGACCAGGAGGCCGTCGAGGTGGTGGCGATGCAGCCCGAACGGCTGAGCTTCGACCTCCGCGGAGGGCGCTCAGAGCCGGCGCTCTCGGTCGGGGGCGGCGCGACCTGGGAGGCCCTCACGACGCTCCCGCGGGAGCGCGCGTCGCAGCTCTTGGGGGCCTTCGAGCTCGGCACGGCGCGGAGCCCCTCGGTGCCTCGGGGCTTGCGGGTCAACGGCGCGACCTTGATGCCCGCAGGGGGCGGCGTCGAGGGCTACCTCGGGGTCGCGTCGGGGCGTCTGGTGATGGGCGAGGGCGCGATGGGCCCTGAGGTGACGAGCGGGGTGCAGGCGCGGGTCGTGCGACGGCAGGGTCAGCCGGTCGCCCGCGACCCCGACGACGATGCGCGCACGGTGTGGGCCCTGGCGCCAGGGCGTGTGTTTCGCATCGAGGGCCGGTTGGGGCGCGAGGCGCTCGACGCCCTCCTCGCCGAGCTCGGGGCCCGCGACGCGGTGGCCTTGACCCGCGCGACGCCGAACCGCGAGACCCACTGGCGCGGCGCCGAGACCTTGCGAGACGCCTACCCTTCGACCACGCTCTTTGTGCTCACGGGGGCGGCGCCCAACCCGGTGACTCGGCTCGAAGCGCGACGCCCGGCCGCGGCCGCAGCGCCGAGCCCGCAGTGAGCGTCGTGCGCGTGAAGGTTGCGCCGAGGCCCCCTCGGCCATTAGCTTCGCGCGCCTAGAGAAAGCGTTTCGCGAAGGAGCCGCCGATGCCTGATCGTACAGCCGAAGTTCAGAAGCGAATTGAAGAGATCCTCGCCGCGGCGGGGTACCCGTTCACCGTCGAAGAGGGCCGCTGCCGCGTGTCGTACGGCTCGACGGCGGTGTTCATCTCAGCCCACCAGTGGCAAGAGCGGTACACCATCGTCGAGCTCGTGGCCCCGGTGCTTCAGGGGGTGGCGGTGTCGCAGGGCCTGCTCGAACAGCTCAACACGCAGAACGAGAAGCTGTATTTCGGCAAGGCGTACTGGCGCAACGACGAGGTGTGGCTGGCCCATAACCTCCTCGGCGACCGGCTCGACAACGAAGAGCTGATCGCGTCGGTGGGCATCCTCGCGGTGGTGGCCGATCACCTCGACGACAAGCTCAAGGCCACCTTCGGCGGCCGTCGCTTCTCAGACAAGGCCTGACCTCAGGGCGAGGCCCCGGCGCGCGAGGGCCGCGGGCCTCAGCCGACGACGCGGTTTCGCCCGCCGCGCTTCGCCTGATACAGCTTGTCGTCGGCCACGCGGATGAACTCATCAGAGGTCTTGATGTTGGGCGCCCACTCGGCCACCCCGAGCGACACCGTGACCGGGATCTGATAGCTGTCGAACACGAAGGGCCGCGCCTGCACGAGCTCGCGGAGGTCTTGGGCGAGGCTGTACGCGCCCTGCAAGGTCGTCTCGGGCAACAGCAGCGCGAACTCTTCGCCGCCGTAGCGGCCGAACACTTCGTTGTTACGGATGCGCCCGCGCACGATCTCGGCCACCTCTTTCAGCACGAAGTCACCCGCGACGTGGCCGTAGGTGTCGTTGACGTGCTTGAAGTGATCGATGTCAAACATGATGAGCCCGAGGGGCCGACCGTGGCGCATCGAGCGCTTGAGCTCGTTGTTGATCTGCTCGACGAGGTAGCGCTTGTTGGCGGCCTGGGTGAGCCCGTCGGTCACCATCATCTGCGAGATGGTCGACATGAACTCGGCTTCGAGGTCGCCCGCCGAGAGGTACTTCAAGATCACGTCGCCGATCTTGATGCGGTCGCCGTTGCGGAGCGGCGACTCGCGTGTCGGCTGGTCGTTGACGTAGGTGCCGTTGGTGCTGTTGTTGTCGACCACCCACCACACGGCATCGCGGCGCACGAGCTTGGCGTGCCGACGCGACACCGACTCGTAGTCGAGCACGAGGTTGTTCTGCACGTCGCGGCCCAGCGAGAGCTCGCCGATGGGCCCGTCGAGGGGCACGCGCTTGCCGATGGGGCCGCGGCCCTCGCGGGTGTAGATCACCACCAAGCAATCAGAGCCCCCCGAGCGTGGCAGCTCGGGGAGGCGCGTGACCTGCGTACGCGCCTGCCAGTTTGGCTCGGCCTCTGCGTCTGGGGGCTCTTTGGCCGACGACATCGTGAGTGACGAACGGTATCGAGCCAACCCCCGTTGCGTCAAGCCACTCTCTGCACGCAACGCAGGCCGTTTTGCGCGTACACCCGCCGAAAGGTGCGACACCGGCGACGGGGTCGAGGAGGCGTCGGGTGTCGGAGGGGGTTCAGCCTTGGGGCGGGTCGCGGTGGGCGAGAAAGTGCTGGATGATGGGCACCGCGGTGAGGGTCGCGAGGCCGAGGGCGGCTTCGGCCGAGAGGGGCCCGACGTTGACGAAGAGGTAGAGCACCGCGGCGTCGACGAGGCCGTGGGCGAGCACCGCGAGGGCGAGCCAGCGGAGGCGGCGGGCCCGAACGCTCTGTTGGACCAGGAGCGTGAAGGCGACGTGGAGGGTGAGCACCATGGCCCGCTCGGCGACGGGCAAGACGGCCTGGGGCACCCAGCCCGGGAGCTGCGCCTGGAGGGCCACGCTGGAGAGCGTCGGCGACGCCACCGGGAGCCTGAACACCAGCGCGAGGAAGATCACAAGCCCGAGGAGGAAGGCCTCGACGCCCCCGTGCCCGAGCCCGAAGCCCACGCCGTCGGCCACGTCGGTCTTCTTCAGGGCGCGGAGGGCGAGGTAACGGGTGAGCTCCTCGCAGAGCCCGGCGAGGAGCCCCAACACCGCGGCGGCGAGCCAGAAGGGCCGCAAGAGGCCAGGCTGGAGCTTCACAAGGAGCGGGACGTGGACCACCTGCGAGAGCACGAAGCTCGCCGCCCCGAGGGCCACGAGGCTGCGCGAGAACTTCAGCCGTGCGCGCACCCGCGCGGTGACAAAGATCGGCAGCACCATCAGCGCCACCGCCGAGAAGAGCATCGCGGCTTTCATGTCGTGGGCGCCACGCTACCACAGCCCTCGACGGCGTTGAGCGCGCGGCCGCCGTCGCGGTAAAACCCGCCGTCATGGACGCGCGCTTCGACGGGCTGAAGTTTGGGCCCGATGGGCTCTTGCCGGTGGTGGTTCAGTCGCGGCTCGACGGGGCCCTGCGGATGGTGGCCTGGGCCGACCGAGAGGCCCTCGAAGAGACCCTCGCGCGGGGGGTGGGGTGCTTCTATTCGCGCTCCCGGGGCCGCCTGTGGCGCAAGGGCGAGTCGAGCGGCAATGTGCTCTATGTTCGCGAAATTTGGGTAGATTGCGACAGCGACACCCTCGTGTATCGGGTCGACCCGGCGGGGCCGAGCTGTCACACCGGGGCGCCGTCGTGCTTCTTTCGCAGGCTCGACGCGCCGGGCGAAGGTGTCGACGCCGAGGCGGCCGACGCGGTGGCGTCGCTCGAGCGGGTGCTGCGAGCTCGTCGAGACGCGCCCGACGGGGCGCCCTCGTACACCAGGAGCCTGTTGGCGGGCGGGGCGCCTCGCATCGGCGCGAAGGTCACCGAAGAGGCCGAGGAGTTTGTGAGGGCCCTGCGCGATGAGGGCGACGCGCGGGTGGTCTCCGAGGCGGCAGATCTGGTGTTCCATGTGATGGTGGGGTTGGTGAGCCGGGGGCTCGGGTGGCAGGCGGTTCAGACCGCGCTGGCGGGCCGGGCGGGGGTCTCGGGGCTCGTCGAGAAGGCCAGCCGGGGGGCTCCAGAGGGGCCCTAGCGGCGTCGACGGCGGAGGCTGTGCCAAGCGAGCGCGACGAGGCCTACGAGGGGCGCGGCGGGGCCTCGGCGAGGCGCTGGGCCCGGGCGGGCGTGGCATCCGCCCTCGTCGGCGACGGGGCCGATCTGCGGGGGGCCGGCGTCGGGGGCTTCGTTCTCGGCGAAGAGGGGCGCGGGGTCGGTCTCGGGCGGGGGGAGGGCGACGCCGAGGTTCCACGGGCCGCGGTCGCGGCGGCCGTCTCGGGTGAGGTTTGAGATGTCGCGGGTGACCTCGTAGGGCTCTGCGGCGCTGTCGAAGCCCGAGGCCGCGAGGGGTGAGCCCTCGGCGGGTCTCAAGGCCCGCATGAGCACCCTGCGGTCGCCCGTCGCGAGGGCGATGCGCGGGTCTTCGCTGAGGTATCCGTCTTGGGCCGCGAGCTCGCTGAGCGCGCTCGTGGGCACGGCCTGGCCGCGGTTGTAGTACGCGTTGTGCGAGAGAAAGAGCCCCTCGACCCCGTGCGACTGCCGCACGAGGGGCCCGGGCATGCTCCCGCGGGTGTCGACGAACACGTTGTTGACCAGGCGCACCCCTTCGCTCCGCGCGGCCGAACCGTTGCCGGCCCGAAACTCGACGAGCACCCGGTCGTTGTCGACGAAGAGGTTGTTGGCGATGTTGACGTTGCGGCCGTCGTAGATGGCGAGCGCGCCGTGGCGCCCCGACACGACGATGTTGTTGCGAAACACCACGTCGTAGATTTCGAAGCTGCCGCCGTGGGCGATGAGGTTGCGGTCGGTGACGGCGCCGAGGCCCACCATCGGGTCGGCGGCGCCCGCGCGCTGGTCGGCGATGACGTTGCGCTCGAAGACCACCCCCTGCGAGCCGCCCTTGGCGTAGAGCAAATTGCCGCCCCCGTCGTGGATGTAGCTGTCGCGCACGATCACCTCGTCGGTGGCGACGAAATCGATGCACTCCTGGTAGGGGTTTTCGTTCGGCGGGAGGCGTCGCCCGGGGCGCGCGAACTCTGAGCGCTCGACCACGATGTGGTGGGCCTGGTTGACCTTGAGCACGTCGCCCTCGGTGCCCGCGTCGTGGGCGTAGAGATGGCGCAGGGTGATGTGGTGGCTGTCGCCGTCGATGTGCACCACGTTGTCGGTGGTGTTGCGCACCTCAAGGCCCTCGAAGACCAAGTAGGCGCCGCCGTCTCCGATGCGCAGGCCCTCGCGGCCGCCTTCCAGCACGGCGCGGTGCAGGCCGTGTGCTGACACCACGGTGATGGGCGCCTCGGCGGTGCCGCGGGCGTCGATCCAGCCGCCGCCGGGGTAGACGCCGGCGCTCACGAGCACGCGGTCGCCCGGGCGCGCACGCCGCAGGGCGTTCTGCATCGTGTCGATGGGTTGGGCGCGGGTGCCGGGGTTGCCGCTCCGGCCGGTGGTGGCGACCCAGAGGTCGTCGGCCTGGGCGGCGGTCGAGAGAAGACAAATCGCGGCCCCTAGGAGCCAACCACGGTGCGTCATCGGGCCCATCTCAGCCCCCGAGGGTACACCCACTTCGCGCCCCGCACGACGCCCTTCGGCGCGCTCGGGCTCGGCACCGGCCCGCCGTTGCGGTACACCTCTCGGCCGACCAACCGATGCACGCCCCGACTGACCCGATGGCCCGGAGCCGGGCGCTTTTGTGCGAGGCGATGGGCCTCGTCGCGCTCGAACACTCGCGCTTCGAGCGCGTCGATGCGGTGTGGCGGGCGGTGTTCTTTCCGGCGTTTCATGACGTCGTGGCGGTGACCTTGAGCGACATCGGCGTCGGGGGGTGGGTGGAGGTGCGTGCGGCCGACCTGTCGCTCCGCGAGGCGACTTTGGCCGCCGCCGGGATGCGCCCGCCGGTGTCGACGCCGCCCGCCGCGCCTGGCGTGTGGGAGGCCACGGTGAAGGCCGCCATGAGCGACGCCGCGCTGGCCGCGATGCCGAACCTGCCGCTCCACTCGGTGCCGGTGCGCGGGCGCGACGGTGTTTGGATCGCCTACGAGGCCAAGGTCGGGCAGACCGTGTCGCGCTTCTCGGCGTGGTCGCCGAACCCGCGCGAGGCGCCGCTGCACTACGCCATCGCGTCGACCCTCTGCCAGGTGGCGGTGGCGTGCGTGGGCGACCCCGTGGGGCAGCGGGTGCTCCATGCGATTGCGCCGTACTTGCGGTGATCGTAAGCGAGGGTTTGGTGTGGCCGCGCGAGGGGCGGCCGAGGGGATCAGACGCCGCTGTCGGGGGGCGGGGGCGCGCCGTAACGGACGCCGGGGCCTGCGTCGGCGGGGGCGCCGTAGAGGGCCGCCGAGCCGCCGTCGTCGTCGGGGCCTGCGTCGCTGGGGCCTGCGTCGACGGGAGGGCCGCCGTAGAGGGCCATGGCGCCGCCGTCGTCACGGGGCCCGGCGTCGGCTGAGCCCGCGTCGACGGGAGGGCCGCCGTAGAGGGCCATGGCGCCGCCGTCGTCGCCGGGGCCTGCGTCACGGACGCCGCTGTCGGTCGTTTGTGAGCCCGCGTCGCTGCCGCCTGCGTCGACCACGGCGCCCGAGTCGGCCGCGGGGGTGGGGTCGTCGCTGCACCCGGCGAGGGTGAGGGTGGCGGTAAACGCGAAGGCCGCGGCGCGCTTCAAGCGCCCCGACGACGAGGGGATCGCGCGGGCCGCGAGGTCGGTCGGGAGCGCCGTCGCGCAGAACGGGCAGGCCGCCTCGCTGACCCTGACGTGGCGACCGCACGACGGACAAGGAACCAAGGATTTCATCACAGTACTACCTCTCAGCTGTTCGGATTCACTGCCAACCCGCGTCGGGCGGGGCGCCGTAGAGGGGCATGACCCCGCCGCCGCCGCCGCCGTCATCGCCGGTACCCTGACCTGCGTCATGGTTCGGAGGCAAGCCATAAAGCGGTGCAATTCCGCCGCCGTCGCGGTCGGGCGGGGCGCCGTAGTCGGCGTTGGTGCCGCCGTCGTCGGGCGGGGCGCCGTACTCGGCCATGGCGCCGCCGTCGTCGTCGGGGCCGCTGTCACGGGGGCCTGCGTCGCGGTCGGGCGGGGCGCCGTACGCTGCGACGGGGCCGCCGACGTCTTCGACCGACGCGTCGCGGGCGGCGGGCACGTCTTGGCCCGACCCGGCGTCGCGGGCCCCTGCGTCGCTCACGCTGCTGTCGCCCGGGGTGCGGGCGACGTCTTGCGAGGCGCCGCCGTCGGCGGGGGTGTTGTTCTCGCCGCCGGTGGTGCTGCCGCAGCCGGCGATGATGAGGGCCGCGCCGAAGGTGTAGAGCGCGCCGCGGGTCGCGCGTTTCGGCGGGGCCACCGCGCGCACGACCTGGGCTTCGCGGGCTTCGCCGCAGAAGGGGCACGCCGTCTCGGCGGCCAAGACGTGGCGGTGACAGCCTTCACAGGGGATGAGGGGTTTGTAGGCCATGCGAACGATCTTCCTCTTTGGGGGGGTGGCGGTTGAGGGGGTGATTCAGCCGCGGTTTGGCAAGGGTTCGGGGGGCGTGGGGCCGTCGCTCAGCCAGCCTTCGCCGGTGCGCGCGAGGGCCTCAGCGCGGGCCAGCTCGTCGGCGGGCCAGTCTTCGACGACGATCTCGTAGATGCCGTGGTCGAAGGGCTCACCCGGCGCGGGCGAGACCCGACGCACGCGCTCGCGCTTGCCCTCGCGCAAGAGCTCGAGCGCGCGGTGGTGACAGTAGGGGTTGTTGCCGGGCTTGCCGAGGAGGACGTGGGTCGTCCACGAGCAGCCCGCGCGGCAGGTGTCGTTGTAGTAGCAGTCGCGGCAGTAGCCCCAGAGGTCTTCGACGGTGCGATCGCGGGTGAACCGTAGGGGTTTCGAGCGCTCCCAGATGTCGCGGAGGCTGTTGTCTCGGATGTTGCCGCCGGTGTACTCGCTGGTGGGGAGCGAGGGGCAACCCTTGATGCTCCCGTCGGCTTCGATGCCGAGGGTCGAGCGCCCGGCCCCGCACGAGGCCATGTGACCGCGGGGCAGGGTGCCGCGCAGGGTCGACTCGTAGGGCCCGAAGTACCCGATGTTGTTGCCCGGCCAGATGCGCACGCGGTGGGCGTCGGCGCGCTTCTTCAGCCGCGCGAGCATGGCCATTACTTCGAGGATCTGAAAGGGCTCAGGGAGGAGCTTGGGCTCATCGGCGGCGCGGCCCATGGCGACGGTGAGCTGGGTCTGCCAAGAGTGAATGCCGGCCGCGACGAGGTGCTCGAAGACCTCGGGCATTTCATAGAGCGACGCCCGGCCGAACTGCGAGTTGGCCGAACAATGGACGCCCGCCTCGCGGAGGTTGCGCAGGGCCTCGAAGGCGGCGCGCCACGAGCCGTTGACCCCGCGCAGCGCGTCGTGGGTCTCTTCGAGCCCGTCGACGCTCACCGAGACGCTGCGGATGCCCGCTTCTTTGGCGGCCTTGACGCGCTCGGGGGTGAGGCCGCGGCCGCCCGTGGTCATGGTGCACTCCATGCCGTGGTCGCGCACCGAGCGGGCGATTTCCGTCCAGTCTTCGCGGAGATAGGCTTCGCCGCCGATGAGGGTGACCTCGCGGGTGCCGAGCTCGGCCATCTGCTTGACGAGGTCGAGGCACTCGGCGGTGCTGAGCTCGTCGGGGCGGGTCTTGCCCGCGCGGGAGCCGCAGTGACGGCACGCGAGGTCGCAGCGGAGGGTGATCTCCCAGACGGCGTAGATGGGCTGCCAGCGCTGGTCGATGGGTCGAACCGCGTCGGCCAGGGGCAGAAACCGCCGCGCCGGAGCGGCCTTGGGCGCGATGGGGAGCGACGTGCGAGGGCGGGGGCCGATGTCTGCCATGGTCAGGGGTGCTGCCTTGCGAGGGTGAGCCAGCCTGTGCCACCCCCACCGGGTGCAGCCAAGGCCAGAGACCTCAAAGCATACCCTGTACCAAGCGCTGCGACATCAAATCGGGTGGCTGAAGGTTCGCGCGTTGCGGGGGGCTTGGGGTAAGGCGCTGGAGCTGTCATGACGAAGCTGCGCGTTGCGATTGTGTTTGGGGGGCGTTCGGGCGAACACGAGGTCTCGCTGCGGTCGGCGCGGGCCATCTTTGATGCGCTCGATCGCACGAAGTACGAGCCCGTGCTCGTGGGCATCGACCGGGCCGGGGTGTGGCATCTCGAAGACGCCGCGCGGGCGCTGCTCGACCCTGCGGGGACGCCCCTGCGGCTTGAGGCATCGGAGAGGGTCACCGTGGGCGACGCGGGGCTCGTGCCGACGGGGGGCGGGGTGGCGCGGGGGGTCGATGTGTTCTTCCCGATCGTGCATGGCACCTACGGAGAGGACGGCACGTTGCAGGGGCTGCTTGAGATGGCCGGGGCGGCGTATGTGGGCAGCGGTGTGCTCGGGTCGAGCGCGGGGATGGACAAGGACGTGGCCAAGAAGCTCTTGGCGGCGGCGGGGTTGCCGGTGGTTCCGTGGCGGGTGTGTCGCGCGCACGGGGTGACGGATTTTGAGGCCGAGGCGCGGGCGACGGAGGCGGCCTTCGGCTGGCCGGTGTTTGTGAAGCCGGCGAACATGGGCAGCTCGGTCGGGGTCTCAAAGGCTCGAAACGCCTCGGAATTTGTGAAAGCCCTGGCCGACGCCTTTCGGTATGACACCAAGGTCGTGGTCGAGAAGGGGCTCGCGGTGCGCGAGGTCGAGGTCGCGGTGCTCGGCAACGAGGCGCCCGAGGCCTCGGTGGCGGGTGAGATCGCGCCGACCCATGAGTTCTACTCGTACGAGGCCAAATACCTCGACGCCGACGGCGCGCGGCTGAGCATCCCCGCGGCGCTCGACGAGGCCACCCACGCCCGGCTGCGCCGCCTCGCGGTCGAGAGCTTCGCGGCCCTCGAACTCAGCGGCCTCGCGCGGGTCGATTTCTTCGTCGAGCGAGGCACCGAGGCGGTGTTTGTGAACGAGGTCAACACGCTGCCGGGCTTCACCTCGATCAGCATGTACCCGAAGCTCTGGGAGGCCTCGGGGCTCAGCTTCTCGGCCCTGGTCGACCGGCTGATCACCCTGGCGCTCGCGCGTCAGCGCGCCCGCGCGGCGCTCTTGACCGAGTACCGCGGCGGTTGAGCTTCGCGCGCGGGGCGCACAGATTGTTTTGATTCTTGCGCCGACACGGCGTCTGAAAAGAGAGGCGTGTGGCTCAGCCGCGGAGGATTTCGAGCTCGCCCTCGTCGTCGGCGTCGTCGTCGGCTTCGGGGGCCTCGGCGCGCTTCTTTCGGCCCACGTTGCGGTCGAGGGCGTGGGGGCGAGGGGTGACCTCGGGGGCGGTCTGGAGGAGCTTCTCGAGCGCGAAGACGATCTCGCGGACGCCTTCGCCCGAGACGGCGCTGACGCCGTAGCACTTGATGCCGCGGGCCTCGAAGGTGGGGTGGGCGAGCTCCCAAGCGGCGCGGGCGTCGGGCAGGTCGAGCTGCGAGACTGCGACGATCTGGGGGCGCTCGGCGAGCTCGGCGTCGAAGGCGCGCACCTCGGCCATGAGGGCGTCGTAGCGGGCCACGAGGTCGATCTCGTCGCCCTCGATGGTGATCAGGTGGAGAAAGACGCGGGTGCGCTCGACGTGCTTGAGGAAGCGGATGCCGAGCCCCGCGCCCTTGGCGGCCCCGGGGATGAGCCCGGGGATGTCGGCCATGAGGAAGCTCCGGAACTCGTCGACCCTGACCACGCCGAGGTTGGGGACCAGGGTGGTGAAGGGGTAGTTGGCGATCTTGGGGCGGGCCCGCGAGACCGCGGCGATAAAGGTGCTCTTGCCCGCATTGGGGAAGCCCAGGATGCCCACGTCGGCGAGGAGCTTCAGCTCAAGCCGGAGCTTGCGCTGGGTGCCCTTCTCGCCGGGCTGGGCGTGCCGGGGGGCCTGATCCCACGGGGTGGCGAAATTCATGTTGCCGAGGCCGCCGCGGCCGCCCTGGGCGGCGGTCACCCGGGCGTCGCGAGCCGAGAGGTCGGCGATGAGCTCGCCGGTCTCGGCGTCGTAGACCACGGTGCCCACGGGGACGCGCAGTTCGAGGTGCTCGCCGCCCTTGCCGTTGCAGTCTCGGCCGCCGCCGCTCTCGCCGCGTGGGGCCGCCCACTTCGACTTGTAGCGAAACTCGAGCAGGGTGCCGAGCTGCGGGTCGGCCACGAGGAGCACGTCGCCGCCGCGCCCGCCGTCGCCGCCGTCGGGGCCGCCAAAGGGGACGTGCGATTCGCGGCGGAAGGAGACCGCGCCCGCGCCGCCATCGCCCGCGCTTACAAGGATTTCGACTTCGTCGATGAACTTCACGCCGCGCGCCATAGCACACCCCGCGGGCCGACGAAGCCCCTCGGCGTGTACATTTCTGGCGTTCACCCCTCGCTTCGTGCCAAGCACCGCGGCTGAGCCCCGAAGCCCGTGCGCGACGAAAGTGAAGATCCACGCCAGGCGTTTCTGCGCGGACTGCCCCGCAAGACCGTCGAAATCAAGGCGACCCTCGGGGCGCTCATCGCCGACCCGCGCTCGACGCGCATGCGCGATGAGCTCAAGCGCCGCGCGGTGGGGGTTCACGCCCTCGCGCGCTCGTACGGGTTGCCTAGCTTCTGCGAGGGGCTCAAGGCCATCATCGACCTCGTCGACGCGACGCGGTCGCAGCCTGCGCTTCAGCGCCCGCAGCTCGATCGCCTCGCCGCGCTGGTGGCGTCGCTCTCTTCGCGGGCCGAGCTCGACACCCGAGACTCGGCCAAGCCCGCGGCGATGTCGCTCCCGCAGGGGACGCGGAGTGACATCCCGCACCACACGTTGACGCTCTTTCCGCCGGCGTTGGGGCCGACGGGTGAGAAGTTCGGGCCGCCTCCGCCCGGTGCGACCTTGCCGCTCGGGCTCGACGCCGTGAGCACGCCCGAGAGCCCCGCGGCGGAGGCTCCGAGGGGCCCCGGGTCGCCGCGCACGATCACCGCCGACCTCGCGCCCTTCGCGCCCATCGGTGCGGCCCGCGGCGCGGTGGCGGCGCCCTCGCCGACGGGGCCCCTCCAGGTGCTGCTCTGCGGCTCGACGGCGCGGGCGAGCTCGCTCCTCGAAGCGTGCGGCACCGACGTCGAGGTGCAGGTCACCCGGGTTTACGACGACGCCGTGGTGCGGGCCCGGGAGACGGCGCCCGACGTGATCGTGGCCGAGCTCGACCCGCCCGCCGACGGGGTGGCGCTCCTCGACGCGCTCAAGAGCGACCCGGTGACGGAGTTTCTACCGGTGATCCTCCTGGCCTCGGCCGGAGATGACACCGAGAGCGTGCGGTTTCGGCTCACCGAGGCCTTCGACGTCTTGCCCGACGCGGCCGACGGCGAGACGCTTCGCAAGGCCATCGTGCGCGCGGTGAAGGGCGGCGTCGCGTCGGTGCCGCCGCCTACCGAGTCTGACCTCGGCGACCTCACCCTCGACGAGCTCGTGACGGCGCTGACCGACGAGCTGAAGCGCGGCATCGTGGGCGCCGCGGCGCCGCGGGCGCGCACCGCACGCATCGCGCTCGGCCACGGGAGCGAAGTGCTCGCCGCCACCTGGGAGGCCATCGCGCGGATTCGTGAGGTGATCGAGCGGTCGAGCGAGGGGGCCGTGAAGTTTCAGCTCCCGGCGGCGCCGCGGGGCTTGCCGGGCACCGATGTGTTCTCGCTGAGCGAGGACCCTGGCGCGTTCGAGTCGCAGCGCGGCGATGACCCCTTGCCCGGGCGGCTCGCGCTGGTGGTCGACGACGACCGCGCGGTGGTGTCGCAGTTTGAGTCGCTCTTGCGCGACGCGGGGATGCGGGTGGTGGGCTGCTACGACGGCGAGTCGGCGCTGGCCCGGGCGCGCGAGACGCAGCCCGACGTGGTGGTGAGCGACATTCTGATGCCGGGCCTCGACGGCTTCGGGCTCTGCCGCGCCTTTCGCCGCGACGTGGTGCTTCGCCACACGCCGGTGATCTTGATTTCATGGAAGGACGACCTCCTTCAGCGCATGCGCGAGCTCGGCGCGAGCGCCCAGGGGTACCTCCGCAAAGAGGCTTCGGGCGAGGCCATCCTCGCGCGGATCCGCGCGACGCTGCGGCTCCGCGTGCGGCTCTTGCGTCGGGTGGCCGACCTCACCGCGGGCGAGGTGCGGGGGCGCGTCGAGCACGTCGGCGCGGTGGCCTTGCTGACCACCGTCGCGGTCTCGCTCGGCGACGCCACGGTGGCGATCTCTGACTCGGTGAGCGTGACCGAGCTCGACCTCCGCGGCGGCGCGGTGGTGAACGCGGTGCGTACGGGCGCCGACGGCAACCTGACCCGCGGCGCGACGGCGCTCATGCAGGTGCTCGGCGCCTCGGCCGCGCGCTTCACGGTGAGCCGCGCGCGTCACGCGGTGCGGGCGACCATTCAGGAGCCCCTCTCGGCCCTCTTGCGGCGCAGCGCCGACGCGCTGGTGACCCTTGAGTCGTCGGTCTCGGGCGCGGCCTTGCTTGAGGTGGTGCGCGTCGAGCTCGACACCGAGGCGGCCCTGGCCTATGCGCGCTCGCTCCCGGCGCCGATGCGTCGGTTGGTCGAGCGGGTCGCGACGGGCGACGCGCCGCGCGAGATGATCTTGCGCGACGGCGTGAGCCCTGCCGAGATCGAGCCCGTGTTGGTCGAGCTGGCGCGGCGCGGCGCGATCACCCGGGTGGTGGGGCCGAGCGGCGCGCGGGTCGAGACGGCTCCGATGGCCGCGGTGGGCCCTGAGCTCGCGCCCGACCCGCCCCGCGCCGGGTGGAAGACCCTCGATTTCAACATCGCGCCGGTGAGCGGGCCCTTGCCCGAGGTCGAGACGCGATTTGCTGCGGTGCACAATCCGTCGAGCATGCCGCCCGCGCCCGAGGCGCCGGTGGGGGTGATGCCGGCGCTTCCGCCGCCGCCGCGTGCGCCGACGGTGTCGCGCGAGACCCTGGCTCCGGCGGCCCCTGCGCCCGAGCCGGTGTCGAGCCCGGTCGAGGTGAAGGTCGACGAGGCGGCCGCGTCGGCCGGCGTCGACAGCCTCGCCTCGCTCGCCGACGTGGTGATGTGGGGCATGCAGGCGACGGCCCCGAACGCCGAAGAGAGCTGGTCAGAGGTGGTGCTCGACGCGGGGCTCGTGGCGACGCGGCCCAACGAGAGCCCGCGGCGCTCGCCGCCTCCGGTGGCCCTCTTGGCGACGCCCGACGTGCCGCTGCCCGACCTCGGCGATCTCGTGACCCGTTCGGTGACGCCGCCGGGCGGGGCGCACATCCCGTTGACGAGCATTCCTGCGGCGCCGAAGGTGCCTGCGGGGATGCGGGTCGACGCCGACGCCACCGCGCGGGTGTCGGCGCTCGCGCTCACGCCCCTCGTCGAGGCGACGCGGCCCTCGGAGCCCGCGCCGGTGTCGTTGCTCACGAAGAAGGCTCCCGAGGCGCTGGCCACGGCCTTCAAAGTTGCGCCCGCGCCGCTGAGCGAGAGCCCCGCGCGTGAGGTCGAGGCGCCCGAGCCCGATGCGGGCGCGCGGGTCACCGTCGAGATCGCGCCCGAGACCGCGGCGGCGCTCGTGCGGGCCTCGCGACCCGAGCTCGCGCCCGCGGGCACCGAGTCGATGCCGCCGGTGGCAGAGCCTCTGGTGCGCGAGGCCGACGAAGACGGCGGCCGCTGGGTGATGGCGGCCCTCGGCGACGGGGCCGAGGCCGACGAGGTTGCGCCGCAGCGTGACGATGTTGCGCTGCAACAAATGGCCGCCGCGGTGGTGCCGGGTGCGCCCGAGGCGCCTCGCGGCGTGCCGGGGGCTTCGGAGCTCTCGTACACCGACCCGCCGCCCGCGCCCTCGCGTCCGCCGCCGCCGCCGGCGCCACGCCCGCAGGCCATCGATGAGGTGAGCGAGCAGAGCCTCGCCGCGGCGCTCTTCGCAGCGCCCCGCGCCGAGCCAGAGGCGCCAGCGACACCAGAGCCTCCGGCGCCCGCGGCTGCTGAGCCCGCGTCGTCGCCGAGCGCGTCGTCGATCGAGGCCCCGCGTCGCGCGCCCGCGTCGATGCGCCCGACCGCGTTTCAGTCGCCTCCGCCGCCGTCGCCGTGGGGCCGCTCGGTGGCGCTCTTGCTGGGGGTCGTGGTGGCCTTCGCGCTCAGCTACTTCGCGGTGAACGCTTGGGTGTCGCGGGCGCCGCGGGCCGCCGTCGAGGCCGACGCCGCGGCCGATGTTGCGGCGCAGCGAGACCCTGTTGCGGTGCAACAAACTCCGGGCCTCGACGCGGGGGCCGAGGCCGACGACGAGGCCGCGGCGGCGGCTGCGACGCCCGCGGGCTCAGACGGCGGCGCCGAGGGGCTCGACCCCGGGCCCTGGCTCGATGGCGGGAGCCTCGGGGCCAACGAGGGCCTCCTGGTGCTTGAGACCCGGGCGGCGGGGGTCCGTCTTGACGTCGACAATCGCCCTGTCGGCGCGGCCCCGGCGGTGCTTCGGCTGAGCGAGGGCCTGCACACGGTGCGCTACCAGGCGGGCGTGGTGACGGGCTTCGAGTTCGCGACGGTGCGCTTGGGTCGTGCGGTGGTGGTGCACCTCGCGATCGCGCCATGAGGCTCGGGGCGGTGCGCGGCGCGCGGGCGCTCAGCCTCGCGGTCGCCGTGGGTCTCGTCTCGCTCGGGTGCGGGTCGCGTCGCGCGGCGGCGCCCCGGGGCGATGCTGCGGTGCAACAAGACAGCGCCGCGCCTGCGGTGGGCGAGGAGCTGCCGCCGAACGCGATCGACCTGACCGAGGCGTTTCGCCAAGGCGGCATCGACGTGGCGGGCCCCGTGGTCGACCTCGGAGAGCCCCAAGCGTCGGCCTACCTCTCGGCGGGCACGGTGCTCAGGGCCGAGACCTTGAACGGCGACTCGTGGGCCTCGGTGGCGGGGCGGGTGCGGCTGCGGGTGCCCCTCGAATCGCGGAGCCTCAGCGACCTGTCGGGCGAGCCGCTGCCTGCGCCCGACACGGTGCGGCTGCGGGTTCGGCACGCGACGGCGCGCTCGGTGGCGGTGGTGGTCGACGGGCTCCTCGTGCGGGTGGCGGCGCTCGCGCCCTACGCCCAGAGCACGGTGGTGAGCGCGTCGGTGCCGGCCGATCGTTTCACCCGCGCGATGGCCGACGTCGAGTTGCGCTTCCCGCGGGCGCCCAAGACGGGGCCGAGCGCGGCGCCTTCGGCCGAGGTCGATTGGGTGCATCTCACCCGCGGCGCGACGCCGGTGACCCGGGTGGTCGACCTCCTCAACGACGTGGCCGTCGAGCGTACGCCGCGGCGCGCGCTGACGTTCTATCCGCCGACGACGCTCTCTGCGTTCGAGGTCATCCCGCGCGGGGCGGTGTTTCGTGCGAGCCTGGCGGCCGAGGCTCCCCGCGGCGCGGCCCGGGCGCCGAGGCCTCTCACGGCGCGGGTGCGGGTCGAAGCCGATGGCGTGCCGAGCCTTGAGCGTCGCGTGGTCGTGCAGCCCAATCAGCCCTGGGTGGGGGTCGAGCTCGACCTCGGCTCCCTCGCGGGGCGCCCGGCTCGCTTCTCGGTGAGCGCGCTCAGCCCGGCGCCGTCGCCTGACGACGCGCAGGCCGAGCTGCCTGACGGGGGCGTCGAGGCGCCGCGCTCCGAGGTGCGTCTCGCGCTGTCGTCGCCGCGCATCGAGCTCCGCGACCAGGGTCACCGCGGCGAGGGGGCGCCAACCCAGATCAAGCGGGTGGTGTGGGTGATCGTGCGGGGCGCGCGGGCCGATCGCTTCGTGCCGACGCTCTCGCCGCACCTCAACGCGGGCGGCTTTGCTGCGCTGCAACAACGCGGCGTCGCGCTCGAAGCGGCCTCGCCGGCGTCGCGAAATTTCGCCGCGTTGACGAGCGTGAGCACGGGCCTCGCGTCAGACCTTCACCGGGTGACCGAGTCGACCGAGCGGCTCGCCGATGACGCGCCGCGGGCCCTGGCCTCGCTGGTCGAGTTGGGCATTCCGGTCGAGGCTTGGGCAGACGATCGGGCGTGGGCGAGCTCTGGGGCGGCGCGCGGGGCGAACTTTCACCCGTGCCCTGACGAGGCCGAGAGCTGCACGCCCGAGGCGTTGTTCGGGCCCGCCACCGAGGGGCTTTTGGCCTCGCGCGGGCGCTACGTCTCGGTGCTGGTGTTGCGGTCGGGCTTGCTGCCGCTCAGCCCCGCGAACGAGGACATTCACGCCCTCGACCCGACGCCCTACGAGGGCACGATGACGCCCGGGCAGACGGCGGTGCTGCTCACCCGAGTGCGGCGCGGCGAGGTCCGCATCGACGCCCGCGACCAGGAGCGCCTCGGGCTCCTCTACGACGCGGCGTTGCGGGGGGTCGATCGGGCCCTCGCGACGATGATCGAGCGGCTGCGCGAGGCCCGCATGCTCGACGAGACCCTGTTCGTGGTGTCGGGCGACCGGGGCACGGCCCTCGGCGAGGCGCGGGTGATCCAAGACGGCGCGTTGACGCTGCGGGCTTCGGGCTCGACGGTGCTCATCGCGTCGGGGCCTGGGCTCGACCCGCGGGCCCTCGCGGCGAGCCTGGTGACGGGGCTCGACGGCGCGGCCACCCTCCTCGACGTGTTCGGGGTCGAGCGCGTGCCCGACTGGGACGGTCGCTCGCTCTTTCGCCCGCTCACCCTCAACGATCGGGCGGTGCCGGTGACGCTCAACACCCGCGGCGACACGGGGCTTCGATTCGGCGAGCTCCTGGCGCTGCCGAGGCCCGCCGCGGCGGGGGGCGGGGTGGCGCTCCTCGTGCCCGCCGACGACCCCCTCGGGCAGCGCGACGTGTCGGACGCGCGGCCGATCGCGCGGCTCTTCGCCGAGCTCGCGTTGGCGCGGGTGCGGGGCGCCGAGGGGCGGCGCGGATACACCCCCGTGAGGGTGCCCGTCGAGGCGCCGACCCAGGGGCCCGCGCGGCCGAACCCGACGCGCTGAGAGGCCTACTGCATCCCGCGGCGGGCGGGGGCCGGAACGGGCTCGGGCGGGGCCTCGTCGTCGGTCCACGCGACGGCGATGCCGGTGAGGCGGAGGGTGCGGGTCGCGCGTCGCTCGGCCACTTCGATGACGGCGTCGCCCGAGGCGGCGCACACCGCGGCGCGGAGCTCTCGCTCGCACTCGCTCCGCTTGTCGGGGCCGCACTCGGCGGTGACCACGGCGAGGGTCTGTCGCGGTCGCGCGCCGCCGCGGTCGGTGAGGATCTCGGGCGCTTCGCAGGGCGCCGTCGCGGGGCTGCGTCGGTCGTCGAAGCGGCGCACCGTGTGCGTGGCCGTGATGGTGCAGCGCCCGAGCGAGAGGGCGACCAGGAGCAGCGTGGGGGAGGGCTTCACGAGGGCCGAGAGTGTGCTCGGTCAGGGCCCTCGACCGCAACCGTTGTGCGGTGCAACATCGAAGCCTCAGCGGTCGCGGTGACGGCCGCGGCGCGAAGGTTCGGGCGCGGGCGGGGGCTCCGGGGCGGGCGGGGGCTCGGGCGGCGGCGGCGGCGCGATGGCCACGACCTGCGGGGCGGCCACGCAGCGAAACCCGAGGGTGGCGAGGCGCACGGTGGGGTTGGCCTCGACCCGCGCGGTGGTGCGCAGGGCGCCCGGCTGCGACGAGTACCAGTGACCGCCGCGCACCGCGCGGGTGGTGCCGGTCATGGGGCCCGTGGGGTCGGTCTGGGGCATCGAGCCGTAGGGGCCGAACCAGTCGGCGGTCCACTCCATGACGTTGCCGGCCATGTCGTGGAGGCCGAGCGGCGAGGCCCCGCCGGGGAAGCTCGACACCGGCGCGGTACCCGCGAAATTGTCGTTGTGGGGAAAGGCGCCTTGGGGGGCGATGCCCGCGGGCAGGAGGGCGGCGCGGCACGCGGCGTCGCAGCCGTTGACCCGGTCTTGGTTCGGCGGCGTGTCGCCCCAGGGGAAGCGCCGCGGCTCGACCCCGCGGGCTGCGAACTCCCACTCGGCCTCGGTGGGGAGCCGCGCGCTCCGTGAGGCGCAGTAGGCGCTCGCTTGCGCCCAGTCGACGCAGTTCATCGGGTGCTCGTCGCGGTCGGTGCGGCCGCCGTTGCAGTACGAATTCCACGCCGGGAGCTGCGCCGGAGGCAGCCCCGGCAGCTGCAGGGTCGTGTGCACGGTGCACGCGCCCGAGGCCACACACCCGCGGTAGCGCCCCACGGTCACCTCGGTGCGGTCGACACAGTAGGGCGAGAGCTCGACGCGATGGGCCGGGGTCTCGTTGCGCTCGCCCTCGCCGATGGGGGCGCCGCGCTGGTAGGTGCCGCGCTCGATGAGCACCATGCCCTCGGGGCAGCGCCGCTCGGTGGGAGGCGGCTGCGCGGGGGTCGGCGCCGGCGTCACGGCCACAGGCGCCGGCGCGGGCGTCGTCGCGACGGGGGCGGGCGGGGGCGCTGGGGCCGCGCAGCCGTTGGCTTCGAGGCACACGCAGGTGTTGCGGGCCTCGACCCACTCTTCACCCGCGCCGCAGCAGTGCCCCGCCGAGTCGTGCTGCGCCGGGGGGCAGCTCGCGGGCCGGTTGCGGTGGCGATGCTGCGCTGCAACATCACCGCCCACGCTCCACGCGAGGATCATTGAAAAGACTGAAAGAATTGCCCTTTTGGGCGTGCTGCGGTGCAACATCGTCTCGCGCCTCACTCGTGCCGTGCCCGCGACCAGGGCCACTCTTGGCGTTTTCGGGGCAACGGGTGAACCACACGTTCAAGGCCCGCGCAAGGCATGAGCCTCACCGGGCGGTCAGTTCGCTCGAACGTACCGACGCGCCCGGCGCTTCAACGGCCTCGGCGGCAAACTGCGCCCGCGCGCCCGAGGGGTGAGGCGGCCCCGCCGCGCATCGTCGCAGCCGACACCGTAGACGCCGCGCGGCGCGTGCGACCTCCGCTGAATCGGAGCAGGTTGCGCGCGCGATAGGGTACCTTCGCCCCACGGAGGCCGCGGCGATGGCGTCGAGCACAGACGGCGAACGAGAGATGTACCGCGATCGACCCGTGTTGCCGGTGGCCATCGTGGGGCACGCGGCGAGCGGCAAGAGCACGCTCCTTGAGGCGCTGTCGCTCGCGCTGTCGGGGCAGCCCGGGGGCGTCTGGGTGGCGGGGCCGCGGGTCGACCGCGAGGCCCGCGGGCCGCGGGTGGTCGAGGGCCTGGTGGTGTCGGCGCGGCGTCGGTACACCCTCGTCGACGTGCCCGGCGACCGATCGCTCTTGCGATGGGCCTCTCGCGCCGTGAGCCAGTGCCGCGCGGCGATCTTGGTGGTGCACGCCGAGCGCTCGGTCGAGGCGCAGACCCGAGAGCACCTCATGCACCTCCGCGGCGTGCCGGAGTCTCGGCTGGTGGTGTTCGTCAACGCGTGCGATGCGGCGGCGGAGCCGGGCTGGCTCGACGCGGTCGAGGCCGAGGTGCGCGAGTCGCTGTGGATGTGCGGCTACAACGGCGACGAGGTGGCCATCGTGCGAGGCTCGGCGCTGAAGGGCCGCCACGACGCGCGCTGGCAGCCGACCGTGGGCGCCCTCGCCGAGGTGCTCGAGCGCATGCCCGACGTCTCGTGGGACGGCGACGCTCCGGCCCTGGCCCAGATCGTCGAGACCTACCGCCGCGAGGGCGCCTCGACGGTGGTCGAGGTCTTCGTGCAGCAGGGGCGCCTCAGGGTCGGAGAGCGCTATTTCGTGCCTGGCCTCGGCGCCGTCAGGGTGCGCGAGATTCAGCACGCGCGGCGGCCCATCATGATGGCCGAGGCGGGCGAGTATGTGGGGCTGCGGCTCGTCACCGAGTCGACCGGCGCGCGCGGGCTGCGGCGCGGCGAGGTGTTGAGCGCCCTCGAAGCGATCGAGGCGCGCGACGTGATCACCCTCAGGCTCCGCTTTTTCGGCTTGTTTCACCCGGTGTTTCGTCGGCCGGTGCCCGCGGGCAGCCACGCGTTCGTGCACCTCGGGGCGGCGGGCTGCCAGGGCATCCTGGTGCCTCCGAGCGAGCTGGGCGAGCTCCAGTGCGATCGCGAGTATGAGCGCGTTCGGGTGGTGCTCTCGCGACCCGTCTGGGCGGTGACGGGGCTTGCGGTGACGCTGCGCACGGGGCGATGCCCGCCGGCCGAGCGCGTCGGGGCCCTGCCTGCGTGGGCGGGCACCGTGGGCGTCGGTCGCGTGATGCCTTGAGTTGTGCCCGCGCGGGTGTTGGCGTTAGCTAGGCGGCGATGCGCGACAAGAGCTTGAAGGCTTCTCGATGGGCGGCGGCGCTGGCGGGGCTCGTCGGGGCGTGCGGGGGCAGCAACAACCCCGCGGTGGTGGGCGACCTCGGCGCCTTCCCTGACGATGTCGCGGCGCGCGACGGGGCGGGCCTCGACGCGGTGACCGTCGACGACGCGGGCGACGGCGGCTCCGACGCGGGGCGCGACGACGCGGGCCCTGTCGACACCGGCGCTGACGCCGCGAGCCTCGACGCCGCGGCCGACGTCGCGCCCGATCTCGGGCCTTGCGCCGAGGGCGAGATCCGATGCGCGATGGCCTGCGTGCGCCTCGCCAGCGACGTCGCCCACTGCGGCGCCTGCGACACCGTCTGCGCGGGCGCGAGCAACGCCGCGGCGACCTGCGCGGGCGGCGTCTGCGGCCTTCGCTGCGCGGCGGGCTTCGCCGACTGCGACAACAACCCCGGCAACGGCTGCGAGGTCGCCCTCGACACGACGGCGAGCCACTGCGGGGCTTGCGGCACGGTCTGCGCCGGGGGGGCCAACGCGACCCCGCGGTGCGCGGCCGCGCAGTGCTCGCTCGCTTGCGGGCCGAGCTTCGGCGACTGCGACGGGCGGGCCGACAACGGCTGCGAGGTCGACCTCTCGCGCGCCGTCGCGCACTGCGGGGCCTGCGGCGCGGCCTGCGCCGCGGGGGCCAACAGCGCGGCGGCCTGCGAGGCGGGGCGATGTTTGTTGCAGTGCAACATGCACTTCGCAGACTGCGACCAGATGGCGAGCACGGGCTGCGAGGTCGACACCCGCGCGAGCGCGAGCCACTGCGGCGGCTGCGGCCGGGCGTGCGTGGGCGGTCAGGTGTGTTCGAGCGGGGTGTGCGTGACGCCGCGCATCCTGGGCTACGCGTTCATGCCGGGCCCCGGGTCGGTTCACTTCCACGCGCCGCGCGAGACGGTGCTGAGCGTGACCTTTTTGCCCGACGGGTCTGCGGCCTCGACGCAGTCGCTCACGGTGCCCGCTCAGGGCGTGGCCGACCTCGCGTTTACGCGCCCGGGCACGGTGCAGGTTGAGGCCACGGGGCCGTTTGTGGCCTGGCTCCACGACAACGGCAACACCGACCAGCTTGAGGCCGCAACGACCCTCGAAGGGGCCCCTCAGGGGCAGCAGCTCCTCACCTGGGCGCGGAGCGCGGTCACGGTGGTCACAGGGCCCATGGCGCCGACGCGGGTGGTGGTTCAGCGCGTGATGGCGGCGGGGGTGAACGAGACCCTCGCGACCTTCGACGACCTCGGCCCGGGGCAGCATCGCATCGTCTCGGTGGGCGGCGCGGCGGGGGTGTACCGCGTGCTGAGCGAGGGCGCCGCGGTGACGGCCTTCGGGCAGTCGCTGGTCGAGACGTACAACCACGCGGGGTATGTTCCGGCAGAGTCGGGCGGCTTTGTGGGTACGACGTTTCGGTACGCCGAGCCGACCGGCGCCTCGGGTCAGCGTCGCCTGGTGGTGCAATCGCTCGACGGCGCGGGCCGGGTGACCTTCACGCAGAACGGCAACGACAGCCCCGCCGCGATGGCGGGCGCGCTGCCCCTCGCGTCGAGCCTCGTGGCGCCCGACACCCTGATGCGCGCGGTGGCCACGGTGCCCTCGATCGCGTGGCTCGAAGCCGACCCCGCCCAGGGCTGCGACGGCACCCTCTCTGACAGCGATTTCGTGCCCTCGGTCGAGGGCGCGCTGCTCGGCACCGAGTGGCGCTTCAGCACCCACGTCGCGCCGCACACCTGCCTCGCCTCGCGGCGCTCCGACATCGACGTGCTGGCCTACGAAGACGGCACCGGGGTGGTGGTCTACGAGGTCGGTTCGACGACGCCCCTCGGCACCCGCACCCTGGCGCGGGGCGAGCGCTTCCGTGTGCTCACCGACGCGGCGCCGTCGCGGCCCTTGCGGGTGGTCTCAAGCCGCCCCGCGATGGTGCAGCACTCTCACGCAGACTTCGATTTTCTCATGCGAATGGCGAGCGTGACCCTGGCCCAGTAAGGGCCGCTCGGGCTCAGCGCACCGCGGCGATCGAGCGGAGGTACGCCACCAAGGCCGGGAGCTGCGCCTCGGTGAGCTGCCCCGGCGCGAGGGCCGGCATCAACCCGAGGTGGTCGTCGCTGCCCGCGTGGAGCACCTCGTCGATGCGGGCCGCGGTCACCCTGAGGTCGTTCAAGCGGCCGCCCGAGGGCTCGTCGCCGGTGTGGCACCGCGCGCAGGCGCGCTCGAAGTGGCCCTGGCCTTCGCGCACCGCCTCGGGCGACGGAGGCGCCGTCGACTCGCCGCCGGGCGTGCTCGGGCGCGCGGCCGTCGTCGCGGTGGTAGAGCCCTGGTTCGGGAGCCCCGGCGGGTCACACGCCGAGGTTGCGAGCGCGAGGGCCCCAAGCAGAAGGCCCCACTGTCGAAGAGTGCGTCGTGCCATCACTGGCCTCGGGAGTACACCGAAGGCCCTGTCAGCGACAACCGTTCAGCGCGGGGTGCGGCGCGCTTCGGGCGCGTGAATGGGTCGCATCGCGGGCGCGAGCCGGGCGCTCTGGGCCGTCGGCGCGCCGTGCGAGAGGGGGGTCGGGTGCGGGCTCGCGCGGCCCTCGGTGCGGTGCGTGCTGGGCCCGTGGTGGGTGCGGGCTTCGCCGTGACGGCTGCGGCCCCCGAGGGGCTGCCGCGAGGGCGGGGGCATGGGGTTCGGCGCGGTGATCGACGGCGCGACCACCGGCGGCGGCGCGACCAGGTTGGGGTTGACCACCGGCGGCGGCGCGGGCATGGCCCCTGGGTCGCTCGCGCCAGGGCCGAGCGGCGCGGCGATCACCGTCGTCGGGCGCTGACACCCCGGGCCGAAGAGCGCCCCCGAACGGGCGCCGGCCTGCACGAGGTCGAGCCGCCCCTGGAGCTCGCGCGCCGTGCGACAGTTGCTCGGGAGGTAGTCGCGCATCGTGCGCGGGGCCATCTCTTCGACCTTCGAGCGCAGCATCTCGAACTCGTTGTCGACCGCCGCGGCGCCCGACTCGCGCATCACCGCGTGGGCGCGCTCGAGGGCCCCGAGGGCGTCGAGGAAGTTGTTCGACGAGGTGGCCCGCAGCCCCTCGCGGAGGTGCTCGCGGATGCGCTGTTGCGCCGCAGCATTTCGTTGCTGCTCGGGCGTCGGGGGCAGGGCTTGCAAGCCCGGTTGCGCTTGTTGCGGCGCAGCATTGGGGGCCTCGATCTCGTGGCCGTCGACGACGCCGGTCTCGGCGTCGCGGGCGAGCACCCCGCGCATGACGTGAAACCCGAGGGCGAGGCTTGCAGCGGCGGCGAGGCCGAAGACCGCGACGAGGCCCCAGCGGGTCGGGCGCGCGGGGGCCGCGGCGAGGGGGCCTTGGGGCAGCACCGATGCGGCGGGCGGGGGCGCCACGGCGGTGCCGACGAGGTTCGGGTTCGACATCACCCGCACCGACGGAGAGGCGGGTTCGGGCACCACCTCGGGGGCCCCGTCGCCGGTGAACTCCTGGGCGAGCTGGAGGGTCGTGGGGGTGCGCCGCGCGGGGTCTTTTTCGAGCGCGTGCCCGAGGGCGAAATCGTACCGCGGCGGCAGCGCCGCGCAGCCGGGCTGCTGCCGGAGCGGGGTGGGGGTGAGGTGGGCGTGGGCCTCCATCCACTCGGGGATCGAGCGGGCGGGCCACGGCAAGACCCCGGCGAACATCTGGTAGACGACCAGGCCGAGGGCGTACACGTCGGCGCGGCGGTCGACGTCGCCGCCCTGAAACTGCTCGGGGGCCATGAAGGCCGGGGTGCCGAGCATCGTGCCGGTCATGGTGAGGGCGCGCTCGCCGGGCTTCTGCGGCGGGCGCCGCGCGATGCCGAAATCGACGACCTTCACCACGGGGATGCCCGTGCCGTCGGCGGCGGGCGCGAGGAGCACGTTCTCGGGCTTGAGGTCGCGGTGGACGATGCCCTTGTCGTGGGCGGTCTGGAGGGCCTTGGCGATCTGCCACGCGATGGCCTCGCCGCGGTTGGGGTCGACCCGCTCGCGGGCGATGAGGTCGGCGAGGGAGCCCCCGGGCACGAACTCCATCACCGAGACGAAGTACCCGTTCTCTTCGCCGTAGTCGTAGAGCTTGATGATGTTCGGGTGTTCGAGCGACGCGATGGTGGTGGCCTCGCGGCGGAAGCGCGCGATGATGTAATCGTCGTTGCCCCGGGCGCTGGCGAGCACCTTGATGGCCACCTCGCGCACGCCCTCGCCGATGCGCTGCTCGCCGAGGTAGACCTTGCCCATGCTGCCCTCGCCGAGCAGCCGACGCACGGTGTAACGGCCGAGGAGCGTCGTGCCGAGGAGCGGGTCGGGGCCCGTCGCTGCGGGCGTAGGGGCGCCGCAGCGTTGGCAAAACTTCGCCCCCTCGTCGAGCGGGGCGCTACAGCGTGAGCAGGCGACAGACACGGCAGAGCCCGAGAGCATAGACCGCCTTCGGTGGGCGTCGCCACTGTCACGCTCGGGCGCAAAGAATTCCCCCGCGCGGGGTGTGCAACGGCCGCGCGGCGCGAGGCGCGTTGAATCTCTAGGTGGCCGAGCTCGCCGCAGACTAGACTCGCGGCGGAAGCCTATGCAGCCCTTGCCTCAGCTCGCTCCGGGGATGATTTTTGCCCGAGACTTCAAGGTCTTGCGGCACCTCTCAGCGGGCGGCATGGGGGCCGTGTACGTGGTCGAGCAGGTCTCGACGCAGCGGCAACGGGCGCTGAAGATCATGCTGCCCGAGCTCGTGCGCGACCCTCGGCAGCGCGAGCGCTTCACGCAAGAAGCCACGGTGTCGGCGCGCATCAAGAGCGACCACGTCGTCGAGGTGGTGGCCGCGGGCATCGACGACGCGACGGGCACGCCGTGGCTGGCCATGGAGCTTCTCGAAGGCCACGACCTCGCGCAGCGCATCGAGCGCGGGGGGCCGATGTCGGCGGCCGACGCGATGGAGTTGTTTCGCCAGCTCTGTCACGGCCTCGGGGCCGCCCATCGCGCGGGCACGGTGCACCGCGACCTCAAGCCCGAGAACATCTTTCTGGCCGATTCGCGTCGCGAGGGGGTGCCCTACACGCTGAAGATCCTCGACTTCGGCATCGCCAAGGTGGTGGGCGACAACCGCACCTCGGCGAGCGCGACCTCGGCCCTCGGCTCGCCCCTGTGGATGGCCCCCGAGCAGGCCGAGCAGGGGCAGATTCGGCCCGCGACAGACGTGTGGGCGCTGGGCCTGATCGCGTTTCATGTGCTGAGCGCGGCGTACTACTGGCGCGCGGTGCGGAGCCCTGAGTTTGCCATCCCGATGATGCTGAAAGAGATCTTCGTCGACCCGCTCGACCCGCCCTCGGTGCGGGCCGCCGAGATGGGGCGCGGGGGCCTTCTGCCGCCGAACTTTGACGCGTGGTTTCGGCGCTGCGTTTGCCGCGACCCCTTGCAGCGCTTCCACGACGCGAGCGAGGCCTTGGCGCACCTGCTCCCGGTCTTGTCGGGTGCCTCGGGCCTCTCTGCGCAGGCGAGCACCTGGCCCGGTCAGGGGTCGTCGGCGCCCGCGTCGCTCGTGCCGATGGGGCCCACCGGGGCGCCCGCGCAGGGCCCGCCCGCGGTCGCGATGGTGACCCCGCACGGGTACGCCTCGATGCCCACGCCGTACGGCCCCGGGGTGCCCGCCACGCAGGCCGCGTATGGTGCGGCGCAACAAACAGGCTGGCCGGGCGCTCAGGCTTCGTTTCAAGGGGCTCCGTCGCCCCCGTCGGGGCCGCTGTACGCCCCGTATGCTGCACCGCAACAGAAGAGCAACGCGGGGCTCGTGGTGGGGCTCATCGCCGGGGTGGCGGTGCTGGCGGGGCTCGTGGGCGCGGTGGGCTTCGGCCTGAGCGGCGGGCGAGAGGGCGGCGGCGAGGGGGGCGGCGGCGGGCAGACGTCGTCGGTGCCGGGGCTGAGCTTTCCGTCGTTGCCGAACCCCGCGCAGGTGGTGGGGCCTCAGTGTCGGGGCACGGGGGTTCGCACCGACGTGGTGGGTCTCGGGTCGGTGACGGGGGTGAGCGCGGGGCGCTTTCACGTCTGCGCGACGCTCCGCGACGGCAGCGCCCGCTGTTGGGGGTGGAACCAGCAGCACCAGCTCGGCGACGGCTCTGACGAAGACCAGTACACCCCCGTGGCGCCGCAGGGCCTCGCCGGGGTGAGCGCCGTGGGGGCGGGCATGACCCTCAGCTGCGCGGTGATGGCGGGTCGCGGGGCGGCGTGTTGGGGCATCGGCGCGCGGGGTCCGCAAGAGCGCCCCACGATGGTGTCGGGGGCCGAAGGGGCGACCCAGGTCGCGGTGGGCAACATGTTCGCGTGCGCGCGCATCGCCGACGGCACCGCCCGCTGCTGGGGCATCGCATCGAGCGGCGAGCTCGGCGACGGCACGACCCTGCCGCGGCTCGACGCGCGGCCGGTGACGGGGCTCGCGGGCGTCCAGCACATCGCCGCGGGCGGGTGGCACGTCTGCGCGGTGGTGACCGGCGGGGCGGTGTACTGCTGGGGCAAGGGCGAGACCGGTCAGCTCGGCAACGGCCACCGCGGGCGCGCGCCGGTGACGCAGCCCGCGCCGGTGCTCGCGTTGCCGGCGACGGCGATGGTGGCCGCGGGCGACTCGCACACCTGCGCGCTGCACACCAACGGCACGGTGTCGTGTTGGGGGCAGAACGACCAGGGCCAGTGCGGCACCGAGGGCTCGGGCGTGCAGATGGTGCCGACGGGGGTGCCGGGGCTCAACAACGTCGTGCGCATCAGCGCGGGCTTTCAGCACACCTGCGCGCTGCGCCGCGACGGCCGGGTGTTCTGCTGGGGGGCGAACTACACCTGCCAGCTCGGCACCGGCGCGCTGATGGCGTCGCGGGGGCCCCACGAGGTCGAGGGCCTCGCGGCCTGCGCCGACGTCTCGGCCGGGGGGCAGCACACCTGCGTGCTCACCACCGCGGGCACGGTGCGCTGTTGGGGCTTCAACAACTACGGTCAGCTCGGCAACGGCAACGCGTCGGCCACCGTCGACCACTCGATGCAGCCGCGCTGAGCGGGGCGCTCAGGGCCCTTGCGGCTCGACCCGGGCCATGCTCTCAGCGATCTGCCGCTTCGCGAGGCGCATCACCATCGCGAGGAAGGCCACCGTGGCGACCAGGCCCAAGACGGGCAGGGCCCAACGCGCGGCGCCGCCGGGGCCCCCGCGGCCCGACATGAGCTCGCTCGCGTCGCGCACCACCGAGCCGACGTAGACGTGCAAGACCGTCGCGGGCACCATGCCGAGGAAGGTCGAGGCCGAGAACTGCCAGAGCTTGAGCGGCGTCGTGCCGAGCGCGTAGCTCAAGAGGTTCTGCGGCATCACGGGGCTCAAGCGGAGGAGCGCCGCGATGCGGAAGCCGTCGGCCCGCACCACCGCGTCGATGAGGCGCATCTTGGGGTGACCGAGACGCGCGCGGACCCACCCGAGGCGTGACAAGAGTCGCCCCCCGAGGAAGGCCGACGTGGCCCCAATGGTCGCGATCGGGAGCGCGGCGGCGAGGCCCCAAGAGAAGCCCCAGGCGAAGCCCGCGAGGCCCGAAAGCAAGGCCATCGGCGCGGTGAGGAGCGAACCGACGATGTAGAGCCCGAGGTACATCGCCAAGGCCGCAGGGCCCCCGTGTCGCAACGCGTCAGCGGTCGAGAGAACGAAGGCGCGGACGATTGGGACTTGCAGAACGACCGGCGGAGCGGCGAGCATCACCAGTACGGGCCACGCGCGAGCGAGAGATCGAAGTCGGACCATGCGGTTGTTGTGGGCTCCGGGGGCGATCGACGGGTGGCGACCGTGCGATGCGTTGCGACCGGAGGTTATGCTACCGATGCGGTACAGGTTCGAGAGGCGTGTGATGCGCAAAATGGGTCGATGGGCGGCGCCCTTGGCGGCGGCGGTGAGCCTGCTGCGCACCGGGGCGGCTTACGGTTACGGCGTCGAGCTGCCTGAGAACGGCACCATCGCGTTCGGTCGTGCGGGTGCGGTGCAATCGACCGCGCGTGACGCCTCGGGGGTGATGCACAACATCGCCACCATCGGCGACCTTCGCGGGCTTCAGCTCTCGATCGGCAGCAACCTGTCGTCGTTTACGCACTGCTTTCAGCGCCAGGGCAACTACGACACCACGGCCAACGCGACGGTCAACGTCGACGGCACGCGCTTCGACCCGAACCTGATGGAGGGCAACTCGGAGCCCCGGTACGCGTTCGATTCGCGGCCGACGGCGTACCCGCAGATCTGCAAAGAGCCCGGGGTGGGCCTCGCGCCGATGATCCTCGGGAGCTACCGGCTGTCGAACCGCATCACCCTCGGGTTCGGCATCTTCTCGCCGAGCACCCAGGGGTCGGCGCAGAACTTCCCTGACACGGTGACGGCGCGGGACTCGATGGGTAACAGCTTCGACGCGCCCTCGCCTGCGCGCTACCTGCTGTTTCGCAAGCAGCTCACGGTGCTCTACCCGACCTTCGGCGCCTCGTTCAACGTGAACCGCTTCTTGCGCGTGGGCGCGGCGCTGCACGTGGGCTTCGCCAACTTTCAGTTCGGGCTGCACTCGAACGCCGACCGCACGGCGCCGCAGTCGCCCTCGTCAGACGTCTTCATCGGCCTGAACGCGACGGGCATCCTCTTCGGGTTTAGCGCGGGCGTGCAGGTGATGCCTCTGCCGAACCTCACCTTCGGGGCCAACCTTCGGTACACCGCCCCGGTCGACGCCTCGGGCGAGGCCACGACGCGCTTCAACCCCTACGGCACCGGCGCGACGCCGGCCGTCGACGGCGGCTTCACCATCGACTCGATGCGCGTCTCGCTCCCGTGGAATGTGAGGGCCTCGGCGCGCTACCACATGCCGCGCGCGGGGCGTCCGCAACAGAACGACGGCACGGGCCAGTACGACGCCGCCACCGACGACGTCTTCGACATCGAAGCGACCTTCATCTACGAGCGCACCTCGAACCTCAGCGAGACCTCGCTGCGCAACACCGGCAGCATCAACACCTCGCTCATGCCCGTGCCGGCGCCGCCCGAGCTCACCATCCGCTCGGCCCTCGCCGACGTGATCGGCGTCCGCATCGGTGGCGACTACAACGTCGTGCCGGGGCGCCTCGCGGTGCGCGCGGGCTTCAGCATGGAGTCGCGCGGGGCCTCGCCCGATCTGGCGCAGATTCACCTCCCGGCCTACTCGGGCATGAGCGTGCACGCGGGCGCGACGTACCGCTTCGGCCGGCGCGTGGGCGTCTCGCTCGGCTTCGGCCATTTCTTCTTCAACGACAACAACGCCGCGACGGCGCAGCGCGCGGTGACCGTGCCTTCGCCGCAGCTCGACCCCGCCACGGCGTGCGCGACGAGCAACTCGATCGGCGCGGGCGGCTGCCAGATCAACCGCGGTCTCTACACCGCGAGCATGACCTCGGGCTCTGTGGCGCTGCATCTGTTCTTCTGAGCCCGCTAGGGCGCCCAAACGCCGAAGGCCACGGCCTCGCAGCGCGCGAGACGGTGGCCTTCGTGTTTTGGGGCGCGGCGGGCGCTCAGGCGATGTCGGCCTCGTCGTCTTCGCGCTGGCCATCGATGCAGCCTACGAGCCACCAACGCCGGGCCCGCTGGTGCTTCAGGAAGGCCATCTCGGCCTCGGCGAGCGCGTCGAGGTCGCGGTCGCTGATGAGGTACTTGCGACCGGCGGTGGTGAGCCCTTCATCGTGGTCGTCGTGCATGTGCATGAGAGTCCTCCAGGTCTTGTCGGTGTTGCTACTGAACGGACTCTCGCACCGCTGAACAAAGACCTGAACTTTCTGACAGTGTTTCGCCGTAAAGTGGCGCCGAGACCCCGCATCACGGGGGAGCTCTCTGCGCCCCTCAGGGTCGAAAGAAGCCGAGCGCCTCGTGCACGACGGCGTCGACCCGGGCCGGGGCCCCGCTGGTGGGCACGAAGGTCGCGACCGACCACGCGACGGGCCCGAGCACGTCGACCGAGGCGGCGCTGACGGCGTGGCCGGTGCGACGAAACTCCCAGAGCGCGCGGCGCATGTGCAGGCCGCTGGTGACCACCACGAGGTGAGAGAGGCCCCGGGCCCTTGCCATGGCCACGCTGCGGCGCGCGTTCTCGCGGGTGTTGGTGGCCTCAGGCTCGCGCAGAACCCGTGCCCGGGGTACGCCCTCGCGCACCAGGAGCTCCTCCATCGCGCGCACGGTGGCGTCGGGGTGCGCGCCGCCCGCGGTGCCGGTGACGATTACCGCGGCGGGTTCGAGGCTGCGAAAGAGCCGCGCGGCGCCGAGGGTTCGCGCGAGGCACACGGGGTCGAGGCGCTCGCTCGCGGGCACCCCGGGCACGGGCAGAAGCGACGACGACGAGAGCACCACGAGCGCCGTGGTCGCGGGGTCGATGGCCCGTCTCAGCGCGGTCAGGTCGGGGGGCGCGAGCTCCCACCCGCGCACGAGGGCGATGCCGGTGACTGGCGCCGAGAGGAGCGCCGCGAGGGCCGCCGCGAAGAGGGCGACCCGCCAGCGTCGTCGCGCCGCGGGCGTGTCGGCGAGGTGCCCGCGCAGCGCCGCGAGGGCCACGACGAGCAGGGTGAGGGTGAGGAGCCACGGGTCAAAGAGTCGTGCGAGGGGCATTGGGCGTCGCGTCAGAAGATCATGGCCGCGGCGGGGCGAAGCGAGGCAGTGTCGCGCCGTGAGCGAGATTGCCAAGACGGGCGCCTGGGTGGCCTTCAGGTCGCGTGAGTTCACCCGGTATCAGATCGCGAAATTTCTTTCGACCCTGGCCACGCAGATGGGCGCGGTGGCGATCGGCTGGCAGGTGTACGCGACGACGCATCGGTACCTCGACCTCGGGTATGTGGGCCTTGCGCAGTTTCTCCCGCAGGTGCTCCTGTCGTTGGTGACCGGGGCGGTGGCCGACCGGGTCGATCGCCGTAAAATCGTGGTGATTTGTTACGCGGTGACGGCGCTCGGGTGGGCGCTCCTCGGGGCCCTCTCGCTCGGCGGGCTGCGCGACGTTCGGCTCGTGTACGCGGTGCTGGTGCTGCTCGGCGTGGCGCGGTCTTTCGCGGGCCCGGCGAACAGCGCGCTGGTGCCGAACCTCGTGCCCGTCGAGCACCTCGCCAACGCCGTCGCCTGGGGCTCGACCACCTGGCAGGTGGCCACCATCGCGGGGCCCACCCTCGGCGGGCTCGTCTACGACGCCGCGTCGAACCCGGCGGTGGTGTACGGCTGCGCGACGGCGATGTGCCTCGCCGCGCTAACACTCTGCGTGACCCTCGCCCCGCGGGCGGTGGCCTCGACGCGGCGCGAGTCGACCTGGGAGGCGCTCCTCGGCGGGGTTCGCTATGTGTGGCGCGAGAAGGTCGTGCTCGGGGCCATCAGCCTCGACCTCTTCGCGGTGCTCCTCGGCGGCGCGGTGGCGCTCTTGCCGGTGTTCGCCAATGACATTCTTCACGCCGACGCGCGGGGCCTCGGGCTCCTGCGGGGCGCGCCCGCGGCGGGGGCCGCGCTCATGGCGGTGCTGCTCGCGTACCGCCCGCTTGAGCGTCACGCGGGGCGGTGGATGTTCGCCTCGGTGGCGGTCTTCGGCGCCGCGACGGTGGTGTTCGCGCTGAGCACGGCGACGTGGCTCTCGGTGCTGGCCCTCGCGGTGGTGGGCGCGTCTGACATGGTGAGCGTGATCGTTCGGCAGCACGCCGTTCAGGTCGCGACCCCCGACGCGATGCGGGGCCGGGTGAGCGCGGTGAACCTCATCTTCGTCGGCGCCTCGAACGAGCTCGGGGAGTTCGAGAGCGGCCTCACCGCCGAGTGGCTCGGGCCCGTGCGCGCGGTGGCCCTCGGGGGCGTCGGCACGCTGGCGGTGGTGACGCTGTGGGCGCTGTTCTTCCCCGCGCTGCGGCGCCTCGACCGGCTGAGCGACTTGCAGAAAGAGAATGCCTAAGATGTTGAAATTAATGGTGAATCAGGCGAACTTTGCGCGCTCGTTCGCGGGCTCGGTGTAGCCCGCGAGGTACCCGAGGGCCTCGTCGACGGTGGTGGCGGCGAAGAGAAAGCTGCGGAGGGTCTCGCTCATGAAGCCCTCGCGCGCGGCGGTCTCGATCTGGGCGACGAGCGGGTCGTAGTACCCGCGGTGGTTGACGAGCACGATGGGCCGGTGGTGGAGCCCGATCTGTCGCCAGGTGGCGATTTCGAGCACCTCCTCCCAGGTGCCGTAGCCGCCGGGCAGGGCGATGAAGGCCGCGGCCATGGCGGCCATGCGGGCTTTGCGGGTGTGCATGTCAGGGGTGACGTGCAGCGCGCTGAGCCCGGTGTGCGCGAGCTCGCGGTTGCGCAGCGACTCGGGGATCACCCCCACCACGCGCCCGCCGGCCGTGAGCGCCGCGTCGGCGACGGCGCCCATGAGGCCCACCGAGGCGCCGCCGTAGACCACCGAGGCGCCGCGTCGCGCGATGGCTTCGCCGAGGGCCGCGGCCAGGGCCATGAACGACGGGTGGTGACCCGGTGACGAACCACAGAACACCGCGATGGCGGCACCTTCGAGCTCCATAGGGGTCGAGAGGCTACTGCAATGTGCGCGCATTTCGAGGGCGTTGTCGTAGACTCCGCACCCTAGTGTCGAACCGGGCCACTCCGATCGCGACGGCGGTGATTGATGCCGAGGGCCCGCGCATGCTGCCCGCGGCGATGCGACAGGCCGGGCGGGCGGTGCTGCGGGCGATGCCCGAGCCGGGGTTTGTGATCGCGTTCGTGTCGGCCCCCGATGGCCTCGAAGCGGGCGCGGCGGAGGGCCTTTGCGACGTGCTCGGCGAGACCGTTGGGGGGGCGCGCCTCGTGGTCGAGACCGTCTCGGTGGTGGGCGACGCGGGGAGCCGCGAGGGCCTCTCGGCGGTGTCGCTCATGGCCTTCGCGCGTGGGGTGTTCGAGATCGAGGCCGAGACGGTGATGGCCTCAGAAGACCCCATCGAGGTGTTCTCGGCGCTGCGCGATGCGCGGCAGAAGGCGCTGCGCGGCGAGCCCCGGCGGCCCCGCGGGTGGATGGCCTTTCTCGGCAAGAAGCTCCACCACGGCGCGGCCCTCGCGGCGCTGCGCGAGACCGCCGGGTTGCCGATGGTGGGCGCTGCGGCCGCGACCCTCGCGCTCGGCGCCGCGGGCGCCGCGGGGCGCGCGTGCGACGCGGTGATCTTGCCCTTGCGGACGGCGCTCGGGGTGAGCGTGGCCACGGCCCAGTCGTTTCTGCGCAAGACCCCGTGGCTCGCGGTGACGGGCCTCGACGACGGCGCGGTGGCGAGCCTTGAGGGGCGCGCGGCCCTCGACGTGGTGGGCGAGGTCGAGGTGGCGGCTCCGGCGATCGGGCCGACGCTCCTGGCGATCGAGGGCCCCGACGAGGCGACGCTCCTGGTGCGCACGGTGAGCAGCGTCGACGCCGCGAAGCGCTCGCTGCGGGTGGCCGAGCCCATCGGGGTCGGGCAGCGGGTGTCGTTGGGGCTCCGCGACCCCGAGCTCGCTCGGGCGCAGCTCGCGGCGCAGCTCGACGGGCTCTTGCGGGCGCGACGCAGCAACGCGCCGGCCGCGGTGCTGATGCTGAGCTGCGCGGGCCGCGGCTCGGGCTTCTACGGTCAGCGCGACGTCGACGCGGGGGCCGTGCGGGCGCGGTGGCGGGTGCCCCTCGCGGGCGCCCATGTGTTGTTCGAGATCTCGCCGGTCGAGGGCCGCGGGGCGTCGTTGCAGCTCTGCGCCGCGGTGGTGATGCTCTTCGACCGTCCGTCGTGAGGCGCTTCGCGGCGCTGCGATGGGCTCCGGCGGAGGGCGTCTCGCTGACCCTTTGGCCCCCCGGCCCGCGGCCCTCGCGGTCGGCGCCCTGGGAGCCGCTCGACGGCGCCTGGTGGGGCCTCGCGGGCCCGCCGCAGTCGCCCCTCGGGTGGCGCGACGCGGCGCCCTTCGAAGGCCCCGTGTGGCGCCCTGGGCAGTCGCTCGTCGGTGCCTGCGAGGGTGCGACGCTCTCGGTCTCGGGGCTCGGCGTCGCGGCGCTCGGCGAGGGCCTCTCGTGGCTCCACGCCCACGGCGAGGGGGGCCCGGCCTGGCTCCACCTCGCGGACGAGGGCGCGACCCGCTCGGCGGGCCTCTTCGTCGAAGCGGGCGCGGTCGACGCCGCGCGGTGGGCCGCGATGGTCGACGCGCTGGTGGCTGCGGGCGACGTCGCGGGGGCCGCGGCAGCGCGGTGCCTCTTGCCCTCGGCGTGGCGCGCGGGGGCGGGGCTCGTGGGCTGGAGGAGCCTCCTCCGTGTGCTCGAAGACCCTGAAATGAATCAGCATTTCGAGGCCATCGCGGCCGCGCCGCAGCGCGCGATCCGGCAGCGCGTGGCCACCGGGGCGTTGCGCGCCGACCGCGTCGACGACCCGGGGGCGGTGGCGCAGCTTCGGTCGCAGGGCCGCGGGCGGGTCGAGGCCCGAGGCGCCCGGCCGGCGCTCGACCTCGACACCGACGAGAACCGCGGGGTGCGCGCGATGCTCGAAGAGTTCGCCGCGCAGCTGAGCGGTTACGCGGGCGACCCGTCGCTCGACCCGTCGCGCGTCGAGGCGGCGCGGCGGTCGCTCTCGCGGTGGCGCGCGAGGCTCGACGGGGCGGGCCTGCCGCGGGGCCCGTGGAGCGGCCGCGAGAGCGCGCGGTGGCACGCGCACCCTGCATACGCGGCGGTGCTCGAAGGGTGGCGCGCGAGCCGCGAGGCGGGCCTCGTGCGCGCCGACGCGGTGGCCGACGCGATGATCGCCGTCAGCGACCCGGCGACGCTCTACGAGCGGTGGTGCGCACTCGAAGTGGCGGCGGCCCTCGGGCTCTCGGCGCCGCAGCGGTCGCAGCTCTTGCGCGGCCAACCCGTGCGCTGCGGCGAAGGTGTTTCGCTGTGGTTTCAGCGCAACTTCTCGGGCGCTGAGACGCGCTCGCTCGGGTGGCGCCCCGACCTCGCCGTCGCGGCGCGCGGGCGGTGGCTGCTCATCGACGCCAAGTGTCGCCTCGCGCCGAGCGGCGAAGGCCCGCGCGACGAGATCGCCAAGATGCACGCCTACCGCGACGGCATCGTGGGCGCCGTCGCGGCCTTCGCGCTGCACCCGAGCGAGGGCGACGCGGCGCTGTGGTTCGGGGGGCGAAATCCTGTCGACGGAGTCGGGCTTTTGCCTTTGTGCCCCGGTGTTTTAGAACGCACCGTGCGTAGCCAGCGTGACGCCCTCCGCGGGCTCCTCGGGGGCTTTGTTGCGCCGTCGTGAGCGCGTCGGGTTGGAGTATGGTCGCGCCCATGCTCCGTCCGACACCTTCGCAGTTGAAGCTCTTGTCGCTCAACGAGCGGATTCAGTTTGAGATCGCCGACGCGGTGAACCGTGTGCCGATCTTGTTGCGCGCGCAGTACGCCTTTCAGGTCACCGTGGGTCAGACCTGGGTCCGCACGGCGACGCGCCGTTTGACGCACCTTTACAACTTCGAGCGGCTGCACGCCCTCGCGCCCGACCGCGGCGTCTTCTTCGTGTGCAACCACCGCAGCTTCTTCGACTTCTATGTGATCTCGGCGCACCTCTATCACTCGCTCGGGTGGCTGAAGAAGCTGTACTTCCCCGTGCGGTCGAACTTCTTCTACGACGGCCCCCTCGGCACCGCCGTGAACGGGGTGATGTCGGCCTGGTCGATGTATCCGCCGATCTTGCGCGGCCGCGACCGCAAGGAGTTCAACCAGTACTCGGTGGCCTTCATCGAGCAGTGCCTCCAATCGCCCGGCGTGGTGGTGGGCTACCACCCCGAGGGCACGCGCTCGAAGCTCGACGACCCCTACACCCTCTTGCCCGCGCAGGTGGGCACCGGGTCGATCATCCACGGCGCGCGGCCCATCGTCATCCCCGTGTTCACCCTCGGGCTCATCAACGACCTGCCCAAGCAGGTGAAGAGCAACTTCGACGGCACCGGGCAGCCCGTCACGGTGGTCTTCGGCGAGCCCCTCGACCTCGACGCGTACTACGCGCAGCCCGCAGGGTACGAGACCTTCATGGCCATCAGCGAGCGCGTGCGCGACGAGATCACCGCCCTCGGGCAAGTCGAGAAATCGCTGCGCGCCCGAGACGGCCTGCCAGACCTCAGCGTGCCTCGCGGCTGAGCCAAAGTTGACAGTGTCAACATTCAATGTTGACAGCGTTCACATTGCGCGGCGGCGACGGCGCGCGCCGAGGGCGAGGGCGAGGGCGGCGAGGGCGTAGGGCGTCGGGCTGCGCGGCGGGGCGAGGGCTGCGCGGCAGGTGCACCCGCCGAGCTCGGTGAGGGTTCGCGCGGGGGTCACCGCCGCCGGGTCGAGGGTGATGGGCGTCGAGGCGCTGGCGACGTGACCGCCGACGTCGGTGGCCTCGACCACGAGGCGGTACTCGCCCGCGGCGACGTAGCGGGTGCCGGCGGCGTTGATGCCGTCCCACACGCCGCGCACGGTGCGCGAGGTGCTCGGCAGGTCGAGGCGGGTGTCTTCGAAGAGGCGCACGATTTCGCCGGTGGGCGTCTGGATCGAGGTGCGCGTCGCGACGACGCCGGTGCGGTCGGCGATGATGGCTTCGACGCGGGTGGTCTCGCCCTCGCCGGGCCGAAACCGCGCGGGGTTGGCGCGGAGCTCGAAGCGCGGCGGAGTCTGGTCGACCACGGTGACGCCGTCGCTCGTCTGTTCGACGCTCGAACCGCGGCCGTCGAGGGCCAGCACGCCGACCCGGTACCGGGCCCCGTACCGCAGCGGCAGCTCGCGCAAGATCGCCCGGGTCGAGGTCACCTCGGTGTACTCCGGAAACTGTAGCGGCGTGCCGCCGGCCGAGAGCACCCGCACCTGGTAGCGCGTCGCGCCGGGCACCGGGTCGAAGGCCACCGCGAGGGTGTTGAAGGTCTCGACCTCGTCGCGCTCGGTGAGGTCGGCGTCGCTGTTGGGGTCGACGTCGCGCACGGCGCCGGGCGCGCTGAGGGTGCGCGGGCCCAAGGCGTAGAGGTACCCGTCGGCGACCGAGACCATGAGCTCGCTCTGGCCGTCGCCGTCGGCGTCGGCGATCACCGCTTCGCCCACCGGAGACCTGAAATCGTAGGCCCATCGCAGGGCCAGCGTGCACGCGTCGAGGGCGTAGAGGAAGCCGTCGGTGGCGCCCGCGACGAGGGCCGGGCGACCCGTCGCGTCGAGGTCTGCCACCGCGGTGAGGTTGTGGACGAGGCCCGGCCTCACCCCCGGCGAGACGGTCTCGCTCGCGCCGTACGCGCGGCCGCCGGCGAGGAGGGTGCTCGCGCGACGGGCCGCGGGGCTCGGGCTCCCGTCGGGGCCGAGGGCGGCGGGGTCGACGAGCTCGATGCGGCTGCCGTAGGCGGGCGATCGCGCGACGAGGGTGCGCCCCTCGCAGCGCACCAAGGCGCCCCACGGCGACGAGATGCCCGGGGCCTCGAAGCGCCCCCGGAGGGTCAGGTCAGCGCCGAACACCTGATCGGGCAGCATGCCGCCGAGGTAGACCTCGGGCGCGGTCGCGCGGAAGGGCGCGATGATCGGCAGCCCGTAGGGCGCGTAGGGCCCCTCGTGGGCGAGGGCGCCGTCGCGGCCGTCGAAGACGAGCGCGGTGTTGATCGCGACGAAGACGTCGTCGTGCATGTCGCCGGTGAGGTCGGCCGCGGCGAGCTGGCCGAAGCCCGAGTGAGGGATGCGGAAGAAGTCTCCCCAGCGGCGCTGCCCGCGCGCGTCGAAGGTCGAGAGGTTGCCGCCCATGCCGGGCACGAGGCGCAGAAACGCCAGGTCGTCGGCGCCGCGGTCGGCCCTTCGCAAGGGCACGATGTCGCTGAGCGCTTGCGCGCCGCGGGGACCTACGGCGTCGGTCACCGTGGTGCGCAGCGCGCCCGAGCGCGCGTCGGCGATCACGAGGTCTCGGCCGTCGAAGGCCGCGAGGTCGCGGGCGCCGTCGTGGTCGAAGTCGCCGAGCACCGCGGCGCTCCATCGAGGCGCTGAGAAGCGCACCCGCGGCGGGGCCGCGAGCGAGGCGTTGCGCGCATCGAGGCGCACCAGGGCCGGGCGGCTGTCGCGCACAAAGACCGCAGACTCGGTGTCGCTCACCCGACCCGCGATGGGCGCTTGGACGAGCGCGCCGTAGCCCGAGTAGTATCCGCCCACCCGCAGGCCGGGGATGGTGAACTCGGTGCCCACGAGGCGGTTGGTGCTCGCGAGGCTCCGATCGAGCACGAGCATGTACCCGTCGCTGGTCACCACGAGGCCCTGGGCGTAGGGCCGCGTCACCGCGGAGCCCTGCCCGGCGGCCACCACGGTTGTGTCAGAAGGTGCTGAAAAGACAACGTTTTCAACGAGCGTGCCGGTGTCGAGGCGCAGCCCCCGGAGGCTCGTCACGGCCCGCGCCTCGGGCGCCGCCGCGGGGTCGAAGGGGGCCACCAGGAGCGACTCGGCCCCGTCGCTGCCGAGGCTCACCACGAGGCTTCGGGTGTTGAAGCGCTCGCGCCCCGCGCGGCCGGGGTCGTTGCCGAGGAGGGGGCGCACCGCGGGCACGCGCCACCGCGCGACGAGGCCCTCGGGGCGCACGGCGAGGCCGACGAGGGCGCGGTCGCTCTCGATGACGAGGGCGAGGGTCTCGCGGCCCGGGCGCGGCAGCACGGCGACGAGCTCGGAGGCGTCGGCGCGGCCGCGCAGGGCGCCGGTGAGGGCGTCGCGGAGCTCGGTCTGCCACTGCCGGGTGTTGGGGTCGTAGAGGCCCAAGACGAGTTCGGCCCCGGGGGCGCCGTCGAGCTCGCCGATGCCTTCGCCGCTGAGGGTGACGTTGCCGTCGGCGACGGCCGGGGCGTTGGCCTCCCAGGCGAGGGTGAGGCCGCCCTGGCGGTGGTCGTACACCGCGACGCGGCGCGCGCCGTAGGGTTGGGCGCCGACGGCGTATCCGTTGGTGAAGACCACGAGCTCGGCCGCGGGGTCGTCGTCGAGGTTGCGCGGGAGGGCTGTTGAGAACGAGCCCCAGGCCCCGCTCGGGGGCGCCGCGAGGGTGCTCCGGAGGGCCCCGGTGCCGAGGTCGAAGACCCTGAGCTGATCGAAGGCGCCGTTGAACATCACCAGCTCGCGGGCGCCGTCGCCGTCGAGGTCTGCGACGACGTCGGCGTCGGTGCCGCACACGCCCTGCGGGGCGTCGAGCTGGAAGAGCCGCTGCGGCTGCGCGAAGCCGCCCACGAAGCTGAAGCCGTAGGCGACGTGGGGTGCGCCGAGGCACTCGCCCACGTAGAGGTCGTCGCGGCGGTCGCCGTTGAGGTCGGCGATGCGGGCGTAGCTGCCGCCGCCGCGGGCGTCGACGGGCATCTCCCAGAGCACCTCGCCGCGTCGGCCGTCGACCACCAGCACGTTGCCGCGGCCCGCGGTGGCCACCACCTCGGCGCGGCCGTCGCCGTCGAGGTCGACCGCGCCCACGATGGCGGTGATTTCGAGGGGCGGCGTCTCCCAGAGCAGGGTGTCGTCGAAGCGCTTGGCCAGCAGCTTGAAGCCCGCCAGGAAGACCACATCGGGCGCCCGGTCGCCGTCGACGTCGCCCACCACGAACTGGTCGCTGCGGAGGCCGCCGCCGAGGTAGTGCCGCCACCGCACCGTGGGCGACGCGAGGTCGAGGGCCACCTCGGCCCGGCCCGAGCGCTGCGGGTCGTGGCGCAGCATGGGCCACTCCTGGGCCGAGACCTGCGGCGTCACGGTGCAGAGCCCCAGGCAGGCGACCAGGGGCCCCATCACCCGCTGAGCGGAGCGCGATCGACCGAGCTTGGCAGGCATCTTGAGACTTCCTTTGCGGGGTCGCATGATCGGCGTTGTGATCACTGCACTCGATCGCGCCCGGGGGTGTTTGTTGGGCCTCGCGGTGGGCGACGCCCTCGGGCACCCGACTGAGTTTGTACCGAGCCTCGCGGCGATTCGATCACGTTGGGGGCCGCAGGGTGTCACAGATTTCGAGCCCGCGGGTCGGCACCCCGCCGGCACCTACACCGACGACACCCAGATGGCGCTCTGTGTCGCGCGGGCCTTGATTCGTTCAGGGCATGACACCCTCGACGCGCTCATGGCCACCCTCGGCGAAGAGTTTGTGGCCTGGTCGCGGTCGCCGCGCAACAACCGCGCCCCCGGGGGCACCTGCCTCGCGGGCTGCCGCGCCCTCGCGCGCGGGGTCGCGTGGCAGAGCGCGGGCGTGAAGGGCTCGAAGGGCTGCGGCGCCGCGATGCGGGCCGCCCCGGTGGGATTCTTCTACGCCGACCGCCTCGACGCGATGCTCTCGGTGAGCGCCGCGCAGTCGACCTTGACCCACGCGCACCCCACGGCCATCGCGTCGGGGGTCGCCGCCGCGGCGTGCGTGGCCTGGGTGTGCCGCGGGGCCTCGTACGAGGGGCTCATCGACTTCACCCTCGAGTGCGTCAAATGGCTCACCGACGAGCGTCTCGTGTACCTCGGGTGCGACCCGCGCATGGTCGAGCACCTCGGCGTGAGCGAGATGGTCGAGGCGCTCGAGCGTACGGCCCTCGGGCTGCAAGAGCCTCCGGTCGATGACGTGTGTCAGCTGCTCGGCGAGGCCTGGGTGGGCGAAGAGGCCGTCGCGTGCGCGCTCGAGTGCGCTCTTCGGGCGGGCGACGACTTCGGCGCGGCGGTCTTGCGCGGGGCCAACTCGGGGGGCGACAGCGACTCGATCGCCTGCATCGCGGGGAGCCTCGCGGGCGCGCGCCTCGGGCCTGAGGCCATCGCCGAGCGGTGGCGATCGGGGCTCGAAGACAGCGCGCGCATCGAGGCCCTCGCCGAGGCGCTCACCCGGGCGCGGGCGGGCGAGCCTGTGCACCTTGACGCCTCGCTCGATTTCTTTGACGTCGCGTCGCTCGCGCGGGGCGACGCGGCTTCTTGGCGCGACGACAGCGCCAGCTCAGGGTGGGGCGGCACGAAGTCGTGACCTGACCGCGGCGATTCGCGCAAGATGGGTGGTGATTTCGCCAAACGGTTGCGCTCGGGCTACCCTTGCGCCCCCCGTCGCGGGCGCTCTGAGAAGGTTTGAGAGAAAGGCTCCAAAGACCGTGGCCAACGTTGTATTGCCCGACCTTGACGCGCAGACCGTCGATCAGCTGGCGAAGCTCGTCACCCATCACAATCACCGCTACTGGGATCTCAACGACCCCGAGATCAGCGACTACGATTACGACCGGCTCATCGAGGCGTTGCGGGCGCGGCAGGGCGATCACCCGGTGCTTCAGCACCTCGGGCCGACGCTGAACACCGCCGAGGGGGTGAAGCATCGGCACGCGATGTTGAGCCTCGACAAGTGTTACTCAGACGAAGACCTCGACAAGTGGGGCACGAGCTTCAAGGGCGACGCGGTGATGATGCCGAAGTTCGATGGCATCGCGTGCGCGCTTCACTACAACTCGAAGGGCGAGCTCGTCTTGGCGGCGACCCGCGGCGACGGCGTGACCGGCGACGACATCACCGCGAACGCGCGCGAGATCGCTGACATCCCCAAGCGCATCAAGACCACCCACCCGGTCGAGGTGCGCGGCGAGGTCTACATGCGCCTCTCGGTCTTCGCCAAATGGAAGGCCGAGGGCATGGCCAACCCCCGCAACGCCGCGGCCGGGGCCATCAAGCAAAAAGACGCGAAGAAGAGCGCCGCGTACAACCTCTCGTTCGCCGCCTACGACGTCATCGGCGGCACCCACGCGAGCCACACCGACGAGCTGAAGTGGCTGGTCGAAGCGGGCTTCTCGCCCATCGACGCAGAGACCCTGCCGCCCGACCAGATGCGGGCCGGCTATCAGCGCATGGCTCAAGCCCGGCCGGGGCTCGACTATGAGATCGACGGCGTGGTCTTCAAGACCGACCGCATCGACGAGCAAGACCGCCTCGGCGCCACGGCGCACCACCCGCGCTACGCGATCGCGTACAAATTCCAGGGCGATTCGGGCACGAGCTACCTCCGCGCGGTCGAGTGGAGCGTCGCGCGCACCGGGGCCATCACGCCGGTGGCGGTGGTCGACCCGGTCTCGCTCTCGGGCGTCACGGTGACCCGGGCCTCGCTGCACCACCCGGGCTTTATCACCAAGCTCGGGCTCACCCTCAACGCCGAGGTGGTGATGATGCGGCGCGGGGGGGTGATCCCCAATGTGGAGTTCGTCGCCAAGGCGGGCGATCGCCCGGTGGAGCTTCCGCCGAAGTGCCCGTCGTGTGGGAGCCCGACGCGCACCGAGGGCGATTTTCTCTACTGCGCGCAGCCGCGCACCTGCCCCTCGGTGGTGATCGGGCTCCTGGCGCATTTCGCCACCGCGGTCGACATGCTCGGCTTCGGCGACGTGATCCTCGAGCAGGCCTTTCAGAAGGGCGTCTTGCGGAGCCCGGGCGACTTCTACCGCCTCACGCCCGCGAGCTTCGCGGGGCTCGACAAGGTCGGCGACAAGACCGCCCGCAAGCTCTGCGACGAGGTGAACAAGAAGCGCGCGCTCGACCTCGCGACCTTCCTGCGGGCGCTCGGCGTGCCCGACCTCGGCAAGAACGTGTCGAAGCTCCTGGCCGAGAAGTACGGCACCCTCGACGCGGTGCTCGCGGTGACCGAGCCCGAGCTCGCGTCGCACCACGGCATCGGCGAATCGATCGCCCGCTCGGTGGTGAACGGCCTCAAGACCGAGGCCTCGCTCATCGCCGACCTCCGCGCGCAGGTGACCTTCAAGGCCGCCGCGGCGCCCGCCAAGCCCGCCCCCGCCGCCGGGGCCGCGGCCTCGGCCTTTACGGGCATGACCTTCGTGTTCACCGGCAAGATGGCGACCCTCGAGCGCAAGCCCGCCGAAGACCTCGTGGCTTCGATGGGCGGCGCCGCCCTCGACGCGGTGAACAAGGCCCTCACCTACCTCGTCGTGGGCGACCTCAAGAAGGCCGGCGAGAAGAGCTCGAAAGAGAAGGCCGCCGACAAGCACGTCGCCGCCGGAGCGGCCATCAAGATCATCTCAGAGACCGACTTCCTGGCCATGGTCGAAGAGGCCAAGAAGCTCGCCGCCAGCCCCGCGGCAGCGCCCAGCGTCGCAGCGCCCAGCGTCGCAGCGCCCGAAGCCTTCGGCCCAGACGCGGCCCCCGCGGTCGAAGCGACAAAGGCCGCACCGACCGGGGCGCCCGAGGCCCCGACGCCCGCGGCCCCGAAGGAGCAAGATTCGCAAGACGGGGGCCGACGGTACGCGAAGGTGCTCGGCCCCGTGGTGGTGCCCGAAGTGGCGAAGGCTCCGCCTCGAAACGCGCCTGATCTTACGGGCAAGGTCTTCGTCATCGCAGGGCGCTTGGGCGCGGTCAACGAGGCCGAGGCGGTGCGCCGTATCACCGATCTTGGCGGTACGGTTGCGGCATCGGTCGATGCCACGGTGACCCATGTGGTGGTGGGCGCGAAGGGCAAGGCGGCCGACGCGTTGGGGGCGGTTCGAAGGCTCGGAGCCGAGGGGCACATCGTCGCGTTGCTCGATGAGGTGCAATTTGCGGCGTACATCGGCATTGGACAGATGACCTTGTTCGGGTGATTCGGTAACAGTTGCGGCGATGGCAGGCACCGCGGGGCTGCTCCCAAAGACGGTATTCGCGCAACGCTTCTGGTTGGCTGAGGAGGCGCAGTTGGGGCTCCACGAGGGCTTCAAGGCGAACCGCGTCAGCGACGACCTCGAAGTGTTCTTGATGGCGGTCTCGGGCGGCGCTGCGGTGCCTACCGCGGTGAACGCGCTCAATCACGAGCACGCGCTCTTGCAGGGGGTCGAGCACCCGCTGTTGGTGGCTCCGGTCGAGGTGGGGGCGGTGCCGTCGGCGAACGGCGGCGGGGTGTACGCGGCCTTTCCGTGGGTGGGCACTGACACCTTGGCGGGGCGCTTCATTCGGCGGGCTTCGATCTCGCACGCGATGGTCGCTCAGATGGGCAGCGACCTCCTCGACGCGCTCACCGAGCTTCACCAGCGCGGGGTCATTCACCGCGCCATCAGCCCGAGCGACGTGGTGCTGGCCCTCGACCACGAGGGGCGGCTCCGGGCGCAGCTCCACATGGCCGGGGCGGTGCCGACCTTGGCGAGGCTTGGGGCTCCGGGGCGCCACAGCGTGCCGCCGCCCGCGATCGAGCTCCTCGAACCCACATATCGCAGCCCCGAGCAGCTCCGGGGCGAGCGCGCGCTGCCCGAGAGCGACGTGTGGTCGGTGGGCGCGATCCTCTACGAAGCCCTCGCGGGGTATCCGCCCTTTGATGCGCCGACGACGTCTGAGCTGGTGACGCTGGTGAGCGCCGCACGGTCGGCGCCCGCGTTGCCGAGCGAGGTGCCCGAGGGGCTCGCGCGGGTGGTGCGTCAGGCCCTTGAGGTGAGGGCGAGCGCGCGTCCGCCTGACGCCGACGCGATGCGGTTCGCGCTGAGGGCCGCGCTCGAACCCGAGCTCGCCCCCGCGCCGACGCCGACCCGGCCCATCCGCCGTGGCGTCGCGGTGGTGCGCCCTCTGGGGCCTCCGGTGGCGCCGAACTCCGCCGCTGATGCCGGGGCCGCGCCGGCCGAGCTCAACGATCTCGACGCCCTGGTGGCATCGATGCACGCCGAGGCGCCGCCTACGTTTGTGCCGAGCGAGCGGCCGGGCCCCGCGGGGCTCGCGCCCACCGAGCGAATCGTTGAGCCCGCGCCGAAAGCTTCGAAAGACCCGGCGAGTCCGAGCCCCGAAGCGTCGCCCGTCGCCGCGCAGGGCGCAGGCTTCGACCTCGATTTTGGGGCTCCGACGGAAGCGCCCGGGAAGGCCCAGCGCCCGCCCGAGAAGACGCCCGAGAAGACGCCCGAGAAGACGCCCGAGAAGACGCCCGAGAAGACGCCCGAGAAGACGCCCGAGAAGGCGGCGCCGTCGGCGCTTGGAGCCCTCGAAGGGTGGGCTCCGCCCGAGGGCGTGTCGCTCGGCGGTGACACACCGTCGAAGGCGCCTCCGGGCGGGAGAGAGAGCGTCACGCATACGGGCCTCGACGGGCGTGTGGTCGAGGTGGTGCACCGGGGCGGGGCCAAGAAGCCCCGAGGCATCAACGTGCCCCTCGCCGCCGCGGCCATGCTGGCGGTCACCGGCGGCCTCGGGTACCTCGGGTGGACAAAGATCAAGACCGAGCTCCCCGGGGCGAACCTCCCTGCCGCTGCGGGGCGCACCGACGAGCTCGCGGCGACACCCCACCCACGGGTCGACGCGGCGGTCGCGGCGCCCGTTGACGCGGGCGACCCCGAGGGCGAGATCGCGGCGCCCGAGACCGAGAACCAGCGGCCGGTGAGTTGGGGCGAGCAGACCCATGTGCCCATGCCCCGCGGGCTCTCGGCCGACGAGGTGTTGCGCTTTGTGCGGCACGTCGTGGTCGCGCCGACGGGCCTCTCGGCTGAGATGCGAGGCTTTGCGAGCTGTGTGCCGGGGCGGGTGTTTCTGCACCCCGGCGGGCTCGACGGGCGGGTGACAGACTTTCGCGCGCCGGTGCGCTGCGAAGGGGTCGACCTCGCGCTGGTGTCTGACCTCGACGGCGATCACCGGCCCGATGTGGCCGCGGTCGATGCGGCGCGCCGCGCCGTGATCACCCTCGGGTCGCGGGCGGGGCGGGTGCTGCGGACGACGCCGCTCCAAGGCGTGCTCGGCCTCGCGGGGGGGCTCTCGACGGGCAACGGCGCCGACGCCGAGCCCGCGGTGGTGGTGTACCTCGCGCCGGCCCTCGGCAACCCTTCGCTCTCAGCCCTCGGTCTCCGGAGCGGCCGCGTCGGATGGACCAGCGCCGCCGGGATCTTGCCCGCCGATCCCTCCGAGCTCGGGCTCTCGGTGGGCGGCGACGTCGACGGCGACCACCGACCCGACGTGGCCTTCGGCACCCTCGAGAACGGCCGCCGCTGCGTGCGCGTGCTCTCGGGCGCCACGGGTCGCACCCGGTGGAGCGGCGCCCGATGCTTCGACACACTCGGCGCCCAGAGCCTCGCCATGGGGCCCGACATCGACGGCGACGAGCTCGGCGAGGTGGCCGTCGCAAGCGTCAACGAGGGCGCCGTGCGGGTGCTCTCGGGGCGCAGCGGCAGAGAGCTCCGGCGGGTGGCGCCGAACCTCGAAGCGGGCACGCGCTTCGCGGGCTCGATGGCCTTCGCGCCCGACACGAGCCGCGACGGCTTTCCTGATTTGTTCGTGACCCGCGCCACGGCGGGCGCCGCCTCGGTCGAGGTCTTCTCGGCCAACGACACCCATCGCCTTGGCAACTGGGTGATCCGCGCCACGGGCGACGCGGTGCCGACGCTCAGGGTGCTGTACTCCGAGAGCTTCGCCTTCGCCGAGGCGCGCGCGATGATGGTGGTCACCGTCGACGGGGTGACCCTCACCGCGGCCGGGCACCGCGCCGACGAGGGTTTGCCACCGTGATTGCGAGGGCGGGGGTGCGATTTGCGTTGCGAGGGTAGTGCACCCGGGGCGCGTGGTGTGCTAAGGCCGATTTGACAGTGCGCAGAGCCCCAACAGGGTGGCGGGACGGCGCAGACGGCCGCTCCACTTCGAGCCCAGGCAGATCCGCACGACGGGTTTACTGGTTTTGAAGCTCTGGGAGAACGAAGTCTCCCTCTGAAGGTTCTGCACGATGACAGTCCGCGGCGAGGCCGGGCGGGCGCGTGATGCGCCGGTCTGAGCAAGTTGCGCCGCGCTGAGGCCCTGTGAGCGGCCCACATTCGAACGGAGCGCAAGAGCGGTGACGACCGACGGTCCCAAGAGCACCCGACGCCCCAAGGCGACGAGCACCCCCCGAACCCGCCGCAAGGCGACCCCGAAGAGCAAGACGCTTCACACGCCCGTCGTTGAAGTGCTCGACGCGCAGACGGGCGCAGACGACGTGGGGCTGCTCGACGACGAGAGCCCGCTCCCGCCCATCGCGCCGGCCGAGGCCCACCCGCTCGACGGCGAGGGCGAGGGCGACGGCGCAGACGGGGGCCCGCTCGGCGCGGAGCTCGACGGCGAACTCGACGCCTCGGCCGAGGGTGACGGCGACGACGACGACGACGATCAACTGCCCGAGATTCCGAGCTCGAGCGGCAAGTCGAACGAAGAGCTCCCGCCGCTGCCGCAGACGCCGGCCACGCTGGCCATCGCGCGCATGAGCGAGCGCTCGCTCAGCCGCATCGTGGGCATGAACGCGTACCAGAAGGGTCGCGGGTACGCGCGCCGCGGGCACGTCCACGAGGCCACGATGGAGGGGTGGCTCGCGTCGGGTCGCGTCCACGGTCGCGCCACCGAGCCGTACCAGGTTCGCGTCGAGGTGAGCGAGACGGGCAGCTTCTCGTCGAACTGCACCTGCCCGGCCTGGCGCGGCCCCGAGCGTCACTGCAAGCACGTCGCGGCCCTCTTGGTGGCCCTGCGCGACCGCATGCGCCCGATGCGCGAGGCCGCCATGGCCGCCGCCCAACAGGCCCAGCAGGCCGCCCGCGAAGAAGAGCAGCGCCGTCGCCATCAGCCCCGCGGTCAGAGCCACGGCGGCAACCGTCGCAGCCGTCACGAGGTCGAGCCCTCGGCCCGCGAGGTGGTGGTGGTCGATCGCAGCGGCCCGCGGGTGGTGAGCGCCCACGGCCCGTCTCACGCGACGGCGCACCCCGTGACGGTGGTGAGCGCCAACGAGCCGCGGGTCGGGTGGCAGATCTGGCTCCCGCCGAGCGACCCGAAGAAGGCGCCCGATTTCGAGTATCGCCTCCAGGTGAGGCCCATGGCCGTGGCGATCACGCCCTACAACGCCGAGACCCGCGCGCCCATGGCGCCTGAGACCGCGCTCGACGCGCTCGGGCCCTTTGTGAGCGCCCATCGCCCTATTTTGCGCGCGTTGGCCCGTTCGGCGCGAGGCAGCCGGCCCACCGCGGTCGAGCTCCGGGGCGAAGACGCCGCCGAGGTGCTCTCGCTCCTCAAGGGGCGGCGGGTGCTCATCGAGCCTACGCTGATGGAGCTGCGCTTCGTCGACGACCCCTTGGTGCCGCGCATGGAGCTCGAACACGCCGGGTCGAACAGCATCCGCGTGAAGGTGGTCTTCGAGCGCAAGAGCGACGGGCGGCGCTTCACCGGCGCGCAGGGTTTGTGGTTCGAGGGCTCGCCGGCGTGGCACGTCGACACCGTCCAGGGGGTCGCGCGCACGGTGTCTGACAGCGTGACCCCGGCGTGGCTTGAGCGCCTCTCGCGGGCCCCGGCGATCACCTACCCCATCGAAGAGCTCGGGCGCTTGCTCTCCGACGTGGTGCCGCGTGCGGCGCTCTCGCTCGGCACTGATTTGCCCGACCTCTCGTCGGTGGTCGAGTTCGTCGACGCGAACCCGACCTTCGTGCTGCGCGCCGAGGGTGACGTCACCATGGTGCGGGCCATGCTCAGGGCGAGCTACGGCGAGGCCGAGCTCGACGTGCCGCCGACCGAGCTGCCGCCGCCGCTGGCGATCCTCCCGGGGCAGGGCGCGGGCGACGACGGCCTCGTGCGGCCGCGGGTGATCCGGCGCGACATCGGGGCCGAGCGCGGCGCCGCAGATCTGCTCTTCGAGCTCGGTCTCGGCCTGCCTGAGGCGCACGCGATGTGGTTCGAAGCCCACGGCGACAAGGCCGTCGCGTTCTGGACCGAAGGCCTCGGCTCGCTGCCCGACACCTGGGATCGATTCATCCCCGACGACCTGGTCGATTTGCACGTCCGTGAGACCCCGGTGACGCCCCAGGCGCGGGTGTCGTCGGGGGTCGACTGGCTCTCCCTCGACGTCGAGTTTTCGAGCGAAGGCAGCAAGGTCAACGAAGACGACCTGCGCCGCGCCATCCTCGAAGGGCGTCGCCTCGTGCGGCTCGAAGACGGGAGCTACGCGCCGGTGAGCAAGGAGCGCGTCGAAGAGGTGCTCCAGCAGATGGCCGAGCTCTTCGCGCAGGGCCGACAGAACCTCCCGCTCTCGCAGGCCGGTCGTATCCAAGACCTCTTGCGGCTCGTGCCCGGCGCGCGGGTCGAGCCCTCGGCGAAAGACCTCCTGGCGGCGATGCAAGACCGCGGTCGCGTCGCGCTGGTGCCCGCCCCGGCGTCGCTCCAGGCCTCGTTCAGGCCGTATCAGCGCGAGGGCTACTCGTGGCTGGTCTTTCTCCACAAGTCGAAGACCGGCGGGGTCTTGGCCGACGACATGGGTCTCGGCAAGACGCTCCAGACCTTGGGGCTCCTCGCGTACCTCCGTGACGAGGCCCTCGGGCTCGCGCCGGTGAGCGAAGGGGCCGAGGCCGCCGAGGCCGCCGCGCCGAAGAAGGTCGCGCGCAAGGCCAAGAAGGCCGACGATGCGCCCGAGGCCGAGGCCGCGCCGAAGAAGCCCGCGCGGAAGACCAAGAAGGCCGACGACAGCACCGCCCGCGAGGCGAGCACCGCCGTGCAGGCCGACGCCGCGGCGAAGAAGCCCCGCTCGTTGGTGGTGGCGCCCACCTCGGTGCTCTCGAACTGGCTCAAAGAGATCGAGAAGTTCGCGCCCTCGCTGCGCGCGGTGCTCTGGGCCGGGCCCGACCGCGAGAAGCGCACCCACGAGGTCGACTCGGCCGACGTGGTGGTCACGAGCTACGCGCTCTTGCGCCGCGACGAAGAGTTTCTGCAACAGTACGAGTTCACCTACGTCATCCTCGACGAGGCGCAGAACATCAAGAACCCCCTCTCGGCCACGGCCCGGGCGGCGAAGAAGATCCGCGCGCAGCATCGCCTCTGCCTCTCGGGCACGCCCATCGAGAACCGCCTCTCAGAGATCTGGTCGATCTTTGATTTTCTCTCGCCGGGGCTGCTCGGCGACCTCGCGACCTTTGAAGAGCGCTACGCCCGACCCATCGACCGCGGCGACGCCGAGGCGGTGCGGCGCCTGCGCGAGGTGATCAGGCCGCTCGTGCTGCGGCGCACCAAGCGCGAGGTGGCCAAAGACCTGCCCGAGCGCATCGTGATGGAGCGCGATTGTGAGCTCCCGGCGAGCCAGAAGGCGCTCTACCAGCAGGTGCTGACGCAGGTGCGGCAGAGCCTCATGGGCGAGATCGAGCGGGTGGGCATCAACAAGAGCCAGATTCAGATTCTGGCGGGGCTCACGCGGCTCAGGCAGGCGGCCTGCGACCCGCGGCTGCTCAAGCTCCCGAACGCGAGCTTCGGCGACGACGACTCGGGCAAGCTCCAGGTGCTGCGCGAGACCCTCGCCGAGGCCACCGCGGGGGGCCACCGTACGCTGGTGTTCTCGCAGTTTACCGAGATGCTGGCGCTGATCCGGCGGGTGCTCGACGCCGAGAAGGTGAAGTACGAGTACCTCGACGGCTCGACCCGTGACCGGCAAGAGCGGGTCGAGCGCTTCAACAGCGACGAGAGCGTCTCGGTGTTTCTCATCTCGCTGAAGGCCGGCGGCGCAGGGCTCAACCTCACCGGCGCCGACACCGTCATCCACTTCGACCCTTGGTGGAACCCCGCCGTCGAAGACCAGGCCACCGACCGCGCCCACCGCATCGGCCAGACCCGCGTGGTGACGGCGTACCGGCTTATCGCCCGGGGCACCATCGAAGAGAAGATCATGGCCCTCTCGGCCAAGAAGCGCGAGCTCGTCTCGTCGGTGCTCGGCGGCGACGAGGGCTCGGTGCCCAAAGGTCTCAGCAAGACCGACGTCGAACTCCTGCTCGCCGACGATGAGGCCACCGCATGACCGACCCCGAGAAGCACCGGCTGCCGCCCTGTGGGCTCTACAAAACCACACTGCGGCTCGGTGCCATCGCGGCCGGTCGGCTGGTCTACTTTCACAACCACGGCACGCCCGACCCGGGGGTGTACCTGCCGGTGGCGTGGCGCCATCACCGCGCGCAGTTCAGCCCCGAGGGCACGCCCATCCCCGCGCCGTGGTGGGCCGCGAGCCTCGCGCCGCTGCGACCCGAGGGCCTCTACCGGGTGCGCGAGACCTTCTTCTGCTGCGAGCGCGGGTGCAGCGTCTTCGAGGCCGAGACGCTGGTGCAGCTCGCTTATACGGCCGAGGCCGCGGCCATGCTCTTTCGGGTGCGGTGGCACGGCGACGGGCGCCTCGACGCCGAGGCCCTCGGCCGCATGATCGCCCCCGAGGGCCTCGCGAGGCTCGCGCCCCTCAAGCTGGCCTCGGTCGATGCGGACTCAGAATCGCAGTGACATCGGCACGACGCCGCACAACACTCGGCGCCACTCGCGATGAAGGTCTCTTCTTCTGTGCTTCGGCGCGCCCTCGCGGCCTCGTTGGCGCTGACCCTGACGGCGACCCGCGCTTGGGCTGACAATGCGCCGCGCTTGCTCGAAGCGCCGACGGTGAACCTGCCGCCCGACGCGGGCCTGCCCGAAGGGGCCGCGGTGCGGCTCGAATTTACGGTCACCGTCGAGGGCGCCGTCACCGACGCGGTGGTGGTCGAGAGCCTTCGCCCTGACCTCGACGCCCAGGTGCTCGAAGCGACCCGCGCGATGCGCTTCGCGCCCGCCGTGCGTAACGGCCAGCCCGTGGCCGCCCGGATGCGCTTTCGCTTTCGACTGCGAACGCGCGAGGTGACCGCCCCCGCGAGCCCCGCGGCGAGCCCCAGCGGCGAAGCGACGGCGCCCCCGCAAGGCCCGACGACGCCGACCGGGGCAGGGGGCGACACCCGCGCGCCCGAGGCCCCGCAGCCTGCGCCCGGGCAGCGCGTGGCCTCGCCCGAGGTGCCTCCGTTGCGGGCCCCCGACGCGCTCAACGAGGCGGTGGTGCGCGGGCGCCGTCAGGCGGGCGCCTCGACGGTGATGACCCTCAGGGCCGAGGAGCTCACCACGGTGCCGGGCACCCTCGGCGAGCCCACGCGGGTCGTCGCGACGATGCCCGGTGTGGCGCGTACGCCCTTCGGGCTCGGGCTCTTCGTCGTGCGCGGCGCGAGCTTCGAGAACACGGGCTTCTTCATCGACGGCTACCCCGTGCCCTTGCTCTATCACTTCGGGGCGGGCCCCGCGGTGATCTCGTCGCGGCTCGTCGGCCAGCTCGATTTCTACCCCGGCGGGTACCCCGTCGAGTACGGGCGCTTCAGCGCCGGGGTGATCTCGCTCACCACGCGGCCGCCGCCCACCGACCGCACGTTTCTAGAGTTTCAGATCGACGTGCTGCGCGCCGGGGCGATGGCGGTGGTGCCCTTCGACCACGGCCGCGGCAGCGTTGCGGTGGCCTTCCGGCGGAGCTACTACGACCTCCTCGCGCCGCTCTTTGTCGACGGGGTCTCGCTCTCGTACACCGACTACCAGATTCGCGCAGATTACCGATTTAACGCGCGCTCTCGGGCCTCGCTGTTCTTCTTCGGGAGCCACGACAATTTCGACCGCACCGCGGCCACCGGGGTGGGCGAGACCACGGCCGAGCAGTCGTCGGGGCTCAACTACAATTTTCAGCGCCTCATCGGCCGGTGGGATTACGCGCTCCCGCACCGCATGCAGCTCATGCTCTCGGGCTCGGTGGGCGTCGACCGCACCACGCTGACCAACACCCAGCCCGGCGAGCCCGACCTCTCGGCCTACGGGCGCGGGTTCATCTTGGGAGAGCGCGCGCAGCTCAAGATCCCCACGGGGCGGTATCTCACCACGACGCTCGGGCTCGACGTGCTCACCATCAGCTTCGACGCTGACCTCCGCGCGCCCCTGCCGAACAACATCGGCGGCATCCCCGAGCCGAATTTTACCCCCGACGTGTACACCCTCAGGCCGCGCATCACGCAGCTCTCGGTGGCGCCGTACCTCGAAGAGGTGCTGCGGGTCGGGCCCGTCGAGCTCACCGCGGGCATGCGCCTCGATCGGCTCACCTACGCGGCCTACGAGGGCTGGATCGCCGACCCCCGTACGGTGCTCAGGGTCAAGGTCACGAGCCGCGTGACGGCGATGGCCGCGACGGGCTTCTTTCACCAGCCGCCGCCCTTCTTTCAGATCGTGCCGGGGCTGCGAAACCCCGACCTCGTGCCGCAGCGCTCGTGGCAGTCGTCGGCGGGGGCCGAGGCCACGCTGCCGGGCGGATTCGAGACCCGGGTCACGGGGTTCTACACCCGGATGTACAACCTCCAGCGCACCTCGAACGACGTGGTGCAGGGGCCCAATGGCCCCGAGCGGCAGACGGTCTCAGACGACGGGCAGGGGCGGGCCTACGGGCTGGAATTTCAGCTCCGTCGGCGGCTCGAACGGGGCGTCTACGGGTGGGTCTCGTACACCCTGTCGCGGAGCGAGCGCTTCGTGCCGGGCGGGGCCGTGGTCGCCTTCCCCTTCGACCAGACCCACATTCTGAACATCGCCGCTTCGTGGAACATCAACGCCCGCTGGCGCCTCGGCGCCCGCTTCCAGCTCGCCACGGGCTCGCCTCGGCAGCGGGTGACGGGCTCGTTCTTCGACGCCGACGTCGACCGCCACCGCCCGCTCTACGCGCCCCGCGCCGCCGACGGCAGCGACACCGAGCGGCTGCCGGCCTACCACCAGCTCGACGTGCGCGCCGATTACCGCTTCCGCTGGGGCCCCTTGCAGATGTCAGCCTACCTCGACGTGATCAACGCGTACTACGCCCAGAACACCGAGAACTGGCTCTACCAGTACGACTTCGCGCGCCGCACGGCCTTCCCCGGGCTGCCCATCTTGCCCACCCTCGGCCTCACCGGAGAGTACTGACATGACCCGCGCCGCGCTCCTCGCGATGGCCCTCGCGGCCACGGGCTGCATCGAGTCGCTCGACTCGAAAGAGCTCGTCACCGGCCCCCGCATCCTCGACATGGTGGCCGATCGCCCCGAGGTGAACCCCGGCCAGTCGGTGAGCCTCTCGGTCTTTCTCGCAGGGCTCTCAGAGAACGCCGCGCCGACCTATCGCTGGCAATGGTGCGTGGCCAACACCATCTCGCGCGGCGCCACCAACGTCAGCGATTTCGGCACCAACAGCTCAGAGTCGGGGTGCTTCGGCACCGACGGCGGCGCCGCCGCAAACCTCGGCACCGGGCCGACCGCCACCCTGCCGGTGCCCGCGAACCTCCTCGAAGCCCTCGAAGAAGCGGCGCGACGCGCGGCCATGGGCGGGCAAAACCTCCCAGTGTCGCCCGAGGTCATCGCCGCCCTCGCCCGCGACATCGGGCTCGTGCTGGGCTTCGCGGTCACCGTCGAGGTCGACGGCCGCGTCTTGCGCGGATACAAGCGCGTGGTGGTCTCGGCCAACCGCGAGAACGCCAACACGAACCCGCCCGCCCCGCGCTTCCGCTTCGACGGGCGCTGGGTCGGCCGCGAGGCGGGCTCAGACCGACGCTGCGTCGCCGAAGACGGCCGCCCCCTCACGGCGCCGCGCAACGCCAGCGTGGCCCTCGCGCCCGACGGCGACGAGACCGCCTGGCAGCAGCGGTACACCATCCTCAACGCCACGGGCACCCTCGCCACCCGCGAAGAGCGCGGCTTCTACGCGTGGTATGCGAGCAGCGGCGACCTGGCCCGGCAGAGCACCCGCTCGCCCACCCGCGACAACGCCTGGCGCACCGGCGCCGCCGCGGGCCCGCAGACGCTCTGGGTGTTTCTCCGCGACGGTCACGGCGGCACGAGCGCGTGCGAGACCCCGGTGACCGTCGAGTGACGCGCCACGCCGCAGGGCCGTGAAGGCAGGGTGGCGGTTGACCGCGTGAAAAGGGCGTGCGAAAGGTTCGCCGCGCTTGGGTGACGGCCGTGTGGTTCGTGCACCCGCTGTACTTGATTTCGGAGGCGACAATGCGTTTGCGTGGAAGCTGGGTTGTGGGCGCGATGCTCGTGGGCGGCGCGTACTTGATGGGCTGTAGCAGCAGCGGCGGCAACGGTAACGGCGGGGGCACAGATTCAGGCGCCACCACCGACGCCACCGCCATGGATGGCGGGCGGGGCGACGCCGGTCCGGTCACCGACCGCGGCCCCACCACCGATCGGGTCACCACCACCGACCGCGGCCCGGCGGTGACCAACCCCTGCGCCGCCGACGCGCAGATCGACCTCACCACCCGTACGCCCGACGCCATGGGCATGGTGATCTACGCCGGCAACAACAGCCGCGCGCCTGAGACCGGCGGCATCGCGGCCCCCGCGGGCTGCCTCGGCGGGCAGAACATGCCCACCATCGCGCACCAGGTCGTGCACCGCTACCGCATGCGCAGCACCGCCGTGCTCCAGGCGACCACCGTGTCGAAGGCGACCCTCGAGACCCTCGACACCGTCGTCGCCATCACCTCGGCGTGCAGCACCACGGGCATGAGCCTCGGCTGCAACGACGACGTGTCGCAGCAGATTCTCCAGTCGAACGCGCGCTCGACGGCGCCCATCCCCATGGGCACCGAGGTCTTCATCGTGGTGGGCACGTACTTCCCCACCGTCGACGGCGCCGACGCGCAGGGCGACTACGAGCTCCTCGTTCAAGAGATCACCCCGACCCCGGTGGGCATGCCCTGCACCGGCGCTTCGGTCTGCGCCGACCCCGCGGTCTGCATCGCCAACCCCGGCTCGACCACCATGGGCACCTGCATCGCCGACGGCACCCTCCGCGGCCGCTGCCGCCTGACCGGCGCGGCTTGCGAGATGGGCCTCACCTGCTCGGCCGCGATGCCGACGATGACCGCGCGCGGCACCTGCCTCCGCACCGTCGATGTGGGCGGCAACTGCGCCGAGGCCGGCACCATCTGCGCCACCGGCGCGAGCTGCCAGGCGTCGAACCCGGCCGACCCCGCGGTGCGCACCTGCGTCGCCAACGGCACCCAGGGCGGCGCCTGCCGCGCCGACTCGCCGCGCTGCGAAGCGGGCCTTGAGTGCGCCTCGGGCACGGCCCCGACCTGCCGCGCCCCGGCCACCCCCGGCGGCGCCTGCGACCCGCAGAACGTCCGCACGTTCTGCCCCTCGGGCTCGACCTGCGTGCCCGGCGCGATGGCCGGCATGTTCACCTGCGTCGCCAACGGCACCGCCGCGGGCACCGCCTGCCGCAGCGGCGCCTTGGCCGACGGTGGCGTGAGCACCCCCTGCGACACCGGCTTCGACTGCTCGGCCACGACCTCGGGCGTCTGCCGCCGTCCGGTCGCCATGGGCGGCGCGTGCGACCTCCGCTACAACACCACCGCGTGCGCCACGGGCACCGCCTGCAGCGCCGACATGCCCGGCTCGGCCGCGGGCACCTGCACCGCCCCGACCCGCGAGATGGAGCCCAACAACACCCCCGCGATGGCCAACCCCACCGTGACCCGCTCGACCATCTTCACCGGCGCCGTGACGCCCGAAGACGACGTCGACTGCTTCAACGTCACCGTGCCGGCGAACGCGTCGCTCCGCGTGACCACCGCCACGCCCACCGGCACCTGCGCCCTCGCGCAGGGCGAAGACTCGATCGTCGAGGTCTTCCGCGCGGGCTCGACCACGGCCATCGCCACCAACGACGACATCGCGCAGGGCAACCTCTGCTCGCGCCTCGACGGCACCGCCGGCGGCGCCCTCAACCGCCTCGCCGCGGGCACCTACGCGGTGTGCGTGAGCTCGTACCAGGGCGCCCCCATCGCGGCGTACACCCTCACCGTCGACCTCTTCCCGGCGGCGAACTGAGCGGCGCGGCGTAGCCCCCGCGCGCGAGGGGTTGCGCGAAATTCCGCATCGGGCGCGGGCCTGCCGTATCGGTAGGCCCGATGTCTTTGGGAGCCCGCCCGATCCTCCTCGCCGCCGCGCTCTTGGCGCTACCGCTCACGAGCGCCCTCGCGCTCCGAGGCCCCGTCTCGCGCCACCCGCGCGGCCCCCTCGGCGGGGGGCAGCTCATCGACGGCGAGTGCCCCCCGCGGTACCCCCGCTGCATCGCCCTCACCTTCGACGACGGCCCTGACTACCGCACCACTCCGCGGCTCCTGCGCCTCCTGGCCGAGCGCAGGCTCCGGGTGACCTTCTTCGCGGTCGGCCACCGCCTCGACGGCGACGACCTCTTTCACCGACGCAACCGCGAGACCCTCGTCGAAGCGTCGCGCCAAGGGCACACCATCGCCGCCCACGGGTACCGGCACATCGTGCTCGACGGCCTGAGGCCCGAGCGCCTCGCGTTCGAGCTCGACCGCACCGACCAGCTCATCACCGCCACCCTAGGGCGGCGCCCGGCGCTCTTCCGCGCGCCCTTCGGCCTCCTCGGCTCGCGTCGCGCCATTGATGCTGTCTTTTCAAGGGGTTACACCCCCGCCTACTGGATGCTCGACACCCACGACTGGGAGGTGCGAGACCCCCGCGCGGTGCTGCGAAACTTTCGCGCCGCCCTCGACGGTCACCCCCGCGGCGGCGTGGTCTTGCAACACGACACCCGCCCGTGGAGCGTCTCGGCCGTGCCGCTGATCTTGAACGAGCTCGACCGTCGCAACGCCGCCCTCATCGCCCGCGGCGAGGCGCCCTACCGCATGGTCGGGCTCGGGGCCTTCTACCGCCCCCTCGGTCACGAGGCGCCGCGCGGAATGCCCCTCTCAAGGCGTCGACGGCACGCCCACGCCCCGACCCCCCAGGCGAGCCCCGAGACGCCCCTGGCGGGCCCTCAGGGCGCCGTCTCGGGGGCCTCACCCTCGGCAGGGGGCTCCGCGTCGAGCGGGCTCCAACCCGAGGGGCCCGCCCAGGCGGCGACGAGGTAGAAGAGCCCCGCCGCGGCGAAGCTCGCCGCGATGCCGAACCAGACCGACAGCACGATGGCGAGCACGCTGCCGAGCACGCTCGTCGCGCCGTTGACGGCGAGGGCCACCGAGGCGCCCCGGGCGCGGTCGGTGAAGCGCACCCCCGAGGGGAAGAACATCCCCAGGCCGAGGCCGACCAGGCCCGCGACGCCGCCCGTCCAGAGGGCGCGGAGGGCGAAGCTGCCGTCGAGGGTGGCGCGGGCGAGGGGCCCGATCACGAGGTGCGGCAAGGCCACAAGGCCCACCCCCACGAGCGCGCCGAGCCGCGACACGGCCCCCCGCGAGCGCACCCAGCGCGACGAGAGATAGCTCCCGAGCCCGGTCGCGATGAGGAGCCCCGCGAGCACCACCACGAGCGCATAGGTCGGGTGCCCGAGCACCACATGCATGCGCTGAACGAGGGCGATCTCGGCCAACATGAAGCCCGCCCCGAGCGCGCCAAAATACACCGCCGCGCGAGGCCCTGGCAGCGCCGGACGCCGCGCGCGAAAGGCCGCCGCCAGGGTCGGGCCCAAGAGCGCCAGGCCGAGGAGCAGCGTGGCCGAGAAGGTCACCAGCAGCTCGAACATGGCCGTCGCATTGCCCGCGAGCACGCCCGAGCTGTTGCGCGCCCGCTCGAGCGCCGCCATCGGGTGAAGCCACTGAGACGGCGCGAGGAGCTGAAAGAAGAAGGGCCGGTCGTCGGTGGGAGCGCTCGTGTCGAGGCCCTCGGGGCGCCCGATGTCGGCCAAGGCGCCGAGGCTCCGGGCGCGCCACAACCGCCCGAGGAGCGGGTCAGCCGGCGCTCGCCCCGGGGCCAAAAGCACCCTGAACTGAAAGCGCGTCTCGAGCTCGGCGAGGGCCGCGAGGTCGGCCTCTGAGAAGGGCGCCGGGCTCACCAGGATGGTCGCCACCACCCCCGCGCCCAAGAGCGCGATGTGCCCCTCGGGCGCGGTCACGCCGCGGTCGAGAAGCGAGGCCACCGCCAGCGACACGAGCCGCGAGGTCTCGCTCGCGCGCCGCGGGTCGTACCAGCGCGAGAAGGTCACCACACCGCGCGGGGCCGTGCGGCGCAAGAACACCGCCCACGCCTCGCGGGTGTAGAGCGTCGACTCGGTGTGCGCGAAGGCCCCCGCCGTGGTGGCCGCCCAGGTGTCGACCAGCGAGGCTTGCAGTACCTCGCAGTGCACGTTCGTGGCGGCATAGAGCGCCCGCCCGTCGCCCACCCGAACGGTGACCCGCGGGTCGCTCAGCACCGGCGATTCGCTCTGAACGGCCCCGAGCATCGCCACCATCGCGGGGTTGATCTCGGCGCCGTACACACGGTCGTGGCCGTAGTTGAGCGCCGTCAAGAGGTCGCGGCCGCCGCCGACGCCGATCACGCAAGCGGTGCCCTCGGGCCGCAGCGCGTGGGCCGAGGTGGTGGCGTCGAAGCGAAGGACGTTCAGCTCTTGCGTGCGGTGAAAGCGGTAGATGGGCGTTGCCGCCTCGCCGTCGATGCGCGCGTTCGCGGCCGTGGTGCGCACCGCGGGGGTGCGGGGCGAGGCGCTCCAGAGCGGCGGGGCCGGGAGCTCTCGAAAATCCGTGACGTAGACGTGCGAGAGGGGGTTCCACGCTTCGAAGCGGGGCACCTCGTCGTCGGGCCTCAAGATGCCCTTCGGGTAGCGCACATGGAGCCCCGCCCGGGGCATCGCCTCGGTGACAAACACCAGGGTCGCCGCCGTGGCCACGAGCACCCGCGCGAGGCTCCGCTCTGCCTCCGGGGCCACCACCGCGGCCGCCGCGGCCATGAGCCCCGCGATGGCCAGGAGCGCCCCAGGCCCCGAGAGCGGGCCGAGGAGCACCAACGGCAAGAGCGCCCCCGCCGCGGCGCTCCCAAGATCGACCGCATAGAGCGTGGGCAAGGGCACGTCACCCTCGGCCATGAGCCGCGCCACCACCGCGCTGCCGCACACCAACGGAAGGGCCACCGCCCCCACCACCCCCAACAGCGACAAGAACGACGTCAGGTTGGGCGCAAACGCGACGGGCATCGCGCACAAGAGCACCGTCGCGCCGCCGAGGCTCACCGCCATGGTCACGAGCCGCCTGGCCACCCACGGCGCGAGGGCCTCGCCCGCTTCGGCCGCCCGGGCCGCCCAAAGCGCGCCCGACGACAGCCCCAGCATCGCCACGCTCAACACCACGAAGGCCAGGCCGTACCAGGTCGAGACCGACAAGACCCGCGTGAGCAAGACCTCGATGGTCACGATCGAGCCCGCCACAAGGGCCAGCAACACCAGCGTCGTCCGTCTAGAAAGCTCCGACATCGCGAAAGGCCGCGACGCTACCACCGGGGGAATACGATTCCACCCGCCGAGCGTATCCTCGCGTCACTTCACACCGTACGGGCCCCGCTCCCGCACCGCGAGAGGGGGCAGACCTACATACCCTCACATGGCCGAAATGTCGTGGGGGCCCTTCTCAGAGAGTCGCAAGAAGGGTTAGTGTCTGCCCTCGCAACGCCAAACAAGACGAGGTTTCTGATGCGCAAAGCACGGCACGCACTGACGATGACGCTCTCGCTGGGCACCCTTTTGGCGGGGGCGATGGCGGGCTGCGAGGCACCGCGCGGCGTCGACGGGGCGGCGGTCCAGCAGGCGGTGGCGGCGGGGGCCCAGGGGGCTTTGGCGGGCGGGGCGCGGCGCGCGTCGGCGGTGACACCCGAACCGCGCGTTGAGCCCGCGGTGGCGCCCGCGGTGGCCGAGTCGGCAGACGAGACCGAGGCGGTGCCCGAGGGGCAGCCCGCGCAGTCGGGCTTGAGCTTTCGAGAAGACCGCGACCACCAAGAGATCGCCCAGTCGGCCGAGAGCGGCCGCACCGCCCTCGCGTGGACGGGGCATCACCACGGTGACCTCTACTTCGGTCGGGTCGATGGGCAGGGTCATGCGATGGGCCGCGGGGTCAATCTGCACCATGTCGTCGACGCTGACGAAGAACTCGTCGGAGCTCCGTCGGTGGTGGCCATCCCCGGGGGGTACGGCGTGGCCTGGGTCGACGGCGACAACGGCCGGGTTCGCTTTCGGCGGCTCGACGCCGAGGGTCGCCCGGTCGGTCGGGCCAGCATCGTGCACGAGGGCCTTGAGGCGCCCGAGAGCGTGCGCCTCGGGTGGAATGGGCGCGAGTTCGCGGTGGCCGTGGGCCTCTGGCGCGGGGTGTATTTCGCGCGGGTCTCACCGAGCGGCGCCCGCATCGGCGACGGCGCGGTGGTGGCCGAGGGCGAGTCGGTGCGCTCGGTCGACGCGCTGCGCTTTGCGGGCAGCGCCTGGCATGTCGGCTACGCGGTCGAACGCAACGGCGCCACCGAGCGGGCCACCGAGCGCTTCGCGCTGGCCCGGGGCAACACCGCGTCGCGGGCGGTCTCGCAGCGGGTGATGTAGGGTCTGGGGTCCTCGGCGGCCCAGCCATCACGAGAAATCGACTGCGCTCGAACGGTCGCTGGGTTGCAGACCCGGCGGCCGTTGTGCTTTGTTGCGCGGCGAAACGAGGCCGAGGCGCCCTCTCGCTGGGCGCGCGGCAGGCGATTGATTCAGAGGTCACGCAATGTCTGAAGCGGCTGTGCACGAAAATCCGACGGGTTCTGTGTTGTTTCCTCGGCTGGGCTCGGTGCTCGCGCTGGCGCCCCTCGGCGTTTGGACGACGTGGCATCTCTGGCAAAACCTCGTGGCGTCACGCAGCGACGAGGCGTGGCAGCACACGTACTTCTCAGGCAGCGCGGCGGGCTCTGTCGTCACGAGCCTGGTCGTCTTCGCGCCGCTGGTGATTCACACCCTTTGGGGCCTCCGGCGCCTCAAGATGGCCTCGGTGAACAAGTATTCGTACTTCGGCAACCTGAAGTACATCGTGCAGCGGGTCTCGGCGGTGGGGCTCTTGGGCTTCCTCGCGGCGCACATCACCCTCGCGCGCATCAAGCCGGCCCTCAACGGCACCCACGAGACCTTCGAAGACCTCGCGGCCCACATGCGCCATCACCCGCCCACCACCATGGTGTACGTGCTCGGGGTGCTCGGCACGGCGTATCACCTCGCCAACGGGGTCTACACCTCGTTCTTCATCAACGGCCTCGCGGCCTCGCCCCAGGCCGCGCGGCGCATGCAGGTGATCTCGCTGGTGTTCTTCGCCTTCCTCGTCGTGGTCGGGCTCGGCGCGATCGCGCAGCTCTACAACGCCGGCGCGGCCTTCTCGCCTCCGGTCGACTGAGCGGCACGGCCTCGCGGTGCGCCTCGGCGGGTCGCGCGGGCGACCTCCGGGGCGCGTCTCATTTGGGCTGCGCGGTCATCGGCCGGAGAATGGGGGGAGGACGCCCCCCGGCGGCCCTCGACGGGCCCCGGAGGAGGCGTTGCGGGGCGTGTTACTTCTTGAGCTTCTTGGCGAAGAGGTCGCCGAGGGTGCCCATCTTGCCCGCCGTGGCGGTGCCGCGCTGATAGCCTTCGTAGTTGGCGCGCTCTTCGTCTTCGCGCACCGCGCGCACCGAGAAGCGCATGCGGCCTTCGCCCACTTCGAGCACCTTGGCGGTGACCGCCGTGCCCTCGGGCAGGAGCTTGCGAACGTCGGCGTTGCGCGGCAACCCGAGCTCGGCAATGGGGATGAGCCCGCGGCCCGCGCGGCCCTGGGTGCCCTCGATCTGCGCGAAGGCCCCGAAGGCCTCGTGCTTCTCGATCACGGCCTTGACGATGGCGCCCGGCACGACCCGCGAGGCCGCCACGGCGCCGCCCACGGCCGAACCCTCGGGCGCGAGGGCGAGCGAGACCTTGCGCGCCTTGGCGTCGGCCGACTTCACCACCACGAGCACCGGCTCGCCGCCGCTGAAGCGCGACGCGGCCTTCTCGCGGGCCCCGAGCTCTGACACATGCAAGAGGCCCTCGACCCCCGCGGCGATGCGCACGAAGGCGCCAAAATCGGTGGTGCGGGTGACCGTGCCGGCCAGCACGCGGCCCACAGGCGCGAGGGTGCTGAGGGCGCCCCACGGGTCGGCCGAGAGGGCCTTGAGCGAGAGCGTGATGCGGGTCTGACCCTTGTCGGTCGGCTTGATGTCTTTGACCTGAACCTCGACCACGTCGCCGAGCTTCACCACGTCGGCAGGGCGAAGGTGGCTCTCGTGCGAGAGCTCGCTCGCGGGCACGAGCCCCTCGACGCCGCCGAGGTCGACGAAGGCGCCGAACTCGCGGATGCCCGTCACCGGACCGCGCACCGTCTGGCCCGGGGCGAGGTTGCGGAGCACCCGCTCTGAGGCCTCGCGCGCGTCGGCTTCGAGGGCCTGGCGCCGCGAGAGCACCACGCTGCGGCCGCCCTCACGCACCTCGGTCACGCGAAACTTCAGCGTCTGCCCGATGAAGCTCGCCGCGTCGGTGACCGGGCGCAGGTCGACCTGCGAGGTGGGGCAGAAGGCCTTGATGCCCGCCACCTCGACCTCGATGCCGCCCTTGTTGACGCCCACCACCTTGCCCTCGATGGCGATGCCCTGCTCGCGCGCCAAGAGAAGCGACGACACGTCGGTGGCCTTGCCGAGAGAGCGCCCGAGCTTCACCGTGCCCGAGCGGCCGTCGACCTCGACCACATGCGCCACCAGCGTCTCGCCCACCTGAACGGTGACCGCGCCGTCGGGGCCTTGGAGCTCGATGGGGTCGATCCATGCCTGGCGCTTCGCGTCGAGGTCTACAAAGATCGCGTCTTTCGAGATGCGGGCGATCTTCGCCTCGATGCGCGCGCCAACGGCCACCCGCTGCTGTTTCGGGGTGCTCTTGGCTGATTGCTCGAAGAGGGCCGCGAAGCCCTCGACCTTGTCACTCGTGTCGCCGCTCATGGGGGCGCGATGTATCCCACAGCATCGCGCGGCTTGAAAGGGTGTGCGATAACTCTCAGCCGCAATGCTTCAGAAGCTATTTTCGGGCCTCATCGCAGCGCTCGTGCTCACAAGTGCAGAAGCGTGTGTGGTGCGCGGGCGGAGGGGCCGGGGGCGGGCCGTCGAGACCCGCAGCGGCGTCGCGACCACGACGACGGTGGTGGTGAGCCCGGCCTCGCCGCGACCCGCCTACGCCGCGCCTGCGCCGCCCTGAGGGGGCGCTACGGGGTCGGGCTCGACGTGGAGCATCACCTGCAACTTCGGCTCATCGGCCGCGAGGGCGGCTTCGATCTGGTCGCAGATGGCGTGGGCCGCGTCGACGCGCATCGCGCCCGGCACCCGCACCACCGCGGCGAGCCAGGTGTAGGGCCCCGCGCGTCGCCAGCGCAGGGCCTCGATGCCCGTGGCGCCCGCGGCCCGCGCGCTCGCCTCGGCCTTGGCGCGGAGGGCGGTGACCACGGCGGGGTCGAGCACCTCGTCCATCAGGCCGCCGATCGATTCGCGGATGAGGTGCCAGCCCATCGAGACGATGTTCAGCGCGACTGCGATGGCGAGGAGCGGGTCGAGCACCCAGCGCCCGGTCAAGCGCGCGACCAGCACGCCCAAGAGCACGCCCGCGGTGGTGATCACGTCGCTCACGATGTGCTTGCCGTCGGCCATCAACGCGGGCGACTGAACGCGGCGCCCGACTGCCATCAGCCGCCACGCGAGGAGCCCGTTGAGCCCCGTCGCCGCCGCCGAGACGAGCGCGCCGACGGTGACCGCCTCAAGGGGCCGCGGGTGCAGAATTCGCCCCGCCGCGGCGAACACGCTCATGCCCGCCGCCACCACGATGAGCACGCCCTCGAGCACCGCCGAGAGGTACTCGGCCTTGCCGTGCCCGAAGGGGTGGTCGTCGTCGGGCGGCGCCTGCGAGATCGAGACCGCCACGGCCATCGCGAGCGAGGCCACCACGTTGACGATCGATTCGAGGGCGTCTGAGAGCAGGGCCACCGAGCCCGTGAGCCGCCAGGCGAGGGTCTTGAGCCCCAGCACCGCCACGCCCGTCGCGAGGCTGTACCGGGCCATCTTCTCTGCGGGGGTGAGCGCCATCGCGGGCGACGCTATACACCCTCCGACGGGTCGAGAGGAGGCGCCTCGGGCTCGCCCCGGGCGAGGATCGGGGCGAGGGTCGCTTCGAGCCGCGCGATGAGGGCCGGGTCGCCGTACTCGTAGTCGTCGGTGATGTAGAGCACCGCCACCCGCGAGGGGTCGACGAGGTCGCCGAAGCGCGCGTCGAGTTGAGCGCGGTGGCGCTTCTCCATCACGGCGATGAGGTCGGCCCAGGCGAGCATCGGGGCGGTGACCCGAACCCGCGCCGCGTCAGAGGTGCCGGCCGAGCGCACGTCGAGCCCCGGGGTCGCGCGGAAGTGATGCTCGGCGGTGAGGCTGCGCCGTCGGTTGCGGCTGCACACGAACAGAATCTTCATCGTCGGGGCCAACGCTGACCCGCCGCGGGCCCTCACGCAAGGCGCGCCGCACCGAAGGCGGGGGCTGCAAATCAAGCGCGCGGTCTTGTGATGGGGAGGGCTGCGGTGTAGAGCCCGCGATATGAAGAAGATTGTGCTGGGTTCGTTGCTGTGTGCGCTGGTGGCGGTTCCGGTTCTTGCACACGCGACCAATACGTGGACGGGGTGGTGGCGCCACGAGGCCAACGCCGAGGCGTGCATGAGCGGCGCGGCCGCGGCCTACGCGGTGTCGCACCTCACGCAGGTGAGCATCAACCAGGGCTCGCACATCGTCACCGGGCACGCGGGCGAGTATGTGGTGGTGAGCATCTGCGTCGATCAGGTCTCGACCCTGAGCGTGTCGGGGCCGAGCGAGGCGGTGGCCCACTCGGTGTACGACCGAATCCGCGGCGCCTGGCACTGAACCGCGGGTGTCGCCCTACCGATCGGTAGGGCGCGTCGGCGTCGCGAGGAAGCGCGCGATGGGTTCGAAGACCCTGGCCTCGGCCTCGCGGGCGATGAAGAGGTCGGCGTGGGCGTAAGGGTGCGCCGGGTCGCCGACCACGAGCAGCGATTTGTCGCGGCTGCCGCTCTGGTCGAAGGGGCTCCGTGCGGTGGCCTGGGGCACCACGCCGTCGGCGTTGGCGAGCACGCACAGCAAAGGGTGCTCGCTCGCGCGCACGCCCTCGGTGACGTTGCGCCCGTCGAGGACGAGGTCGCGGGCTGCGATCCATTCGGCGATCTCGCGGTTCACCTGCGCGATGGGGTCGGCCACCGTGGCGACCATCTCCTGGGCCCGCGAGAGGTCGCTCACCTCGGCGTTGACGTAGAGCCGCAGGAGCGAGGGCGCGCGGGTGAGCAAGGGCAAGGCCGCCGCCGCGAGCCGACGGGTGCCGCGAAAATGAAGGGCCCCGGCGAGCCGCGGAGACGAGAACGCGAGGGCCACCATGGGGTGAACCGACTCCCACCGCAGCGGGCCCCCGAGGCTGACCACCCGGTCGACGAGGCTCGGACCGACCAGGGCGAGGTGCGCGAAGACCAAGGTCGCGCCGAGCGAGGCGCCGATCACGCTCACCCGCGGGCGCCCCGTAAGATCGCGGATCTGGTCGAGCGCCGCCGTGAGGTCGACGCCCGAGAGCGCCGCGAGGCCGAACCCGCGGGTCGGGTGTCGCCTGGCCTCGCGCGAGACCGCCACGCTGTCGCCCTGGGCCCGGAGGTCGACCGTGAACACATCGAGGCCGCGCCACGCGAGGTGCTCGCTGAGGCTCCGACCGCTCGGGTGGAAGCCGAAGATGAACGCGTTCATGCCGTATCCGGGCACGATCAAGACCGGCGACGCGGGGCCCTCGGGCAGGTCGGCGCGGCGGGTCCGGCGCAGCATGAGCTCCCAGCCGTCGTGATTGGGGGTGAGGTACGACGCGCGGTAAAAGTCGCTCATGGTGCGTTGACTTGAGAGTGTGCCGTGCTGTTCGCCCGGCGAGAAGGGTGTACCGTCTGCGGTGATGCATCGGGGGCGAACGACGGGCGGGCTGAGCCTCGGGCTGAGCCTCGTGGCGATTCTGGGGTGTCGCCGCGAGGCGCCGTTTCAGATCGCGGCGGGTGCCGAGCCCGCGGGCACTTGCGCGATCGAGGGCTGGGTCTCGGGGCGCACGGGGCCCGGCGAGGCGGCCACCTTCGCGCTCAGCTGGCGCCGCCTCGATCAGCCCGACGAGGGCGCGATGCCGGTGCGGGTGACCCTCGCGGGGGGGCGCTTTCGCATCGCGGGGCTCCGCCTCGACGCGCGTCGGCACTACAGCCTCGCGGGTCGCGCGGGCGCCGCGGGCCTGTTTCAGCACTCGACCCTCGGGGGCAACTACGACGCGCTCAGCCTCGGGCCGGGCGAGCGGGCCTCGGGGGTCCGCCTCGATGTCGCTGAGGGGGCCTCGTTTCGAGGGCAGGTGCGCGACGCGGTCACCGGCGCGGCCGTCGCGGGCGTGCGGGTCGAGGCCGAGCGGAGGCAGTACGGCCGTTGGGGGTGGCAGCGCCCATCGGTCTTCGCGGTGACCGACAGCGAGGGGCAATTCGTGCTCTCGGGGGTCGCGCTCGGCGAGCTCGTCGACGCGCAGCGCCCGCAGCTGCGCTTCTACCACCCGCGGTACGGCAGCGAGGTCGTCGAGGCTCGCGCGGAGGTGCCGGGCGTGTGGCGCCTCAGGCCGCCTACCGATCGGTAGGTGAGCGCCTCAGCACCACGGGTTGCGCTCGGCTTCGGTCGCAAGGGCCGCGCGCCGCAGCCAACGCCAGGTGAGCGCCCCGAGCCCGCAGAGCACGCCCAGACAGGCCGCCGCCGAGAGCAGCAAGGGCGCGCCGTCGAGGGCCCGCACGCTCACCAACGCGGCGAGCCCCGCGAGGCCTACGAGGTAGCTCAATCGCCGGGTGCCGAAGGTCAGCGCGCCGAGCCCGAGCGCCGCGCCGAGCCCCAAGGGTGTCGACCAGGACGCGGGCAGGGTCGGCAAGAGCGTGAGGTAGAACGCCGCCATGGCGTGCCACCAGTGGCCCCAATCGCGTCGCCCCGGCACGCGGTCGAAGGCGAGCCCGAGGGCGAGCGAGAGGACCCCGGCCAGGGCCACCGCGGTGGTGCCCAGGGTGTGGGGCGAGACGCCTGCGGCGGTCACGGCGAAGACGCGGTAGAGCCCGTGCCCGAGCGCCAGGCCCGCGGGCACCGCCACCGTCGGAGCGCCGAAGCGACGCCCGAGAACGAAGGCCGTCATGAGCATGATGCCGTCAGCCGGGAGCGTCCATCGAAGGAAGCCGCGCGGTGAGGTGAGGCCCACCGGGTCGTCGGCGAGGGGGAGCCGAAAGAGCGCCGCGGCGACGGCCCAACTCAGGCCCACCGCGGCCGCGAAGGCGATCGCCGCGGTCGGTTCGAAGAGCGCCCGCCTGCGGAGCCGCGCCCCGAGGCCCACGAGCGCCGCCATGGCGAGCCCTGCGGTGAGCGCGAACTCACCCACGGGCGTGCTGTGAAGCTGCGAGAGCAACACCACCGCGAGGCCGCCGAGACCCGCCGCGGTGAGGGCCCCGAAGCCGTACCGGGCCCACCCGAGGTCGGCCCCCCGCGCCGACGCATCGGGCGCTGAGCGGGCGATGGCTTCGAGGGCCTCGCGCTGCGCCGCGGTCAACACACCCTGCCGCATCGCCTCGTCGAGGTGCCCCGCGCGAATGAAGTCTGCGTGCCGCATGGCCCGAGAGCGTGCGTGCCGTCGGGCCCTCATGCAAGCGCGCCGCGCGACAATTCGAGCCCGCTTTGCAGGGTGCGCGGCCCGGTCACCTCTGCCACCCTCCGAGCCCCATGTCTGACCGACGACGCGGCGCCGACGCCGACGACGCCTCGCACTTCTCGACCGCCTCGCGGCCCGCGTTGCGCGCGGCGGTCGAAGAGGTGTCGTGGCTCTTGTCACGGGGGTACCCCCGCGAGGCGGCGGTGCGGGCGGCGGGCGACCATCACCAGCTCCACGCCCGGGCCCGCCTCGCGGTGTCGCGCATGAGCGTCGACGACGCGGGCTGCGTCTCGCGGGCGAAGACCCGTCGCGGGCTCGCGTCGCTCGGCGGTGAGCGGGTCGACGTCGACCTCTTCAACACGCTCGTGAGCCTTGAGGTGTTGCGCGGCGGGGCTCCGAGCTTTGTGGGCCGCGACGGCGCGCTCCGCGACCTTTGCGGGCTCCGCGGGAGCTACCGCACCGTCGACGACTCGGCCGCGGCGATCGACTGGCTGGTGCGCTGCCTGCTCGAAGCCCGGGCGGCCGCGATCACCCTGTGGATCGACGCGCCGGTGAGCAACTCGGGCCGCGTGCGGGCGCTCTGCGAGGCGGCCTGCGAGGGGGCCCGCGCGCAGGGGTGTGCGGCCCGGGTCGAGATGGTGCGCGACGCCGACACGGCGCTCGTCGGAGCCGGCTGCGTGGCCAGCGCCGACGGCCTGGTGATCGACCGCGCGTCGTCGTGGGTGAACCTCCCGGCCGAGACCTGGCGCCGGTGGGCTCCCGAGGCCTGGGTCATCGACCTCGGCGTCGCAAGTTGAACGGTGTTCAACACGCCGCGCCTGGGTGGGTCGCTGAAGTTGAACGGTGTTCAACACGCCGCGCGTGGGCGGGTCGCTGAAGTTGAACGGTGTTCAACACGCCGCGCGTGGGCGGTGTCGGCGAGGGGCCGTCAGAGGGCGGCGAGGGTGCTCGCGATGCCCACCGAGAGGATGAGCGCGAAGGCCACGAGGCCGACCGGGAGGTACTCTCGGAAGCCGAAGCGGAGGGGCTCTCCGTCGGGGCCACGGAGGCCCGCGCGTTCGATGAGGCTCTGGGTGAGGGGCCCTGCGGTGGCGGCGGTGAGGAAGAGCGAGCTGCCCGCGCAGACGCTCATCGCGAGGCCCACGTAGAGGGCGTCGCGGGCCTCGCGGGGGTGCTGCCGGGCGAGGGCGTCGGCGACGTCGAGGAGCGCCGCCATGCTCGGCCCCGCGCTGAAGACGCCCGTGAGCAGCGCCGCGGCGACGAGGAAGACCACCACCTGCGCGGCGGGCGAGAGGGGCAGCGCCGTGAGCCAGCGGGCGATGTCGGTGAAGAGGTGGCTCTCGCGGGCCGCGCCCACCATCACGAAGAGCGAGAGGAGGAAGAGCACGGCCTCGACGTCGACGCGGCGGCGGGCGATGGTCTCGCCGACCTTTCCGGCGCCGAGGAGGCTCAGGGCGGCGCCGAGCCAGCAGATGAGCTCGGGGCCGATGCCCGTCGAGGCGGGGATCAAGACCCACCCGAGGAGCATCGCCGCGAGGGCCGCCGCGCCCGGCAAGAGGTACCTGCGGTCGATGCGGATGCCGCGGTGGAGGGCTTCGAGGGTGTTCACCGTGAGCGCGGCCCTGAGCGCCTCGGTGCCGTCGCGGGGGCTCGCTTGACGGCGCCACGAGAGGGCGACCACCACGAGGGCGAGGGCCAGCGCGGTGCGAGGGGCCGCCGCGGTGAGGTAGACCCCGAAGCGCATCGCGCCACGACCGAGGAGCAAAATCGCGGGGAAGTCTCCGATGGGCGTGGCGGCGCCGCCGAGGTTACAAGCCACCAGCAAGAGCCCCAATGTGAGCGACAAGAAGCGCTGCGTGACCCCGAGGACGCGAAACACCACCAGCATCACGGGCAAGACCAGGAGGAGCGCCGTGAGGTTGTTGACCAGGCCGCTCACGACGTACATCACCAACGCGAAGGTGAGCGCGAAGCGCCACGGTCGGGCCCCGGTGGCCCGGGTCACCCGAACGGCCATGAGCGAGAAGAGCCGCGAGGCGACGAGCACCTCGGTGACCACCCCGAGGCCCACGAGGATCGTCAAGACGTCCCACGGGACCGCCGCGAAGAGCCGGGCCGTGGTGCTCACGCCGCGAAGCGAGGCCAGAAGGCAGCTCAGCGCCGCGCCCGAGACGACCACCCTGAGGCGGGCGCCGGGCCAGAGGGCCTGGGCGATCAGCGCCGCGAGGAGGATGCCCGCGAAGGCGAGGCTCATCAGGGCACCACGTCGGTGAAGGCGTCGAGGGCGACCTCGACGAGCCAGCGGGGGTAGACGGGCATCGGGGCGGGCAAGACGTTCCACCCGAGGAGGGTGCGAAACTGGGTGCGGGTGTCGTCGCCGACGGCCCGGAGCCAGATGGGGCTGACCTGCGTGGCGTGCGAGTCGACCCCGTAGAGGAAGGTGACCAGGGCGCTCGTCGCGCCGCTCCAGCGCTGCAATTCGGCGAGCGAGACGGCGGCCACGCGGCCCCCGAAGTTGGCCAAGATGCGCTCGAAATCGGCCTCAAGCGGAGACTCCGTGACGAGCCCGAGTTCGAGCCCCGGCGAGGCCGCGACGAGCGCGTCGAGGTGTGCGCTCTCGACCCCGAGCACCACGGCCCGGGTGACGCCGTCGAGCCGCGCCCGCACACCCTCAAGGTCACACCGCGGCCCGCGGTGCCCCTCGCGCCACGCCGCGCCCACCGCCGCCATCACCGGAAACTGCGCCCCCAGGCTCTCGATCGCGGCCTCCTCGGCCCCCGCCTCGACCGCCGCGAGGGTGCGCAGAAAGAGCCAGGACGCCGCGCTCATGCCGAGCTCTCCGGCCGCCGCCGAGAAGGCCATGGCCAGCGACGGGTCGCTCACGCGGGGCGGCCCTCAAGCGCCGCGAGGCACTGCGCGAGGAGCCCCAACATCACCACGTTGGCGACGGCGTGCTGGGGCGGCCCGTCGACCACCGCCCTGGCCATCGCGTCGACGGCGGCGGGGTCATCTGAGAGGCGTTCGAGCACCGCGCGGGGCACCGAGATCGGGTAGCGCTGGTCGTCGCGGTCGCCCCGAAGGTGCGGCGGCAGGCGCATCGCCACCGCGAGCTGAGGGCCCGAAGCGTCGAGCGGCCGCGCCCCGTCGAGACGCGCCACGAGCTCGGCCAAGAGGAGCACCAACACCTGATTCGACGCGCGGTGATGCTGCGGGCCCTCTCCCACGAGGCAACGAAGCACGAAGCGACGGGCGCCCGGGTCGTCGACGAGGCTCCGAAGCGCGTCGTCAAGACGGGGGTCGTCGGCGAGGGCGTCACCCGGGGCATGATGCCTCGGTGGCGGAGGCCGTTCGTGGTGCGGTGGTGGCATGGGTAGCGTCCTTTCGGGCCGTGCAGAAGGCCGGTAGTGTTGTCGCCAGGGCCCCGAACCACAAGGTGGCGCGTGTGCCACGGTCGGGGCGTTGTGTCTCTGTTTCGGGCGAGGGGATGCCCGAGAGAGCCGATCGATGCAGGCTCAGGCCGAAGTTGAACAGTGTTCAACAGGCGCGGGGTGCGCGGAGCGAGTGGGCCTCACCGCGGGGCTGCGCGCCGACGAAGCGGTGACGGAGACGGAGTGTTGAACGGTGTTCAACAAGGGCGCAGCGGGGCCGAGACGGTGCGTGTTGAACAGTGTTCAACAAGGGCGCACCGGGGGCCGAGACGGTGCGTGTTGAACGGTGTTCAACAAAGGCGCAGCGGGGGCGAGAGGAGAGGGCTTGCGCGGAGTTGAACGGTGTTCAACCTGGCGGCGTTGAGGGCGGCGCGGGGCGCGCGATTTCGATCACCTCGCGGGCCATGCGCACGAGAAGTGGGCCGAGCAAGAGGCCTTTGGCGCCGAAGAGGCTCAGGCCGCCGAAGGCCGCGAAGAGGAGCACCGAGGCGGGGAGCTTGAGGTTTCCGCCCCAGCGCTGGAAGAGCGGGCGGGTGAGGTTGTCGATGGAGCCTACGCCGAAGGCGCCGAGGAGGGCGAGGGCGAGGGCCTTGCCGGGGTGTCCGGTGAGGGCGAGGCCGAGGGCGACGGGGCCCCACACGACGGCGGTGCCCACCGCAGGCACAAAGGCCGCGACAAAGGTGAGGAGCCCCAAGACGACCACCCGCGGCACGCCGAGGGCGGCGTAAAAGAGCATCGACAAGAGGCTCTGGGCGAGGCTCGTGAGGCCCGCGCCGATGAAGATCCCGCGGCCCGTCTCGGTGAAGGCTCGGGCCAGCCGGTCGAGGGTCTCGGGCCCGAGCGGCACGTGCGCGCGCGCCCAAGCCCACGCCGCGTCGCCCTCGGTGCGCACCGCGAAGAGCGTCACCGCGAAGATCACGAAATCGAGGGTGAGGCTCGCCCCTGCCCCCGCTGCGCTCGCGGCCCAACTCCACGCCGTCGCGCCGTGCTCTGAGAGGAGCGCCGCGACCCGCTCGATCACCGGCGCGCCCAAGCGCTGAAGCGCGGCCGGGAGCATCGCGATGGCGCCCGACACGGGCCCCGGCGGGCTCTGCGTCGGGTCGGCCGAGACCATCGCTTCGAGGGCGACCTGCGCCGCGGGCGAGGCCACGATGCGACGCGCGAAGCCCGCAGCCTCGGTGCCCACCAAGAGCACCAGGAAGACCAAGGGCACGAGCAGCGACATCACCGCCACGAGCTCGAGCACCGTGGCCGCCGCGGTGCGACCGCCGAGGCGCGCTTCGAGCCAGCGGTGCAGGGGGGTGAGGAGAGCGGCCGTCCACAGGGCGAACACCATCGGCACCCACAGCGCGCCGAACACCGCCGCGGCGCCGAGCACCAGCGCGACCCCGGCCGCCGTGACCAGCCCTCGGCCAGACCCCAGGCCAGACCCCAGGCCAGACCCCAGGCCAGACCCCAGGCCAGACCCCTGCGAGGCCTCCGGGGCGCCCTCTCGGTCGGCCGTCACCCCGGGCGGCTCACTTGGCGGCGTGGGCATCGCCGAGCTCCCGCGCGCGTCGGGTGGCGGTCTCGACGGCGTTGATGAGCGTCGTGCGCAGGCCCCCCGCTTCGAGGGTGTGAAGCCCCGCGATGGCCGTGCCCCCGGGGCTCGTGACCTGGTCTTTGAGCCGCCCCGGGTGCTCGCCGGTGTGCAGAAGCATCTGCGCCGAGCCCATCACCGTCTGGGCGGCGAGCTCGAGCGCGACGTCGCGCGAGAGCCCCACCTTGACCCCCGCGTCGGCGAGGGCGTCGATGATCAAAAACACATACGCAGGGCCGCTGCCCGAGAGCCCCGTGACCGCGTCGAGGTGGTACTCGTCGACGATCACGGTGCGCCCCACCGCGTCGAAGATGGTCTTGGCGATGGCGAGGTCGTCGTCGCTGGCGTGGGCCCCCGCGGCGATGGCCGTGGCGCTCTGGCGCACCACCGCCGCCGTGTTGGGCATGGCCCGCACCACCCGCTGGGTGGCCGCGAAGGGCGCCTCGATGGCCCGGGTCGCGATGCCCGCGGCGACGCTCACCACCAGCGCGTCGGCCCGGAGCTCGCGGGCGATGCCTTCGACCACGCCCCGCATCACCTGCGGCTTCACGCACAGCATCACCACGTCGGCGTCGCGCACGCAGTCTGCGTTGTCGGCCGCGGCGCGCACCCCGAGGCGCTCTGCGGTGCGCTCGATCTTGTCGCGGCGACGACCCGAAATCACTACGTTTTCAGGGCGAACGGCGCCTGCGGCGAGCATCCCACGGATGAGCGCCTCGGCCATGTTGCCCGCGCCCACAAAGGCGATCTTGCGGTGTTCAAGCATTGCGGTCGCGACCATACTCCGATTGCACGGGCGGGGTGAGTCACCGTCGGCGTCTCCGGGGCGCGTCGAACTCAGACCCGCGGGCGTCGCCGTCGAGCACGAAGACCCGCTCGAAGACCTGCGCCGCGCGAAAGGGCCGCGACACCCGGGGCGGCGTGAGCGAGACGGCCGCGGGGTGCGCGTGCGGCGACGCCGTGGCGACGCGACGGAGCGGGGGCGCGGCGTGGCGGGGGTGCGAGGCCCGGTAGAGCAGCGTCGGCACGGCCAGGGCCAGGCTCACCATCAGCGCTGCGAGGATCTTCGGATAGTGCTGGAGCATCGCCGCGGCAACGGTGGTATCTACCGCGATCGCCATGGCTTCTCTAGACGATCTTGCATCGCTCCGAGGCGCGGCCTCTGCCGCCCTTGATGACGTTCGGGTGTTGGTCGTGAAGATCGGCACCGGGGTGCTCACCGACGGTCGTGGGGCCATCGACCGCGCCGTGCTCGGGGCCATCGCGGCCGAGCTCGCGGGTCTGGCGGCGTCGCGCAAGGTCGTCGTGGTCTCGTCGGGCGCCATCGCGCTCGGCCGCGAGGCCCTGGGCTTCGGGGCCCGCCCCAAGCGAATGGATCACCTCCAGGCCTGCGCCGCGGCGGGGCAGGGGGTGCTCATTCGGCTCTGGAGCGAGGCCCTCGCGGCGCACGGCAAGGTGGCCGCCCAGGTGCTCCTGACCCACGCCGATTTCGCCGATCGGCAGCGGTACCTGAACGCGCGCGGGGCCCTCGAAGCGCTCGTGTCGCGGGGGGCCATCCCGGTGATCAACGAGAACGACACCGTGAGCGTCGAAGAGATCGCGTTCGGTGACAACGACTCGCTGAGCGCACAGGTGGCGAACCTCGTGGGCGCCGACGCGCTGGTGATGCTCTCGGTGGCGCCGGGCCTCCTCGATCACGACGACGCGCGGGTGAGGGTCGTCGCGGCGGGCGATCGCAGCATCGACGGGCTCGTGCGCGCAGAGACCTCGTCGGGCGGCAAGGGCGGCATGGTGACCAAGCTCCGCGCGGCGCGGGCGGCCAACGTGGCGGGCGCCGTGGCGGTGATCGCGCCGGGTCGCGAGCCCGCGGTGCTCACGCGGCTCTTCGCGGGTGACGACCTCGGCACGGTGTTCCTCGCAGAGCGGGCGCCGGTGTCGTCGCGGGCCCACTGGATCGCCCACACCCTGCGCCCGAGCGGCGTGGTGCGCGTCGACGAGGGGGCGCGTCGGGCGCTCCTGGCGCGCAAGCGGAGCCTCTTGCCCTCGGGCGTCGTGGCGGTGAGCGGGCGCTTTCGCCGGGGCGACCCGGTCGATGTCACGGGCCCCGACGGCGTGGTGTTCGCGCGCGGCCTCGCGGCCTACGACGCCGAAGACCTCGCGATGGTGCGGGGGCGAAACAGCCGCGAGCTGGCCGAGCTCCTCACCGATCTGCATGGCGAAGAGGCCATCCACGCCGACGACCTGGTGCTGCTCTAGCGCGCCCCGGTCGGGTTCGCCCTCACGCGCGCCCGCTGCGCTCACCCGTTGCAGCGCGCCTCGGTAGGGTGCGAAGCGTAGCATTGTGCTGCGAGGTTTTGCCCTTCGCAGCGCCCTTCGCTACCCTCGGCCCGCGGATGCTGAAGGGCCCTGTGGTGCACCGAGCCTGGCACCGCCATCACAGCAAGACTGGCGCGCATGACGGGGGTTTGACTTGTATGAAGAGACGGCGCTTCGACCGCACCCTTCTCCTGGCCGCCATGCTCACAAGCTGCGGTGAAGCGACCCTCTCACCCGCGATCACACCGCCTCCACCGCCCTGTGTCGACACCACGGCCCTCGACGTGCTCTTCGTCATCGACAACAGCTCGAGTGGCTCTGCGATGCAGCGGCATTTTCTCAACGCGCTGCCGTCGCTCTTCGATGCGCTTCAGAATCCACCGCCACATGCCGACGGCACACCAGGTACGCCTGTCACCAACCTGCATCTGGGGGTGATCTCAACTGACATCGGCTCTGGAGATTATTCAGTTCCTACCTGTGCTGGCCTCGGCGATGGCGACAACGGCCTGCTCAACCCGATCCGTCAGGGCAACGCGACACGTAGGCATCTCCCGTGGGATTCGTTTCGCCCTGGCGTTCGCCCTTCGCTGTGCACCAATGACCGATACCAGTTTCCGCCCTTCCTCACAGACACGAGTTTCCGCTCAACCGTTGCTGACGAAGTGCGGTGCATGGCGTTCCTCGGCCATGCTGGTTGCGGCATTGAGCAGCACCTCGAAGCAGCGCACCGCGCCCTTCGTGCGCACGAACCCAGGCTTCGCAGTGACGCGAGCGACCCGAACTTCGGCTTCCTGCGCCCCGATGCCTCGCTGCTGATGATCTTCGTGACCGACGACGACGACGCTTCAGTGCGCGACTGCCGCTATGCCGAAGCCGGTCGCCCGTGTGACGACGCGACTTCGGTTTTCGACGCGTTGTCACCCCGATGGCCGCGCGCCTATTTTGCAGAACGATTACCCCGTGTGCGGGTTATTGGGCGATCAGGCCGTCGAAGTCGAGCGGCTCCCTGCCAAGGCTTCGGTTGATCGCGTATGCAGTTGTATGCGCAAGGAGCTTTCGTTCGATGCGGCTTGTCAGGTGGAGCAGATCTCGGGCCCGAACTTTGGCCAGTTGGAAGCGTCCTGTTAACTGACTTAGCACCGTCTCAATCAATCGCCGTACTCGATTTCGAACAGACC
>JAEUKH010000026.1 GCA_016792845.1 Myxococcales bacterium | reverse complement strand
AGTCTTCATGGTCGCGGCTCCTGGCAGAGTAGGGGTCAGAGCCACGAAGTCTGGGGTCGCGACCGCCTACACGCCCGTCAACCCGACAAATTCCTTATCTTCTCGGCATTCCGGCTGGAGCCCGAAACCCGCACACGGGGTTACTTTGGATCGGGATATATTGCTGGTACTGGGTCTGTCACATTTCCCTCACTCGATGCTACTGGGGATTGGCGGTGGTATGTAGTCGCCAGTAACACTGGGCAGTACTCCGTCCGTAATACGCTGTCCTGTGCCACATCGGCTTCGCCATGTGACTTGGTTCCCGTTGTTCGAGATGCTTCGCAGACTTGGGGCGATTGGTTTGCTGCACGCGCTCCATTGAATAGTCCTGCACAGACCTACCGCGTCACGCTACAAGAAGGCGAGACGGTTGCGGTAGGCATCACAGATAATACTCCTTTCTGCTCGGTACAGATTGAGGTGTTTGGTCCGTCCTCAATGAGGTACTTCAATAATCTACCCATTATGAGTTGGACGACTGGGGGACACTCTGGGGCGTCGGGATCTCAGTTGAGTACTCCCGGCGGATCGATTGAGGCGATGCATGCAGGAACCTATGAATTTAGAGTTTCTCCTATGCCTTCTTCTAGTTGTGATGCATATCGCCTATACATGGCACGTACAGGTCACTTAGGGCCGACTTGGCCCGCGTGGTAGAAGGAGCAGAGATCATGATGAAATCCATCCTGTGCTGTGTGGTTGTGCTCTGGGGCTGTGAAAGTCCGGAGGCCAAGAGTGACGCATCTCCACTGAGTGACATCGTGGACGCTGCGAACGACTCGACCGAGACAAACACGGATAGTGGACTCCCTTGGCCGAGTAGTTGTTCTCCGCCGGCACTATTCGTGCGGTTGAGGAGTGCAGACGGAGGCATTCAAGAGGGGTGCTACGCTTCCGAAGACCGTCGTGGTCTCCCCCAAAACTTCTCCAACTGTCAGGCGGCAGAGGCAGAGTTTGCTGGTGTTCGCGACGGATGGAGAGTAGGAGTCGCCTCCTACAATCCGCCTTGGCTTAGAGGGGCAGGAGAAAGGCAGGTACAGGTGGCTTTTTACCCTCCTGATCGTAGAGCAGAAGAAGCATATTACTCGGCGGGGGCTTCTTGCCGCGTGCGCCTGCAGGCCGCTGTTTTTGTAGGGGATGAGGTGAGGTTTGAACTCGTCGCTCCTTGTTCATTACCAAGGCAAGGAAACCCCGGTAGCGTTGTAACTATTGAGTCGATGAGTGGACGGGCGAGTGTTGTCCTCGGTGACGTACGCGTAGAAGCCTCACATGACGCGGGTCCCGCAGACTGTGGTGTGCTCCGCTGAACTAGCACCTCATCGCAGGGAATGTGAGGAGTTCAAGCGGCTCGTTTTTCGTACGCGGTGCGCAATGCCCATGGTTGATGGAGACGAGGCGGATGCGAGTCTCGGCGCATGGCCCCTCGCTCCTCCCCCTCGTTGTCTGGTCCCGCCGCTGCGCGTTGGCAGGCGCTTCTGGACGAGCTCTCCCGCAGCACCCTCACCGTCCGCGAATTTGCGGCTCGCCATCAGGTGTCGGTGGCGTCGTTGTACCAATGGCGCCGCCGGCTCGCCGCGTCGAACAGTCCTTCCACGCCTCGCCTGGTGCCCGTTTCCGTCACGGCGTCTACACCGTGTCAACTGCGCCTGGCTTCGGGTCGCACGCTGGTCTTTGACGCCAATCTCTCCACGGAAGTACGCGGTGCGCAATGCCCATGGTTGATTGAGACGAGGCGGATGCGAGTCTCGGCGCATGGCCCCTCGCTCTTCCCCCTCGTTGTCTGGCCCCGCCGCCCTACGTGCCATTGATCGGGGAGGCTGTAGGGTATGCGTCTCGACACTGGGATGGCCTCTCGCGATTCCTCTTTGATGGGCGCATCCCATGGACCAACAACGAGAGCGAACGGCACCTTCGACACATCGTGGTCGGCCGCAACAACTGGATCTTTCGCGGCACCTTCCAGGGTGCAGAGCGTGCGTGTGTGTTGTGGTCGTTGGTGATGAGTTGCAAGATCAATAAGCTCAACCCACGGCAGTACCTGTTGGACACGCTTCACGCTATGGGGACGGTGTCGCACAAGGACCTCCCGACGCTCACGCCTCGCGCCTACGCCGAACGCAAGCGGGCCCTCACCCAGAGCTGATCACCCACGAGATGCTCGGGGCTGCAAGGGCACCGCTGCCACTTTCGGGATGGGGATCGCGCACCGCTTACCCCCTCGGAGGGGCCTCAACATCCGCGCGCCGCCGTGGCATCTTCGCCGCCATGCGCGTCGGGGTGACGATGGGGCTGGGGCTTTGCCTCGCGCTCGGGGCCGCTGCGGGCTGTCGCCGCGCGCCGGTGACCGCCGCGGCGGGCGTCTCGATGCCGACCCGCCGCGAGGCGCTGAGGGCCCTCGACGGCCGCGACGGGGCCCGCGTGTTCGAGCGCGAAGGCCGAGGCCCCTGGGTCGCCCTCGGACAGCCCGCGGCCGCCTCGCACCCGTCGACGTCGCACGCCCACGCTGAGGCCGACGTGACCCTGCGCAGCGCGATGGTGCTGGCCGAGCTCTGCCTCGCGGGGGGCTGTGCGATTCTGCCCTTCGTGCCTGTGATTCTGCTGGCCGAGGCCCTCGACCGCGGGCGCCACGAGGTGCTCGTGCGCCGCAACGGTCGGGTCGAGCACTACGCCCTCTTCGACCGTCGCGACGCCTTCGTGTTGGGTCGGCACGACGACGGGCGCGAGGTGATCGAGGTGGCGACGCTCCCGCTCACGGCGCTCGGGCAGCGGGTGGTGGTCGAGACGCAGCGGGTGGCCTACCTACCAGATGGTAGGCTGGGCCTGGCGCGCCCGAGCCCGATCGACCCGCAAACCGGGCTCGTGGCGCAGTACCAGCGCGCCGTGCGCGGCGCCCGCGACGCCGACCGCAAGGCCGCCCTCACCCTGGAAGCGCTCCGTTGGATGCAGCGCGAGGCCCTGCCCCTCCTCGCGACCCCTGACGACAGCGCGGCGACGGCGACGCTCTTGCGCCGCGCCCTCTCCGATCGCGGACGCCGCGACGCGCAAGGCATCGCTTGGGCGGCCGGGCCCCTCGTCGACGCCGCCGAGGCCCGTCGCGACGGTGACACCCTCAGCCTCGCGCTCTCGCTCGGAGCCGGTGACGCCGGGCTCGACCTCGCCCGGCGGCGACGCGCGCTCGTTCGGGCGGCCTGCGGCGCTTCGACCCGCGAAGACTGGCTCGGGGCGGCCCTCGGTGGCCAGCGTCCCGACGATGTCGCCGCCCTTGTGCGCGAGGCCGGGTGCTCGGGCCCGCTCGCCGCCGCGCTCGCGGGGCAGCCCTTCGACGCCGCAGCGGCGGTCGAGGTGGTGTCGCGGGTGGAGGTTCCGAGCCTCGTCGACGCGGTGCTGGCGCGTTTCGATCGCAGCGACGCGGCCCACCAGCGCGCGATGTGGCGCCTCGCGCCTCGGCGTCACGCGGCCCTCGTGTGGCTGGCGGGGGCCGAACCGCTGAGCCTCACGGCCGACGATGCGGCCGCCGCGGTCGCCGTGTGGCGGGCCGAGCGCGAGCGTCTCTTTCGCGACCCCTTAGGGGCCCTCGGCTCCGAGGAGCGTGAGCGGGCTGCCCGGTGGCTCGGGCTTCGCGGTGAACCCTTGGGTGAGCTCGCCATCGGCCAAGCAGCCCTCGCGGTGATGGCGCGGGCCTCGCTGACGCCGCAGCTCGCCGCCTCGGCCTCGGCCGCCCTCGACGCCTTCGACGCCCGCTGCGCGGCGCGTCTGAACACCTGCTCGGGCGAGAGCGCGCAGATGCACCTCGCGCTCGGGCGTTGGCCCGCGACGCCGCTGGTGGTGACCGCGTACGAGCGGCGCTGCCCGTGGGTCGACGGGGCTCCGAGGGTGCGCCCCGACACCGAGGCGCGCTGCGAGCTTTCGTTCGTGCTCTGGAGCCTCGGGTGCACCGAGCCCGAGGTGCGGGCCCGCTTCGAGGCCGCGGCGCGGCACGAGGCGCCGTCACGATGCGCTTCGGGGCCGCGGTCGCAGTGGCCCGCGTCGGTGATGCGTCAGTGGCGGGGAGAGGTTTCCCAAACAGAAACCCCGACCCGTTAGGGGGGGTCAGGGTTTCTCAATCGGCAACGCGGCTCAGACCTCGAAGGGCGCGGTCTCGAGCAGCTCGGTGATCCGGTGGAGGAAGTTGTTCGCCGCCACGCCGTCGACGATCCGGTGGTCGTAGCTGAGGGCCACGAACATCACCGGGTGGATGGCGATGGTGTCAACGCCGTCGACCTCGACCACCACGGGGCGCTTGGTGATCTCGCCCGTACGGAGGATGGCCACGTTCGGCTGGTTGATCACCGCGGCGCCGACGAAGTTGCCCTTGAGGCCGGGGTTCGACACGGTGAAGGTCGAGCCCGAGAGGTCGTCGGCCTCGATCTTGCCGTCGCGGGCCTTCTTGGCGAGGCTGTCGATCTGCCGCGCGAGGCCCTTCACCGAGAGCTCGTCGGCGTTCTTCACCACCGGCACGAGGAGCCCCGCGGGCGTCTCGACGGCGATGCCGAGGTTGATGTCGCGGAGCCTGACGTACGCGTCGTCGAGCACCCGCGCGTTGACGTTCGGGTTCTCGCGGAGCGCCCGGGCCGTGGCGGCGGCGATAAACGCGAGGAAGGTGAGCGACACCCCCTCGGCCTTGTAGGCGTCTTTCTTCGCCTCGCGGAGCCGCGACACCTTGTGCAGGTCGATCTCGGCGAAGGTGTAAACGTGCGGCGCGACGTGCTTCGAGTACACCATGTGGTCGGCGATGATGCGGCGCCGACGGTTGAAGGGCACCACCTCGTCGCCGGGCGCGGGCACGTAGGGCTTGACCTGAAAGGCGCCCCGGGGCGCGGCCGGTACCGCCTGGGCCACCGGCGCGGCAGCGGGCGCAGCGGGTGCCGCAACTGCAACGGGTGCCGCGACTGCAACGGGCGCGACGGGGGCGGCCTTCGGCGCGGCGCTGGCCGCAGCGGCGAGCACGTCGTCTCGGGTCACGCGACCGCGCTCGCCCGAGCCCTGAACCTGGCCGAGGTCGACCCCAAGTTCGTGCGAGAGCTTGCGCACCACGGGCGAGCTCGGCGCAGCGCCCTTGACCTCGACCGCGGCCGGTGAAGGCGCCGCGGCGGCAGCGGGCGGCGCCGGGGCGGCGCCCTGGGTGGCGGCGGTGTCGATCTCGGCGATGGCCACGTTGACCGGAACAACCTGCTGCTCGGCCGCGAGGAGCCTGGTCACCACACCCGACACCGGCGACGGAACATCTGTGTCGGCCTTGTCGGTCGACACCGTCACGATGGTTGCATCTTTCTGAATCGCATCACCGGGCTTCACATGCCACTTGGTGATGGTGCCCTCGACCACGCTCTCACCGAGCTGTGGCATGACGACGTTGACTGCCATGCGCGCAATACCTCGTTCTCGCGGAGGTTCTCGGAGTCGCGCGGCCAACACGACCGACGACCCCAGCGGCCTTGCCGCGGCGTGGCGCAACCTAACGCCCATCACCCCCGAACCGCAATGACTCTCGGCTCGGCCTACGCGCGCCGGTGCGTCACAAACCAGAGGAGCGCCGAGGCCACCGAGAGCAGGGCCACGCTCACGAAGACATACACCCACGGGCTCAAGCCCCGCGGCTCTTGCGCGGCCGCCACCGGGCCCGTCGCCTGACCGCCGGTGACGCGGGTGTTGGGCATGCCGTACATGACCACCGGCTGCCCCGCAGGCTGTGCGGGCCCGCCCTGAGGCTCCTGCGCCGGAGGCTGAGCGTAGCCCCCGAGGCTGTACGGGTCTTCGCTCGGGCGGCGCTGAACGAGGTCGATCGCCTGGGTGCGCTCGATCGCCGAGGGAGGCAGAAACTCGTTGCTGGGCTCAGGGCTGCGCGCCGCCGCCGACGGGGGGCTGTACATCGGCTCAAACACCGTACGCGCACCCTCGAATTCGGGCTCGTCTTCAGGCGGCGGCAGCACCACCCCGGAGGCCCCGCGCGGTTGAAAGGCCGAGGGCGCCGCGCCCCGGTTGGCGAACATCTCGGTGTCGCCCTCGTCGTCGTAGGGGAGGTGCCCGCCCACGGGGATGTCCATCGCGACGGTGGGGTCGCCCGGGGGGTCGCTCGGCAGCGCGGCCCCGGGCCGGGTCGGCGCGCGCACGCCCGAGCGCCCGGTCGGCGCCTGCGCCTTCGCGGGCGGGTTGTGAATGCGCGCCATCGGCGTCGACGGGGCCGTGTCAGCGGGGGTGGCCACGTTCGGGCTCGACAGCCGCGGGGTCTGCGCGGGCGCGTTGGCCTTGCCCACAGGCATCGCCAGCGTCGGCGCCCGTACCTTCGAGCGCGGCCCCGACGAGTCGCCCTTGGGCCTCGGTGCGGCCGTATTCGGCAGGTGCCCGCGGCCGACATCGACCGGCGCCTCGACGCGCCCCCGGCGGCCGCCCTCAACCATCGTCGCGGCCATGGGGTCGTCGTCGCCGCCGCTCGCCCATTCGCGCACGGCCTTGCGCTCGCGCTCGAGCTTCTGCGAGGCCACGCCCGAGATAAAAGCCGCCACGTCGCGGTGCGAGGCCACCTGCGGCTTGAGGTGCTGCTCGATGGCCTCGGCGAAATCTTCGGCCGAGCTGAAGCGCTCGTCAGGGTTCGGGCGCAACGACTGGCGCACGATCTGATCGAGGGCGGGCGGCAATTTCGGGTCAAAATCGAGGAGCGAGGGGTACTCACCCTTCAAGATCCTGGTGGCCGTCTCGAAGTCGTTGTCGCCGGCGAAGAGGCGCCGAAGGGTGATGGCCTCCCAGATCGTGACGCCCATGCCGAAAATGTCTACGCGGCGGTCGAGGGGCTGCGAGCGCAGCTGCTCGGGGGCCATGAAATTGAGCTTGCCTTTGATCATCCCCACTTGGGTGTGGGTGTTGCGGCTCTCGGCCTTGGCGATGCCGAAATCGACGATGCGCGAGCTGCCGTCGACGCCGATCACGATGTTCTGCGGCGAGACGTCGCGGTGGATGATCTTCAAGTGCTGCCCCTCGGCGTTGCACATCTCGTGGGCCGAGTGCAGGCCCGAGAGCGCGTCGAGGCAGACCCGCAGGGTGATGCCCACGGGGATGCGCCGCCGGAGGTTCACCGCGACCTTCTCGACGTTCGAGAAGCTGTCGCCTTCGATGTAATCCATCACGAGGAAGATGAGGTTGTCTTCTTGCCCCACGTCGATGATGGGCACCACATTGGGGTGGTGGATGGCCGACGCGACCCGCGCCTCGTCGAGAAACATGTCGACGAACTGCTCGTCTTGCGAGAGGTGCGGGTGCATCACCTTGATCGCCACGAGACGACGCACCCCCGCCCGGCCGGCCGAGCGCGCGAGATACACCGCGGCCATGCCGCCGGTGCCGATCTCTGAGATGATGTCGTACTTCCCGATTCTGGAGCCGACCAGGGTCATGCGCGACACACTCTCTCGGTTGGCTCCTGCGCTCATCCGCTCTCTCGCCCGACCGTAGCACGCCCGCGCCGCGCACCGGAAGAGAACGTCATCACAATCTACCGGCCCCGCGCGGCCCTTTAGCCCTGCACCCGGATGGGCGCGTAGAGCCCCTGAGCTTTCTCAAACAGCGGCCCCGCCAGGACGGCGGTCTTGCCGCGTTCGAGCTTGCGCTGGAGCGCGATGAGCGAGGCGTCGTCGGTCTTGACCCGGTGGGTGGCGTCGAGGGTGGGTGCGGCCTCGCCCGAGACCACCCGAGACAGGGTCTCAAGCGAGCAGTCGTGGCGGTAGGTGAGCGAGCGCGGATACGAGTGCGCGGGGGTGAACACCGTGAGGAGCTCAAGGGGCCCGAAGCGTTGGTGCATCCCGAGGGCGCGCGAGCCCCACTGCGCGGCCCCGACCAGCGACTGGGCCTTGAGGAGCCTGACCCCGAGGGCCTTGGTGAAGGTGCCGAGACCCTTGAGCCCCGCCTCGCTGCCGAGCGAGCCGACGTTGTGCTCGAAGAACTCGCCGGGCTTCACCGTCGGGATGGCCACATGCAGCGACAGGGGCACCCAGACCTTGTCGCGGGGCGCCACTTCGAAGCGCTCACGCAGCGAGAGCGAGAGGTCTTCGGGGCGCGCGGCGAGGCCGAAGAGGGCGCTCGGCCACTCGGCGCAGTCGTAAAAGACCCAGCGCGGCATGGCCATCGCCTGGGGGCCGAAGGTCTGGGCGTCGAGGCGCTCGATCCAGGTGAGGAAGCGCTGGCTGTCGAGGCGCGTGGGGTCGATCTGGAGGTTGCCCGTCACCTCGACGCCGAGCGGCTTGAGATCGAGAAAGCGAAGATGGTCTTTGGGCGCCACCACGTACGGGCGGCAAAACTTCAGAGCCTCTTCGAACGCAGGAGCGAGCTTGACCTTCTTCGGCATCGTTTTGACCCTTGGGCGGGGCGCCCGAGTCTACGCGCCTTGGCCCGTGATGCGAGGCCCTTGTCGCGGGGCCCCTCGCGCCGCTACGGTTCAGCCCGAAAGCGAGCGCTGTTGCGAATGGCTACTCCGCATGTGGTGATCCTCGGGGGAGGATTCGGTGGGCTCTATTGCGCCAAGGCGCTGGCCCACGCGCCGGTCAAGGTGACGGTCATTGATCGACAGAATCACCATTTGTTTCAACCGCTTCTGTACCAGGTCGCGACGGCCTCGCTCAACCCGAGCGAGATCGCGATCCCGATTCGGTATGTGCTGCGGGCGCAGCGCAACGCCGAGGTGTTGATGGCCGAGGCGACCCGGGTCGACGTGGCCAACCGGCGGGTCACGCTGGTCGACGGTCACATCGACTACGACTTCCTGGTGGTGGCCACCGGGGCGACGCACTCGTACTTCGGCAACGACGCTTGGGCCTCGCGGGCGCCGGGGCTCAAGACCATCGAAGATGCGGTCGAGATCCGGCAGCGCTTCCTCTTGGCCTTCGAGGCGGCGGAGCGCGAAGACAGCGAAGAGGGCCGACGCGCGGCGCTGACCTTCGTGGTGATCGGCGCGGGGCCGACGGGGGTCGAGATGGCCGGGGCGCTGGCTGAGATCTCGAAGAAGGCCATGGGCCAAGACTTTCGTCACATTGACCCTCGCAGCGCGCGGGTGCTCTTGGTCGAGGGGCTCGATCGGGTGCTCCCGTCGTACGAGCCTGCGCTCTCGGAGAAGGCCGAGGCGCACCTGGTGAAGCTCGGGGTCGAGGTGCTCAAGGGCCGTCGGGTGACCGACATCGACGAGCAGGGGGTCACCGTCGGGGGCGAGCGCATCGCGGCCCGTACGGTGGTCTGGGCGGCGGGGGTCGCGGGCTCTCCGATTGCGCGGACGCTGGGGGTGGGGCTCGACCGGGCGGGGCGCGTGCTGGTGGCGCCTGATCTGTCGGTTCCGGGGCATGGCGAGGTGTTTGTGGTGGGCGACCTCGCGGTGGTGATGCAAGACGGTAAGCCCGTGCCGGGCGTGGCCCAAGGGGCCATTCAGGGCGGCGAACATGCGGCGCGTATGATCATGCGCGCCATCGCCCAAGAGGGCAGCGAACCCTTCGTGTACGAAGACCGCGGGAGCCTCGCCACCATCGGCCGCAACGCCGCCGTGGCCGACCTCGGCCGGGTCAAGCTCGCGGGCTTCTGGGCCTGGGCGGTGTGGGCCTTCATCCACGTCTTGTTCTTGATCGGCTTCCGAAACCGACTCTTCGTGATGCTCTCGTGGTCGTGGTCGTACTTCACCTACCAGCGCGGCGTGCGGCTCATTCAGCGCAAGGTGCCGCCGACGCTCCTCTCGGCCGACGATGACCCCTCGATCGAGCCTCCGGCGCCGCGGGGCGATGCGTAATCGCGAGGGTCGATCACCCACGGCGCGCGCGGCACCTTGGCGAGCGCGAAGCTCGGAGCCCAGGCCCGCAGGTCGGCGCCGCGGGGCGTGACCCCTAAGCTCAGCGCGAGCCGAACGAGCAGCGCCTCAGGGCCCACCCCGGCCTCGCGCAGGGTCTTGATCGCGAGGCTCCCGAGGCGCTTGGCGAAGCGTGCCCCGTCGGGGGTCACCACCAAGGGCAGGTGCCCGAAGCGCGGAAGGGCTGCGCCCAAGGCGCGGTAGAGCGCGATCTGTCGCGCGGTGCTCGGCAAGAGGTCGTCGCCGCGCAGCACCTCGGTGACGCCCATCGCGAGGTCGTCGACCACCACGGCGAGCTGGTACGCCGCGACGCCGTCGGCGCGCCACAGCACGAAATCGCCCGTCTCGGTGATGAGGTCTTCGCGCTGGGGGCCCATCACCGCGTCGTGCCAGGTGATCGCCTCGGCGAAGCGCGCGCTCTGAAATCGGTAGGCGACGCCGCGGCCGAGGGCGTGGGCGCGGGCCTCGACCTCGCGCGGCGGGAGCGCGCGGCAGGTGCCGGGGTAGAGCGTCTCGCGGGTGTGGGGGGCCACCGGGGCGCTCTCAAGGTCGCGGCGCGAGCACGCGCAGGGGTAGGCGAAGCCGTCGGCGACGAGGGCGTCGAGGGCCGCGCGGTATCGCTCGCCGCGGGCGCTCTGGAGGTACGGCGCGGAGGGCCCGCCCTCGCGTGGGCCTTCGTCTGCGGTGAGGCCCGCCCAAGCGAGGTCGTCGAGCAGCGTCTCGGTGGCACCCTCGGGCGTGCGCGCGCGGTCGAGGTCTTCGACGCGCACGAGCCAGCGGCCGCCGACAGACCACACCGAGAGGGCGCTCGCGAGGGCGGTGCGCAGACTGCCGAGGTGGAGCGCGCCCGAAGGGGTCGGGGCGAAGCGACCCCGTGGAGGTTGCAAGGTGCGATGCATCGTCAGGCTCAAGCGGGGCGCGGCAGCGTGTATACCATGGGGCGCTCAAGCGGGCCCATCGCCCCCGAAGGATCACCATGGAGCCTGAAGACCAGCTTCTCGAATCGCTGCGGGGGCAGCTCTCTGCCGACGCGTGGGAGGCCCTGCGGGCGCGGCTCGTGGCCGCCGAGCGCCTCTCGCATGTGGGGCGTCTGGCCGCGGGGGTGGCCCACGAGCTGCGTAATCCCCTCGCGGTGATCGAGACCTCGGTGTGGATCGTCAAGAACGCCACCGACGACCCGCGCATCCTGCGTCACGTCGCGCGCATCACCGAGCAGGTCGGGGTGGCTTCGGCGATCGTGGGCGAGCTCCTCGACGCGGCCCGCGAGCGCCCGCTGGTGCGGCGCGAGGTCGTGCTCGACGCGGTGTGCGACGAGGCCATCGCGTGGGTGCCGCGTCGCCCCGAGGTGGCGGTGCTCCGCGAGGGCGAAGGCGGGCCGCTGCGCGTGGTGGGTGACCCGCGTCGGCTGCGTCAGGTGCTGATCAACCTGGTCTCGAACGCGCTCGAAGCGATGGCCGGGCTCGCGGCGCCGCGGCTCACCGTGGGGCTCTGGCGCGACGGCGACATGGCGCGGGTGACGGTGCGCGACACGGGCCCCGGCATCGCGCCCGCGCTCTTGCCGCGCTTGTTCGAACCCCTCGTCACGACCCGCCCTGGCGGCACCGGGCTCGGCCTCGCGCTGGCCCGCGACATCGTGGCGGCCCATCAGGGCACCCTCGACGCGACCAATCACCCCGAGGGCGGCGCGTGCTTCACCCTCCGCCTGCCTCTCGAACCCGCGCCCGAGGCGCACCCCTGAGCGCTGCTGTGACGCCCCTCGCACCGACCGACCCGCGCCCGACCCTGTTGATCGTCGACGACCACAGGGCCCTCGCCGAGAACCTCCAAGACATCTTCGAGCCCCAAGGGTTTCGGGTGCTCTTTACCCCAAACGCCGAAGCGGGGCTCGGCCTCGCGCGGGCCTCGGGCTTCGACCTCGCCCTCGTCGACGTGAACCTCCCCGACGCGCGGGGCACCGACCTCTTGCCCAAGCTCCGCGAGGCCTCGCCCGACGGCGAGGTGGTGCTGATCACCGGACACGCCACGGTCGATTCGGCCGTCGCGGCGGTGCGCGGCGGCGCCTTCCACTACGTCGTCAAGCCCTTCAAGGTCGACGAGCTGGTCACCATCGTGCAGTCGGCGCTTCGGCAGCGGGCGCTGCGTCGCGAGCGGGCCGCGCTGCGCTTGCGGCTCACCCGTTCGGAGCGCCGGTACCGTGAGGTGGTCGAGTCGACCCAGGTGGTGATGCTCGGGCTCGACGCCGCGGGCGTGGTTCGGCTCTTCAACCGGCACGCCGCGGCGCTCTCGGGGTACGCGCCGGCCGAGGCCTTGGGGCGAGCCTTTGTCGAACTGCTGTTCGCGCCCGAGCACCACGCCGCGCTGCGAACACGCCTCGAAAGGGCCGCCGCAGAGGGCGAGCCGCAAGAGTTCGAGGCGCCCCTCGTCACCCGCGACGGCAAGAGCCGCACCGTCGTGTGGAACGTCGTCGCCACCAGCGCCCAGCCTCCGGCCCCCGGCTTCGAAGACGACGAAGAGGCGCCCCTGAGCCTCTACGTCGTCGGCGGCGACGTCACCGAGCGCCGCGCCCTCGAGCGTCGCGCCGCCGAGGCCGAGGCCCTCGCGCACATGGGCACCCTCGCGGCGGGGCTCGCGCACGAGATCCGCAACCCGCTCAACGCCGCGCTGCTTCAGCTTCACCTCCTCGCGCGCGGGGTCGGTCGCCTCGACGCGGCCGAGGGCGCGCCCTTGCAGGGTCGCATCACCATCGTCGAGGCCGAGCTGCGCCGTCTCGAACGTCTCTTGAGCGACTTCCTCGAGCTCGCGCGGCCGCGGCCTATGGCGCGCGAGGCGGTGGTGGTGGCGACCCTTCTTGAGAGCGTGCTCGACTTCCACGAGCCCAACGCGATCGCCCGCGGCATCACCGTGGCGCGCCGCATCGCGCCGCTGCGGGTGGTGGGCGACCCCGAGCGCCTTCGGCAGGTGTTTCACAACCTCTTCCTCAACGCGATGGAGGCCACCCCCTCAGGCGGCGCGATCACCGTGACGTGCCACCGCGACGCGACCCGCGAGGGCTTCGGCTGTGTGAGCTTCATCGACACCGGCCGCGGCATCGCCCGGGGCACCCTCGAAAAGGTCTTCGAGCCGTTCTTTACGACGAAAGAAGCGGGCACTGGGCTCGGGCTGAGCATCGTGCGTCAGATCATCGAGCGGCACGGCGGGCGGGTCGAACTGGAGTCTGCCGAGCAGAAGGGCACGCGCGTGACGGCGTGCCTGCCCGAGGCGAGCGGCTGAGCGCTCAGGGCGTCTGCACGAAGAAGTTGTAGAAGCCGGTGTTGCTGTCGTCGTAGCCGTCGACCATGACCCACGCGGGCCCCTGGCCGAGCCGCACGTTGGCCGTCGCGCTGCTGCGGATGCACGCGAGCTCGCGGGTGCCTTGGCCGCCGCACTGACCCTGCCGCACCGCGAGCACCTGACCCGCCGAGGTGAGCCCCACCCGAATGTCGTAGTTGTTGTTCGGGATGTTCATCCGGAGCACGTCTTCGGGGCGCGGCGCCGTCGAGCCGCAGCCCGTCGTGTGGATGCCGCCGAAGCCCGTCGCGATGGGCCCGTACACCGTGCCGCCTGCGCTGATGTCGAGCAGCTGTTGCCGGGTGCAGTTCGACGGCGGGGTGCCCGCGCGACGGGTCACGCGGAAGTTGAACCCGGCCGCGTCGCCGCCGCCGCCGCGGTTCTCGAGCGCCACGATCACGGTGCGCGCGGTGGTCGCGGTCGAGGCGGGGCGCAGAAAGATGCGCGCGGCGTTGCCCGAGCGGCTGATGTCGTCGTTGCACGCGAGCTCGGGGGTGCCGCAGCCCGCGCGGAGCGAGAGCACGGGGTTGGCGTTCTGCGTCGTCGCGGTGGCTTCGAGGATGAGCTCTTCGTTGCCCGGCGCGGTGACCCGAAAGTAGACCTCGGCCCCGTTGCCGCAGCGGCTGCCCTGCTCATTGTCGACCACGCCCTGCATCGAGACGCTGACCGACGCGGCGTTGCCGCCCGCGAAATCGACGGCGATGGCGCCCGCGCAGGTGTCGCCTCGGGCGCCGCAGACGTTGCCCTCGTCGATCATGCCGTTGCAGTTGTCGTCGACCATGTTGCAGACCTCGACGGCGTTGGGGTTCACCCGCGGGTCGTTGTCGTTGCAATCGGTGCCGCCCGCGCAGGTCGTGCCGTCGACCCGCGCCGCGGCGAAGGTGTCGCCGTCGCGGTCGATGGGCGCGTTGATGCACATCATGCGCGCGGGGTCGCAGCTGTCGAGGGTGCACACGCTGTTGTCGCTGCAGCTCCGCGGCGTGCCGCCCCCGCGGCATTGCCCCGTGCCGACGTCGCAGGTGGCGTTGGTCACGCAGAACGAGTCGCAGTAGTTCGCGATGGCGGTGTAGGTGCAGCCCATGGTGGGGTGACACGCCGCCGCGACGCAGGGCCCCCGCGCCGGGCAGGCCGAGGGGTTGGGCGTGTTCGTGCACCGGCGCATCGTCTCGTCGCAGCGGTCGACGGTGCAGGGCACGTTGTCGTTGCAGTTGGGCGCGGGGCCCGAGCGGCAACCGCGGGCGGCGTCGCAGACCTCGGCGCCGTCACAGAAGCTGCCGTTGTCGCAGACGCTGTTGTCGGGGGTCGAGACGCAACGCCCGGTGCTCGGGTCGCAGCGGTCGGCGGTGCACTCGATGTTGTCGTTGCAGGTCACCGCGGTGCCCGCGACGCAGCGGTTCGACACGCAGCGCTCGGCGCCGTTGCAGAGGTCGCCGTCGCTGCATTGGGTGTCGTTGGTGCAGTCGATGCGCACGCAGCCGCGCATCGCGACGTCGCAGACGTTCATCGCGGGGCAGGCGGCGTTGTCGGCGGTGAAGACGCAGCGGCCGGTGCTCTCGTCGCAGCGGTCGGCGGTGCACGCAATGCCGTCGTCACAGACGCCCTCACAGCGCGAAGTCGGCACGTCGCTCGGCGGCATCGTGTCGACGAGCACGGGCACGTCGTCGCCGGTCGGCACGTCGCTCGCGATCGGCGTGTCACCCGTCGGCGTGTCGCCGGTCGGCGCGTCAACCCGCGGAACGTCGTCGCCCGCCGGGCCCGTGTCGACGGGTGTCACCGCGTCGTCGGGGCGCGGCCCCGTGTCGGTCTGCGCGGGCACATCGACGGGCTGCGCGCCGCCGTCTGCGCCGCCGTTCAGGCGGCTCGTGTCGGGGCTCACGAGCACCGAGCACGAGGCCAGCATGGCGGCCCCTGTGATGTAGATAAGTCGTTGATATTTCATTAGAATCGGCCTCCAAGTAAGAGGGTGCCGCCGTGGGCGTTGGGGCTCGCGGCCACCTCGACCCTGGGGTGAAAGTCGGTCTTGAAGAAGAGCACCGTCGAGGCCACGCCGCCGAGCACCGTGAGCCCGAGCGCGACGTCGCTGAAGAGGGCGTAGCGCGCGGCGCGGTCGGCGGCGTCTTGGCCTTCGAGGCGGGCCGCGGCGACGTCGCCCTGGCCGCTGTTCACGCGGGTGACCGCGCTCTCGAATTCGTCGTTGGCGCCGAGGGCGAGGGCGCCGAAGAGGCCGCACGCGACGGCGGCGGCGCCGGTGACGCCGACGGTGGTCCAGAAGAGGGCCGGAGAGCGGCCCTGCGAGGGGGTCGCGGGCTCGGGCAGGGGCGCGGCGTTGGGCGGGAGCTCCATGGCCGATGCGCGGGCGCCGGGCTCAAGGCTGGGCGTCGCGTTGGGCGTCGCGTTGGGCGCGGCGTTCACCGGGGCGGCGCTCACCGGGGTGGCGCTCACGGCTGGCACCGGCGCGACCGGGGTCGTGGGCACCGGGGCGGCGGCGGCCTCAGGGTTGAGGGTCACCGTGAGGGTGAGGGCGCCCCCCGCGGGGCCGTCGAACTCTTGCCGCGCGGGCAGGTACCCGTTGGCTTGCACCTCGAGCGCGTGGCGCCCGGGCATCACCCGAATGGGCCGACCGGGCACGGCGTTGGTGCCGTCGACCGAGATTGACACGTCGCGGGCCTCGGGCGGCGTCACCGTGAGGGTCACCTCGGCGATGCGCTGGCGCAGGGTGCGGATGTGGCCCTGCACGGCGGTGCGCTGCGGCGTCTCGGCGGCGGGCGTCTCGACGAGGTACTGCTCGAAGTGAAAGAGCGCCTCGATGGGCCGCTGGAGCTCGACGTAGCAGTTGGCCATGTTGATGCGCACGCTCGGGTGCGGCGCGAGGCGGTACGCGGCCTGAAACTCTTCGAGCGCCGACTGCCAGCTCTGGCGCTGGAAGGCCGCGACCCCGGCGGTGAAGTGCGAGCGGGCCTCGGCCCGGTCGGCGGCGCTGGGTGTGCTCTGGGCGGCCGCCACCGAGGGCCCGAGCGTGAGGCAGAGGGCGAAGACCGCGCGGCGAATAGAAGGGTTGGTCAGCATCGAATTCTCGTGCAAAGAGAGGTCATCGTGAAGCTCAGACGATCTTGATCTTCTTCGGGTCGAAGTCGACCTTGGGCTGCTGCGGGTCGAGCGCTTCGAGGGTCTTGCGGAGCGTGCGGGCGACCAGCAGATTGCGGTACCACTTCTTGTTGGCGGGCACGATGTGCCACGGGGCGTGCTTGGTCGAGCAGCGCGAGAGGGCGATCTCGTAGGCCTCCTGGTAGTCGTCCCACTTCTCGCGCTCGCGGAGGTCGCCGAGCTCGAACTTCCAGTGCTTCTCGGGCTCGTTGAGGCGCTCTTCGAGCCGTCGGCGCTGCTCGTCTTTCGAGATGTGCAAGAAGAACTTCAGCAGCGTGATGCCGTTGTCGTCTAAGATCTCTTCGAAGCGGTTGATGCTGTCGTAGCGCTTCTCGATGACCTTCATGGGCGCGAGGCTCCGCACCCGCCCGATGAGCACGTCTTCGTAGTGCGAGCGGTTGAAGAGCCCGATGTTGCCGTACCGCGGCACGCGCTGATAGATCCGCCAGAGAAAGTCGTGGTCGCGCTCGTCAGCGCTCGGGGCCTTGAAGCTGTGAATCTCGACCCCGCTGGGGTTCAGCCCCGAGAGGACGTGCTTCACCGTGCCGTCTTTGCCCCCGGTGTCCATCGCCTGGAGCACCACCAAGACCGCGCGCTTGTTCTCTGCGTAGAGCCTCTCTTGAAGGCCGTAGAGCGCCTCGCAGTCGTCTTCGAGCAGGGCCTCAGCGTCGGCCCGCGACTTGATCGAGCCCGTGTCATCAGGGTCGATGTCGCTCAGCTTCACCTTACGACCGGGCTTCACCAGATAGGGCTGAGGCATTGCTTGGGCGAGGCTCCCTTCTGCACGCAACAATGCGCGCAACCTATCGAGAAGGGTCACGCGATTCGGCCCCTACGACAACCCCCAAGCGCCCGAGATCGGCCACTCGACGCCATGAATGTGCCCCGCCTCGTTGCTGAGCAAAAACAGCACTGCGGCCGCAACATCTTCGCTGCGACCGACGCTCCCCGGGGGCGACCTCGACGCCATGGCGGCGAAGGCCTCTTCGGCCATGCCACCCGAAGCAATGAGCCCCGGCGCGACCACGTTCACCGTGACACCCTGACCCCCGAGCTGTCGCGCGAAGGCGCGGGCCCAAGCGAGCTGAGCGGCCTTGGCGGCGTAGTAGGCTGCAATTCCGGGAGGCGCTGAGAGCCGCGACACGGTGTTGTGCCCGAGCGCGACGAGGCGCCCCCAACCGCGGGCGACCATCGCAGGCGCGAGGCGTTGGGCGAGCGACACGAAGGCGTCGCAGTGCACACAATAGGCGGCGAGACGCTCGGCCGGGGTGCTCTCAAAGAGGGGGCTCCGCGGCATCGCCCCCGCGCAGTGGATCAGCGCGTCGAAGGGCACATCGCCGAGGGCCCCGGTGAGCCCCGCGATGCCCTCAGGCGTCGACAGCTCGGCCTCGTAGAGCGTCGCCTCGGGGAACGACACCCCGAGCGCCTCGGCCCTGGCCCCTGGGCCGCGGTGACAGAGGCTCAGCTGCCACCCCGCCGCCCCGAGGGCCGACGCGATGGCGCGCCCGAGGCCGCCGGTGGCGCCGGTGACGAGCGCGTGGCGTCGGGGCTCGGGGCTCACGCTGCGGCGCCTTCGGGCTCAGCCCGTGACGTCGGCGAAGAGCCGGTCGGCCTCGTCGTCGGCGATGCCGAAGGTCTCTTGCAGGAAGTGCAGAAAGTCTTCTTCGTCGCGCGAGAGCTCGCCGTCGCTGGCGGCGCAGTACACCGCGAGCTGGTAGCTCACCCGGCGGAGCTGCGGGTCGGTGATGTGCTCGGCCAGGGCCGTGATGCGGTCGTTGACGGCGTAGGCCGATGAGTAGCGATCCATCTCGTCGAGGATCTCTTCGGCGTCGCCCACGGTGAAATCGCTGAGCGCCGAGATCTGCCTGAGCGTCTCGACGATCGCCGCGATCTCGTGGTCTTCGACCTCGTCGTCGCTGGTGGCCGACCAGAGCGCGAGCTCGGCCACGTACCAAGGTTGCTCGTCGTCTGCGGCGTCCCACCGGGCGTCTGCGAAGGCTCGTCGTGGATCAAATGGCATGGCCTCGGGTGAGTACCCCATGGCCGCGCACCCTGTCGACGCCTCTCGGCGCCTTCACGGGCGCCCGAGCTGTACTATGCTCGTCGCGTGCTCTGCCCTCGTCGCCTCGCCCTCGCCCCCGTCGCGCTCACGCTCGCGCTCGGCGCATGCGGCTCTCGGGCCCGCACCCCCGAGCCCTCCGAAGCCCCGCTGCCGCCCCACGAGGGCGCCCTCGGGCTCAGCCAGGGGCCGCAGCGCTGCGAGCTCGCCCCCGTGTCAGAGGCCACGCCCCTCGCGGCGCTCACGGCGATCCTTCAGCGTCAGTCGGTGGTGACCCCGGGCCTGTCGCTCCTGCGAGGCCCCGACGGCCCCCGCGCGGTGGCCCTCACCCAGAGCGAAGCCCACTGGCAAGACGCCCGCGGGCACGGTCAGCTCCGGGGGCTCACGGTGCCCCCCGTCCCGGAGCAGGTGAGCATCGGATTCGCGGGCGAACGCGTGCTCGGCGCCATCGACAACCTCGCCTTCGAGGCGCCCCCGCGAGAGGGCCCCGTGCGCGGCGCGAGCTTCACCAGCGGCCATCGCGCCCTCTCGGTGTCGGCGGTCGGCACGCGCCCCGGGGCGGCGCTCTATGTGTACAGTGTCAACATCCTAGGGCGGCGCGACGAGATCGAGCGCGCCGAGCTTCACATCCAGCGGCTCGATGCGCGGGGCGGGGTGCTGGGCGAGCCGTCGGTGTGGCCCATCGCGGGCGACGGGGTCGAGCGGCTCGGCGAGGTGCGGGTGCGCTGGGATTTCGGTCACTACGTGGCGACGTTGCTAGAGTACCCGCGGGGCGAGCGTCGGTCGTGGGTGCTGAGCCCCGAGGGCGAGCCGCTCTTGCGGGAGTCGGGGCTTGTGGCATGCCCGGCGAGCGGGTGCGTCAAGGTCGAGGTGCACACCGAAGGCGGCGAGGGGGCCTCGATGCTCAGACTCTCAAGCCCTTCAGGCAACCAGTATTGGAACACCGGGGTCGCCGCCCAAGACGCCCTCGGCGTGGCGGTCTCGGGCACGCGGTTGTTGGTGATGCACTCTCCGGCTCCGGGCCTCGCGGGGTGTTCGGTCGCGGTGCTCGACCCGGGTCACAACACGACCCTCTTCGAGCAGACCCTCGACGCGCTGCGGTGCGACCCCGACCGGGTGGTGGCGACGCCGCGCGGCTTCGCGATGCTCGAGGTCGATGAGGCCTCGGCCTTGCGGGTGCGCCAGATCGCGTGTTCACTGCCTTGAAACGGCAGAGGGGGGTGCACGATGCTCGACGCGGTGTATCGCAGGCTGCTTCGCCCGGCGCTCTTCGCGCTCGACCCCGAGCTCGCCCACGGCGCGAGCGCCCTCGCGCTGTCGCCCTTGCAGCGCCACGGTGCGTTGCGTCGGGCGGTGGCGCCGCTCTTCGCCCCCCCCGCTGACCCGCGCCTCGGGGTTCAATTCCTCGGGCGTAGCCTGCCCAACCCCTTCGGCGTGGCGGCGGGCTTCGACAAGCGCTGCACGCTCTACAACGCCCTCGGGGCCCTCGGGTTCGCGGCGGTCGAGGTGGGCACGGTGACCGCCCACGGCCAGGCGGGCAACCCCCGCCCGCGGCTCTTTCGCGTGCCCCGCGACGGGGCCTTGATCAACCGCATGGGCTTCAACAACCCCGGGTGCTTCGCCGCCGAGGGGGCCCTCGCCAGCGCCCGCGCCGAGGGGGTGCTTTTGGGGGTCAATCTAGGCAAATCGAAGATCACCGCCCTCGACGACGCCGCGAGCGACTACGCCGTGAGCGCCGAGCGCCTCGCGCGCTTCGCCGACTACCTTGTGGTGAACGTGTCGTCGCCCAATACGCCCGGGCTGAGGTCGCTCCAGAGCGTCGACGCCCTCGGGGCCATCGTCGCGGCGGTGCGGCGCGCGGTGGGCCGAGAGGGGCCCGCGGTGTTCGTCAAGCTCGCGCCCGACCTCGACGACGAGGCCCTCGACACGGTGGTCGATTTCGCCCTCGCCGAAGGCCTCGGGGGCCTCGTGGCGACCAACACCACGCTCTCGCGCGAGGGGCTCCGCACGCCCCCCGAGACGGTGAAGGCCATGGGCGAGGGGGGGCTCTCGGGGCGACCCCTGCGGGCCCGCGCCAACGCCGTGATGCGACGCCTCAGGCGGCGGGCCGGGCCCGGTCTGCCCATCGTCGGGGTGGGCGGCATCTTCAGCGCCGATGACGCGTGGGAGCGGCTCGCCGCCGGCGCGACCTGGCTCCAGGTGTACACGGGCTTCATCTATTCGGGGCCGACGATGGTGCGGGGGCTCTGCGAGGCATTGCTCCGAAGGCTCGAAGCCGAGGGCGTTGAGAGCCTCGCGGCGCTCACCGCCGGGGCCCTCGACGCGGGCGCGAAGCTGCCGCCGCGCAGCGGGTGATCTTGTCAGGCTGTTGACGAACGACGAATCCGCGGCACGATGACCCCGCGATGAGTGAGCGAATCTCGTCAGACAGGCCCTTGATTCTAGGGTCTCAGTCGCCGCGGCGGCTTGAGCTCTTGCGCGCGCTGCGCGTGCCGGTCGAGGTCTTCGCGGTCGATGTCGACGAGTCGATCGCGCCCGGCGAGCGGCCCGACGCCCTGGCCACGCGGCTCGCGCGTCAGAAGGGCGCCGCGGTGCTCTACGCCCGGTACAAGCGCGGCCTCTCGACCGAAGACCGCTGGGTGCTCTGCGCCGACACCATCGTCCATGTGGGGGCCGAGCTGCTCGGCAAGCCGCGCGACGACGACGACGCCCGCAGGATGTTGCGACTGCTCTCGGGCAAGACCCACCATGTCACCACGGGCTTCGTGCTCCACGGCGCCGACGGCTTCGACGCCCCGGCCTACGCCGAGACCACCGCGGTGACCTTTCGGGCTCTCAGCGACGACGAGATCGGGCGCTACCTCGGCACCGGCGAGGGGCGCGACAAGGCGGGCGGCTACGCCGTTCAGGGCCTCGCGGGGGCCTTCTGCGAGCGCATCGAGGGCAGCTACGCCAACGTGGTGGGCTTGCCCGTCCACCGGGTCGTCGAGGTCTTGCTGCGCCTCGAAGCCATCGACGGTTACCCGCTGTGAGCGAAGCGACGTTGCAAGGGCGCCTCGCGGCGTTGCAGGGGCGCCTCGCCTCGGCCTGCGCGCGTGCGGGGCGCTCGCCCGACGCGGTGACCCTGGTGGCGGTGAGCAAGACCTTCGACGCGGCCGCGGTGGCCGAGGCCTATGCCCTGGGGCTCCGCGATTTCGGCGAGAACTACGTGCAAGAGCTCAGCGCGAAGCAGGCCGCCCTCGCGCACCTTGAGGGGCTCCGCTGGCACATGATCGGTCACCTCCAGCGCAACAAGGCGCGGGCGGTGGTGCCGGGGGTGGCGATGCTCCAGAGCCTCGACAGCGTGGCCCTCGCGGTCGAGGTGTCGAAGCGCGCGGCCGAGGCCCGTCGCAGCTTGCCCGTGCTGGTGCAGGTCAACGTCGGCGGCGAGGCGCAAAAGTCGGGCTGCGCGCCCGGCGCATTGGGCGCCCTCCTCGACGCCGTCGAGGCCCTCCCCGGGGTGAGCCTCTCGGGGCTCATGACGGTGCCGCCCCACACCGAAGACCCGGCCGGGGCGCGACCCTTCTTCGACGCGCTGCTGGCGCTCCGCGAGGCGCACGGCGGCCCGTCGCGGCTGCCCGTGGTCTCGATGGGCATGACCCACGACCTTGAGGTGGCCGTCGCCGCCGGGGCGACCATGGTGCGGGTGGGCAACGCCCTCTTCGGAAGCCGCAAAACTGATTGATTTTACAGGAGATTTGGGAAGTTGACGCCGAAGCTCGCGCCGCCGAGCACGGGGCTCACGCCGGGCGTCATCGCGAAGCGGTCGGTGGCCCCCGCGCGCCCTCGGGCTGGGGGCGTGTGCCCGCGCCGATCGCCGAGGAGGTAGCCGCCGATGCCGCCGCCGATCATGCCGAGCTGCACGATGGCGAGGGGCACTTCGGGGCCGTCGTAGGTGTCAGTGGGCAGCACCGCGATGCCCGCGCCGAGGAGGCCGCCGACCAGCACGCCGAGGTTCATCCAGCGGTTCTGTGAGGCCGTGGGTTGGAGGAAGGTCGCGCCGAGCGCGCCGAGCCCCGCGCCGAGCCCCTCGCCTACCAGAAAGCCCAACGGAAAGCCCTCGTCGTCGGTGCGCGCGATCGCCGACGTCATGAGGCCCATGACGCCGCCGTAGAGGCCCGTCGCGTTGACGAAGGCCACGCTCGAAGGCCGCGGGTTGGTGGCCACCGCGAGGCCGTACCCGAGGCCCATCGACGCGAGCGAGGTCAGCCACACGGTGCTCGCGAGGGCGGTGCCGTCGTCGCAGTACCCGAAGCCCGTGAGCGGGTCGACCTCGCCGCAGAAGGTGCGCGCCTCGTCGAAGTAGACCGAGAGCGCGATGCCCGCGCCGAGGCCCAGGGTCGCGCCTGCGCTCAGCGCGTAGCCGCGGCCCGCACGGATGGGGTGCCCGCGGTCGAGGAGGTACGCGCCCCCGAGGCCCGCGGCGCCGAGGAGGATGGGCGTCCACACTGCGCTCCGAGCTTCGTCGAAGTCGGCCACGACGTCGATGTAGACCCCGGTGCCGACGCCCGCCAAGAAGAGCGAAGAGTACATCGAAAACGCCTCGGCCGACGAGCGCGCGCGGGGCGCGTCTGAGTTCTGCTCTTCGTCTTCGTCGGGGGCCGCAGCGGGGCGCGCCTCAAGGTCGACGCTCAGCTGCCGCAAGACCCCGAGGGCCGAGTACGGCGAGAGGTTGGTCTGCGCGAAGCGCGCGTCAATGAGCTGCCGCGCGTCGGTGTAACGGCCGCCCACCACGAGCCCCCGCGCGCGGTCGATGAGCCGCTGGTCGTCGGCCGAGACCGTGAGGCTCGACGGCGGGCTCAGCTGCCACGGGGCGGGCGTCGCGACGGGCGGGCCCTCTGGCGGCGGCGTCTGCGCCGAGGCGAGGCGGGCGAACCCGAGGCTGGCGACACAAACGGCCAAGGCGAGACGGTGCGACATCGTGCCGAGAGCGTACGCACGTTGTGTGCCGCGGTGAAGGCTCCGCCGCTTAACGCACGAGCTGCGCCGAGGCGACGTCGTCGGGGAGGGCCGTCGAGGGCGGCTGCGCTTCGGCCGGCACGAGGCTCACCCGCTGCGAGGGGATGGCGCTGCCGAACCACGCGAAGAACTCGACCAGCTTGCCCTTTCGGTCGTCGCTGATGAAATCGAAATTGGTGCCGCGGTCGGTGATCTCCCAGAAATAGGGCGAGCTCACCGAGAGCATCTCGTCGCGGATCGACGCGAGCCGCACGGGCTGCTCGTGGCGCATGTCATGGAAGACCTCGCGCGCCGCCGGGGCGTCACCGCGCAAGAGGTAGTACGTCGCGAGCTTCACCTGCGCCTTGCGGACGCCCTTCAGCGAGGCCTCTTTGGCGGCCCCTTCGCCCTCTTTGTCGACCTGAAGAAACACCTTGAGGAGCTCGATGCGCTCAGGGCTCGCGAGGTCGAAGGCCAGCTCGTTGAGGTGACAGAGGTCGTACGCGGCAGTCTCGAGCACGAAGCCGAGGTCTTTGTGAAACGCGAGCTGGCCGTAATACTTGAAGTACCGGGCGACATCGACGGCGAAGCGCCCCTGGCCCCGCTCGAGCGCCGCCTCGGCCAGGAGGCGATACTGATTGAAGACGTTGAAGGCCGTGCGAACGTCGTTCTGATTCACCGTCGAGCGGAGGTAGGTGTTGAAGAACTTGATGCAGAGCTCGACCACCTGCGGTTGATTCACGGCGAAGGCGTGCTCGGCCAGCTCGCGGGTGTGAATCGCGACCACATAGCAAAGCTCGCGGTTGCCGTTGAGCCCGGCCTGATAGATGGCCTGAAACTGACGCAAGAGCTTGAACTCGAACCAGCTCTCTTCGCGCCGGATTTGCCGCAACATCTCTTGGCTCATGGAGACAAAATCGGGGTTCTCGGCCACGGCCTCGGCGATGGTGAACCAGTCGGGCGGCAGGGCGCCCTTCACGTCGAGGTAGTCGCGCCCGAGCTCGCCGAGCGCGTTCACCGACGCGATGGCGATGGTGCCGTCGTGGTTGCTCATGGCGTTGAGCACCACGTCGGCGAGCTGCTCGGCCCCGTCGGCGGCGGCGCGCTGGTAGGTCGAGATGCGCAGCGCGATGCGGCTCGACTTGCGCTCGGCCACCCGGATCGCCCCGAGGGTCACGGCGCGCAGCCTGCGCACCACGTTCATCGGGTTTAGAAAGTAAAAGACGTATGCGAAGTAAGGCAAAAGGAGCAGCGTCGAGACCGTCATCAAGAGCATCGCGATGAGCGTGCCCGCCGTCGGCACGAAGCCGTCGCGGAAGAGCAGCGACACCCACATGCCGTCGAGCCCGGCGATCACGAAGAGCCCCATCACCGCGAAATTAATCGGCTCGCGGAAGAACAGCTCGGTGATCCGGTGGGTGTACCGGGTCGACGCGAGCTCGACGATGATGGCCACCACCGAGATGGCCACGCCCAGGATCTGCGAGGTCACCTGGCCGACGTTGCCGAGGATGCCCACCGCCTCGGTGCCCTCGACGTGGGTCACGAGCCGCCAGAGCCCCGGCGCCTTCGGGTTGGCCCGCGCGTCGAGCCAATACCCGAGGAAGAACATCACAAAGGCCGCGACCGAGAGCACCGCGAAGGGCACCACCCAGACCCGCACCGGCGCGGGCACGCGCACGCCAAAGATGTGGTCGTCGTGGTCGTCGTCGGGCACCCGATGCTGAGCCGGGGCGAGCGACATCCGTGGCGCATCGGTCTCGTCGTTCACGCTGCGGACGACGGTATCAACTTTGTCGACCGCGCGCGATCACGAGTATCCGGGCAGATCGAAGGTGAACCGGGCCCCGCGGTCGGGGGCGCTCTCTAGGCTCACGGTGCCCCCGTACGCGCTCACGATCTGTTGAACCACCGGCAGCCCGAGGCCCGTGCCGCGCCCCACGGGCTTGGTCGTGAAGTACGGCTCGAAGACCCGCTCTAGGCACTCGGCCTCGACGCCCACGCCGTTGTCGGCCACCACGCAGCGCAGGCGGTCGCCCGGCATCGCCTCGACGCGCACCGTCAGGGTCTTGGGGCGGTCGCGCACGTCGCTCAGCGCGTCGCTCGCGTTGACCAGGAGGTTCATGAACACCTGCTCGATCCGGGTGCGGCTCGCGAGCACCGTGGCGCCCTCTTCGGGCAGGGCCACGAGCACCTCGATCTGACGCAGCCGACCCACCGCGCGCAGCGTCGAGACGAGCTCGCCGAGGAGCGCCGCGAGGTCGATCATCTCGACCCGGTCGGGCCCCGGGCGCCCGAGCGACAAGAGCTGCGAGGCGTGGAGGCTCACGGTCTTGTAGACCCGCTTGAGCGCCGCGAGGTCGTCGGCCCCGGGGAGCTCGCCCGCCTCGATGCGCTTCTCGAGCGCGTGGAGGGCGAAGTTGAACACCATGTTGGCGTTGTTGAGCTCGTGCCCCACCGCGCCCGCGAGGGTGCCCAGGGTGGCGAGGCGCTCGGCCCGCAAGAGGAGCTCGGCGCGGCGCTCGAGCTCGCGCTCAAGGAGCTCGCGCTGACGCTCGCGGAGGTCGTGCCAGGCCTTGGCGGCGAGGAGGTTCTTGATGCGCACCAGGAGCTCGGCCTCGTCGAGGGGCTTGGTCAGAAACTCATCGGCCCCGGCGCGCTTGGCCCGGATGCGCGCGTCGCGGTCGCCGTAGGCGGTGAGAAACACCACGGGCAGGTCGAGGCCCCGCGGGTGTTGCCGGATGCGCTCGCAGGTCTCGATGCCGTCGAGTCCCGGCATCATCATGTCGAGGAGCACGAGGTCGGCCTCGCCGTTGGCGATACGCCCGAGCGCCTCTTCGCCGCTCGCGGCTTGCAACACCTCGTACCCCTCGGGCGAGAGCACCGCGTCGAGGAGCACCCGGTTGGTCTCCTCATCGTCGACCACCAGCACCTTCGGAATCCGCGGAACACCTACGCCCGACAGTGGCATCGCCGCGACCCTACCCACGCTCTGGCCTCACGAAAAGAGGGCAGCAAGGTTCGCGCAAAGTGTTTCGAACGCATGCAAAGGCTCGAAGCTCGGCCGTAGCGCCGCCGCAAAACCCCGCGGCTCCGCCGAACTACAGGCCCTCTCGCGGGTCTTCGGCGACCGGCAGGCTCAGGGTGAACACCGACCCCCGGACCGGCGCCGCCGCGACGCTCAGGCTGCCCCCGAGGCGACGGGTGATGGCCCGCGCGATGGCCAACCCGAGCCCCGTGCCGCGCTGCGTTTTGCGGAGCGCCACCGCCTCGGGCGACTGAACCTGCGCGAGGTAGTCGAAGATCTTCTCGCGGTCTTCGGGCGCGATGCCGATGCCGTTGTCTTCGACCGAGAGCCGCACCCGCGCGGCCTCGGCGTCGAGGGCCCCGCGCACCACGATGTCGCCCCCCGCAGGCGTGTACCGCGCCGCGTTCGAAAGCAAATTCACCAGCACCTGGACCGTCGCGTCGGCCTCGACCTCGACCCGCGGCAGCCCCTCGTCGAGCGCCACCGCCACGCGGTGATGCCGCTCGTCAATCAAGGGCCCCGCCATGCGGAGGGCCCGCGCGATCATCGGCCCGGCCTCGGTAGGGCGCGTCACCAAGGCCTCCGTCGCGCCCTCGTGGCGCCGAAGATCGAGGAGCTCGTCGACGAGCCGCGCCATGTGCTCGCCGCTCTCGACGATGTGCCCGACGTAGCTCCGCTGCGCGTCGTTGAGCGGCCCGTGGGTCTCGCGCGAGAGCACCCGGCCGAAGCCCAACACCGCGTGGAGCGGGGTGCGCAGCTCGTGCGAGATCGTGGCCAGAAAGGCCGCCCGCGCCCGCGCCGCCCGCTCGGCCTGGTCGCGCGCCCGCACGAGCGCCTCGCGGTCGGCCCGCTGCTCGGTGATGTCTTCGACCATCGCGAGGAGGTGCATGAGGCGCCCACCCCCGTCGCGCACACGGGCCGAGGTGATGCGGGCCCAGCGCTGCTGCCCGTCGGCCCGCAGGAGCCGCTTGTCGACGTGGTACGACTCGACCTCGCCGCGCAAGAGCCTCAGCGCGTCGAGGGCGTCGCGGTCGGCGTCGTCGGGGTGCGCGAAGCGCGAGAGGCCGCGGCCGAGCACCGCCTCGGGGCTCAAACCCAAGAGGTCTGCAAGCTTTCGATTTGACTGAAGAATACGGTCGTCGAGGTCGAGCACGGCCATGCCGAGGGGCCCGGCGTCGAAGGCCTCGCGGAAGAACTCCTCGCTCTCGCGCAGCTCGGCCTCGGCGCGGTGCCGGTCGGTGATGTCGCGCTGGATGCTCACCCAGTGCGTGAACCACCCGTCGGCGTTGGCCACGGGCATGATGCTGTTCTCGACCACGAACTCGCTGCCGTCTTTGCGATAGTTCACGAGCTCGACGGTGACCGGCTCCCAGCGCTCGAGGGCGCGTCGGATGCGGTCGAGGGCCGCCCGGGCGGTGCGAGGGCCCTGGAGGATCCGCGGGCTCCGGCCGAGCACCTCGTCGGGGGTGTAGCCCGTGACGCGGGTGAACGATTGGTTCACGTAGACGATGCGCGGCCCTGGGGCGCTGATGGGCTCGGCCTCGGTGATGACCACGGCGTCGTGTGCGTTGACGACGACCGACTCGAAGAGCCGCAGGCGCTCGGCGTCGGGCGCCGCGTCGAGGGCGCGCGGGTCGTGGCTCATGGGTGACCGGGCCCGAGGGTACCGCCACGGGCTCCGCGGCGCGAGCGCACGCATCGTGCGCAGGGGAGATTGCTCTAGGGCAGGCGTGTCGTGCTTGTCGGGGCGCGCAAGAAGGTGGGAGAATGGGTGCAAGGTCGGCGCTTTATGAAATTCTTTTCGCAGCGGGTCCCGCTAGGCTTGTTGGGCGTCATGGTTGCAGCCGCCGCGGCGCTGCAAACGCGACGCGCCGAGGCCATCATCAACCAGGTCGACGGCGAGATCGTGCCGCAGACCGACGTGCTTCAGACCTGTTTGAACAAGAACGCGACGCCGTCGACGACGAACCCCGCGCCGGGCGAGGGGCCCAACGTGCTCAACGCGGTCACCAACGCGGCGATCACGCCCCAGACCTTCGTGCCCGCGGTGCGCAACGACGGCCGACGGATCGCGCAGTTTACCGCCGTGGGCGAGGGGGCCGGGTACCAGAACCGCTTCGGCTGGTACAACGTCGGCGACAGCCCCTTCACCTTCGCGAACCGTCGCGAGATCTACGCTTGCCGCGACCGCGTCGCCGCGTGCGACTGCCCGTGCACCGACGGGCCGCGGCGGGTCTTGCCGTCGAACGGCACCTGCACCACGTGGATCAACCCCAACATCGTCGAGCTCGACTTCGACTGCTACCAGCGCAACGGCCAGTGGCGCGGCGGCCCGGTGGCCTTCTACATCATGACGCCTGAGCAGCTCACCGGCGGCGACACGCCGAACTGCCCGCCCGTCGACAGCACCCTCAACCGCATCTATTCGACCGACAACTCGGTCAACGATGACGGCGATTACGTGCACTTTCTCATCTACACGTCGCGCACCTTCCGAGACTCGTACTACTTCGGGTGGGAGGATCTCTTCCGCGGCGGCGACAACGATTTTGAAGACCTCTTGGTGCGCTCGATCGGGCTCGTGCCGACCTGCAACCCGCGCCCCGAGGTGTGTGACGGGGTCGACAACAACTGCAACGGCGTCGTCGACGAGGGCCTCGGCACGCAGACCTGCGGGGTCGGGGCGTGCATGCGCACGGTCGAGACCTGCGTCTCGGGGCGGCCACAGACGTGCGTCCCGGGTACGGCGGTGCAAGAGCTTTGTGACGGCTTCGACAACAACTGCAACGGCACCGTCGACGAGGGCGTCTCGCGCGCCTGTTCGACCAGCTGCGGCGCCGGCACGCAGTATTGTTCGAACGGGCAGTGGGGCGACTGCGTGGCGCCGCAGCCCCAGGCCGAGGTGTGCGACGGCCGCGACAATGATTGCAACGGCCGCGTCGACGACGGCCTGACCCGCTCGTGCGCGTCGCGCTGCGGCTCAGGCATCGAGACCTGCGTCAACGGCATGTACGGCGGATGCACCGCGGCCCAACCCCAGCCCGAGACCTGCAACGGCGTCGATGACGACTGCAACGGGCTCGTCGACGACGGCATCGCCGCGCGCCCCTGCCGCACGGCCTGCGGGGCCGGGCAAGAGGTCTGCATCGGCGGCGCGTTCGTGTGCAACGCCCCGCGGCCCAGGCCCGAGGTGTGCGACGGCGCAGACAACGACTGCAACGGCATGACCGACGACAACGTCGCCCCGGGCGGCACCTGCGGGTCGAGCGTGGGCGCGTGTCGCCCCGGGAGCTTCGTATGTCGCGGCGGGCGCTACGTCTGCGAGGGCGAGACCGTGGGCGGGGCCGAGGTGTGCGACGGCATCGACAACAACTGCAACGGGCTCATCGACGAGGGCAACCCGGGCGGCGGCGCCGCGTGCATGACCGACAGCATGGGCAACGCGCTCTGCGCGGCGGGGCGGCAGCAGTGTCGCGATGGCAGGCTCCGGTGCGAGGGCGGCACCTCGGCGCGCCCCGAGGTCTGCAACTGCATGGACGACGACTGTGACGGCCAGGTCGACGAAGACGCGCCGGGCAGCTCGACGCTCTGCCCCGGCGGCGGTCGCTGCATCGGGTGCCGGTGCGCGACGCCGTGCTTGCCGGGTGAGTTTCCGTGCAGCGTGGGGTTGGTCTGCAACGCTGAGAATTTCTGCGTTCGCCCGCTCTGCGGCAACGAGACGTGCACCTCGAACCAGGTGTGCGTCGAGAGCCGCTGCGTCGACCTCTGCTCGATGCTCACTTGCCCGATGGGGCAGAGCTGCACCGTGCGCAGCGGCCGCGCGACCTGCGTCGAGAACAACTGTTACGGCCTCGGCTGCGAGGGCGCCCAGGTCTGCCGCGGCGCCGCGTGCGTGAACAACGCCTGCCTCACCACCACCTGCGCGGCGGGTCAGTTCTGCCGCCTCGACGCGCAGAACCGCGGCCAGTGCGTGCGCTCCTGCGGCGACGTGCGGTGCCCGCCCGGCCAGAGCTGCGCCGACGGGGCCTGCGTCGCCGACCGTTGCCAGGGTCACAACTGCATGCCCGGCACGGTGTGCAGGGTCGACGGCGCCACGGTGCGCTGCGTCGCCGACCCCTGCCTCAATGTGGGCACCTCGCCCGGTCGCATCTGCGAGAACGGCCGCCTCGTCGACGACCCCTGCGTGGGCGTCACCTGCCCCGGCGCGCCGCGGGTTCAGTGCGTGCGCGGTCAGTGCGTCGACCCCGGCGCCGCGCCCTTCGTGGCCGACCGGGTGATCGGCACCGGCGGTGATTGCTCGGCGCGACCCGGCCCCGCCTCGTCGCGCGGCCTCGCCTTCGCGCTCGGGAGCCTCGCGTGGGTGCTCGGGCTTCGGCGTCGATCGAGGCGCCAGACCCCTGTCGCGTCGCGGGCCGGAGGTGTGCGATGAAGCGCCCCGCCCACGGCACCCTCGTCTCGGGTCTCGTCCTCGCCCTCACGGCGCTCGGGTGCGAGCCCGAGCCCTACTGCCTCAACTGCGCGCTCGGCGACGGCGGCGCCTCGGCGAGCCGCGACGTCGGCCGCGTCGACGTGCCCGCCGACCGACCCGACGTGCCCGGCACCTGTCGCCCCACCGCCGACCGCCGCGAGGTCTGCGACGGCTTCGACAACGACTGCGACGGCCGCGTCGACGAAGATTTCGACCTCCAGGCCGACCCGCGCAACTGCGGGGCCTGCGGCAACGTGTGCGCGCTGCAAGGGGCCATCCCGACGTGCAGCATGGGCGTCTGCGCGATCCGGCAGTGTGACGTCGGGGCCTACGACATCAACCGCGACCCGAGCGACGGCTGCGAGTACGCGTGCACGCCGACCGGCGCACGCGAGGTCTGCGACGGCCTCGACAACGACTGCAACGGGCTCCGCGATGAGGGCTTCGACCTTCAGACCGACAACGCCAACTGCGGCCGCTGCGGCAACGCCTGCACCTTCCCCGGGGCGAGCGGGGCGTGCATGGCGGGCACCTGTCGCATCGGCGCGTGCCGCGCGGGCTTCGTCGACCGCGACCGCGACCCAGCGAACGGCTGCGAGTACGCCTGCACGGCCTCCGGGCCCGAGGTCTGCGACGGCCGCGACAACGACTGCGACGGCACCGTCGACAACGGCATCAACCGCATGACCGACGCCAACAACTGCGGCGCCTGCGGTCGCGTCTGCGAGTACGCCAACGCCGCCGCGAGCTGCGCCGCCGGGCAGTGCGCCATCGGCACCTGCCGCGCGGGCTTTGTCGACCTGAACCGCGACGCGAGCGACGGCTGCGAGTGGGCCTGCGGCAACACCGCAGGGGTGCGCGGGCCCGAGGTCTGCGACGGCCGCGACAACGACTGCAACGGCGCCATCGACGACAACGTCACCGGCGCCGGCCAACCCTGCGGGATGAACCGCGGCATCTGCCGTCAGGGCACCAACGTGTGCGAGCGCGGCACCCTGCGCTGTCTCGGCGCGGTCGGGGCCCAGACCGAGCTCTGCAACGGCCTCGACGACGACTGCGACGGCACCGTCGACAACGCGCCCTCGGGCGGCACCTTGCCGGGTACGGGCCCGAGCGCGACCTGTGGCAACAACGTCGGCGCGTGCACCTTCGGCGCCTTCGCCTGTGTGGCCGGGCGCATCCAGTGCGCGGGGGGCGTTCAGCCCGGGGGCGAGAGCTGCAACGGCGTCGACGACAACTGCGACGGTCGCGTCGACGAGAACGTGGCGGTGCCGTCAAACTTCCGCTGCAACCGCCGCGCGGGCGAGACCGTCGGGGTGTGCGCCACGGCGCGCCCGATCTGCAACGGCACGCGGGGCTTCGGGTGCACGTATCCGAGCACCTTCCGCGACCTCGACGACGAGGCGCTCTGCGACGGCCTCGACAACAACTGCGACGGCCGCATCGATGAGGGCTGCCTCTCGCGCCCGTCGGGCGACCTGCGGCTCGATCAGGCCACGGCCAATAGCATTCAGCCGCACATCGTGGGCGGCGGCAACAACCTCGGCGTGACCTACCTCGACCGCCGTAACGGCGAGGCCGACATTTACTTCGTGCGCAGCACCAACGGGGGCGCGTCGTGGGGCGCCGACCTGCGGCTCGACACCGACGGCGCGGGCGCCAACAACTCGGTGAGCCCCGTGATCGCGTGGCCCGAGGGCGGCACCGACGTGTTCGCCGTGTGGGGCGACTTCCGCAACGGCAACTACCGGCAGCTCTTCTCGAACTTCTCGCGCAACGTCGGGCAGAGCTTCTCGGGCACCGACGTGCGGGTCAACACCCGGCAAGACAACGACAGCTTCAACGTGAGGCTCGCCTCGACCGGGCAGGGCATCCTCGCGGTGTGGGAGACCCTCTTCTCAGACCGCGGCCGTCACATCTTCGGCGCCCTCACCCGCGACCGCGGCAACACCTGGACGACCCCCCAACAGATCGACCAGGGCAGCAACACCAGCATCGCCTCGACCCCCGCGCTGGCCCAGGCCGGCAACAGGGTCTTCGTGGTCTGGCGCGACAACCGCACCGGGCGCTCGTCTGACATCTACTTCCGCACTTCGCCCGACGGCGGCTTCACCTGGCCGACCGCCGAGCTTCGCCTCGACACCGACGCCGCAGGGAGCCACGCCAGCGAGGCCCCCACGGTGGCCGCCGACACCGTCGGCAACGTCTACGTCGCGTGGCAAGACGTGCGCGACGGGCGCGCCTTCGACATCTACTTCAACCGCTCGAACAACAACGGCGGCACCTGGCGTTCGAGCGACGTGCGGGTCGACACTGACCCCTTCCCACGCGACTCGATCAGCCCCACGGTGATGGCCCTGCCGGGCGGCAACGCCGCCGTGGTGTGGCGCGACTTCAGGCTCGGGCTGCCCCAGGCCTACGGCTCACGCACCACCGACGCGGGGGCGGCCTTCCTCACCGCCGACGCACAGATTGTGGGCGGCCGCGCGGGGCAGTCGCGCTCCTTCGACCTCGCCGCGGCCAACACCGGCAACACCGTCTTCGCGGTCTGGGCCGACGACCGCAACGGCGCCCTCGACATCTACGCCAACTACTCGCTCGACGGCGGCGCCCTCTACCAGCCCGCCGACGTGCGCCTCGACACTTCGCCCGCAGGCAGCGACGGGTCGAGCCCCGCGGTCTTCGCCCAAGCCCTCTCGAACGGCCGCCCCGTGCTGCACGTCGTCTGGGTCGATCGCCGCAACGGCGGCACCAACGGCGACATCTATTACAACAGCCTCCGGTGAGGTCGGGCTGAGATGTTCACACTGTCTACATCCAATGTTGACGGTGTGAACATCTGCTAGAGACGCGACCAAGTCGTCGGACCGAGCACCGCGAAGGGGCGCAAGTGATGCAAGGCGACGGGGCGAAGACGGGCTGTTGGCCCGTCGAGACCCGGCAACGCAGCAGCGCGCCGCGGACCTAAAGTGGGGCGACGGG